>NZ_BMZI01000004.1:21998-41783 GCF_014652715.1 Salinicola rhizosphaerae | reverse complement strand
CGGCAGCTGCCGCAGCGCCTGCGGCCGCCGCAGCGGCGCCAGCCGCAGTACCGACGCAGGACCTCGGCCGCGTCGAGGTCACCGGCTCCGCTATCGCCAGAACGGATGCCGAAACGGCGGTACCGGTAACGATCATTCAAGCCGACGAGCTAAAGCAGCAAGGAATCACATCCACAGAGCAAATCGTTCAACAGCTGACCTCTAACGACACCAGCTACGGCCCAGGATTGGGTACCGGCGCCCAGATCACCGGCGGTGCCAGCTTCGCCAACCTTCGCGGTATCGGCACCGATAAGACGCTAGTGCTTTTGAATGGCCGACGTCTCGCCAATAACGCTTTCGACGGTGGCGCCGTTGACCTAAATTCCATCCCCTTCGGTGCCATCGAAAGAGTCGAGGTCCTGCGTGACGGCGCCTCGGCGCTTTACGGGACGGATGCCATTGGCGGCGTGATCAACTTTATTACGAAGAAAAACCTCAACGGAGGTGGCGTCGAGTTCGGTTACGAGGCACCCACTCAAGACGGAGGAGGGGACAGCGGGGACATCAGCGCGACCTGGGGTAACGGCGACCTCGAACAGGATGGCTTCAACATTATGGGATCGTTGAGCTACCGCAAACAGGATGCACTCGACTACACGGATCGTGACGATATTCGCACGATTTACGACCCTAATAGCGGCATCAATTCAACCTCATCTTTCGCTTACCCCGGAAACTATTATCAGGGAAGTGTCAGTGGCAATTTGGCCAACGATGGCGGATGCGATAGCGAAGGGCTGGTAGACACCGGATCCGACACTTGCTCCTATGATTATGGGCGCTATGGACAAGTTGTGCAGGAGAGTGAAAAAACGTCTCTGTATACCAGAGCCGCCGTTAAGCTTGCTGAACACCACACCGCTTCGCTCTCGTTTCTTTGGGCGAACAGTAATTCGCTAGCCCAATCGGCGCCATCCCCCACCTCCTCATCGCCGCAGCTTCAGCCAGGAACCCTTTATTATCCGGACGACCCTGCACTCGATCCTACACAGCCGGTATCGGTCAGATGGAGAGGAATTCCCGCCGGACCTCGCGTAACTGAAAATAAAAATGACGCGAAGCGCTTGGTTTTGGACTTCGATGGCGACTTCTCGGGATTCAATTATGACAGTGCTGTGAGCTGGAATCAGAGCAAAACCGACTTGATCTATCGCAATGGCTATCTAGACGATGATGTGCTGGAAGACGCCTTCAACAGTGGCGCGATCGATCCGTTCTCTACCGATCCCCTCACCGAAGCCGGCCAGCAGGCGCTGCGCGAGGCTGAGGTCAACGGTACAGTGCAGAACGCCGTTGCCGAGGTCTACTCCTGGGACGGCAAGCTCAGTCGGGAAATCGGAGACTGGTTTGGCGCAGGCTCCTCTGCTATCGCCGTCGGTGGCGACTACCGTCACGAAAGACTCTCGCTTGATGCCGACTACGATGTTGCTTCTCGGGCAACTAGCGGCGGCCTATCTCCCGATGCGGCCGTAAGCGAAGATCGTGATGTCAAGGGTGTCTACAGCGAACTGAACGTACCAATCATCGATGGGCTCGAGGTCACGGCCGCCGTTCGTTACGACGATTACAGCGATGTCGGCGACACCACCAATCCGAAAATTTCGTTCCGTTATCAGCCAATTAGGCAACTGCTTTTCCGTGGTTCCTACAGCGAAGGATTCCGCGCTCCGACACTCTACGAACTCTATGATCCATATCAGTTCACTTACTCTGAAGGTGGCCTGAACGATCCGGTATTATGTCCGGGCGGTTCTCCGGCAAATGGAGGTGTTGCTTCTCGAGACTGTAGCACGCAGTTTCTCGCGGAAAATGGCGGTAATGAAGATCTGGAGCCGGAAGAAGCCAAGAACTGGACACTGGGGATGGTCGTTCAGCCCTTCGACAACTTCTCCGCCGGCTTGGATTTCTGGTGGGTAGAAATAGAAAACGAAGTCAGCTACCTGCCTGCCTCTTACGTTCTCGATAATGCCGACCAATATGACAGTTATATTAATCGAAACGACGATGGCACTATTAACTACATTGAAACTCATAATGCCAATATCGGTAAAACCCGTACCAATGGTGTCGATGTCTCGGCCAACTATCGGCTGCCCACGACGCTTGGACTCTTCTCCTTTGGCATGACGGGGACCTACACCGATAAATATGAGTATCAACAGGTACCTGGCGGGGAATACATCAATAACGTCGGGCATTACCGCGCTGGATCTGGCGTCATCTTCCGCTGGAAGCACAAGCTGACCGCAAACTGGACCAATGGTCATTGGGGGGCAGGTGTAGTCAATCATTACATGACCGGTTATGAAGATTATGACACTTCAACTCATAAAGAGGTCGGTTCCTACACCACCTGGGACGTTCTCGGTGCCTACACTTTCACCGCTGGCCCTCGCATCACCGTCGGCGTGAAGAACCTGTTCGACCGCGACCCGCCCTTCTCCAACCAGCCTGAAGTCGGCCAGAGCGGTTACGATGCGCGCTATGCCGACGCACTTGGCCGTTCGATCTATGCCCGGTTCAACTATGCGTTTTAAGCAGTAGACGTTCCTTGACCGATCGATTGCCGCTGCCCCTGGCAGCGGCTTTTTTACGCCTCATCGTCTCCGCCGGCCTCAATCCCTCAAGCCGCCACTCAAACGTCAGGAGCATCCATGTACCGTTTCCTTCCACATACCCCGCTGCCATGGCTCGCCGCTGCGACCGTTAGCGCCCTGCTCACCGCCTCGCCTCAGGCTAGTGCCGCCGAGATGGGCGCGTGGGGCGTCGATCTCGATGCCCGCGACACAAGCGTCGACCCCGGCGACGATTTCTACCATTACGTCAACGGTCATTGGCTGGCGACGCACGAGATCCCGCCGGACCGTGACAACTACGGCGCGTTCACCGCGCTTGCCGAACAGGCGGAACAGCAGGTTCACGAGATTCTGGTCCAGCTCGACGGTGCCAACACGCCCTCCGACTCGCCGCAGCAGCGCCTGGGCGATCTCTACCACGCCTGGATGGATGAATCCGCCGTCGACGCCGAGGGGTTACAGCCGCTCGAGCCGGATCTCGCGCGACTCGCGGCAGTCGACTCAAAGGCCGCGCTCGCCCGATTCACCGCCGACAGTCGCCTCGGCCTGACGGGCATCGCCCAGGCCGGTATCGACATCGACGTCGGCGCGCCGGATCAATACGTGGCCTATCTCTCGCAGATGCCGCTGGTGCTACCGACACGTGACTACTATCTCGGCGACGATCCACGATTTCAGAACCTGAGAGCTGCCTACGTTGACTACATCGCTCGCTTGTTGAGCCTGGCGGGCGACGCCGCGCCGCAGCGGACCGCGCGACGACTGCTCGCCTTCGAGACTGCCGCCGCCGGAGCGGAATGGAGCCCGGCGGAGCAGCGCGATCGTGATCGCACCTACAATCCGCTTCGTGCCGATCAGTTGGATGATTACGCGCCCGGTTTTCCGTGGCAGGCGTGGCTCACGGCTCGCGGCCTCGCCGACCAGCAGAAGCTCGTGCTCGCCGAGAACAGCGCCATTCATGAGCTGGCCGAGCTTTACCGCGACACGCCGCTGTCGACGCTCAAGGCCTACACGCGCTTCCGCCTGCTCGATGCCAACGCGAGTTATCTCTCGAGCGATTTTTCGAAGGCGCATTTCGCCTTTCACGGGCAGCGTCTCTCCGGCCAACCAGAGCAGAAGGCACGCTGGAAGCGCGGCGTCGACCTCATCAACGCGCAGTTGGGCAAAGCGGCGGGCAAACTCTACGTGATGCTGCATTTTTCACCGAGTGCCAAGCAGCAGATGGAAACACTGGTCGCCAATCTTGAAGACGCCTATCGCGATCGTCTGCAAAATCAGGTTAGCTGGATGACCGACCAGACTCGTCGGCGCGCACTCGACAAACTCGATGCCTTTACCGCCAAGATCGCCTATCCCGACGAGTGGGAAACCTACGCAGGCATGAATATCGAGCCGGACGATCTCTACGCGGACATCGGCGAAGCGAGACACTGGCACTGGCAGGATGATCTTTCCAAACTTGGCGGGCCCGTGGATCGCGGCGAGTGGTTCATGAATCCGCAAACGGTCAACGCCTACTACTCGCCCTCGCGCAACGAAATCGTCTTCCCCGCGGCGATCCTGCAGCCGCCGTTTTTTGATCCGAACGCGGACCCGGCCGTGAACTACGGCGGTATCGGCGCGGTCATCGGCCATGAGATGAGCCACGGCTTCGACGATCAGGGGCGCAAGTCCGACGGTTCCGGCCTGCTGACCGACTGGTGGACCCCGATCGATGCCAAACGCTTCGACGCGCTGGCCGCACGGCTGGGGAACCAGTACACCAGTTACGAACCGGTACCGGGCTATCCGCTGAACCCGCGGTTGACCATGGGCGAGAATATCGGCGATCTGGGCGGGCTCAACATTGCCCTGGCGGCCTATCACCGCTCGCTCGATGGCGGGCCCGCCCCGGTCATCGACGGCGTCACTGGCGACCAGCGTTTCTTCCTGGCCTGGGGTCAGGTCTGGCGTCGCCTGATGCGCGAAGCAGCGATGATCAACCGGGTGCAGAGCGATCCGCATTCGCCGTCACAGTTTCGCGTCAACGGCATCGTGAGAAACATGGATGCGTGGTACGACGCCTTCGATGTCGAGCCTGGCGATGCCCTTTATCTACCACCAGATGAACGCGTCGTGATCTGGTAAGGCTGAAGGTTAAAGCGACCCGCGCAGCGAGATCGTGGCGGGTCGGCTTACGAGGGTCTCGTCATCTCATTCAGGCAGGGGTCGCACCTCGCCCAGAAAGGTATCGGCGTCGGTCCGTGAGAAGAAGACCAGCGTGACCTCGAGCTTCGGCCACGCCGGCAGTGTCTCCGTCAACGTTTGCCAGACCACCTGGGCGGCGTCAGCCGGCGGGTAACCGTAGACGCCGGTCGAGATCGCCGGGAAGGCGATACGCTCGAAGCCATGCCCGCCAGCGAGTTCGAGGCTCTTACGGTAGCAGCTCGCGAGCTGATCGGCGCGATCTTCCGATTTGGCATAGACCGGCCCGACTGTATGGATGACGTGCCGTGCCGGCAGCGCGAAGCCCGCCGTCAGCGCGACCTCCCCCACCGGCAGGCCATCGGGCCACTCGCTCTCCCGGAGATGGCGACACGCCGCCAGCAGGTCACGTCCGGCGGCGCGATGGATGGCGCCGTCGACGCCACCACCACCCAGCAGGGTCCGGTTGGCGGCGTTGACGATCGCATCTCCCTCGAAGCGGGTGATATCGCCCACGGCGACGGAGATCTGCCCCTGCGTCCACAGCGTTTGCATGCCACCTTTCCCAGTCCGATGTTCGGTCGTCTCATGCAGCGTAGGCCGCTCTCCCTAACCGCGCGAACACGGGCGGATCACGACGCGCGCTCGGCCTCGGCTGAGATGGCCGTCGTGGTCATGCTGGACTCGCCGCGCTTGATCAACGCGTAGCCCAGGCCGGTAATGATCGAGCCAGCGGCGATCGCCACCAGATAGAGCAGCGCGAGATTGACCGCATTGGGGATCAGCAGCACGAAGAGCCCGCCGTGCGGCGCCATCAGCTTGATGCCGAACCACATCGACAGCGCCCCCGTCACCGCCCCGCCGATCATCGACAGCGGAATGACTCTGAGCGGGTCCTTCGCCGCGAACGGAATCGCACCCTCGCTGATGAAACAGAGACCGAGCACGAACGACGCCTTGCCCGCCTCCCGCTCCGGCTGCGAGAACTTGCCGCGGCCGAGGAAGGTCGCCAGCCCCATGCCGATCGCCGGCACCATACCGGCAGCCATGATCGCCGCCATCGGCATGTAGGTCTCGGTCGAGAGCAGCCCGACGCCAAAGGTGTAAGCCGCCTTGTTGACCGGTCCCCCCATGTCGAAACACATCATCGCGCCGAGCAGCACGCCCAGCAGCACCGCATTGGTCGACCCCATACTGTTGAGAAAGCCGGTCAGCCCCGAGAGAATCGCCGCCACCGGCGTGCCGACGACATAGATCATCACCAGTCCGGTGAAGAGGCTCGCCAGTAGCGGAATGATCAAGATCGGCTTGAGCGACTCGACGCTCGCCGGCAGCTTGACGTAGCGCGTCACCGCCCTGGCCGAGTAGCCGGCCAGAAAGCCGGCGAGAATGCCGCCGATGAACCCGGCACCAAGCGTCGACGCCAGCATGCCGCCGATCATCCCCGGCGCGATGCCCGGGCGATCCGCGATGGAGTAGGCGATGTAGCCCGCCAGCACCGGTACCATCAGCGCGAATGCCGTGCCGCCGCCGATCTGCATCAACGCCGCCGCCAACGTGCCCTCGTCCTCATAGGCCTTGATGCCGAACACGAACGACAGCGCGATGCATAGCCCGCCCGCCACCACCATCGGCAGCATGAACGAGACCCCGGTCAGCAGGTGCTTGTAGAGACCGCGCTCCTTGAGACTCTTGCCGCCGGCGGCGCGCTGGCTCGGCGCCTGCGATGACGCGCTCGACTCGACCTGCGCCTCGGCCAGTGCCCGTTCGAGCGTCTTCTGTGGCTGTTTCAGCGCCGTGCCGGTGCCGGTTCGGTAGATCGGTTTGCCGGCGAACCGGGTATCGTCGACCTCGATGTCACACGCCAGCACGACGACATCCGCACTGGCGATATCCGCATCGCTGATCGGATTCTGCGCCCCCACCGAGCCCTGCGTCTCGACATGAATGGTGTGGCCCATGGCCTTGCCGGCCTGCGTCAGCGCCTCAGCCGCCATGAAGGTGTGGGCCACACCGGTCGGGCAGGCGGTGACCGCGACGATGCGCTTGGCACCGGCGCTCTTCGACGGCAGTGCCGCCTCGGACGGGGCTGTGACTGTCGACTCGGTTTCCCCCTCGAACGGCGTCGCCTCGCGTTCGGCTCGGGCGAGAAAGCCATCCGGGTCGGGCAGCGCTTGATGCACCGGTGCGTGAAAGAGTCGCTTACCGGCGAAGCGCCCCGCATCGGGCAGCCGCTCGGCGGCAACGACGATCAGATCCGTCGCCGCGATCGCCTCTGCCGTTACCGGCGTGATCGGCTCCAGCTCTCCGTGCATCTCGGTGTGGTACTGCCAGCCCAGCCGCGCCGCTGCCTGTTCGAGACGCCGCGCTGCCAGAAAGGTCGTCGCCATGCCGCTCGGGCAGGCGGTAATGAAAATGACGTTCATGCGTTCCCTCCGACGCGAGCGCAGGCGTCGAGCTCGCTCACGATCGTTTGTTGATAAAGGGCTGAAAAGTCCTCGGCATGCGGGTCTCCGACGCCCAGGTGTCGCACCGCCTCGGCGCCCAGCGCAGTCGCGAAGCGCAGCGCTTCGGTCGGCGCGTGATCACCGAGCACGCCGTGAAGCATCGCCGCCAGCAGTGTATCGCCGGCGCCGACGGTGCTGACGACGGCGACCGACGGCGGCCTCGCTTGGAAAATGCCGCGGCGGCTGACCCAGATGACGCCATCGCCACCGAGCGACAGCAGCGCCTCCTCGACTCCCGCCGCGTGCAATCGCCGCGCCGCCGCGAGCCGCGCATCGGCATCGTCGAGTTGATCGCCGGCCCACTCGGCCAGCTCGTGCTCATTGGGTTTGGCGCCGGTGGGCGGCACGTTCAACGCCTCGAGAAGCGCCGGGCCGCTGGTATCGACCCAAAGCGGTACGGCGGCCGCCCCAAGCGCGCGCAGCAGATCGCCGAACGCGGCTGGCGTGACGCCCGGTGGCAGACTGCCGGTCACCACCAAGGCATCTGGCGACTCATCCGCGACCCGCGCCAGCAGCGACGCGGTCAGCTCCTTCAGCGCCGACGGCGGGACCTCGAGCCCCGGCCCGTTGATATCGGTCACTCGACCGTCGGCTTCGGCGAGCTTGGCGTTGATCCGCGTCTCGCCCGGCAGGCGCAGGCTGGCATCGTCGATACCCGTTCGCCGACAGGCGTCGACGAAGGCGCCATCATTGTCGGCGCCGAGAAACCCCGACAGCGTCACCTGATGCCCCAGCGCGACCAGCACTCGCGCGACGTTGAGCCCCTTGCCCGCCGCCTCGAGCTGCGTCGAGAGCGTGCGATTGACGGCGCCCGGCTCGAGACGCGACAGCCGAATCGAAAGATCCAGCGCCGGATTGAGCGTCACCACGACGACATGCGCCATCAGAGGGCCTCCAGCGCATCGCGCACCGCCTGACTGGTCGGCTGCGACAGCGCCGTCGTGGCGTGACGCTTTGCCGTTTCTTGCGTGATGCCGCGCAGGTGTGCCTTGACCATCGGCACCTGACGCACCGATACCGACAGTTCATCGACGCCCAGACCGACCAGCACCGGAATCGCCGCCGGATCGGAACCGAGCTCGCCACAGATGCCGACCCACCTGCCGTGGGCATGGGCTGCCTCGACGGTCATCTGGATAAGCCGCAGCACCGCCGGGTGCAGCCCATCGGCCTGCGACGAGAGTTCAGCGTGACCACGATCGATCGCCAGCGTGTACTGGGTCAGGTCGTTGGTGCCGATGGAAAAGAAGTCGACCTCGGCGGCCAGGCTCGGCGCCAGCAGCGCCGCCGAGGGAATCTCGATCATCACCCCGACCTGAACGTCGCCGGCACCGATCTCCGCCTGCAGACGGTCGACGATGGCGCGGGCCTGTCGATACTCGTCGATATCCTTGACCATCGGAAACATGATGCGCAGCGGCCGCGCACCGGCCGCGATGAGTAGCGCCCGCAGCTGGGTCTCGAGCACCTCGGGCCGAGTCAGCGCCAACCGAATGCCGCGCAGACCGAGAAAGGGGTTGTCTTCCGCCGGCACGGGCCAGTAAGGCAGCGGCTTGTCACCGCCTACGTCCAGCGTACGCGCCACCAGCGGGCGTCCATCGAGCGCCTCGAACGCGCGAGAATACTCGGCGACCTGGGTCTGAAGATCCGGTACATCGGGATGTGCCATGAACAGAAATTCGGTACGCAGAAGACCGACGCCTTCGGCGCCATTCTCGACCGCATCTGCGGCGTGGGCCGTGTTGCCGAGATTGGCGGCGACCTCGATGCGCTGGCCATCACCGGTTCGCCCCTCCTCGAATCGCAGTCCGTACGCCTCGCGCCGGAGCTGCTCGAGCTCTTTCAGGCGCAGCTCGGCGCGGTCGCGACGTTCACGGCTCGGGCGAACGATGATGCGCCCTAGATCGCCATCCAGAATGATCTGATCGTCGTTGGCCAGCGCGAGTACGCGTTCTCCCGCACCGACAACGGCCGGAATGCCCAGTGCCCGCGCCAGAATCGCACTGTGCGACGTGGCGCCGCCACGGGCGGTCAGCAGGCCACGGACCTGCTCGGTGTCGAGCCGGGCCACGTCGGAGGGGCCGATATCGTCGGTCACGAGAATATAGGGGCCCGCCGGCGGCGTTGGCATCTTCGCGCCACAGAGCACGCCGAGCACGCGCCGGCCCACATCGCGAAGGTCGGCCGCGCGCTCCGCCAGCAGACGATCCGCGAGTACCTCCTGCGCTCGCGCGGCGGTATCGATCGCGTTCCACCACGCCGCCTCCGCGCTCCAGCCCTCGCGCATGCCCTCGAAGGCCGCCTCGTGCAGTTCGGGATCATCGAGCATTTCGGCATGCATGGAGAGAATTTCGGCGACATCGCCACCCTTGGCACGCCCGATCAGCGTATTCAGCTGCACTCTTGCCTCATCGCGCGCCTCGATCAGCCGCTCACGCTGCCGCGCGGCATCGCCCTGACGTGCCGAAGGCAAGTCACGGGCACGCTCGGGATAGTCGAAGCTCGGTGCCCGCATGACGAAGACCGGCGCAATCGCAAGCCCTGGAGAGGCAGCTGTGGCCGTCAGCGCACTATCGTCATCGAGTGGCGGCGCGGACTCGGTCACGCGTGACTGACGTGCCAGCGTCTGTCCACGAGCTACTCCGCTTCCCTCGTCGAACGGTCGCACGGATTCGCCGAGACCGCTCTCGACCGCTGCCACCATCGCCGCCAGTGCGGGCGTGGCGCCTTCGCCCTCGGCCGTGAAGATCAGCGTCTGTCCGCGTCGCGCACCGAGTCCGATCACCTTCGTCAGACTGGCGGCTGAAACCGTCTCGGCGGCGCCCTCCTGCAGTCGAACGAGAATCGCCACCGACTGCTCGCGCGCGGCCTGGACCAATAGCTTGGCCGGGCGCGCGTGCAGCCCATGCGCATTGAGTAGCGTCACCCTTGCCGTCTCGGCGTGACTCGACTCGCCAGACAGGCGCGCGAGAATGTCATCGGCACCGGCGTCCGCCAGCGTCTCGACCCGCTCGTCATCGAGCAGGGTCGCCAGTCGCGTCAGCAGCTCGAAATGCGCCTCACCCTGCGCGGCCACGCAGAAAACCCCGTTGACCGCCCCGCGCGGCCCGGTGAAGGCGCGCTCGGGTGTCGCCAACGATAGCGCCGGCTGACGCACGCCGGCGGCGGCGCTGACCAGCCACAATCCGTGACCGAGCTCGACCGGCTCCTGTGTCGTGATCGCGGCGACGAACGCCGAATCGACGCAGTCGGCCTGACGCAGACGCGCCGCCGCCGCAAGCGCCAGCTCGAAACGGTCCCGCGCCGGAAATCTCAGACAGAGCGTATCGGCATCCAGCCGCGCCTTGACCTTCGGCTTGGACAGCAGGGCAATCATCGCCTCGGCGCTCTCGGCCGTGGCGACGCGTTCCGCGACATCCTCATCATCGAGGACATGCGTCAGTTGGCGCAGCACATCGAGATGTTCGTCGCTGGAGGCCGCGATCGCTACCAGCAGATGAACCCGATTGCCATCGTGCCATTCGACCCCCGCGGGAAACTGCAGCAGCCTGACGCCCGTCCGCTGAATCTGCTCGCGATGCGCCGGCGTACCGTGGGGGATGGCGATAGCGCTGCCCAGAAACGTCGAGCCCTGCGCTTCGCGCGCGTGCAGGGCATCGCGGTAGCCGGGTTCGACCAGACCGCCCTCGTGCAGGGCAGCCGCGGCCTGGTCCAGTGCGTCCTGCCAGCTCGTCGCCTGGCACCCGAGCGCCACGTCTCGTGACTGAAGGGTCAACATGCTTTCTCTCCCTGCCATTGCCGTGGGTGTCGATCGCCGCGCGGTCTTCGACCTTGGCCTCATGGTCTGATGCGCTGAATCGTGTCACCTTGTCGAACGTCAGTCTCCCGGTTCACCGCGACGCTGACAAGCTAGACCTTCGTGCAAGCGTCTTGCCGCGCCCGCCCCAACCATCGAGATCGCCGCTGGCGTGAATTTTCTCGGCTAGCCGCCAACCAGCGGGTATCGTGGCTATCGCTCCAGCGCGAGCCTCGTTCATTACCGTATTCTGGGGAGCCCTTCATGAAGCTTGCCGACGTCGCCCGGCTCGCCGGCGTATCGCGCACCACCGCGAGCTATGTGCTCAACGGTCAGGCCAAGCAAAAGCGCATCAGCGAGGCCACGGTCGAGCGGGTGCTGGCCATAGCGCGCGCCCATGACTATCGCATCGATGCTCAGGCGGCGGCGCTACGTGGCGGTGACAGCCGCACGCTCGGCCTGATCGTGCCGGATCTGGAAAACGGGAGCTACGCGCGTCTGGCCAAACGACTCGAGCGTGGCGCGAGGCGCGCCGGCTACCAGCTGTTGATCGCCGGGTCCGACGACGATCCGGCGAGCGAGCGCGAGGTCGCGCAGTCGCTACACGCGCAGCGCTGCGATGCCCTGCTGGTGGCAAGCAGCATGTCGTCCGGAGACGACTTCTACCCCAATCTTCAGCAGCAGGGCCTACCGATCGTCGCCATCGACCGGCCACTCGACCCGGAGCGATTCATCAACGTGGTCACCAACGGCCGCGCCGCCGGCGAAATGCTGACGCGCTCGGTGCTGACGGACGACGTCAACGACGTGGTCTGGTTCGACGCCGTGCCGGATCTCTCGATCAGCGTCGAGCGCCGGCGTGGATTTCTCGACGCCATTGAGGAAAGGCCGCACTGCCACCACGAGTGCATGAGCGGCGTGCGCTACGACCGCGATAGCGGACGCGACCTGATGCGCGATCTGATACGCCGAGGCAGACGTCCTGACGCCATCGTTACCGCCTCCTACACGCTGATGGATGGCCTGCTCGATCCGCTGCTGGCCTCGGCCACGCCGCCAACGGCACTCAAGCTGGCCACCTTCGGTGATGACCGACTGCTCGATTTCCTGCCCTGCAAGGTGAACTCGCTGCCACAGGATCACGACCGCGTCGCCGAGCGTGCCCTTCACCACGCGCTGGCGGCAGTTCGCGGCGACTATCGACCCGGTCTCGACATGGTCGAGCGCTCGCTCAAGCGCCGGTGCTGAGGGCGCGAAACAGACCCAGATGGCAAGTGGGACGGGGAACGCCGGCAACCGTCGCGGGGATGCAAAATCGACAACTGCGTGGCCGGTCGCCGCGGGCTGACGTATGCTGAATCCTCGACATGCGCGACAGCGCTTCACTCGATCCGGCCTCAGCCGCCGTCTGCGACGACTACATGACCGCATCGCCTTCTCCCGAGCCGCCCGCTTCTCGATCGTCTTCCGTTGATGCTGCCACAGGAACTTCGACGCCGTCGCAACTGCCCGCCATCCTGGCCGGCCCCATCGTGCGTCGCACCCGTCCGCATCAGCTCGTCCTGTGGCTGGTGACGTCATGCCCGCTGTCGCTGCGTCTCACGCTCACGCCGTCGGGAACGACGGAAACGCCAGCCACGCACGAGCTCGACGAGGCGACCACGCAGCTACGGCTCGGCGCCCACGCCTGGCTGCAGCTGATCGATCTGCGCCTGGCAGCGCCGTTGGCCGAGGATGAGCGCATTTCCTACGATCTCTCCTATCGGCGCGACGACGATCCGGCCGCTAGCGGGTGGCGCTCGATGACCGAGTGGTTTCCCGACTGCGGCTACGGCGACGCCCCGCTGCCAGATATCGTGCTGCGCTCCCGTTACGACGATCTGCTCCACGGCTCCTGCCGCAAGCCGCATCACGAAAGCGCCGACGGCCTGGCTCGCGCCGATCGTTGGCTCGGCGAGCGCCACACACGCCCTGATCAGCGTCCGGCGGCACTGCTGCTCACCGGCGATCAGATCTATGCCGACGATGTCGCCGGCCCCATGCTCGGCGCTATCCATGCCCTGATCGCACGCCTCGGGCTCTTCGATGAATCTCTCGAGGGCACCGATATCGACAGCGGCGAGACGCTCTACGCCCGCAACGAGACTTACTACCATCGCGACGACCTGCTGCCGGCGATCGAATCCACCGAGGCATTGCGGGAGAAGTTCTTCGGCGGCGCACGCAAGCCGATCTTCACCACCGCCAGCGCCGAAAACCATCTGATCACCTTCGCCGAAGTGATCGCGATGTATCTGCTGGTCTGGTCGCCGACGCCCTGGCAGGTCATCGCGGTCGAGCCGCCGGCACTCGACGAGACCGAGCGCGAACGCTACGCCAGGGAGCAGAAGGCGCTCGCGGGCTTCGTCGACGGCCTGCCACAGGTCGCGCGCGTGCTGGCGCACCTGCCTACGCTGATGATCTTCGACGATCACGACGTGACCGATGACTGGAACCTGACCGCTGCCTGGGAAGCCGCCGTCTACGAACATCCTTTCTCGCGACGTATCGTCGGCAATGCCCTGATCGCTTACTTGCTCTGTCAGGGCTGGGGCAACGACCCCGACGCAGTGGTCGGGCCGCTCGAGGCAACCCGGCGCTGGCTCGAAACGGTCGATGCGGGACGGCTCGACCGCGCGGCGCACAACGCACTCGTCACCGAGCTTTTGAGATTCAACGGCTGGGGCTACGTGGTCGACGCCACACCGAAGCTCGTGGTGCTCGACACCCGCACCCGACGCTGGCGCAGCGAGCGCCACCGCCCGTCCGGGCTGATGGACTGGGAAGCGCTGAGCGAGTTTCAGCAGGAACTGCTCGGCGAGCCATCGGTGATCATCGTCTCTCCCGCGCCGGTCTTCGGCGTCAAGCTGATCGAGGGCATCCAGCGCGTCTTCACCTGGTTCGGCAAACCGCTGATGGTCGATGCCGAGAACTGGATGGCACATCCCGGTGCCGCCCATACGATGCTCAACATCCTGCGTCACAGCCGCACGCCGCAGCGCTACGTCATTCTCTCCGGCGACGTGCACTACTCGTTCGTCTACGCCATCACGATTCGCCAGCGATCATTTGACGTTTTAGCCGGCCAACCGAGTGAGATGAAGCGCAAGGCGCGCGGCGCGCAGAATTGGAGACATAACTTGGGGTTAGGCGAGAATTCGAGCACCGCGCAACACAGCGATTCGCTCGCGCAGGTGGCCGGCCCCCGGATGTGGCAGATCACCAGCAGCGGCCTAAAAAACACCTTTCCGGATTCGCTGCTGGACTGGTTCGATCGCCTCAACCGCTGGCTCTACGCGCCGTGGTCGCCGCTCAACTGGTTGACCAAGCGCCGCCGAATGCTGGTCGAGCCGTTTTGCCCGGTGCGCCGCTCCCGCGGCGAGCGATTGTGGAACCGCGCCGGTGTCGGCCACGTGCAGTTGAACGAGAACGGTACGCCAAGGACGATAACTCAACTCGGTGCCGACGAGGTGGATAGCCGCTTCGAGCCCGACGCATGAAGCTCCGAGGAGCCGGCATCAATGATTCTGGAACGTCCTGCCATCCCTGAGGATCGCTGCGCGATCGAAGCCCTGGTCGACGCCGCCTACCGCCACTACATCGAACGCATCGGCACCACGCCCGGGCCGATTCTCGATATCGCGGAGGGCAACTACGCCCGCGCCATCGAGGCCGGTAACATCACGCTGCTGGTCGAGCGCAGCGAAGCCGGGCATGACCCCGGTGACCGGCTGGCAGGACTACTGGTACTCAAACCTCAGGCGGATTCGATGCTGCTGGACAACGTGGCCGTCGCCCCCGCTTTTCAGGGCCGCGGGATCGGCCGGCGGCTGATGCAGCTCGCCGAGCGACGCGCCCGTGCGCTCGGACTCGATGCCATCACGCTCTACACCCAGGTCAAGATGCACGAGAATCGCGAGATCTACCGCCGCTACGGCTATCTCGAAATGCATCGCGCCACGGAGCGCGGTCTCGAGCGGGTCTATCTGCGCAAGGCGTTGACGTAGACGTCGCCGCCGCCCGCTGCAGGGGCGACGGCGGACACCAGTCCTTAAGCAGCCTGAGGCACGGCGCCTGAGTGACGCTCCCGCGCTTCCCCATGTCCCGCTTGCGGGTCGTGACCAAAGGTGCCGTAGGTACCGTCGACGTCACGCAGCTCGACGACGATCCCGCGCTTCGGCGCATTGGCGATGAAGCCGCGGATATCCTCGCGGATGTCGGGGTCGATGAAGTTGGCGCCCGTGGCATCGATGATCAGCTCGCCGCCGTTCGGCACGCCGTCCAGGCACTGACGCATCTCTTCCCGATTGAGAAACGAGACGTCCTGCTGGAACCGGAGCAGCGTATGGTCGCCGCGACGGGTGCAGGCAATCGCCGACCGATAGCCCGACTTGAGCAGGAAGTAGAGACTGCAGACCAGCCCGACCAGCACGCCGACGAGCAGGTCTGTCGCGAGAATCGTCACCACGGTCACGGTGAAGGGCACGAAGCGACGCATACCCTCGCGGTACTGAGCCATGAACAGTGCCGGCTTGGTCAGTTTGTACCCGGTGTGCAGCAGAATCGCGGCCAGCGTCGCCAGCGGAATCATCTCCAGCCACATCGACAGGAACGCCACGCTGACCAGCAGCAGCGCGCCATGAACCATGCTCGCCACGCGCGTCCGCCCGCCGGCGCTGGCGTTGGCCGAGCTGCGCACGATCACCGCGGTGACCGGCAGCGCCCCGATCAGCCCGCAGACCATGTTGCCGATGCCTTGGGCCTTGAGCTCGCGGTGCGGCGGCGAACGCCGCTTGAGCGGATCGAGCTTGTCGATCGCCTCCAGACTCAAGAGCATCTCGAGGCTGGCGATGATGGCGATGGTAAAGGCAACGCTGTAGACCGCCGGGTTGGTCAGTACGCCGAGATCCGGGAACGTCATCATCGCCGCCAGATCGCCCGGCCCGGCGATATCGCCGAACTGCAGATGATGCGCCGCGCCCAGCGCCAGCGATGGCATCGCACCACTGACCACGAGATCGATCGCGATACTCGCCAGCACCGCCAGCAGCGCCCCGGGCACCAGTGACAGTCCGCGCAGGCGCTGAATCATCGGCCGTTCCCACACGATCAGCAGCGCCAGACTGAACACCGCGATACCTACGGAGAGCGGCGCCACGTCACTGAACAGCGCTACGGGATCGGTGACCTTCGGCATGTTTTCCAGCGTGTGACCCAGCGCCATCGGCAGCTGGCCGAGAATCAGGATCAGGCCGATCCCCGCCATCATGCCCTTGATGACCGACGAAGGTAGAAAGGCGCCGATGCGGCCGAGCTTGAGAAACCCCATCACGATCTGGATCACCCCGGCCAGCATCACCGCTGTGAGCAAGCCAGCGAATCCCCCGAGCTGTTCGATCGCCGAGAGCACGATGACGGTGAGCGACGCCGTCGGACCGCTCACCGACAGCGCCGAGCCGCTGAACATCGTCACCACCAGGCCGCCGACCATGCCGGCCATCAACCCGGAGATCGGCGGCGCGCCGGAAGCGATCGCCACCCCCAGGCAGAGCGAGATGGCGATCAGGAAGACGACGATGCCGGCCGGAACGTCGCGTGTCAGGTAGCGCAGGGAGAGCGTTTCGCTGCTCCGCGGCGGTGCCGAAGTCTTGGCGGTGGTCGCCTGAGAAGGATAATTCGTCATCGTTGTATCCTCGAATCCATGAGTCGCTTGAAATCGGTGTCACGACCGCATCCAAGGAAGCACTGAATAAATCGACGAGCGACATGAAGCGCAAGGCGCATGGAGCACAGAACACGAGACATAACATGGGGTTAGGCGAGTGTTCGAGTACCACGTAACGCAGCGATTCGCGCGCGCAGACATTTATGCAGTGTTTCCCTGACGGGTTTCAGCCCGCCAGACGCCGCCGCCAACCGCTTTCGGCCCACTCACCGGCCTCGCCACCCGGGTCCTGGCGATAGACGTCATCCAGCTCGCCGGTCGCGAGGTCATAGACCCAGCCGTGCAGGGTCGGTGCCCGACGCGCTTCCCAGCTCTCCTGCACCACCGGCATGCCGGCCAGTCGCTCGACCTGCGCGATCACGTTGAGCTCGACGATGTGATCGACCTTGTCGCCCAGTCGGGTAAAGCGCTCGAGCTCTGCGCCCCGCTCGGCTACCAGCTGTTTGACCTGGTCGAGGTGACGGTCGACGTTGGGCAGCGCCGCCAGGGCATCGCCACCGGTGACCGCGGCCTGGATACCACCGCACCCACGATGTCCACAGACGATGATGTGGTCCACCTTCAAGGCCTGGATCGCGTACTCGAGCACGCTGGCGGCGTTGGGGTCATCCTCGTGAACGAGATTGGCGATGTTGCGATGGATGAACAGCTCGCCCGGCTTGGCATTGCAGATCTGCTCGGCCGGCACTCGACTGTCGCAGCAGCCGATCCATAGAGCCGAAGGGGCCTGCCCCTCATGCAGACGCTCGAAGATCTCGGGATCGGCAGTTTTCATGCCGGCGGCCCAGGCTCGGTTCTCGAGTAGCAGGCGGTCGAAGAATTTCATGATCAGCGCTCCTTTTCTCATCATTTGTCAGCAAAGCGTCCATGGCCACGTCCTCGATTCAGCCGTCGGCTTTCGACGATGGCCCGGCACGAGCAACACACCACAGAGCGCTCCGCTCGGGGTTCGCCTTAAGTCGTAAAGGCGATGGCCTACGGCGACAAGAAAAAGAGCCTTTGCGGGCAACAAATTTTGTAATGAGAGGTGAGCGACTGTGCCAGCCCGGCGCAAAGAGACTGGTAGAAAAGTGACAGAGGTGGGCCCGAAACGTCATCGACGTTGATAGGTTTATCAAAAAAAGCGACGTTATTACGGAAAAAGCGGCATTACCGAAGAGTCAGACCACCAACATGAACCCTGCATGACAGGGGCTTTCATGTGGCACGGGGCGCGATGTATAACATCTTATATTCAAGAAAAACTAATGTTACATAAAGCGCCACTAGCTTGCAGAGAGATGAATGACGAGGCGCGTTCCTGACAGGTTTTCAAGATGACACGCGTTCGACGCCAAGGTTCATGAAGCGTTCACTTTCCATGGATCATTTCAGGATTTCGACAGTATCACCACAGCGGATATCGCCACGATTCTCGGCGATCAGGTTCTGTCCAAAATAGACCTTGCCCTTCTCCCCGCGTCGGTAGCCCGCCAGCGTCTTCAGCGGCTCCTTGTCACGTCGGCGTTCGCCGGTGGCGGGGTCGACAGTCACCATCGCGCAGCGTGAGCACGGCGCGTCGACACGAAAGACCACATCGCCAATACGAATACGCTCCCAGCTATCCTCCGCGAAGGCTTGCGTGCCGGAGACCACGAGGTTGGGGCGAAACTGTGCCATGATGTGCGTACCGTCGGTACGTGCGTTGAGATCGGCCAGCGAAGCCTCGGAGATCAGCAGCAGCGGATAACCGTCGGCGAACGAGACTCGCACCCCGATGCTCTCCCGATAGCGCGCCGAGGTCTCGCCCACCCAGAGCAGCCGGGCCGGCTCGCCGGCCACCTCACTGATCCAGCTATCGAGCGCGTCATGCGTCGTCGTCGCGCCGAAGCGATCGCCCCAGACTTCCGTCTCGAAGGGCACGCCCGCAAACGCATCAACTGGCAGCGCCAGCGGGTCGAAGTGATCGTGCGCCAGTGCCAGCCGGCTGCCGTCGAAACGGGCCTGGATTCGCTCCAGCTGCGGGTGCGTACGCGCGGTCAGGAAGGTGCCATCGGGTTTCACCGCCATGAAACGGCGGTCGAACTCCAACCCCTCCTCCTCGACGCGAGCGCGCTCCAGCGACTCGCCGGCGGTGGACTTGATCGGATAGCGGTGGATAGCGGCTAGGGTGGGCACGGTCAATGGGACTCCTGGCAAGGGTATGGGGAGGAAACGGTGCTGCTTCAGCGGGCTCTGTTGTCCAATTCATGCAACGCGGCAGTGGTCAGGAAAGCGGAGCGGCTTTTTACCCCGTGAAGCGTGACGTAATCGTCGATCCGCCGCACGAGAGAGCCGGGCAGGGTGACGTTGACCTTTTCAGTCTTCCCGAGGTAGGGCGTCACATCGATCTCGACGAGCCCCCATCCCCAACCCTCGAATTCGGGGTTTTTGCGGTGCTGTTCGATGTTACCCGGCATGGGAATCGATTGGCCCGCGCTGACCATTTCCTCGAGCTGGATGTGAGCAACTTCTACCGCCAGCTCATAGGCTTGCTCTACGCTATCCCCTGCGGTAACGGCGCCGGGAATATCGGGGAAAACAATACCGGTGGCATGTTGATCGTCGCCCCACTCGATAGCGATCGGATATTGCATGTTCGTTTCTCCTCGAAGATGAGTCGCAGCTTGCAGGCCTACTTGAGCCCGGCCTGTTTCCTGATGGCGTTGACCGTACCGATTTTCATATCCTTCTTGGGATGAGGCATCGGCACGGAGCCCGGTTTCGTCGGATGCTTGAAGACGTGGTGGCTACCTCTGATGCGGTCCAGTATCCAGCCATCGGCCTCCAGCTCCTTGATCAGGTCTCTGCTTTTCACCTCCTGCTCCTGTTGCCGTCATGGAGAAAAATACTATAACTCCAGGCGCATTATATCAACACAAAGGTGTATCTGGAGTT
>NZ_BMZI01000004.1:753-21844 GCF_014652715.1 Salinicola rhizosphaerae | reverse complement strand
CGCCTTCGAAAAGGCGGCCGTCGGTCCGTCGAAAAGCGCAGGAGACGTCAGGCAGTCGCCATGCCTCGTGCCCTCTCCTTCGGCCCCCGACGCCGGCGCTGCAGCATGACCACAAGCCCGAACAGCACCAGCCCCGGAATCCACATCAGCTCCTTCGGTAGCTGATCGCGCGGTATGCGCACGCTCACGATCTGCTGATCGAAATCGAAGCCGAGCTTCTCCGCCTGACTGCCGAAGTCGGTCATGTCGACCAGCTGCTTGCCATCTTCCTGCATCAGATGCAGACCGAGACTCGAAAGCCGCTCGCTGCCGGTATCGCCTTCGGTCGCCGGTACCTGGACCACGAAGCTGGTCGGCGCGCCGTAGGCGTCGAGGCCGTCAACCCGGACCATCAGATGGTCGTCGGGCCCGATATCACCCAGCGCCTGCTCGAACTGCGCCGGTGGCACTTCCTCGTAAGGCGCATCGACCATATCCATCCAGAACCCGGGGCGGAACAGCGTGTACGCCACCAATAGCAGCAGCACGCTCTCGTACCAGCGGCTCTTGACCAGCATGAAGCCCTGGGTCGCTGCGGCGAAGATCAGCATCGCTGCGGTCGCCACGATGAAGATCACGATGCCGTGCAGCCAGTCGACATTGATCAACAGCAGGTCGGTGTTGAAGATGAATAGAAATGGCAGCGCAGCGGTGCGCAGGCTGTAATAGAACGCCTGGAACCCGGTGCGTATCGGGTCCGCCCCGGAGATCGCTGCCGCCGCAAACGAGGCGAGGCCGACAGGCGGCGTCACGTCGGCCATGATGCCGAAATAGAACACGAACAGGTGCACCGCGATCAGCGGTACGATCAGACCGTTCTGCTCACCGAGCTGGACGATGACCGGCGCCAGCAGCGCCGAGACCACGATGTAGTTGGCCGTGGTCGGCAGCCCCATGCCGAGAATCAGGCTGAGCACCCCGGTCAGCAGCAGCATCAGCAGCAGATTGCCCATCGACAGGACTTCGACCAGATCCGCGAGGACCAGACCGACGCCGGTCTGCGCCACCGCGCCGACGATGATGCCGGCCGTGGCCGTGGCGATCCCGATGCCGATCATGTTGCGGGCGCCGTCGATCAGCCCCTCCCACAGATCGATCACGCCACGCTTGAGGTCATCGGCGAAGTCGCTCTTCTGACGGAAGAAGGCATCGATCGGGCGCTGGGTCAGAATGATGAAGACCATGAAGGCCGTGGCCCAGAAGGCGGACAGGCCCGGCGAGAGCCGCTCGACCATCAGACACCACACCAGCACGATCACCGGCAGAATGTAGTGCAGCCCGACCATCACCGTCGGCTTGGTACGCGGTAGCTGGGTGATCTCCTGATTCGGATCATCCACCTCGAGCTCGGGATAGTTCGAGCCCAGCTTCAGTAGCAGCACGTAGATGGCGCCGACGCCGAGTGCAATGACCCAGGAAGCGGCATCGCCCAGCGCCGGCTTGAGCCAGCCGATGCCGTAGTAGACCGCCGCCGCCAGCACCATGACGCCGACCAGACCGGTCAGGAAGCCGATGATCTTGTTGAGCCACGGACGCGAAGGATTGCCGCTCGGCAGCCCTTTCATGCCCGCCTTCATCGCCTCCAGATGCACGATATAGAGCAGCGCGATATAGGAGATCACCGCCGGCACGAAGGCGTGCTTGATCACCTCGATATAGGGAATGCCGACATACTCGACCATCAGGAAGGCGGCGGCCCCCATGACCGGAGGCATGATCTGGCCGTTGACGGAGGAGGAGACCTCGACGGCGCCGGCCTTGGTCGCGCTGAAGCCAACACGCTTCATCATCGGAATGGTGAACGTGCCGGTGGTCACGGTATTGGCGATGGAGGAGCCGGAAATCAGTCCGGTCAGGCCGGAAGAGACCACGGCGGCCTTGGCGGGCCCGCCGCGATAGTGGCCGAGGAGCGAAAACGCCACCTTGATGAAGTAGTTGCCTGCACCCGCCTTGTCGAGCAGTGCGCCGAACAGCACGAACAGGAACACGAAGCTGGTCGAGACCCCCAGCGCGATACCGAAAACGCCCTGGGTCGTCAGCCACTGATGGTTGACCAGACCGGAAAAGCTCACGCCACGGTGAGCCAGAATGCCCGGCATGTAGGGGCCGGCCAGCGAGTAGATGAGAAAGATCAACGCGATGATGGTCAGCGGTGGACCGAGCGAACGACGGCACGCCTCGAGCAGCAGCACGATACCGATGACGCCGATGATCACGTCCTGCAGGATCGGAGCGCCGGGGCGGCTGGCGAGCTGATCGTAGAAAAAGTAGAGATAGGAGGCACAGAAGGCCGCGACGACGGCCATGATCCAGTCCTGGATCGGCATGCGGTCGCGCGGGGAGCGCTTCAGGGCGGGATAGGCCATGAACGCGAGAAATACGGCAAAAGCCAGATGGATCGAGCGCGCCTCGGTGGCGCTGAAGACACCAAAGCCGAAGACGAACGGCAGCGGCGACGCGATCCACAGCTGAAACAGTGACCAGATCGCGGCCACGCTCAGCAGAAGACGATGGGGAGCGCCGGTCAGCTTGCGCCCGCCGGTATCGGTCGCGGCAAGCTCGTCCAGCGTGGCCTGATCAGGCCCGGAGGTGTTGTTGTCGGTCATGGTCAGATCCTGACGTTGACAGCCGAAAGGTGAACTGCGGGCCTCACCGCCCAGCCCCCGCACGGCGACAATGCCGTGCAGCGGCTCGACGCAATGACGCGGCGACCGACTCGGCCGCCGCGCCCGTCAGCCGGCATCCGCGAGACGCTCTGCCGGCCTGGCCTTCAAAACAGTGGCTGCATGACAGCCAGCCCTGCTCTGTCCTTACAGCCAACCTTGCTCTTTGTAGTAACGCTTGGCGCCTTCATGCAGCGGCGCCGAGAGGCCTTCGCTGATCATGTCTTCCGGCTTCAGGTTGGCGAAGGCCGGGTGCAGACGCTTGAAGCGGTCGAAGTTGTCGAACACCGCTTTAACGGTCTGGTAGACGACTTCGTCCGGCACGTCGGCGGAGGTCACGAAGGTCGCGCGCACGCCGAAGGTCTGGACGTCGTCCGGGTTGCCTTCGTACATGCCACCCGGAATGGTCGACATGCTGTAGTACGGATACTTGTCGACCAGCCCCTTGACCACGTCATCGTCGAGCGGCACGAGGTTGGACTCGACGGTCGTGGTCGCTTCCTGAATCGCTCCATTGGGGTGTCCGACGACGTAGGCCATGGCGTCGATGTTGTTGTCCGCCAGCGCGGAAGCCATTTCGGCGGCGCCCAGTTCGGAAGCCAGCGAGAACACGCTGGTGTCCCAACCCTCGGCGTTCATCAGCACTTCCATAGTGGCACGCTGGCCCGAGCCCGGATTACCAATGTTGACGCGCTTGCCCTTCAGATCCTGGATCGAATGGATATCCGCATCCTTGCGTGCCAGCACGGTCAGCGGCTCGCCGTGCAGCGAGAACACCGAGCGCAGGTTCTCCATCGGCTGGTCGAACTGGGCTTCACCGTTGTAAGCGTTGTACTGGACGTCGGACTGCGCCACGCCCATGTTCAGCTCACCGGACTTGATGCCGTTGATGTTCGCCACGGAGCCACCGGTCGACGGCGCATTACAGCGAATGCCCGACTCCTCGGCACTGCGGTTGACCATTCGACAGACCGACTGCCCGACCACGTAGTAAACGCCGGTCTGGCCGCCGGTACCGATCGTGATGTATTGCGTGTCCTGTGCCGACGCCGGTGCCGAGAGCGTGGCTCCCATCAGCGCGGTGGAGAGGACGGCTGCGGTTAGTGCATGGCGTTTCATGCGGATACCTCGAATTTCCCGATTATTTTTTTGATCGGCCGAACCGATCGCGTGCCAGGCGTATGACCGGCGTGCATCGTAGGTGTGACGATTCATCGCACCCAGTCCACCCAACTCTATCGAAACCCTTGATCGCAATATAGCGTCGAGAGGCGGGTTCTTGACGGCGTGCCATCATATAGCGGGCCTGGCTGCCGAAAAACAGCAATATCGATGGTCTTGTCGCGCTACGAGCCGAGTATTGACCTTTTGGTCAGCGCCGAGGCGGCGCGGTTTGCGTCCGGCAACCCACATCCCGGCCATCGAGCCTTTCCGGCCGGCGCCGCTATCGGTATGAGGCATGCACGACGCGAATGGTTATCGCGCCGTCATCACGGCTGCCGACTCTCGAGCCAGGGCGCCAGTTCGATGCGATCGCCGACGCCGATGCCGTGCTCGTCAAAGTAGCCCGCGTTCGTCTCCAGCGCGGCGCGAAAGGCAGCGCCGGACGGATAGGCGGGGCATTCGCTCGGCGTGGTCGAGCGGCACGGCGCCATGGTCTTCAGCGAACGGATCACTCCCTGGTCGTCGACGAACGCGATATCGAGCGGAATCCGCGTCCGATACATCCAGTAGGCGCTGGATGCCGGTTGATCGGTCTCGTAGAGAAACAGCATACCGGCGTCGGCCGCCAGCCGGTCGCGTTCCATCAGCCCGCGGGAGCGCTCCTGCGCCGTTCGCGCAATCTCGACTTCCAGCACATGATCTCCGGCCACCGAAAGCCGCCCCTGTTCCAGCGGCGCGGCGGTCGCGCTACCGATGCCGGTCAGCAACGCGAACCACAGCGCGATACCACTGGCCCAAAGCTGTCGACAGCGATGATTGTTGCTCTTGGCCATTGCTTGTTCCTTTCCTTGAATTGCCTTGCCTTTTCCCAGGCACTTCTTGCCGGACTTCCCCTTTGCCTTGTCTCGAATGGCTACCAATTCTCGGCAGGTCCACCCTTGGCTCGGCGGCACGTCTGAGAAGTCGGACAACGCACGCCATTTTCGCTACTCTATCCTGCCCCGCCAGCAGCGGGGATACCATCAGCGCCACGCCATTGCCTGCAAAAGGATTGATCGTGCCCATCAAGGACCTGCTGATCGGCCTTGGCGTCATTGCCATCTGGGCGTTCAACATCATCGTGATCAAGCTCGGCATCGAGGATCTGCCGCCGCTGCTCGTCACCACGCTGCGTTTCATGCTGGTCGCGGCACTGATCGTGCCGTTCACGCGCATCACGCGAACCCAGCTTCCCTGGCTACTGATGCTGGCTGTGAGCTTCGGCGGGCTTCACTTTCCGCTGCTCTTCCTCGGCCTGCAGCGGGCCGAGGCCGGCACGGGCGCGCTGCTGGTGCAGATGGGCACGCCCTTCGCCACACTGCTTGCGGCGATCCTGCTGAAAGAGAAGCTCGGTCCGCGCCGCCTGTTCGGCCTGGTGCTGGCTTTCGGCGGCGTCGTGGTGCTCGCAGGCGGGCCCTCTCTGCCGCCGCCGGCCTCCACCGCCATGTTGCTGACCAGTGCCTTCTTCTGGGCCGTCTCCACGATGATCATCAAGCTCGCGCCGCCAATCGCCCCGTTGACCATGACCGGCTGGCTGTCGCTGTTCGCGATACCGCTGGTCGGGATCGGCAGCTGGCTGGTCGAGGACGATCAATGGCAGGCGATTCAGCACGCGGGCCTCGCCGGCTGGGGGGCGGTCGTCTACACCGCGGTCATGTCCTCGATCGCAGCCTACGGGCTCTGGTACTGGCTGCTGCAGAAGCATCCGGTCAGCCGGGTGGTGCCGTTGACGCTGCTGATGCCGCTGTTCGCGGTGATCCTCGGCGTCTGGCTGCTGGATGACCCGCTGGGTATCAACAAGGTGCTCGGCGGGCTGATGGTGATCGCCGGGCTCGCCGTGATCAATATCCGTTTTCGACGCCGTCACACCGAGGGGCAAACCTTATGAGTTCCATCGATAATTCGCTCGAAGCTGCCGTGATTCAGCCGATGCGGCTCGAGGATCACGCCGACTTCATCGACATGATGGCGCGCACGCCTGGGGTGGTCTTGCGCACCGCCGATGGTTTCGCCGCAACCGAACGCTATCTCGAGCGCAACCCCGGCATGAGCTTCGTCGCCCGACTTGACG
This sequence comes from Salinicola rhizosphaerae, assembly GCF_014652715.1. Classification (GTDB taxonomy): domain Bacteria; phylum Pseudomonadota; class Gammaproteobacteria; order Pseudomonadales; family Halomonadaceae; genus Salinicola; species Salinicola rhizosphaerae. Next base: position 15,868 of record NZ_BMZI01000004.1, on the reverse strand, counting down.
GTGAGCCCGGCATCGTCGGCTGCGCCATGTCCGGGCATGACGGGCGCCGCGGCTATCTTCAGCATGTCATGGTCGACCCGCAACATCGCCACCTGGGGCTGGGCAAGTCGCTGGTCGAGCACTGTCTCGCCGCCCTGCTCGAGGCGGGGATCGAGAAAGTCCACCTCGATACGCTGGCCGACAACCATCAGGCACACCGATTCTGGGAACATCTCGGCTGGTCGAACCGCAATGCCGAGATCGTTCGGTTCTCGCGGGTTCTCGTTGCCGACGATAACGCCTGACGCTGATCGGTGTCATGATCGGGCGCTGGCGCCCGAAACGCTGCAGAAGCGGCGCCGACGGTCGATAGATAGCGCAGTGTGCCACCAGGAAAGCCCATGTCTCGATACCGCCTGATTCTCTGCGCCTGGCTGGGTCTGTGGTTCCCCGCCCTCGGCTGGGCTCAGTCGCCGCCCTATCCCGCGGACCTGTCGCTGCTGACGCTATTCGACACCCATGATCGGGTGATCGATACACTGACGCTTGCCGATCTCGAGGCACTGCCGGGCCACCAAGTGCGCGGACCGATCCCGGATAACGACTACCCGGAATCGACCTGGTATGGCGTGTCGATCCGCGCACTGCTGGAGCACGAACACCTGCTTCGCCCTCACTCGATGGTCGCCGCCGCGCTCAACGACTACAGCGAAACGATTCCCGACGCCGATCTGACGCGCTACGATCCGATCATCGCCTACCGGCGTGATGGCGATTTCATCCCATTCGGTGAGTACGGCCCGCTGATCGTGATGTATCCCTACGGCGAGCATCCCGAACTTCACACTCGCACCTACTACAACCGCACCGTATGGCAACTCAGCGAACTGCACCTGAAGTAGGTCGCGCCGGGCGCTACTCACCCCCTCGCGGATGGCTGGTGTGGCTGCTGATCCTGCTCGCCAGCACGATGATCGTGGTGGCGCTGTCCGGTCTTTACCTGATTTCCGAACGCAGCGATCAGTTCGATACGCCAGGGCGTCACACCGAGGTATGGCAGAGCTACAGCCTGCAACTGCAGCTTCGCGAGCTGCTCGAGACCGCGCAAGCACTCGAGCATGGCGAGGCCTCGCCGGCGCAGCTCAAGATCCGGCTCGGCACCGTGCGTACGGCGCTCGATCCACTGCTGCGCACCCGGGTATTCGACTACCTGGTCGAACCACGTCCGGATGCCATGCGTACCCTCGCTCGCCTCGACCGCCGAACGGCGGACTGGATGCAGCGCCTCGACTGGCGCGATCCGGTCAAGGCCGCCGAGATCGCGTCGCGCATGCGCAAGACCTTGCCCGACGAGATTCGCGCATCGCATGAGCTCATCGTCGCCTGCAACGTGGCTGTCGCGATTCAGCTCGACCGCGAACGGCAGTCGCTCAAGCAGACCTTTCACTGGCTGGGCGGCTTCCTTGCCCTGATCGCGACGGGCTGCCTCGTGCTGGCGCTGCGCATCCTCAGCGCTCAGCGCCGCTCCCGCCGGCTCGCCAGCGAACTGCACCGTCTCAACAGCTCTCTCGAGCGTCGCGTTCAGAGCCGCACTCGATTGCTGCACGAGCGAGAAACGCTGCTGCAGACGATTCTCGACTCCACGCCGAGCGAAGTGACGCTGATCAGCGCCGACCAGCGTCGTGTTTTCTACGTCAGCCATACGCTGCTCATGCAGTCCGGCGCCGGCCGTCAGGAAGCCTTCGATCTCTCGCGCCTGTTCGTCGATGCCGACGATTACCAACGTCTTCTGGCGAGGCTAGACCGTGGCGACACCGTGCAGCAGCTGGAGACCCGACTCTACCCGGCAGCGCCTTACTGGGCCCTGCTGACAGCCCGCCCGCTGCGCATTCACGGTCAGCCGGCCTGGCTGATCTGGAGCTTCGACATCACGCGGCGCAAGACCATGGAACAGAAGCTGCACCGGCTCGCCACCACAGATTCGCTCACCGGACTCTACAATCGCCGGGCGCTACTACGCGCGGCGATCCAGGCACTGCGCGAGGATCGTCGCGCACCGCTGAGCCTGCTGCTGCTCGATATCGATCATTTCAAACGCATCAACGACGCGCATGGTCACCCGATCGGTGACGACGTGCTGAAAACACTCGCTCGGCGCATGAGCTCGTGGCTGCGCGCGGGCACACTGATCGGGCGCATCGGCGGCGAGGAGTTTGCGATCGTCCTGCCCCATACACAGGCCGCGGAGGCCTTGGCGATCGCGGAGCGACTCAGGCAGGCAGTCGCGTCAGCGCCCGTTGCCTTGAGCGGACAGCTGACGCTGTCGATCACGCTGAGTATCGGCATCACCCAGCGTCAGGATGGCGACAGCCTGAGAACCCTGGTGCAGCGCGCGGATCATGCGCTCTACCGGGCCAAGGCCGAGGGCCGCAACCGCAGCCATCTCACAGAGGCACCACGACAGCCAGCAGCCGCGGCAGATATCTGAACCGGCCGGCCACCGCCGTCATCGCAAGCGTCAATCACGCCGAGACGAACTGCGGATGTCGACCAGCACGGGGCTTCCCGTGGCCGGATCTTCGATCAAGGTACACTCGACCCCGTAGAGTTCACGCACCAGGTCGGCCGTCACCACCTCGCGCGGCGCACCGGCCGCCACGATACGGCCGTCGCGCATCGCCACCAGATGATCGGCGAATCGACAGGCGCTCACCAGGTCGTGAACCACCATGGCCAGCGTCTTTCCCGCCGATGCCAGCGCCCGTATCAGTTCGAACACCTCAAGCTGATGCCCCAGGTCCAGGGCCGATGTCGGCTCGTCGAGCAGTAGCAGTGGCGTCTGCTGGGCGATGGCCATGGCGATCCACGCCCGCTGGCGCTGACCGCCCGACATCGCGTCCAGCGGCCGCTCTGCCAGTGCGTGCAGATCCGCCGCCGCAAGCGCGGCATCGACGACGCGCTGGTCCTCGGCGGACCACTGCTGGAACAGCCCCTGATGCGGCTGCCGCCCGAAACGAATCAGCTCGGCCACCGTCAACCCTTCCGGCGCCTGGGTCTCCTGCGGCAACAGCGCGAGCTTGCGCGCCAGCTCCCGCGCCGGCAGGCGATGAATCTCGGCGCCGTCGAGCAGCACGGCACCGCGATCCGGCGCGTGCAGCCGTGCCAGACTCGCCAGCAGGGTCGACTTGCCACAGCCGTTGGGCCCGACGATGGCAGTCACCTGCCCGGCCGGCAGCGCCAGGTCGAGATCATCGATGACACGCCGCCGACGCGCGCCGCGACCGTAGCTCAGCGACAGGCGCCGCGCGCAGAGCGGCGACGCCGGCACGCTGCAGGGTTCGATCTCGCGACGGGTGAGCGGGGTCAGATCTCCAGATCGATCGCGAGCCAGTAACGCCGACCTTCCTCGAGCAGGCTATAGGTGTCCATGTCGATATCGCGGTCGAAAACGTTGTAGACCCCGAAGAGCAGATTGGCCTGCGGCGCGATTCGCCAAGAGCCACCGGCATCGACGATGGTGTAGGAGGGGATGGCGTCGGTGGTACCGGAGCGCCCAGAGGAGACGTACTCTTCCTGATCACCGCGGAACGTCAGACGACTCCAGCCACTGAACCGGCCCGCCGGGTCCCAATCGAGAGTAGTGGCAAAAAGATGCTTTGGCAGCTGGGTCAGCTGCTCGCCTTCCGCTGCGCCGGACTCTTGCTCCGAATCGGTGTAGGTATAGGCGCCCTTGATCGACAATGTCTCGGTCAGCGGACTGCTCAGCGTCGCTTCGACGCCTTGGGTATAGGCCTCATCGATGTTGATACGCGTGGTCGGGCTGTTGCCGTAGCTGTTGGCCGGCTCCGAGGCGCAGGGGGCGCCAGCCGAAGTACACGGCACGCGGCTGATCTTGTCCTCGAAGTCGTTACGGAACAGCGTGATGGAGCCGTTGAGGTCGCTCTGGCGACCGTAGAGCAGGCCGATCTCCTTGGTGACCGAGGTCTCGGGTTCGAGATCCGGATTACCGTAGACGTTACCGCCGCGGCTGACGGCGCCCCACTCCGGCGAGAGATCCCGCACGCCGGGCGCCTTGTAGCCAGTGGAAACACCCCCTTTCAGCGTCCATAGCGGCGCCAGGTTCCAGACGCCGTAGAGACGCGGGCTGAAGTGCTCGCCGAACTCTTCGTTGTCATCCATGCGTACGCCGGCGGTGACCGAGAAGGTGTCGGTCAGGTAGTACTCGTCCTCGATGAACAGCGCGTACTGGTACATGTCCAGTTCGGTGAGATCGGAGATACGGTTGGTCGTCGTGTCTTCCAGGCTCTCCTTGGAGTAGCTGGCACCGAAGCTCAACGTGTTGGTGCTGAACGGCAGCACCATCTGACTCTTGGCCTCGAGGTTCTCGACCGAGATATCGCGGCTCTCGTTGTCGGTCGTCTCCTGCTGCACGTAGGTGGTAGAGGTTCCGAAGCCCCATTTCCCTTCGTGGCGCAACGAGTAGCGCCGAGTCTCGTATCGATTGGTGCTGTCTGCATTGCCCTCGGCCTCTTCGATGGTCTTGCCAACCGTCGTTGTGCGCTCCTGCTTGGTCTTGCCAGCTTCGAAAACGAAATCCTGATGCTCAGTGGCTTGCCACGTCATACGCGCGGTACCGTTGAGCAGTTCCTTGTCTTCGTAGCCGTCAACGAACTCGTCTTCCTGGCGCGTCGAGTAGCGACCGAATGCCTCGACACCCAGCACGTCCCGGATCAGCGGGCCGGTGGTATAGAACTCGGTCTGCTGTGAGTTCCCGGAATCACTGTGTTCCTGCAACGTGGCGCCGATACGCACATTGGCATGCCATTCCTCCTGGACATCACGCGTGATGATATTGATCACGCCGCCCATGGCATCGGCGCCGTAAAGCGTCGACATCGGGCCGCGGATGACCTCGATCCGCTCGATCGCATACAGCGGCGGAAGCCAGTCTTGTTCGAAGCCGGCACTGCCGTTGGGGCGCGTCTCTCTAGAGCTGATCGGCATGCCATCGACGAGGATCGTTGTGTATTCGGCCGGCATGCCACGAAAATTGATATCGCGGCCGGTATCACCGGGACCGCCACCAGTCACCAGCACGCCCGGCACATCGATGAGTGCATCGGTCACATCGCGATACTGGCGCTTGGCCAACTCCTCTCGCGTGACCACGCTGATCGAGGCCGGCGCGCTCGCGACCTGCTGCGCGTAGCCCGCGGCGGTAACCACCATCGGATCCAGCGCGACCTGGGCCTGCGCCGTCGTGGCCGCTGTCGTGCCCCCCATCATGGCGAGCGTGAGCGCCGATAGCCGCAGTGGCACTATCTGTTTCATGTCATTCCCCGATCCCGAGTATTAAATATGCAAGCAGTCCACGGCGTCGGTGACGCCTGCCTGCCCCTCTGGGCTTTAGCGACACCGCTTGATTATTTTTGAATGCGAATATCTATCATTTAGATTCTCTCATATTCTTCTGGTAATGTTTTGCGACGCAGCGTTGCGCGTTACGCAACGGCGTGGCGCTCCGGAATCACGACAAAAGCCTGACCAACCGCTGGCCGCCTGATGGCGCAACAGACAACCGCACTGCCAAACGATGCGCATCGGAAACTGAACGGCAGGAACGCACGACGGCGGCGCGAATGGAGAGCGCCAAGTGCAAAGGCAACGGCAAGGGTGCGGAGAGAGAACCAGGCGAGAACAAATCCGGGGGAGAAAATCAGGACATGTACGATCTGGAAGGGCTGGCAACGTTCGCGGCGGTCATGGAGTCACGCAGCCTGACGCTGAGCGCCCGCCGACTGGGGGTCGCCAAATCGACCTTGAGTCGGCGCATCGCGCATCTCGAGGCCGAGCTGGGGCAGCCGCTGCTGAGACGCCAGGCCAATCGACTGCTCCCGACGGAGGCCGGCGCCCTGTTCCTCGAACACGCCCGAGAAATGTTGCGTCTTGCCGAACAGAGCCGACTGGCACTGGATGACCTGCGCGCTGAGGTGCACGGCGAGCTGGTCATCAAGGTGCACCCGGTGCTGGCGCGCGGCTGGATGGCGCAACAGGCGGAGCGTTTTCTGGATCGCCATCCCCGCGCTCGTGTGGAGCTGCGCCTGCTGCAGACGCCACCCAACGCTCCCGACCTCAACGCCGTGCATCTGTGGGTCGGGGAAACCAACGAGTGCGGGCTGCGCCAGGATACGCTGGGGAGGCTGCGCCGCGGCGTCTATGCCCATCCCGATTACCTGCTGCGCCGCGGCACGCCGCACCACCCCCGAGATCTCGAGTATCATGCCTGGCTGGATCTCCTCGGTGACGCCGAGCGCGGCCTGGTGCTGTCACACCCCGATGAAAGCGACCATCCGTTGACGCCCGTCGGCTCGAGGCTGCGCGTCGATCAGCCCGTCCTGCATGCCGATGCCATCGTACGCGGGCAGGGCATCGGGCTGATCCCGCACTGGATGGCGCAGCGCCGTCAGCGGCACCATCCAGGGACGCTGGTGCAGTGCCTGGTCGGCTGGGAAGCCCCGCCGCTCCCGATCACGCTGCTCTACGCCTACGGACACCAGCCGCGCAAGGTCGGCGCGCTGCTCGAGCAGCTTCGCCACAATGCCCCTACCGCCTGGCGGGATCATCGCCCCGAGAAGGTCGAAAATCCCTTTTGCAGCTAGACTGTCTGGCATTGGCCGATGGCGTATTCACGGGCTGTCTGACAGCGAGTTGAATAGGATGCTAATATTATCGATCGGCTGAATCTCGACGCTGCCAACAGGAACGACATGGGTCTACAGGAAATCGCCGTTGGCGGTATCTTCATCAGTCCACTGCTGCTTTACGCCCTACTGGGATTCGTCACGACCGTCATCGTCCGCACCCTGCTGCACTGGCTCGTCGGCCAACGCGCGTTGTGGTACGAGGCGTGGTTCGACGTATCGCTGTTCGTCCTGATCACCAGCGGTATCACCTATCTACTTTCCGTCCTGCTCGAGAGTACTTGATGCGCAATTCGCTACGTATCCTCATGACCCTCGTCGTGGTCGCCATTGCCGTTGCTGCCGGCCTGTGGCTCTGGAACTACTATCTCTTCACGCCCTGGACCCGCGACGCTCGCGTTCGCGCGGAGGTGGTGACCATCGCGCCGGATGTCTCTGGATGGGTGCGCTCGCTCAACGTCCACGACACCGATCGGGTCGAGCAGGGTTCCTCGCTCTTCGAGATCGATCCATCGCGCTATCAGGCGGCGCTGGACAAGGCCAAGGCGACGGTGGCCAATCGCGAAGCGACGCTCAAGCTGCGCCAGGCGGAGGCCGCCAGACGCAGCCGGCTGAGTGACCGTTCGATCAGCACCGAAGATCGCCAGATCGCGCAGATCAACAGCGAAGTGGCGGCGGCCAATCTGGCCCAGGCCAAGGCCGACCTGGAGAGCGCGCAGCTCGACCTACAGCGCACGCAGGTGGTGGCACCGGTCAGCGGCCATGTGCTCAACCTGCAGCTGGCTGCCGGCAACTACGTGAGCCGCGGCACACCGGTGATGGCCCTGGTGCAGTCCAACTCCTACTACGTGATGGGCTATTTCGAGGAGACCAAGATGTCGTCCATCGATGTCGGCGACCCGGCCGAGGTGATTCTGATGAATGGCGACACCCACCTTCAGGGCCACGTGGCCGGCATCGGGCGCGGCATCGCGGACACCAACACCAGCCTCAACAATCAGCTGCTGCCCCAGGTGCAGCCGACCTTCAACTGGGTGCGTCTGGCGCAGCGCATTCCCGTGCGCATCACGCTCGACGAGGTACCGGACGAGACGCTTCTGAGTTCGGGCATGACGGCGACGGTCAGGATCCAGTCGCCCGATGGCGATCACCCGGCTTCACGCCCTTCGGCGCCGGCGAGCACGACCACGCCGGCCAGCGTGCCGGAAGATCGCCGCCCGACCGAGCAGGCGCAGTTGCCTGACGCCATCCCGGCCGAGAACGCCGTCGACGATTCGCCCTGATCGCCATGCATCCACTTGTCCAGACTTACCTGACACCCAGCTCGACGGCGGTCAAGTTCGCCATCAAGACGACGCTGGCGATGATGGTGGCACTCTATCTGGCGCTCTGGTTCAACCTCGACCGCCCTTATTGGGCGCTGATCTCGGCGGCGTTCCTGCAGATTCGGCCGATGAGCGGCATGGTCATCGAGAAAGGCATCTGTCAGATCAGCGGCACGCTGATCGGCGCCCTCGCGGGGATCACCATCATGGCGCTGTTCGCGCAGGCCCGCGTCCCTGCGCTGATCATGCTGACCGGCTGGATCATGCTCTGTACCTACGTCGGCTCTCTGTGGCGCAACAACTATACCTACGGCTGCCTGATGGGCGCGGTCACCGCGATGCTGATCGTGGTGATCTCCAACGGCAGCACGCCGGGCGGCATTTTCAATATTGCCATCGCGAGACTGTCGGAACTGGGTCTCGGCGCCATCTGCGCGACGCTGGTCAGCTCGCTTCTGTGGCCCTCCCGCGTCGGCGATCATCTGGCGACCCAGGCCGACAACGTCATCAATCAAGCCTTCGAGAACGCCGCGCTTCGTCTCGAAGCCAGCGACGATATTCCGGCCATGCAGAAGGCGCTGCGCGGCAGTCTCGGCCCGCTGACGATGCTGGAAACCGACAGCCAGGCCGCGCGTTTCGAGGGGCCGGAAGGCCCCGGTCGCATCCGTGCCACCCACGTGCTGACGCGCCGCACGCTGCGTTTCCTGGCCAATCTGCAGGCGCTGCATCAGCTGCTTCACGACCATGCCGACAAGCTCTCCCCTCGCAGCGCCGAGACCGCCGCCAGGGTCGCCGAAGGGTTTCGTGACGCCGAACACGTCAAGGGCGTGCCCAAGGCGCGTCAGCAACTCCAGGCGCTGAGGCACCGGGTCCACGAGAGCGACGAGGAGGGCATGGCGCCGCTGGATCGACGCGTCAGGCTGGGGCTGCGCGAGGTCGTCGGCCATGCCATGGTGATGCTCGATGCGCGCGAGGCCATCGCCTCCCCCGGCACCCACACGCTGCGCTCGACCTCGCTGGCGTGGCATCGGGACCATCTCGCCGCCGGTATCAACGCGGTGCGCTCCGGCTTGGTCTTCAGCACGCTGGCCACGTTCTGGATACTCACCGCCTGGAATAGCGCGATGGTGGCGATGCTGCTGGGTACGCTGTTCTCGGCGTTCTTCGCCACCCGCGACAATCCGGTGGCCATCACCATGATGTTCTACAAGGGCATGCTTGCCGCCATTGTCAGTGCCTTCCTCTTCGGTCATGTGCTTCTCTCGCAAGCGAATGGCTTCCCGATGCTGGCCATGCTCGTGGGGACGCCGCTCTTCCTCGGCCTGCTGGGCGCGACCAATCCCGCCACACTGGGATACTGCCTGGGGTTCGCGATTTTCAACATCCTGTTGATCATGCCCGGCAACAACATGGACTTTTCATTCGATAGCTTCGCCAATCGCGCCGTGGCGGTGGTGATCGGCCTGAGCTGCGTGGCGATGGGCTTCCGGCTGTTACCGGGGCTGGGGACCCGCCTGCGAAGGCGGCGTCTCATCCGCGCCATCTCGACGGACATTCATCAGCTACGCCGTCGCTCGATCGCCGATGCCGAGGCACGCTTCAGTGGCCACATGGCGGACCGTATCCTGCAGCTGGCTCAGCACGATGACATGCTGCCGCAGGATCAGCGCCACCTGTTCATTCTCGGCCTGACCGGACTCGATCTCGGTCTCGCGATTCTGCGCCTGCGCGGCCGTCTGGACGAGGCACCGCATCCGGCGATTCGACGCGCCCACCGCCAGCTGCTTCGCGCGCTGGCCGAGGGCTTCGACGAAAGCGCCAACGGACGCCAACCCAAGGGCATTCACGCAGCCGGCCAGCGTCTGGAGGCGGCCGTCGCCGAGCATGGCGACGTACCGGCCGATCGCCGTGTGCTGCTGGAGGGGCTGATCGAGCGCCTCGAGCTGGCGCTCGAGCGGCTCGGGCGAATCATGTCGGAACGTCCGCACATCAAGCCGGACCACAAACCGGACCCCGCGCCCGCCTGACGGACGTTCGGGCCTTCCAGAACGACAACACCCCGCCGAGGCTAACCTCGACGGGGTGTTGTCGTTACCGGGCTCAAGACCCAACGGATCAGTAGGTGATCCCGAAGTGGCTCTGCACGCTGGTGTGCCAGCCATCGTCGACCGGCGAGCCGAAGTAGTTCAGACCGTTCTTGTTGGTAACGATGTCGAACCACGCATAATAGCGCCCGGCGGTGATCTTCATGCCCAGATCGTTGAGCATCGGATCATCCATGTCGCCGAACCCGCCATTGATTGCCGAGTAGTCATCCGACGGATCGATGTAGCTGAAGTCGTTGTAGAAGTAGAGGTTATCCACCACGCCCCAGTCGACGTTCATGCTGTAGGCCAGACTCGCGGAGTACATCTGCCCTTCCGCCGGAATCAGATAGTTGAATCCGAAGGCGCCGATCTGAACAACGTTGTCCGAAATATCGGAGACCGTCTCGTCCGGATTCTTGGCGTTGAACTCGTAGGTCGTGGCCTGGAGCTGAGTCGTCCAGTTGCCATAGTTGCCGTTCATGCCCAGCGCCACGGCCCAGCTGTCGCCATCTTTCTGGGTATTGTTGTTATAGAGCTGGCCACCCTTGGCGGAGAGGTTGACCTCGGTGGTGTAATCCGAGCCCTGACCGAAGGTATAGGCGGCACGTGCGGCGACCTGATTCTCCTCGGTGTTGCCCTGGGCACTGCTGCCGATGGCGTTGGCACCGTAGTGCTCGTTGCCATCGCCAAGCTGGTCGCTCTTGAAGAAGGCGAGCGAGGTATCCCAGGCGCCCTGGCTGTGGTCCCACTTGATGCCGGCGTTCTGGTTATCGTTGAAACCCGCCAGATATGGCAGCGTGCCGTACCAGCCGAGATAGCCGTAATCCATGTTGCCGAACGGCGTCTGCACCAGACCCAGCTGGACGTTGTCGTCGTCGCTGAACTGATAGCCGGCCCAGGCGTGATGCAGAAAGCGATAGCCGTCGTAGAAACGATACTGGAACGAATAGGAGAGCGGACCTTCGCCGCCGTCCATGCCGATGATGAACTTGCCGAAGTTCATGTCACCGGTGGTGTCCTTGCTGGTTTCATTCCAGTCGTTGAACGTATAAGCCAGCTCGACCGCACCGCTGAATTGCGGCGTACCGACGTTATCCAGCAGCGAGCGATTCTGTTCAGCCATCTCGCGTGTCTGCGTATTTTCGGCCTGCTGGCTCGCCTTCTGCTCGGCGAGTTCCTGCTGGAGCTGTTGCACCTGCTGCTGCAGTGCGTCGAGTCGACGCTGGATCGCATCGCTGTCCTGGGTGGTCTGCGCGAGTACCGAAGGCGCGCACGCCATCAGGCCCACGGCGATGCCGAGAGTCTTGTAGGTATTGAAAGCCACGTTGTCGTTCCCTTGTCGTATTCGGTACGGCCTCTGGCGGGCCGACGAGAAGCACTGATGCGCACCGTGATGGGTCGCATCTATTGGCATGATTGAGTTGCTTCGCCTTTTACCGTAACAAATCTGTTACCCACCTGGAACCTGGGTTGGACAATGGGCACCCGCCGTGAAAAGCCAGATCTTATCGTGGGTTAACGCCGTGACGGCCTCGTCAGCATGCCGTACCATGACTACGCTTGAAGTATGCGTCATGTTGTCGCAGACCAGAATTCTCATCGATCGGACTGCCACAAATCACGCTGACGCCAACGCCAACAACTGGACGTCGCCGTCATAACAGAGCATCCACCGTGACGAGGCACGCGAGCGGTGGACATTGGATCAGTTCATTCAAGGGAGAGTGCAGTGGCCACTTCGACTTCTTCCGGAGGCGCTGGCGGCATCATCGCCAGGCTCGTCGGGATCATCGTCGCGCTCGTCGGTCTGGCTTTGGGAGCCGGCGGCGCCTACCTCGCGATACTGGGGGGTTCCTGGTATTACCTCATCGCCGGTATCGTCATGCTGGTATCGGGCGTTCAACTCATGCGGGCGAAAATGTCCGGCGCGTGGCTGTTCGGTCTCGTGTTCATCGGCACGTTGCTGTGGGCGGCATGGGAGTCCGGGCTCAATTACTGGCGCTGGATCCCGCGACTGGACGTCGTGCTGATCCTTGCCATTCTGGTGGCTCTCGTTACGCCGGCGCTGCGCGGCGGACCGTCCAAGAAAGCCGGCTTCTCGGTCGCGGGCGTGCTGATTCTCGGACTGGTCGTTGCCGGTGCTCTGGCATTCGTGCCGGGCCGTGGTTATCAGCAGTTCGCCGACGTACCCGCGCTGGCGGATCAATCCTTGGCAACCGACGTCGGCAACGCGCAGCCGGCCGACACACCCGACAATGGCGACTGGACCGCTTACGGGCGCGATTCCGCCGCGACGCGCTACTCGCCGCTGGACCAGATCACGCCCGACAACGTCGGTGATCTGCAGGTTGCCTGGCAGTACCGCACCGGTGATCTTCTCGATCATCGCTGGGGGGCTGAAACGACACCGCTGAAAGTCGGCGACAACGTCTTTCTCTGCACGTCGCGCAACATTCTCATCTCGCTCAATGCCGCGACGGGGGAAGAGAACTGGCGATACGACCCGCAGGTCTCCGAGGATGCCATTCCCTATACTGCCGCCTGCCGAGGCGTAACCTATTACGAAGTGCCTCAGACCCCTGACGATCAGCAGTCAGAGGATGTCGCCACTGCCGATCAGACCCCGGCTGCTGCCAATGACGCCTCGTCTCCGGCCACATCGGAAGGCGGCGCACCCGGTCAGCCGGCGGTTGCGGCTACCGACGATGACCAGAGCTGCCAGACACGCATCATCTCCGGCACACTCGATGGTCGTCTGATCGAGGTCGATGCCGCGACGGGCGAACCCTGCACCGGCTTCGGCGACAACGGCCAGGTCGATATCAAGCGCAACATGGGTGAAACCCCGCCCGGATATGTGTCGATCAATTCCGCACCGGTCGTGGTACGCAATGTCCTGATCACGGGCCACCAGGTGCTCGACGGTCAGCGCCGTTATCCGCCGTCCGGCGTGATCAAGGGCTACGACGTGCGCACCGGAGAGCTGCTGTGGGCCTGGGACGCAGGGCGCCCGGATCAGAGCGAACCGCTGACGGGAGACGAGACCTACGTTCGCGGCTCGCCCAACATGTGGACCACCGCCGTCGGTGACAGCAAGCTCGGCCTGGTTTACCTGCCCATGGCCAATAGCGCCGCCGACTACTGGAGCAGCTCGCGTACCCCGGAAGAGAACGAATGGGCGAGTTCGCTTATCGCGCTCAATGTCGAGACGGGCCTCCCGGAATGGCACTTCCAGACGGCGCACAAGGACGTCTGGGATTACGACCCCGGTTCTCAGCCGACGCTGATCGATTTCCCGACTGACAACGGCAAGGTGCCGGCCGTGGTCATGCCGACCAAGCAGGGCGAGATCTACGTCTTCAATCGCGAAACCGGCGAACTGCTGGGCGGTGGCGCCGAGGAGCGACCGGTCCCGCAAGGCGGTGCCGAGCCGGATCAGCGCAGCAAGACGCAGCCCTACTCGAACTATGCGACGCTGCGCCAGCCCGAGATCGACGAGAAGGACATGTGGGGCATGTCGCCGTTCGATCAGCTGTTCTGCCGCATTCAGTATCATCAGGCGGACTGGCGCGGCATGTACACGCCGCCGACTGCCGAACAGCCGTGGATTCAGTACACCGGCTACAACGGCGGCTCGGACTGGGGTAGCGTCGCGATCGATCCGCGCCGTGGCGTCATCATCGCCAACTACAACGACATGCCCAACTACAACGAGCTGGTGCCGCGCGATGTCGCCAACAAGCTGGGTTGGGTGCCGCGCGAGGAACAGACCTCCGACAGCGGGGGCGCCGAGGGCGCCGGTGATCCTCAGGCCAACACGCCCTACGCAATCAACGTCAACGCGGGCTGGCGCGTGCCGTATACCGGTATGCTGTGCAAGCAGCCCCCCTATGGCCATATCCGCGCCATCGAACTGGCGAGTGGTGACACGCTGTGGGATCGTCCGCTCGGTACCGCGCGCGCCAACGGCCCGTGGGGCATTCGCTCGGGCTTACCGATCGATATCGGCACGCCCAACAATGGCGGCTCGGTCGTCACCGCCGGCGGCCTGATCTTCATTGCGGCAGCCACCGACGACCTGATTCGCGCGATCGATATCGACAGCGGTGAAACGGTCTGGCAGGCCGCGCTTCCGGCTGGCGGTCAGGCCAACCCGATGGTCTACGAGGCGAATGGCCGTCAATACCTGGTCATCGTCGCCACCGGCCACCACTTCATGGAGACACCGACGGGGGATTACGTGATCGCTTACGCGCTGCCGCAAGGCGATAGCTGAGGCGACCGTGAGAAGCTTGCGCGCATGACTGAACGCGCGCAGGCTCCCGAGACTCAACGGCGATGCCAACCGGCATCGCCGTTTTTCGTTGTGACCATCGACGCGAACCCTCTCGCAAACGTCGTCAACAAGATGGCTATTTGTCTATTCATCAGCAACTAAGGTCTAATGTTGAATGGAAAGACATAAAAAAACCTGGCCCATTAAGGACCAGGTTTGCCGTCTATCCGGTGGCTGGAACTAGCGCAGATTAATTCTGGGCGTCTTCCGCCTTGTCCTGGATGTCATCGCCGGCGTCTTCCATCGCCTGGCCAGCATCGTCGACGGCATTATCGACCGACTCGCCCGCTTTTTCCGCAGGACCATCGTCGTTATCGCAGGCAGCGATACCAAAAGCCATCATGCCTAGCATCATGGCAATACCCAGTTTTTTCAGTAGATCGGATCGCATAATCTCTCCTTGAATGGCTCCGTTTACCCACTGAAAACATAGACGGAATCTGCGCGACTATCCACCACCGAATCGCCCTTCCCTACTATCTGCCATATCTTCGACAATGTGCTTTCGAGTGTCGTCGATTGGCGTCATTTCAGCCATATGGGCCGTGTTCAACCTTATCTCCCCAATGCCATTCAGGGGGTGCTGGCCGCCGAATTGCAGCCTTGTTCGCAAAAATCCCCGACTCGGTTTGACGAGACCGGAGAGGCGGAGGTCATCGAAGGCGTGTAGGCGACGTTGAGGTCTCA
>NZ_BMZI01000004.1:0-669 GCF_014652715.1 Salinicola rhizosphaerae | reverse complement strand
CCGGGCGATGAGAGGAGCGATGTGAGGGACGAGATCGTGACTGAAGCCGCCTGCCGCTGGCCGGCAGGCGCCGTGATCGATCAGTCGAGGCTGGCGAAGCTGACTTCGACATTGCCCTGCCCGCCCGCTGCGGCGTTGGTGTTCTGCAGCGCCTGGGCGGCAGCGACGCTCTGGCCCTGACCGATCAGATCACGGCTACCGGGCTGCAGATGCGTGCCGCGCTGGGTCTGCTCGGCAACCTGGGTCAGTGCCTGGTCAGCCGCGGCGCTGTGGCCACCCTGAACCGTATCGACGGCGTACCGAGTCGACAGTGCCTGATAGTCGCTCGTGGTTTGAACGTTGAGCGCTTCGTGCTGGGACTGCAGCGCCTGCTCGGTAGCGAAGCTGTTGGCTTGTGCCACGGCCGGCAGGGCGACGACAAGAGCGAGTGCGGTCAGAATGCGCGTTTTCATGGTGTTCCTCCTGATGTCATCGGTTAGTGGGTTGGCCTCTTGGCCTAACCGTTGATGACATTATGGCGCCCACCCTGTTAGCTTGCTAATCACCTGCTGCAAAAGCGACTATCGACGCCATCGATAGCCATTGGCGGCTCGTGGCTCGTATCGTTTTTCTTCCGGACAAGAAAAAACCCCAGCCTTTCGGGCTGGGGTTCGGGATAGATGCCTGACG
>NZ_BMZI01000003.1:567256-569394 GCF_014652715.1 Salinicola rhizosphaerae | reverse complement strand
CTGCTCGGGGCTGACCAGTCAATACCAGAGCCGTCCTATCGCCGGATGTTCTTTGATGGCGTTGAGTTGCAGGGTGCTGTCTACCGGGTAGAAAAGCTGCCTAGTGACATCACAATCAAAGGCCCGGCCGTTATTGAGGAACCGACGACGACGATCGTTCTTCCGCCTGGCTCGACTGCGCTGACGCGACCGACTCACTATCTGATTTCTCTCGACTGACAACGAGCTTTTGAGCTTAAGGCGAAGGATTTGAAATGATCAATTCTACTTGCAACGTCGATAAAATTGACCCGATTACGCTCAGCATCATGGCGAATCGACTGGACAGTATTACCCGTGAAATGACCAACACGATGATCCGTACTGCGCGCTCTACGACCATGGCAGCGCACGATTTCTCCTGCTCAATCACCAGTAGTGACCATGACTTGATCTCTGCCCCGGGTGGTTTTCCGGTGCACGTTTACGGCTCTACCCTTATCGCTAAGTCGATGGCACGCAAGCATCCGGATTTTCGCGAGGGCGACGCGTTTTTGCACAACGACCCTTACGACGGTAACACCCATGCAGCTGACCATACGTTAGTGGTGCCGGTTTTTTACCAGGGGGAGCATGTATTTACCGCAATCGCCAAGGCACACCAAGTTGATATCGGTAATTCACAACCCACCACCTACATGCCTCGTGCGCGAGACGTCTACGAAGAAGGCGCCTTGATTTTCCCGTGTGTGAAGGTGCAGTCAAACTATCAGGATGTGAGCGACATCATTGAAATGGCTCGTGTTCGTATCCGGGCCTTCAATACCTGGTACGGCGACTATCTGGCCTCGCTCGGGGCACTTCGCCTGGCCGAAAAGCGCTTGCAAGCCTTCTGTGCCAGCTTCAAGAGCATTGAGCACCTGAGGGCGTTCATCCGCGAGTGGCTGAACTATGGAGAGCGTATGGCGGCGGCAGGCATTGCAAAGCTGCCGGCTGGTAAGATTGATCTCAAGACCACAATGGACGCCTTTCCTGGCATTCCGGATGGTCTTGATCTGCATGCGAGCGTGGAGGTAAAGCCTGAAGAAGGTCGTATCGCTGTGGATTTGCGAGATAACCCTGATTGCACTCCTACAGGGCTCAACCTCACTGAAGCCACCTCAAAAAACAACGCGGTGACCGCCATCCTGATGGCCTTGAACACCTCAGAAGGAAGCGAGGCATTCAGCGTCCCCAACACATCAGGTAGCCATCGGCGAATCGATATTTTGGTTCGTGAAAATTGTGTGGTGGGTATCCCCCGTCATCCAGCCTGCTGCTCTGCAGCAACGCGTACAATTACTGACCGAGTGACTGGGATGATCCTGTCAGGGATCGCGTCGATGTCGAAGGAAGACGTTGGAGCAGCGGAGCCACCTTTTGGCTGTCCTCCCCACGAGGCCGTTGTGTCGGGGCGTGATCCCAAGCGTAACGGGGAGGAATACATCTTCCAGGTTTTCTCTGGCTCTTCTGGCGGCCCGGCTACGGCTTTTAGCGATGGCTGGCTGTCTTTTGCTACCATCATGGGAGCAGGAATTCCACACTTGGATTCATCCGAAATCACCGAACAGCGCTATCCACTGGTAGTTTGGCAGCATGCGGCGGTAAGGACTGACTCGGAGGGGGCAGGTAATTTTCGAGGTGCGCCTGGAACTGTTTCCTCATATGGGCCTGCTCACGCACCTGCGGCTTCGTACTACTACATGGAAGGAGTGAAAAATCGTTCGCAGGGAATTCATGGCGGCGGTGCTGCGTCTGGACCTGAGGCATGGGTAGTTAATGCCGATGGCGCTTACCACCAAGTCAAGGATGTTGTCGCAGAGGTAATGCTGGAAACCCGGGACACGATCGTCTCCCTCGGTTCGGGGGCGGGTGGCTACGGGTCGCCACTTGTGCGTGACCCTCAACTGGTGCTCGAAGATGTAATTGACGAATACATAAGTATTAAGCGTGCACGCGAAGCGTATGGCGTAGCCATCATCGGTGACAGAGAGCGTTGGGAAACCTTGTCGATCGACATGGCTGAAACCAAGGCGCTACGCAATGCCATGGGGGCGGACTTCGAGCAGACGTTCCATGATGCTGGGCGCCAAGCATGGGTTCCTGCCACCTGGTATACA
>NZ_BMZI01000003.1:566444-567246 GCF_014652715.1 Salinicola rhizosphaerae | reverse complement strand
AGCGCTCAAGCGTACCGGAGTTTAACAAGTGATTGCAGCAGCCCTAGTATTCGCCGCATTCCTGCTCTCAAACATGCCATCGCCGATTTATCCGTTATGGCAGGCTGAGATCGGGTTTCCGACGGCAACCATCACGGTGTTGTTCTCCCTATATCAAGGGGGCGTGTTGATAGGGCTGCTTGGGCTTGGCCGCTACGTCGACCGGGTTGGTTGGCGTATGTCGCTGGTCGGTGCGGCCCTTCTGAGCTGTTTCGCCTCGGTAGCTTTTGCGGGCGCCGAGACGGCATGGCAGCTCATGCTCGGTCGATTGGTCAGTGGCATGGCCGCAGGGGTGTTTATTTCCTGTGGCCCTGCGGCGATTACAGCGGTGTTTGAGCGTGCCAAGCACGCTCGGCCCTCGCTAGTCGCTTCTCTTGCCATCTCCAGCGGCTTGGCCTGTGGCCCGTTGCTGGGGGGCTTGTTTGCCGACTTTTCCCCTGCTCCAACGCGTCTGGTTTTCATAGCTGAGGCGATGCTACTTCTCATTGGTGCCGTGGCATTGCTACGAGATGGAAGTCTGAAGCCTGTTGGTCGTTCTACGGTGAAGGCAGGGATAGATAGTGCATCTGTTGAGGTTTCGAGCATCGGGCGTCGCGGCTTCTTTCTGGTTGTGACGTTTATCTTCACATCCTGCTACATCGCAAGCGGCATCTACATGTCGATTGGATCATCGTACCTTCAGGACTCTCTCGGGATTAGCAGTGCCTTGCTTGCTGGGCTATTGGTGTTCTTGGTCTTTGGCTCAGCGTTCGTTGCGCAGTTA
>NZ_BMZI01000003.1:526663-566434 GCF_014652715.1 Salinicola rhizosphaerae | reverse complement strand
TCTGTTGCGCTCTTTGCGGGTGGTTTAGGCGCAATCATCTTGGTGTTGGGAATCAATGTCGACTCACCAACAGCCTTGTTTGCGTCTGCTACGTTGAGTGGTGCTTCTCAGGGCTTGGGTCAATTGGTGGGGCTGACCTTGGTTCGTCGCATTACACCATTGCCAAAACTACGCGGAGCATACGCAATTCTCAATACCGTTGGCTATGCAGTTAGTGGTGGATCTATTGCCGCCTCTTGGCCACTGGTTCGTGTATTGGGTACTGCTGGGGCAATTGCAGTTATTGCTGTAATAGTCGTTGTTCTGACTTCCCTCGCGGGTATTCTTGCCTTTATGAATAAGGAACAGATGAGATAGCGGTCTAGGCACCGCGGGCACCGTCTGAAAATCGGCGAGCGAAGATAAGACAAGGCAGAAATTGGCGAAAAAACGGAGTTTACAGGGTGTAAATGAGTATTCTGGGCCAATTTTTAACGCCGTATTGTCGAGCGCAGGTACTTTTCAGACAGAGCCTGGGGAAGGTCACTGTGAAATAATCCGACGATGCGCGTTTTCTTGGGCTGAAGACTGAAATGTCACTCTAAAAGAGTGTTTATCGATGTACTCCGAGGCTTTATATAAACGCTTGGAGATAATCCTAACGTGTCTAGAGATATATTAAATAACGCGTATGTGAGATTATTTCATAATGGCTAGGTGTAGTGGTCAACTAATCCCGGACAGTGAACTGAGCATTTCTTCCGTTCGTGCGGGCGACATGCCGCCGTTGTACTGATGCGGCTGTTGCCGGTTGTAGCGCTCCACCAGATAGAAGCTGATATCTCGTAATGCCTCTTGCGCTGATAGATAGCCGGTCGATGGCATCCTTTCGCTCTTGTAGCTGCGGAACAGTCGCTCCATTGGGGCGTTATCCCAGCAATTACCTCGACGGCTCATGCTCTGCTGTATCCGATAGCGCCACAGCCGCTGCCGGAAGGCCCGGCTCGCATACTGGCCACCTTGATCCGAATGAAACGGCAGCCCCCGCCGGCCTGCCTCGCTGCTCGAAGGCCCTGTCCAGCGCCTTGATGACCAAGGCCGCATCGGGACGACCGGACATAGCCCATCCGACGACACGCCGCGCATAAAGATCCAGAACGACAGCCAGATAGTGCCAACGATTTTGTGCCCAGACGTAGGTGATATCGCCACACCGCATCCGGTTGGGCACATCGACAGTAAATTGACGATTCAGGCGGTTGGGAATGCCGGGCCGCTCGACCGGTGCTCGCCGATAGGCCGGTGGTCGTGGTTGCTGGCAGGTCAGTCCCATCTCCTGCATCAGACGCCGGATCTTGAAGCGTCCCACATCGAGCCCCGATTCCCGCATCTGCAGCATTATCGTCCGGCTGCCCGCGGAACGCCGGCTTTGGTTGAACAGCTCAGAGACTGTCGCCCGCAACTTCAAGAGAGCGGTAGCCTTTTTTAGTATCGCTTTCTCCCGTTCCAGCCGATTGATCCGACTCTCGAGCTCCTGGATTCGCTGCTGCTCGGGCGTCAATGCTTTTGATTTAGGCGTAACACCACCGCGCTCCGCGCGTAGCTGATCGATCCAGCGTCTCAGAGGCGTCACGCCGACATCGACGGCGCGAGCGGCTTGAGCCACGGAGTAGCCCTGCTCAAGTACGAGCCTGGCGGCTTCACGCTTGAACTCGGTGGAGAATGAACGACGTTGTCTGGCCATGGATCACCTCTGCTTTGGTGGCGACGATACCACCTAAATGGGTGTCCGGTTTCAGTGAACCACTACATGATGATCTTTCGGTCTCCGGCGCCATCATTGGGCCTCGCAGTCGAAAGCTGGCAGTGGAAATCTAGAAGTCATGGCGAGACAGCACAAATCCGGTGTGGGGTTGCTGGCAAGTTTGACGCCGGATCGAAAGCCGAGTAACGAATAAAAGTGCAAGTGTACTTGGCGATCCCGGGGCGGCAGCCGAGACAGATGACGGCTGCGATCACGGCGATAACGCCAGAAACGACCACACAAGGACAACGATAAGGACAAGGCGTCGATGGGCACCGTTAACGAGACTTCCACGACCGAGACGGGGGCGACACAGACAACGTCCTCGGGTGCTGCGCTAGCCGCCAGCGTCACCGTCGACGGCGACCGCCTGTGGCGGAGGCTGATGGCGCTCGCCGAGATTGGCGCGACGCCGAAAGGCGGCTGCGATCGCCAGGCGCTGACCGAACTCGACCGACAGGGGCGCGAGTTGCTGACTCGCTGGTGTGAAGCCCAGGGGCTGAGCGTGCGCTTCGATGCCATCGGCAATCTCTTTGCCCGCCGCACCGGAGCCGATGACAGCGCCGACCCCATCGTGATCGGCAGCCATATCGATACCCAGCCCACCGGGGGCAAGTTCGACGGCTGCTTCGGCACGCTGGCCGCGCTCGAGGTGATTCAGACGCTCAATGACAGCAACATCCGGACCGCGCGACCGCTGGAGCTGGTGGCGTGGACCAACGAAGAGGGCTGCCGATTCTCGCCCTGCATGATGGGATCCGGCGTCTTCACCGGCAAGTTGACGCTGGCGGACGCGCACTCGCGCACCGATACGAAAGGCGTGACGGCGGGCGAGGCGCTGGAGGCGATCGGCTATGTCGGCGTCGATGCGGACTGCCCGCGTCGCTTTGCCGGCTATCTCGAAGCCCATATCGAGCAGGGGCCGATCCTCGAGGACGAGGGTAAGACCATCGGCGTGGTCACCGGCGCGTTGGGGCTCAAGTGGTTCGACGTGACCGTGACCGGCATGGCGGCGCACTCGGGCTCGACGCCGATGCATCTGAGACATAATGCGCTGCTCGGCGCGACGCGGATCGTCGAGACAGTCGAGTGCATCGCGCAGGCGCACCAACCCGACGGCCGTGGCACCGTTGGCGCCTTTCAGGTCTCGCCGAATTCGCGCAACGTGATTCCCGGCGAGGTGAGCTTGAGCGTCGATTTCCGTCACAGCGAGGGCCGCGAACTGGCGGCGATGGTCGCCGCCTTCGAACGCGGACTGGAGGCCATCGCTGCCGAATCAGGACTCGAGATCGGGTCTCGGATCACCGCCGACTATCCGCCGCAGCATTTCGACACCACCTGCATCGACGCTGTCCGGCGTGGCGCGACAGCGCAGGGTTACTCGCATCGTGACATTGTCAGCGGCGCCGGTCACGACGCCGTCTTCGTCAGCGATGTGGCGCCGGCGGCGATGATTTTCATTCCCTGCGAGAAGGGCATCAGCCACAACGAGGCCGAGTACGCCACGCCCGAGGACGTTTCCGCCGGTGCCAACGTGCTGCTTCGCGCCGCGCTCGAATTGGCCGGCGTCTCCAGCACGGAGGAGGGCGCATGAGCGCGACAGGCGCGACACGGCTGGCCGATCTTTCGGCGCACGAGGCGTTGGCACTTTATGCGAGCGGGGCGTTGTCGCCAGTCGAGCTGGCGGCAGACTGTCTGGATCGAATCGAGCGTTTCAATCCGCGGGTCAACGCGTTCTGCCATGTCGACGCCGAGGGCGCGATGGCGGCCGCACGGGCGTCCGAGGCTCGCTGGCAGCGCAAGAATCCGATGGGACCGCTGGATGGCGTGCCCAGTACGATCAAGGATCTCACGCTGACTGCCGGCATGCCGACCCGCAAGGGCTCGACGACCACACCGTCCGACGGCCCCTGGGAGATCGACGCACCCTTTACGGCACAGATGCGCAAGGCGGGTGCGGTACTGCTGGGCAAGACCACGACGCCGGAGTTCGGCTGGAAGGGCGTGACCGACAATCCGCTCTACGGCGTGACGCGTAACCCGTGGAACCTCGCGCTGACCGCCGGTGGCTCTTCCGGCGGTGCTGGCGCGGCGGCGGCACTCAACCTCGGCATGCTGCATCAGGGCAGCGATGCCGGCGGCTCGATCCGCATTCCGTGCGGCTTCACCGGCACGTTCGGGATCAAACCCACATTCGGCTTCATCCCGCAGTGGCCAGCCAGCGCCATGACCACGCTCTCTCACCTAGGGCCGATGACCCGCACCGCGGCTGACAGCGCGCTGATGCTCTCGGTCGTCGCGCAGCCCGATCCGCGTGACGGCTACGCCGGGCCGCGCTGCGAGATCGACTGGCTGGCGACGCCACCGGCCGATCTTCGCGGTGTGCGCATCGCCTATAGCCGCGACCTCGGCTATGTCTCGGTGGCCCCGGATATCCTTCGCGCGGTCGATGCCGCAGTGTCGCTGCTGGGTGAACTCGGTGCCGAGGTCATCGAGTGCGATCCTGGTTTCGCCTCTCCCAAAGCCACCTTCGATACGCTCTGGCACGCTGGCGCCTCACGCTTGCTCGATGGCTTGACGAATGCCCAGATCGATGCGCTTGACCCGGGCCTTCGGCGGATCGCCGAACACGGCCAGTCGCTCTCGCTCACCGAGTATCTGATCGCTCGCGAGCAGCGATCCAGACTCGCCGCGCGAATGGCCGAATTTCACCGTGAGTTCGATCTGCTGGTGACGCCGACGCTACCACTTGCGCCGTTCGCGGCCGGTCACGAGACGCCGCCCGCCAGCGACTACGTCGATTGGGTCGATTGGACGCCGTTCAGCTACCCGTTCAACCTGACCCAGCAGCCCGCCGCCTCGTTGCCCTGCGGGCTCGATGACAAGGGTCTGCCCGTCGGTCTGCATCTGGTCGGCCCGCGTTACCGCGACGATATCGTGATGGCCGTCGCTCAGCGGCTCGAGCAGCAGCTCGGGTTCGGTGAGCGTCACTCAGTGGCGTCACTCGAAAGGCTTGCTACGGCTTGAGGGTAATATCGGCATTCGCGAGCAAGCTCGCTCCCACATTGGCACGGTAGGCCATGCCAACATCGCAAAGCCTGGCCAAAGGTTTTGTAGGAGCTAGCTCTGCTAGCGAAGGCAGAAGCGCATATCGCAAGCGAAAGGAAGAGTCGCTGTTGTAGGAGCAAGCTCGCTCCCACATTGGCACGGTAGGCCATGCCAACATCGCAAAGCCTGGCCAAAGGTTTTGTAGAAGCGAGCATCGCAAGCGAAAGGAAGAGTCGCTGTTGTAGGAGCTAGCTCTGCTCGCGAAGGAAGAACCGCACATCACGTGCGAAATACATAGGGTAGGCATTGTAAGCGCGAGCATCGTGTAACATCTGCACGATCTCGGCATCGACTTGGGCTGTCATCTGCCGATGTCATTGGTCCGGATATGTCCGGTAATGTGTGCTCATCGGTCTCGTGGGAGTCTCGCGAGCGCCTTACGCTAGCCTCTCGTTTCCAGCTCGAGAGGATGACCGCCATGACCAAGACTGCGCTGCTGATGATCGATGTACAGGCCTCGTTTCCCGCCCGGAACTACTGGGTCGAGTCACTGGCCGAAATCTGGCGTCCGTATCAGCGCCGTCTGCTGGATCTTGCTGCTGAGGCCCAGATTCCGATGGTTCGTATCCTGCATGAAGAGCCTGGCAGCGCCACGCCTTTCGATCCGGCCTCGGGCCTTGTCCGACCAATGGCAGGGTTCGAAGATTCAGCGGCTGCGACGTTCGGCAAGCGCGCTCATAACGCCTTTACCGACACAGGACTTCAGCGCTGGCTGCACTTTGCCGGTATCCAGCGAGTGGTGATCAGCGGCATTCGAACGGAGCAGTGCTGCGAGACGACCGCACGAGTCGCGGCGGATCTCGGGTTCGGTGTCGATTTCGTCAGCGAGGCAACATTGACTTTCCCCATGCGCCGCGCTGGCCGTGTCTGGGAGGCCGACGAGATTCGCGCCCGTACCGAGCTGGTGCTCGAGGATCGCTTCGCGCGCATCGTCGATGTCGATACACTGGAAGGGGAGTGGCTTGGGAACCGCCGTTGAGAGGACTGGCGCGGCTGCTGGCGACTGTCTGAATGTGGGCGTGCTGATGCTGCCCGGGCAGGTACCGCTGGATCTGGCCGGGCCACTGGAAGTGCTGGCGACCGCGGCCAAGTTCGGTGCGCCGATCCAGATTCGCTATCTCGGCCCCAGAAACAGCCTCGCCTGGCTGGGGCCGCTGACGCTCTCGGGCATCGAACCGCTGCCCGCGGAGGCGCTGCCGCTGGACCTTCTGGTCATCCCCGGTCAGGACCGGGCCTCTTGCGACGCCGAATCGCGACGCGCCTGCCTGGCCTGGCTGCGTGACCAGGCAAATGCCAGCGCGGCGCTGATGGCGATCTGTTCGGGGGCACTGCTGCTTGGCGAGGCCGGCCTGCTCGATGGCCGGCGCTGTACCACGCACCATGCACTGCTTGACGAATTGCGTCATGTAGCACCGAAGGCAAGGGTGCGTGGGGACTGCATTTTCGTCGAGGACGGGCGCTGCCTGACCAGTGCCGGGATTTCGACTGGCATCGACACGATGCTGCACTGGGTGACCCGGACGCAGGGACATCGACTGGCACAGCAGGTCGCGCGCGAGCTAGTCCTCTACTGGCGGCGCAGCGGGCAGGAGCCACAGCTGGGCATCTGGCTCGAGGGGCGCAATCACGTCGATGATCGCATCCACCGCCTGCAGGACGCACTGGCTGCCGCCCCGGGCGAGTTCTGGAGCATGAGCCGGATGGCCGAGCAGGCGGCCATGAGCGAGCGTCATCTGCGTCGGCGTTTTCGAGCGCTGACCGGTATTTCGATACTCGACTACCTCACCCGCCAGCGTCTCCAGCTCGCCCGCCAGATGATGTGCGACACCGACTGGGGGCTCGACCGGATCGCACAAGCGTCGGGCTTCGGCGATGCGCGGCAGCTGCGACGCGTCTGGCAACGCTTCGAAACCGAATCGCCCGCGGCCTGGCGGCGGCGCAGCGATACTAGCCAACCTGCCGGTATCGAACGGAGCGCGCGGATACCGTGATCACTGAAACGCCGCATCCGCCTTACTACGCTGTGATCTTCACTTCGCTGTTGAGCGACGATACCGCGGGCTACGCGGAGATGGCCGAACACATGGTCGAGCTGGCATCGCAGCAAAGCGGCTTTTTGGGCATGGAGTCGGCGCGAGAAGGCGTGGGCATCACTGTCTCCTATTGGGCCAGTCTGGAGGCCATCCGCGCCTGGAAAGCACAACTCGACCATAGGCAGGCCCAACGGTTAGGCAGAGAGCAATGGTACGCGTCTTATCGGACGAGGATCGCGCGTGTCGAGCGAGAGTACGGGCCGTAGCGGCCATCCTCCCTGATGCGAACCGACCTGCTCAGAAGGCAACCCAAGCAGCGGCGTATTTCTAGTCCCGGGTGTTTCTCGGCATAGACATTGGTCGTAGCTTTGGTCAAACCGAAGCCTTGTATGGTTATCGAGTCATAAGACCGAAATGACTGTTTTTTACGGATTTTGCCTTCCCCATTCCTATCGATCATTGCTTTTACCGATTGTTTGCCACCCCGTCCCTCATGGCATTGTCGGTTGAACTTCCCTGTCAGGTTGAATTAGCTTTATGTGGAAACGTTTCCATTTCTGCTGTTTCTTCGAGTGCTTGGAGGAATTAAAGCGAAAAATGCGTAACGTCATTGGCTCACGACTGTCCTCGAGGGGGCACCATGTCGACAAATAATCGATCAGATAATCGCCAGGTGTTTTCTGATTTTTCGCTGTACAGCATGCCTGTTGTCTGTTTCGGGATGCTTTTTCTTGTAACCGCGATTGCCTCTTATACCGATACGCTGCCTGGCGGTATCGTGGGCAGCCTGATGTTTTTGATATCGCTGGGGTCCATCCTCGGTTGGGTCGGAGACAGGATGCCCATCATCCGGTCTTTCTTCGGTGGCGGTGCCATCCTTGCCATATTCATACCTGCGATATTGGTCTACTTTGGGATGATCCCTGAGGCAACTCTGGATACTGTCAAAGGTTTCATGGTGGGCGGCGGATTTCTCAATTTCGTCATCGCTGGGTTAATTACGGGCAGTATTTTGGGAATTAATTCTCGCGTTCTCGTCTATGCAGGAGTGCGTTATATATTGCCACTGATAGCGGCAGTGGCTGGGGCGGCGTTGCTGGCAATTGCCACGGCGACGGTCGTTGGATTCGATCTGCGCGAAGCGGTTATGGTCATCGCACTGCCGATCATGGGTGGCGGCATGGGTGCAGGGGCCGTGCCGATGTCGCAAATGTATGCGTCGGCGCTCGGCAATGATCCGGCGTACTATATCTCGATCCTGGTACCCGCCTTGGCATTAGGGAATGTGTTCGCTCTCATCGTCGCCAGTATTCTCAACTTGTTGGGTAAACGTTTTCCCGGATTATCGGGTGACGGTCAGATACTCAAGAATTTTGAACATGAACCGGAAGAGCGGTCACCGCTCGATGTTGGGAAAATGGGTGCCGGGTTGGTGATATCTTGTGGCTTTCTGGCCCTGGGTTATATTCTTAATATCTTTATTCCCATTCACCCTTACGCACTGATGATTCTTTCGGTCGCGATTATCAAAATAACCAATATCGTTCCCCAAGTTGTCGTCGAAAGTGCCCGGCAGTGGTACGACTTCTGCATTCGTAATTTCGTTATCGTTATTCTGACTGGTATCGGGATCGTTTACACGGATATTGGTGCTGTTTTGGGCACCCTGAGCTTGAGCTACGTTTTGATCATTTTGGGTGTCGTCGTTGGAGCTGCTGTGGGCGCCGGTCTGGTAGGGAAGCTCGTCGGGTTCTATCCGATAGAGGCAGCTATTACTGCTGGTCTCTGCATGGCCAACATGGGAGGCACCGGCGACGTCGCGGTGCTGTCGGCGGCGAATCGCATGCAATTGATGCCGTTCGCCCAGATCTCCTCTCGCTTAGGTGGCGCACTCATACTGCTGATCGCTGGTTTTCTGCTTTTTTAATTAATGATGGTGAGAGACAAGATGAAAATTACCGATATAAATATCGTGCCAGCTAACCGGTTTCTTTATATCCAGATTACGACCGATGAAGGGTTTGTCGGCATTGGCGAGTCGGGCGCGTGGGGGTTTTTAGATGCTTCTGCCGAAGTCATGGAAACGTTTAAGCAGTACTTGCTCGGTAAGAACCCGCTGATGATAGAGCATCACTGGCAGTACCTCTATCGCTCGTTCCACTTTCGTGGGGCGGCGATCATGGGTGCGATCAGCGCTGTGGACATCGCGCTATGGGATATCGCCGGGCAGTGGTTCGACGCGCCGATCCACACGCTGCTTGGGGGAGCTTCAAGACATAAGGTGCGTACCTATTATCATGTCAGCGGGGAGACCACCGAAGCGTTGATCGATGAGTGTATGAAGGCCAAGGCACAGGGATATACCGCTGTAGGTCACCTGTCACCTTTCCTGGATGAGCCGCGTAGCCAAGCCTATTTCATGCCCTATGCACAGATGATCAACGAGGCGGCGGACAGAGTCGGCCAACTGCGTGAAGCGGTAGGTGACGAGGTAGACCTCTGCCTTGAATTGCATCGACGAATGAAGCCGGGTGAAGCGGTTGCGTTCGCCCAAGCGGTAGAGCCTCATCGCCCGATGTTTCTGGAAGACCCCATTCCTCCGGATAATTTCGACGCAATGGGGCTCGTGGCTAGCAAAACAAGTGTTCCCATCGCCACGGGAGAGCGTATTCACACGCCTCAAGAGTTTCAGATGCTGTTGTCGCGTAATGCCATGACTTACGCCAGAACCAGCGTGTGTGTGTGTGGCGGTATCAC
The DNA here is from genome assembly GCF_014652715.1 of Salinicola rhizosphaerae. Classification (GTDB taxonomy): domain Bacteria; phylum Pseudomonadota; class Gammaproteobacteria; order Pseudomonadales; family Halomonadaceae; genus Salinicola; species Salinicola rhizosphaerae. The sequence goes on along the minus strand of NZ_BMZI01000003.1, from coordinate 556,753 downwards.
AGGAGCGCGCAAGATCGCGGCGATCGCCGAAGCCCATGGGGTGGCAATTGTGCCACACAACCCGCTAAGCCCGGTCAGTACTATGGCGTGTTTGCATCTCTCGGTTGCGGTAGACAATTTCGCGGTCATGGAACTGCCAGATCATGACACGGTTTCCGCAACGGAACGCTATACCAGTAGCAGCGCGGTGGCACGAAGCACCTTTACCCAGCGCGATATGGTGACCTACGTGCCGCGGGCCGAATCGGGCTTCATCGCTGCACCCGAGAAAGCGGGGCTAGGAACGGCGCTCGTGAAGGATATTGCCGAGCGCTTTCCCTACCGGCGCCGAGAGGTGAACACTCGACTTCATGTCGACGGATCAGTCGTGGATCAGTGAGGCGTTGAACGGGTCGGCAGCAGGTACCGGGTTTCTGCCACCCGAGCAACTGACTCACGCTGTTCTAGCCAGGTCGGTTGGCGGACGATGTGGGCTTCGTTGTTAGGTTGGTGGATCTTCTGCAAGAGAAGGTTCACGGCCGTCGTCGTCAAGGCCTCGAAATCACGATTGACGATGGTGATACCTGGCGAGAGAAGACGCGTGACGTCGGTTTCGTCGAAACCAATGATCGACAGGTCGTTGGGATAGTGCAGTTGATGCTGACGTAGATAGTCCAGCGCCCCGATGAGTGCTCGATTGCTGGCCACGATGACTGCACTCGGCGGAGCTTCTTGTGCCATCAGCCTTGCCATCGCCTCATAACCACTTTGCACGTCGTGTCGAACTTCCTGAGTAAGCTCGAGTGATAGTGCGAGCCGGTGACGAGCTAAAGCCGCTGACAACGCCTGGCGGCGCTCTCGTCCGGGCAGCGTTGTTTCATCGGTGATTAGCAGGCCGATCCGTTGATGTCCGTACGAGACGAGAGAGTCGATCGCCTCAGCGCACCCAGGTTCCTGGTCGTTGGCGACTACGGTCGCTCGACCATGGAGCAAGGCGCGATTCAGTAGTACCACCGGCACCTTCAAGCTCTCGATGAGGGTCGCGGTCGCGGGTTCTGAGTCGTCATTCAGAGTCGCCATGATCCCGCTGACACCTTGATGTTCTAGCGTTCGGAACAATTGGGTTTCCAGTTCGGGGTCATTATTGGTGACACCGAGGAAGAGTTGATACTCGTTGTCGAGTAGAATCTGCTGAGCCTTCTGCACGATGGCCGCGAACATGGGATTCGTGATATCGCTAACAATGACACCGATGCTGCGCAGACGGTTGGACCTCATCCCACTGGCGATAAAATTTGGCTTGAAGGCCAGAGACTCGATCGCTGCCTTTACTCGCGCTCTCGTCTCTTCCCCCACGTAACCGCTATCATTGATTACCCGTGACACTGTGCCCATGCCGACGCCGGCGGCCTTGGCGACGTCGCGAATCGTGTAGGGGCGCTCCTTTTTCAAGTTTCGTTGCCTCATGGCCTGTTACCCAGTCTTATCAATACTGCTAGGCGATAAGCGAAGGGTCAAAGCAATTGAGTTGAGCCGTCGATATCCAGGGGCTTTTAATCGACACAGTAGTGTCATCACCCAGCGCCGCCCGGGCCGATACCGGTAAACGATGTAAGGGTCTTTCTTGGGTGTTCTGACGTCCGGAGCGACGCGAGCGATCATTCCACCCGCCTCGCCGCTCCCGGTGTTTGCCCCGTCTCGCGTTTAAAGGCGCGAGAAGGCCTGCCGCGTCAACACGCTCCTTTTTCGATTCATGCGCCATCGTTTACTGCTCAGTTGACTTCGGTGGCGCAAAAGACAAGCGGTAAGGTCACGATCGGGTATCGCCGCGTTGTCGCGCGCGGCTATGCTGGACCGCTAAACCGACATTGGACCCGGAATCTTTCCCATGACCGCCGCCCGACCGACGACGCTCTCTGCCGCCTACAGTCTCTGGACGCTTCTGCTGGGCGTCGGCCTTTTGATGATGGGCAATGGCCTGCAGGGGTCACTGCTCGGTGTGCGCGCCTCGGCGGCCGATTTCGGCAATACCGTGACCGGTCTGGTGATGTCGGCATATTTCGTCGGTTTTCTTGCCGGCTCCGTGCTGACGCCACGCAAGCTCAGAGAGGTTGGCCACGTACGGGTTTTCGCCGCGTTGGCGTCGATCACTTCGGTGGCGATCCTGATTCATGCTCTCTTCGTCGATCCGCTCGTATGGTCGGCCATGCGCTTTGTCACCGGCTTCGCCTATGCCGGCCTCTATGTCGTTGCCGAGAGCTGGTTGAACGGCTATGCCAGCAATCGCCTGCGTGGACGCCTGCTCGCGATCTACATGGTCATCAGCTATCTCGGTATGGGCGGCGGTCAGTTGCTGCTGGGCAGTGCCGACCCGGATGGCATGGCGCTGTTCCTGCTGGTATCGATTCTCGTGTCGCTGGCGCTAGTGCCGATCTTGATCAGCTATACGCCGCAGCCGGAGATCACACAGACCGAATCAATGGGCCTGCGCGCTCTCTATCGGCTCTCGCCGCTGGGTACGGTGGGCTGCTTCATGACCGGTGTCACCAATGGAGCGGTATTCGGCATGGGGGCGGTGTTCGCCAGCGATAGCGGTCTTGATGTGGGCGAGGTGTCGATCTTCATGGGGGCGTTCATCTTCGGCGGCGCCGTCGTACAGTGGCCGCTGGGCAAGCTCTCTGATCGCGTCGATCGTCAATGGGTGATCGTCACTGTGGCACTGCTTGCTGTGGTGCTGGCGCTTTTGGGCGCGATATCGAGCGGCTGGTCGCCGGCTGCGCTGACCACACTTGGTGCACTACTGGGCGCGACGACGCTGACGCTCTATTCGATCTTTCTCGCCTGCGCCAACGACTTTCTGACGGACCAGCAGACGGTCGCCGCAAGCGCGAGCCTCGTGCTGGCACTGGGCATCGGCGCTATTCTCGGCCCGGCCAGCGCTGGCCTGCTGATGGAGTGGTTGGGGCCGAACGGATTTCTGTGGGATCTGGCTATCATGCACGTAGTCATGGTCGCGTTTGGGCTCTACTGCATCCGCGTCCACCCAACACGCGACTCCGAAGAGCAGGGGCACTACGTGATGACCCCCTCGGAGACCGCGCCGCTCGGCACCGCCTGGGCGGAAGAAGCGACTCAGGATTTCGGTCAACTGGAACTGGCGCTGTCCGGAGACGTGGAGAGTACCGAGTCGGCGTGAAGGGACGCGACCAGAATCAGGGTAGAGCCCGCCTCGCCGCTCCCGGTGTTTGCCCGGTCTCGCGCTTGAAGGCGCGTGAGAACGCGGCCTGGGAGCCGTAGCCGAGTCGTTCGGCGACCTGTTCGATGGAAAGTCCCTTCTCGCCGATCCACTGATTGGCCAGACGCATGCGCAGTTGCGTCACGTAACCCAGTGGAGAAGTGCCCAGCGCGGCACGGAATCGTTCGGCGAACACGGAGCGCGAGCTGCCCGTGATTGCGGCCATCTCGGTCACCGTCCAGTCATGGCCGGGGGCATGGTGGATCGCCGCGATCACCTTGCCGAGGCGGGGGTCACGCAGCGCCTCGACCCAGCCGCCGATATCGCCGCAGCCGCACTCCACCCAGCCGCGCACGATGCTGGCGGCGACGACGTCGGCCAGGCGCGAGAGAATGCCGGCCGCGCCGGCGCGCTCCAATCTCGACTCACGTGCCATCGCCTCCAGCATCGGCAGCATCTCGGGGTAGCGGGAGAGCAGCGTGCCCACATGCATGACCGCGGGCATCATCGCGATCAGCGGATGCATGCCACCGAGGTCGAACTGCATGCAGCCGCTGAAGAGTCTGACGGCATCGCGCTTTTCGCTGGCGTCCGAGCAGGTGTCCACCTGGCTGATGCTGTCGCAGAGCGGGACTGCATCGATCTGCTCGACATCGCGACTTTCGACATCGCTGGAAGATAGCAGGTGGTGGTCTCCGCCGCGCGGGAGTAGCACTGCATCGCCGGTCTGCAGCCATTGCGCCTCGCTGCCGTTTTTCAGCAATACCGGGCCCTGGGTGATGAAATGGAACTGGGCACAACGGTTACCGTTGTCGAAGTGAATACCGAAGGGCGGGGCGATCTGGAGACAGCGATAGTTCAGCCCGGAAAGGCGCATCCCGAGAAGCAGCTCGTTGATCCATTCACTGGCGCGGGCGTTGTGGGGTAACGCGGGCCCTGACGATACAGAAGACGATACAGAAGTCGGTGTCATGAGAACAATCTCGGAGTATCGGTCAAAGATTCGAGAGTAATGATGATAGATTAACCGGCCGCGCGACTTTAGTCTAAGCGCCAATCATGGTCTCTACAGGAAGATTCGCGATGGCGACTCAAGACTCTCGTGCCGCGTCGGCGGCATCGGCTTCCCCCGCGCCCGGCTCGCCACCCCTCAAGGCAGCCTGGAGTGCGGTTTTCGCTTTGACACTTGGTGTATTCAGCCTGGTGATGGCGGAGTTTTTGCCCGCCAGCCTGCTGACGCCAATGGCCGACTCGCTGGCCATCAGCGAAGGCCAGGCGGGACAGGCGGTGACGGCTACCGCCATTCTCGCGATGCTGACCGGGCTTTTGGTCACTGCGGTCACTCAGCGTCTCGATCGGCGCCATGTGCTGCTGGGCTTTTCGGTGCTGATGATCGCGGCCAACCTGCTGGTGGCGTTTGCGCCGAATCTGATCTGGTTGCTGGCAGGGCGCGTGCTGCTGGGGATCGCGCTGGGTGGGTTCTGGGCACTGTCGGCGGCGACCGTGATGCGTCTGGTACCCGAGCACGACGTGCCGCGAGCGCTGTCGCTGATCTTCACCGGTGTGCCGATCGCGACGATCAGTGCTGCAGCGCTCGGCAGCTATCTTGGCGATCTGTTCGGTTGGCGCAATGTCTTTCTGTTGACCACGGCGCTCTCCGTGGTGACGCTGCTGTTTCAGGCCGCGACGCTGCCGAAGATGACGCCCGAGCGCCCGACACCACTCAGCACATTGGTGAAGGTCGTGCAGCGGCCGGGTATCGGTGTCGGCATCCTGGCCATCGTGCTGGTGTTCTGCGGCCATTTCGCTTTCTTTACCTACGTGCGGCCGTTCCTCGAGACCGTCTCCGGCATGGGGATCAACGGCATCTCCTCGACGCTGCTGGCCTTCGGCGTGGCGAACTTCGTCGGCACGCTCGTGGCGGGTTATCTGCTCGAGCGCAGCCTGCGTCTGACGCTACTTTCCATGCCGTTGATGATGGGCGTCATGGGCTGGCTGCTCTCGTCCCTGGGCGGTATCGCCGTCGGCAGCGATGCGCTGATGGTGGCGCTCTGGGGCTTTGCCTTCGGCGCAGTGCCGGTGGCTTGGTCGACCTGGATCACTCGCGTGGTACCGGATGAAGCCGAGAGCGGTGGCGGACTGATCGTGGCCTCGATCCAGCTTGCGATCGCGCTGGGTGCCGCCATCGGCGGCGTGGTCTTCGGCGTTGGTGGCGTTCTCGGCGTCTGCGCGACGGCCGGCACGCTGCTGCTGGCGGGGGCGGCGCTGGTCATGGTAGGCGTGCGAACCCGGGCGCCGTCGTCCATGGATGCGTGCGCGGGAGCCGCGGATGGTCATTGACGGACTCGTCGGGTATCCGTATGGGGGCCCGACGTCTCTCTCCTTCGGGGCGGTTTTTAAAAAGAAGCCACCAGATTGGCAAAGGCGTACTGACCGGCAGCAAACGCGATATGGGCGATGATGACGTAGACGATAATCACCGCCTGGTTGGGTAGTTTGCGCCCCAGAACGCCGCCGCCGAGTCCTGGCATCAGGATGAGCAAACCGGCCAGCGAGCTGATCACGACTCCGACCCAGAACACCGGCATGACCTGTGGATCGGCGATATAGTCCACGCCCCAGACCAGCAGTATGAGCATTGCGTAGGCCAGGCCGACGAGATAGTGGAAGAGCCAGCCGACGGTCTTTTCGCGACCGCCTGGAGCCGACCGATCGGGATGACTGTCTAGCACCAGACGTCCTTTGGGAATATCGAGCAACCAGCGGCCAACTACACCCCAATCGGTGCCCGCCATGCCCGTGGTTTTTGCTACGAGCCATGCCCAAAGGTCGAGAACGATCGTTGAACCGACGCCGACGACCAGTATGAAAATTACGACTCCATCCATGACGCCTCCTTCGCGACGAGCTTCTGAAACCTCGGCAGCCAGATAAGCGGACTTTACAGTCTCACCACCTGCCAAGGCCATGATCGAAACGGCCAGATATTATCACGCCTGAAGCGCTATGACTTCACGGATGTGCGCTTGACGCTTAATTATGGATCGAATAGTCTGTAATTATGCGGGGCAGACTCCGTACCAGTGAGTACGAGGCAAGCTTGTACTGAAATTCGTCTCATAAAGCTTTGCCAATTTATCGCAAATTTTGTGGAGGAGGTAATATGGCTGCGTCTACGATCAATCTCGAACTTAGCTGGAAAGATGGGTTCAAGGGTGGTGGCAAGATCGTCGGTAAGGAATTTTCCACCGATATCAGCATCCCGGCGGAGTATGGCGGCCCTGGTAAAGGTAGCAACCCGAAAGAGCTTTACACAGCCTCGACGGCGGCGTGCTTCATCTCGACGCTGACGGCGATGGTCGGCGGCAAGAAGCTGCCGCTTCAGCAGCTTTCGGTAGATACCCAGGCCGATATCGACGGTGATGACTTCGTCATCACGCATACTGCCAATGTCGTGCTCGAAAGTGCTGCGAGTGACGAAGAAGTCGAAAAGACGAAAGAAGTCGTCATCAAGGCAGACGAAAACTGTGTCGTCGGCAACCTGGCCCGCAAGGCTGGCGTAGAAGTGAATGTGAAGCCGGTCGTCACTAAAGCCTGATTCGATTTCCGGTAACGCCGCAATGAAAATGGCCTGCTGAAAAGCAGGCCATTTTTTTATCGATGTATTCGCGATGACGTCAGTTTTATTCAGGGTAATGTTATATCAAATCATGAGAATCGGTAGAAAGACGTCTTTGAAAGAACTCAATTTTTGTCAGTGAAAACGAAAAAACGGGCGAGTGGTCATGCTCCACTTGCCCGTTTGGAATCGTGCCGGGGTGATGAACTATCTTATCCGGTTCGACTCTCCTGCTCGCTGAGAAACTTCTCGGCATCCAGCGCTGCCATGCAACCGCTGCCGGCCGAGGTGATGGCCTGGCGATAGACGGCATCGGCGACATCGCCTGCAGCGAAGACTCCGGGCACTGAGGTCTCTGTCGAATTTCCATCCAGCCCCGAGTTGACGATGATATAGCCATCTCGAAGTTTCAGGGAATCGGCAAAAATTTCGGTGTTGGGTTTGTGGCCGATGGCCACGAACAATCCGGAAATGGCCAGGCGCGTCAGGGCACCAGTCTCGGCATCCTCGATCATGACACCGGTCACACCGGTCACACCGGTCACACCGGTCACACCGGTCACACCGGTCACACCGGTCTCATCGCCGAGCACTTCGGAAACCGTGTGATTCCAGCGAACACTGATCACGCCTTCTTTCACCTTTTCCAGCAACCGATCCTGCAGTGCGGCTTCTGCCCGAAGCTTGCCTCTGCGATGGACCAGCGTGACGTGGGAGGCAAGATTGGCAAGATAGAGTGCTTCCTCCACCGCCGTATTGCCGCCGCCCACGACCACGACGTGGTTTCCCTTATGGAAGAAACCGTCACAGGTAGCGCAGGCCGAGACGCCTTGTCCCATGAAGCGGCCCTCGGACTCCAGTCCGAGGTATAGCGCCGTGGCACCGGTCGCGATGATCAGTGCGTCACAGGTGTAGGTTTCGTTGCCTTTCAGCGTGAAAGGGCGCTTGCCGAGATCCACCGACTCGATGTGATCCATCAGGATCGTCGTGCCGACGTTTTCAGCGTGCTGGCGCATCCGCTCCATCAGCTCGGGCCCGAGAATGCCGCTGCCTTCACCGGGCCAGTTATCCACGTCCTGGGTCGTGGTTAGCTGGCCGCCCATCGTACTGCCGGTGATCAGCGTCGGCTTCAGGTTGGCCCTGGCGGCATAGACTGCCGCCGTGCAGCCGGCCGGGCCGGACCCGAGCACGATGACGTTGCTATGGCTCATCGTGTAACTCCCACAGGGTCAGATCGAGTTAACGAGATCCACGAGGCTGCGCTCGTTCAAAAGCCCCGTATGGCGCTGGACCTCTTCGCCGTTCTTGAACGCGACAACGGTCGGGATGCTGCGGATGCCAAGCTTGCGCGCGATGTTCGGGCTGTGATCCAGATTCATTTCAGACAGTAGCGCCTTGTCGCCAATGTCCTTCGCCGCCTTCTTGTACATCGGCTGCATCATCATGCAGGGCGGGCACCACGGCGCCCAGAAGCGGACCAGCACCACATCGGATTCATTCAGCGTGCTGTCATACTGATTTTCGGTGATCGATTTGACTTGATCGCTCATTATCAGACTCCTGATTGGGTCGATTGACAGAGATTCGCCGTTACGCCGCGGCTGCCAGCGATTTAGCGTGCTTCTTGTCCCAGGCACCGCTCACCAGGGTCAGCAGGATGCTGACACCGACAACGATGGCGGCCGCGGGACCGGTGGCCATCAGGCCAAAGTGTTCGACGACGATCCCGCCAATCCAGGCGCCGGCGGCGATACCGCCGTTGAAGGCGCCGATATTGATGCTCGAGGAAGCGTCGACCGATTTGGGGGCGTGGATTTCAGCCTGCTGCACCACGTAGAGCTGCAGGACGGGAATGCTGCCGAAGGCGACGGCGCCCCACAGCATCACGACCGGCACCATGAGCACCTTGTTGACCGCGACGAGGCTGAGAACCGCCATGGCGAAGATGAGAAGACCGAGGATCCAGAGCAGAGCGGCAATGGCGCCTCTCTTGTCCGCGAGTCGGGCGAAGAAGGTATTACCCAGCGTGACGGCGATGCCGTAGAAGATCAGCACGGTGCCGACACCGGAAACCGAGAAGCCGGTCACCTTCTGCAGTATCTCGGAGAGATAGGTGTAGGCGATGAAGGCGCCACCATAGCCGATGCCGGTAATCAGGAAGACCAGCAGCATCTTGGGGACGGTGACGATGCTGAGCTGCTCGATCAGGCTGGCCGGCTCAGGGCGCTCGACCTTCTTCGGCAGGAAGACCCACAGGGCGATGATCGACAGTGCGCCGAGTACCGTGATGAACAGAAAGGCTGCGCGCCAGTCGAACAGATCGGTCAGGAAGGTACCGAGCGGTACACCGGCCACGAGCGCCACGGTCAAGCCCGTGAACATGATGCCGATCGCCGCACCGGATTTTTCCTTGGGTACGGAGTTGGCCGCGACCACGGTCGCCATGGAGTAGAAGACACCCTGAACCACGCCGGCCAGTACACGGCCTACCAGCAGCATCGGGTAGCTCTGTGCCTGCCAGGCGAGCCAGTTCGCGGCCACGAAAAGAACCATCAAACCGCAGGCGAGCAGACGCCGGTCGATTCGACTGGTCAACGGTGTGATGATCGGTGCCGCGATGGCTACGCCCAGCGCGTAAAGGCTGACCAGCTGGCCAGCAGTAGGGATATCGATCTGCATGTCGGTCGCGATAGCGGGCAGAATGCCCACGACCACGAACTCGGCCATGCCGATGGCAAAGGCGGCTGCGGCCAGTGCATAGAGAGAAATGGGCATTGTCTGTTCCGGACCCCGAAAGGGAAGTTAGTGATTTATGGAATGAATGATCCGGAATTTGAGCAGAAGCCGTATCCCCTTGTCAACGAATTGTGGAATGAATAGTCTGTTAATGTGTCAAGCGCGGTGAGCAACACCCATCGGGAGGGCGAAAATGGCCAGAACCGGAAGACCCAGAGAGTTCGATCGGGAAAGCGCCGTTCGGCAGGCGATGAATCTTTTCTGGGCGAAAGGGTTCGAGAGTACGTCTCTCTCGGATCTCAAAAGCACGCTGGGCGGGCTCTCCTCGGCCAGTTTCTACGCGGCCTTCGGTTCCAAGAAGGCGCTGTACGAGGAGTGTCTGGCGGAGTACATGGGCACCTGCGGAGAGCTCGTCGCGACGCTGCGGGACGAGTCGCTGTCGGCGCGGGAGGCACTTCGGGTGATGCTGTGGCGCTCCATCGAGATTCAGACTTCGAGAGATTCACCGCTGGGCTGCATGGCGGTGCTGTCAGGCATCGTCTGCGATGATGACAACGCCGATGTCGCGGAGTTGGCGCGTAACGCCAGGAAGGTCAATCGTGATGCCATCGCCGACTGTCTCGCCAGAGGCGTGGCGAATGGGGAGCTCGCCGATGATGGCTCCGCCGAGGCCTTCACGCTGACGCTGGACTCCTTTCTCAAGGGGCTCGCCGTTCAGTCGCGAGACGGAATCTCGCGTGAGGCACTGCTGCGCTCGGCCGATCAGCTGCTGTCGATCCTGGATCGCTGAACGCTCCATGCGCTCACCGTCGTCGTCTGGCAACGGAGCTTGTGAGTCGCGTGCCCGAAAGAGGAGAAAATTCGGCAATCGGCCGCCGGCGGTGCATCTTGCCTCCGGGCGGTCGATGATGGTCTGCTATCAATCGATCTATCGACCATCAGCCTAGGAAGGACACGACGATGGGTATCTCCCCCCAAGCAGGACGCTTGCCCGAAGAGAACACGCTCGCCAATCTGCCGCGGCTGGTCTCGCGCTATTACAGCGAGCGCCCCGACCCGAGCGACCCCGGTCAGCAGGTGGCGTTCGGCACATCCGGCCACCGCGGCTCGTCGTTGAAGACGAGCTTCAACGAGTGGCACATTCTGGCGACGACCCAGGCGATTTGCGAATACCGCGAGGCGCAGGGCATCGATGGACCGCTCTATATCGGGATGGATACACACGCACTTTCCGAGCCGGCATTCGTCTCGGCGCTGGAAGTGCTTGCGGCCAACGGCGTCGAGACCCGCATCGATGCCGGCTGTGAAGAGACCGAGGGTGAGGTCGGATACACGCCGACGCCGGCGATCTCCAACGCCATTCTGGTATACAACCAGGGGCGTACGAGCGGACTGGCCGATGGTATCGTGATCACGCCGTCCCATAACCCGCCGGCAGACGGTGGATTCAAGTACAACCCCACCAACGGTGGTCCCGCCGATACCAGCGTTACCGGCTGGATTCAGGATCGCGCCAATGCGCACTTGGCCGACGGTCTCGCCAACGTCAAGCGCGTGACTTACGCCGAAGCGCTCGAGGCGCCTACCACCCAGCGTTTCGATTTCGTCGATAGCTACGTCGGCGGCCTCGACAAGGTCATCGACATGGCGGCGATTCGCGCTTCCGGACTCACCTTCGGCGTCGACCCGCTGGGTGGCGCGGGCGTGCACTACTGGCCGCGAATCGCCAAGAAGTACGACCTGCCGCTGGAGGTGATCTCGACCACCGTCGACCCGACGTTCCGTTTCATGCGCGTCGACTGGGACGGCAAGATTCGTATGGATTGCTCCTCTCCCCATGCGATGGCGGGGCTGATCGAGAACAAGGATCGCTTCGACGTCTCCTTTGCCTGCGATACCGACCACGACCGTCACGGCATCGTCGCCCGCTCCACGGGGCTGTTGAACCCCAACCATTACCTCGCCGTCGCCATCGAATATCTGTTTACCCATCGCCCGAACTGGAGCGAAACGGCCGCGATCGGCAAGACGCTGGTCTCCTCGTCGATGATCGATTATGTCGCCGAAGGCATTGGCCGCAAGGTGATCGAGGTGCCGGTCGGCTTCAAGTGGTTCGTCGATGGCCTGATCGACGGTAGCCTCGGCTTCGGCGGAGAAGAGTCCGCTGGCGCGTCGTTCCTGACCCTCGACGGCAAGCCGTGGTCGACCGACAAGGACGGTATCATTCTTGGCCTGCTGGCTGCCGAGATCACCGCCGTCACCGGCAAGGACCCGGGCGAGCGCTATCAAGCGCTGACGGAACGTTTCGGTTCGCCGGTCTATGAACGCGTCGATGCGCCGGCCAATCGCGAGCAGAAGGCCAAACTCAAAGCGCTCTCGCCTGAACAGGTCACTGCCAAGACGCTGGCGGGCCATCCGATCACCCGCAAGCTGACCGAGGCGCCCGGCAACGGCGCGGCCATCGGCGGTCTCAAGGTCGTGACCGACGCCGGCTGGTTCGCTGCGCGCCCCTCCGGTACCGAGGACGTCTACAAGATCTATGCCGAAAGCTTCGAAGGCGAAGCCCACCTCAAGCGCATCCAGGAAGAAGCCAAGGCGCTGGTCGATTCGGTGCTGGCTGGCTGAACCGAATTGGCTCAAAAGTCTGGCTGGAAAGTTTGGCTGGAAAATGTGACTGACGAAGACCTATGGCGGATGCCGGCAGGTCTTTTTGACAGTCGATCGAAAGGTCGCTCGCGGCCCGGTGGCTCAGGCTACCGGGCCGTATTGATTCTCTGGACGTGCTTTTATCCCTTCAGTTTTGACGCATTCGGGCGATAAGGCAGGCGAACGCGACATCCCCTAGAGAGGGATGATAACGATAGCCACGCGCGCCGTCGGCGCGACGCCAGGCAGTCCCGAGGATCTCTCCATGCATTTCAAATCCGTGCGCTCGCTGGTCACGCTGCTGGTCGGTGCGTGCATCCTGCTGGTCGTAGTCGCCCTGGTTGGCTATTCGCTCTACGCCGACTCCCGTTCCCAGGCGCTGGTCGATGCCAAGACGCAGGCGCTGATGGCCCAGAGTATCGATGAACGACTGACTGCCGTCGCGTCGGATCGTGCGGGGCAGATCCAGGCGCGGCTCGAACACGCGCTGACGCTGGCGGCGCAGTTGGCCAACACCAACGCGCTGATGGGCGAAGTCGATGAGGGTGGCAAACGGCGCTTCTATCTGAGTCGTAGCGAGGTCTCCAACCTCACGCGTCAGATGGTGATCGACAACCCGGATCTGCTCGATGCCTTCATCGGCTGGGAGCCGAACGCGTTCGGCAGCGATAGCTACTATCAGGGACTCGAGGATCAGGGATATGGGCCTGACGGTCGCTTCCTGCCGTGGTGGTATCGAGACGACAGCGGCGACGTGAAAGTGCTGGCGCTCGATGAGGAGAATCTCGAGAGCGAAAAGCCTCTCTCCACGGGCGTGCGCACGGGCGAGTACTACCTCTGCCCCAAAGAGACCCGCAAGGCGTGCATCATCGATCCGGCGCCCTATGACTACAACGGCCAGACGCTGATGGTGACCTCGTTCAACGTGCCGATTCTGGTCGACGGCGAGTTCAAGGGCAGCGCCGGGGTCGATCTATCGGTCGACTTCACGCAGGCGCTGCTCGAGAAAGCGGATCGATCGCTCTACGATGGCGCCGGCGAGTGGGCATTGATCGCACCGCGCGGCGGCGTGACCGCCTTGACCAGTCAGAGTGACGCCCGCACCGACGCGCCGGCTGCCGCGACGCTGGGCCAGCAGGCCGCCAAGCTGCTGGGGCCCGAGCTCGCCTCCCGTATTCAGCAGGCACGGCAGGGCAGCGCGGTACGGGACACTGTCGATGGAGAGGTCGAGCTCTACTGGCCCTTCACCGTCGGGGCGGCCGACAGCACGCCTTGGGTGCTGATGATCCGCCTGCCGGAAAGTGCGGTGATGGCCGGTATCCATGATCTGCAAAACGAGCTCGGTGATCAGCGCCATCTGGATACGCTGGCGATGCTCGGCGTCGGGCTGGGGGTCATCGTGCTGGGCGTGATCGTCAGCTGGTTGCTGGGCACCAGCCTCTCTCGGCCGCTGCAGCGATTGGCCGAGCGCATGCGCGAGATCGCCTCCGGCGATGGTGATCTGACGCAGCGGCTCCCGGTGCGAGGACGCAACGAGAGCGCCGAACTGGCGATTCAGTTCAACGCCTTCGCCGACAAGATGCAGCATGTGCTGCAGGACGTGCGCGAAAGCAGCGAGTCCGTGCGTCTGGCGTCGGGCGAGATCGCCAGCGGCAGCGACGATCTCTCTCGGCGTACCGACTCGATGGCGGCGAGTCTGCAGCAGACATCGGCCTCGATGGAGGAGCTCACCAGCACGGTCGAGCACACTGCCCAGTCTGCGCGTCAGGTCGATCAGCTCGCCGTGTCCGCGACGGATGCTGCGCGTCGGGGCGGGGAAGTCGTCGGTGACGTTGTCACCACGATGGACGAGATCGAAGCCTCGTCTCGCCAGATTGCCGATATCGTCACGACCATGAACGGCATCGCCTTCCAGACCAACCTGCTGGCGCTCAACGCCTCGGTCGAAGCCGCTCGCGCCGGCGAGCAGGGCAAGGGCTTCGCCGTTGTCGCCCAGGAAGTGCGTAACCTGGCCAGCCGCAGCGCCGACGCGGCCCAGCAAATCAAGGCACTGGTGGATGCTGCCAGCGGCAAGACGCAGCTCGGGGCGGAGCGCGTGCGTCACGCCGGCGAGGCGATGGAGGAGATCGTTGCCAGCATTGCGCGGGTGACCGACGTGCTGGGTGAAATCAGTGCCGCGACCCAGGAGCAGAGCCAGGGCATCGGCCAGGTCAATCAAGCGGTAGCGGAGATCGATAACGTTACCCAGCAGAACGCGGCCATGGTGCAGCAGACCGCGACGGCGGCCGCTGAATTGCGCCACCAGTCTCAGCGGCTGGCCACGACGGTCGGGGCGTTTCGGCTCGGTGACACTCCCGTGCTTCCAGCTTCGGAGTCAGGTACTTCACTAGCACCGCCCACGCGCCAGACTCGACGGACCGAACGCGCCGAGGAGGTCTAGCCGGCTGTTGCTCCAGCCAGGCCCCGCTGGGCTGTTTATCCAGCCCAGCCTCTTCGGAGCGATCAGCGCCGCGCGGCCAACTCGCAGAAGAAGTCGATGTACTGCGTATGGCCGCGGGGGAAGATCGCGTCGAGCCTGAGCGGGTCTTCCGGGTCGCTGATGCCGTTGAGTGCGGGCCACACGTCGACCGAGGCATCGCGGGCATGGTCGGTCAGACGCGCGGCATCGACGCCCGGGCGCCTGACCTCGCCACCGCTGCTGTCGACGAAGAGCGCGCGGTTGCCGCTGTCGAACGCCTGGCCCAACTGTTTGACCAGGGTCAGAAAGCCCCGGTCGCTGCCGCCCCGCTGACGCTCGCTGCCATTTTCCGTCGCTGCAAGGTAGGAGGTCACGGTATCGCCGACGCCGACGATCTTCGGCATCAGCGCCGGATCGAAATGTTCTCTGGCGAGGGCCAGCAGGGCATCGTGATTGCGCGGTGCATCGATGGCATTGAACGCCTCGCCGAGCGGATAGTGGCCGGTATGGCGGTGATAATAGCGGTTGAGAATGACCAGCACGCCGACCTCCTTCACCGCGCCGCGAAGCATGAACTGAAAGTCCGTGGTGCCGGCACCGCCAAGCTTGCCGTCGACCGTCTCGCTCGCCCTTAGGCGTTCGCGCCCCTCGGCGTCCCGGCCGGCGTTGGGCGCATAGTGGACGAAGAAGGTGTCTTTCAGCCCGGCGCTGGCGGCGGCCTCGAGTTCGCCTTGCATGAACGCGGCGACATCCTCTTGAAGCTGGCGATAGCGCGCCGGCGCATCCTGCCAGTGACGATGGAAGACGTTGATGTTGAGGGTTGGCGAGGCGAGATTGTCGAGCACCGCACTGGCGATCAGGTCGCGCCTGAGGTCGCTGTCTAGCGAGTACTGGGGCGCGGCCAGAAGCGTTTCGAGAAAGCGTTCCGCGCGCGCGGGAAGTTCGGCGAGGAAGTCGAGCGCGGCGTCGCTGACCCCCGGGTGCGAGACATCCCCGAAACGGCTCTGCCACTGCACCCCACCGGCGGCGAGGCCTGGCAGGTAGCGGCCCTGCTCGCCGGCGCGATCCGGTGTCTCGAACAGCGCCTCGACGATGCCGTTGACGCCGCGCGAGCCGACGTGCTCGCCATTGGTCAGCACATAAAAGTGGCCGTCGAGCCGGCGGGCGGCGTCGAGATAGCGGCGCTCCAACGTGCGCGTCAGCGGATCGCCGACCAGCCCCATGCAGACACCGTCGAGATCCTGGATGATCAGCAGGTTGTCGGTGGCGGCCAGCTCATCAAGCAGCGCGGCATGGTCAAGGTAGTGAGTGAGCGAATCGGAGCGAGTCGAAGTCATCGGATATCTTGTCGTTGGATGGGCGTATGGCGACGTTCATCGTCACGGGGCGACGTCGAACCCCAGTATAGAGCCAAGCGGCGGGGGGCGATCCAGCGCCGCGAGTGCCGGTGGCATCGTTGACCCGGTTTGCCGCGTGCCCCCGCCGCGACTAGTCTGCAGACGAAGGCGCCATTGACGGCGTCGGCACGGCCGCGCCGGAGGGCGCGGGGACACCGCCAACGGAGGAGGCAATCATGTCCAGTCCCGAACACAAGCAGAAGATCTGGCAGCTGATCGAGAAGATCAAGGTCGGCATGCTGGTCACGCTCGACGACGGCGCGCCGCGGGCACGTCCCATGCATCTGGTGCAGGAAGCCTATGATGGCACGCTGTGGTTCTTTACCCGCCGCAGCGCGGAGAAGGTCATCGAGACCGAGCAGGATCGCGACGTCTGCCTGACCTTCTCTGATCAGGAGCACGGGATCTACGTCTCGATGACCGGCAAGGCGCGGCTGAACGACGATCGCGATCTGGTCGAAAAGTACTGGAATCCGTTCGTCGCCGCCTGGTTTCCCGATGGCAAGGACGATCCGGACATCACCATGATGGAGATCGATATCGACTTCGGTGAGCACTGGCAGGCGCGAGAAAGCAAGACCTTCCAGCTCTACGAAATCGCGAAGGCGAACCTGAAAAAAGGTCACCAGCCCGATCTCGGCGAGAACGAGAAGTTCGGCCACTGATCCCTCAAAGAAGTTCGGCCACTGATCCCGAAAGCGGTCCCAGCGTGGCGACGTCGAGACCGCTGGTCTGCGGGGTCATTGACAGCGATGTCGCGAGTCAGGATAAAGAGCCCTTACAGGTCACATAGCGAACCCCCATGCTCCTGCTGACGGCATTCGTCGTTCTCTCCATCGGCTTCTCCTTCCTCTGCTCGGTACTGGAAGCCGCACTGCTTTCGCTGACGCCCAGCTTCATCGCGCAGCTCAAGGATGATCGCCCCAAGCTTCACGATGCGCTGAACGCGCTGAAGTCCAATATCGATCGGCCACTGGCGGCGATTCTCACCCTCAATACCATTGCTCACACGGTCGGCGCGACCGGCGTCGGCGCGCAGGTGGCGGCTGTATTCGGCGATGCCCATGTGGCGATTGCCTCGGCGCTGATGACGTTCGGCATCCTGATCTTTTCCGAGATCATTCCCAAGACCATCGGCGCGACCTACTGGCGCGCGCTGGCGCCGCTGCTGCCGCGCATTCTCAAGTTCATGGTCTGGAGTCTCTTGCCCTTCATCTGGCTCTCGGAAACGATCACCAACCGTATTGCCAAGCAGGAGAACGACGTCGACATGCGCGGCGAGATCAAGGCGCTGGCGCGTATCGGGCTCGAGGAGAAGGCGCTGGACGCCGATGAGACCCGCACCATCACCAACATCCTCAATCTGCACGAAATTCCGGTGAGGGACGTGATGACGCCGCGCACGGTCTGCGAAACCGTCAGACCGGAAATGACCGTCGCCGAGTTCGACCAGCGTTACGGCAAGACGCAGTTCACGCGCTTTCCCGTGATGGACGGCGGCGAAGAGGCGCTGGGCTATGTGCACAAGGCCGACACCTACCACGCGGAAGATGAGCAGACGCTGAAGTCGCTGATGCATCCGCTGACCGACGTCACCGATACCGACAGCGTCGAGCATGTCTTCACCGAAATGCTCAGGGACCACAATCACCTGCGCGTGGTCTACGACGATCATGGCAGCTGGGTCGGCGTGATCACGCTCGAGGACGTGATCGAGACGATCCTGGGGCAGGATATCGTCGACGAGACCGACAGCGTCCACAACCTGCGCCGCTACGCCAAGCGCCGCTGGTTGAAGCGCATCCGGCGCGAGACACCCACTTCGACTTCACGCTGAAGCAGGTCAGAACACGTCTCGAACGATTCCCGGCGAGTATGCCAGCCGGGAATCGCTTCGTGGCATCAGCCGCGCGACGGTGAGGTCGGCACTGCATGTTCGGCGGGCGAGGGGGCGGTCTCGTCGTCCAGTGTCATGGTGCGCACCAGGGCAATGCTGAGCCCGTAAAGCACTGCAAAGATCCAGATGATGCCCTCTGGCCCCAGCGAGCCCAGCAGAACGCTGACCAGTGCCGTGCCGACGAACGTCGAGAGCCCAGCGCCCAGGTTGAGCACGGAGAGCGCCGCGCCCTTGTTCTCGGGGGCCAGACTGGGCATGAGTGCCGACAGTGGCACGAAGCCGCCGAGGCCGAAGCCCAGGCAGATCGCCATCAACATGCCCAGCCAGTAACTCCCGGTCCAGACAGGCAAGTAGTAGAAGCCGAGCACCGAGAGCATGCAGAGAAAGCCGCCGCCCCACATGATGGTCTGGCGCCAGCCAATCCGGTCGCCAACCGCGCCCGCAATCAGGTTCGCGATGATGTTGCTGAAAAACAGCATCGCCCAGATCTGCAACCACTCGCTCTGGGTGTAGCCGACTTCGTTCTGCATGATGCTCGGCATGAAGGCGATGAAACCGTAGCTCGCCACGGTGTTGATGGTGCGCGCGAGTCCACCGAAGCCGATCTTGTAGTTCTCGACGGCGATGGTAATGCCCTTGAGCAGTGATTTGGCTTTGAACCCTTTGCCGGGCGCGATCTCGATGCCCCGGCGGCGGTTATAGAAGAAGCTGAAAAGGGCGATGGCGGTGCCGATCGCGATGAAGATCAGTCCGGTCCAGAGCATGTCGATCGGCGTCAGCTGGAGCAGTGAGAAACCCAGGTCAGAATATTGAGCACCCAGCACGAAAAAACCAAAAGTGAAGCAGAACCAGAACCAGCCAACGGCGGAGCCGAGTCGAGCCTTCGGCGTCACCTGAGCGATGACCAGCAGAAACGAATAGGAGAACATCGGGTAAGCGAACCCGCGCATGGGATAGGTCCACAGCAGCGTGGTGTAGTCGATGCCCGAGGAGATGGCGGGTATGAACAGCACCGTGCCGAAGACAAAGAGCAGCGCGCCGGAGAGCATGGTCTTGGTTGGACCGAAGGCCTCTGTCAGTACCCCTGAAAACCAGGAGCCGATGGCAACCGTTACGCCGTAGCCGGCGAACACCGTGGCAGCCTCGGTCTCGGTGAGACCGTGTCCGACCAGGTAGCTTTGCAGCCACGCGGCCTCCAGACCATCACCCATCATGAAAATCACGACGCCAAGATAGCCCAGCGCCAGGCTCGGCGGCATGCCGATCCGAGTGAGAAAATGATTCATTGTTTGACTCCAGTGGCGGCGCAGAGGCCGCACCGCAACTGCGGTGATTTGTCGTTATAGAAAGCGGAAAGACTCCGCCAGATTGAGGGCTTGCCCCCGGTTCGCCTGATATCTCGGCAAAGACTTGCTACGCCAGTGATGCGTAGCGATATCAGGGTTCGGGCGAGGGACGCGCGGCGCGGACCTGCGTCATCGGGGAAGATTTGAAGGACGTCACGGGCGTTGTTGTGTGTTGTTGGATAACAGTGTGTGATGAATTCATAGACTAAAGTCTAAGGTTTATTTATACATATGTCATCTTTGGGCGGGGCCGCCGCAGGTCTCTTAGACGAGAATTCGAGGCAAGCATTCGAGGCGTGACGTGTACCTGTGAGCTATCGAGACTGGGGCCAGTGTGAGGGAGAGCTGTCCTGAATGTGGGCTGTTTTGGGTCGAGAAGGGAATCGTGGCCTTTCGGCGGCCCTCGGCGCCTGAACCAGGCTGCTGTCGAGAGCTGAATGGAGGTGACGAACCCACTAATGCGGCCGACCTGAGGTCGGCCGCATTAGCGCCTCGAGCGCCCATTGGCAGTCACAATCAGATGACCTTCTTGCGCAGCCAGGCGGCCAGCGCCTCACCCAGGATGACGAGCACGATGATCGCCAGCAGGATGGTCGCCACGGTCTGCCAGGCGAGCGTATCGATGGCGCCCTGCAGAATCACGCCGATACCACCGGCGCCAACCAGGCCGAGGACAGTCGATTCCCGCAGGTTGATGTCCCAGCGCAGAATGCTGACAGCGAAGAAGGTCGGTACGATCTGCGGCACGATGGCGTAGAGCACCACCTTCGCCCGTGAGGCGCCGGTGGCTTCCAGCGCCTCTACCGGGCGGCGGTCGATCTCCTCGATCGCCTCGCCCAGCAGCTTGCCGAGAAAACCGATCGAGCGGAACATGATCGCGATGATGCCGGCCAGCACGCCGGGGCCGAAGATCGCCACGAACAGCAGCGCCCAGATCAGCGTGTTGACCGAACGACTGGAAACCAGGATGAAGCGCCCTAGCCACAGCGTGAAACGGTTGGGCGTGGTGTTCTGGGCCGCAATGTAGGCGATCGGTAGCGACAGAAAGACGGCGATGAATGTGGCGATTGTGGCGATATTGAGCGTCTCTACCAGCGCCCACAGAATCGCCCGCAAGTTGCTCACGTCCGGCGGCACCATGCGGCCGAACAGATCGCCGACCTGGGCCGGCGCGTCCCACACCCACGGCCAGATGATATCGATGCTCTCCACCGCCCAGACTACGGACGCGGCGACCAACAGCAGCGTGGCGAGACGCTTCCAGCGTTGTTGCGGCGTATAGCGCGCCCAGGTGCGTTCGGCAACGTTCGGAGTGGTTGGCTGCATCATCCGATGTTTCTCCTGATCCGACCGCTGATGGCTTCGCTGACCAGGATCACCCCGATGATCACCAGCGTGATCGCCAGCGCGAAATCGTAGTCGTAGCGGCCGAAGGCGTTCATTAACGTCGAGCCGATACCGCCGGCGCCGACGATGCCGACGACCGCCGAGGCGCGCAGGTTGCTGTCGAGCTGATAGATACCGAGACCGATCTGGCGCGGCATGATCTGCGGCAGCACGGCAAACTGCAGCACGCTGATATAAGGTGTGCCGCTGGCGCGGAGCGCTTCCACCTGGCCCCAGTCGATCTCTTCGATACGCTCGGCGAGCA
The DNA here is from genome assembly GCF_014652715.1 of Salinicola rhizosphaerae. GTDB lineage: Bacteria > Pseudomonadota > Gammaproteobacteria > Pseudomonadales > Halomonadaceae > Salinicola > Salinicola rhizosphaerae. Next base: position 535,789 of record NZ_BMZI01000003.1, on the reverse strand, counting down.
TCTTGGCGACGAAGCCGATCGAGTAGAGCGTCAGAGTCAGAATGCCGGCGACCGGGCCGAATCCCACTGCCTTGACGAACAGAATCGCCACGATCACCGGATGGAAGCTGCGCGCCAGGATGATGATCGCGCGCCCGATCGCATAGACCGGCTTGGCGGCAATGTTGTGGGCCGCCATGAACGCAATGGGCACGCTCAGCGCGAGCCCCAGCAGTGTCGCCAAAATCGCGATCTGCAGGCTCTCGAGAAAGCCATCGATTAGTAGCTCGTAACGGTCGAAGTTGGGCGGAAACGCGCCGGAGAAGATACGCGCGGCGCGGGTCATTCCCTGACTGATACGGTCGAGATCGAAAGGCAGAATCGAGATCGCCCAGATGGCGTAGATCGCGACGCCGACGACCAGCCCCCAGCGCAGCAGCGGGTTGGCGATGAATGGCGGCTTGCGCCAGTGCCGGCGCGATGAGGGAAGTGTTCGTTCGGGGCTCGCGCTCATGAGGTGACCGCCTGGCGCGATTCGACATCCGCCTGCTGACGATCGTCGCCTGCGGTCCCGCTGTAGACCGCGTCCATCGCCGCCTGGTCCAGATCGGCCGGTTTGCCGTCGAAGATCAGCTTGCCGAAACGCATGCCAACGATGCGCTGGGTGTACTCCCGCGCTTCGGCAACGTTGTGGATATTGATCAGTACTGGCAGCGACAGCTCCTGAGACAGCTTCTGCAGAAGCTCCATGATCTGGCGCGAGCTGACCGGGTCCAGCGATGCGGTGGGTTCGTCAGCGAGCAGGATTTCCGGCTGTTGCATCAGCGCACGGACCACGCCAACGCGTTGGCGTTCGCCCCCGGAAAGCGCATCAGCGCGCTTGTTAGCGTAATGGGCGATGCCGACCCGCTCCATCAGATGATAGGCGCGTTCGATGTCTTCAGCGGGATATTTGCGCAGCGCCGCACGCCAGTAGGGGATATAGCCCAGCCGACCGCACTGGACATTTTCCATCACCGTCAGCCGGTCGACCAGGTTGAAGCCCTGGAAGATCATACCGATACGCCGTCGCGCCTTGCGCAGCTCCTCGCGTTTGAGGTGAGTCAGTTCCAGGCCGTTGAGCTCGATGCTACCTTCAGTGGGTTCGACCAGCCGATTGATACAGCGCAGCAGCGTGCTCTTGCCCGCCCCGGAGGCGCCGATGATCGATACCACTGATTCACCGGGCACGTCGAGGTCGAGTCCGCGCAGTACCGGCTCGCCATGGCCGTAGCGTTTGACCAGATTCTGAATACGCAGCATGGGAGATCCTCTGCTGACGGCGCCATCGGCCTTCATGGCTGATGGCGCCGCCTGATGGCTCGGCGGTTTACTCGACGTTTTCCTGGGAGTAGACGACGCCATTGGCGTCCTGAATGTCGCGGATCACCTCCCAGTCCTTCTGATAGGTGACCGGCACGAACTTGGTCACGCCGTCGAACTCCTCGCCCAGCTCGGTACCCGCCATATTGAAGCTGAAGAAAGCCTCCTTGATCTTGTCGATCAGCTCGGGCTTGAGGTTGTAGGCGTAGGTATAGGAGGTGGTCGGAAAGCGTTTCGATTCGAAGATGATCTTCACTTCTTCGGGATCATAGAGACCGCGCTCGGCCATGCGGTCGACGACCTCGGAGGCCACCGGGGCCGCATCGTAGTCACCCGCGACCACGCCCAGCATCGACTGGTCATGCGAGCCGGAGTAGACCACTTCGTAATCTTCGTCGGGCGTAATGCCCTGCTTGGGGAAAAGCGCGCGGGGCGCCAGATTGCCGGAGTTGGAGGTCGGCGAGGTGTGTGCGACGCGCTTGTCCTTGAGGTCGCTCAGCTCGTTGATGCCACTGTCCTTGCGGGTATAGACCTGCAGCGTATAGCCGAATTCGCCATCGTCGCTGCCCATGATCGCGAACGGCACTGCACCGGCGAGATTGACTGCGAACGGCGTCGGCCCAGTGGAGAATCCGGCGACCTGGATGCGGCCACTGCGCATCGCCTCGATTTCCGCGGCGTTGGACTGAACGGCGTAGAAGCGCACGTCCTTACCGGTCACCTCACGTAGATGCTCGATGAACGGCTCCCATATATCGGCGTAGATAGCGGGGTCTTCCACCGGGGTGTAGGCAAACACCAGCGGATCGGGATCGAGGTACTGGGATTCGTCGCTTGGCGCATCGGCGACGAGGTCACCGTCGGCATCGCAGTACATAGGCGCGAGATCGCCACGCTGGGGGCACTCTTCGGCGGCTTGCGCCGTAAAGACAAGACCCAGACCGAGTGCCAGCGAGGCCAACAGATAAAGGGGGAAGCACAGTGAGCGAGAGTGGGATCGTTCTGGACGTCGTAGCATGGTGTGTCTCCCGAGACGGGGGTCGTTGCAGGTGACACCGGCAACGCCATTTATCGGTTTAGTGGGGTGCGTCCGGTGTCATGGTTTTGTCACAGTGTGCGCAAAATCGGCGACAAAGCGCATTCGACTTTGGCGATCAAATAGCGGTAGAGAAAGGTGACGGGGGAAGGCGTGATTCGAGCTACATATGGTCGCCAGGCGGGCCACTGAAAGACGAGCGCGACGGTGAGGTCGGCACTGCATGTTCGGCGGGCGAGGGCGTGCCGGGTTGGCAAAGGTTTGCGTATTTTTTGTTATGATATAACATTGTATTCCGAATGCATGTCGAGGAGATCGTCATGGCCCGTCAGAAAATCATCGACAGCGAAGCCAAGCTGCTGGCGATGCCCGAGCAGGATTACATGAACGACGCGCAGCTGGCGTTCTTCCGTCAACGGCTGACCGATGAGCGGCTCTCGCTCGAATCCGTGCTGGCACAGACGCGTCAGACCATCGTCGAGAGTCGTGGTGACGGTGATGACGCGGACCTCGCGGCCAATGAAGAGACGCTGCGGCTGTTGCTGCGCCAGGCAGATCGCGAGACGCGGCTGCTGCGCAAGATCGATTCGACTCTCAACCGTCTCGATGATGGTGACTACGGCTACTGCGACGAGACCGGCGTGCCGATCGGCCTGAAGCGGCTACTGCTGCGCCCGACGGCGACGCTGTGCCTCGAGGCCAAGGAGCGCCAGGAGTCGCGCGAACATCACTACGCCAAGCGACGCAGCGCGTAGATTCCGGCGCCAACGTTTTGCCTTTCACCACCGGCATCGCGTCACCCAGAAGCGCGGGCCGGGCTGGCGCCGGCAGGACCCTTTGACACCCGATCGTGGAGAACGCCATGAATCCATTACCCGTAACCGTGCTTTCCGGCTTTCTCGGTGCCGGCAAGACGACGGTTTTGAATCATCTGCTCAACAATCGTGACGGTCGCCGGATCGCGATCATCGTCAACGACATGAGCGAGATCAATATCGACGCCGCACTGGTCGAGCGCGAGGTCGAGTTCAACCGCGCCGAAGAGAAGCTGGTCGAGATGAGCAACGGCTGCATCTGCTGCACGCTGCGCGAGGACCTTCTTGTCGAGGTGAGCCGGCTGGCCAACGAGGGTCGCTTCGATTATCTGGTCATCGAGTCGACCGGCATCTCCGAACCGCTGCCAGTGGCCGAGACCTTCACTTTCGAGGACGAAGAGGGCCGCAGCCTGTCCCAAGTCGCCCGACTGGACACGCTGGTCACCGTCGTCGACGGTGCCAACTTCCTGTCTCAGTACCGCGAGGCGAAGTCGATCGCCGAGGCCGGCGAAAGCCTGGGTGAAGAGGATGATCGCAACGTTGCCGACCTGCTGGTCGATCAGATCGAGTTTTGTGATGTCCTGCTGATATCGAAGTCGGACCTGATCGAACCGCGTCAGCTCGAGGAGTTGAAGGCGGTGCTGAGAACGCTCAACCCGGATACCGAGATCATCCCGATCCAGCGTGGCCAGGTACCAATCGAGAAGGTGATCGACACTGGCAAGTTCAGCTTCGAACGCGCGCAGCAGGCGCCCGGCTGGTTGAAGGAGATGCGCGGCGAGCACGTCCCGGAAACCGAGGAGTACGGGATTTCGAGCTTCAGCTTCGAGGCGCGCCGCCCCTTCCATCCCGAACGCTTCTTCGAGCTGCTGCACGGTGACTGGGGCAACGGCACGCTGCTGCGTTCGAAGGGCTTCTTCTGGCTGGCCAGCCGCCCGCAGTTCGCCGGCCAGTGGAGCCAGGCAGGGGGCATCGCTCACCACGGTTTCGCCGGCCTGTTCTGGCGCGCCGTGCCGGAAGCACGCTGGCCGCAGGACCCGGAATACCTGGCGTCGATCATGGAAAAATGGGAAGAGCCCTTCGGCGACATGCGCCAGGAGCTCGTCTTCATCGGGCAAGGGCTCGATGTCGCCGAGATTCGCCAGCGCCTGCAAGCCTGCCTGCTGGATGACGAAGAGCTGGCGCGCGGCAAGGAGTACTGGCTGACGCTACCCGACCCGTTCCCGGACTGGGGCCTCGCTGCCTGACAGCGGCCTCGATCTTCAAGTTCTGAGTGGTCTGGTCTCCACCAGAGTGTTCCCCGGCAACCCAAGGTTGACCGGGGTTTTTTATGCTTCGCTGGCGGAGACGGCAGCCGCCGACACCGTTGCCAAAAAATTGTTAGCCGACTACATTTTGCGCATCACTCAATCTCCGACGGGAGCGATTCATGGCGACACCCAAACTTTTCACGCCGCTGACGTTAGGGCAGCGCAAGCTCGACAACCGGATCGTCATTGCGCCGATGTGCCAGTACTCGGCGGACGGTGAAGGCAGCATGACCGACTGGCACAGCATTCACCTGGGGCATCTGGCGCTCTCCGGCGCTGGCCTTCTGATCATCGAAGCCTCTGCAGTGAACGCGGCCGGGCGGATCACGCCGTGGGATGTCGGCCTCTATTCCGATGCCAACGAGGCCGCGATGAAGCGCACGCTGGAAGCCGTGCGTGCCCATTCGCCGATGCCGATCGGCATTCAGCTTGCCCACGCCGGTCGCAAGGCCTCCTGCGATGCGCCGTGGAACGGAGGTGCCCAGCTCGCGCTCGACAACGGTGGCTGGGAGACCGAGGCGCCCTCGGCGCTCCCCTACAGCGAAGGGCAGCGCGCGCCGCAGGCCATGAGTCTCGAAGATATCGAGCGCTTGAAGGCGGAATTCGTCGAGGCAGCGCGGCGTGCCGATCGGCTCGGCCTGGATCTGATCGAGCTTCACGCGGCCCACGGCTATCTGCTGCATGAGTTTCTCTCTCCGCTCTCCAACCAGCGTGACGATGCTTATGGTGGCTCGCTGGAGAACCGCATGCGGCTGGCGCTGGAGATCTTCGACGCCGTGCGCGAGGCGTTCGACGCCGAAAAACCGGTGGGCATTCGTATCTCCGGGAGCGACTGGGTCGAGGGTGGCTGGGATCTCGAGCAGAGCGTCGAGCTGGCCAAGGCGCTGGATGCACGAGGCTGTAGCTTCATCCACTGCTCGGGCGGCGGTCTCGATCCGCGCCAGACGCTGAATGTCGGGCCCAACTATCAGGTGCCGTTCGCCCGCCGTATCAAGCAGGCAGTGACCATGCCGGTGATCGCGGTCGGATTGATCACCGAGCCGGAACAGGCGGAAGGCATTCTGGTCGGTGAGGAAGCCGATGCCGTCGCGCTGGCACGCGGGATGCTCTACGACCCGCGCTGGCCGTGGCACGCTGCCGCCAAACTCGGCGCCACGGTTCACGCGCCCAATCAGTACCTGCGCAGCCAGCCGCATACGCTCAAGCATCTCTTCGACTAGTAAGCTTCTCTTCGCCAGAGAGGTTATCGGCGACGCCGCGTCCGACATCCGCTCGGGCGCGGCGTTTTGCGTTCATGGCCGGTAGAGGGCTGGATCAGAGCCTGACTTTATGGCCAGAACTTGTCTTCATGGCCAGCGGCCGACTCGTGGCGCAGGGTCGGCTCAGCCGGGATCGATCGCAAGCATCAGGCGCCGGCCCGGCGGCGAGCGGTGAATCAATCCACGTCCCGCATTGCCGGTCCAGCCCGAGCCTTTCATCAGCGCCAGGTCGCCGCACGACAGCCGCTGAATGCGCCCGGCATCGCGCACGATGTCCGGCTTGTCGGGATGCGCGGCGCCGAGACCGCGGCGCCGAGACCGCGGCGGTCGGCCGCGTCATCCGGCAGCCATTCGGTGCCGGGGCCGGCATAAGTGGTGATGAACCGTACGCCGAGGTTGTCGACGTGGAATCGCGGGCACATGGCGCCGTCCAGCTTGCGCAGCCGCACGCCAATTTGGGTGGCCTCGAACAGATAGGCGATCGCCTCGACCAGCAGGCAGACATCCGCGACCAGGGCGTCCTCTTCTGGCGCCTTCAGCTCGCGCGCCAGGTCGGCGCGCATGGCCTCGTCGGGCGCGCCGCGCCAGGACCACTCGAGCGAGCGAGGGCTGCCCATCACGCTGTCGACGCTCGCTGCGATCTCGTCGGAGAGCGGTCGCCGCATCACGCTCAGCGTCATGTCGTCGTCGAAGATATGCGGTAGGCGGTCGAGAGTGTCCCCGATGATCCAGTGTGCCGGGCCGGCATTGCCATGGCGGGCGGCGAGGTCATCCACGGCGGATGAGGGACGATTCGAGGTTGCCAATGATGTCGCGGACATGGGAGCTCCAGACGAGACGCGAGTCGTCTGACTCGGCGAGATGAGACGAATTCAGCGCGCTTCGAAGTTGCGCTCGATCCGCGCGACCGCATCATGGGCATGCAGGCTCTCGGCATGGGTAATGCCGATGCGATAGCCGCTGACACCGGACTGCGCGTCGCAGCAGTCGCCGAGGCGTCGCGCGGCGTCTTCGCAGAACATGAGGTTGGCGCCGTTGCGCTCGGCGAAGGCCTGTTCGTCGATCCGCTTGACCAGCGTCTGCACCGGGGTCTGCAGGGTGTCTTCGAAATCGCCGATGCGCGAGGCGAAGTCCAGCGAGGCCGAGTCCTCGAGCACGAGCGCGATGCGTGCCCGGCTACGTTGGCTGTGCGGAGTGGGAAAGCTGCCGTCCTGCTCGATCCAGCGGGCCAGGGTTTCGGGGTCGCGCGCGGCATCCGGGTGTTCCTCGGCCCAGGCGCGCCAGTCGCGCGCCATGGCATGGCGCGCCAGCGCGGCCGAGCAGGGGCAGGTGGACGAATAATCGAGCGATATCGTCAGCACCGTGCGCAGAGCGTCAAGCGTGCCGCTGAGCGTGAGCGTGACAGGATAGTGTCGCCAGCCGCTCGCCTCGCTCAAGAGCGCCGGCCGCCGCAGCGGCAGATCGAAATGTAGTGCGAGTTCGAGGCGCTCGCTGATGCCTTGTTGGCTGTCGAGCAGCGAAGCGCCCAGCTCGTGAAAGGTTTCGACGCCGAGGGGCGTGTCGTCGAGCCGGTCGAGCAGACGATAAAGACGCGACATGTGAATGCCACGGTGGCGGGCTGCCAGGTCCACGCCGACGTCCACGGTGATCGGCAGACGAGTACCGTCCTCGAGCAGCAGCCGGGCGGCGATACCACCCATGCCGACGTGTTGCAGTGCGCGGGGTTGCTGGCTGCCCGCCATACCGGTCTGGCCGGCGACATCGGGAAGGGGGCGGAGTGAGGTCATGGTCATTGTACGATCTCGGCAGCGGCAAGCTGCGAGGAGTGGTGGCCGGTGATTTTCCACTCCCCTTGAATCTCCTCGAAGGTGAACAGGAAGCGGGCGGGGATAGTGACGGTCTCGCCATCCTTGAGGTGGCTGAAGACATAGTGTCCGCCGACCACGACCGTGCCCAGCTTGCGGCTGACGCGGCGTGAATACTCGCCGAGTTCACAGGTCAGCGCCTCATTGGCGAGGAAGTTGTCGAAGTAAGTCTGGCGGTCGTGACGGTTGTCACGCACGTCGTTGGCAACCGTGGGCACCAGAATCGCATCCTCGGCGTAGAGCGAGAGCAGGGTCTCCTTCTCGCCGCGGCTGACGGCGATGGCCCAGCGTTCCAGCGTGCGCGACGCGGCGTTGAGGCAGAACTCGGTGTCACGTTCGGTCAGGGCGGGGGAGGTCGGATGAGGCATAGCGGTTACTCGATAACTATAATACGTTATATCATAACATTATCGCCGGCAGGCTTTTCAATCCGATAGTGTTGATGGCATCTGCTCGGACGAAAAATGCAGTGCGCATGACGGAAGCGCCGTTGGACGACGCTCCGATTGAGCTCTAGCTCATCCCCTCGCCGATGGCGTCCAGCCGTGCCATCGCTGCGTCAGGCAGTTCGAGCGCGGCGGCCTGCAGGTTCTCTTCCAGGTGCGCGAGCGACGAGGTGCCGGGAATCAGCAGGATGTTGGGCGAGCGCGCGAGCAGCCAGGCGAGTGCCACCTGCATCGGCGTGGCGTCGAGTCCGGCGGCGACGTCGTCGAGAATCTCCGACTGCAGCGGCGAGAAGCCGCCGAGCGGGAAGAAGGGCACGTACGCCGTCCCCTGCGCGGCAAGATGATCGATCAAGGCGTCGTCGTCGCGATTGGCCACGTTGTAGAGATTCTGTACGCAGGCGATCGGGACGATCCGGCTGCCATCCTCGACCTGCTGGCGGGTGACGTTGCTCAGGCCGATATGGGCGATCAGTCCGCGCTCGCGCAGCTCGGCCAGCGCCGTCAGCGGCGCTTCCAGCGACCCCTCGGCGGGTGCGTGGGCCGAGAACATCGCGCGCAGATTGACCACCTCCATCCGTTCGAGACCCAGGTTGCGCAGGTTGTCCTCGACCGCGCGGGTCAGTTCGGCTGCGGAGAATGCGGGATTCCAGCCACCTTCGGCATCGCGCACCGCGCCGACCTTGGTCACGAGGCAGAGATCCGTCGGGTAGGGATGTAGCGCGCGCTTGATGGTCTGGTTGGTGACGTGCGGGCCGTAAAAGTCCGAGGTGTCGATATGATCGACGCCGGCTTCGATCACAGCCTTCAATACCTGCTCCGCGCGCGCCGGGTCCTTCGGCGGACCGAATACGCCGGGGCCGGCGAGCTGCATGGCGCCGTAGCCCAGGCGTTTGACGTCTCGGTCGCCGAGTCGATAAGTCCCTGCCTGATCGATGAGTGACATTGTCGGGTTCCTTTTGAAAGAGGTGGGCCTTTAAACGAGAGGCCGAGCGGGTTTGACATATCAGTGGCTGACAGCGGACTCAGCGTAGGCCGATGGCGTGCGTTCGACTAT
>NZ_BMZI01000003.1:459200-526509 GCF_014652715.1 Salinicola rhizosphaerae | reverse complement strand
CCGCCCGGCTCGCGTCGACCAGCGCTTCGCGCTTGAGCGATGCGGTACGCCGGGCCGAAGCCTCGCTCGGCGTCCGTCTTTTTCATCGCACCACGCGTGCCGTGACACCGACCGAAGCGGGCCAGGCGTTGATCACTCGGCTCGCCCCGGCCATCGGCGCGATGGAGGAGGCGCTCGATGCCGTCAACGGCTTTCGCGATCGTCCTTCGGGGACTCTGCGACTCAACGTGCCGGTCAGCGCCGCGCGACTGGTCTTGCCGGACATTCTGCCGGCGTTTCTGCAGACCTATCCGGACATTCACGTCGAGGTGATGGCGGACAGCAGCGTGTCGGATATCTTCGCGGCGGGCTACGACGCCGGTATTCGCTATGATGAGCGCCTCGAGCAGGACATGATCGCGGTACCTATCGGCCCGCGCGAGCAGTCGTTCGCGCTGGCGGCCTCGCCCGCCTACCTGGCCCGACGCGGCACGCCGACGCATCCCCATGCGCTACTCGAGCACGCCTGCATCAGCGGGCGCTTCGGTAACGGCAATCGTCCCGACTGGGAGTTCGAGCGCGGCGATGAACTGATCCGGATCAAACCCGCCGGGCCGCTGGAGATCAGCATCGGCGGCGGTGTCGATCTGGGCGTCGACGCGGCCGTTCGAGGCTGCGGCCTGATCATGCTGTTCGAGCAGTGGCTGCGGCCTTACTTCGAGAGCGGTGCGCTGGTGCCGGTGCTCGAGCCCTGGTGGCCACGTTTTCCCGGCCCCTATCTCTACTACGCCGATCGTCGGCTCGTGCCCGCACCGCTGCGGGCATTCATCGACTTCGTGCGCGAGCGGGCCGTGCCGCCATAGCGTTCGCGGCAGGGCTGGCTCGATCCTCGCTCAGCGATGGCCTAGATTGCGCTTTTGCCGGAGACGACCCGGTCGACGCGCTGCAGATGCTCCGAACCGATCTTGTCCGGCGAACCGGCGCCGATCAGGGTCATGGTCACCTTCATGTCGGCAGCGATCAGCCTGAGCAGATTGGCGACACCGCGCTGGCCGTCGGTGGCGAGGGCGTACATGTAGGCGCGGCCGAGCAGCACGCCCTTGGCGCCGGAGGCGAGCATGCGCACCACATCTAGCCCTGAACGGATGCCGGAGTCGGCGAGCACGGTGAGGTCGTCACCGACCGCTTCGGCGATCTCCGGCAGCACGCGCACCGTCGGGGCGGCGCCGTCGAGCTGGCGACCGCCGTGGTTGGAAACGACGATGCCGTCGGCGCCGAGGCGCACCGCGTCGCGGGCGTCTTCCGGGTCGAGAATGCCCTTGATGATCAGCTTTCCTTTCCACGTCTCGCGAATCCACTCCAGGTCCGCCCAGGCGATGGATGGGTCGAAGTTTTTGCCGAGAAAGCCCATGTAGTCGTCCATCTTCATCGTGCGCCGAGTATAGGCCTCGATGTTGCCGAACGAGAGTGGTCGCCCCTTGTAGCCGACGTCATACGCCCACTGGGGATGCGTGATCGCCTGTAGATATTGGCGACTGGCGGCGAAGGGCCCCGACATGCCGGAGTGGCGGTCACGATAGCGCGTGCCGGGCACCGGCATGTCGACGGTGAAGACCAGCGTCTTCATGCCGGCGGCCCAGGCGCGCTCGAGCGAGTTCTGCATGTAGCCGCGGTCCTGCAGCACATAGAGCTGCGACCACAGCTCGCCGCTGGCGCCGGCGGCGACTTCTTCGATGGCACAGACCGAGACGGTGGAGAGCGTCGAGGGAATACCAGCCTCGCTGGCTGCCCGCGCCGCCTGCACCTCCCCGCGGCGGGCATACATACCGCAGGCGCCGATCGGTGCCAGCGCCACCGGCATCGCCCAGCGGTTGTCGAGCACGTCGGTGTCGAGCGTCGGCGCGCCGACGCCCTGCAAGACACGCTGACGCAGCGAGAGCGCATTCAGCGCGGTCACGTTGTCGGTGAGTGTCTTTTCGCTGACCGCGCCACCGTCGAGATAGTCGAAAAGAAAGCGGGGCAGCTTGCGGCGCGCGGCCTCGCGGTAATCGTTCGGGCTGGAGATGATCATCGGCGTCCCATCGAGAGCGGCTGAGGTAAAAACCGGGTGCTGATTCAAGCGTAGTCCGTCAGCATGCCCTGCAGCCGCGTTGGAGTTGAATCGGCTTGCGGCTAAAGTCTTAGCCCCCCGTGTCGATCCTGGAGAGGCGACACACCGCCAAGAGGGCCAATGCGGCCGCAGATGGCTTATCCTGAGGCCTCGCGTCATCGGTCGGAGTTTTCCCATGCGCATGTCCCCCATGCCGCCGCTCAATTCGCTGATCGCCTTCGAGGCGGCGGTCAGGCACATGAGCTTCACGCGCGCCGCCGTCGAACTCAATCTCTCCCAGAGCGCCGTCAGCCGTCAGATCGTCCATCTCGAGGCGTTTCTCGGACGCAAGCTATTCGTGCGCCAGCAGCGCCAACTGACTCTCACTCGTGCCGGCGAGACGTACGCGCTGCAGGTGCGCTCGATTCTCGATGACTGCGTACAGGCCACCGCCGAGGTGATGAAGAGCACCGGCGAGAACGAGCTGACCATCGCCTGTACTGCCGGCGTGGCGCAGTTCTGGATGGCACCTAAACTGGCGCAGTTCCGCCGCGAGCATCCCGACGTCAATCTGCGACTGGTGGTGCGCGATGGCGTGTCGCTGCTCTCGGCGTTCGAGTTCGATATCGCGCTCTACTATCTCAAGACACCCACGCTCTCGAGTTACGAGACGGCGCAGCTGATTCCCGAGCAGGTCTTTCCGGTCTGTGCGCCGGGCTATCTCGATGCCTGCCGCGACCGCCATGGAATTGCCGGTGACGCCAGGCTGGAACCAGCGCATCTGCTGGCGGAGACGCTGCTGGCGCTCGAAGACGCACAGAGTCTCTGGGTTTCCTGGCGCGACTGGTTTCGCTACCACGACCTCACGTTGACAGGCGGGGCGAGCACCGTCGTGTTCAACAACTATCCGGCACTGGTAGAGATGGCGGTACAGGAGCAAGGCATCGTGCTCGGCTGGCGTCATGTGATCGACAGCCAGGTCGAACGGGGTCGCCTGGTGTGGGCCTCCGATCACTGGGCGGCGCACGGCGGTGGCTACTACCTGATCACGCCCGAGGAGCGTCACGAAAATGCCGCCACGCGCCGCTTCAAGCGCTGGCTGCTCGAGCGTGCACCTGGTAGCTGAACCTGCCGGCCATTGATGCGCCGAGCGCATGCTGACATGCGTTTTTGTCGCTTTTCCGGTCTCGCGGCTCGCCAGTAGTCTCGTGAAAGTCGTTTGTCGCCAGTCATGGCGCCTCCATCAAGCGCGCCAATCACGACTCTCCAATCACAATAACGTTTCACGAGACTACCCCATGAGCGATCTCTCCGACCGTCCCCTGCTGCTGACCAACGCCGACCTCGTCGACGGCAGTGCCGCTGAGCCGCGTCGCGGCGTTCACGTGCTGATCGAGGGTGGCCGTATCGTGCAGGTCTCCGAGTCGCCGATCGAGGCGCCGGAGGCTCGCGTCATCGATCTGACCGGCCGCACGCTGATGCCCGGCCTCATCGACTGCCATGTACACGTCATCGCGACGACCGCCGATCTCGGCGCCAACATGCTGCTGCCGGATTCGCTGGTGACTGCCCGTGCCACGCCGATTCTCAAGGGCATGCTCGAGCGCGGCTTCACGACCGTGCGTGACGTCGGCGGTGCCGACCGTGGCATTCAGCAGGCGGTGGCAGAAGGCCACTTTGCCGGCCCGCGGCTGGTGGTGTGCTGCAAGGCGCTCTGCCAGACCGGTGGCCACAACGATTACCGCGGTTTCTTTGACGAGCGCGACGATCAGTATCAGTCCCGCCGTCTGGGGTCGATGGGGCGCATCTGCGACGGCATCGACGCGGTCCGCCGCGCGGTGCGTCAGGAGATCAAGAGCGGCGCGCAGTTCATCAAGGTGATGGCCAACGGCGGCGTCTCCTCGCCGAGCGATCCGATCGATTTCCTGAGCTTCTCGGTCGACGAGCTGAAAGCCATCGTCGAGGAAGCCAGCAACGCGCAGACCTACGTCAGCGCGCATCTCTATACCGATGAGGCGATTCGCCGCGCGGTCGAGGTGGGTGTTCACTCGCTCGAGCACTGCAACCTGATTACGCGGGAGACGGCAAAGCTCGCCGCCGAGCGCGGCGCCATGGCGTGTCCGACGCTGGTGACCTACGAGCGACTCAAGATCGAGGGCGCGGACTACGGGCTCAAGCCGGAGTCGGTCGAGAAGATCGACGACGTGCGCCTGGCCGGGCTCGAGAGTCTGGTCATCATGCGCGAAGCGGGCCTGGAAATGGCTTACGGCACCGACCTGCTCGGCGAGATGCATCCGCATCAGTCCGAGGAGTTCGTGATCCGCTCCCAGGTTCTGCCGCCGCATGAGGTCATTCGCAGCGCCACGGCGACCGCCGCCAAGCTGCTGCGCATGGAGGGCGAGATCGGCTGCGTCGCGCCTGGCGCCCACGCGGACCTGATCGTGGTCGACGGCAATCCGCTCGAGGACATGCGCCTGCTAACCGGGCAGGGCGAGCACCTTTCGCTGATTCTGCAAGGCGGCGTGGCGGTGAAGGATCGACTGACGCACTGAGCCTGCCCGGGCGGTCGCCGTCAGTCGTCGCGACCGCCTGGTGACACGCATACGCATCACAACTGCACGCATAACAACCACAACAGAACTCAGGAGACTGCTGCCATGCAGGCTTTCTTCGTTATCGCCTATCTCGTGCTGATGGTCGTCATCGGCCTCTATTTCTCGCGCCGCAAGGTTCACGACGACACCGATTTCATCGTCGCCGGCCGCTCGCTCTCGACGATCGTGCTGACCGCGACACTGCTGGCGACCTTCGTCGGCTCCGGTTCGATCGTCGGTGGCGCCAGCTTCGTGTTCCAGCACGGTCCCGGCGCGGCGATCTTCTTCTTCGCCGGCACGCCGATTGCGGCGCTGGTGGTCTACTTCCTGCTGGCGCGCAAGATGCGCAGCTCGCAGGCGACCACCATTCCCGGCCTGATCGAAGCGCGATTCGGGCCGGCAGCGCGCTCGATCGCGGCGCTGATCATCCTGCTCGCCTACGTCGGGATCGTCTCGTATCAGTTCACCGGCGCCGGTCAGGCGCTCAACCTCGCGTTCGGACTGCCGGTTTGGCAGGGCGTGCTGATCGCCGCGCTGGTAATGATTGGCCTGGCGACCATGGGCGGGTTGGTGTCGGTGGCCTATACCGACTATCTCAGCGCGGTGATCATCTTCGGTAGCATGCTGATCGCGCTGCCGCTGGTCCTGACTCGGCTCGACGGCTTCGATGGCATGATGGCGGCGCTGCCGGCGACCCATCAGACGCTGCTCGGCGGGCTCTCGCCGTGGCAGGCGCTGGGTTACTTCCTGCCGCTGTTCCTGCTGATTCTTGGCGACCAGAACCTGTTCCAGCGTTTCGCTGCAGCGCGCGATCCTGCAACGGCCAAGAAAGCTGCGATGGGCCTGGTCATCGCCTCGATCGTCTGCTCCGGCCTGATCACGCTGCTGGTCTGCGCCACGCGGGTAATGTATCCGGATATCACGCCCTCCACGGCGATGATGACGCTGGCCCAGCAGGGGTTGCCGACCGTGGTTGGCGGGCTGCTGCTCGCTTCCCTGGTGGCGCTTCTGTTGACCACCGGTAACTCCTACCTGCTCTCCGCCTCCGCCAGTCTGACCCAGGACATCCTCGGCGGCTGGATGAAGGTCAAGATCCCCGCGAGCAAAGCGCTGCTGGTCAATCGGTTGACGGTCGTCGGGCTTGGCGTACTGGCGTGGATTCTGGGGGCTTTCTTCCCCAGCGTGCTGGCGATGCAGATGTACTCCTACGGCATGTACGGTGCGGCGATCACGCCGGTATTCCTCGCCGCGCTGCTGTGGCCACGCGCCACGCCGGCCGCAGCGCTCGCTGCGATGATCGTCGGCGGGGCGGTGACCCTGATCTGGGAGATCCCGCTGGGCAAGCCGATGGGCTGGAATAGCGTGCTGGTCGCCATGCCGCTGGCAGCGATCACGTTGATCGCGGTCAGCCTGGCCGGGAAACGTCAGCCGGCGGTGTCGGCCGGGGCATAGACCTTAACAGCCGACCGTGGCATCAAAACCTAGCCCCAGACCCGAGCCACTGGGTCCGATGCGGGGAGCGAGTACAGCAAGGCCAGATGCCCTTCATGGGATCTGGCCTTGTCGTTTCGGCGACTACTCCGGCAGCCAGCCGCGGGCGATCAGCGGGCCGAACAGGCGGCGATGGATCGCTCTGGCGAGAGTGTGCAGTGTTGGAAGATACCGGTCGGCCGTCAGCGCGACGGTGCTGGCGACGATCACCGAGACGCCGACGGCGCCGAGCATGTCGAGCGGGAAGTGAACGCCGAGATAGACCCGCGACCAGGCGATGCCGAGGGCGATCGCTGCAAACGCCACGCCCAGGCGGCGGCGATCTCGCGAAAGCAGCAGCGTGATCGCGACCGTCGAGATGATCGTCATGTGGTCGCTGGGGAAAGAGGAGTTGGGGGCGTGATCGAGATAGGTGTGCCCCACCGAGATGACGAATGGGCGCGGATGCTGCCAGAGCAGCGCGATGACTTCGTTGACGCCCAGTGCGAGAACGCAGGCGAGCAGTGCCTGGAGCGCGAGCCGCTGGCGCGTCGGGTCACGCCGTAGCCAGCCGACGATCATCAACAGCGGAACGAGATAGATGGCGTAGATGGCCAGGGTGTAGGCGAGATCCAGCTCCAGATGTGGTGCCTGCAGTGGCGCGTTGAGCCAGTCGAACAGGCGTAGATTGAGCGCTTCCATGAGCGGTGCGGCATCCGTGACAGAAAACCTCAATGCTACTGCGCGGGCGACGCTCGTGGCGCAGGCTTTGGTAACGGAATCGTCATCTTTTTGTCATCACTCGAACGCCGCCGTCGGCCACCGCCGACGCTGGTACGTCGGCGGAGCAGCTCATTGGCTGCGGAGATGGTCACGGTCAGGCTGCAGTGACTCAAGCCGGCAGCGGATTCTTCTCGAAAAAGTCAGCCACGCTCTGATGCAGCGCCTCGGCCAGTTGCTGCTGATGGGCGTTGCGCAGCAGACGCTGGCAGTCACCGCGATTGGACATGAAACCGGTCTCGACCAGCATCGAGGGAATATCCGGTGACTTCAGCACGGCAAACGCCGCCTTGTTGATGCGGTCGTTGTGCAGGTGGGTCACGTCACCGAGATTCGAGAGCGTGGTCTGCGCGAGCTTCTGGCTGGCGACATCGGTTCCGCGCATCGAGAGATCGATCAGCACCGACTGTACGTCGGGGTCGTCCGAGTAGATCTCGCTGTCGCGAGTCGAGGCGTAGCGGTCGGCGCTGTTCTGGCTTTCGGCGAGCCAGCGCGCCATTGCCGAGCTGGCGCCGTGCTGGGATAGGATATAGACCGAAGCGCCGCTGGCGCTGGTCGACGGCGCCGCATCGGCATGGATCGACATGAACAGGTCGGCGTGATGGTTGCGCGCCATCAGCACGCGCTCGTGCAGCGGGATGAAGATATCGCTGTCGCGCGTCAGCGAGGGTTCGAAACGGTCGTCCTTGTCGAGCCGTTCCTTGAGATAGTCGGCGACACCCATGGCGACGTACTTCTCGTAATGGTCATCGGCGCTGATGCAGCCCGGGTCCTTGCCCCCGTGGCCGGCGTCGATCTCGATGATCGCCTTGCGCGGTGCGTTGTGGGATTTCGCCTCGGCGGTGACGGCGGCCATCAGCGGGTCGGGGTCGTTGATGCTGACGATCAGCTGCGAGCGGTTGGCATCCAGCTGGCGGATATGGGTCTTGGGCTGCTTGAGCGTCTTCAGATCGAGCACGATGCGAATGCCACCGTCGCGGTGGCCGGTGCGCACGTCCTTGACGATACCCGCATGCTGCTTGGGAGCCGTCGACGGGGCGATCCGCGTGACCTGCGGGAGGTCGATGACGACCCGGGGCGGGTTGTCGAGCGTGAATACCTTGTGTTCGTTGTTGCCCTCGAGTTCGATGACAAAGCTGGCGCTTTCGTCGTCTTCCTTGAGGGTAAATGGCGTGAGTGGATTGGCCAGTGCCCGGGTGCTGGGGAGTAAACAGGTGGCCAGGAGAGTGGTGATGAATCGCCTTCTGTCCATGATGGGAGTCCGTGAAAGATCGATGAACTGATCGGTGAATGTCGATGACAGATGACCGCTGGTGACTGTCGGCCATCGTCGACAGGTTAATCCTGTTGACATGAGGATGAAAATCGTTACCAAGCGAACGTTATAACATAGTCAAAAAGTGACGGTCATGGATGAAGAGCCGAGATTCTCGAAACCCTTCGCCCATGACCGCCGTGTTGGACGCCGCCGTCACTGCGCGGTTCACTGATGACGATGATGTTTATCGGCGTCGCAAGGGTCGGCCACCGATCAGGTGCGCGCTTCGCGTCGCGCCGTCTGGCGAAGCGAGTGGATAAAGGCTGCCACGAACACCAGCGTATAGAGCAGCACGATGGTGGGTGCGGGGGCGCTGTCGAGGAAGAACGACAGGTAGACGCCCAAAAACGCGACTGCCATCGACATGCCGACCGAGATCCACAGCATCATGCTGAAACGCCGGGTCAGCAGAAACGCGACGGCACCGGGGGCGATCAAGAGCGCGATGGCCAGGATGATGCCCGCGGCCTTGAGCGCGCCGACGATGGTCAGCGAGATCAGACAGAGCAGCCCGTAGTGCAGAAGCCGCGTGCGCAGGCCGACGGCGCGGGCCTGAGTCGGGTCGAAGGCGTGAAGCAGGAAATCCTTCCACTTGAGGCCAATCACCGCGACGGTGAACAGGGCGATGGCGGCGGATTCGAGTAGATCCCGAGGGCCGACGCCGAGAATATCGCCGAACAGGATGTGGTCGAGATGCGTGGTGGACTGGATCTCGAGGTAAAGCACCAGTCCCAATCCGAACATGCCCGAATAGACGATGCCCATCACCGTATCCTGCTTGATGCGGCTGTTCTCCTTGAGAAACCCGGTGGCGACGGCGCAGAACATGCCGGCAGCAAAGGCGCCGATGGCGTACGGAATGCCGACGATGTAGGCGATCACCACGCCGGGAAAGACCGCGTGGGAAATTGCATCGCCCATCAGCGCCCAGCCCTTGAGAACCAGAAAGCAGGAGAGCAGGGCCATCGGAATCGCGACCAGAACGGCGCTACCCATGGCGTAGACCATGAACTCGAACTGGAACGGGGCGAGCAGCCACTCGGTCAGGCTCATGAGATCGACTCCTCTATGCGGTGGCCGGTCGTGGCCGGTGCCGATGAACTCGCCTTGAGCGAGGCGGCCGCCCGACGCCTGGCGGCCAGCATGCCGTGCTTGGGCGCGAACACGAAGGCGATCAGGAAGATCAGCGTCTGCAGCACGACGATGATGCCGCCCGTGGCGCCATCGAGGAAATAGCTCGCGTAGGCACCGACGAAGCTGGTCAGCGCGCCGATCAAGACCGCGATGATTAAAAGGCGCGGGAAGCGGTCGGTGAGCAGATACGCCGTGGCGCCCGGCGTCACCACCATGCAGATCACCAGGAAGGCGCCGACGGTCTGCAGCGCGGCCACGGTCGAGGCGGAAAGCAGCACGAAGAAGACACCCTTGAGCAATCCCGGATTGAGACCGATCGAGCGGGCGTGATTCTCGTCGAAGAAGACCACCATCAGGTCTTTCCACTTCACCAGCAGCACGGCCAGCGAGACGACGCCGATGATCGCGAGCTGCAGCGTGTCGGTGGGTGAAATCGCCAGCACGTTACCCAGCACGATGGTCTGGATGTTCACCGACGTCGGCGACAGCGACACCATGAACAGGCCAAGGCCGAAGAACGCGGTGAAGATCAGGCCGATGATCACGTCCTCCTTCAACTTGCTGCGCTGGTTGAGGAAAAGGATCGACAGCGACGCCAGCCCGCCAGCCAGGAAAGCCCCGAGCGAGAAGGGCAGGCCGATCATGTAGGCGCCGGCGACACCGGGGACGATCGAGTGAGACAGCGCATCGCCGATCAGCGACCAGCCCTTGAGCATCAGATAGCAGGAGAGAAAGGCGCACACGCAGCCGACCAGCGCGGAGACCCACATGGCGTTGACCATGTAGCCGTAGCCGAAAGGTTCCAGGAGCACACTCATCGCGGGGGAGTCTCTTCCCGATGGCGCCTGCGCCGCGCCGCGATACCGTTGTGCAGGACCAGCGGGCGCTCGTCGTCGGTGAAGACGCCGAAGGGCTGACGCGGCTCGCTGCCATCGTCGTCGAGCATGAAGTGGCGCAGCACGCCGCCGAACGCGCGCTCGAGATTCTTCTGGGTGAAGATCTCCTCGGTCGGGCCGTGAGCGAGCACGGTGCCCTTGATCAATACGGTGCGGTCGCAGAACTCCGGCACCGAGCCGAGGTTGTGGGTCGATACCAGCATCACCCGGCCTTCGTCGCGCAGTTCTCGCAGCAACCGGATGATCTGATCCTCGGTCTTGACGTCGACGCCGGTGAACGGCTCGTCGAGCAGAATCACGCGACTATCCTGAGCCAGCGCCCGGGCGAGGAAGACGCGCTTGCGCTGGCCGCCCGACAGCTCGCCGATCTGGCGCTTGCGGAACTCGCTCATATCGACGCGGGCGAGCGCCGCGTCGACCGCGTCACGGTCGGCCTGACGCGGAATCCGCAGCATCCCCATGTGGCCGTAACGGCCCATCATTACCACGTCCTCGACCAGCACCGGGAACTGCCAGTCCACCTCCTCGGACTGCGGCACGTAGGCGACCAGGTTCTGCTTCAGTGCACTTTTTACCGGCATCTCGAGCACGCGAATCTCGCCCCGGGCGAGGCGCACGAAGCCCATGATCGCCTTGAACAGGGTCGACTTGCCGGAGCCGTTGACCCCCACCAGGGCGGTGATGGTGCCGGTCGGGATCGCGAAGCCGGCATCGCGCAGCGCGGTATGGCCGTTGCGATACGTCACGGTCGCGTTGTCCACGAGGATACCGCCACCCGACGCTCGGGTTTCGGCGGCCTTCGAAGCCCGGGTGGCGGTCGTCGGTGCGTCGCTCGATGACGCTCGAGAGTCGGTATCGGTCATCGCGCCTGTCCTTCTGCGACGCCTTCGGTCAGGCCGTCGGCGATGGTTCGAGACGTCACCTCGAGTAGATCGATATAGGTCGGTACGGCGCCATCGGGCTCGCTCAGCGAATCGACGTAGAGCACACCGCCGTAGTGGGCGCCGGTCTCGCGGGCGACCTGGCGGGCCGGCTTGTCGGAAATGGTGCTCTCGCTGAAGACAGTGGGGATGTCGTGCTCGCGAACGTCGTCGATGACTCTGCGTACCTGCTGCGGGGTGCCCTGCTGGTCGGCGTTGATCGGCCACAGGTAGAGCTCCTTCAGGCCGAAGTCCCGCGCCAGATAGGAGAACGCCCCCTCGCTGGAGACCAGCCAGCGCTGCTCTTCGGGAATCGCTTCGAGTTCGGCACGGATCGGCGCGACCGCTGCTTTGATATTGGCCTTGTAGGCCTCGGCGTTGGCGCGATAGGTATCGGCGTTGTCCGGGTCCTGTGCGATGAAGGCATCGCGGATGTTATCGACGTAGATCAGCGCATTGTCCGGCGACATCCACGCATGCGGGTTCGGTTTGCCGTTGTAGGGCCCCGAAGTGATGCTCATCGGCTCGACGCCGTCGGTGACGACCACGCTAGGCACATCGTCGAGGTGCTGGAAGAAACGCTGGAACCACAGCTCGAGATTCAGGCCGTTGTAGAGAATCAGATTGGCATCCTGGGCGCGCAGGATGTCGCCCGGCGTCGGCGAATAGTTGTGAATCTCGGCGCCCGGCTTGGTGATCGACTCCACCGTGGCCGCGTCGCCGGCCACGTTCTGCGCCATGTCCGCGATCACGGTGAAGGTGGTCACCGACTTGAGCTTGTCACCGTCCTGCGCCACCGCCAATGACGAGAACGTCAACGCGCCGAGCGCGATAGCGAAGGCGCGTGTCAGCACCGAACGTGGGAAATGCCCTTTCACCTCGACTTCTCCTCTATCGCAGTGGTTCGCGTCCTGCAGCGACAAATTGGGTTGATTCGAGCGCGAATCATTAGCCGATGATTCAAATTAACCAAGGTTTATCTTTATTGCCGTGGTTTGTATTTGTAGCATCGGTTAAATCAGGAAGGAAGCCCTCACTATCCAATCATTCGGCTTTTACTGAAGCCTGTGCGCGGCGCGCGAGTGGAGCGTTGAGATGAGTCGTCTAGACTCGAGGCACATTCATCTTGGAGGAGGTGTCGGTCATGCCGATGGCAAAGCCTTTGATTCTGATCGCCATCATCGTTGTCGGTACCCTGGCACTGAGCGGCTGTTCACCCATTCCGGATGCACCGGGGCCGATCGGGATTCCGGGAATCTAGCGAACCTTCTCGATCAGCTGCGCCAGCGCATGGCAGTCCTCGAGTTGCCAATCGGCTTCCGGCATCTCGCTTGCCTCGGGCGCGTTGACCAGCACCGTGCGCGAGCCCGCTGCCCGCCCGCAGGCCATATCGAGCCAGCTATCGCCGACCATGACGGTTTCGCCCGGTGCGACCTGCCATTTGTCGATAAAGTGAGTCAGGCCGCCAGGGTGCGGTTTGGGCGGCGCCTCATCGCGACCGAGCACGTCGTCATACGCAAAGCAGTCGTCCAGACCGATGGCCTCGAGGGTGATGTGTGCGAGTGACTTCGCGTTGCGGGTCAGAATGCCGAGCCGGCAACCGCGGCTTCGCAGCTCGAGAATCAACGCCACCGCGCCGAACGCCGCCGTCGAGCGCATCGCCAATTCACGCTCATGCTCGAGCAGCCACGCGTGCTTCGCCTCTCGCTCCGCCGCGGGCAACGTCTCCAGGTGGTGGAGAATGTCCGCCGACTCGGGAATTTCCAGCTCGCGACGGATCGCCGGGAAATCATGCACGCCGACCGTCAGCGTGCCGTCCATGTCGAAGACCCAGTGTTTCGCTTGCTTCAGTGTGTTCATTGCTTGCCTGCCGCATGGAAAACGGCAGTTTGACACGACGCCAGCGGGCCGTGCGACGCGCCGCGCTACGGCGTATAACCCACTTCGAAGACCTCGCGCATCACTCGGGGCACGATCTTGAACGGTACTGTCTCGTGATCGACGCCGGGAATCAGGGCGTAGCTCGAGCGGAAGCCAGAGGCCGCAAGCGGTTCGAGCCGTGCCGCCATCGCTTGCGCTTCCTGAATCTCCTGCGGTGTGTCGCCTTCGGCGGCGATCAGCGCCAGGCTCGGCGGGTTCTTGAACTGTCGCGTGTTCACGGCTTCAACGAAGCCGGGCTCCAGCGCCAGCAGGTAGTGGCTGTCCCACCACAGCGTGGGACTCACCGCGACCACGTGGGCGAATAGGCGTGGGCGGTTGAACAGCGCATAGATCGCGAACATGCCGCCGAACGAGTGGCCGAACAGGCTCTGCTGGTGCGGGTTGATCGGCAGCTCGGCTTCCACCTTCGGCATCAGGCGCTGCTCGAGGAAGGCGAGAAATTCGTCCTGGCCGCCCTGCGGCGGGTCGTCGTGATCAGGCGGTGCCGGTGGTGAGAAGTCGTAGGAGCGGCGCAGGAAGTTGAGCGCCTGCGCCTCCGGGTAGCCGACGCCGATGATGATCGTCTTGCGGTAGCGCTCGACCGTTTCTCGCGCGGCGTGGAAGGGCGGAAAGTAGCCATTGCCGTCGAGCACGTAGAGTACCGGATAGCCGCCCTCGGGCGGCGCGCCCTCGGGCAGGCTGATCATGATGCGGTAGGCGTCGCCGGCGGCGTTGTGTATCCGCCACTGCCGGCTGTGATCGAGCACGACCGGCGGATCGGCTGGGGCTTGGCTTGCCGAGACGCGGCCCGCCCGTGCCAGAGTGGCCGACCCGGCGATGCCCAGGCTGGCGAGACTCGCTCCCGCCAGGCTAGTCCGGGCGAGCCCGGTCAGCATCCGTCGCCGTTGTGGATCGGACGGTGTCTTTGATCGACTCATGCGAGATCTCCGTTACCAGCGGTAGCTGACGCTGCCGAGC
The DNA here is from genome assembly GCF_014652715.1 of Salinicola rhizosphaerae. Taxonomy (GTDB): domain Bacteria; phylum Pseudomonadota; class Gammaproteobacteria; order Pseudomonadales; family Halomonadaceae; genus Salinicola; species Salinicola rhizosphaerae. Next base: position 512,431 of record NZ_BMZI01000003.1, on the reverse strand, counting down.
ACGCGGCGGCCGGCACCGCGATAGCAGTAGCCGCCTTCGCAGACGAGGTAACGATTGTCGGCCAGGTTGTGGGCATCGACGCCCACGCGAACGCCTGCGAGCTTGCCGGAAAGGTCGTAGTGAATGCCGGCGTCGACCAGGGTGTAGCCGTCGTTCTTGTGGGTATTCTCGGCGTCGTCCCAGGAGCTGCCGATATAGCGCGCGCCAGCGGAGAGGCCGACGCCGCGCAGCGGGCCGTGATCGATGTCGTAATCCAGCCACAGCGAGGCGAGATGCTGGGAGACGTTGACCGGGGTGTTGCCGGTGTTGCCGTCGTTATCCTTGGTGATTTCCGGATCGTTGAGGGTATAGGCGGCGGTCATGCTGAGCTCGTCGGTGAGATCCGCGACCATCTCCAGCTCGAGACCGCGCATACGCTGCTCGCCGGTGGCGACGGAGTAGTTGCGATTGTCGGGGTCGGTGGTCAGCACGTTGGTCTGTTCGATCTGATAGGCCGCGGCGGTCAGCAGCAGGCTGCGCCCCGGAGGCTGATACTTCACGCCGGCTTCCCACTGGCTGCCCTTGGAGGGTGCGTGATGATTGCCGCTGGCATCGGTGCCGGACTGCGGCTCGAACGAGGTGGCGTAGCTCAGATAGGGTGAAACGCCGTTGTCGAAGGCGTAGAGCACGCCGAACTGGCCGGAACCGGCATCGTCTTGCTGCCGGTCATTGCCGGAAACGGCATCCCGGGTGACGTCCTCGGCCCAGTCGTGGCGCAGGCCGGCGGAGAAACGCCAGCGACCGAGTGCGATCTGGTCGATCAGGTAGACTCCGGTGCGCTCGGCGCGGCCGTCGATGTCGCTGACGATAGTGTCGGGTGCGGGAATATGCTGGTGATAGTCCGGATCGTCGCGGTCGATCGAGGGCGCGTCGCCGTAGGCGTAGAGCACGTCGTAGTCGAGATAGCTATAGTCGACGCCGCCGCTCAGCGTGTGTTCGAGCGCGCCGGTAGTGAACTCGCCGGTCAGTCGGTTATCGGTGACCACCGAGCTCGTGTCTTCGTAGATCCCCGATGCGGTGCGCTCGACCACGCTACCGACATTGTCGTAGCCGTCGGTGTACTGATTGACCGCGCTGATGACCTGATAGCGGGTGTGCTGACTGAAGGAGAGCGCGTCGTTGAACCGATGCTCGAACTCCCAGCCGAGCTGCCACTGATGCTGTGAGGCCTTGTCGAAATCCTCGTCACCGGTCCAGAAGTCGGTCAGGTCGTCCCCTTCCTGGTAATAGCCGGGACTGCCGCCGGTCTCGCGATCCTGATACTGAGCGAGCAGGGTGAGCGTCGTGTCGTCGTCGAGACGGATGGCAACCGAGGGCGCGATGAAGCTGGCGTCATCAGGAATCTGTTCGACGTCGCTTTCGGCATCCCGCGCCATGCCGACCACGCGGTAGCGCACGTCGCCGCTTGCGTCGAAGGCGCCGCCGACATCGAACTCGGCCTGGCGGGTGTTCTTGTTGCCGGCGGTGAGGGTGATCTCGTTGTCGGCGTCCGCGCTCGGCCGCTTGCTGACGCGGTTGACCACGCCGCCGGGGCTGACCTGGCCGAAGATCACCGAGTCCGGCCCCTTGATCACATCGATGCGTTCCAGCGCGTAGGGCAGCGTATTGGGCGAGGCGAGCCAGCTATCGTAGGGCTGGCGCAAGCCGTCGAGAAAATTGCCGCTGGTGGTAGTGGCAAAGCCGCGAACCTGAATCTGATCGAAGCGCGGGTCGAAGCCGTAATTGCCGACGCTGACGCCGGAAGTGTAGGCAACGGCGTCCTCGATATTGCGCGCGCCGTGAGCCTCGATCTGATCGCGGGTGACAACGCTGACGCTGCGCGGCGTCTCCACCAGCGGCGTGTCGGTCTTGGTCGCCGAGCGGCTGGCGGTAGCGACATAACCGTCCACTGGCGCGACGCCGCTGACGAGTCCGGTCGCCGAGACGGTGATCGGCGCGAGGTTGGCGCTCGATGTCTGCGGCGCCTTGACGATGACGTAGCCGGAATCGGTTCGGTGCGCGACCAGGCCGGTACCTTCCAGTAGCGTGGCCAGGGCCTGATCCGTGCTCGCGGCGCGGCTGACGCCCTGGCTGCGATGTCCGCCGACCAGGTCCGGTGTCCACGAGAGCGTCACTCCGGTCGCCTCCGCGAAGCGGTTGAGCGCCTGATTCAACGGGCCGGCGGCGATGGTGACGCTGGCGGCAGGTTGTGGCTGCGGCGCCGCGAGTAGCGGCGGAGCGGTGAAAGCCAGCAGGGCGGCGAGCGTGGCTGGCGGCAGCTGCCTCTGCAACGGACGGCGAGTCGATCCACGTTGGCGTCGTGTCGGCGTGGTCATGCAATCGTTCCCCTGTCGATGGATAGCGGCACCGTTAATGGCGCGCGTTGCGCAAGGTGCTTACAGGGAATACCGGACGAGATCGAAAAACCCGACACACCAGCGCGAATGTTTTGGGGATCGGCCGGTTGCCCTCTGCCGGATGGATGTCCGGCGTATCGGAAAATCCCGCCGCTTGCTTCTCAGGCAGGCTCGGCGCGGACCCACCAACGCGTACGCGACACGATTCTGATCGGCAGCGTGCGCTCGAGATGGCGCAGCAGCCGTGCCTGATCATCGAGCTGGAAGACGCCGGAGAGGCGCAGGTCAGCGATGCGCTCGTCGCAGCCGACGACGCCATGCCGGTAGCGCGCGAGTTCTTTGAGAAAGCGCGCCAGGCGTATATCGCGCACCGCCAACATACCTCGGCTCCAGGCATCGGGATCGAGCACCGGGCGGGTGACAGACGTCGAGGTCGTGCCGTCGAAGCGCACGGTCTCGCCTCGCTCGAGGATGCGCCGCGCCGCGCCGAGCGGATCGAGCGCCACGCGGCCCTCGCTGACGCTCAACTGACTGTAGGTCGCCTCATCGCGCACGCTGAACCGGGTTCCCAGAGCCTCGCACATGCCATGACGACAGCTCAGTCGCAGCGGACGATGGTGCGGGCTACCCGTATCCGGACCGCTCTCGATCATGATTTCGCCACTTTTCAGGATCAGCCGGCGCTCATCCGGCGTGAACGCCACATTCAGCGCCGAGTCGGTGTTGAGCATGATCGACGTGCCATCGTCGAGTCGAAGATGGCGCTGCTCGCCGGTACCGGTGACGTAATCCGCCTGCCACGGCAAACGGGGGCGAGCGAACCACAGCCCGGCACCGCCGATCGCCAGGCCACCCAGCATCAGCTTCATGGCGCGGCGGCGATCCACCTCACGCTCGGCTCGGCCCAGAATATCGAGACTGGCGCTCGGTTCGGGGAGCTGTCGGACCATGTCGTCGAATTCGCCGGTCAAGCGCGCGATTCGCGCCCAGGCCAGCGCATGTGCTTCGCGCTCGGCACACCAGCGTGCGATCTGGGTGCGAATTCGATCATGGTCGGCGCCGGCGCTGGATTCGAGCTGGATATGCCAGTCGATGGCGCGTCGCACGACCGAGGCGGCAGGCGCGGCGCTCGACTCACGCATCCGCGAAGCGCAGCCGATAGCAGTGATAGAGCGCCTCGCGCACATGGCGCTCGACGCTGCGGGTCGAAACGCCAAGTTGCGTGGCGATGGCGGCGTATCTCAGCCCGCCGAGCTGGCGCAGCAGAAACGCCTCGCGGGTCATGGGTTCGAGACCGTCGAGCAGTGCCGCCAGGCGCTCCAGCAGGTCGAGCGCCTCGAGCTGGACCTCCGGCGAGGGCGTCTGATCTTCCGGTAGCGCCGCCAATGTCTCGCGGTAGGCCACCTCCAGCGCGCTGCGCCGCCAGTGATCGACGACCAACCCTTTCGCGATGGTGACGAGCAAGGCTCGCGGTGCCTCGCCCAACGAGGCACATCGTCGCGTCAATAGACGCAGGAAGGTGTCCTGAGCCAGATCCGCCGCTTTTTCCGAGCACGCGAGGCGATGCGTGAGCCAACCCCGCAGCCAGCCGTGATGCGCGCGATAGAGGCTCTCGATGGCGACGGCGTCGGCGGGCATGAGACGTGACTCGATGGGTTAAGGGAGGCTAGGTGGCTTACCTTAAACGCGAATCAGTCTCATTACAAGCTGAGGGGGGGGAGAGCCGGTCGACTGGCGCATGCCAGGGGATCAGATTCCCTCCCTCTCCCGAAACATCTCCACCACACGCTGCTGGGCGATGCCGATGTGGTAGTCGATGGCGGCTTCGCAGGCGGCGTCATCGCCGGTGCGCAGGGCGTCGAGCACCGGCTGGTGGCTGTCGGCGACGCGGCGCGGGTCGTCGTAGAGCTGGCCGATCAACAGGATGCAGAAGCGCATTTCGTGGCACAGCTCGTCGAATACCTTGAGCAAACGACGATTGCCGCTGAATTCGCACAGCATGCGGTGAAAGGCGACGTCGGCCTCGATCTGCTCGGCAGCGGTGCCGTGCTCGGCAACCTGGCGCATGGTGTCGAGCTGGCGGGTCAGCGCCGATTCCTTGTACTCGGAGAACTGGCCGGCGAGCAGCCCGATCGCGTGGCGCTCGAGGCACAGGCGAAGATCGAAGACATCCTCGAGCTCCTCGGCGCTGAAGGTGCGCACGAAAAAGCCGCGGCGCGGCTGAGAGACCAGCATACCGCGACTTTCCAGCAGGCGTGCGGCCTCGCGAACCGGAGCTCGGCTGACACCGAAGTCCCGCGCGAGCTGCGCTTCGGCGAGGTGAACGCCCGGCGCGAAATCCCCTCTGAGTAGGGCTTCGGTCAGACTGTCGGCGATCTGATTGACCAGGTCGCGCTGCTGGATGGCGGCAAAGCCTTGGGTCGTTGCGGTCATGGAAGCTCTTTGGATGTCTCGAGGTGTCATGCTAGCGCAATGACGCGATAATCGTCGACTGTCGACAGTTTGCGCAAGCCTTGCTAGGTTAGCCTCGAGACAATCACAACGGAGAGCCCACGTGAACATGGCAACCGACGCCCCGCAGACGGCCGAGAAGCGCGCGGCGCGCCGCGATCTGGCAGCAGCGTATCGGCTGATCGCGCATTTTGGTCTGGACGACAGCATCTACACGCACATCTCTGCGCGCGCCGAGGCGAACAAGGAGCATTTTCTGATCAACCCCTATGGCTATCGCTTCGAGGAAGTGACGGCGGCCAACCTGGTCACCATCGATCTCGATGGCCACGTGATCGACGACCCGGATAGCGCGGGGTACAACAAGGCGGGGTTCACGATCCACAGTGCGATCCACGAGGCGCGCCCGGACGTCCACTGCGTGCTGCACACCCATTCGGTGGCCGGCGTGGCGATCTCCTGCCTGGAAGAGGGGCTGTTGCCACTCAATCAGTGGGCGATGGAGTTTCACGGCCGCACGGCGTATCACGACTATGAAGGAATCGCCCTGGATCTGGCCGAGCGAGAGCGCCTGGTGGCGGATCTCGGCGACAAGTCGGTGATGGTGCTGCGCAATCACGGCATGCTGGTTTGCGGGCGTACCGTGGGCGAGGCGTTCAAGCGCATGCACAACCTGGAGCGCAGCTGCCAGGCTCAGCTCGCGGTGATGGCGAGCGGCATGAAAGTTCGCCGGCCCGACGACGCCTTGGCCGAGCACACCGCGCAGCAGTACGAAAAGTGGGATGCCGATCATGACATCGGTGATCGTGATCCCGAGTGGGAGGCGTATCTGCGCCTGCTGGCGCGAATCCAGCCCGATTTCGAGGGTTGAGCATGGCAAAGCCTCTGCACGGCGTGGTGCTGGGCACGCCGTCGATCATGGCGCCCTATCTGGCCGCGTTCGAAGCCGCGGCGCCAAATCTCGTACTGATGCCCCCCGAGGCGGTCGACGATCCGGCTGCGATCGCGTTCGCGCTGGCCTGGGACCCGGACGATGACGCCTTCCGGCCCTATCCGAACCTGCGCCTGGTGTCGTCGATCGCGGCGGGCGTCAACGGTATTCTCGCCAGCGCGAGCCTGCCCGGCGACGTGCCGCTGATGCGGATCGCCGGGGAGATGCAGGCAAAGATGATGGCGGGGTTCGTCACCTGGCATGTGCTGTGGCATCACCGTCGTTTCGGCGACTATCTGGCCAATCAGCGTCTGTCTCGCTGGGAACATCTGCTGGACCGGGATGCCAGCGAGATCCGGGTCGGTCTGATGGGGGCGGGCAAGATGGGCGGTGCGGTCGCCGAGTCGCTGCTGGCACTCGGCTACGACGTCGCCATCTACTCGCGCAGCGGTCGCAACGTGCCCGCAGGCGTGACCGGCTTCAGCGGCGGGCGCGAGGCGCTCGAGCGTCTCGCCGCGCGCAGCGAGATATTGATCAATCTGCTGCCGCTGACCGCACAGACGCGAGGCATTCTCGACGCGGATCTCTTCGCCTGCCTGCCGCGTGGTGGGGCACTCATCCACGTCGGGCGCGGCGAACATCTGCTCGAGGCAGATCTGCTGGCCGCGCTCGACAGCGGCCAATTGGCGGGGGCGTCGCTCGATGTCTTCGCCGTCGAGCCGCTGCCTCGGGGTCACCCGTTCTGGCGCCATGAGCGGATCGTGGTCACGCCGCACGATGCCTGCGACTCCACGCCGGCGCAGGTCGCTCAGGAGGTCGCTGCGGCGCTCGAGGGGCTGGACGCCGGGCGGCTGCCGACGAGTCTGGTGGATCGCGAGGCGGGGTACTAGTTAAAGGCGCCCGAAGCCGCGCCAAGAGCCATAGGCGCCCGTAGCCGGCGCCGGGAGTCAACGGCGCCCAGAGCCGCGAAGTGCGTTTCAGGCGCCCAAAGCGGTGCCAGAGCCAGACATCGCGAGCCAGAAGTCGAGAGGCGCTGGCCACTGCGCCAGCAGACGCTCGTTGCCGAGCGTAATACCGACAAGGATAACAGCGCATGAAGACCTTCTTTCACGACGATCAGTTGAAGCATCAGCCGCAGACATACTTCTCCCGCGGCAGGATGCGCCAACCTCAGGAGGTGCGCGAGCGCGCCGAATACCTGCTGGCGGCTGCGAGACGGCTTGGCTTCGACATCGAAGCGCCCGTCGATCACGGCGTCGGCCCGCTGCGCGCCGTGCATTCGCTGCCTTACCTGCGCTTTCTCGAGAGCGCCTACCGACGCTGGCATGAGCTGGGCGAGGATTGGGGCGAGGAGGTGATTTCCAACGTCTTCGTGCGTTCGCCCAATGCGCTGCGCGGGATTCTTGCCGAAGCGGCGCGTTATCTAGCCGATGGCAGTGCGCCGGTGGGCGAGCACACCTGGAAGGCCGCCTACTGGGCAGCGCAAAGTGCCGTCAGTGCCGCCGAAGCGCTGATGGGAGGCGAACGCTTCGCCTATACGCTGTCGCGTCCGCCGGGGCATCATTCCGGTATCGATTCCGCCGGCGGCTTCTGCTTTCTCAACAATGCCGCCATCGCCGCCCAGCATCTCACCTCGCGCTTCCCGCGCATCGTCGTGCTCGATACCGACATGCACCACGGCCAGGGTGTGCAGGAGATCTTCTACGCGCGCGCGGACGTGATGTACATCTCGATCCACGGCGACACCACCAATTTCTATCCGGCGGTCTGCGGATTCGAGGACGAGCGCGGCCGGGGCGAGGGGGTCGGCTACAACCTCAATCTACCGATGCCGCACGGCTCACAGGAATCGGTCTTTTTCGCGCGCCTGGCCGAGGCGCGTCAGGCGATCGAACTGTTCGAGCCCGATGCACTGGTGCTGGCGCTCGGCTTCGATATCCACGAGAAGGATCCGCAGGCCAAGGTGGCGGTCACCACCGAGGGCTTTGGCCGATTGGGCCGCGAGATTAATGCGCTCGATCTCCCCACGCTGGTAGTGCAGGAGGGCGGCTATTATCTGGAAGGGCTGGAACAGAATGCGGTGAGTTTCTTCGAGGGATTACGGGGAAATTGACCCGGTAGAGCCCGGCGACCGATCGGCATCTCGATGACTGCCATCGATACCCGATATGGCGATTATCGACGCCTTCAATTTTCCGTCACAGTTGTGTGGTCTTATCCTTGGCGTCACCTACCCGTAGACCCCGATTCAAGGAGAGACCGCGTGAAAATTTCAGGGCGCATCAAGGCGTTGATCCTCATGGCCGTTGCCGTTTACGTGCTCGCGCACGTGGTGCGCGTCATGTCGATGATGCTGGTGCGTCCGACAGCGCGGTTGCCTTCGCCGCGGCGCGTGCTGCGCCTGGGCCACGACAAGTCGCCGAGGCACTGCACACGCTGCTGATTAGCGTACCGCTTTTCAGCGACAATGCCCGCGCTCTCGAGCGCGGGCATTGTCGTTTCGCCAAACCTTTTGCTTACTTGTTCGGCTGCTTGGTGACGCGAAGGTAAGGCTTTTTCTCGTCCCAGCCGTTGGGGAAGAGTTCCTTGGCCTTCTCGTTGTCGATCGAGGGCACGATGATAACGTCGTCCCCGTCGGTCCAGTTCACCGGCGTGGCGACCTTGTGGCTGTCGGTCAGCTGCAGACTATCGAGCACGCGCAGGATCTCGGCGAAGTTGCGGCCGGTGCTGGGCGGATAGGTGATCGTCAGGCGCACGGTCTTGTTGGGATCGATGATGAACACCGAACGCACGGTGTTGGTGCCGCTGGCGTTGGGGTGAATCATGCCGTACTTCTCACTGACGCTGCGGTCGGCATCTGCCAGCAGCGGAAAGTTGAGACCGCAGCCCTGAGTCTCCTCGATGTCGCCGACCCAACGGGTGTGATCGTCGAGCGGATCGACGGAAAGGCCGATCGCCTTGGCGTTACGACGCTCGAATTCCGGTTTCAGGCGCGAGACTTCGCCCAGTTCGGTGGTGCAGACCGGCGTGAAGTCGGCGGGATGCGAAAACAGAATGACCCAGTTGTCACCGGCCCATTCGTGGAACTTGATCGGTCCCTCGGTGCTTTCCTGGGTGAAATCCGGGGCGGTATCGCCGAGTTGCAAAGCCATGACGCTCTCCTTGTTGCCAGTGGCGGCTTCTCATCGAAGCCAGGAATCGGATTCCCATCTTGCCGAGCCCCGTGGCCGCCGTGAAACAACCGTTGGCGATAACGATAGGCGGCGCTGCCGTTGGCAGCCGACTGGCATGACGATGGGTTTATCCTGCATCTCTACAACGTGGTAGCTCGGGTTTGATTTCTCAAGGGGAATCGAACACTCGCCCGATGCGCCTGCCGACTGGCTGTCGCACCGTTAGGTCACGAATGTCGAGCTGGCAAGCCCATCACGCGGGCGTCAGCCGCCCAGCCAGAGTGCCAGCTGCGTCAGCGCATGGATCGCCACGCCGATCAGGCCGCCGACCAGGGTGCCGTTGATGCGGATGTATTGCAGATCGTTACCGACGTTCTTCTCGATCTGGGTAACGATCTCGCGGCTGTCGAGACTTTCCAGATAGCGTTCGATCCAGGCATCGACGTGAGGGCCGCTGCGTTGTACCAGCGGTGGAATGATCGCCAGCGCCTGGTCGTTCATCCATTGGCGAGCCGCCGGGTCACTTTGGAGCGAATCGGCGTACCAGCCGATGAAGCGCTCGAGGTAGCCTCGCACCTCGGAATCCGGAGACGTCAGATCGCTCGCCAGCCAGGCCGCGATGTCTTCCCACATCGCGCCGAGCCAATCGGCCAGGCGTTCGTTGGCGAGCAGATCGTCGCGCAGGGTGTCGAGTCGCTCGCGCAGCTTCGGGTCGGTGCGGACCTCGTCGATCAGGGCGGCGAACTGGCGATCGAGATGATGTCGCAACGGGTGTTCAGGGTCCTCGCTCACGGCCTGGATCAGGCGCGCGCTCTGTTCGACCATGCGCTCGCGTATCAGCCAGCCGGCCAGGCGGTTGAAGCTGACCTCGCGGCCCAGCACCTTGGGATTGAACAGGCGGAAGACCGTGTCGGTGATGAAATGCTTCACTCGCTCCTGGTTTTCTTCCTCGGCCAGCCAGCCGGACAGCCGCTTGAGACTGTCGTCCAGCAGCGCCTGATGGCGACGCTCGGCCACCAGGACCTGCAGCGAGGACGCCAGCGCTCGCGAACTGTCGAGACGCCCGAGCTGGTAGCGCAGCGCCTGAACGAGAAAGGTGCGTGCCGCTTCCTGGCGTATTGCCGAGAGCGCGCCGGCCAGGGCCGTGGCGAGCCGCTCGGCGAGTGCGCGCTGCCGCGCGGGCCGAGAGAGCCAGTCGACCAGGGCGCCCGCGAGATCGAAGCGTGCCACGCTGTCGCGGACATACTGCTCGTCGAGGAAATTCTCGCGGATGAAGGTAGAGAGACTGCGGCCCAGGCGAGCGCGATTGCGCGGCACGATCGCCGTGTGCGGAATCTTCAGCCCCAGTGGATGCCGGAACAGCGCGGTGACCGCGAACCAGTCGGCAATCCCGCCGATCAGCGCCGCCTCGGCAAAAGCGGTCAGCCAGACAAAGCCCGGATGCGCACGCTCGAGGCAGACACCGGCGACATAGAGCGCGGCGGCGATGGCGAGGCAGACGCCGGCGATGCGTCGGCGATCAGACATGGAGGAAATCAGACATGGAAGAGCTCACGCAATATCATCCCGCCGAGCAATCGTGCGCAATGTATCTGTCGAGAACGGATGGCGGGAATGGCGGCTGAGAGACGAGGCCGGGCGAGGGTTTGAGAGAAGGGCGCCGCGAGAAAGCGCCCGACCGACCGGCGCCGCCGATCTCCCGAACGTGGGGTGATAAAGAAGGCCCGACGTCACTGTGTGGGCGCGGCGGCGCCGAGATAGTGCTTGCGCCAGTAGCGGATATCGAGAGAAGAGACCGTCACGGTCCGCCCGCTGCCCGGCGCGTGAATCATCTGGCGGTCGCCCATGTAGATGCCGACGTGCGTCGCGCGGCTGCCGGAGCCGAAGAAGAGCAGATCCCCGGGCCGGGCAACATCGATCTCCCGCAGGGCGTGAAACTGCTCGTTGGAGGTTCGCGGCAGCGAGATCCCCGCCTTGCTGTAGGCCATCTGTACCAGCCCCGAACAGTCGTAACCCGCGGGCGTGGTGCCGCCCCAGCGGTAGGGCGTACCGAGGGCGTCCTTCGCCGCGGACATCACCAGAATGCGATTGATGGAGAGGTTGTTGCCATCGATGGCGGGACCATCATCACGGGTCGCGATGGTCTTCTGCGAGCTGCACCCGGCCAACAGCGCAAGCGCGAAGAGGAGCATCAGCAGGAGCGGTCGATGACCTTCCGTGAAATACGCCGCTCTGCCTGTCGTCATGTCCGAGGCCCCGCCTGCCGGTTTGCCTCGAGTGTAGAGCAGGGTCGGTAGCGTGCAAAGCGTGAATCGTCGGCCTTCAGAGACAGGCGGAGCGGGGCAGGGGAACCAGCTCCGCGCTCTGCTGGAGATGGACGGCGCAGACGACGCGCAGCAGCGAGGCGAGATTGCTGACTTCGCCCTTCTCTTCGATCACCTCGCTGTAGAGCTGGCTGATGAATCGCGCCGTCGACAGCTTCTGGCTGGCGGCCAGCGAGTCGAGTATCTCCCAGAACTCTCTCTCCAGACGCACGCTGGTCACGCAACCCTGCAGGCGAACGGAGCGGGTGACGTTGTCATAACGGCAGGTTTCGGTGCTCGCGTAGAGATGACACATGACGGTCTCCTGATCAGCCGCATGGTGTCGTACGGTCCATGCGATTCATCGAACTTAGCCTCCTAACCGGGGCGCTGACCATGCGACTTGAGTCGTGTTGCCGGGTCTCTAAGACATTGGCCGCAGTAGTAGTCCGCTATTACCCGCGCTCCTCTCTGGCCCCCTAGTCTGAGCGCAGACCGTCGAGGCAGGGCCGACGACGGCAGACGAGGAGACCACCATGACCCATACATCGCTTTCGCGTCGCGTGTTTCTCAAGACCAGCGGCGGCGCCCTGGTCGGCACGCTGGCGTTCACCAACGGCGCTGTCGCCATGCTCGCGCCGAGCCGGAGTTGGGCCGTCACCACTGAACAGTTCGACGACCATCAGGCGCGGACGCTGCTCACCTTCACTCGCCATCTGCTGCCCCACGACACGCTCGAGGATGCCGTCTATGCCCTGGTGGTCAAGGATCTCGACCGTCAGGCCGCCGATGCGCAGGTGCGACAGCAGTTGACCGACGGCATCGCGACGCTCGATCGCAAAGCCAACGGTAATTGGTTGTCGCTGGACGAAGACGATCGCCAGACCCAGGTCGAGGCCGTGGCCGGCTCGCCTTTCTTCAAGACCGTCCACGGCAGCGCCATCGTTGCGCTTTACAACAACCCGCTGGCGTTCGCTCACTTCGGTTACGGCGGCGGGGTCGACGATGCCGGCTACCTGCATCGCGGCTTCAGCGATATCGACTGGTTGCCGGAGCCACCGATCGCGGTGAGCGGCACGATTCCGAACGATGCGGCGCCGGTCTGATATCGGACGCCGACGCTTGACGGTTCTCGGGGCCAGAACCTGGAAACAGACGGCTCTCGAAAAAGAGGAGATACGCCGTGGACTACACCAATCAGCGTACTTTCGGCCATGACGACGACGGCGTGGTGGTTGTCATCGGCTCCGGTGCCGGCGGTGGCACGCTCGCCAACGGGCTCGCTCAGCAGGGCATCAAGGTCGTGCTGCTGGAAGCTGGCGGCCTGCATTCGCGCACCGATTTTCACACCGATGAGTGGCGCGCCTACGAGCAGCTCTCGTGGCTCGATCCGCGCACTACCTCCGGCAGCTGGCGCGTAGCGCAGGACTTCCCCAATCTGCCGGCGTGGATCTGCAAGACGGTGGGCGGTTCGACCACCCACTGGAGTGCCTGCAGCCTGCGCATTCAGCCCCACGAGTTCCAAGCCCGCACCCGTTACGGCGATCTCGAAGGCGCCACGCTGCTCGACTGGCCGATCGGCTACGACGATCTCGCGCCCTATTACGATCGCACCGAAAAGCGGCTCAACGTCACCCGCACCAACGATATTCCCGGCCTGCCGGGCAATAACAACTTCAAGGTGATGTATACAGGCGCTCAGAAGCTCGGCTACGAGTGCAATACCGGGCGCATGGCGATCAACAGCCGCGAGATGGACGGCCGCGGGCACTGCCAGCAGCGCGGCTTCTGCTTCCAGGGCTGCCGCTCCGGCGCCAAATGGTCGACGCTCAACACCGAGATTCCCGAAGCGCTGGCGACCGGCAACTGCGAGATGCGCACGCACGCGCACGTTGCCGAGATCACCCATGACGCCAGCGGCAAGGTGACTGGCGTCAGCTACTTCGATGGTAATGGTGAAATGCGCCATCAGAAGGCGCGGGTGGTCGCGGTCGCCGGCAATTCGATCGAAACGCCGCGGCTGCTGCTCAACTCCGCCTCCGGGCAGTTCCCAGATGGGCTCGCCAACGGCAGCGGCCACGTCGGCAAGCACTACATGCGCCACATGACCGGCTCGGTCTACGCCGCCTTCGAGCAGCCGGTGCACATGTATCGCGGCACGGTGATGGCCGGGATCATTCCCGACGAAGCGCGTCACGACGAGGGCCGAGGCTTCGCCGGCGGCTACGAGATGGAAACCATCGCCCTGGGCCTGCCGCTGGCGGCGGCGTTTTTGAATCCCGGCGCCTGGGGGCGCGACTTCACCCGCATGATCGACCAGTACGATCACCTGGCCGCGATGTGGCTGGTGGGCGAGGACATGCCGCGAGACACCAATCGCATCACCCTTAATCACGACGTGCGCGATCAGCACGGCCTGCCCGTGGCCAACGTTCACTACGACGATCACGACAACGATATCGCCATGCGCAACCACGCCTATCAGCAAGGCAGCGATGTCTATCGCGCCGCCGGCGCCACCGATATCTACGAAGTGCCGCCGTATCCCTCGACCCACAATCTCGGTACCTGCCGCATGAGCGAGAAGCCGGAAGACGGCGTCTGCAACGGCTTCGGCCAGACCCACGAAGTGAGCAACCTGTTCATCTCCGACGGCAGCCAGTTCACCACTTCGGCAGCGGAAAACCCGACGCTGACGATCATCGCGATGGCGATGCGTCAGGCCGAACATATCGGGCAACAAATGAAAGCTCAGGCTATTTAGGCAATGGCGACGAGCTGCGAGCCACGAGCTGCGAGCTAACAGCGAACACCACCCACTTCCGCTAACGGGTCTGTTCTCAGGACGAGGCAGGCTTTTCGCCGGGCGGCGTGTTCCATCGCTACCCATGAAACCAGAAGCAACAGGAGAAACGACATGGCTAACACCACGAAGCCTCAGATAAAGCCCCGCAACGTGCTGGTGACCGGCGCCGCACGCGGTATCGGTCGCGCCATCGCGCTGAGACTGGCGGAAGACGGCCACAACGTCGCGGTCAACGACATCGCTGCCAATCGCTCGGCGCTGGAGGGGCTCGCCGGCGAGATCCGCGACAAGGGCCGCAAGAGTTCGGCGGCGATCGCCGATGTCTCGAAACAGGGCGAGGTCGAGGACATGGTGACCCAGACGGTCGCCGATCTCGGCTCGCTGGACGTGATGATCGCCAACGCTGGTATCGCTCACGTGCAGTCGCTGCTGGAGCTGGACGCCGACGACTGGGACAAGGTGATGTCGGTCAACCTGCGCGGGGTCTTCCTGTGCTATCAGACCGCCGCCAGGCAGATGATCAAGCAGGGCAACGGCGGCAAGATCATCGGCGCGGCCTCGATCGTCGCCTATCGGCCGTTCGCGCTGCTGGGGCCGTACTCCGCCTCCAAGTGGGGGGGGCGCGGGCTGACCCAGGCCGCCGCGATGGAGTGGGCCAGGCACGGCATTACCGTCAACGCCTACTGCCCGGGCATCGTCGGCACCGACATGTGGGAGCTGATCGACGAGAAACTCGCCGCCGAAGAAGGCTGGCAGAAAGGCGAAGCGCTCAAGACCTACGCCGGCTCGATCGCACTGGGCCGTGTGTCGGTCCCGGAAGACGTGGCCAGCTATGTCTCCTATCTCGCCTCGCCGGATTCGGACTACATGACCGGGCAGTCAGTGATGATTGATGGCGGAATTCAGTTCTCGTAAAAAATGCCTGAATGATGGCCTGCGCCAGTAAGTCGCTGTGTTGCGCGGTGCCGGGGCGCCGGTCCGATCGGACTCCTCACCTATACCCCATAGGCTCCGGGTCCTGCGCTCCGTGCGCCTAGCGTCTCACTCGCTCGGCTGATCCTTCAGGCATTTTTCGATATCAGAGAGGTGCGCTCGGCCGCTTGTGACCGGCGGGCGCTGCCCTCATCTGTTGTGCCACGTTTCCCTATATCTCTCCAAAAGACCCTATAACTCTCTAAAAGATAAGGAACCTTCAATGGCGATCAGCGAAGATCAGATCCCCGGTGTCGAGCCCGCGCCGCGCGAGACCGAGGGCTTCGTACTCAACCACACCATGCTGCGGGCCAAGGAGCCGCAGCGCTCGCTTGCGTTCTACACCCGCGTGTTCGGCATGCGTCTGCTGCGCAAGCTCGACTTCCCGGAGATGCAGTTCACGCTCTATTTTCTCGCGCGGCCAGACGATCCCGCCGCGATCCCCGAAGACGACGGCGAGCGTACGGCCTACACCTTCGGCCAAAAAGGCGTACTGGAGCTGACCCACAATTGGGGCAGCGAGAACGATCCCGAGCTTGCCTATCATGACGGTAACGCCGAGCCGCAGGGCTTCGGCCATATCTGCTTCTCGGTGCCTGATCTCGCTGCCGCGGAACACTGGTTCGACACGAACAACGTCGAATTCAAGAAGCGCTCGGATCAGGGCAAGATGAAGAACGTGATCTTCGTCAAGGACCCGGACGGCTACTGGATCGAGGTCGTGCAGCCGTCGTTGTCGAAAGGTCTCGGTCAGTAGCAGAGACGCTTGACCAGCCGAGAGGCTCGTCGCCAAGCCGGGCGGTTTTTCGTGCCATTGACGGTATTCAGGTATCGAGCGCCCGCAACCGAAAAAGGAGTCCGGATGCGTCATCAACCGGCAAGCGCCGTTGACAAGTCAGCCTTCATCGAGCGTTTGAACGCGATTGTCGGCCCGCGCCACGTGATCACCAGCGAGGTCGGCACGCGACGCTATCGCAAGGGCTTCCGCTTCGGCGACGGTCCGGTGGTGGCCGTGGTGCGCCCCGGCTCGCTGGTCGAGCAGTGGCGTGTGTTGAAGGCGTGTATCGAGAGCGATCGCATCGTCATCACTCAGGCCGCCAACACCGGCCTGACCGGCGGATCGACGCCGGACGGCGACGACTACGACCGCGAGATCGTCATCGTCAGCACGCTACGGCTCAATAGACTGCAGGTGATCGATGAAGGCCGGCAGGTGATCTGCTTGCCCGGCGCGACGCTGGATCAGTTGGAGAAACGGCTCGCCCCGCTGGGTCGCGAGCCGCATTCGGTGATTGGTTCCTCGTGTCTCGGCGCGTCGGTATTCGGCGGTGTCTGCAACAATTCCGGCGGGTCCTTGGTCAAGCGCGGCCCGGCCTACACCGAACTCTCGATCCACGCTCGGCTCGACGAGGACGGCCAGCTCCGGCTGGTCAACCATCTCGGCGTCGAGCTTGACAGAAACGGCGAGGAAGACGCCGAGGCGATCCTCTTTCGTCTCGAGCACGGCCAGTACACCGCCGCGGATATCGCCCACAGCGATGCGGCGGCGTCCGATCCGGACTACATCGACCACGTACGTGAGATCGATGCCGAGACTCCGGCGCGTTTCAACGCCGATCCGCGTCGGCTGCATGAAGCCGCCGGCTCGGCCGGCAAGCTGATGGTCTTCGCGCTGCGCCTGGACACCTTTCCCCAGGAGCAGGGTACCCAGGTGTTCTACCTGGGTACCAACGACACCCGGTCACTGACCGAGCTGCGCCGGCGTCTTCTCGCCGAGGCGGAGACGTTACCGATTGCCGCCGAGTACATGCACCGGGAGGCGTTCGATATCGCCGAGCAGTACGGCAAGGACACCTTCCTGACCATTCGCGCCCTGGGCACCGGGCGGCTGCCGCGCTTCTTTGCGCTCAAGAATCGATTCGACGGCTTCTGTGATCGACTGAAGCTGCCGGCCAACATGTCCGACCGGCTGCTGCAGCGCCTCAGTCAATGCTTCCCGTCACACCTGCCCAGGCGGTTGACCGAGTATCGCGACCGCTTCGAACACCATCTGATGCTCAAGGTCTCCGGCGAGAGCGTGGAATCGACGCGGGCTTTGCTGGGAGAACACTTTGAACGTCACGAAGGTGGCGGTTTTGAAGGCGACGGTTTTGAAGGCGGCGGTTTTGAAGGAGAATGCTTCGAATGCACGGCGGACGAGGGCGCCAAAGCGTTCCTGCACCGATTCGCCGCTGCCGGCGCTGCGGTGCGCTATCGCATCATGCACCGCGACACCGTCGAGGATATCGTCGCGCTCGATATCGCCTTGAAGCGCAGCGAGCGCGACTGGTTCGAGACGTTGCCGGAGGATGTCGAGAAGCCTCTGGTGAAGAAGCTCTACTACGGGCACTTTCTCTGTCACGTGCTGCATCAGGACTACATCGTCGCCAAGGGCACCGACTGTCTCGCGCTCGAGCACCGCATGTGGGAACTGCTGGATGCGCGCGGCGCCGAATACCCCGCCGAGCACAACGTCGGGCATCTCTACCAGGCCAAGCCCGCGCTCGCCGGCTTCTATCGCGAGCTCGACCCCTGCAACGCCTTCAATCCCGGCATCGGCCAGACCAGCAAGTGCCGACATTGGGGCGAAGCGGCAGCAGGCGCCGGGTGACAACGATACTCGTCGCTCTTACCCGGCATGATAGCGAGTGCCGGCAGGGAAGCGGCTCCCCAGGCGGTAACGCGATGAGGGATGTAGGAAGCGTACGTAGGTGACGACGTTCCCCCCCGCCCAGGTTCGCCGCACCAGCGCCAGACAGGGTTCGGACGTCGACATATCGAGGTCCGCCGCTTCCCCGGGCTCAGGCAGCAGTGCGTCGACGATGTGCTCCATTTCATCCACCGGTACGTGATCCAGCAGGTAGCGTGCCGGCTGCAGTTCGTCGCCATAGAACTGATCCAGAAAGTCTGGAACCATGGTCGGGGCAACGTAGCGATCCTCGAGCTGTACTGCAACACCCTCCTCGTAGTGGATGCAGCGCAGGTGGAACACGGAATGGCCGGTGGCGATCTCCATCGCCGCCGCGACAGACAGCGGTGCTGAAACGCGTCCCAGCGCCAATACTTCACAGTGATAGCGATGACCCCGAGCACGAATCTCATCGGCAATGTTGACGATCATCAGGAGATTAGATTGGGGTTTAATCTCGGCAATGAACGTGCCCACGCCTGCGGTTCGAACCAGATAACCCTCGTCTGTCAGCTCACGCAACGCGCGATTGACGGTCATGCGTGACATGCCGAACTCTTCGACCAGACGGTTCTCGGACGGGATCATCTCCCCCGGCTGCCACTGGCCGGATTGGATGCGCTCCAGCACGACTTGCTTGAGTTGGCGATACAGCGTCTGGCGGGATTGGGGCTTTCGCGGTGCGGATGACGACATGGAAGATCCGTAATGGTCGATCGTGATGACAAGGGCTTATGACGCCCGACGACAGCTATGGGCGTTACCCGCGGTCGGTATCGGACCTAGCGGGAGTTCCTATGGTGTCAAACCCGATGGATAGAGCGAGCGGCGCAGGTAACCTGGGTCTAGCTGGTCGACACGGCCGCACCCTAGCTGTGCCATCACGTTGGTTAGCTGCTCATGCATCAGTGTCAAAGCGTGGCCAGCCCCGGCTTCTCCTCCCAGTGCCAGCCCATAGAGCGTCGCGCGCCCGCTGAGAACGCCTTCGGCCCCTAGCGCAACCGCCTTGGCAATGTCACTGCCGCGACGAATGCCGCTATCGAGCAGAACATGCATCGAGTCCCCGACCGCATCGACGACCTCGGATAGTGCGTCGAGGGAAGCTGGCGCGCCATCGAGTTGACGCCCACCGTGATTGGTCACGACGACGCCGTCGGCACCGATGCGTCTTGCCTCAAGGGCATCCTCGGCATTGAGGATGCCCTTGACCAGCAACTTTCTCGGCCAGCGGCGGCGAATCTCTGCCAGGGTTTCCCAGGTCAGGCAACGGGTCATCTGCTGACCAATATAGCTGGCTGCACTGGCCGCGCTATGCTGGCCCTCTGGCAAGTAGTGTGTCAGGTTGCCAAGCGTCGGTAGCCCTTGCGGCCATAGGGCTTGCCGGGCCCATAGCGGATGCAGAGCGGCATCGAAAAGGTATTTGAGGCCCAGGCGGCGTGGCCTTGCAAAGCATCGGGAATCCCACTCGCGCCGCCCAAGAACGACAGCGTCGGTCGTGACCAATAGCGCATCGGCGTTGGCAGCCAGAGCGCGTTCCAGCATATCGTTTCGAGTCGTCTCGTCATGCAGAACGTAGAGTTGGAGCCAGAGTCGTGCCTCGGGTACGGCTGCGGCGATCTGCTCGAGGCTATTGCAGGAGACGGTGCTCAAGGTGAACGGCACGCCAAGATGGCTGGCGGCGCGAGCGAGGGCAATATCTCCATCCTTCCACAGCATCCCGTTGTAACCGGTCGGCGCTATCGCCAGCGGCAATGCCACCGGCTCGTCGAGTAGCGAGGTCCGAGTCTCGAGCGTTTCGATGTTGCGCAATGTTCTTGGCTGCCATTGCCAGCCACCAAAGGCGCGCCGGTTGTTGGCAAGAGTGACTTCGTCCTCGGCGCCGCCATCGAGATACTCCCAGGCGAAGGCGGGCAGGCGGTGACGTGCCATGATCGCGAGTTCATCGATACTCTTGGCGCGCCGCCAAAGGTAATGGGAAGGGTATCGGCGTCTCACTCAAGGCTCCTTTTTATTATGGATCAACCGGCATAGGAAGGGATTCCGGCTCGTATCCAGGTCTTGTATATACATTCAATCCGCGATCGCCTGGCGTCAAGCTCGTTCTTTCAAGGGGATAAGAGTAAACCTATTGCGAATGCCACAGCGCTGTGGTTTTAATGTATAGACAGCTTCATCATCGCGATACAACAACACAAGGAAATCGCCCATGATCTCGTTGAATGCTCGCTGCCGATCACGTTTGTCGGCCGCGCTGTTTGCTCCTCTCTGTCTGGTTGTGGCGGGGGCTGCCTTCGCTCAGACACTCTCGGCCGATACGCTTCCCGAATCCGGTGATTTCCGTGTGGGCGTCGAGCCATGGCTCGGCTATGGGCAGTGGTATGTCGCTGAAGATCAAGGCTTTCTGGAAGAGAACGGGCTGGACTCGGTCGATATTGTCAACTTCGCCGAGGACAAGGATATCAATGCGGCTCTCGTCAGTGGGGACCTGGATGCGGCGAGCGTGGCACTGCATACCGCCATGGCGATGAAGTCGTCCGGTGTCCCGATTCATATCGTCACCCTGCTCGATGTCAGCGAGCATGCTGATGCCATGATTGCCAATGCGGACATTACCTCGCTGAATGATCTGGCCGGGAAGAAGATCGCCTACGAGGAGGGCACGACCAGTGATATTCTCCTGCGTGATGCACTCAAGAGCGCCGGCATGAGCATTGACGATATCCAGCCGGTTCCCATGCCTGCCTCCTCTGCGGGGAGTTCGTTGATCGCCGGTCGCGTCCCCGTCGCCGTCACCTATGAGCCCTACCTCAGCGCCGCGAAGGCCAATGGTAACGGGTTACACGTCCTGTACGACGGCAGCGACAATCCCGGTCTCATCAGTGACGTGTTGGTTGTGCGCGATGAGGTGATCGATTCGCGTCCCGGCCAGGTGCTGGCCATGGTCAAGAGTTGGGATCATGCGGTCGAACACTACCGCGCCCACCGCAAGGATGACCAAGCGCTGATCGCTTCGGCTATCGGGGCGGATGCCACATCGCTCGAAACCGCGTTCGACGGCGTTCGTTACTACACGCTGGCGGATACTGCCGCGGCGCTCGATGGCGAATTTCTGAGCAAGACGTTCTCCAACGTCCTCGAAGCGGCTACTCAAGCGGGCTTCGTGCAGGGCGACATCAGCGCAGACGATCTGATCGATACCCGGTTCGTCGACGCTCTCGGTACGCAGTAATCGGCAGTCGATCGCGCACGGCGTGAGTTCGCGATCGACGCCACCCTCCAGTCGAGATCAGCTTCATGCCTCAATCAAGCACCTCTTCGCCGCGGCGAGGAACGTCATCTCCATGGTTTTCTCTTCAGCAACCGTTATCGCGTCGCCGTTTCTGGGGCGTAGCCATCGCCGTATTCGCCGCTTTGCTGGTGCTATGGTGGGTCGCGACCGCTTGCGGTCTGGTACCGAAAATCTTTATGCCAACGCCGCTCGCGGTTATCGAGCGTCTCGCGGCCATGGTCGCCAATGGCACACTGCTATCGGATATCGGTGTCAGCCTGCTCAGGATCGCGCTGGCGTTCCTCGCTTCGACGATGATGGCGGTCGCGATCGGTGTGCTGGCAGGCACCTATGGGATATGGCGGGCGGTAATCGAGCCTCTGGTCGATTTCGTGCGTTATATGCCGGTGGTGGCCTTCGTGCCGCTGACCATCCTCTGGGTAGGAACCGACGAATTTCAGAAGCTGCTGGTAATCTGGATCGGCACCTTTTTTCAGCAGGTGTTGATGATCATGGATGCGGCGCGGCGCGTGCCTCAGGACTACATCGGGCTCGGCCGTACGCTAGGTATGAGCAACCTTGCCATCGTGCGTCGTATCGTACTGCCCGGAGCGCTGCCCGACATATGGGATGCGACGCGCATCTGCCTTGGCTGGGCTTGGACCTGGCTGGTATTGGCGGAGCTGGTCGCGGCCAACTCCGGCATGGGATATCGCATCGTGGTCTCGCAGCGCTACTTCCAGACCGACACGATCATCGGCTATATCCTGGTGCTGGGACTGTTAGGCCTACTGACCGATCAGATCATGCGCCTGGTCGAACGCCGTCTCTTTCGTTACCGACAAGGAGCCTGACATGGCGGAATTGACCATTGCCGGCGTTGATAAATCCTACGGACATGGCGAACAGCGAAAGCAGGTGCTGGAGCAGATCGATCTGACGCTCGGCGACAACGAGTTCGTTTCGCTGGTTGGGGCTTCCGGCTGCGGCAAAAGCACCTTGCTAACGTTAGTCGCCGGGCTACAGACCTTCGACGGCGGCGACATTCTCGTCGATGGCAAGCCGATCGACGGCCCCGGGCTCGATCGCGGTGTGGTTTTTCAGTCCTACACTTTGCTGCCGTGGAAGAGCGTTCGTGCCAACGTCGAGTTCGCGCTGCTGGCCGCAGGTAACGACAGCGCCAGTGCCCGACGGATTGCCGACGAGCACCTGGCCCTGGTGGGGCTGAGTCAGGTTGCCAATGCCTGGCCGAATCAGCTCTCCGGTGGCATGAAGCAGCGTGTCGCCATCGCACGTGCGCTCTCTTACAAGCCGCGGATCCTGCTGATGGACGAGCCCTTCGGTGCGCTCGACGCGATGACCCGCCATCAAATGCAGCTGCTGCTGACGCGGGTCTGGGAGAGCCATCGTCTGACAGTGTTGTTCGTCACCCATGACGTCGAGGAAGCGGTCTATCTCTCCGACCGGATCGTCGCGCTCGGCGCCAATCCCGGTCACGTCAAGGCGATATTCGATGTCGATCTGCCGCGCCCGCGAGACGAGACCATCATGGAGAGTGCGGCGTTCACCGCGTTAAAGCGCCACGTGCTCGACACCATTCGCGAAGACATGCCGGCGCTACCGGCGTTCTAATCAGCATCTCACTCCTCGCTTGGCTCTCCGGGGCCGGCTCTTTTTCTGAAAATAATGAGAACCGTCATGACCCAGTCGATCTCTTTCCACGATCTGCGCGACACCGCCGAGATTCCCGAAGCGCTTCTTGCCCGAACGGAAGCGGATCTCTCCGATTTCCTCGACAAGGTCGACCCGATCATCGCCGCCGTCCGCGACGAGGGCGATGCCGCCTTGATTCGCTTCGGACGTGCCTTTGACAAGGTCGAGCCCGAAACCTTTTCTATCGCTGCCGAGCCAGAGGAGTTCGAGGCGGCGTTCGACGCCGTCGAGCCGGAAGTGATCGACGCGATTCGCTACGCTGCCGGTAACATTCGGAGGTTTCACGAGGCGCAAAAGCCTGAAGAGATGTGGTGGAAGGAGATGCAACCGGGCGTCTATGCCGGCGACCGCCACGTGCCGATCGACGCGGTGGCGTGCTACGTGCCGAGAGGCAAGGGCTCCTTTCCCAGCGTCCTGATGATGACCGCCATTCCCGCGCTGGTCGCAGGCGTGCCGAAGCCGATCGTGATCACGCCGCCGGGGCCGGATGGTCGCGTCGACGCGGCGACGCTAGTAGCCGCCAAGCTGATCGGCATCGAGCACGTCTACAAGTGCGGCGGTGCCCAGGGCGTGGCGGCCGTCGCTTACGGTACCCAAAGCGTACCCCGCTGCGACAAGATCGTCGGCCCGGGTAGCCCGTGGGTAGTGGCGGCCAAGCGGCGCCTGAGCGATCGTCTCGAGCCGGGCACACCGGCCGGGCCAAGTGAGTGCGTGATTCTGGCCGACGACAGTGCCGATGGCGCGCTGGCCGCGCTCGACTTGATCATCGAATCCGAGCACGGTCCTGACTCGTCTGCCTATTTGGTGACCTCGAGCGAGCGAGTCGCCGCCGAAGCGCGAGAAGCGCTGCCACGCCACTGGGCGGAGATGGTGTCGCAGCGCGCCGAGTTCTCCCGGACCGTGCTGGGGGGCCAGCACGGCGGCATCGTGCTGACGCGCGACTTCGATGCGGCCATCGATTTCGTCAACGCCTATGCCCCGGAGCACCTCGAGGTGCTGGCCGAGGAACCGATGGCGGTGCTCGGCCGGATCACCAATGCCGGGGAAGTGCTGCTCGGCAATTACACGCCGGTGACCATCGGCAACTTCGTGCTCGGACCCAACGCGGTGCTGCCGACCAACCGCATGGCCAAGGTCGCCTCGCCGCTGTCGGTGCATGACTACATGAAGCGTATTTCGGTGGGGTATGTGACCCGATCCGGCTACGACCAGCTGGCCGGACCGGCCGAAACACTTGCCCGTTACGAGGGTTTCGACGGGCACGCCCGTGCGGTCTCGTCGCTTCGTCGCAGCCTATTGGACCGGAAGGCGGAGTAAGGGTAATGGCCGACGAAATGACAGCAGTGCGCCTGCATGGTGTGGGCGACTTGCGGGTAGAGACGATCTCCCGACCGCCTGGCCCCGGCGCAGGCGAAGTGTTGTTGCGTCTGCTGGCGGCAGGGATCTGTGGCTCCGATCTGCACAACTTCCAGACTGGCGCCTGGATCGCACACTTGCCGGTCACACCTGGGCACGAATTCTGCGCCGAGATCGTCGCAGTCGGTCCCGATGTGACCGCGTGGCAGGTCGGACAGCGTGTGGTGGTCGACTCCCGTGCCGTTTGCGGAGAATGCGAAAGTTGCGCGGTCGGCGAGACCAATCTGTGCGAGCAGCTCGGCTTCGTCGGTGAGCTGTGTGACGGTGCTTTTGGTGAATGGTGTCTCCAGCCGGTGGAAAGGCTGATCGCAGTGCCTGATGACGTCGCCAGTGAGGTCGCCGCGTTGGCCGAGCCACTCGGTGTCGCGCTGCATGTGCTCAAGCGACTCGCGCCCCATCCGGATCAGCCGCTGGTCATCGTCGGTGGTGGCACTATCGGTGGCCTGGTTGCACTTCTTGCTCGGGACATGGCGCTGGGGCCTTTGCTCCTGGTCGAGCGTAATGCCGAGCGCGCAGCACTGCTGGAGCGGGTTTGCGGTGTCGAGGCCCTGACGTTTGACGCATTGGCCGATCGTCGTCCCCGTTTGGCAGTCGAGGCTACCGGATCGGCAGCGGCACTGAAGGCGCTTATCGACTCCATGGGCCGCGGCTCGCGAGTGGCGCTGGTAGGACTGTTTCATCAATTAGCGGAGCTGGATGCCAACCTGTTGGTGGAGCGCGAAATCGATTTGATCGGCTGCAGCGTGTTTCGTGACGAGCAGCGCGAGGTGATGGCGCGGCTCGCGGCATTGGCGCCGGCACTGCGTGAACTCTGTGAGTCGCCGATTTCGCTCGAAGCGGTGCCGGCCCGCTATACCTCCCTGATTGCTGGTGGCGGCGCCCGGCTCAAGTCGCTGGTGGTGCCGAGTGTCTGCGACGCCAAGCCGTCGGAGGAGATTTGAAATGTCGTCGACCGATGCGTTTTCTCTGAAAGGCCGTTGCGCGATCGTCACCGGCGCGTCTCGCGGCATCGGGCGCGCACTGGCACTGGGGCTGGCCGATGCCGGTGCCGACCTGATCCTGATGGCAAGGAGCGGGAAGGCCCTTGAGAGCGTCGCGGATGAGATTCGCGGCAGTGGGAGGCAGGCTTGGCCGGTGGTCGCTGATATCGGCGATATAGATGCTATCGAAGTTGCCTTCGCGACCCTCGATCGCCTCAGCCTGACGCCGGATATTCTGATCAATAATGCTGGGCTGGAACGCGTCTGCCCGAGTGGCGAAGTGGATACGGCGCTCTGGGACTCACTGCTGTCGACCAACCTCAAGGGCGCGTTCTTCTGCGCACAGGCGCTGGCCAATCGGTTGCAAAAGGCGGGGCGCCCCGGAGCGATCGTCAACCTCTGCTCGCTGGCGACAGCGGTGGGCATTCCGGGCTCGGCCGCTTACGGCGCGGCCAAGACGGGGCTGGCCGGTCTCACCCGCGCGCTCTCCAGCGAATGGGCGGGTACCGGCATCCGGGTCAATGCCCTGGGGCCGGGCTATTTTCATACCGATATGACCGATCTGTTCTATCAGGACGTCGCTTGGCGCGAGCGCATGCTGGCGGCCATTCCGATGGCGCGTTTCGGAGAGCTCGACGATCTCGTCGGTCCCACCGTCTTCCTGTGTTCGTCCGCGGCTCGCTATGTCAGCGGTCAAATTCTCTACGTCGATGGCGGTTATCTGGCCTGTATTTGAGGAATGTCGCATGAATGCCAATTCTGGCGTCGAACGCGCCCCGCTTGCTGCCGAGGCACGGCGTTGCGCACTGCGCGGGGAGTGGGGCGTGGCCCGCGATCATCTGCTGCAGCTGGTCGCGGAGGTGACCGGGCGCGGCGTGGTCGAAGTGACGATCAATCGCGACCAGTACAGCCTCAACTCGCTCAACGGGCTGGTTACCTTCGACGATGATGAGGTGATGTTTTTCAAGTATCACCACGAAGAGGGCGAGTCCGGCACGGTGGCGGAGTACTACAACGCCAAGCTTTTGCAGGATGCCGGCTTCGAGGTCGATGTACCGCGTCATGCCTGTGGCGAGCCGGGGCGGCAGATTCTGCTCTATACCCGACGCGAGGAGCGTCGGCTGGCCGATGTCTGCCGTGAGCTCGACTTTACCGAGTCCAGCGCGGCGCGGGCACCAGTGGTTGCGGCGCAAGCACAGCTCGACCGCGATTCACTGGTCGCTACCTTGGCGACATTGCGGTCTGGCGACCCTGCCAAGGTGCAAGCCGAGCCGGTGCATCAGCTTTTTTATCATCGACTGGTCGGTGACGGGGTAACTGCTGGATTTGGCGGGCGGGTAGCCGAATATTACGTCGACCAGCGATTTCAGCTCGGTGAACTGGATCTGCCATGGGCGACATTCAAGGAGCTGGAGTGGGTGATTAATGGCGTGCGCTATCGCGACACCTTGGCAGCGCTATTTGCAGAGGCAGGACAGCGTCTGGCCCCGGAGCGTTTGGCAGGCCACGGCGTGGTGACCGCGCACGGAGATGCCCATAACGCCAACGTCTGGTACGTGGACGGAAATCCGGCGCGGTTGGTGACCTTCGATCCTGCTTTCGCCGGACGGCAGATTCCCGCGTTGCTGGCTGAAATCAAGGCAACCTTTCACAACATATTTGCTCACCCCCTGTGGCTCTATGAGCCCGAAGACGCCGAAGGTCACTACCGAGTCGACGTTCGCCAAGAGGGGGGGACGCTATATGTCGATCATGACTGGTCGCTAACGCCGTTGCGCGCGGATTTTCTCGCTGCCAAGGGTGAGAATTACTGGTCTCCGCTGTTGGCCGAGTTGCATCGCCGCGGCTGGCTGCCCGCGGATTGGCAACGGATCGTGCGGCTAGCGCTTTTCTGCTGTCCAACTCTGGTACTTAATCTTCGCGCTGGAGAAGGCCTGCGTCAGCAGTCCGGCAGTTCGGCGCTGGGCTGGGCGCTGGCGGTAATGCTCGGTAGCGAACCGACCGATGACACGGATGTGTTCAGTCGCTGGCTACAGACACTAAGTCGCGATTGAGAGTTTCGTGGGAGGGGAAAACGGAATCACAACGACAACAAGATCGATCAATAAGGCAGAACGTATGCATGCGACCCACAGCCCGCGCGTGAAGATGCCAACCGGTGGACAGACGTCCCACCAAGGCGTGCTACTCGGAACACCGGCGATCATGGCTCCCTACATCGAGGCTTTCGCGCAGGTAGCACCGCACATTCGCTTGTCGCTACCGAATGCGGTCGAAGATCCGAACGCCGTGACTTTCGCGTTGGCTTATGACCCAGACGGCGACGCCTTTACGACCTATCCCAATTTACGGCTCATTTCCTCCATCGTGGCTGGCGTCAACGGCATACTCGCTAGTGCCAGCCTTCCGGACGACGTGCCGCTCATGCGGATCGCCGGCGAGGCACAGGCGCAGACGATGGCGGGATTCGTCGTCTGGCATGTGCTGTGGCATCACCGCCGTTTCGGTGACTATCTTGCCAATCAGCGAGAGTCACGTTGGCAGCAATTGCTGGTGCGCGGTGCCGCGCCGCCCTTCATCGGGTTGCTGGGTGCCGGCAAGATGGGGGGGGCCGTTGCCAGAGCCTTGCTCGCGCTAGGCTACGAGGTCGGGATCTACTCCCGAAGTGGCCGCAACCTACCCCAGGATGCGGTGGGTTTCGAAGGAGACGATGGCTTGCGTTCGTTGGCGGAGCGCAGTCAGATATTGGTCAACCTTCTGCCGTTGACGCCGTGGACCCAGGGGATCCTCAACGCCGAGCTATTCGACTGTTTGCCCGCCGGCGGTGCGCTCATCCACGTCGGTCGTGGCGAGCATCTCGTCGAATCGGATCTGCTCGCCGCCCTCGACTCCGGCCAGCTGGCCGGGGCGTCGCTGGATGTGTTTGCCGTCGAACCGCTGCCGCAGGACCACCCGTTCTGGTGTCACGAGCGCATCGTGGTCACGCCTCACGACGCCTGCGACTCGACACCGATTCAGGTCGCTCAGGAAGTCTCCCGAGCGCTGGCCGGGCTCGAGTGTGGCGTGCTGCCGTCGAGCCTCGTCGATCGCGCTGCAGGTTACTGAATCAACGGGTGACCGGCACGGCGCTGGGGACGACTTCGCGGTCACCAAGCCATCCCGGCAGGGAGAGCTGGTAGATGTCGAACGGCAGCTCGAACACCGATTCCCCATCCGGGCCGCGGTGCGCGCCCAGGCGAGCCGTCTGCGGGATGGGGATCAGCAGTTTGCGGTCCCGCGTGATGAACATGGCGTCCGGTCCCCACAGCTCGTTGTCCTCGGCGAGAACGCGCATGTCACCATCGGGTGTCAGAACGCTGATTCGCGGGCGATCCATCTCCGCCATGTAGAAATTGCCGGCGCTGTCCATCGCGGTGCCGGTCAGCGGAGATGTGTCGAAGACGAATTCGACCGCTTCACCGAGCGCCTCGTCGGAGATCGACGGGTCTCGCAGTTTGGCGGTCTCGATGCGATAGAGCGGGCCTGTCAGCGGCTGGTAGTAGAGCCAGCGGCCGTCCGGACTGATCTCGATCGGATCGGAGTGGACCATCGGCACCTTGCCGCTTTTCGACATCAGCGGCTTGCCATCTTCGGCGATCGGCGGGCGTTTGGGCGATGCCTGCGTGCTCGGGTGCTGGTGAAGGCGGCGCATGGCCTGGCCGCTTTCGAGATTGACGATGACGATACCGCCGAGACCGGAGTCGGTCAGATAGACGTTTTCGCTGTCCAGGCGCAGATCGTTGAGCGAGGCGCCCTTGGGCATCACCTCATCGGGCAGGGGCAGCTGGCGGATCAGTTCGCCGGTGCGCGTGTTGAACTGCAGCACTTTCTGCGCCTGGTCATCGACCAGGTCGCCAAACGAGGGTGTCCCCTGATCCACCAGCCAGAGCGAATCGTCGTCGAAGATGTGGATCGTGTTGACGCAGACGAACGCGCTGCCGGTGGCCTTGCCCGGCTTCCAGGCGTTCCACTCTCCCCCCGGAAAGGGTTTGAGTGTGCCGTCGTCGAGAATCTCGACGACACTCGGGGTGTCCTCGAATCCGGGCCAGCGCGGCAGGCCGGCGAACAGGCGCCCATCGGCGGTGGTGGCGACCGCATTGCAGAGCCACGGCAACTCCGCGACCTTGCTGATCGGCAGATAGCCGGCGTCGCCGAAGGGGATGTTCTGGGCGGCACGTAGCAGGCCGCTGTTGGCCATCAAGGCGCCGCCGGCACCCAGCATCGTCAATTGGCAGAACTGACGTCGGTTGATCATGCAGTGTCCCCATGAATGAAGGCAGTGATAGGCATCCTCGGGCGCGATGACCGACGATGTCCTTGCATCTTAGAAGCAATGATCGATCTGTGGATATCATACATATGACGTATGATCTTTCGTCGCCTAGCGGTTTGCCAGCAAATCGTGTTAGCCCGCATTCAAGCGCTGGACGGCCTGGCGTTGTCGGTGATCTGGCGACCGACATCCCTCCATACGATCATCTCCTTCCTCAAGCTCTGCCATCGACGTTCGCGAACCGATCGATGAAAGGCATCTCGTCACCGGCTGCGGGAATGAACCCCTATCGGCGGTTGGCGTCTGATAGGAGAATCCGTATCGATAGCGCCGCATCATCCGTGATCGGGTATGCTGCGGGTTCGGCCCGAACTTGAGCCTGGGAGTCCGCGGCGAGTGGGTACTGGCGCCGCGCTGCCAGAACGGACAACACGCAAAGGATGGAGTGTTCATGGATCGTAGAAGTGTGCTGAAGAGCGCCATTGCGCTGGCGGCCTGGTATGGCTTGCCCTCGGCGCCCCTGTTTGCCGCGGCCAAGGCTACCAGCGGCATTGCCGATGGTGACGCCGAGTCGTTCAGCTTCGAGTGGCTGCAGGGCTTTGCCAAGGATCTGGCCGCCAAGGCCTATCAGAGCAACGTCGAGAAGCTGCCGCCGACGCTGGCCAACCTGACGCCCCAGCAGTACAACGCGATCGGCTACGACCCGGAACACTCTCTCTGGCACGACAAGAGCGACCAGCTCGACGTGCAGTTCTTCCACGTCGGCATGGCGTTCAACCAGCCGGTCCGCATGTACTCCATCGATGCCGATACGCAGAAGGCGCGCGAGATTCACTTCCGCCCCGATCTGTTCGACTACTCCCGTGCCGATGTCGATGTCTCCCAGCTCGAAGGGCAGGGCGATCTCGGTTTTGCCGGCTTCCGTGTGTTCAAGGCGCCGCTGCTCACGGAGAAAGATATCGTCTCCTTCCTGGGTGCCAGCTACTTCCGCGCCGTCGACGACACCTATCAATACGGCCTCTCGGCCCGCGGCGTGGCGGTCAACACCTACGCCGATGGCAAGACCGAGGAGTTTCCAGCCTTTACTCGCTTCTGGTTCGAGACGCCGGAGGAGGGCAGCACGACCTTCACCGCCTACGCGCTGCTCGACTCGCCGAGTCTCTCCGGCGCCTATCGCTTCATCATCCATTGCGAGGAGCAGCGCGTGGTGATGGAGATCGACAAGCATCTCTACCCGCGTGAAGCGATTACCCAGCTCGGCGTGACGCCGATGACCAGCATGTTCAGCTGCGGTACCCAGCAGCGCGACATGTGCCTGACCTACCATCCGCAGATTCACGACTCCGACCGTCTCTCGATGTGGCTTGGCAACGGTGAATGGGTCTGCCGTCCGCTGAACAATCCGCCGCGGGTGCAGTTCAACACGTTCAGCAACAACAGCCCCAAGGGGTTTGGCCTTCTGCAGACCGACCACGACTTTACCCATTACGAGGACATCGTCGGGCACTATCATGAGCGTCCGAGCCTCTGGGTCGAGCCTAAGGGTGACTGGGGCAAAGGCGAGATGCAGATGCTCGAGATCCCGACGACCGGCGAGACGATGGACAACGTGGTCGCCTTCTGGAAGCCGGAAAAAGCCGTCGAGCCGGGCCAGACGCTCAGCTACGGCTACAAGCTCTACTGGAGCGCGCAGCCACCTGTGAAGCCCGATATGGCGCGAGTGCGCAAGACCTTCACCGGGATCGGCGGGTTCCCCGAGGGCTGGGCGCCGGGCGAGCATTATCCGGACGTATGGGCCAAGCGCATCGCCGTGGATTTCATCGGCGGCCAGCTCAAGCACTTCTACGACAGCGGCATCGACATCAAGACGGCGCTCGACGTGCCGGAAGGTGACGTCAAACAGCTCGACATTCTCTGGGTCGACGAGATCGAAGGCTTCCGCATCCAGTTCGACTGGTATCCGACCAGCGACTCGACGGATCCGATCAACATGCGCCTGCATCTGGTCGCCAACGACGACACGGTCAGTGAAACCTGGCTGTACCAGTACTTTCCGCCGGCACCGGAAGAGCGCACTTACCCGGAGCATCCCGCAGCGTAAAACGGGGTTAAAACCCAGACGCAACGGGGCGGCCAATCGGCCGCCCCGTTTCTTGTCCTTGCCTGAGTTTCCGTGATGCTACCGTCGCTCGCCGTTTCTGTTGGCGCCCCGTAGCCGACGCCGTTTCGCTCTTCGCTCACCGTTTCTGTTGGCGCCCCGTAGCCGACGCCGTTTCGCTCTTCGCTCACCGTTTCTGTTGGCGCCCCGTAGCTGGCGCCGTTTTCGCCCGTCGCTCAGTATCCGAACCGCTTTGCCGTCGGGCCGGTGATTTCGGCGATCATGGCGAGTTCCTCGTCGCTGAAGTCCGGCCGGTAGTAAGTCGGGGCGTGAAGGCCGCTGGCGGCTTGCTCGAGCGTGGGGGCGTCGATGTCGAGATCGGCGTGGGCGAAGACGTCGCGCAGGGTGTCGAGCGGTTGGCTGCAGAGGTCTTCGTAGCGCACGACGAGAGCGCTTTTACGCAGCTCGGGGTCGCCATCCAGCGTGTCGGCGACATGGGCGTAGATCGCCGCCCAGTAACGTGCCCAGCCTTCGATTTCGCTGGCTCGATCCCCGCGTGATCCGGCTTCCCAGAGCGCGGTGATCCGCCGTGTCTCCTCGTCGTTGCCGACATTGATGGCGCGGCGATCGAGGCCGAACTCGTAGTGGCCGACGCGACGCATGTGTTCTAGCGCACGGGGCTCGCTGGTTTCGCCGGCGACGAACAGCCTCTGCTGTTTCATCAGCGAGGCGATGTGCCAGACAGGATCGCGGATTACCAGCAGGAAGCGTGCATCGGGGTAGCGCGCGTGCAGATAGCCTAGTCGCACCAGGTTGTAGTTGCCCTTGGCGACGTAGCGCTGACGTTTGCGCACTGCGAGAACCTTGCGCACGTGCTCGTCGTAGAAACGGGCGAAGGCGGTAGGCTCGCGATCTCTTCCCATGACCGAACTGGTCGCGGGGTCGTGCGTGGCAGGGAAAAACGCCATCCACAGCATCTCTTCGAAGGCCTCCGGGCTGTGGGAGGTCACTTCGATGCCATCCTTGTGCGCTCGCTCCTGGGCCTTTTCTCCCGATTTGGGGACCCTGGCTAGCCAGCGATTCCACCAGTAAGGCGTCATGAGCGGGGGAAAGTCGATGTAGCGATGCGTGGCAACGGCCGGGTTGGCGGCGAGGTGCTCGAGCAGGATGGTCGTGCCGGAGCGAGCGAGTCCGGAGACGTAGACCGGACGGTCGACGCGAACGTCGGCGATGGCATCGGCGACGGCACGAGTCTCCAGATTGCCGAGCTTGATCCACGTCTGCGGCTTGCGATGGATCCAGCCGCCTAGCCAGTGCATCCAGCCGGGTACGACGAAGCCGGGATCGTTGGCCGTGACGGTCTTCTCCCGCCGCTCGTCGACGCGCTCGTCAGCGTGGGGAGTCTCGTTGGTGCTCTGGTGAGAGCGGTTCGAGGTTGGCTGGTTCATGCCCTTTTGCCTCTCATTCGATTTTGGCCCAGCGGTAGGTGATCAGGGAGACGATCAACATGACCGGAAAGAAAATCGCCAGCCAGTGACGCATCCAGTCCGGGCCGAACGGCAGATATTCCGGTTGTGGCAGCGCAAGCGTCACGCGCTCGATACCGCTCTCCGGTGAGAGATAGCCCAGCGGATTGCCGATCAGCCAGTTCCACCACTGGCGCTGCTCGACGACCGGAATCGGCGCCGTCATGGCGATATTGGCAAGTTCGCCGTCGCTGTCGCTGACGATCAAATGCGCGCCGGTATCCTCTTCGCGCCATTGCGGTTGATAGGTGTCCGGCGTGACCTGCATCTCGGGCGTCTGGCCTGGTTCTGGCAGGGTGTGGGCATAGTGGCTCTCGAGCCAGGTCAGCAGCGCCAGTAGCGGCAAGATCGAGACCAGCGTGGGTAGCACGACCAGCCCGAGATGCTTGAATGCGCTGGCGAACTGATCCTTGATCAGCGGTCCCGCATCACTGAACTCGCCATCGAACTCGTTGAGCCGCTTGCGGGCGGCGCGGGCGTTGCGTTTGGCCTCGCCGATCTTGCCCTGAGGCGATAGCAGTCGATAGAGAAACAGCGTGCCGACGCCGGCGACAATGGCCCAGATCGCCAGCCGCAGGCTGCCAGGCAGGAACGTGGCCAAGCCAGCATCCAGGGCGCCGAACAGCGGATCGGGCAGGTCCAGTAGTCCCATGTGTCCTCCTGACACGAGAGAATGGGCGAGCGCACTCGCTTGCAGTGGGTACCGCCGCGCCCGTCAGAGCGTGGGCGGGTTGGCGACAGGTGGCGTGCCGGGAGCGACAGACGAATTCGCGGTCGTTTTCTGCACGAGAGGCGCTCGTCAGCGCCATCGGTGTTCACTGACGTCAGGTATCGCGGCCCGGCGTCCGTGCCCGGGCCGTTCGAGAGAGGGCGTCAGGAACGGGAGTCCGCCCGCGAAGCGTGCGGTGAAGACGTCTGCCGTCCGGTCTGTTCTGCTTGAGACGTGGTGGGCGGCGTTTCCGGGTCGTCTTCGGTATGCGTCGTACGAGCCTGCACGGCTGAATCGCCACCGGCCGCCGCCGCAGCTTCGGCCTTGCGTCGACGGCGCATGCGCCGGATCGGCCACATGATGACGAAGAAGAGCGCCATGCCGATGGCGGCGATGATGCCCCACAGCGCGGTCAACAGGCTTAGCCCGGCGCCGGGACCGACGTAGGCCTCCGCCGCGAGTGGCAGCGTGGCGCCGACGGCGACTAGGCTCGTCAACAGGTGCTTGTTGATCCGATAGGTCCCGAATCGACAAGCCTTGAGTGGATGAACTTGGGTTCGATAAGCCATAGGGGTCATGACGATCACCTCCTGGTGGTGTCGAGATAGACGCGAAGACCCGCGCCATGAGCGGTCGCAATAGGCGAAGATGCCAAGCTAGGTAGATGGGATGGCCGAAAGCCGAGAAACCGTTGGCGATGCCGGGGAGGGTTTGGCATCGTCCAGCGGCTGGCTGAATGTCGTGAGCCCGCATCGGGCGTCAACTTCGGCCTGAAGGCGCCAGCATGCAGAGATACCGCCAAGGCGGTGCAGTGTCTCTTTGTCGACGTGACATCCACGCAGCAGGTACCGCTGTCTGCGCGGCATGGCGACTGGCTGTCCAGGCGACGGGGAGCCTCGCCCGCACGATCCGAGTTGTGCATATCGTTCGTTCCTGAAGTTGCTGAGTCAGCCCCTTCAATCACCCCCGGCGGGCGCTGCGCCAGCGCGCGGTTCGCCTCCGCCATTCACCGCTTCGTGCGGTGTTTATTTTGATGTCGTTCAGCTTAGAGGTGGGAAGAACAAAAATGAATGAGGTTTTTTGTTAACCAGTTCGGCGACAATCGCCGCAAGTTGTAACTCGGCGTTAATCGGGTAAGTGGTCGCGCGCGGTGCCGATGGCGCTTGCTCGTGACCCAATCGACATGCGAAGAAGCCGTGTCATCACTCCGGCGCGCCCCCGCTGGGCGATGCTCGGGAAGCCTCTCGTTGATGTGCCAGTGCGTTCCATCCCGTCAGAAAGGCGCCCAGCAGCAGCGCGGCGATGACGAATAGCAGGCTCTGATTGCTGTAGCGTTCATCGAGCAGCGTGGCAATGGCGGCGCCGCTGACCAGCGCTACCCAGCGCATCAGGCCATCCAGACAGGCGATCCATTCACCGGCCGCCAAGGCTCGCCCGGTCTTGACCAGCGCACCGGTCAGAAAGGTCACGCCGGACTCTTTCGCACTGACCTGATTCAGCGTGCCCATGCCAGCGGCGATCCAGGTGATCGCGGCCAGGGAGTAGCCTTCGGCGTCGATGATCGATAATGCGATGCCCACCAGCAGGGCGGTCATGACCAGCACCACAGTCGCTCGCCAGGCAGGGTTGGGCCGGCCGGCGCGATTGCCGATCCAGGCAGCCAGCGTCGTGGCACCGAAAAAGGTCGCGATCACGCCGAGCAGCGGTAGCGTCGCCGACCACTCCTGCAACGCCAGCGCCTGACCGACGTGGGAGGAGTTGCCGGTCATGTAGACCGCCAGCAACTGATGGCTGTGGCGATAGATCAACGCATCGGTGGCTCCAGCGATCACGAATAACAGCACGAAAGCGTGAAGAGGAATCGGCTTTGGCGGAACAGGGTTGGAAGGCATGGCGGTCGCTCGTTCGAGAACTTTCAGTCGTGGGATGACATCTGGATGACGTGACTGGCGATCCGACCGGGGGTCGCCCACCAGACACCCTGCGCCTGACGATAGCCTGCCAGTTCGCGCAGACTCTCTCGCAGCCGGCGCAGGCGAAACGGCTGGCCGACCAGAAACGGATGCAGCGCGATTCCCATCACCAGCGGCTGATCTCGGGACTGCTCGAGTAGTTCGAAGAACTGATCGCGGATCATGTCGCAGAACTCGTCCATCGACACGCGGTGAGTCGAGATCGTCGGAATGTCGTTGAGCTCCTGCGGGTAGGGGATCGACCACAGGCGGCCGTGATCCGTACGCATCGGGGTTGGGCGGTCGTCATGAGCCCAGTTCAACGTGTAGCCGAAACCCGCCTCGGCCAGCAGATCCGGCGTCCTCTCGCTCTCCGAAATCCAGGGTGACAGCCAGCCCTTGGGCGGCTGGCCCAGATGTGCCGCCAGGCGCTGCCGACTCTCGACGATCATCCGGCGCTCGTCGTCTCGTGTCATCTGACCCTGGCGCGCGGCGTTGGTATGCCCGTGGGCGATGATCTCGTCGCCGCGGGCGACGAAGGCATCGAGCAGCGCGGGGCAGTGATCGAGAACCGCGCTATTGGCAATCACGCCGGCAGGCAGCTCGAGGGCGTCGAACAGTTCCAGACAGCGCCAGGCGCCGACGCGATTGCCGTATTCACGCCAGGCATAGTTGAGTACGTCCGGTTCGCCGGCAGGCGCGGGCGGTGCGATACCTGGACCGCGGCCCTGGCCGAACTCGAAGTGTTCCAGGTTGAGCGCGACGTAGATAGCGAGATTCGTATTTCCCGGCCAGCGCCAGGCGTCCCGGTCGGTGATCGGGCGATAAGAAAAGCGTCCGTGGTGGCGCAACGGTTCGCCAGACATCCTGTCTCTCCCTCATCGGTATCCGGTCGGTATCCAGACCTTCAGCGTAGTCGCTGACGATGGGCGATGGCGCATTCTCGACAATGAGGCTGCTAAGCTAGAGCGTGAATCTGACACTATCCCGGGAAACGACAGGAAGGACGCATGAGCAAGAGCCCGAGTAAAAGCACCAAGACCACCCGCAAGAGCCCCAAGTCCAGCGCGACGCCGCTCGACGCCGGCGCAATGACGTTTTTGGAGCGCTATCTGAACAACGCCTCGCCCACTGGCTACGAGTGGGAAGGCCAGAAGCTGTGGATGGAGTACCTGCGGCCCTACGTCGATGAGTTCATCACCGACACTTACGGCACCGCGGTCGGCGTGATCAATCCGCAGGCCGACTACAAGGTGGTGATCGAAGGCCATGCCGACGAGATTTCCTGGTACGTCAACTACATCACCGACAGCGGCCTGATCTACGTCATCCGAAATGGCGGCAGCGACCACCAGATCGCACCCTCCAAGCGCGTCAACATCCATACCGACAACGGCATCGTGCAGGGCGTGTTCGGCTGGCCGGCGATCCATACTCGGCGCCAGGGGCCGAAGGAGAAGCCGCCGGAGCTCGACAACATCTTCATCGACGTCGGCGCGAGTTCGAAGGACGAGGTCGAAGCGCTAGGCGTGCACGTCGGCTGCGTGATCACCTATCCGGACGAGTTCTTCGTCCTCAATGGCGACAAGCTGGTCTGCCGCGCCATCGACAACCGCATCGGCGGTTTCATGATCGCCGAGGTCGCGCGCCTGCTGAAGGCGCGCAAGCAGAAGCTGAACTTCGGTCTCTACATCGTCAACGCGGTGCAGGAAGAGGTCGGCCTGCGCGGGGCGGAGATGATCGCAGAGCGGCTCGACCCGAACGTCGCCATCGTCACCGATGTCAGCCACGACACCTCGACGCCGATGATCGAGCCGCGTCGCGAGGGCGCCAATAAGATCGGCGACGGCCCGGTGATCTGCTACGCCCCGGCGATCCAGAACAAGCTGCGCGAGCGGTTGATCAAGGTCGCCACCGAGCAGAAGATTCCGTTCCAGCGTCTCCCGCGTTCACGGGCTACCGGCACCGATACCGACGCCTTCGCCTACAGCAATTCAGGAGTCGCCTCGGCGCTGATCTCGCTGCCGCTTCGCTACATGCACACCACCGTCGAGATGGTCCACAAGCAGGACGTCGAGCACGTGATCGAGTTGATCTACCACACCCTGCTCGATATCGAACCGGGCGAGACCTTCAGCTACTTCGACTGACGCCTTCGATCGGATCGACGCCGCCGCCTTCGGGCGGCGGTTTAGGTTTGGGCAGAAGCATGTCGGTCGAGCCGGTGAGTGCTCGTCGAGCTAGTTCCCTTCATGGCGTAACGTGTCTTTACGGTTTATCGCGAATAAAGGAATTGCCGTGATTAAAGCGGCGAGCAGAAGAGCGATGGCTGGATCTTTCTCGACGTTCAGCGTCAGTCCGATCCATGAGCCCACGGCGAATAGAATGGCTGAAAGCGTATGTGATACCCCCAGCGCGTTGGCAAATTCCTCGCCCCGGTAACGCTTCTGGCGAGCGGTGACATTGATGAGAAAGATACCGCCGGTGGCAACACCCGTCAGAAAAATATATGCCAAGCTGCATGATATAAAGGCGGTGCTCGCAGTGCTTAGAAAAAGCTCTGTTTTGAGCGCTACAAAACCTGTCAAATGGAGAATGAATAACAGCAGAAGACAAAAGACAGCGACTGACGTGAAACGGTATTTTCGCATTGTTCTTCTTCCTATCCACGGGCCGATAGTCGTACCAATGCCACCCGCAAATATCAGTAGAGAAATTGTGGTTGCCGGACTATCGAAATGACTTGCTATCCATATCGTCAGATAAATGCTTGTCATGCCGGATGCCAACGAGAGAGTGGGAACGAGAAGCGCTGAACCCGGTGAGAAGTTCAAAAATCGAAAAATGCTTGTCACCTGGAAATCGGCCTGAGGGTTTTTCTGTGGCGTAAAAAGGTGCTCTGTTTTTCGCGACAACTTGACGGCTTTCAATCTGAAATACAATGCAAGTAAAGAGAAAATTATGTTTGCGAATATTATGATCGAGACAGAGATGTCGACAAATAGACTGCCTATTGGCCTAGCAACGACGGAAGAAGCGATCGGTATCAGCATCAACATAGTCGTATTGAAATTGGCTGCACGGTTCTCCGACTCGCGGGATAAGGTTTCGGCATACATCTCCTCTGCCAAGTCAATCACAGTAGGTAGAAAAGAAATGGCTAGCAGGTAGGTTGGAAGTATCAGAATTGGGCTTATCGTACTAAATAAAATAGCTGCTAATGCAATTATTGAAAAGCCAATGTTTGCACTTTCGCAAAATATTAATGTATTGCCAGGTGGGAGCTTGTGGATGTATCGAGCAATAAACATGCTCGATACATCCAGAATGCGCGTTACCGTTGTATATACCGGCAACCACGTGATGGGTAGAAAACCCAGCGCGATCATTGGCGCGATGCTGCCTTCTACCAACATGGTGCCAAGCAATGAACATATAAGTCCCATCATCATCAAATGAGAGGGTTTTTTGGGATTTTGAGAAATCAGTTCTGTTATTTTTGTCATGGATTGACTTGCGATTCCTGTCTTGTGGCACACCGTCT
The DNA here is from genome assembly GCF_014652715.1 of Salinicola rhizosphaerae. Classification (GTDB taxonomy): domain Bacteria; phylum Pseudomonadota; class Gammaproteobacteria; order Pseudomonadales; family Halomonadaceae; genus Salinicola; species Salinicola rhizosphaerae. The sequence continues at coordinate 473,174 of NZ_BMZI01000003.1, read as the reverse complement.
ACCAGTTTATGGTTTTAGGGTCGTCACTACATCGCTATTACAACATTTTCTGTGCTGACCCAAAGCTCATGCTTAGCAATGTTGTTTTAAATATGAGTATTTAGGAAGTAATGATTTTTTGCTCGACATCACCGCTCAGTCCAAATCGCGGTGAGAGTGACAAGCTGCGGGAACCTTTGCCTTCGTGAAGCACCAACTCTACGGCTGCTTCCGAGGCGAGCCACCGGCAGGCGGCGATCCTTCGACCAAGGACCAATTGCACTAGATGAATTGACTTGCATTCCTTGGTATGCCAAAGATATTCCACGGCGACGACAGCAATTTCAACAGTCGTGATCAAGATAAGGCCACACCGCGTGGTTGACAACAACAACGCTCTGGAGTCAACGATGAAGCCAATCCACTCTCGATCCACTCGTGCCCGCCTGGCCGCGCTCGGTGCGGCAACCGTTCTCAGCGCGGTTGCCTTTTCCGCCCAGGCTGCCACCCAACTGATGATCGTCACGCCGTGGCCGGAGGGCAATTTCCAGGTCAAGACGCTCAACCAGTTCGCCGACGCCGTGAAGAAGGCGACCGATGGCGAAGTCGAGTTCGACATTCATGCCGGTGGCGATCTCGGTCTCAAGGGGCCGGAGCTGCTGTCCGCGGTGCGTGACGGGATCGTCCAGGGCGCCGACATGCTGTTGACCCAGCAGGTCGGGCAGGCACCGCTGCTGGGTATCGAGTCAGTCCCGTATCTGACGCGCGATCAGGACGATGCGGCGCTGCTGCGCAAGCTGGCATGGCCGTATTACGAGAAGACCGCTGCACAGTTCAACCAGAAGTTTCTCTACACCGTGCCGTGGCCCGGTCAGGGGGTCTTCACCCAGCAACCGGTCGAGAGCGTCGATGACCTGCAGGGCGTGAAGCTGCGCACGGTCGACAAGAACGGCACCGAGTTCTTCAAGGCGCTGGGCGCCTCACCGGTGCAGATGCCGTGGGGGGAGGTGGTTCCCGCACTGGCGTCCGGGGCGATCGACGGCGTGACGACCTCGACGCCCTCCGGTGTGGATGGCAGTTTCTGGGAGTTCACCGACTACTTCAACAAGCTCGACTGGCAGCTCGCACCGGATGTCGTCTCGATCAATCTCGATGCCTGGAATTCGCTGACCGATGAGCAGCAGCAGACGATCGAGTCGCTGGCACAGAAGATGGAGCCGCAGTTCCAGCAGGTGTCGCAGGACGAGGATAAGCGCAACGCCAAGATCCTCGCCGATCACGGCATCCACATGTCGAGCCCCAGCGAGACATTGTCGAAGCAGCTCACGGAAGCCGCGCAGCCGCAGTGGAAGCAATTCCGCGAATCCGCCGGTGCCGAGGCTGACGAGCTGATGACGAAGTACCTCGACGCGCGCGACGCCGAGTAACCGTTCACCCTCCCCACGCGACGCCGAGTTCCAACTTCGGCGTCGGTTTCGGTCGTTTCCTACAGGGGGCTCGATGATCTCTCGTCTACTCCAAGCGAGCGACTTTCTGGCGCGCGCTGCCGGCATGCTGGCGGCTATCGCCATGGCGCTATTGTTCGTTCTGATGCTCTCCGAGATCGTCTCGCGCAACCTGCTCGGGACGAGCCTCGGTTTTACCTGGGAAGTCAGCGGCTATCTGCTTGGACTGGTGATCTTCATGGCGAGTAGCTGGGCGCTGCGCAACGACAAGCACATCCGCATCACGCTGCTGCGCGAGCATCTGCCGGCGGCTGCCGTGCGCTGGCTGGATCTACTGGCGACGCTGATCGGCGCTGCCATTGCGGTCTTCTTTACGGCGGCGTTCGTCGGTTTCTGCCTGCAGACGTGGCACAACGGCACGGTTTCGAGCACACCTCAGCAGATTCCGCTGATCGTGCCGCGGGCGCTGATGCTACTCGGGATCACCATTTTCACGCTGACGCTCGTGGTCAGGGCAGTGGCGCTGATCGCAGCGCCGAGTCTGCTGGAGACGACGCCCGATGACGATGGCGCCGCCGCTTCTGGCCCTACGGAGGGTGAATCATGACTGCGATCATGCTAACGGCCTTCGGCCTGCTGGTGGCGCTGCTCGCCAGCGGGGTCTGGGTCGGACTGGGTCTCGCCGGCGTCGGTATTCTCTCGCTGGAGAGCTTTCGCGGTTTCATGCCGGTGGAGAAGCTGCTGGCGCAGACCGTGTGGAATTCGACCACCAGTGCCGAGCTGGTGGCGCTGCCGCTGTTCATCCTGATGGGCGAGCTGCTTTTCCGCAGCCGCCTGACCCAACTGCTGTTCGACGGCCTGGCACCCTGGGTCGACCGCATTCCCGGGCGTCTTCTGCACACCAATATTCTCGGCTGCACGCTGTTCGCGGCGATCTCCGGTTCCTCGGCAGCCACGACCGCGACGGTCGGACGGATCACCTCCAGCGAACTGATGGCGCGCGGCTACGACGCTCGCATCGCCGCTGGCTCGCTGGCCGGTGCCGGTACGCTCGGCTTTTTGATTCCGCCGAGCACGATCATGATCATCTACGGCGTGCTGGCGCAGGTCTCGATCCTGAAGATGTTCATCGCCGGCATCGTGCCGGGGCTCTTGCTGGCGCTCGCGTTCATGGTCTATCTCGGTCTTTATGCGCTATCGCGGCCGGGCGAACTGCCACCACGACAGCGGGGGCTGAAAGCGGCTGACTATCTGCGTGCGTTGGTCCAGCTCGGCCCGGTGGCGGTGTTGATCGCGTTCGTGATCGGCAGCATGCTGACCGGCATGGCGACGCCGACGGAGGCCGGCGCGGTCGGCGTGCTGGGCGCGCTGATCGTCTGCCTCCTGCAGCGTTGCCTTAGCTGGAAAAGCCTGTGGAGTGCGCTGATGGGGGCGGCTCAGATTACCTCGATGATTGGCCTGATCATCGTCGGGGCGATGTTTTTATCGGTCGCCATGGGCTTTCTCAACGTACCGCGAACGATCGCCGATACCATCGGCGCGCTGGGTCTGTCACCGCTGGCGCTGGTCGCCATGCTGCTGGTGTTCTATGTCGTGCTCGGCATGCTGCTCGAGGGCATGTCGATCATCGTGATGACCTTGCCGATCACGCTGCCGCTGATCACCCAGGCCGGTTTCGATCCGATCTGGTTCGGCGTGTTCCTGGTGCTGGTGGTCGAGATGGCGCAGATCACGCCGCCGGTCGGTTTCAATCTGTTCGTGATCAATGGCATCACCGGCATGAAGATCGGCAGGATCGCGCGCGCCGTTGCGCCATTCTTTTTGATCATGGTGGCGTTCACCCTGCTGCTGGCGGTATTTCCGCAGATCGTGACCTGGTTGCCCGATCTCGTCGAAGCTCGAGGATAAGGCCGACATGACACCTGACTACACCATCGTCGCGCTGGCCGATCAGGGCGTGCTGATCGAGTGCGGCGAGCGAATCGATCTCGAGATCAATCGCTGGATCGACTGCGCCGCGAATGCGGTTCGCGAGGCGGGTATCGACGGCGTGACCGGTATCGTGCCGACCTACCGCTCGTTGGCGATCGAGTACGACAGTGTCTCGATCACCCAGGCGACCTTGATCGACAGACTCGAAGCCCTGCTCTCGACGCTGACGGCAACACGGCGACGGGCGCGCCGCTGGCGAGTGCCGGTCGCCTACGGTGGTGAATTCGGGCTCGACTTCGATGACTTTCGACAGCGCCACGGCCTCTCTCGCGAGGAACTGATCGCGCTGCATAGCGCGCCGGATTATCGCGTCTACATGATCGGCTTCATGCCCGGCTTCGCCTATCTCGGCGGGCTCGACACGAGTCTGCACACGCCGCGGCGCGATTCACCGCGCACCCGCACGCCGGCTGGCAGTATCAGCGTTGGCGGCCAGCAGACAGCGGTCACCTCGGTGGAAGCGCCGAGCGGCTGGCATCTGCTGGGGCAGACGCCGCTGGCGACCTTCGATGCCCGACGCGACCCGCCGATGCTGATCGAAGCAGGCGACAGCGTGCGCTTCGTGCCTATCGACGAGGCCGAGTTCGCGCGTCTGGCATCGGACTGCGCCTGGCGACCGGATTGGGAGTGGTGCGAATGAGTGCGATGACCGACCTTGCGATCGAGACGGCCGCGCTGCGAGTCGAGGCGCCCGGCATGATGACCACACTGCAGGATGGCGGCCGTCACGGCCAGGGGCATCTCGGGGTGCCGCCCTCGGGCGCGCTCGATGCTCTGAGCCTTGGGCTCGCCAATGCGCTGGTTGGCAATGCGCCCGATACCGGCGCGCTCGAGATCACGCTGATGGGCCCGCGTCTGGTCGTCGAGGGCGATGGCTGCGTGGTCGCCATCGCCGGGGACGCCGAGGTTCTGCTGAACGACGCGCCCGTGGATGCCTTTCGCACGCTGGCGCTGGAAGTGGGCGACGTGCTGCAGGTGAAACGACTCTTGAGCGGCGCCAGGGCTTATCTGGCGGTTGGCGGCGGCTTTGCGGCCGAACCGTTTCTGGGCAGCGTCTCGACGCTCGCTCGCGCCGGCATCGGCGGCTTCGCGGGCCGGGCGCTGCTCGCCGGCGACCGCTTGCCATTGGCCGCAGCCGATCTCGGTCGCGAACGGGCGGGACTCGTGGGAGAGCAGCACCTGCCGCAGCGCGAGAAACGTCCGATCCGTGTGGTGCTCGGCCCGCAGGCAGCCTTTTTTGCCCGTGCCAAGCAGGCGCGCTTTTTCTCCGCGCAGTGGCGCATCTCGACGCTGGCCGACCGCATGGGCTACCGTCTCACCGGGCCGACGCTGGCCAGTGCGAAGGGGCACAATATCGTCTCCGACGCGCTGATGACCGGCAGCGTGCAGATTCCGGGCGACGGGCAGCCGATCATCGCCATGAACGATCGCGGCACCACCGGTGGCTACCCCAAGATCGCCACGGTGATTCGTGCCGACCTGGCTCGCCTGGGACAGATGAAGCCCGGCGATACGCTCTGCTTCGAGCCGGTCGAGGCCGGTCACGCCGAGCAGCTCTGGCGAGGGCGGCAGCAGGCATTTGGAGACTATCTGGCCCGGCTCGGCGGCTGAGTCACGTATACTCGAAGCTCGATCATTCAAAGCTGGAAGACGACAATCACACAAGATCAGGGAATCGTTGCGATGCAGACGCTGGACATCGACCGAATCTTGCAGGGAACCCGCATTCAGAGCCTGGCGGGGCAGGCGTACCAGCAGCTGTTCGAAATGATTCAGCTTGGCCGACTGCCGGCCGGTACGCTGCTGCAGGAGCGCAATCTCGCCGAGGCGCTCGATATCTCACGCACGCCAGTGCGCGAGGCGCTTTCCCGGCTGGAGCACGAGGGCTTCGCGGTTCGGGTGGCGCGTGGCCAGCTCGCGGTCAAGGCGCCATCGGTGCACGAATACATGGAGATTCTGCGCGTGCGCGCGCTGCTCGAGGGTGAGTCCGCCTGGCATGCCGCGACCCGACTGGATCTCGATGCGATCGAAGTGCTGACTCAGCAGGTGACGACGCTGCTCGAAACGCCACCGGAAGCCCGCACCTCCGAACATCTGCATCGGGTCGACGATGCGCTGCACAACGGTATCGCCGTTGCTGCCGACAATCAGCTACTGGCGCGGATGGTTGCCGATCTACGGCTGAAGACGCGCGTCTTCGATCTGGTTCAGGTACCGGAGCGCTTCGAGCCCGGCTGTCGCGAACACCTGACGATTCTCGACCGCCTGCGCTCGCGCGACACCGAAGGTGCCAGAGCGGCGATGGAGGCCCATATCGGCAACGTGCGGCAAAGCATCATCAACCGTTTGGCCCATATCTGACCCACGGCCGATTCCCGGAACCTGTCCCTGGACCAGTCTACTCCTGGATCGGTCTACTCCTGGGCCAGCCTACTCCTGAATCAGGGCCGCCAGGACTCTCACGCCCTCGACGAAATCCTCGATGCGCATCGCCTCGAACGGGTTATGACTGCCATGCTGATTGCGCACGAACAGCATCTGCGTGGGAATGCCCGCGTTGGCGAAGGTGGCGGCATCATGACCGGCGCCGCTAGGCAGTCGCCGATGGGCGATCTTGAGTTCACTGGCGATGGCCTGGCAGCGCGCCGTCAGCGTCGGGTCCATCGGCGCCGGCGTACTGGCGCTACGCGGGCCGAGATCGAAGCGGACACCGCGCTTTTTGGCGACCCGATCGGTGATCTCGAATAGCGCTTCCTCGAGCTCTTTGAGCGTCGCTGGCTCTTCGCTGCGTACGTCGAGGCAGAAACCAACCTCGCCGGGAATCTTGCTGAAGGCGTGCTGCTCGGGTGGTGTCGCGATCTGGCCAACGGTGACGGTCGCGCGTCTGCCCGCCTGCTCCAGTGCTTCCCAACGCGCTTCCAGCGCCATGGCGACTTCCGAGAATGCCATCAACGCATCGTGACGATAGGGCTTGGCCACCGCACCCGAGTGTCCCCACTCGCCGAAGCAGCGAGCCTGACGGTAGCGGAAGCTGCCGGCAATGCCGGTGACGATACCGAGCGCCGTGGCTTCGGTCTCGAGTGTCGGGCCCTGTTCGATGTGCAGCTCGAGCATGCCGTGAAGCGTACGCCGGCCGAGCCAGTTGTCACCGGCCGCCACTGCTTCCGGGTCGCCGCCGCAGTCGCGCATGTGGTCGGCGAGCGTGCGTCCGCTGTCGGCACGCAAAAGCGCCAGCTCCTCGCTATCGAGTCGGCCAAGCGCGCTGCGACTGCCGAGATAGGAGGCCGGAAACCAGGTGCTCTCTTCGGCGCGGAAGGCGGCGACGATGATATCGCGCACCGGTGTGATGCCGCGCGAGCGCAGGGCGGCGACCGCCGCGAGCCCGGCGATGACGCCGGCGGCGCCGTCGTAGTTGCCGCCCTGAGGAACGGAATCGAGATGAGAGCCGATCACCCAGGCGGGCAGGGCACGATCGCCGCCCGGACAGATGGCGAAGTGGTTGCCGGCGGCGTCCCGCTCTATCTCCAGGCCGAGTTCACGGGCGGTCTCGAGGAACAGTTCATGTGCGCGCTGCTCGCCCGGGCCGTAGGCGTCGCGGGTGATACCGACCTGATCCGAGTCGGGTTCGGCCAGGCGGGAGAACAGCGTTTCGATCAGCGTGAGATCGATGGCGTCGGGCGTCATGACGTCTCCTTCTGATGATGGGATACCGCGTCGGCATGGACTCGGTCATTGACAATATGGGCGGGGCGCTGGCCGCGATGGATATCGATGATGTTCTGCGCCGCAGCGCGCGCCGTGCGTGACATGCTGGCCGCCGTGGAGCCGCCATTGTGCGGCGATACGACGACGTTATCGAGCTGAAGAAGCGGGTGGTCATAAGGCATCGGCTCGACGGCGAAGACGTCGAGTCCGGCACCGGCCAGATGACCGGCGGCGAGCGTCTCGGCCAGGGCGCTTTCGTCGATCGTGCCGCCGCGACCCGTGTTGAGGAGGATGGCGTCGGGCTTCATCCGCTCGAGCTCGCGGCGACCGATCAGATGATGCGTGCGCTCGTTCAATCCCACGTGTACCGAGACCACGTCGGCATCCGCCAGCAGAGTATCGAGCGTGTCGGCCCGCTCGACGCCGAGCTCGGCAAAACGCGCGTCCGGTGCGTTGGGTGAGTAGGCGATGGTCCGCATTCCCAACCCCTGGGCCATCCGTGCGGCGCGCTGGCCGATATTACCGAAGCCGATGACCCCGAAGGTCTGCCCGGCCAGCTCGATCATCGGCACGCCGTATTTGAAGGCGAAGAAATCGCCTTCGCGAACGGTGCGATCGGCCAGCGGAACACGCCTGGCGCAGGCGAACATCAAGGCGATGGCCTGTTCGGCGACCGCCTGGGCATTGCTGCCCGGCGTATTGGCAACGATGACGCCATGCGCCGTTGCGGCTTCGAGATCGATGGCGTTGACACCGACCCCGTGGACGCCGATGACTTTCAGCTTTGGGGCGCGTGTCAGCATCTCGCGAGTGACGGCGGCGCTGCGCACGATCAATGCATCGACGTCGTCGAGCAGCGAGGCGAGGGTCGCCGGGTCCGGGGCGGGCGCCTCGATCGTGTGAATGCCGGCATCGTGGAGTGCGGTCATGCCGTCCTGATGAATCGGCTGGGCAATCAGGCAGGTAAAATCTGGCAAAGCGGATTCCTTGCAGTGTCGTTGTTATCGAAGAGGGCATCGCGCAGCTCATGATCGGCGCGGGCCAACGCCTGGCGTCGAGCGGCCGTCGAGCAGCAGCGGCTCTTACATGCCTCTGCGTTTGTGCATACTATTGGTATACCATGGTGGGCGACGGTTCGATACCCGCTGGCGAGCGGCGTTCGTGAATCGCACAATCGTCATCAACCAACAACAATTCATCGATAGCACTGCTCAGATAGCACTGCTCAGATAGCATTTCTCAGGAGGTACCGTGAGTCTCAGCGTGGATCTCAACTGCGACATGGGCGAAAGTTTCGCCGCGTGGAAGATGGGGGACGACCGGGCCATGCTCGACATCGTCACCACGGCCAACATCGCCTGCGGCTTTCACGCCGGCGACCCGATGGTGATGCACGAGACGTTAAGTCTCGCGCGCGAACGCGGGGTCCAGGTCGGCGCGCATCCCAGTTTCATGGATCTGGTCGGGTTCGGCCGCCGCCGCCTGGAGGGGGAGAGTCCTGCGGATCTGGAGAAGCAGCTGATCTACCAGATTGGTGCCATCAAGACGATGGCTGAGGTCATCGGTCACCCCATTCGGCACGTCAAGACGCATGGCGCGCTCGGCAACATGGCGGCCGAGGATCGGGAGCTGGCACTCGCCGTATCTCGCGCCATACTCGCCGTTGATCCGAGCCTGGTTCATCTTGCCATGCCCGGCATGCAGACTTCGCTGACGGCTGGCGAGATGGGATTGAAGGTCGGCAACGAGGTCTTCGCCGATCGCGCCTACGCCGACAACGGCAATCTGCTCTCGCGCAAGCTGCCCGGCGCGGTGATTCATGACCCCGAGGTCGCGGCCGATCGGGTGCTGAGAATGCTCGAGGAGCAGGCGGTGACCACGGTCTCCGGTCAACGGATTCCACTCGCCATCGACAGTGTCTGCGTTCACGGCGATACGCCGGGTGCGGTCGAGATGGCGGCAACGCTGCGTCGGCGCCTGGAGAATGCCGGCGTCGCTATCCGGCCGATGGCGGACCTAGTCGACGCTCGCTGAAGGCTCACTGGCCAATGTCTCCAATCTCAAGCTGAATTTTCAGGGAACAACATCATGACGCGACTGGCCCAACGGCTTTCCGTGGTTCAACCCTCCGCTTCCATCGAGATCAGCCGCCGTGCCGGCGCCATGCGTCGCGATGGCATCGATGTCATCTCGCTCTCCCAGGGAGAGCCGGATTTCGATACGCCCGCGGCCATTCGCGACGCGGCCAAGACGGCGCTCGATGACGGCGCGACGCGCTATACCGATGTCGATGGCACCCCGGCGCTGAAACAGGCGATCGTCGACAAGTTCAAGCGCGACAGCGGACTCGATTACGCGACCGACGAGATCAGCGTTGGCGCGGGTGGCAAGCAGGTGATCTTTAATGCGCTGATGGCGCTGGTCGATCCCGGCGACGAGATCATTTTTGCCGCGCCGCACTGGGTTTCCTACCCGGATATGGTGCGTCTCGCCGGCGGCACGCCGGTGGCGCTGGCCTGCCCGGCGGAGCAGGGCTTCAAGCTGACGCCCGCGCAGCTCGAAGCGGCGATTACGCCGCACACGCGGGTGCTGATTCTCAATTCGCCGGGCAACCCGACCGGCGCGGGCTATACCCGCGCCGAACTTCGCGGGCTGGCCGACGTGCTGCTGGCATATCCGGATGTATTCGTGCTGTGCGACGATATCTACGAATACCTGGTCTTCGATGACTTCGAGTTCTGCACGCTCGCCGAGGTAGAGCCGGCGCTCAAGGCGCGCACGCTGACGATCAACGGCGTGTCGAAGGGGCATGCCATGACCGGCTGGCGGATCGGCTTCGGTGCAGGGCCGCGAGATCTGATCAAGGCGATGGCGGTGATGCAGTCGCAGACCACTTCCAACCCGGCTTCCGTCTCGCAGGCGGCGGCGGTAACGGCGCTGTCACTGCCGCTGGATGACATCAAGGCGCGTAACGCCATCTTCGCCGAACGCCGCGACCGCTGTCTGGCAGCGCTGAACGCCGTCGATGGACTTGATTGCCGTCTGCCGGAAGGGGCGTTCTATCTCTTTCCCAACTGCGAAGCGCTGTTGGGGAAAAAGACACCGGATGGCGAGACGCTCACCAGCGATCAGGAACTGGCCCAATATCTGCTCGAATCGGCGCAGGTCGCCGTCGTGCCTGGCACCGCCTTCGGGCTGGGCGGGCATTTCCGCATCTCGTTCGCGACCGATACCGAACGGCTGATGGAGGCGTGTCGGCGAATCGCCAAGGCTTGCGCGGCGTTGCGGTAACACGCGCTGTCTCGCGGCATCAGAAGCGATCTATGCACGAAGGGCGGCGGGATATCCGGCCGTCCTGTTCTGGCGCCCTGTTCTGGCGCCCCATGACGTTGAGCGACGAGTCAGAATGCTGCCTCGAAGCTCGTCGCTCGTCGCTCGTCACTGCTGTCAGCGCCCCGCTACCGGCGCCGTCTCGCTCGTCGCTCGCCATGCTCAGATGCTGATCAGTCCTTCCCACCAGCGCCGCAGCGCGGTTTTCCAGTCCGGCGCATCCTCTTCGGCTTCGCGATGACCGTCGAGATAGATCGTTGCGGTCAGACCGGCAGAGAGCTTGGTGCCTTGCGGGATGTCATCCAACGCGATACGCACCGGGATGCGCTGTGACAGACGCACCCAGTCGAACGACGCGTTGACCGAGGCAAGGCCGTTGCCCTGGCTTGCCAGACTGTTGTCGCTGATACCACGGGCGAAGCTGTCGACATGGCCCCAGATCGGCTTGTCGCTCGAGAGCAGCTGGACGCGCACCGGTGCGCCGATGTCGATACTGTCGAGCTTGGTCTCCTCGAAGTAGCCGAGTGCATAGAAGCTTTCGGCATCGACCAGCGTCATTGCATCGGTGCCGACCGTGACGTACTGGCCCGGCCGCAGCAGCAGGTTGGTGACGTAGCCGTCGACCGGGGCGCGAACGGTGGCGCGCTCGAGGTCGAGTGCGGCCTGATTGACTTCCACTTTCGCTTTCTGCACTGCAGCCTCGGCGGAGCTCAGTGCAAACCGGGCGTTGTCCTTGGTTTCCTGGGAGATGACGTTATTGTGCAGTCGCTGACGGCGGTTGTTGGCGGCGCGGGCCTCGTCGCGATCCTGTTCGAGCTGATTGAGATTGGCCTTCGCTTCGTCGAGCGCGAGCTGATAGCGCGCCTTGTCGATGGTGAAGAGCACATCGCCTTTCTGTACGAGCTGGTTGTCATGCACGTCGAGTTCGTCGACGAGACCGGCGACATCGGTGCCGAGATTGACGACATCGGCGCGAATGCGGCCGTCTCGCGTCCAGGGATCGTGCATGTAGTGATTCCAGATCTGGGCGACGGCGAGAATCGCGGCGATCACCACGATCAGCGTCAGCACGAGACGAATCGTCTTGCGCGCTCCGGTAGTCCAGTTCATCGAGTCTGTTTCCTCATCCTGCGAATCCTTTCCAACGAGCGCTATCCGGCGATCGGCAGCGAGCCGGTGAGCGTCAGCACGGCCCAGAGCAGCAGTGCGTAAATGGCGATATCCAGCAACACCGGCTGCCAGAACCAGTGATAGAGCCGCAGACGCACGAAGAGTCGGCGCAGCAGCAGATAGAGGCCGAGCGCGATCAGCACCGGGACCGCCAGCGGCGGGATCAGAAATCCCAGAAAGGACCATTCAGCCAGCATGCCTGGGCGCTCCCTTGGTGGCATTCGTCTCGGCATCGTTCGCTTGTCCGCCGCTCTCCAGCTCGATGCCGGGGGCCGAACGCATCAGATGGCTCAGCATGGCCATCTCGCCGATGCTGGCGATCGGCAGCCGGGTTTCGTCGTAAAGGCGCTCGACCCAGAGGATGCCCTCGTCGGCGAGTCGCCGCCAGTTATCGGGGTCGTGGCGCTCGCGGGCGACGAGCCGTGTGCCGATGTCGGCAAGCCAGGCCTCGATGCCGGCGCGATGATCGCCGAGGCTATCCCGGAGGCGGCGAATGCGCCAGACGCAGAGCGCCATGGCGTGCAGATCGACGGCTTCACGCAGTGCCCGGTCGCTGCCTCCGAGGGTGACCAATCGGCCGAGACGATCATAGAGACGGCTCTCCAGACGTGCACGATTGGGCAGGGATCGCTCTCGCATCAGCCGGCTCAGGCCGCGCCAGTAGGAGGCCATCAGCGTCTGGAGACGTTCCCCGGCCGAGCGCTGACGCAGCAGCGAATAGACGATCATGGTCACGATCGTGCCCAGAATCGAGGCCAGACCGCCATTGATATAGCTGGTCGGCGCGAAATTGTAGGTCGAGTGCAGGTTGAGCAGCGTCATCAGCGTGATCGCGCCGGCGAGCCCGATCAGCGACCAGCGTGGATGTGGCGTCATCAGCGTGCCGATGGCGACCGGTATCCCAATGGCGATGGCCAGTAGCCAGAAGCCGCTGATCATCGGCATGATCAGAAACAGCAGCACGCCGCCCAGCAGGACCGCCGCGATCGTGCCCCACATGAATTGATAGACCACCGCGGCCGGATTGGGCGCCTTGGCGAACAGCATGGTGAAGACGCCGAGCAGCATCATCGCGAGATAACCGGAGTGCCAGCCGCTGTGAATCCAGAACTGGCCGAGCAGCTCGAAGCCGATGAAGACGCGAAATGCGTTGTAGCGCGCGACGAAATGTTCGTTGTGCGTGCTGCGTGAACGGCGCTCGCGCGGCAATGACTTGATGCGGGAGGAGGCGGGATCATTGAGCGCATGGCGCAGGCGGCGCCCATGCTGAAGCAGGCCCATCACCTCGCCCAGACGCTGGCGCACCAGCTCTGCGCGTGCGCGCGAGCGCGCCGGCACGGCCGCTTCGTCCCACTCGAAATCGGCCAGCAGCAAGCGCTCGCTGGGCTGGCCGTCCGGCTCGTTCTCGATCGCTTTCAACAGTGGAATGGCCTGCTCGCGGAGCCGGTTTAGCCAGATCTCGCCGTCATCGCAGGCCCGCAGATAGTCGAGCGCCGTCTCTAGCTCGCGCACGGCCGTGATCAGCGCGAGGCTGTCGCTGGCGAAACGATCCAGTGCCGGAATGAAGTGGCTCAGCCGGCGCGTCTCCAGGCGCGTGAGTCCGCGAAGCTTCTCGAACTGCTGATACGCCTGCAGCAGCGACTTGAGTTCGGCATCCCGCGTGGTGCGTGGGCGCGGCATCTCGAGCGATGCCAGCGCTTCGGTCGCTGCCTTGGAGAGAAAGCCGGAGAGCGCCGTGGGCAGCGCTCGGCTGCCGAAGCGCGGCGCGATCACCACATGCATCAGCAACCCGCAGCCGATACCCAGTGCAGTCTCGCTGAAGCGCCCCTGCGCGACCGACCAGATGTCGTCGACACCGGTGCCGATGGCGGTCAGCGAAACCAGCGTGGCGGTGTAGCCGCTGAGCATCATTACGTAGCCGAGATGCTCGTCCTGCTCGAGCATGACCCAGTAGAGGCAGAAGGCGAGCCAGGCACCGGCGAACAGCAGATAGAGCATCGGCTGCTGACCGAACAGCGCGATCAGCACCAGCCCGACGATGGCGCCGAACAGGGTGCCGAACAGCCGCGCGATGCTGCGGCCGATGATGATGCCGATCGGCGGCGTGCCGCCCGTGAACATGACCGGCTGCAACGTCACGATCATCACCGCCAGCAGTGCCCACGCTGGCTGATAGAGGTCCAGACGCAACGAGAGATAAAGCGCCAGCCAGACGGCGAGCACGGTTCTCAATGCCAGTAGCCAGTGATCGACAGGAATTCGAGTCATAAACGGACGAAACCCGTGAATGCGAGCACTCACGGGAAAAATCGGATATCGATGAAAGTTAGGCTGCGAATAATCTCATTGGCCG
>NZ_BMZI01000003.1:430348-459045 GCF_014652715.1 Salinicola rhizosphaerae | reverse complement strand
CGGCCCGCGGGGTGGCCGCCAAGGATGGTAGGCCACAAAAAACCGCCGGGAGCGGTTTTTGACGCTGTAGGCGGCCCGCAGGTTGGCCGCCAGGGATGGCAGGCCACAAAAAAGGCCACCGGGCGGTGGCCAACAGCACAAGTGATGGGTGATGCCAATACGAAGGGCAGGCGCGCGGGTATCAGAGCCTTCGATGTCAGAACCGGTAGCCCACGCCGGCCATCACGACCCAGGGATCGATATGTACGGTGGTGTCGTAGTCTTGCCCGCCAACGGTCGCGGTGGCGTCCGAGTCGATGTCGAGATACCAGGCCGCGGCGTTGAGCGACCAGTGGTCGTCGACCAGCAGGTCCACGCCCAACTGACCGGCGGCGCCCCAGGAGTCATCGAGATCGAGGCTACCGACGTCGAGTTCTTCGTCCGAGAAATGGGTGTAATTCAGTCCGGCACCGAGGTAGGGCTGGACCCAGGCATCGGTGCCGCCAAGCGGGTAGTACTGCAGCGTGAGCGTCGGCGGCAGGTGCTTGGTGGAAGCCAGCTCGTCGCCGTTGAGATTGATATCGTGCTCGAACGGCTCGGCCGCCAGCAGTTCGACGCCCCAATGGTCGAGAAAGCGATACCCGAGCGTAAAGGCGAAACCGGTCTTGTCCTCGACATCGACATCCATGTCCAGGCCATCGAAGTGGCCGTTGTCGCTCTTCGGCGAGACCTTGGCGACGCCGAAATGGGTGAACCAGTCGCCCGCACCGTAGGCCAGCGCGCTGGTGGCAGTGAATGAAGCGGCCAGAGCCAGACTGACCGAGCCGAGTAGACGATAGCGTGATTTCATGACGGCGTTCCCCTGACGATCCTGCACCGGGCGGTGCTGAAAAGGCTTGCCGAGGCTGTCTCTGCAGCGCGGCAACACCGTCAGACTACGCCCGAATAACCACATGGTTAATGTGGTTATTTGTCGCAAAAGTATTCTTAAGCGACGAGCGACGAGCGACGAGCGACGAGCGACGAGCGACGAGCGACGAGCGACGAGCCGGGAGCCGGGAGCCCGGCTCAGTCTTCCGGCACCATCCGCATCAGTCCCTCCTGCGCGGTGGAGGCGATCAATCGGCCGTCGCGGTCGTAGAAGCTGCCGCGGGCGAAACCGCGTGCGCCGCCGGCCCAGGGGCTTTCGATGACGTAGAGCAGCCACTCGTCCAGGCGCGGGTCCTGATGAATCCACAGCGCATGGTCGAGACTCGCGATGCGCAGGCGCGGGTCACCGAACTCGACGTCGTGAGGCAGCAGTGCCGTCAGCAGCAGATTGAAGTCGGAACTGTAGGCGAGCAGGTAGCGATGCAGGGAGGGGGCGGTCGGGCAGTCTCCGTGCATCCGAAACCAGATCATGCGTGACGGTGGCAGGCCGTGATGCTCCTCGACGGTGATGAATTCCACCGGATGGCCGCGAAAGCGCCGGTGCACCGCCTTGCCCTCGGCGAGGAGGGCTTCCGGTGTCGCCACCGGCGGTGCCGTCGGCTGATGATGCAGACCATGCTCATGGCCCTGGAAGGAGGCACTGCAGAAGAAGATCGGCTTGCCATTCTGGATCGCGGTCACGCGCCGGGTAGTGAAACTCCCGCCATCACGGACGCGGTCGACCGAGTAAATCACCGGCTTTTGCGCGTCGCCGCGACGCAGAAAGTAGCCGTGCAGCGAGTGCAGCAGCCGATCTTCCGGCACCGTGCGCGTCGCGGCGGCGGCGGCCTGCCCCAGCGCCTGGCCGCCGAAGAGCTGCGGCAGGCCGAGATCCTGGCTTTGACCGCGAAACAGATTTTCTTCCAGCGCCTCGAGCGAAAGAAGCGTGACGAGGTCGTCAAGAGGTTGGGGCATTCCTGTATCCTTCTGGGATCTCACTGCATGGATGGCTGCGGTAGCCAGTCGCCGCCCGACACGCCGCTTCCCCGAGTCCGTGAGCGAACATGAACGATGGCGATGGTTTCTATGATACGCGGTGACGAATTCTACATGCATCGGGCGCTGGAGCAGGCGCGGCTGGCCGCGGCGTCCGGTGAGGTGCCGGTCGGGGCTGTCGTGGTCGATGCCGACGGCGAGGTCATCGGCGCCGGCTACAACTGTCCGATCGCGGGCCACGACCCTACAGCGCACGCGGAAATACAGGCCCTGCGCGCGGCGTCCGCCACGCTCGGTAATTACCGGCTCGACCGCTGCACGCTATTCGTGACGCTGGAACCCTGCATGATGTGTACTGGGGCGATGATTCACGCTCGCATCGCGCGGCTGGTCTACGCTGCCAGCGAGCCCAAGGGCGGCATGGTGGAGTCTCGTGCCAATCTGTTTGCCCAACCGTGGTTCAATCATCGGATCGACGTCGCCGGCGGCGTACTGGCAACCCCGGCGAAACGCCTGCTGCGCGAGTTCTTCCGCGAGCGTCGTCAAGCGCCCGACGCCTGAGGGTTGGCCGGGCCGCAGATCACTTCTCGTGGGCGTTCGCTTCGACGATTCGGTTGCGGCCACGCTGCTTCGCACGATAGAGCGCCTCGTCGGCAGCCTGGAACAGGCGGTCTCGCTCCAGCGGGGGCGATTCGGTCACGCTGACGCCGATACTGAGCGTCACCGGCTCGCCGCTGAACAGGATCAACCCGCTCTCCTGAACCGTCTTTCGCAGCGCTTCGGCCACTGCCAATGCCTGCTCGCGGCTGCAGGTCGGCAGGCAGGCGACGAACTCTTCGCCGCCGTAGCGGGCGAACAGGCCGCCTGCCTGCTCGACCGGTACTCGGCAGCGGTCTGCCAGGGTCTTGAGGTAGCGATCCCCTTCGGGATGGCCGAAGTGGTCGTTGACGCTCTTGAAGTGATCGATATCGCAGATCATGAGCGCCATCGGCAGCTGCATCTGGCGAGCATCGATCCAGCGCAGCAGCTGACGCCGATTGGGCAACTGCGTCAGCTCGTCGTGGCGGGCGAGCCACTCGATTTCTCGCTGTAGCCGCTCGCGCTTGTCCATCTCTTCGCGCAGCGAATCGTTGGCCTGGCTTGCCAGCTGGTGCTGCTGTGCCAGTCGGCGATAGATGTAGAGCACCATGTGCAGTAGATAGGCGAGCAGCAGCCCGAATATCAGTGTGACTTCCGGCAGTCGCTCGCGCTGAATCAGCAACCACTCGAGCGTGGGCTGGACGCTGAGCATGGTCTCGTCGGTCCCGAGAGCGACCATCTTTTGATAGTGCCAGTCGGCGAGGCTGCCCAGCGGGCCGTAGTGAAAATAGATTTGACCGTTACCGGATAGCGTGACGGCGCGGTTCTGATTGTCGCTCTGCGCCAGCAGCGTGTTGAGCAGCCTGTCGACGCTGACCACCATGCCGACCGCGCCGCGGATCGTGCCATCGATGGTATCCCTTACCGGCAGGTAGCTGATGACGCCGCGGCCGCCCTGGAGAAAATCGACGATACCAGTCTGCCCCTCGATGCCGTAGACCAGCGGCCGATCGAGCGCCGCCTGGGCCGGTGAGCCGCTCGCGTAGAGATTGATGCCGAGCACCGAGCGATTACCGCGCAGCGGATAGACGCGAATCACCGTGCCCTGAGGATCGATGTAGGCGATATTGCGGAAATAACCGAAATCGTCGTGGTAGCGCTTCGCCTGCTGCTCCCACTCCGCTCGGCTCGGTGTATGGCCGAGCATGTTCCAGAAGCTGGTGAAGCGGCGCATCGCCTTGAGGTGGGCCGCCGTCTCGCTTGCCAGCAGGGTGGCGATGTTGTCGCCATCACTGACCGTCAGACGGTAGAGGCGCTGATTATCGCTCTCGCGCTGCTCGTGCCAGCTGATCATCGCCAGCAGCGCGATCAGCCCGCCGACGGTCAATGGCGGCAGGATGCGCTGCCAGTAGCGGCGCAGTACAGGCAGTAGCGCGAGTGTCTGGGAGAGCCAGAGCAACCACAGCGCCGTGACGACTGCCAGGGGCTCGCCGACTCGACTGGAAGCATTGAGCGGCGTCGGCGTCAGCGAACGCAGCGTCAGCCAGCTCAAACAGAGGGCGGCCAGCAACAGCAGCATCGGCGAGCCGAGACCGAGCCGCGAGAGCAGCAGCACATTGAGGGTCAGGCCGAAGACGACGCAGACCGCGAGAACCGGTGGGCGTGCGCTGAACAGCGGCCAGTAGCCGGGCAGGCGATCGAGCCAGTGCTGCAGCGCCGCGACGCTCAGCCAGTTCTCGGCCAGGAGATAGGTCGCGGCAATCGCCAGCGTCGCCAGGCCAACGGGAATCAGCAGCCAGCGACTGGCGCGGCGATAGCCACGGTCAGCGGCAAGCTGGCCGAGCCAGAGCACGGCTACCAGCGGCAGCAGAATCCCGCGCTGGTCGAGTTCGCCCCCCGCCCAGGCAGCGAACAACAGCACCGGGAGCGCCAGATAAAGCACTGACCGGGGCACTACCGCTGGCATAAGCGCATCTTTCTCCCGAGCAGGACGCGAAAAGGAACGGTCTCTCGCCAATCGCCGCAGTCGTCAGTCGCGTCTCTCGTCTCGATGTACCGGCCTGGAGTGATGTACCGGCCCGGAGTGATGTGCCGGTCCTAGAGTAGAGGTGCCACGATCTCGAGCGGGCTTACATCCTCGTCATCCAGGGCGCGTTCACCCAGTTGATCGAACTGCTGCTGACTGCGATTCACGTACTTCAATATCTCGTAATAACGTCGGATATTGCGTACGTAGATTACGGGTTCTCCGCCCCGAGCGTAACCATGTCGAACCTGCGAATACCAAGCCTTTTGCTGCAGTAATGGCAGCGCTTCGCGGACGTCGGCCCACCGGTCGGGATTCTTGCCGCGCAGCTTGGCGATCTCCTGGGCATCGTAAAGATGGCCCAGCCCGACATTGTAGGCAGCCAGTGCCATCCATGTGCGATCGGGCTCGGGAATCGCATTGTCGAGCCGCTGCTTAACGTGCTGCAGGTAGCGCGCGCCGCCCTCGACGCTCTGGCGCGGGTCGAGTCGGTTGTCGATACCGATCTCGTTGGCGGTCGGGCGGGTCAGCATCATCAAGCCCCGAACGCCGGTCGGCGAGGTCGCATCGGCCTCCCAGTGCGACTCCTGATAGCCGAGCGCCGCCAGCAGCCGCCAGTCGAAGCCGGTGTCGCGAGCGGCCGTCTTGAAGTAGGGCACGAAGCGCGGCAGCCGGGTGCCGACGTGATGGATGAAAAGCCGTGCGCCCACGTATTCGAGATAGTCGTCGTGGCCGAAGTAGCGCCCGACCAGCGTATCCAGCTCGCCGCTGGCGCGCTGATCGTCGATGAAGGCGTTGGCGGCGCTCAGCAGGTCGGTCGGCGTATTCGCCGCGAAGGCCCAGCTCAGACTGAACGGCTGGCCGAGCGCGAAGCCGCGTTCGACGTTGGGGAAGAACAGGCGATTGAGCTTGAACTGGTGGGTATAGACGACCGCCGCATCCAGGTCGTCGCGTTCCACCATCTCCAGCAGATCGGCGATGGTCAGGCCGCCCGCTTCGCGCCAGCCCAGCCCCGGGACCGACTGCTGCTGGACCCTCAGCGCATCGGCATTGCCTGAACCCTGGATCACGCCGATGCGAAGCCCCACCAGGTCGTCCAGGGTGCGCACCGGCGGCAAGCCGCGGCGATAGACGACCAGCGGCTGCAGCTCGAGTATCGGCCGACTGTAGCGGATGCCGGGACGCTCCAGATCCATGGCCAGCGCTGCCGCACCCATGTCGGCATCGCCACGACGCACGTCATCGAACACGTCGTCGATGCGCGTTTCGTTCTTCACCGCCAGGCTGACGCCGAGCGAGTGAGCGAAGCGGCGCATCAACTCGTATTCGAACCCGGTCGGCCCGTGCGCGCCTTCATAGAAGGTAATGGGGCCGGTGCGGGTTGCGACCTGCAGGAAATCGCGTTTGCGGATCGGGTCTAGGCCGTTGCCGAACGGCTTGGGAAGCTCGGCGGGACAGACGAGCGTCGCCAAGGCCAGCAGCGCCATCAACACGACGCGCAGGTGCGTCAGTAGATTGGGCATCCGGTGAACCGGTGGCGGCGGAAGCGCTCACCTTAGCCGCACGGCGTTTCAGTGTCACCCACCGTAACTGGCCGGACGGCTTAGCGAGCGCCGTCGCTTTCCAGTATCATGGCGCCCTGATTCCGGCATCGCTGGCCTGTTTCGCCACAACACCACCGCGATCCTCGACCTTCCTGGAGGCTTTCTTCGCCATGCTCGAATTGCAAGGCGCTCCCGCGCTATCTGCATTCCGCCACGCCAAACTGCTCGCGGAGCTGCGTGCCGCGGTGCCCGAAGTCGAGTCGCTCTCGGCACACTACGTCCACTTCATCGATCATCCGCAGGCGCTTGACGAGGCCACGACGGCGCGTCTCGAGGCCCTGCTCGACTACGGTGTCGAGAACGTCGCCGGCGAGCATTCGGCTGCGGGCTACGGTTCGGCAGGCGAAGGGCAGCTGGTGCTGGTCGTACCGCGCATCGGCACCATCTCGCCGTGGTCTTCCAAGGCAACCGATATCCTGCATAACTGCGGCCTCGATGCGATCGAACGCGTCGAGCGCGGTATCGCCTATCGCGTCGGGTTCAAGACCGTTCCGGAAGCCGAAGGCTTTCAGGCGGCGGTCGCCTGCCTGCACGACCGTATGACCGAGACGGTGCTGTTCGATGCAAGCGACGCCGCCAAGCTGTTCTCTCATCACGCACCGACGCCGCTGTCGACGGTCGACGTGCTCGCCGGCGGCCGCCCGGCGCTGGCGGAGGCCAATCGCGAGCTGGGCCTGGCACTCGCCGAGGACGAAATCGACTATCTGGTCGATGCCTTTGCGCAACTGGGGCGTAACCCGACCGACGTCGAACTGATGATGTTCGCCCAGGCCAACTCCGAACACTGCCGCCACAAAATCTTCAATGCCGACTGGGTCATCGACGGCGAGGCGCAGACTCACTCGCTGTTCAAGATGATCAAGAACACCTTCGAGCAGTCGAGCGACAAGGTGCTTTCGGCCTACAGCGACAACGCGGCGATCATCGAAGGCGCGACGGCCGGCCGCTTCTTCCCGGCACCGGATAGCCAGGTCTACGGCGCGACCGAGGAGCCGATCCACATTCTGATGAAGGTGGAGACGCACAATCACCCGACCGCGATCGCTCCGCACCCCGGTGCGGCAACCGGCGCCGGCGGCGAGATCCGCGACGAGGGCGCCACCGGTCGCGGCGGCAAGCCGAAGGCCGGCCTGACCGGTTTTACCGTCTCCAACCTGCGAATTCCCGAGTTCGTGCAGCCGTGGGAAGCGTTTGACTACGGCAAGCCGGAGCGCATTCAGTCGGCGCTCGAGATCATGCTCGAGGGGCCGATTGGCGGCGCGGCGTTCAATAACGAGTTCGGACGTCCCAACCTCAACGGCTTCTTCCGCACCTTCGAGCTCGATGCCGTGGGCGCGGACGGCATCGAGCGCCGCGGCTATCACAAACCGGTGATGCTTGCCGGTGGCTACGGCAACGTCCGCGATGGTCACGTGCAGAAGGGCGAGATCCCGGTCGGCGCCAAGCTGATCGTGATGGGTGGCCCGGCGATGCTGATCGGTCTCGGGGGCGGCGCGGCATCCTCGATGGCTTCCGGTGCTTCCAGCGAGGACCTCGACTTCGCCTCCGTTCAGCGCGATAACCCGGAAATCGAGCGACGTGCCCAGGAAGTGATCGACCGCTGCTGGGCGCTCGATGACGCCAACCCGATCGCCTTCATTCACGATGTCGGCGCCGGCGGTCTCTCCAACGCTCTGCCGGAACTGGTCAAGGATGGCGGCCGCGGCGGTCTTTTCGATCTGCGCGCGGTGCCCAACGCCGAACCCGGCATGAGCCCGCTCGAGATCTGGTGCAACGAGGCCCAGGAACGCTACGTGCTGGCGGTCTCGCCCGAGCAGCTCGCGGTCTTCGATGCCATTTGCCAGCGCGAGCGCTGCCCCTATGCCGTGGTCGGCGAGGCAACCGAGGCACACCATCTGGCGGTGCGCGATGGTCAGTTCGAGGCCGATCCGGTCGATCTGCCGATGAGCGTGCTGTTCGGCAAGCCGCCGAAGATGCAGCGCAGCTTCGAGCGCCACACCCTCAATCTGCCCGGCCTCGGTCTCGATAACCTCGACTTGCGCGAGGCGCTGGATCGCGTGCTGAAGCTGCCGACGGTGGCTTCCAAGAGCTTCTTGATCACCATCGGCGACCGTTCGATCACAGGCCAGGTGGCGCGCGATCAGATGGTTGGCCCCTGGCAGGTGCCGGTGGCCGACTGCGCCGTGACCACGGCGAGCTTCGACACCCACGCAGGCGAGGCGATGGCCATGGGCGAGCGTCCGCCGGTGGCGCTGATCGATCCGGCTGCGAGCGCGCGTCTGGCAGTGGCGGAGGCGATCACCAACCTGGCCGCTGCCCCCATCGCCCAGCTCAGCGACATCAAGCTCTCCGCCAACTGGATGAGCGCGGCCGATCATGTCGGCGAGAATCAGGCGCTCTTCGACGCCGTTCACGCCGTCGGCATGGAGCTTTGCCCGGCGCTTGGCATCGCCGTGCCGGTGGGCAAGGACTCGATGTCCATGCGCACGGCATGGTCTGAAGGTGAGCCCGGTGACGACGTCACGAAGAGCGTCACCGCGCCGCTGACGCTCGATATCACCGGCTTCGCACCGGTGACCGACGCGATGAAGACGCTGACGCCGCAGCTTCGGCTCGACCAGGACGAGAGCGACCTGATCCTG
This sequence comes from Salinicola rhizosphaerae, assembly GCF_014652715.1. Lineage (GTDB taxonomy): Bacteria > Pseudomonadota > Gammaproteobacteria > Pseudomonadales > Halomonadaceae > Salinicola > Salinicola rhizosphaerae. Next base: position 450,310 of record NZ_BMZI01000003.1, on the reverse strand, counting down.
ATCGACCTCGGCCGTGGCCAGAACCGCCTCGGTGGGTCTGCACTGGCCCAGGTCTATGGTCAGGTCGGCAACGTCTGCCCGGATCTCGACGATGCCGAGGATCTCGTCGCTTTCTTCCAGGTCATTCAGGGGCTCAACGCCGACGGCAAGTTGCTCGCCTATCACGACCGCAGCGACGGCGGTCTGCTGGTGACGCTGCTGGAGATGGCCTTTGCCGGTCGCGGCGGGCTCGAGATCAAGCTCGACTGGCTGATCGACGATAGCGTCGGTGCAGTCGATGCGCTCTTCGCCGAGGAGCTGGGCGCGGTGATTCAGGTCAACCGCGAGGACACCGAGTTCGTGCTGGCGCAGCTGGCAGCCGCCGGACTCGAGACCTGTGGCGTCATCGCCAGGCCGCGCTACGACGATCAGGTGCGCGTGACGCTGTTCGAGGAGCCGCTGCTCGAAACAACCCGTACGGCGACGCAGCGCACCTGGTCGGAGACCAGCTACCGCCTGCAGGCGCTGCGCGACAATCCGGACGCCGCCAAGAGCGAATTCGACGCGCTGCTCAACCCGCGTGATCCCGGCCTCTCCGCCAACCTCTCATTCGATGTCGATGAAGATGTCGCGGCTCCGTTCATCCAGACCGGCGTGCGCCCGCGGGTGGCGATCCTGCGCGAGCAGGGCGTCAACGGACACGTCGAGATGGCGGCAGCGTTCGATCGCGCCGGCTTTGAAGCGGTCGACGTGCACATGAGCGACATTCTCGCCGGCCGCGTCACGCTCGATGAGATGAAAGGGCTTGTCGGCTGTGGCGGCTTCTCCTACGGCGATGTGCTCGGCGCCGGCGGTGGCTGGGCGCGCTCGGCGCTCTACAACGCCCGTGCCCGCGATCAGTTCGCGGCGTTTTTCGCGCGAGAGGACACCTTCGGCCTCGGCGTCTGCAACGGCTGTCAGATGTTTTCGCAGCTCAAGGAGTTGATCCCTGGCGCCGAGCGCTGGCCACGTTTCGTGCGTAACGGTTCCGAGCAGTTCGAGGCGCGCGTCTCGATGGTCAAGGTCGAAGAGAGTCCGTCGATCCTGCTCGCCGGCATGGCGGGTTCGACAATGCCGGTTGCCGTCGCCCACGGCGAAGGCCGTGCCCTGTTCGAGGATAGCGGTCACCTGCGCAGCATGCAGACCAGCGGTCAGATATCGATGCGCTACATCGATAACGAAGGCCAGGTCACCACGCGCTACCCGGCCAATCCCAACGGTTCGCCGGCGGGGATTACCGGCCTGACCACGCCGGACGGTCGCGTCACCATCATGATGCCGCACCCCGAGCGTGTCGCCCGCGCGGTGACCAACTCCTGGCGTCCGCCGGAATGGACCCAGGACGGCGCCTGGATGCGGTTGTTCCGCAACGCGCGGGTCTGGGTCGACTGATTCGGGCCGACTGATTCGAGTCGACTGATCTGAGCGAATGATCAGGATCGGCTGATTGGCGATAGCTGAGTATCGACAGGAAAACCGGCTTGTCCTGGGGGATGCATCCTCGGGCAAGCCGGTTTTTTTCATGCCGTGCGCTCAGGCTGAAGCGGTCAGCGCCTCGATGGTGATGAACCGACCGCTGTCACTGAAATGCAGGCGGAACACACCGTGGACGCCGTCGCGCTGAATGATGCGATGCAGCGCCCGTGCCGGGAACTGCACGCGGCGGCCATCGAGAGCCCGAGCGTGAATGACCTCGGCGCTGCCGCCGTAGTAGTGCTGGCACTGGGCGAGGCTCAGATCGAGCCGGAGATCGACGCTTGGCATCGCGACTTGTCGAGCGGGGAACTCAGGTCGGCCGTACGGCGGTGTAGAAGAATCGAACTTCCGGCTCCGCGGCCAGCAGCGGCGCGCTACCCTCCTTGAATGGGGCATAGTGCGGCATGGTGGTGTGATGCTCGAACGCGGCGCGGTCGCGGTAGACCTCATGAAGTACGACACTGTCTTCGCTACCTTCAGGCGTCAGCACGTCGAACGCGAAACAGCCTTCCTCGTTCGCCATCGACTCGCTGGCGTCGTTGTGCGCCAGTGCCAGAAACGCCGGCACCTGCCCCGGCTTGATCTGAAATTCCGCAATCACCACGAAATGCGTGGAATCGGCCATGGGACTCTCCTTGTCGGGATTGAATGGTAGGCGGCGTTCGGTGTCGGTCAGTGAACGCGCGGCGCTTCGCCCATGCCGAGTCGCTCCTGAAACTCGGCGACCGCGCTCTTGAGCAGCTCCATCAGCCCGGGGATCAGCGCCACGCCCTGATCCGGCCCCGAGACGAACTGCTCGACACTGACGTGAACCGCCTCGTTGTGCACCACCAGTTTGGCAGCCTTGATCGTGTTCATCACGTCATTGGCGGTCTCCAGCAGCAGCGCCCGGTTGGTCGCCGCGGCAGCCTGCCATACGCCGGGCAGCATCAGTTGGAAGAAGGCGGGTTCGTCGGCGGCCACCACGAGCACGTATTCGAGCTCGTCCTGACGCAGTCGCGCCGCCTGGCCATCCATCGCTTCGATGTCGATGCCCTGGGCGCTCAGTTGTTCGATGTACTGTTCCAGCGGGGTGTCGGTCGGCATGCTTGGCTCCGTGCCATGAAATACTCGGACGCACTGGCGCCGTTCACTGTCATTGTAGGGTAAACGAAGGACAGAGTATCGGGCGCCGGACTGAGTGACCGACCGGCTGGCTGCGTCTGCGCCGCACGGTTACCATGCCTGCCATGCCCAACGACGCCTCTTCCACGCCCCCTTCCGCCAGCCGCGCGCCCGAGCTGCGCCCGTATCAGACCCAGGCTGTCGATAACGTCATCTCGCACTTTCGCGGCAGTGATGATCCGGCGGTCGTCGTACTGCCCACCGGTAGCGGTAAATCGCTAGTGATCGCGGAGCTGGCACGGCGTGCGCGTGGTCGGGTGCTGGTGCTGGCACATGTGCGTGAGCTGGTCGAGCAGAACCACGCCAAGTATCTGGCGTACGGGCTCGAGGCGGATATCTTCAGCGCTGGGCTCAAACGCAAGGAGAGTGCCCGGCAGGTGGTGTTCGGCTCGGTGCAGTCGGTAGTCAACGGGCTCGATCAATTCGCGGACGGTGATTTCACGCTGCTGGTGATCGACGAGTGCCATCGTGTGTCGTTGTCAAAGGCGGCGCTATCGACAGAGGTGGCGGATTCGCGAGCGAACAGTCGCCGCGCGGCTTCCACCTACGAGAAGGTCATCGCACGGCTCCGTGAAGCTCGGCCCAATCTCAAGATCCTAGGGCTGACGGCAACGCCTTATCGGCTCGGCGAAGGCTTCATTTATCACCGCCACTATCACGGCATGGTGAAGGGCCCGGAGGATGCATTTTTCCGTGACTGCGTGTTCGAGCAGCCCCTGCGGGTGATGGTTCGCCAGGGGTATCTCGCCGAGCCGAAACGCATCGACGCGGCACTGGCGTTCTACGATTTCTCCCGGCTCATGCCGCAGCGCGACGGCTTGTTCGCCGAGCGCGACATGAACGCGGTGGTGCAGGGCAATCGAGCGACGCCGCAGATCGTCGCCGATGTCGTCGAGCGTTCGCGTGAGCGCGAAGGCGTGATGATCTTCGCCGCGACGGTGGCTCACGCCGAGGAGGTGCTGGGACTTTTGCCATCAGCCGAATGTGCTTTGGTGACCGGGGCGACGCCGGGGCCGGAGCGCGAGCGACTGATCGAGGCGTTCAAGTCTCGCCGGCTCAAATACCTGGTCAACGTGGCCGTGCTCACCACTGGCTTCGATGCGCCCCACGTCGATGTGATCGCGATTCTGCGCCCGACGGAATCCGTCGGGCTCTATCAGCAGATCGTCGGTCGTGGCCTGCGTCTTTCCCCCGCCAAGCAGGATTGCCTGATTCTCGATTACGCCGGTAACCCGTGGGAGCTTTATGCACCGGAAATCGCCCAGGCCCGACCCGATGCCGACAGCGAACCGGTCCAGGTCGAGTGTCCCGAATGCGGTTTTGCCAACACCTTCTGGGGCAAGCGCGACGGTGATCTGGTGATCGAGCATCACGGGCGGCGCTGTCAGGGGCTTGTGGGCGGACAGCAATGCACCTTTCGTTTCCGCTTCAAGGTGTGCGAACAGTGCGGCGGCGAGAACGATATCGCCGCCCGCGCCTGCGGGCACTGCGGCGAGCGCCTGGTCGACCCGGACGACAAGCTGCGTGATGCGCTTAAACTCAAGCATGCCAAAGTGCTGCGGGTCAGCGGTATGGAGCTCAAGGCGACCACCAACGGTCGCGGCGTGCCTCGACTCAAGGTGATCTATCACGATGAGGATGGCGAGACGCTGGATGAGTGGTTCGGCCTCGAGACGCCGGCACAGCAGCACGTCTTCGAGCGCATCTTCCTGCGTGAGCATCTGCGTGCACCGGGCAGTGGCTGGCGACCGCAATCCGCCGAGCAGGCGGCGGCAGAGGCCGAGCGATTGCGCGCACCGGATTTCGTCATCGGACGCAAGACCGGGCGCCACTGGCGTGTCGACGAGAAGCTGTTCGACTACAGCGGGCGCTATCGCAAAGCCGAGGCGGCGAGCGGTTCGACAGAAAATTCGTTCACAGGCTAACAAAATGGCTGGGGTGATCTCCGACAATTGGCTAAAATGAAATCGTTCGCGCGGCGGACGTTTCCCACACTCAGCCAAGGAGCTCACCATGAGCTGGACCACCCCGGAAGTGAAAGAGATCTGTGTCGGCATGGAAATCAACGACTACATGCCCGCTGAATTTTGAGTCGTGAGACCGTTGCACACGGGCCTGTTCTGCAGGTTCGTGTGCTGGGCGCAGCCGCCGGCGGCGGCTCGCCTCAATGGAACTGTCGCTGTGACGTGTGTCGCCTGGTCTGGAGTGGGGATCCCCGCGTCATACCGCGCACTCAATCTTCGATCGCCATCAGTGTCGATGGCGAACACTGGGCGCTGATTAACTGCGCGCCCGATATTGTTAAACAGATTCAGATGACGCCGGCGCTGCATCCGCGCGAGGGGAAGCGGCACTCGCCGATTGCCAGCGTGCTGCTGACCAATGCCGACGTCGATCATATTGGCGGGTTGCTCAACCTGCGCGAGAGCTCGCCGTTTCGCCTGCTGGCGACGCCGATGATCCAGGACGTGCTGGCGGCCAATCCGATTTTCGACGTGCTCAACCCGGCATACGTCAGCCGAGAGCCGATCGCCCTGGACCGGTCCTTCACGCTGCTCGACGGCCTGCAAGCCCGGCTTTTCGCCGTGCCGGGCAAGACCGCACTCTATCTCGAGGGCGATCAGGTCGAGATCGGCGTCGAGGGCGAGAGCACCGTCGGGGTCGAGCTGATCAGCGCTGGCAAGCGTGTCTACTATATTCCCGGCTGTGCGGCGATGACGCCGGCGCTGGCCGACCGCATCGAGGGTGCCGATCTGCTGCTGTTCGACGGCACGCTGTGGCGCAACGATGAAATGGTCCGCGCTGGCGTCGGTCACAAGACCGGCCAACGCATGGGGCACATGTCGATGTCCGGCGATGACGGCAGCATCGCGGCGCTCGCCGAGCTCGACATTGCGCGCCGCGTCTTCGTTCATATCAACAACACCAATCCGGTGTTGATCGCCGACTCTTCCGAGCGCCAGGCGGCCGAACGCGCCGGCTGGCAGATCGCCCATGACGGCATGGAGCTCTCTTGCTGAATTTCGAGAATCATCCCGACCTCGTCGAGCCGTTGAGCATGGAAGCGCTGGAAGCGCGGCTGCGCGAAGTCGGCGAGACGCGCTACCACCATCGCCACCCGTTCCAGCTGATGCTGCAGAACGGCGAGCTGGACAAGCGCCAGGTCCAGGCCTGGGCGCTCAATCGCTACTACTACCAGGCGATGATTCCGATCAAGGATGCCTCGTTGATGGCGCGGCTCGACGACCCCGAGCTGCGGCGAATCTGGCGCTCGAGACTGGTCGACCACGACGGGGAAAAAGCCGGCGAGGGCGGCATCGAGCGCTGGTTGAAGCTCACCGACGGGCTCGGGCTCGACCGCGACATGGTGATGTCGACTCGCGCCATTCTCCCCGCGACGCGTTTCGCGGTGGAGGCCTACACCCATTTCGTTCGCGACCGCACGCTGCTGGAGGCGATCGCCTCGTCGTTGACCGAGCTGTTCTCGCCGATGGTGATCGGCCAGCGGGTGCGCGGCATGCTCGAGCATTACGACTTCGTCTCCCGCGAGACGCTGGCCTATTTCGAGCCGCGTCTGACCCAGGCGCCGCGCGATGCCGAGATGGCGCTCCATTACGTCAAGCGTCACGCCCATCGTGCCGATCAGCAGCAGGCGGTGATCGATGCACTGCGCTTCAAGTGCAGCGTGCTGTGGGCAATGCTGGATGCGCTTCAGCACGCTTATGTCTTGCCCGGACAGGTGCCGCCGGGAGCCTGGGGTGGCGGCTCGGGGCGTGAGAACGATAGTCAGAACGAGGGGGCGCAGAGACCATGACGGCACGGCCCGACCTGCAAGAGAACGACGTCGTACGTATCCCGCGCGGCGTGCGCCTGCGTGAAGACAAGGCGAGAGGCGGCTGGGTGCTGCTGGCGCCGGAACGGGTGTTTCAGCTCGATCCCATCGCCCAGCAGGTGCTGACGCGCGTCGACGGCGAGCGTGACGTCGCCGATATCGTCGATGATCTGGCGGCGGCGTTCGACGCGCCGCGCGAACGTATCCTGACCGATGTGCGGGCGATGCTTCTCGATCTGATGAGCAAGAACGTGCTGGAAGTCGCATGAGCGAAGCCTTGACCGAAGACATGAACGACACCGCCGGCTCCGTTGTGAAGCCGATACCGCAGCCGCCGATCGGCATGCTGGCGGAGCTGACCCATCGCTGCCCGCTGCAGTGCCCCTACTGCTCCAACCCGGTCGAGCTGACGCGCAAGCGCGAGGAGCTCGATACCGACAGCTGGCGGCGCGTGTTCCGGCAGGCGGCGGACATGGGCGTGCTGCAGGTGCATCTCTCGGGAGGCGAGCCGGCGGCGCGGCCGGACCTCGAGGCCTTGATCGAAAGCTGCGTCGAGTCCGGTCTCTACTCCAACCTGATCACCGCCGGCGTCAATATCAGCCGTGCGCGGCTCGACGCGCTGGCGGACGCGGGGCTCGATCACGTCCAGCTGTCGGTGCAGGGGGCGACGGCCGAGGTCAACGACCGCATCGCCAACCTGCCCGACGCCTTCGACAAGAAGCTGGCCTTCGCGCGGGAGGTGACCGACGTCGGGCTGCCGCTGACGCTCAACAGCGTGATTCATCGCCACAACCTGCATCAGATTCCCGATCTGGTCGAGCTGGCCGTCGAACTCGGTGCACGCCGTCTCGAGATCGCCCACGCCCAGTACTACGGCTGGGCGCTCGAGAATCGGGCTGCGCTGATGCCGCCGCGCGAGCAGGTGATGGAGGCGCTCGAGCTCGTCGAAGCCGCCCGCGAGCGGCTCAAAGGCAAGCTGGTGATCGACGCCGTGGTGCCGGACTACTACGCGCGCTTGCCCAAGCCGTGCATGAACGGCTGGGGGCGTCAGTCGCTGAACGTCACGCCCTCCGGGCGAGTGCTGCCGTGCCACGCCGCCGAGACGATTCCAGGGCTCGAGTTCTGGAACGTGCGCGACCACGGTCTGGACGAGATCTGGCGCGACAATCCTGCGTTCAACGCCTATCGCGGTACCGACTGGATGCCGGATGCGTGCCAGAGCTGCGATCGGCGCGAGCTCGACTGGGGCGGCTGCCGCTGTCAGGCGCTTGCGCTGACCGGCGATGCCACGCAGATGGACCCGGTGTGCGAACTGTCGCCCTATCACGATGAGGTGCAGACGCTGGCGATTCAGGACGCCAGCCGCGACGACGACTTCATCTACCGGCGGTTTGCGCGCCAACCTGCCTGATATACGGCGATGGCGACGAGTCCATCGCCGGCCCGCCTACGCCACATCGATAGGCCATCGTCGCCTGCCTTGTTAGACTGCTGTCACCATGCACCACTGATCCGGGAGGCGGCGTGAGCGTTATCGAATCCGATCAGCCCGGCGCCGCCGAGGCGTCGCCACCCGAGCAGCTGCCGCTCGAGTTCGTCGCGCGCGTCAATGGCGAGCCGGTGACGCAGCTGCCGGAAGACCTCTACATCCCGCCGGAAGCGCTCAAGGTATTTCTGGAGACTTTCGAGGGGCCGCTCGATCTGCTGCTCTACCTGATTCGGCGTCAGAACCTCGATATCCTCGCGGTCAACGTGGCAAGGATCACCCATCAGTACGTCGAATATGTCGAGCTGATGCAGTCGATGGAGATCGATCTGGCCGGCGAGTATCTGGTGATGGCCGCGATGCTCGCCGAGATCAAGTCTCGCAGCCTGCTGCCGCGCCCGCCGAAAGGGGACGAGGAGGATGAAGAGGCCGATCCTCGCGCCGAGCTGATCCGACGCCTGCAGGCGTACGAGCAGCTGAAGATCGCCGCCGAGGAGCTCGACGAGCTGCCGCGGATGGGTCGCGACTGGCATCCGGCACAGGCGGCGCTGCCGGCGCTGGAGGTCCGCGTCCGGCATCCGGATGTCGCGCTCTCCGACATGCTCGGGGCGTTGAGCAAGATGCTGGCGCGCGCCGATCTGCGCCAGTCGCATCGCATCAGCCGTGAGGTTCTCTCGACCCGCGATCGCATGCAGTCGATCATGAGGCGTCTCGTCGCCGATCGATACACGCCGTTTGAATCGCTGTTCGAGCCCTCGGAAGGTCGCGCCGGGGTGATTGTCACCTTCATGGCGATTCTTGAATTGGCGCGTGAATCGATGATCGAAATCGTGCAGAATGCGCCGCTCTCGCCGATCCACGTGCGCGCGCGGCTGGCCGAGGGCGCTGTCGACGAGGACGGTGATGCGGCCGGCGAATCCGCTTTCGAGGCGGCAGCCGCCGAATCCGACAGACCCGAATCCGAGAACCCCGAATTCGACGCCCCTGTCACCAGGGCGCCCCGGTGAGTCGCGCAGCATGAATCGCTTGACCGATCCCTATCAGACCCCGGCGCTGGACGAGATCCTCGAAGCGCTGCTGCTGGCCGCCGGCGAGCCGCTGTCGCTGGAGCGCCTCGAGAGCGTCTTTCCCGAGGGGCTGGCGGGGAGTGGTCGACCGCCCTCCCGGGCGGCCCTGCGTGAATCGCTGGCCAAGCTCGGCGCACGGCTGTCGAGCGGCGGCGCGCTGGAGCTGCAGGAGTCGGCATCGGGTTACCAGGTACGGATTCTGCAGCGCTATTCGCCGTGGGTGTCGCGACTGTGGGAAGAGCGCCCCCAGCGCTATTCCCGGGCGCTGCTGGAGACGTTGGCATTGATCGCCTATCGTCAGCCGGTGACGCGCGCCGATATCGAGGAAGTGCGCGGTGTCGCGGTCTCGAGCTCGATCATGCGCACGCTGGTCGAACGGGGTTGGATACGTATCGTTGGTCATCGTGATGTGCCGGGGCGTCCGGCGGTCTACGCGACCACACGCACCTTCCTCGACGATCTAGGGCTGAAAACCCTGGACGCGCTGCCACCGATGCATGAACTCAAGGAGTTCGAAACGTTCGAAACCTCGATGCCGATGCCACCGGTGGACGAGGGCAGTGGCGCGGCGCCGGCATCCCCGGCCGCGGCGGGTGATGACAGTGCCGCCGACAATGAATCATCGGCAACGTCGGCGCATGCCGATGACGACGAACACGCCGAGACGGCGTCCCCCGGTCAGTCGCTGAGTTTTGCCGAGCTCGAAGCGCGACTGACCGAACGCGCTCGCCAGCATCAATCCGATGACTCGACTCGAGCGGATGATGCGCCGGCCAGCGCGGACACCCCGGAAGCCTCGGACGAACAGGACAAGACCTGAACCGGGTTTCCCAGCCGAGAGGCAACGAAAGCGTCATGACGGATATCCAGACCGAAAAGCTGCAGAAAGTGCTGGCGCGCGCCGGCTTCGGCTCGCGCCGCGAGATGGAAACGGCGATCAGCGCGGGTCGCGTCAAGGTCAATGGCCAGGTCGCCACGCTCGGCGATCGCATTGGCCTGCGAGACCGGGTGCTGCTCGACGACCGCCCGGTCAACCTGCGCGGCGTCGAAGAGGTGCCGCGTCGGGTCATCATGTACAACAAGCCGGAAGGCGAGCTGTGCACGCGCAAGGACCCCGAGGGTCGGCGTACCGTTTTCGAGCGCCTGCCGCGTCTGAAAGGCGAGCGCTGGATCGCGATTGGCCGCCTCGATATCAACACCAGCGGCTTGTTGCTGTTCACGACCGACGGCGAGCTCGCCAACCGCCTGATGCATCCCTCGCACCAGATCGAACGCGAGTATGCCGTGCGCGTGATGGGTGACGTGCAGCGCGAGCATGTCGTCAACATGGTCGAGGGCGTGATGCTCGAAGATGGCCCGGCGCGCTTCACCGACGTTCAGGAGTTCGGCGGCGAAGGCATCAATACCTGGTTCCATGTCGTCATCATGGAAGGGCGTAACCGCGAAGTGCGCCGTCTGTGGGAGTCTCAGGGGCTGACCGTCAGCCGCCTCAAGCGCGTGCGCTACGGCAATATCTTCCTCGACAAGCGGGCCAAGGCCGGCGAGTGGTCCGAGATGACCCAGGAAGAGATCGACGAACTCTCGAACATGGCCGGTCTCGAGCCGCGCAAGGTGCCGGAACTCACGCCGGACGAGAAAAACCGCTGGAGTCGCGACAAGCACAAGCGTCGTCCGGTGACCGCCATGAAGAAACCAAAGCGGCCGCGTCGCGACGAGTCCTGATTTTCGGCGACGATCGGCCACGGTGCAGGCGGAAAAAAGGCTTGCCTGCACCGTGGCTTACCATTAGTATGTGCGCCCAGTCGGAAGGGGTCGTTAGCTCAGTTGGTAGAGCAGTTGGCTTTTAACCAATTGGTCGTAGGTTCGAATCCTACACGACCCACCACTCTCCGACGGGTCGATATTGCTATCGCAGCGCTGCCAGTGAGCAGTCGCCGATAGACGGCATGGGTCGTTAGCTCAGTTGGTAGAGCAGTTGGCTTTTAACCAATTGGTCGTAGGTTCGAATCCTACACGACCCACCATCGATTTCTCTCAGCCGTTCGGCATCTGTCCGGTCACGCTTTCCGGATTTTCTGCGGGTCGTTAGCTCAGTTGGTAGAGCAGTTGGCTTTTAACCAATTGGTCGTAGGTTCGAATCCTACACGACCCACCATCATGTACCGCCCCGGCCAGCTTGCTCGAGCGCGTGACGTTCGCCAGCGAGCGATGTGCAACGCCCCTTGCCTATGGTAGTGATGGATGATTCTCACGGGAGAGTCATCATGTCATCGTCGCCTTTCGATCCGCCCGCTTACCGCCATGACGGCGAGCCCATCGGTAATATCGCCGATGCCTATTCCGGGCGCCTGACGCCGGATCTCGCCGTCACTACCTACCGCAATATTCACAGGCTTTTTCCCTCTCGCACCATCGCGGCCGGCGGCCCCGTGCGTGCGTTGCCCGAGGCGCCTGTCGGTTTCGACGATCTTCGCTTCTGCGCCCAGGGCGCTGGCGCGCTCGCGATCTACGCCGAGCCGCAGACGTACGATCTCTACGATTACCTGGCGCTGAACAGCGTCACAGGATTCATCGTGCTCCATCGCGGGCGCGTCGTGCACGAGACTTACCAGCGCGGCAACGGTCCGGATACGCGCTGGATGTCGATGTCGGTGGCCAAATCCGTCACGTCGACGCTCGCCGGGGTGGCCATCGCGGAGGGGGCGATCGCCGAGGGGCTCTCGGCCCGCGTGACGGACTACGTTCCGGCGCTGGCGGGCAGCGCCTATGCCGGCGTCACGCTGCGGGATCTGCTGATGATGGCTTCGGGCGTCGGCTGGAACGAGACCTATACCGATCCCGCCTCGGATCGGCGCGCGCTGCTCGACGCTCAAATCGACCAGCGAGCCGGCGGCGCGATGGCCGTGATGTCGGCGCTACCTGGCGTGGCCGAGCCCGGGGCCCGGCACAACTACAGCACCGGCGAGACGCAGATACTGGCCGAAGTGGTGAGGCGTGCGGTCGGTCGTCCTCTGGCCGAGTATCTTTCCGACACGATCTGGCGACCCTTCGGCATGGAGCGCGATGCGACCTGGTGGCTCGAATCCGCCGATGGCATCGAGATCGGCGGGAGTGGCATTGGCGCGACGCTGCGCGATGTTGCCCGTTTCGGCCAGTTCATGCTGGAAGGTGGCTGCATCGGCGGCCGCTCGATCCTGCCCGAGGGGTGGATCGCGCAGGCGACGCGGCCGACCCGACTGGCCGGGGGCGAGACGCTCGAGTACGGCTTCATGTGGTGGACCGGCTGGACCGATGCATCGCGACGGGATCGCGCCTATTCGGCGCGTGGCATCCATGGGCAGTACATCTACGTCAACCCGACCCGACAGCTGGTGATTGCCCAGCATGCGGCGGCGCCCAAGCCACTCGGGCGCATGGTGATCGAACCGATGGCGCTGTTCGACGCCGTTGCCGCCAGGCTGAGCGACTGACTCAGAAATTTCTCAAGGTCTCTCGGTAGGCGAGAAAATCCTGGCGACGCTGGGCGATACGGCTCGCCATGGCGTAGTCGCCTTCCTGCTGGGCGACCTTGCTGGCCGAATCGAGCTGGCGGATGGCAGTGTCGATACGGCCCTCTAGCTGCAGCTGCTCGGCGCGAGCAAGCTGGCCCCAGGCATCGCGTCCGCTGCGCCCGGCCGCCTCCGACAGCAGCCCGAAGACATTCGGGTCGTAGGGATACTGCTCGCTCATGTCGCGCAGGGCATCGAAGGCGCGATCGGGATCGAGCTGCAAGAGCGCCTCGGCCTGGGTCCACTGCGCGGGATAATAGCTTGGCGACAGCCTGAGTACGCGGCGCGCGCGCTCCAGCGCCTGCTGACGTTGACCGCTCTCATAGGCCACCTGCGCCGCGGTGGACGGGATGAGCGAGATGTCCGGAAACGCCTTGGCCAGAGCATCCAGCTTGTCGAGCGCTGCTGCGTAATTCGCCTGCCGCGCTTCGGTGATCGCCTCGAGATAGTCGATGGCGGCGGCGGGTGGATCATCCTGTTCGAGCGCGGTGAACGCCGGTGTGGCGTCGTCCGGATTGAGCATCAGCAGCGCCCTGGCGCGGACCATGGCGTAGGCCGGGTCGCTGTCGTCGTGCTTGGGCGAAGGCAGCTGGTTGGCGCGCGCCTGGGTATCGGCGATTCGCGATTGCGTCACCGGGTGAGTGAGCAGGAATTCCGGCGGGTTGCCGCCCTGCAGCGCAGCCATCTTCTGCAGCGAGCGGAACATCTCCGGCATGGCCTGCGGGTCGAAGCCGGCCTTGGCCAGCGCGTTGAGGCCAGTGCGATCCGCCTCCTGTTCGAAACGCCGAGAATAGGAGAGCTGATCCTGCATGAACGCGGCCGACGAGCCCATCATGGTGGCAAAGCCCGCACCCCCGCCACCGCCGGCGGCGATGATCATCCCGGCGAGCATGGCCGCCATGGTCGGCAGCTGAGTCTGCTCGATGCGTGCCATGCGGCGTGCGTAGTGGCGCTGCGCCAGGTGACCCAGCTCGTGAGCGAGTACCGAGGCAAACTCATCCTCGGTGGGGGCCGAAGCGAACAGGCCAGCGTTGACACCGACGATGCCGCCGGGCACGGCGAAGGCATTGAGCTGGGGGCTGTCGACCATCGCCACGATCAGCGTTTCGTCGACCCCGCTGTACGGGGCGAGACGGTCGAGTATCGAGAGCACGAAAGTCTGCGCGATAGGGTCCTGCCACTGATCGGTCTGGGCGCGGAACTGACGCAGAAAGGCGCGTCCCAAACGCTGTTCATCGCCCGGCGTGACAGCCGCACTCGAACTGCCCAGATCGGGCAGTTGGTAGGTTGTCTGCGCGCTCTGCGCCCAGGCGGACCCGCTACCGAGGGTGGCAATGACGGCAGCCGCGAACAGCAGGCGGCGGGGAGGAGCGCTTCGGCGTTTCAACGTCATGCGGGCATTCTCGATCGGAGGACCGGTTTGCGACGACGTGACGCAAACCGCTGGCTGTGATGCGTTCGACCGCGATCAGCCACAGACGTTGCCTCCTAATCCTCGTCGATGCAATAGAGAGGCAAAGAGCCCCACGGCCGTCGCGCCGATCTCACGGCGTTCTGGGTCATGGACCTGCCGATGCGGTATGGTGTCAGCCCCGCCCGGCGACCATCACAGGAGTCTGCATGCCTCACGAGCCCGATCTGCGTCTGGACACCACCGGTCTGCGCTGTCCACTGCCGCTGCTCAAGGCCAAGCAGGCACTCGCCAGCATGGCGGCGGGCGAGCTGCTCGAGGTCGTGGCGACCGACGCCGGCTCCTGGAGAGACTTCGAGAGCTTCGTCGCCCACAGCCGGCATACGCTGGTTGAGCGGTGCGAAGAGAGTGGCGTCTATCGCTACTGGCTGCGCAAGGCTCAGGCATGAACATCAGGGGCATGCTGGCGCGCTGGTTCGAGCGCTACCTGTCGGACGAGGAAGCGATCGTTCTGTTGCTGCTGCTGATCGGCGGATTCTCGCTGGTGATCTGGCTAGGGGCGGCACTGGCCCCGTTTCTGACCGCGCTGGTCGTGGCGTTTCTGCTGCAGGGCGTCGTCGCTTGGCTGGAGCGTCGAGGACTGCCGAGATGGGCAGCAGTCGGCGGGGTGTTTCTGCTCTTCGTCGGCGCGCTGCTGGCGCTGGCGCTGGTGGTGCTGCCGCTGGTCTGGAACCAGCTGGTCGAGCTGGTGCAGGAGGCGCCGCGCATGTTCGCCAGCAGTCAGCGCTGGCTGGACGAACTGCAGACGCGCTATCCCACCGTGGTGACGCCGGATCAGATCCAGAACTGGGCGGCGACCGCGAGCCAGCAGGCGTCCCAGCTCGGTCAGCGCGCGTTGACCTTCTCGCTGGCTTCGCTCGGCAACCTGCTCGCGGTCATCATCTATCTCGTGCTGGTGCCCATCCTGGTCCTGTTCATGCTCAAGGATCGCGAGCGGCTGGTCGCGTTTCTGCTCTCGCTGCTGCCGCGCAGGCGCACGCTGATGACGCGCGTCTGGCAGGAGATGGACGACCAGATCGCCAACTACGTGCGCGGCAAGACCATCGAGATCGTCATCGTCGGCAGCGTTGCCTTCCTGACCTTCGTCGCCTTCGGGCTGCCCTACGCCGCGCTGCTGGGGTTGATGGTCGGGCTGTCGGTGCTGGTGCCCTACATCGGCGCAGCGCTGGCAACGCTGCCGGTAGCTGCCGTCGCCGGCTTTCATTTCGGCATGAGCCAGGAGTTCGTCTACGTCCTGGTCGCCTACGGTGTGCTGCAGGCACTGGATGGCAACGTGCTGGTACCGATCCTGTTCTCGGGGGCGGTCAACCTGCATCCGGTGTCGATCATTCTTGCCGTGCTGTTCTTTGGCGGACTCTGGGGCTTCTGGGGCGTGTTCTTCGCCATCCCGCTGGCGACGCTGCTCAAGGCGCTGGTGCAGGCGTGGCCGCGGCGGGCGGATACGTTGTCAGTGGAAAACAAAAGCGCCCGCTGAGAATGTCAGCGGGCGCTCGGATGCCGTATCGGTCGAGTCGCTCAAGAGGCAGAGGCGTTCGGAGAAGAGCGTCAGCCGTTCAGCGCCTGGGCCTCGGCCAGCACCTCTTCCACGTGCCCCGGCACTTTCACGCCACGCCATTCGCGCGCGAGCTTGCCTTCGGCATCGATCAGGAAGGTGCTGCGCTCGACGCCGAGATGCTCCTTGCCGTACATCTTCTTCAGCTTGATCACGTCGAATTGACGACAGACGGCTTCGTCGCGGTCGGAGATCAGTTCGAACGGGAAGCCCTGCTTGGCCTTGAAGTTCTCGTGGGACTTGATGCCGTCTCGCGAGACGCCGACGACGACGGTATTGGCCGCGGCGAACGCTTCGCTGTTATCGCGAAAATCGCCACCCTCTGTCGTGCAGCCGGGCGTGCTGTCCTTGGGGTAGAAGTAGATCACGACCTGCTTGCCGCGCTGCTCGCTCAGCGTGAACGGCTGGCCGCCGGTGGCCTCGGCGCTGAAATCCTCGACGGGTTGTCCAATGCTGACGCTCATGGATGTCTCCTGAATGAGAACGGGAGTGAAGTGGGCCGCTCGCTTGGCAAGCGACACACTCATGACGAATGTCATGAGAGACACCGAACGATAATCGATCGTGACGGTCGATGCTCGAGAGAATGCCCGGCAGAGGGTCGGGCGTCGAGGTCGAGCCGGGAGGCATCGCCGGCAATGGCCGCAGGCAGGGCCTTGCTGCTGTACAGGCCGGGATTGCCTGAGTACCATCTGGTGTTTGTCAAAATCGGGTTGAGGCGCGCTCGAATGATCGTGCCGGTGTCGGCTCACGGGTTCGGCTGGAAGCCGAACGGCATGTAGCTCGCGCGCCGAGAATGGCGGGTATCGTACCGATTGAATGCCGTTCCAGCCTTTGGCTGGTTCTTCAGGAGAGTAGAGCAAGATGATCACAGGCAGCATCGTCGCCTTGGCGACGCCGATGAAAGCCGGTGGCGAGATCGACTGGGAAGCGCTCCGGCGTCTGGTAGCGTTTCACCTCGAGCACGGCACCGATGCGATCGTCGCCGCCGGCACGACGGGCGAGCCGACGACCATGTCCTTCGCCGAACATTTCGATGTGATCCGCACCATCGTCGAAGAGGTCGGCGGCCGTATCCCGGTCATCGCCGGCACCGGCGCCAACAACACGGCCGAGGCGGTGGAGCTGGCGCGCTATGCCAGTGAAGTGGGGGCCGACTGCTGCCTGTCAGTGGCGCCTTACTACAACAAGCCGACGCAGGAAGGCTTGTATCAGCATTTCAAGGCGGTTGCCGAAGCGAGCGAGCTGCCGATCATTCTATACAACGTCCCCGGTCGCACCTGTTCGGATATCTACAACGAGACGGTCTTCCGTCTTGCCGAGCTCGAGCGCATCGTCGGTTTGAAGGATGCCACCGGCAATCTGGAGCGCGCCGAAGAGCTGATCGATCGCTTCCAGGGGAGCGACTTCGCGCTCTACTCCGGTGACGACCCGACCGCCTGTGACTTCATGCTCATGGGCGGTCACGGCGATATTTCCGTGACTGCCAACGTGGCGCCAAAATCGATGCACGAGCTCTGCGTTGCTGCCATCAGCGGGCAGCGCGAGCGGGCGCACCAGATCAACGCGCGCCTGGCACCGCTGCACACGGCGCTCGGCATCGAGTCGAATCCGATTCCGGTCAAGTGGGCGCTCAGCCGCATGGGCTACGCCGACACCGGCATCCGGCTGCCGATGACCTGGCTCTCCGAGCGCTACCACGGCAAGGTCGCCGAAGCCCTGCAGCTGGCCGGTATCGAGTCCGCGTGAGCCGGTTCGCGCCCAACGATTTGCCCCGAAACGTGTCTGGTTCGAGACGTTTTGCTTCGAAGAAAGGTGGATGCATGAAGCCCATCCTGAAATGGATGCCTCTGATGTTGTGCTCGTCGCTGGTACTTTCCGGCTGTGGTCTGTTCCAGGACGGCTATTACTACGATCGCGACGCTGAATATCGCGACGCCAAGATGGCGGAGCCGCTGCAGCTGCCCGACTCCGGTAATGCGCTGCGTTATCAGGACTCGATGCCGGTGCCGCAGGCCGACAGCGATTTCATCGCGTCGCAGGCGGACGACGATGCGCCAAGGCCGCAGCCTTTGGCATCCGGTCAGGGCGACGACCAGCCGTATGTCGAGTCGCGTCAGGCTGGTAGCGAGCGCTGGCTGCTGGTCAACGCCGCGCCGGCAAGCGTCTGGCCGCGCCTGCAGGGCTTCGCGACCGACCACGGTATCAATGCGACCTCGGCCAATGCGGCCAGCGGCCGTATCGATACGGCGCAGGGCAGCTTGAGTCTACGTCAGGGCCTGCGTAACGGTACCAGTGAAGTGCGCTGCGATATTGGTGGCAGCAGTCAGTGTCTGAGTTCGGTGAAGGCCTACCTGGAAGCCAACGGTGGCGGCGATACCGGCGTCTCGCTGGCGGCTCAGCCGCTCGATCAGAACGAGCGCGTGAAGCTGCGTAATCGTGACGGTGGCTGGGAGCTCGATCTCGCCCTCGACGGCGAGCGCGCCTGGAGCGAGCTGCTCTATCAGCTGCAGAACGGCTTCGATGATGGCCGTTTCGAACTGACCGACCAGAACCGTAGCGCCAATCGCTTCTACGTCGACTATCGCCCGCTCGATGCCGATGACGGTGGCTGGTTCGACTGGTTCGGCGACGATGACAACTATCAGCACTATCGTCTGCAACTGAGCGCGCGCGGTGCCAGCACGGTAATCTCCGCAACCGACCCCGATGGCAAGGCCGTACCGGCGCCGGCGGCTCGTGAGCTGCTCGACGCCATCGCTTCGACGCTGCGCTGATGATGGCGGCGTCCTCCCCGGGTCCAGCGGCGCGCGGGCTGAGCTTCGCTTCCCTGGGTAGCGGCAGCAAGGGTAACGCGACCCTGGTCGGGGATGGCGAGACGCTGGTATTGGTCGACTGCGGCTTCGGCATGCGCGAGGCGGAAAAACGTCTGGCACGTCTTGGCGTCGATCCTCGCCAGCTGGCGGCGATTCTGGTCACGCACGAACATGGCGACCACATCACCGGCGTCGGGGCATTGGCGCGCCGATACCGAATACCGGTCCATCTCAGCGCGGGCAGCTGGCTCTCGGGCAAGCTGGGCAAGGTGCCCTACCACGAGCTGGTCACGCCGCAGTCGCGGTTCGCCATCGGCGGTCTGGAGATCGATCCCGTTACCGTGCCGCACGACGCACGCGAGCCGATCCAGTTCTGCTTTCATGCTCACGAGCGTCGGCTCGGCGTGCTGACCGACCTGGGGCATCCCACGGCGCACGTGGTCGAAGCCTTCCGTGGCTGCGATGCGCTTTTTCTCGAGTGCAACCACGACCCGAGAATGCTGGCCGAGGGGCCGTATCCGCCTCATCTCAAGCGCCGCGTTGCCGGGCGTTGGGGACATCTGGCCAATGCGCAGGCCGCGGATCTGCTGCGACAGCTCGGACTCGATCGCCTGCAGCGCATTGTCTGCTCGCACCTGTCGGAGCAGAATAACCATCCGGAACTGGCGCGCGAGGCCTTGGTGCCGCTGCTCGATGGCGACGACGCGCGATTGACGATCTCGGCACAGGATCGCGGCACCGAATGGCAGGTGGTCGCCTAGCCGCACGATCGTCTGCAAGGCCATGGCGGCTTCAATATCAATCCGTAATTTTCAAGATCCCACTTCAGTAATCGGTCGCCGCCCTTGCCGGTCGCGACCCGGAGACAGCCCATGCAAAAACGCGATCTTCTCTATGCCGGCAAGGCCAAGTCGGTCTATCTGAGCGACGACCCACAGCGATTGGTGCTGCACTTTCGCGACGACACCAGCGCCTTCGATGGCAAGAAGAAGGAAGCGCTCGAGCGCAAGGGGCTGGTCAACAACAAGTTCAATGCCTTCATCATGGGCAAACTGCAGGAAGCCGGCATTCCGACCCATTTCGAGCAGCTGCTTTCCGATACCGAGTGCGTGGTCAAGAAACTCGACAT
Organism: Salinicola rhizosphaerae; assembly: GCF_014652715.1. Classification (GTDB taxonomy): domain Bacteria; phylum Pseudomonadota; class Gammaproteobacteria; order Pseudomonadales; family Halomonadaceae; genus Salinicola; species Salinicola rhizosphaerae. Next base: position 430,751 of record NZ_BMZI01000003.1, on the reverse strand, counting down.
GATCCCGGTCGAGTGCGTGGTCCGCAATCTCGCGGCCGGCGGTCTGGTACGCCGCCTGGGCGTCGAGGAGGGTATCGATCTCGCGCCGCCGACCTTCGAGCTGTTTCTCAAGAATGACGAGAAGGGCGACCCAATGATCAACGAATCGCTCGCCGAGACCTTTGGCTGGGCGACGCCCGAACAGCTGGCAACCATGAAGTCGCTGACGTTCCGCGTCAACGACGTGCTCAAGCAGCTCTTCCTGGACGGCGGCATGCTGCTGGTCGACTACAAGCTCGAGTTCGGTGTCTTCGACGGCGAGATCGTGTTGGGCGACGAGTTCTCCCCGGACGGCTGCCGGCTTTGGGACGCCGAAACGCGCGAGAAGATGGACAAGGATCGCTTCCGTCAGGGGCTGGGTGGC
>NZ_BMZI01000003.1:398078-430226 GCF_014652715.1 Salinicola rhizosphaerae | reverse complement strand
CCCCCGACAGCGCTGCTGTCGGGGGCTTCTTCGTTGGGGACCGCTCGCGACACCCGTTCAATCGATGCGCTTGGCACCGGTAATGGTGATCGGTGTCTTCGGCACGTCGCCGTAAGGCCCTTGCTGGCCGGTAGGTGTCTCGGCGATGCCGTCGACCACATCCATGCCGGAGACAACGTGGCCGAACACCGTATAGCCGGGCTGATAGAGGCCCTGATAATCGAGCGAGGCGTTTTCGACCAGATTGATGAAGAACTGACTGGTGGCCGAGTCCGGATCGTTGGTTCGCGCCATGGCGATGGTGCCACGCTGGTTCTTGAGTCCGCTGCGCTCCAGCGCGATGGGGTCGTGCGTTGTCTTCGCCTCGAGCTCGGCATCCATGCCGCCACCCTGGATCATGAAATCCGGAATCACACGATGAAAGACGGTCCCGGCGTAGTAGCCCTCGTCGACATAGCTCAGGAAGTTCTTGACCGTTCTCGGCGCTGCCTTGGCATCCAGCTCCAGCTCGATAGTGCCTTGGCTGGTCTCCAGACGGACATGCGGATGATCGGCGTCGGCCATGGCGGGCAGGGAGGTGAACGCCATCGTCATGACGCCAATGCTCAGCAGGGTCTTCAACATCTCAAGGCTCCGTACCTTTGAAAGAGAGCAGCCTAGCGGCAACGCCTCCCGCTGGCTAGTTGGCCCAGCCTAGCGGGGCTCGATGGCCTCGACGCTGATGATCTCCTCGCCCGCCTGCGACAGAACGCAAAAACGGACGTTGACGTCTCGAAGGTGCACGCCATAGCGGCGCGGCTCCTCGGGTGGCCCGGACTGTCGGGCGCGACCGTGGTAAGCCGGGCGCGGGTCCTGGCCCAGCACCTCCTCGATCAGTCGTCGCAGCGATTCGCCCTCCGGGTGGGCGCGGAGCGCGCGACCTGCCTCGGCGGTGAACACCACCGCCTTGAGCATCGGTGGGGCCGGCGCGAAGCCGGCCGAGGCGTCGGGTACCGACTCCGCCCAGGGAAGATAGGGGCGAATGTCCAGAATCGGCGTCGCGTCACACAGGTCGTGTCCGCGCAGGTGCAGCTTGACCCGCCGGCGCCGATCGCCGAGCGCGGAGCCAGCGATGGGCCGGCGCGAGGCTCGAGGGGCGGGGTCGAGTTCGACTTCCAGCAGTTCCACCAGCGACAGTCCCAATCGATTGGGGCGATGCGTGGCGCGGCTGGCGAAGACGCCGATGCGCTGATTGCCGCCGAGTCGTGGCGGTCTTACACGGGAGGACCAACTCGTCGGGCTACGGTCGAAGACGAAGGTGAGCCAGAGATGACTGAAGGTATCGAGACCCTCGACCGCGAGCGGGTCGTCGTAGCTCGGTTCGAGATAGAGAACGGCGCGCGCCGAGGGCGCCAGCCCCGGCTGACGTGGAATGCCGAATTTGTCGGGATAGTCGCTTGAGACATGCCCGATCGGTTCGAGCGTGAAAGTGTCGGCCATGGCGAATCTCGAGGACGCTCTTGCAGATGAATGTCGACGCGAACAGGTGAAATTCCGGTTTGGTGCCATACTGGAATGGCGCCCGGTCAGGTACCGGCGATTTCGCAAACTCGCATGATACCAAGGAGAGGTGTTGGATGAGTTTTCTGCATGTCTACCACGAGGCCGACGGCGATCAACCGCTGCTCAGTACTCAGGACGCCTATCGCATCTCGCTGGAGATGAGCGCGGTCGAAGTCTACTTCGATCGCCGACCGCTGATGTCCGTGCCGCTCGGTGGCGACCACGATCAATTGAAGGTGGCGCACAGAGACGTCATCGACAAGATCCAGACGTTGAGCGGTCGGCAACACGCCGAGCTGCGCGGCATGAGCCCGTACTACCCGGATCTCGAGCTACGCCGTGAACTGCTCTGCACCGAGTCTGCCGATGAAGAGGAGAGCTGGCATCTGCTGCTTCGCGGGCAGGCGATCTTCTACCTGCACCTGGAATCTCGTGTTTATGTCGTCGGTTGTGAACAGGGCGATCTGATGTCGATTCCCGGGGGGATGCCGCATTGGCTCGACATCGGGCCCGAACCGGATTTTCTGATGATGACCTTGAGCAATGCCGAGTCGCCAAGCCTTGTCTCGACCGCGAGCGACATCGCGCTGCGCTTTCCGCGCTATGAACGATTGGTGGAAAGCGACGCCGCGTGAGAAGGTAGATGCCCGGACTGCCACCCTTGGGAACACACCATGATCGAGCGCACCCGATTTCGCGAAGCGCTACCGCGCGATGCCTCGGATCAGGCCGAGGTGTTTCATCATGCGGTCATGGAAGGCGCCTCCTCGCACTATTCGCTGGCCGAGCGGGAAGCCTGGGCGGCGGCGCTGCCGCGTACTGCCGAGGCTTGGGGCGCGAGACAGACGCTTTACACGACACTGGTGGCCGAGTGCGATGGCCACTGCATCGCCTTCTGCGAGCATGATGCCGAGGCCCGAATCGAGACGCTCTATGTCTGGCCGTCCGTTGCCCGCCAGGGCATCGGTTCGAGGCTGTTACAGCTGACGCTGGACAGGCTCGCGCATCAGGGGCACACACAGGCGAGCATCGAAGCAAGTCTGATGTTGGCGCCAGCGCTCCAGGCGCGCGGCTGGGAACGCCTTGGCGAAGAGCAGGTCGAGCGTCACGGCGTCATGCTGTCGCGAGTGCGTTTGCAAATTGCGCTTCCTGAGATCGATTCACCGACGTGACGACTTGGGGCGTCTGTCGGCGTCCTTCCGGTCAGGAGAATTCCCTCGACGGCCGGAATCGGATAAAGTCACTTCCATAATGAAAGTGACCCACGAACTCTCCTCTCTTTGCCCTGTTGCGCGCGCGCTCGACTGCGTCGGCGATAGCTGGACGCTGCTGATTCTGCGCGATGCTCTGCAGGGGGCTCGCCGTTTCGATGACTTCCAGCGCGGTCTGGGCATCGCCTCCAGCATGTTGACTCGGCGCCTCGAGCGCATGGTCGATGACGGCCTGCTGGAAAAGCGCGCCTATCGAGACCGCCCTTTGCGACACGACTATCGGTTGACCCCGAAGGGCCGGGATCTGGCTCCGGTGATCCTGACGCTCTATCGCTGGGGCGAGTGCCATCTGCCGAGCGACGAGGACGCCATGCATCTGGTCGACCGCGAAACGCGCCGGCCGGTCGATCCGGTGCTCTTCGATCGCTGCAGTCAGCGGGAGCTGGCTTCGGATAGCGTCTGCATTGCCGAAGGGCCGGATGCCACGCCGGCCATCAAGGCGCGCGTCGAGCGCATGGCGGCGCAGGCTTGCGACCGAGCCCCCTCACCGACTCCGCCGGAGGGCGACTTCGCCATTCCCAGGGCGCCTTGGCGATCGGGCGACAGCCATGCGCCGCTTCGACCCGGAAATACCGAGCCTGGGCTCGCGAAAGATGAGCCCGGACTCTCGAAAGACGAGCTGGAATGAAAAATGACCAGCTTGAACCCGAAATGAAAAGGACAACGTCATGCGACGTATCGTAGTCACAGGAATGGGCATCCTCTCGCCCTTGGGATGTCAACTCGAGACGGTCTGGCAGCGACTGTTATCGGGCGCCTCCGGGCTGCGCCGGCTCCCGGAAGCCACCGTTGAAGGTCTGGCAGCTGGCGTTGGTGCTCCCGTGCCCTCCATCGAGGAGGACAGCGCCGGCTTCGATCTCGACGCGGCCATCGATCCCAAGGAGCGGCGCAAGATGGACCGCTTCATCCAGATGGCCGTCGCCGCCGCCCAGGATGCGCTGACCCAGGCCAACTGGTTCCCGTCCACCGAAGCCGAGCGGGAGCGCACCGCGACCTTGATCGGCTCCGGCATCGGCGGCTTTCCGTCGATCGCCGACGCGGTACGCACGACCGACAGCCGCGGCCCGCGCCGCCTCTCGCCGTTCACGATCCCATCGTTTTTGGCCAACCTCGCCTGCGGCCAAGTCTCCATTCGTCATGGCTTCAAGGGTCCCCTGGGTGCGCCGGTGACGGCCTGCGCCGCAGGGCTGCAGGCGATCGGTGACGCCGCGCGCCTGATCCATACCGGCGAGGCGGATATCGCCCTTTGCGGTGGCAGCGAGGCGTGTATCGATCGCGTCAGCCTCGGCGGCTTCGCGGCGGCCAAGGCGCTCTCCAGTCACTTCAACGAGACGCCGGAGGCGGCGTCCCGACCGTTCGATCAGGCTCGCGACGGCTTCGTCATGGGCGAGGGCGCCGGCTTGATCGTGATCGAGACGCTCGAGCATGCACAGGCGAGAGGGGCGACACCGATCGCCGAGCTGGTCGGCTACGGCACGACCTCGGACGCCTACCACATGACCGCCGGGCCGGAAGATGGCAGTGGTGCGGCGCGGGCGATGAAAATCGCGCTGCGCCAAGCGGGACTGGACGCCAGCGAGATCCAGCACCTCAACGCGCATGCGACGTCGACGCCCGTCGGTGACCGGGGAGAGCTGGCGGCCATTCATGGCCTGTTCGGCGACCGCTCACCGGCGATCAGCGCGACCAAGGCGACGACTGGACACCTGCTGGGCGCGGCTGGCGGCGTCGAAGCGATCTTCACGCTGCTGGCGCTGCGTGACCAGATCGCGCCGCTGACGCGCAACTACGTCGACCCCGACCCATTGGCCGCGGATCTGGACGTCGTACACGGCGAGTCGCGCAAGATGGCGATCGAACACGCCATCTGCAACGGCTTCGGGTTCGGTGGGGTGAATGCCAGCGTGATCTTCAAGCGTATCTAACCGGGCTTCGCCCGGAGCTGTAAGCGGTAAGGGCGGCGCTGCGCGCCTTTAAGCTTGAAGAAAAGGCAAGGTCAAAGGCGGAAGCCGATGGTTGAGCCGGTCTCCGTAACCAAACCGGGACATGCCGCTTTCTCCCGCCCGCGTTTCAGCGCGTCGCAAACGACGATCGAAAAGCCAAAAAGCCAAACCGATCTCCCCAGGATTCGATGGGGTTCGATTTGGCTTGTGCTTTTTCTTACGGCTTACAGCTTCCAGGCGCGAAGCGCCGCTCTTCCCGCTGACTGACCCGAAGGGTCAGGCCATCGTATCGACGATTCCGCCTTCCACGCGCATCGCCGCGCCGGTGGTGGCGCTGGCCTGCTGGGAGGCGAGGTAGACGCTCAGATTGGCGACTTCCTCGACGCTCGCGACGCGTTGAATGATGGAGGAGGGGCGGTTCTCCTGCACGAACGTCTCCTCGGCTTCGGCTTCGCTGATGCCTTTCTGCTTGGCGATATCGGCGATCATCTTGCCGACGCCCTCGGATTTCGTCGGCCCGGGGAGCACGGAATTGACGGTGACGTTGGTGCCGGAGAGCGCCTTGGCTAGCCCGCGGGAAATCGACTGCACCGCGGACTTGGTCATGCCGTAGTGGACCATGTCTGCCGGAATGTTGAGCGCGGACTCGCTCGACAGGAACTGGATGCGCCCCCAGTTGCGCTGCTTCATACCCTGCGCGTAGTGGCGCGAGAGGCGCACCGCGCTCATCACGTTGACGTCGAAGAACTGCTGCCAGGTCTCGTCGGTGATATCGAAGAAATTCTCGGGGCCGAAGATGCCGACATTGTTGATCAGAATGTCGCACGCGGGCTTGGCGGCGATCAGTGCCTGACAGCCCTCGGCAGTGCCGAGATCGGCTGCAACGCCGTCGATGCTGGCGCCGGGAACGGCGTGGCGCAGGGTGGCGACAGCGTCGTCGACGCGCCCCTGGGTGCGCCCGGTAACGGTCACGCTGGCACCGGCGTTGGCCAACCCCTGGGCGATACCCAGACCAATGCCGGCCGTGGAGCCGGTGACGATGGCGCTCTTGCCGGATAGATCGATCTTCATGCGTTTCTCCCTGTCGCGCTGTCACGTTGTCGCAGTTATGGGCATACCGATCATGAGATGACTCGGATGAGGCTCGGCATGCCCTGAACGTTGGACTTCGATGAAAACGGTCATTCAAGACCGGGTTCGGTGCTCGCCACGATCAGCGTCGCGGGCATTCGCATAGCCTCGACGAAAGTCGTAGCGGTACACTCTTACCTCGGGGCAGGTTAGTTCAACGTCAAGCGTTCAACCAGCAAGGGCCGGTGGCGCGCTTTTCGCAATTTGCCGTCCCATCGCTGTAAGCCGAGGCGATAGCGCCTCCCTATACTCGATTCCTGTAACCCCTAATCTCCAGGGAGATAACGATGGCCGCGAGCCCGACACGAGACGATTTCGACCACTACATGACCCCCAACTATTCGCCGCAGAAAGCGATTCCAGTGCGTGGCGAGGGCAGCCGCCTGTGGGATCAGGCGGGCAAGGAGTACGTCGATTTCGCCGGCGGCATCGCGGTCAACGCGCTGGGCCATTGCCACCCGGCGCTGGTCAACGCGCTGACGACGCAGGCCAACAAGGTGTGGCATCTGTCCAATGTCTACACCAGCGAGCCAACGCTCGAGCTCGCGCGTGAGCTGGTCGAGCGTACCTTCGCCGACAAGGCGTATTTCTGCTCCTCCGGCGGCGAGGCCAACGAGGCGGCGTTCAAGCTGGCGCGGCGCTGGGCCTACGACAATTTCGGCGAGAAGAAGCACAAGATCATCTCGTTCAAGCAGGCGTTCCACGGCCGGACGTTGTTCACCGTCAGCGTCGGTGGCCAGCCGAAGTACTCGGAAGGCTTCGGGCCGATCCCCGGCGGTATCGTGCATGCCGATTTCAACGATCTGGAAAGCGTGCGCGCGCTGATCGATGACGAGACCTGTGCCGTCGTCGTCGAGCCGATTCAGGGCGAGGGCGGCGTGACGCCGGCGACTCAGGCTTTCATCCAGGGGCTGCGTGCGCTCTGCGACGAGCATCAGGCACTGCTGGTGTTCGACGAAGTTCAGTCCGGCGTCGGCCGCAGCGGCAAGCTCTACGCTTACATGCACTATGGCGTCACGCCGGATATTCTGACCACGGCCAAGGCATTGGGCGGTGGGTTCCCGATCGGCGGCATGCTGACCACGGACCGTGTCGCGCCCTCGCTGGCCGTCGGCACGCACGGCTCCACCTACGGCGGCAACCCGCTTGCCTGCGCTGTCGGTCTCGCGGCGTTGACCACCATCGACACGCCGGAAGTGCTCGAAGGCGTGAAGCGCCGTCACGAGCTCTTCCGCGAGCATTTCGAAGTGATCAATCGCAAGCACGGCGTGTTCAAGGAGATTCGCGGCATGGGTCTCTTGATCGGCGCCGAGATGAGCGATGCCTATCACGGCAAGGCGCGGGACATCCTGCCGCTCGCGCTCGAGCAGGGTCTGATGATCCTGGTCGCAGGCCCCAATGTGCTGCGCGTGGCGCCCTCGCTGATCATTCCCGAGGCGGATATTCAGGAGGGCATGGCGCGTCTCGAGCTTGCCATCGAACAACTCGTCGCCCAGGCGTCGTGAGTCGCGCTCGATGACCGAACAGTCGATGAGTGCCATCCCGGGCAGACAGTCGGCCGGCGCCGACGTCCGGGGTGGCGGCAACCTGCTGGTGCGTCCGGCGCAGAGTGCCGATCTGGCGGCGCTCGAGCGTCTGGCCGGTAACGCCACGCCGAAGTTGACCAATCTCCCCGCGCATCGCGACCGCCTCGAGGAGCGAATCGCTCGCTCGGCGCGCGCGATGGAACGCAACGTCGATTTTCCCGGTGACGAGACCTACACCTTCGTACTCGAGGATCTGGATCGCGGAGAGATCGTGGGTACCGCCAGCATCCGCGCTCAGGCCGGTGCGCAGGATGTCTATTACACCTATCGGCAGGAGACGCTGATCCACGCCTCGCAGCAGCTCAATCTGCGCCATGAGGTGCAGACGCTGTCGCTCTCCCACGAGATGTCCGAGGTGTCACTACTCTGCGCGCTGTCGCTGGACTCGCGCTATCGCGGCACCAGCGCGGCGACGCTTTTGCGCCGCGCGCGGCTGATGTTCATCGCGCAGTATCCCGAGCGCTTCGCTGACACGCTGGGCGTCGCCTTTCCCGGTTATCTCGACGATGCCGGGGAGTCGCCGTTCTGGGCGAGCGTGGGTCGGCACTTCTTCAAGCAGAGCTATCACGAGATCAACCTGATGGCGGGCGTGCGTTCGAAAAGCTTCATCGCCGAGGTGATGCCGCAGTTCCCGCTTTATCTGCCGCTGCTGACGCCGCAGGCGCGGGCGGCGATCGGTCGTGAGCACGTCGCGCACGAGCAGGCGCTGGGTGAGATGCTTGGCGAAGGTTTCGTGCGCTCGCGCCACGTCGATATCTTCGATGCCGGGCCCGTGCTGCGCGCCGAGCGCGCACGTCTGCGGACGCTGAGTCACTGCGGCTGGCACCCGGTACGTATCCGGCCCGAAGATTCGCTGCCGGACGCCGAGCCCGCCATGGTCGCCAATCAGCAGTTAGGCGGCTTCCGCTGCACCGTGGCGCGCTATGCGCTGACACCCACCGGCCAGCTCATGCTCTCTCCGATGCAGGCAGATTTGCTGGGCGTAGAGGAAGGGCGAGCCGTACTGGTGGCGCCGTTGGCGCTGCCGGAAGTCGAAGATGCGCTGGACGAGGGAGAGCTTTGATGCGCTTGAGACCCATCAGTCACAGCGATATCGACGAACTGCAGGCTCTGGCGCAGGAGACTGGCGTGGGTTTCACGTCGCTGCCGGACAGTCGCGAGTTTCTGGTCGCCAAGATCGACAAGGCCGTCGCGGCATTCGAAGGCCGGGTACCCGCCGAGGAGCGGCTCTACTTCTTCGTGCTCGAGGACGAAGAGAGCGGCGAGCTCGCCGGCTGCTGTGCCATCGAGGCAGAAGTCGGCCGCGAGACTCCGTTCTATCACTACCGCGTCGGCAAGCTCGCCCACTCTTCGGTTCAGCTCGATCTTCATCGCACCATCGACACGCTCTTTCTCAGCTCTGACCATACCGGCGATGCCGAGGTGGCATCGCTGTTCCTGCGCCCGGCCTACCGGCGCGATCGCAACGGGACGCTGCTCTCCAAGGCGCGCTGGCTGTTCATGGCCGAGTTCCGCGACTGCTTTCCCGCGAAGGTGCTGGCGGAGATGCGCGGCTCGTTCACGCCCGAGGGCGTCAGCCCCTTCTGGGAGTGTCTCGGGAGCCACTTTTTCCCGATGGAGTTCAAGCAGGCCGATCAACTGACCGGACTGGGCCAGAAAAGCTTCATTGGCGAGCTGATGCCGAAGTATCCGATCTACACGCCGTTTCTGCCGCAGGCGGCGCGGGAGTGCATTGGCCAGGTACACGAGCACACGCGCCCGGCGCTGGAGATGCTCAAGAAGGAGGGCCTTCGCTGGGAGGGGTACATCGATATCTTCGACGGTGGTCCCACGGTCGAAGCCTATATCGACGATGTTCGCGCGATTCGTCACTCGCAAAGCGCGAAGGTCGAAGTCGGCGATACGCATCTGCCGCACGCCGAACGCCATGGCTGGTTGGCGGCGACCACGGGCATGGCGGATTTTCGCTGTAGCTGGATCGGTCGTGGACCCGATGCAGAGGGCGTGATCACGCTGACACCGACCGAAGCCGAGCGCCTGAGCGTGAGCAGCGGCGACACCCTGCGACTGCTGGAAACCTGAGCGACGACTGCGCCGGGTTCGGGGCGTATAGACAGCAGCTTCGAGCTTCGAGAAAGGGATTGCGAACTTTCAGCGTGCTTAATCCTGCATTTCGTGGCTCGCGGCTCACCAATCAATAAATCAGGAGCGATGTATGCACGCCACGCAACAACTGCTGATCGACGGTCAATGGGTCGATGGGGCCGCCGCGTCTTTCGATAAGTCCGACCCGGTATCGGGCGCTCACCTGTGGCGGGCTACCGCGGCATCGCCGGACCAGGTGAATCAAGCGGTGGCGGCGGCGCGGCGTGCGTTTCCTGGATGGGCGATGCGGACGTTCGCCGAACGTCAGGCCATCGTCGAACGCTTTCGTGACGAGCTCGACGCGCATCGCGAACCGCTGGCCGAGAGTATCGCTCACGAGACCGGCAAGCCGATCTGGGAGGCGCGAACCGAAGTCGGCGCGATGATCGGCAAGGTGGCCATTTCGCTGACCGCCTATCACGAGCGAACCGGCGAGCGCGCTCGAGACGCCGGCGGCACGCGTGCCGTGCTGCGACATCGCCCGCATGGCGTGCTTGCCGTGTTCGGGCCCTACAATTTCCCGGGTCATCTGCCCAATGGACACATGGTGCCAGCGCTTCTGGCCGGCAACTGCGTGGTGTTCAAGCCCAGCGAGCAGACACCGATGACCGCGGATCTGACCCTGCAGTGCTGGGTTCGTGCCGGATTGCCCGCCGGGGTGATCAATCTCGTGCAGGGTGCGGCCGAAGTCGGCCAGGCGTTGGCGGGCAGCGCCGATATCGACGGCTTGCTCTTTACCGGTAGCGCCAGGATCGGTGGTCTGCTGCATCGTCAGTTCGGCGGTCAGGTCGGCAAGATCCTGGCGCTGGAGCTTGGCGGCAATAATCCCCTGGTGGTCAAGGATGTCCGCGATCCCGCAGCCGCGGTGTTGACCATCCTGCAGTCCGCGTTTCTCTCCGGCGGTCAGCGTTGCACCTGCGCGCGCCGACTGATCGTGCCGGCGGGCGAATCCGGCGACCGGCTGCTCGAGCAGCTCGCGGCGGCCATGGAAAAACTGCGCGTGGCCGAGCCGTTTGCCGAGCCGGCACCTTTCTATTCCGGCCTTGTCAGCCCGCAGGCCGCTGACGGATTGCTTGCCGCGCAGGCCGATCTCGAGGCGCAAGGCGGTCGCGTGCTGGTGAAGATGCGCTCGCTCCAGCCGGGCACCAGCCTGCTTTCACCGGGATTGATCGATGTGACGGGCTGCGAAGTGCCGGACGAAGAGCACTTCGGGCCACTGCTCAAGGTCTACCGTTATCGCGATTGGGACCAGGCCATCGAACTGGCCAACGATACTCGCTATGGGCTTTCCGCCGGCCTGATCGGCGGCGATCAACCCGACTGGGATGACTTTCTGCTGCGTATTCGCGCCGGTATCGTCAACTGGAATCGCCAGACGACCGGCGCTTCGAGCGATGCGCCGTTCGGCGGCATCGGCGACAGCGGCAATCATCGTCCCAGTGCGTACTATGCGGCGGACTACTGCGCTTACCCGGTCGCCTCGATGGAAGCCGACACGCTTTCGATGCCGGCAGAGCTGCCGCCGGGGGTCGAACTATGAGCGACGCGATGCAGGATCCCAGGCGTTCGGGCGAGGCGTCCATGGCGCCGGCTGACGTCCGCGAGGTGAACTTCGATGGCCTCGTCGGCCCGACGCACAACTACGCCGGACTGGCGCTCGGCAACGTTGCCTCGATGCGCCACGGCGGGCTCGAATCCAATCCGCGCGAGGCGGCGCTTCAGGGGCTTGCCAAAATGAAGTCGCTGATGGACGCTGGCTACGCGCAAGGGGTCCTGCCGCCCCAGCAGCGTCCGGATCTTGGCGCGCTGCGCGAACTCGGCTTTGCCGGCAGCGATGCCGAGGTGCTGAAACGGGCTGCGGCAGACGCACCGCGGATTCTGCGCGCGGTCTGTTCCGCCTCGAGCATGTGGACCGCCAATGCCGCCACGGTGACGCCCAGCGTCGACGCACCGGACGGCCGCGTCCACTTCACGCCGGCCAACCTGCAGTCGAGCTTTCACCGTTACCTCGAGCCGCGGACGACGTCTCGGGTACTGGCGGCGATCTTCGAAGACGCTCGCCATTTCGCCCACCATCCGGCGCTGCCGGCGACGCCGGCGTTCTCCGACGAGGGGGCGGCCAACCACACCCGGCTCGCGGCCGACCACGGCGATCCCGGCGTGCATCTCTACGTCTACGGGCGTCAGGCATTCGGCGGCGAACGAGCGCCGCAGCGTTACCCGGCACGTCAGACACGCGAGGCGAGTCAGGCTGTCGCGCGCCAGCACGGCCTCTCGGACGCTCAGACCGTCTTTGCCCAGCAACACCCCGACGCCATCGATGCGGGCGTATTCCACAACGACGTGATTGCGGTGGGCAACGGCCCGGTACTGCTCTATCACGACATGGCCTTTCTGGACGAGGAGAAGACGCTCGATGCGCTGCGGTGGAAGATGGCGACGCCGCTGATTCCGGTGCGCGTGCCGAGCGAGGCGATCCCGCTCGAGGACGCCGTCTCGACCTACCTGTTCAATTCGCAGCTGCTCTCCAATCCCGACGGCAGCATGACGCTGGTCGTGCCTGGCGAGTGTCAGGAAAACGAGGACGTCTGGCGGGTGATTCAGGATCTGTTGCTGGCCGGCAACAACCCCATTGCTGAAATCGTGGTCAAGGATGTCAAGCAGAGCATGCGCAACGGCGGCGGCCCCGCCTGCCTGCGCCTTCGCGTACCGCTGAGCGCGCAGGAGCGACACTCGCTCGGCGGCCGCGTCCTGCTCGATGACGCGCTGCACGCCGACCTGACCCGCTGGGTCGAGCGCCACTACCGCGATCGGCTATCGCCGAACGATCTGGCCGACCCGCAGCTCGCCGACGAGACGCTGAGCGCGCTGGACGAGCTGACTCGCTTGCTCGGGATCGGCAGCGTCTATCCGTTTCAGCGTTAATCTTTTCGCTTCCACTGGCGCTTCACGTCCCGGCCCTGTGTGCTGGCGGGAAGCGCTTATGCCTCTCCCAACTTCACCATCTTCGGCCGGCCGATCAGGACGCCGGCGGCGCTCTGTATGGCGAGTATCACCAGCAGGAAGATCAGCGAAAAATGCCAGCTGCCGCTCAGGCCATGCAGGGCACCGAAAAGCAACGGCCCGCAGGCGGCGAGCAGATAGCCGAGGCTCTGTGACATGCCCGAGAGCATCGCGGCGTGCTGGGGCGCGCGCGTGCGCATCACGATCATTGTCAGCGCAAAGCTGAAACTCCCGCCCTGGCCCGCGCCGAGCAGCACCGCCACCAGCAGTGGCGCCGTGGTGGGGGCCAGCAAAAGCCCTATTAGCGCGGCGCCGATCAGTAGGCAGAGCGTGAGCACCAGCAGGCTGTGGTGGTTGAGTCGAGAGGCGAGGCGGGCAACGAGATAGCTCGCGGGAATGCTGGTGAGATTGATCAGCGACAGCATCAGGCCCGCGGTCGCCGTGGAGACACCTGCATCGATGGCCACCGCTGGCACCCAGGTCTGCAGCGTATAGAAACTGAGCGACTGCGCGCCCATGAAGATCGTCAGCGTCCACGCGACCGGGCTCTTGAACAGCCGCGACATCGGCGGGCGTTGTGGCGTGTTCTCGCCCGGTGCGATCGCGCGCAGCGCCAGTCGCCACCACAGGATCGCGGAGCCGACCCCCATCGCCGCCCACAGCCAGATCGGCGTCGACCAGCTGCCGGAAAGATGCATCAACGGTATCGCCGTGCCCGCGCTGATCGTCGCGCCGACGCCCATCATCACCGTGTAGAGCCCCATCGTGCGGCCGAGTCGATCGCCGCGGTCGCGCTTGACCAGACTCGGCATGAACACGTTGCCGAAGGCGATGCCAAGTCCCGCGCAGAGCGTGCCAGCGAGCATGACCGCTAGACTCTCCACGCCGCGCAATAAACCGCCGAAGGCCACCAGGGTGATGGCAAAGGCGATCGCGCGGTCGAGGCCGAAGCGGTCTGCGAATCCTGGCGCCAGTGGTGAGAGCAAACCAAAGCAGAGAATCATCCCGGTGGTGAAGAGACTCGCCGTGCCGGCGCCGATGGAGAGCGTCGACATGATCGGCTCGAGCACCGGCCCGATCACCACGATCGGTGCGCGCAGATTGACCGCCGCGAGCCCGAAGGCGAGGAGCCAGAGCCAGGCGGGCAGAGACGGAGACTGACGTCCGGGAGAAGAGTGCAGCGATTGCGACACGGAAATAGACCCTCGACGAATGGGGCGGCATCTTAGCATTTCCCGCCGTTCAGGCGGACTGCGCCATTGATCGAATGGTCAAGTCGTTCGGAGCCATTGTCGCGGCCAGCGAGCCATGATCCGAGAAGAATATTTGCGAATGTAAAGTGATCGTTTTACACTCGTCATCAATCACCGTGGAGGTGGCGAGATGCATGACAGTCACGAAACCCGCGCAAGACTGCTCGACAGCGCCGAGAAGCTCTTCGATCGTTACGGCTTTACCGCGACCGGCATGGACCGTTTGACGACTGCGGCAGGACTGTCCAGTCGCACGCTATACAAGCACGTGGGCAGCAAGAATCGTTTGATGGCCGCGGTGCTGGACGCGCGCGACCGGCGCTTCATGCGATCACTGAGGGTCGCCAGTGTCGATGGTCTCTTTGACGCGTTGGCGCGCTGGTTCGAGTCCGAGGAAGCGCGTGGCTGCCTGTTTCTTCGTAGCTGGGGTGAAACCGGCGGCGAGGTACCGGAGGTCGCCGAAGCGATGACTCGCCACAAGCAACGTCTTGCTGAGCGGATCGACGAGATCGTCGAAGCGGAAATCGGCCGCCGCGACGAAGCGCTTGCCGAAGAGGTTCTGATTCTGTTCGAGGGCGCGACCCATGCGGCCGCCTATCGTGGCGAAACGGCGATCCCGGCGGCCAGACGCGCTGCGCGCCGCTTGATCGAAGGCAGACGCGCCAGCGGTTGATGGCGCCTCGAGATCAACCCCTGAAATTCTAATGCCGATGTGATCCGGCCATCCGGCAATGCCGGAGGATGTTTCACGACTATAGGTAAAACGACCATTTTACATGTCGGCTATCGTTCCCACACGACCGTGGCAATGAAGATTCAATGCGAGGAGCCAAAAACATGATTCGTAACGAGATACGACTCGCCGTCGCTGGCACCATGCTGATCGGTGTGACCTACGGCCTGGCGCGTTTTGCCTTCGGCCTGTATCTACCCGGCATTCGCGATGACGTAGGGTTGAGTTCGGCGATGGCCGGCATTATCGGCAGCAGCGCCTATGCCGGCTACTGCGTGTCGATTCTGGCTAGTGCCCTGCTGGTGGAACGCTTCGGCGCGCGCTGCGTGGCGGTGGCGGCCGCCTTGGTCGCGGCTGCGGGCATGACGATGATCGCCGCCAGCATGCAGCCGATCTGGTTGCTGGCGGGCGTCTTGCTGGCGGGTGCGAGTACTGGACTGGCATCGCCGCCGATGGCGGAGGCGGTCGCCCGATGGGTACCGGCGTCCCGCCAGGGGCGCGTGAATACCGTCATCAACGCCGGTACCAGCGTCGGCGTTGCGGTTTCGGGGCCGGTGGCATTTCTCGCCACCGGGCAGTGGCGGATCGCTTACGCGGCTTTTGCCGTGGCCGCGATCTTCAATGCAGTATTACTGTTTTGCAGTCTGCCGCGCGCCTCACGGGAGGTCGACGCCCGCGAAGATCAGGATCAGACGAACGCCAATGGACGTGGAAAGTTGTGTCGCCCGTTGGCGTTGCGGCTCGCGCTGGTCACGGTGGGCATGGGTTTCGCTAGCGCGGCCTACTGGACATTTTCCAGTGAAGCGCTGGTCAACCTGGGTCATTTCAACCAGTCGATGGCCAACATCGTCTGGATATTGATTGGTGTCGCCGGCCTTGCCGGGGCCGTTGCCGGGGACCTCATCTCGCGACTGGGTATCGATGGCGTCAATCGCGGATCGCTGGCGGCACTGGCGCTTTCTCTCGTGCTACTGGCGCTGCTGCCCACCAGCCTGCCTGCGGTATTGATCTCGGCGGTTCTTTTCGGTGCGGCCTACATCATGTTGACCGGCGTTTACCTGGTCTGGGGTATCCGCCTCTACTGGGATCGTCCGGGGGTGGGTATCGGTCTGCCTTTTCTGATGATCGCGGTGGGCCAGGTCATCGGTTCCCCGCTTGCTGGTTACCTGATCGGATCACAAGGCTACGCGCTCTGCTTCACCGTCTTTGCGCTGGTCGCTCTCTTCACCGGGGTGGTCGGCTACCGAGACGCCTCGCAGGCTGCCGAAGAGAGACAGCACCGCGACAGCGATGCTCTCCATGAAGCACGGCAGCGGCAGGTGGCGGCGCTCGAGAATCTTTACATGCCGGCGATGCCGCCACTGGATCTGTTGGCGTGGGCTGGCAATGTCATCAGGCGTGTTGTCGGGAGGCGGCGTCAGCCGCGTTGAACACGAGGCGCCCGCAGCAGCGTGCGGTTACCTCGTCGTTCAGCAAGCATCGGTCAGCATCGCCTCGACGACGCTCGCGTTCTGCAAAAGCGCAATATCCTCGCCCTGTGGGCGGGAGAGCATCAGGCCGACTGGCAGTGTGGCACCCGGCGCAGTGTAGGGCAGCGAGATCGAAGTGGCATCGAGGTAGTTGAAAACGCTGGTGTTACGCAGCGCCAACCGATTGGCGCGCTGGAAGGCCGCTGGATCGTTTTCGAGCTCGGCCCGCTTCGGCGGCAGCATGGCGACGGTCGGGAGCAGCACGGCATCGAAGCCAGCCATCTCCTTGGCGAACCGCTGTTGCCAGCCGGCTCGGGGCCAAAGGCGCTGCAGATAATCGGTGGCAGTGGCGTGGCGACCGCCGTTCAGGCGCTCGGCGATCATCGGATCGTAGTCCGCCCCGGCGCGACCGAGCTGATCATGATGCAGTGCCGCCGCCTCGGGCACGACCAATCCCCCTTGTCGATTGATCGCCAGTGCGCCGTCGACGGCGTCGAGGGTCAGTCGCTCGATATGGCAGCCGGCCGCCTCGAGTTGAGACACGGCGGTTTCGAAACCCTCTCGGACTTCCGCATCCAGCTCTTCGTGTAGCCCTCCTGCGGGTATCGCCAGCCGCAGCGGCCGCGGTGCCGGATCGAGCGTCGGCATCGGTCGAGCTGCCAGCACGGACCAGAGTTCGGCGCAGCAGGCGACGCTGGGGGCGATCGGGCCGACGCAGTCGAGACTCGGCGAGAGCGGATAGGCGCCTTCACCGGGTACGGAGGCCTGACTCGGCTTGAAGCCGGTCAGTCCGCAGAAGGCGGCGGGAATACGCAGACTGCCGCCGGTATCGCTGCCCAGCGTGGCGGCGGCCAGACCGAAGGCGACCGAGGCAGCGCCGCCGGAGGTCGAGCCGCCGGTGATGCGTTCGGGATCGAACGGGTTGGGCGGCGTCCCATGATGGAGATTGAGTCCGAGACCCGAGAACGCGAACTCGCTCATGTTGGTGCGCCCGGTCAATATCGCGCCGGCCTGGCGCAGCCGCGCGACCGCCGGCGCGTCGCTGGTTGCGGCGGGTGCGTCGGCGAGCACCTTCGACGCGGCGCGCGTGACTTCGCCGCGCACGTCGAACAGATCCTTGATGCTGATCGGCAGCCCGGCGAGTGGCGTCGAGGCCTCGCCCGCGGCGGCGACCCCGCCGAGCTGGGCCTGCAGGCGTCTGAGCACGAGCTCGATGAAGCAGCGATCGACGATCTCCGGATTGGCCTCGGCGCGTGCCAGCAGACTCTCCACGATCTCGTCCGGACCGAATTCATGACGGGCGATCGCCTTCCGCCAGTCGGCCAGGCGGCGCGCTGCGACAGGCCTTTTCCAGAAGTCAGCGGCTGCATCGAAGCGGTTCACTGGGCGACCTCGAGTTCGACAATCGTGTAGCGGTGTTCGATCTCACGGTTCAGCACCGGATCGCGCAGCCGCATCGAGAAAGACGGACTCGGCCGGATGCCGCCGATGGCCGGAACGGTACCGCACAGCAGCAGGACATTGGGCTTCAGCGTGCCATCCTGCTTGAGCGCGGTCGGCAATTTGGCGACCAGGGTATCGATCTCGAGCAGTTCGGCGAGCGTGCCTTTCTGGTAGGTGACCGTCTCGCCGTTCTCTTCGATCTCGCTCTCGAGAATGAGTGAATCCCAGTGATTGCGCACCTCCTCCAGCAGCCAGGCAGTGGACGCGATCGGTTTGGCGCAGAGCTGCTTGGACTCGGCCACGCCGACGGCTTCGAGCTTACGGTCGGTGTGATCGGAGGCGATGGTGATCCATGGGCGCCCCTCGGCATCGCTGATCAGGCACACCTCGACCTCGCCGGAGCCGTCTCCGCCGAGCATTTCGACGCTCTCGGCTTGGGTCAGCAGCTGCGCGCTGGCTCGGTAGTAAAGCGGCACGCTGGAGGGCGGTTTGACGCCGAGCTCGGCCAGCTCGTCGATATGGTGTTGAACGCCTGCCTGATCGCGGCCTGCCCAGCCGGCGATCGCGAGGCTTTCCGGCGTGACGGTGAGCGCGCCCTGCGGGGTATCGAAAGTCAGCATGTGCGGTTCCTGAGTTGTCGTTGGGTCAGCGTCTGGCGTCGTTTCATTGGTGAAATGGACGATGGCTTACAGAGAGTTCGGCAGCCACAGCGCGATGCCGGGGAACAGGATCAACAGTACGGCCATCACTAGCATGGCGGCGATGAACGGCAGCGTACCGGTAACCACATCCGAGAACGGCTTGCCGCGCCGGGATGCCTGCACGATGTAGAGGTTGAGGCCGACGGGCGGCGTGATCAGCGCCATCTCGACGAACAGAATCATCACCACACCGAACCACACCTTGTCGAAGCCGGCGGCGAACAGCAGCGGGGCGATGATCGGTAGTGTGATCACCATCATCGACAGCGTCTCGATGAAGAAACCGAGAATCACCAGCAGTGCCAGCACGCAGAGCAACAGGGCCATCGGCGATAGGTCCAGCTGCGTCAGCAGTTGCGTGAGCTGGTTGGAGAGGCCGGCCGAGGCGAGCGCGAAGTTGAGAAACGAGGCGGCCAGCATGATGAAAAGAATCATCGAGGTGGTGCGCACGGTGTTGTCGAGCGCTTCGGTCAACATGCGCCAGTCCAGGCGCCGGTTGAACGCGGCGAGAACCAGAGCGACCACCACGCCGATCGCGGCGGCTTCGGTGGGTGTGGCCCAGCCGGTGTAGATCGAGCCGACGATGGCGATGAACAGAATCAGCAGTGGCAACAGGAATTTCAGATGGCGCAGGCGCTCCGGCCAGCTCGAGTGGCTGCGCGGACCGCCGAGCGACGGCTTGAAGACGCAGAACAGGATCGCTGTCAGCATGAACAGGCCGGTCAATGCCAGCCCCGGCAACAGACCGGCCACGAACAGTTTGGGAATCGAGGTCTCGGTCAGAAATCCATAGACGATCAGGTTGATCGACGGCGGAATCAAAATGCCCAGGGTGCCGCCGGCGGCAATGCTGCCGCAGAAGAGCTTCGGGTGATAGCCGAGCTTGTCACCCTGGGGTAGAGCGACCGTGGAGATGGTCGCGGCGGTCGCGACCGAAGAGCCCGAGGTCGCCGAGAACAGCATCGACGTCATCACGTTGGCGTGCAGAAGCCCGCCGGGTAGCCAGGAGAGCCAGTGGTCCATGGCGCGATACGCGCGTTCGGCGATACCGGCACGCACGATGATCTCGCCCATCAATACGAACAGCGGAATGGCGATGAGCAAAAAGGAGTCTGCCGCCGACCACAGGTTCTGGCCGAGCGCCCGCATCAGCGGGAAAAACGAGAAGAATTGATCGATGCCGAAAGCGAGCAGGAACAGCACGATGGCGACCGGAATGCCGGTCAGCAGCAGCGCCAGAATCCCGATGGAGAGATAGGCAAGCATCAGGACTTTCCTCCTGGCGTGATGTTGTCGGTCTCGCTGGCCTTGAGATCGGCTGCTTCGAGCTGGTCGGCATCGTGCCCCATGCCGATCAGTGTGCGAATGGTTGCACTGTCACGTCCGATGGCAGCCAGCAGTGCGCGAATTGCCAGCACCGCCGCCGATAGCGCGAACCAGGTGTAGCCGAGCACCCAGACCAGCTGCGGTATCCATAGCGGCGTCGACAGCGGCGTATTGGCCGTGGTGTGGTTGGAAAGTGATCCCGAGAATACCGGCCAGGCGTAAATGACGATCATCCAGCCGACCAGATTGACGGCGAGTATCGAGAGCAGATCGAGCGCTGCACGTGCAGCCATCGGGAGCTTCGAGTAGCCGACGTCGATGCGGATATGGGCCCGTTCGACCAGCGTGTGCGAAAGGCCCCAGGAAGAGAGAATGGCCAGCACGTAGCCGGCGTACTCCTGCACGCCTTCGAAGGAGTGACTCAGCAGTTTGCGACTGACCACTTCCACGATGACCATGACCACGACGGCTAGCAGCAGCAGGCCGATAAGTCGAGCGGCCCAGCGCGACACAAGTCGGACGGCGCGCACGAGCGCATCGACCGGAGAAATCAGAGCGAGCATATTGAATACCTGGCGGCAGGAGGAGAGCGGGCACTGTGGTGCCCGCTCTCTTTGGCGCATTTACTTGACGATCGGTAGCGCGACGAGAGGCGCGACGTTCTCGTTCCAGAGCGAGATCGTCTCGTCGTCGATACGCGAAGCCCAGCTTGGCAGTACGGCGTCGACCAGCGCCTGATGGGCGCGCTCGCGATCGGCGTCGGTGACATCGACCAGTGTCATGTCGCCCGGCTTGCCGTGCTCGCACTCGCCCTTGCCGGTCAGGCAGGCGATGCCCTGCTGCTCATCCTTGGCCAGGTTATTCCACACCGGATCGATGAAGCCGGGTTCGATCTGGTCCTCGATGGTCTGCTTCGTCTCGTCGTCGAGCGAGTTCCAGGTGTCGTTGCTGACGGCGGTGATGACCGTGTCCCAGCCGCCGATGGGCAGCGGCAGCAGATAATCGGCGACGTCCTGCCAGCCGGAGTTGTAGCCGGAAAGCGAGCCGGTCACGGCGCAATCGATTACGCCGCGCTCCAGCGCGCCGGGCACTTCGTTGAAGGCCATGACGGTGCTCTGGGCGCCGACCGCAGAAAGAAATTCCGCCGTGGTACGGCCGCTGGCGCGAACCTTCTTGCCCTGCAGATCGCCGAGGCCCTCGATCGGCGTGTTGCAGAAAACGACCTGCGGCGTATTGGGCGCGATCGCCAGCACGTGCGCATTGTAGTGGGACTGCATCGTCTTCTCGGCGATCGGCATGAACGCCTCGCTGACCTCACGGGCCTTCTTGGGGTCGGTGGTCATCATCGGCAGGTCGAGGCCTTCCAGCGCGGGCGCCTCGCCGCCGACGTAGTCGGAGAAGGTCATGCCAACGTTGAACAGGCCGTTCTTGAGGTAGGTGAAGACATCGCTGCCTTCGATACCCATCTGATCGAACGTGGTCATCTGGACCTGGATCTTGCCGTCGCTCGCCTCGGGCAGTGTCTTGGTCCAGAACGGCTTCTCGAAGTTCTTGTGCAGAGACACCGCGCTCCAGGTGCCGACGACGTTGAGGCTGGTATCGGCAGTGGCGCTCTGCGCCATTCCGGCAGCCAGAGCAGTCAGGGTGAGGCCAAGTAGTGTCTTTTTCATGGGAGTCTCGCTTGTTGAGGTTGTTTTACGAGTCTTCGGCAGGGCGCGAGCAGCGTGGGCGCCGCAATGTCGTCGCTACCGATACTTCAGTCGATGATTGGGGATGTCCGTGATCAGCATGTGACCCGGCGCGTGCGCCATGGCGAAGGGTAACTTCGCATTCATCAGTGCGATCTGCGGCGTCACGCCGCAGGCCCAGAACACCGGAATATCGCCGGCTTCCATCACTGGTGCGTCGCCGAAATCCGGCTTGTGGATATCGTCGATGCCGATCAGCTCCGGTCGCGCCAGATGTAGCGGTGCGCCGTGAACGCTCGGCATGTCGGTGGTGATCTGTACGGCGCGGATGGCATCGGCCGGCGACATGGCGCGCATCGAGACGACGTAGCTGCCGTGGAACGGACCGGCCGGGATGAGCGGAATGCTGGTGCGGTACATCGGCACGATGGTGCGCGCGGCCATGTGGCGCACCGGCACGCCCTCGGCGATCAGTGGCTCCTCGAACGAGAACGAGCAGCCGATCGAGAAGGTGATCAGATCGTCGCGCCAGCGCGAGACCAGATCGCCGGGCTCGTCGACCAGCTCGCCGTGCTCGTAGACACGATAGCGGGGCACGTCGGTCCGCAGGTCGATCGCCTCCCCCAGCGCCTGGGGATGAAAGCTGCCGGGTTCGCTGACGTCCAGCACCGGGCAGGCGGCGCGGTTGGCCATGCAGAAACGCAGGAAGTCGGCGGCATAGCTTTCCGGAATGATGACCAGATTGGCCTGCGCGTAGCCGTTGGCGATGCCGGTGGTCGTGGTGGGCCAGTCGCCGCGGCGAATGGCGGCGCGCGCGTCGGCCGGGGAGACGTTGGCGTCGAGAGTGGACATGTTGTCGATCCTGATTGTCGTTGTCGTGGCGGTCTCGGCCGCTGGGCCGAGGCAAGCCTTATGCCGTCAACGCTATGGCTTCACGCCACATCAATCCAATCGATTTTTATGATCCCTGTTCATCGGCAAAACCTTTCACCATCGGGTCTCTTGGCTAACGCTTTCTTCGTCAAGCATGTTCGCGCTGATCGCGTTGGCCGAGTTCGATCGCCAGATCGATGACGCCATCCGCCAGCGCCTTGTCGATGTGCTGCGGCCAGGAGGCAGCGAAGTCGAGCCGTGGGAGATCGCAGGGCAGGGTGATGAGCTCGCCGCGTTCGATCTCTGCCTCGACGATGCGAGGCGGGATGGCGCCGACACCGATGCCATCCAGCGCCAGGCGCACGATGGTCCAGACGGAGCCGGAACAGTGCAGCTTGATGCGCTCCAGTCGCTGCTGATGCAGGAGCGACTGCAACTCCCGGTAGGGCCGGCTGTCGCTGGCGAAGGTGATCAGCGGCGTGCCGCTGCGCTCCAGCGCTGCCAGCGAGAAGGTGGCGGGGTCGAACGCCAGTCGCGGATTGACGATCAGCCCGGTCGGGTAGTGGCACAGTGGGCGACTGAGAATGTCTTGGGCATCGACCGGACCGAGCGTGAAGGCCATGTCGATCTGACGGTTGAGCAGCCGGTTGGCAAGCCCCGGTGTGCCGTCCACCTCGAGCTGTAGCGTCATGTCGGGAAAGCGGTTGGCGAGTTCGGCAATGAACGCGGGCAGCCAGCTGTGGGCGATGGTCTCGACCACGCCGAGGCGCAGCACGCCCTGGAAGGGGTTGTTGGCCTCGAGCATCGCCATCGCTTCCTGGCGCGTCTCCAGCATGTGTTGCGCGTGGCGATAGAACTGCCGTCCCTTCGGCGTTGGCTGGATCGGGCGTTGGGCGCGATCCAGCAGCGGTCCGCCCACGCTGTCTTCCAGTCGGGCAATGCGATCGGAGATCGACGGCTGCGTCAGATGCAGATGCTGAGCGGCGAGGCGAAAGGAGCCAAGCCGCACGATCCAGACGAAGGCTTCGATTTCTTTGAAGTCGAACATGGTGATCTCTCGGCGGTCGGCGTGAGCGTCGCTGCGCGTCGGAATGCGGCGAGTATGTCACATCGCGGACGCAACCCGCGCTGCGAGCGGGTGACCGAGGCGGACGCCGGCCGCTACACTGGCCTCATCCCCGACGCCGGTTTCGCCGAATCGCTTCACAAGAGCTCGCCGTGCCGGCGGGGTGTCATTCGACCGTGACGCCCGCTGTAAACCGCCCGCGAGCCATGGCGCTCGGCGCGTCGCCAACGCGCCCTGGCCGCAACGATGCATTGCCTGCCGTCGGTCCCCCAGTCCGGCGGCAGCCAGAACGATATCCGCACGATATGAGGAGCGCCCGATGAGCCAGCAGGACTTCCCCGACGACCCGAATTCAGGCAATTCGCCATCCGAGAACACCGATCACCGCCGACGTCACTCGGCGAAGGTCGTCGACGGGCCCGGCAAGGCGGCCAGCCGCGCCATGCTGCGCGCGGTCGGATTCAACGACGACGACTTCAAGAAACCGCAGATCGGCATTGCCTCGACCTGGAGTCGGGTCACGCCCTGCAACAGCCACATCAACGTGCTGGCGGATGCGGCTAGCGACGGTGCGGATGCGGCGGGCGGCAAGGGTGTGGTGTTCAACACCATCACCATCTCCGACGGTATCGCCAACGGCACCGAAGGCATGAAGTACTCGATGGCTTCGCGCGAGATCATCGCCGACTCCATCGAGGCCGTGGTTGGCTGCGAAGGGTTCGATGGCGTGGTGGCGATCGGCGGCTGCGACAAGAACATGCCCGGTTGCATGATCGGCCTGGCACGATTGAACCGCCCTGGGCTCTTCGTCTACGGCGGCACGATCCAGCCGGGGGCGGGGCATACCGATATCGTCTCGGTCTTCGAGGCAATGGGCGCCTACTCCCAGGGCAACAAGTCGCTGATCGAGGTCAAGCAGATCGAGGAGACCGCCATTCCGGGGCCGGGCTCCTGCGGTGGCATGTATACCGCCAATACCATGGCCTCCGCCATCGAGGCGATGGGCATGAGTCTGCCCAACTCCTCCGCGCAGGAAGCCGTCTCGCAGACCAAGCATGACGATAGCCGTGCGGCCGGCGAGGCGGTGCTCGAGCTGCTGGAGCTGGATATCAAGCCGTCGGACATCATGACCCGCGAGGCGTTCGAGAACGCCATCACCGTGGTGATCGCCCTCGGCGGCTCGACCAACGCGGTGCTGCACCTGCTGGCGATCGCCAACACCATCGGGGTCGAGCTCTCGCTCGACGATTTCACCGAGATCGGCAAGCGTGTGCCGGTGCTGGCCGATGTGCGCCCGAGCGGCCACTACATGATGAGCGAGCTGGTCGCCATCGGCGGAATTCAGCCATTGATGAAGATCCTGCTCGATGCCGGGCTGCTGCACGGCGACTGCCTCACCGTCACCGGCAAAACG
Source organism: Salinicola rhizosphaerae (assembly GCF_014652715.1). GTDB lineage: Bacteria > Pseudomonadota > Gammaproteobacteria > Pseudomonadales > Halomonadaceae > Salinicola > Salinicola rhizosphaerae. The sequence continues at coordinate 405,639 of NZ_BMZI01000003.1, read as the reverse complement.
TTGGCCGAGAATCTGGCTGACGTGACGCCGTATCCGATGGATCAGCAGATCATCAAGCCGCTGGATAACCCGGTCAAAACGAGCAGTCACTTGCGCATTCTCTACGGCAACCTGGCCCCTGAGGGTGCGGTCGCCAAGATCACCGGCAAGGAGGGGACGCGCTTCACCGGCCGCGCGCGGGTCTACAACTCGGAGGAGGAAGCCCAGGCGCGTATCAACGACCTGACGGTCGTCGCTGGCGACGTGATCGTGATCCGCTACGAAGGTCCGAAGGGCGGGCCCGGCATGCGGGAAATGCTCACCCCGACGTCGGCCATCATGGGGCGCGGACTGGGTGACAAGGTGGCGCTGATCACCGATGGGCGCTTTTCCGGTGGCAGCCACGGCTTCGTGGTGGGCCATATCACGCCGGAAGCCTTCGTCGGCGGTCCGATCGGGCTGGTCGAGGATGGCGATGAAATCACCATCGACGCCGAGAACGACATCATGACCGTGCATATCGACGACGCCGAAATGCAGCGCCGTCGCGCTGCCTGGAAACGCCCGGCGCCGCGCTACACCCGCGGCACCCTGGCGAAATACGCCAAGACGGTCAGTTCGGCTTCGAAGGGCGCGGTCACGGATCTGCCGGAAGCGCTGAGTGACGAGATCGACTGACGCGGCATATCGACGTGATCGGGATTGACTACACTTTGTTGGCGGCGTGCTGGATCGGATGATTCGGCACGCCGCTGAACAAGGAAGTTTTCAACTCGGAGGTGATTGATGTTGTCGATATCCATGAAGCGAAGCGTGATGGGGCTGGCTTTCGGTGCGCTGCTAATGTCCGGTGCTGCTCAGGCGCAGGACAAAGTGAGCGACGAGCCGCTGATCCACAAGAAAAGCGGCGACATGGTCACGGGACAGGACCCTGCGAGTGAAACCCGCGTTCAGCGGGAAGGGGCGCCGCCGCTGGCCAAGCAGTGTCATGAGCTGGCGGTCGAGGAGAGCGATGAAGGCGACGAGATTGCCGATAACAGCATCATCGAAACCAACGCTTTCGACTATGAAGAGAACAGCGACAGCGATGAGCCGTTCACGCTGCGCGTCGACCTGCTGGCGAGCGGCAACGCGATGTACAACCTGACCTGCGAGGTCGACAACGAGGGTAACGTCACGTTCAAGGACGCCGAGATGTCCTCGACGGCCAAGTCGCACCCGGGCGGTGCCTGAATGAAGCGCAAGATCGATTTGGCGGTAGACCGGCTCGAGCGATGACGCCAACGCCGGAAATCATCGAGACCGCAGCGCCCGTGGGCGTCATCTCCGATACCCACGGGCTCTTGCGAGACGAGGCGCTGGCGCTATTAGCTGACTGCTCTCCGATTCTGCATCTAGGCGATGTCGGTGACCCGGCCATTCTCGATCGCTTGGGCGAAATGGCGCCCCTCTATGCCATTCGCGGCAATGTCGATCGTGAGGGTGGCTGCGCGACGCTGCCGGCCATCCGTCTGCTGTCGATCGATGGCCATCGCTGCCAGCTCATTCACGACATCGCCGATGTCGACGACGCGATGGACTGCGAATGCGTCCTGCACGGCCACTCGCACAAGCCGCGCAACGAGTGGCAGACGCTCGGCGACCGGCAGCGACTGCTGTTGAACCCCGGCGCAGCCGGCAAACGGCGGTTTCGGCTGCCGATCACGCTTGGCAAGCTTTGGTGCGATGGGCGAGGCCTTCGCGGTGCGATCATCCATCTGCCGCTGGCGTAAATCTGGCGTATAGGACGAAGGACCACGCGATCAGCCCTCTTCGGGCGTTACGCGAATCAGCGCGCCGTCGCTGGCATCGGTCAATAGCCACAGCGCACCCTCCGGCCCGGTATCGACATCCCGCACGCGCCCAAGCGATTCCAGCATCCGCTGCTCGCCCGCGACGCGGTCGCCGTCGAGCGTCAGCCGCACCACACCGCCGGGCGAGAGCGAGGCGATGAGAATATCGCCCTGCCAGTCGGGGAATCGCTCTCCGTGGTAAAAGGTCATGTCGCCCGGGGCAATGACCGGGTCCCAGTAATAGACCGGCTGTTCCATGCCCGACTGGGCAGTGATGCCGTCACCGATGGGGGCGCCGCTGTAGTCCTCACCGTAGGTGATCACCGGCCAGCCGTAGTTCTTGCCAGCGGCGGGAACGTTGAGTTCATCTCCACCGCGCGGACCGTGTTCGATGGTCCATAGCCTGCCGCTCTCCGACTGCCAGGCAGCCCCCTGGATATTGCGATGGCCGTAGGACCAGACCGCCGGTGCGCCGTCACTGCCGTTGGCAAAGGGGTTGTCCTCGGGCGTGCTGCCATCCTCGAGTACTCTCACCACCTTGCCCAGATAGCTGTCGGTCTGCTGAGCCAGCTGGCGAGGCTCGGTCAACGAGCGCTCGCCGAGCGTCACGTAGAGCCGGCCCGCGTCGTCCCAGACCAGGCGGGAGCCGAAGTGCTTGGTCGACACCCAGGCGGGTGTCTGCCGGAAAATCACCTCGACGTCTTCCAAGCGCGAATGATCCTGGCTCAGCACGCCGCGGGCCACGCTGGTACCGTTGGCGCCGTCGCCCCTCGCCTCGGCGTAGGAGAGGTAGACGCGGCGATTGTCGGCGAAGTCCGGGTGAAGCGAGACGTCCAGTAGCCCACCCTGGCCGCGGGCATCCACGGTGGGCACCCCCGCGACGGGATCCGACAGCGTGCCGGCCGCGAGATCCACGGCGCGGAGCCGCCCGGGGCGCTCGGTCACCAGCGCCGTATCGCTATCGAGAAACGCAAGCCCCCACGGATGATCCAGTCCTTCGGCGATGGGTGTGATCTCCAGCGCCGGCGGTTCGCCTAGCGAAGGCGCCCGGGTCTGGCCCTCGAAGGCGGGTGTCTGGTCGGTGGCGTTGGGCGGTGGGGTCGGCACGGGCTCATTGGCGGTGTGCTGAGCCAGGGCATCGAGGCTGAAACCGAGCAGCAAGGCCGTACTGGAAGACGTCATCAAGGTACGAAGCATGGCGGGCATCCTGTCGCGTTGAGAGAAACATCGACGATATTCACTGTAGCAGCTTGGTCAGCCTCGAAACTGAGGTGCAGATTAAGCTCGACCGCAGTGGCGGCGCGTCACAAAAACCCACCATAAGATTGTCGACAAACACGATCTCGTGATCGTTAAGCTGCTATCATCAGGCTTTTATCGGAGCCCCGCCTTGCCCCCTGATCCTGCCTCTTCCCGCCCCGTGCTCCCGACTTGGGCGCGCTGGCTGCTGCTTGCTCTGGCCTGCATTCTCGCCAATCGTCTACTCGACGCGGTTCATATGCCGGCCGGTGGTTTCATCGGACCGATGGCCGTGGCGATCACCTACGGCGTGACGATCGGCGGCCTGAAGCTGCCGCGAGTCTGCTTCAAGCTGAGCCAGGGCACGATCGGGGTGCTGATCGCGCAGACGCTGACGATGTCGGTGCTGCTGGAGATTCTCGACACCTGGCCGGTGATGCTGCTGGCGACGGCCATCACGCTGCTGTTGAGCCTGATCGTCGGCATCGGGCTGGTCCGCTACGGTGGGCTGCCCGGTACCACGGCAGCATGGGGGACGACGCCAGGCGCGGCGGCGGCGATGGTGGCGATGGCTGAAGAGAGCGATGCCGATCCGCGTATCGTTGCTGCCATGCAGTACGTTCGCGTGGTGTGCGTCGTGCTCGTCGGTGCGCTGGTCAGCCACTACCTGGGCGTGACGGATTCCGGCGAGAGTCATCACGCCGTCGGCCTGCCACATACACTGGGCGAAGGCGGCCAACTGATGGCCACGCTCGGCATCATCGTCGCGGGCGTGTGGCTCTTCGATCGTCGACTGCCGGCGGGGGCTCTGCTGGGGCCGGTGGTGCTCGGTACGGTGCTGCATCTCACCGGCGTGGTGGAGATCAGGCTGCCGCAGCCGCTGCTCGAGCTCGCCTACGGCATCATCGGTACCTACGTCGGTCTGCGCTTCGATCGTGAGACCGTGCATAACATTGCCCGCGCGCTGAGCAAGATGATTCTGGCGTCGCTGCTGCTCATCGCCATGTGCGCCGTTTCCGGCTGGCTGATCACGCTACTTATCCACACCCGATTCATCACGGCTTACCTGGGGACAAGCCCAGGCGGGCTAGACTCGATGACGATCATCGCCATCGATACCCATGCCGATGTCGGGCTCGTCGTCGCGCTGCAGACGATGCGACTGTTTACCGTGATTCTGGTCGGGCCGGGGATGGCCAGGCTGGTGGCACGCTTCGCCAGGCCCGCTTCGGCGTCGTAAACGGACAGGCGGGGGCGCGCCGTTCAAACGCGCGGGTGATTGAAGTCCGTCGAACGCGGATCTCAGCCGAGCTGCCACTGCCAGCGCAGTCGACCGAAGTGCGAGCCGGGCGGTTTTACCGGTGTGCCACTGCGAACCCGGCTGACCCAGGCCTGACGGGTATCGTAGCGAATCAGGTAGACAGTCTCGCCATCGCGCAACGGTGGATTGGCGGGGTCGATCAGTACCGCCTCGAACCAGCGCGACAGGTGAAAGACCTGCAGCGTGCCGTTGACGGGATGAGAGGTTACCTGTACCGCGGCCTCGGTGCGAGGCTGCGGCCGGGCGGTCTGGAAAACGGGTAGACGAGACGATGGCAGCGCACCGAGAACCCAGTCAGGCAGCGTGAACGACTGGCGGTGAGCGATCGCCGCCAGCAGCAGGAGCAAAGCAGAGAGTTCCGGCGTCCAGTCGGGGTGCATGGGCAGCAGCGTGCATGCCGATAGCGCCAAGCCCAGGATCAGTGTCGAGCGCTGATCTGGCAATCGTCGATAAATCAGGAGCAGCGCGCAGAGCCCGATGCCGAGCGCGATCTCCTCCTGGGAATGATGAAGCCATTGATCCATAACTTGCCCTGCTGCGGTCTCTGCGTTATCGCGATCCGCTGCCACAGGCATCGACCGAGTGCCAAGCGTCGTGCCGTGGGCGCATCGTCTGTCGTCGCGGCGCCATCGAGGGCTGCCGTCGTCTATCACATCTTCAGCAGCATACTGACCGCTCTGGGGCCCCACTAGAGAAGAACGGTAAACAATTGCTGTCTAACGTTGCTCTCGAGAGGGATTGTCATCGGGCGCTTTCCCGTTCTCGCTCGTTTTGTTCGTTCACATGCGCTACGGGGATTGCGGTGGACGCGCGGCTGCAGTATTTGTTGAGCATCCTCGCTCGTGAGAGTCGGTAATGGCCGATCTCGCCTGATCTCGACAACTCTCTACAACAACGACAAACGCCAACCGGCGGGAGAGAAGCATGGACAAGCAAGCGGCATCCAATATCCGTTATCGCCAGGAAGACACCAGCTATTTCGACAAACGTGGTCTGAGCCGCTACGCCGGCCCCTGGTCGCTTTGGGCGCTGGGCGTCGGTGCGGTCATCTCCGGGCATTATTCCGGTTGGAATCTGGGGCTCGCCATCGGCGGCTGGGGTGGCATGGTGCTGGCGACGATCGTCATCGCCATCATGTACCTGGGTCTGACTTTCTGTATCGCGGAGATGTCACCGGCCCTGCCGCATACCGGTGCGGCGTACTCGTTCGCGCGCTCTTCCATGGGGCCCTGGGGCGGGTTCGTGACTGGGCTTTGCGAAAACGTCGAGTACATTCTCACGCCGGCGGTCATCGTATTTTTCATCGGTTCCTATCTCGGCAGCATCTTCGAGACGCCGGCCGCAATGCAGCCTGTATGGTGGATCATCGGCTACATCCTGTTCGTCGGGCTCAACATCGTCGGTGTCGAACTCTCGTTCAAAGTGACCCTGACCGTTACGCTGCTGGCGCTGGCCGTGCTGGTCGTTTTCTGGATATCGGCGCTGCCCAATATCGATTTCTCGACCTGGGCGCTCAATATTGGCCCGGGCGGCGAGGAGCTGCCGGGTGGTGGTGGTCCGTTTTTGCCGATGGGTATCGGCGGTGCGCTGGCAGCGCTGCCGTTCGCGGTCTGGCTCTTTCTCGCCATCGAGCAGCTGCCGCTGGCGGCGGAGGAGTCCGTCGATCCGAAACGTGACATGCCCAAGGGGATCATTCTCGGCATGATCACGCTGATCGTCTCGGCCTCGATGATCCTGTTTCTGAACCCTTCGGTCGTGGGTGTCGGCGCCTATGCGCTGGGGCAGAGCGGAGAGCCTTTGCTCGACGGGTTTGCGGCGATCTACGGCAGCGGTCTGGCGAAAGTGCTGGCGCTGGTGGCGATCATCGGACTGATCTCGAGCTTTCACACGATCATCTTCGCCCAGGGTCGGCAGATCTACTCGCTCTCGCGAGCCGGCTATTTCCCGACCTGGTTATCGATCACTCACGGCACGCGCAAGACGCCGCACGTGGCGATGATCGCCGGCGCCTGTCTGGGGCTCGTCATCATGCTGGTGCTGTTCGTCGGCCTCGGTGTGGACGAGGGCTCTGCGGTGATTGGTGGCACGCTGCTGAACATGGCGGTGTTCGGCGCGATGTGCTCCTATATCGCGCAGGCGGCATCCTTCATTCTGCTGCGCAAGCATCGCGCCGACATACCGCGCCCCTATCGCAGTCCGTTCGGCGTGCCGGGGGCGTGGGTGACGATCGTGATTGCGGTAGTGACATTGGGCTTTCAGTTGAGCGACCCTACTTATCGTATCGGCATTCTCGGGGTGATCGTCTGGTTCGCGATCGCTATCGCCTATTTTGCGCTGGTCGGTCGTCACCGTCTGATTCTTTCTCCGGAGGAGGAGTTCGCGATGGAGCGCCGCGAACAGGTGCAGAAGTCGACAACGGATGACGGCACGGCGGTCCCCGGGAAATCCTGAAGAGTGGAGGTGCCGGGCAACGCCAGCCGTTTCATCAACAAGGAGAGGCAATGCGTATCGGCATCCTGCAGTGCGACGACGTCGCGGCGCCACTGCGTGAAAAGCACGGCAACTATCCCGAGCAGTTCGAGCGACTGCTCACGGCGGTCGATCCAACGCTCACGTTTCGGGTCTGGCGCTGTCTGGACGATGACATACCTGAGGCGGCCGAGATCGGCGAGATCGACGGCTGGCTGATCACCGGCTCCAAACATGGGGTCAACGACGGCGATGCCTGGATCGATCATCTCTGCGCTTTCGTGCGGCGGCTATGGGAGGCGCGGTGCCCGCTGGTAGGCGTCTGTTTCGGGCATCAAGTGATTGCCAGGGCCTTGAGTGGCGAGGTGGAGCGCAGTCCGCGTGGCTGGGGCGTCGGGGTCTCCTTCAATCGGATAACCGGGCGCCAGCCGTGGATGTCGCCTTGGCAAGAGGGGCTCGACCTGCTGGTGAGTCATCAGGATCAGGTCAACGTGCTGCCGCCTGAGACCCAGGTCCTCGCCGCGAGCGATTTCTGCCCGCACTATCTGATCCAGGTCGGCGAGTGTTTCCTCGGCGTGCAGGGTCATCCCGAGTTTACCAAGGCGTACTCGGCGGACCTCATGGCGCTGCGCAGCGATGTCATGCCGGCCCATCGCGTGCGAGAGGGGCAGACCTCGCTGAATGCGGAGATAGACGGTAGCGTGATGGCGCAGTGGATGGT
>NZ_BMZI01000003.1:315853-397914 GCF_014652715.1 Salinicola rhizosphaerae | reverse complement strand
GATCGGGGCTTTTGCGTTCTTGATGTGCGGTCGCCAGCGCGATGACCGCACGATCACGATTTTACTGATGAGTCTTACTGCTGAGTCTTGAAGTACTTGTCGTAGATCTCGTCGTAAGTCCCGTTCTCTTTCAGCGTCGCCAGCGCCTTGTCGAAGCGCTCGGCAAGGTCCTTGTCACGCGGACGGAAGGCGATACCGAAACCTTCGCCGAAGTATTTTTCCGGCTCGCTGATCATGCCACCGACGGTCTTGTAGCTACCGTCCTTGCTGTCGAGCAGCGTCGACTTGCCGACCGGGAAGTCGAGGAAGGCGATATCGACGCGACCGGCGTCCATGTCCAGCACCAGATCATCGGCGGTGGTGTAGCGGCTGATCTTGGCGTCGTCGCCGTACATGTCGGTGACGTAGTTGTCCTGCAGCGTGCCGCGCTGGACGCCGATGGTCTTGCCCCTGAGCGATTCGGGATAGACCGTATCGATGCTGCTGTCCGCCGGAATGAAGAACGCGGAGGGCGGCTTGATGTACGGATCGGAGAAGAGCACGGTCTGGCGGCGCTCGTCGTTGATCGTCATCGACGACATGATGGCGTCGTACTTGCGCGCCAGCAGGCCGGGGATGATGCCGTCCCACGCCTGCACGACCCATTCGCACTCGGCGTTGATCTGATCGCACAGGGCGTTGCCGAGATCGATGTCGAAGCCGGTCAGATCGCCGTCCGGCGTGCGGTACTCCATCGGTTCGTAGGGCACGTCGACGCCGAAGCGGAGGTGTTCGGTATCCTGGGCTTGAGCGACACCGGCGATCAGCGCGGCGCCGAGCAGGCTGGAAGTGAGCAGTTTTTTCATGGATCGCGTCTCTCTCGTGATGCGTGTGTTCTTGTGTGTTGCGACTTGGTCCTGAAGCTAATCAACCCTGGAAGATTACCGTGCCGTCGAGCGGCGAACCTCCAAGGGCTCTCGACGGGCGACCATCGCAGCATAACGAATGCTTACACGATTGGATATCACCCGCTTTCAACGCCACCGTTTCCCTGGCCGACATGACGTGACGAGACTCATGGTGCCAGCAGATAACCGCTGCGATGACTCTGATGACCGGCGATGTCGGCCACGATCATGCCCGCCGTGGCCATGCGTCGCTGACTGCGAGCGTAGAACATGCCGGGCTGCGGTGCGCGGATCGGCTCCACACGATCGCTGATCGGGTCGATGATCTCGGCAATCAGCTGGCCGGCCTCGACTGTCACGCCGGGCTCGAGATGGAACACCAGCAGGCCGCCGATGGGCGCGCGCAGGAAGTCCATCGCGGCCAGCTCGGTCGCCGGATAGGGCAGTGCCGGCAGCGGCGGCGCCTCGCCAGCCAGCAGACCGAGGTGCCGCATCCAGTCGAGAATGGCGCCAGCGTCATGATCGGCAATATCGTTGTCCACATCCTGCTGGCCGCGCAGCTCGAGCGTGATCGACTGCGTGCCGTAGTCGATCGGGAAGCGCGCTCCGAAGCGCTCGCGCAGCGATTCCCACACCAGCGTGAAGCACTCGTCGAACGACTGTCCGCCGGAGTCGGTCGCCAGCATGCTCGCCTTCGCGCCGAAATAGCACGCCAGCGGCTCGAACACCGGCCAGGCGGCCGGCGTGGTGTAGAGATGCTCGACGGCATCGAAATCACAGTGGAGATCGAGCACGAAATCCGCGCCGCAGGCGAGGCGTTGCAAGGTGAGCCGCAGAGACTCCAGCGTCGTGGTCGGCGTCAGCGCGTCGAGTGCCGCGGCGAACCGCTGGCGGATCCGATCCCGATTTTGACCGATGTCTTCGGTGAGCTCGGTTTCCAGACCATCGGCGACCGTATCGGCGACGCCCACATAGTGGCGGTTGAAGTTCTTCAGCGTCTCGAAGTCGTAACGCCCAAGCGGGGTATCCATCAGTTGCTGGTCGAGCCCGACGGGGTTGGCGACCGGCACGATGGTGACGCGACAGGCGAGCTTGCCTTCACGTTCCAGCGCTATCAGGCGCTGTTTCAAGGTCCAGGCGACCAGCATGCCGGGCAGTTCGTCAGCGTGCAGCGACCCCTGCACGTAGACGTGGCGTTCGGCATCGGCGGGGCCGAAATGAAAGCTATCGATGTGGCGCTCGGTCCCGGGAACCGGGCTGATCAACGCATGTTTCTGGTGTTCCACGTCAGGTCCTCGAACGGCACGACACCGCCGTCGATGACGGCGATGTCAGTGGGTGGCAGCGGTTCACTGCTGGTAGGGCGCGCAGTCTTCGTTGCTCGGCGGCGTCGACAGGTCGTAGTCGAAGTACTGCTTCATCAGCTTGTCGAAGGTGCCGTCGGCGTAGACCGAACAGATCGCCGCATCGAACTTGGCGGCCAGATCCTTGTCCCGCTGGCGGAACGCCACGGCCGCACCCTCGCCGAAGATCGACGTCGGGGTCTTGATGCTGTCGCCGAGCTGCTTGTAAGGGCTGTCGTCGTTGCGGAAGTCGATCGCCTCGACCGCAATGGGGAAGTCTTCGAAGGTGAGATCGAGTCGGCCGGATTTCAGGTCGTTGACGACATCCTGCGAGGAGCCGTAGCGGTGAATATCGAGCACATCGCCATACTGCTGCGTCACGTAGACATCGCGGATGGTACCGCGCTGCACGCCGACCGAGAGCCCCTTGAGCGACGCCTTGTCGCTGATGTCGATCTCGCGATCGCGGGCGGCGATCCACACGCTCGGGGTGTTGTAGTAGGGCAGCGAGAACATCACCTGGCGCTCACGCTCCGGAGTGATCGCCATCGACGACAGGATGGCGTCGTACTTGCGCGCCAACAGCCCCGGAATGATGCCGTCCCAGCTCTGTTCGACCCAGCTGCAGTCGAGGTTGGCGCGGGCGCAGAGCTCGTTGCCGAGATCGATCTCGAACCCTTCGAGATCGCCGTCGGCGTTGCGCACGACGAATGGCTCGTACGGGACATCGATGCCAAGCTTAACCTGCTGCTTGGCGTCGTCCTGGGCCATGGCCTGCCCCGGCAGTGCGGCGGCGAGCGCCGTGGCGGCCAGCGTGCCGGCGAGCAGGGCGTTGGAGATCCATTTGTTCATGTCATTGACTCTCTGTGATGAGTTCTTGGTTATGGCTCGGCGGGCGGCTCCCGGATAGCCGGGTGCTGGCCCGCGTTACACGCCCCGCGGGCGCAGGTGCGCCAGCAGACGCTTCTCCAGCTTGCGGAAGACGAACATGATGCTGAACGTCAGGCAGAGATAGATCAGCGCCACGAAGATGAATGCCTGGAAAGGGGCGTAGAAACGGGCGTAGACGTAGTAGGCCGCACCCGTCAGATCCATGATCGTCACCACGCTTGCCACGGCGCTGGCGTGCAGCATGAAGATCACTTCGTTGCCGTAGGCCGGCAGGGCGCGACGAAACGCGCTCGGCAGAATGATCCGGCGCATCATCAGCGGCTTGGACATGCCGTAGGCGCGTGCGGCCTCGATTTCGCCCTTCGCGGTGTTCTTGATCGCACCGTGGAAAATCTCGGTGGTGTAGGCGGCGGTGTTGAGCGTGAAGGCGATCAGCGCAGGGTAGAACGCCTGCTTGAACACGACCCAGAAGATGGTGTCCTGAATGCCGTCGAAGAACACCACGCCGTAGTAGACCAGATAGAGCTGGATCAGCAGCGGCGTGCCGCGAAACACGTAGGTGTAGGCATAGATCGGCCACTTGATCCATGGTCGCTTGGAGCCACGACCGATCGCCAACGGCACGGCGAGAAAGATGCCGATCAGCAGACACAGAAAGACGAGCTGCACCGTGGTGACCAGACCGTTCCAGTAGAAGTTCAGCGTGTTGGCCGTGAAGATGGCGTTGCCCGAGAGCAGCTCGGTGAACCAGCCGTTCAATTGTTCCATTCGCTGGCCTCCCCGAAACCGGTGTTATAGCGCTTGCTGAGCTTGGCGAAGCCCCACTCCGAGACGGTAGCGATCAACAGATAGATCACCGCGACGGGAATCATGAACAGAAAGGGCTCATGGGTTGCCTTGGTCGCTTCCGCCGCGACCCGCACCATGTCGGTCAGGCCGATGATCGAGACTAGGGCCGTAGTCTTCAGAAGGACCATCCAGTTGTTGCCGATACCCGGCAGGGCGTGGCGCATCATCAGCGGAAAGCGCACGCGGCGAAAGGCGAGCAGCGGGCTCATGCCGTAAGCGCGGGCCGCTTCCATCTGACCCTCTTCGACCGACTGGAAGGCGCCGCGAAAGGTTTCGCCCATGTAGGCGCCGAAGATCAGCCCGATCGTGATCACGCCCGCCACGAACGCATCGACGTTGATGAAGATGTCGATATCGAACGCGTAGTAGAGCTGATCGGTGAGCATGTTGATGCCGATCTGCCCGCCGTAGAACAGCAGCATCATCAGCACGAGATCGGGAACGCCACGAATCAGCGTGGTGTAGAGCGTGCCGACGCCGTGGATCAGCCGATTGCGCGAGAGTTTGGCGCTCGCGGTCAAGAGTCCCAGGATTACGGCGAGAATCAGCGAGAGCACGGCGAGCTCGAGGGTGACGAGCGCCCCCTCGAGCAGCCGCGGGCCGTAGCCTTGCAGGTCGATCATGGTGAAGTCCGCCTCAGTGCTTGGGCGCCAGGAACTGGCGCAGGCGCTCGGAGCGCGGATTGTCGAGAATCTCGGCCGGTGCACCGGACTCCTCGATCACGCCCTGATGCAGATAGATCACCTGGCTAGAGACGTCACGCGCGAAGGCGATCTCGTGGGTCACGAGGATCATGGTGCGGCCCTCGTCCGCCAGGCCACGCATGACCTTGAGCACGTCGCCGACCAGCTCGGGGTCGAGTGCCGAGGTCGGTTCGTCGAACAGCATCACCTCCGGGTCCATGGCCAGCGCCCGCGCAATGGCGCCGCGCTGCTGCTGCCCGCCGGACATCTGCGTCGGATAGTAGTCGGCGCGATCCAGCAGGCCGACGCGATCAAGCAGCGAACGCGCCTCGTCGATCGCCTGCTTCTTCGGTTTGCCGAGCACATGGACCGGCGCTTCGATGACGTTGTCGAGCAGCGTCATGTGCGACCAGAGGTTGAAGTTCTGAAACACCATCGAGAGCTTGGCGCGGATACGCTCGACCTGCTTCCAGTCCGCTGGCTCGCGGCCATGCTTGGTGGTGCGAAAGTTGATCGCCTCGTTATGAACGATCAGCTCGCCTTCATCGGGCTGCTCGAGCAGGTTCATGCAGCGCAGGAAGGTGCTCTTGCCGGAGCCCGATGCACCGATCAGCGTGATGACGTCTCCCTTCTGCGCCTGGAGGGACAGTCCCTTGAGAACCTCGTGATTGCCGAAGCGCTTCTTGATTCCCTGCGCCTCGAGCGGAATGGGGGTCGCGGCCATGTGATGTCCACCGAATGGGTTGGCTGTCAGGGAGGGCGGCGCAGCGACGGGTCGGCCTGAAGAGTGTGTCGCGATGGCCTCGGCGCGCCGACTTCCCGGCGAAAAATGCGGCGATTCTAGCAGTTTCGCGGCGCGGTGCCAGACAGCCCGCCGTCTGCGGCGGGGGACGAGCCCGCGGCGCGATGGCGCGTCGGGAGTAAGCCGTTGTCGAGAGAGGAAAAGTTCTTGGTGCGGGCAGCCATGTACTCGCTGGTGTCGGACAGGGTCATGAGAAGCTCCTGATCAGTTGTCATTGTTGGAAGGTCGTCGTTGTTGGAAGGTCATCGATGATAAACGGTTAGCGGCTCGAGTTAGCCGCTGCAATGGGGTCGGCAACGGGCCGGTCGGCTGTCGAGATCGTGATTAGCCGGGGCGCTATTTCGCGGACGAGCAGGGCGGCTCGTGCGCCCAGCTCGACATTGGCGTTGGGAAAGACCACCGCCAGCGGCGCCTCCTCGACGATGCAAGGTCCCGCTTCGGCATCCTCGGCCAGCCTCGTGCCTGTCGGAAATACGGTGAAATTGGCGACGTCATCGGCGAAGTTGAGCTTGAAATCGGCGCTTTTTCGCATCAGCTCATGCGCTACCTGAAAATAGGCAACCGACGCCGGATCTCTCGTCTTGGGCGCCTGCCCTTCGGCCAGCGCCGCGAGCCAGGTGCGCATGTCCGCGAGCGCCTCCAGGTCGTTCTCGCCGAACGGGTTCACTTTGCCGAGCTCCAGCGTGTAGGCCTCCGCGTCATGGTAATGGCGCGAGTAGTGGGAGAAGGTCCAGCTATGGCGATGCTGCAGCAGCACGGCCTGCATGCCCGCACCGGCAAGTTCCCCCCAGCGCGAGACCGGCTGAGATTCGGTAAAGGGCACCACGGCAAACCGCGGATAGCGGCTGTCGCGAATGGCCGTGTGCAGATCGAGATGCAGGCGGGCGCCTTCGTGACGCGAAAAGAAAGTGTCAACCGCCTGCATCAGCTCGCGGGCGCGTTCGGGTTCCTCGCCCGCGAGTTCCATGTCTCGCTGAAAGAGCCGGTTGAGGTTGGTCTTGATGAATCGGCTCTGGGCCCGAATGGCCGGAATGTTGCCGAGGATGATCAGCAGCGGCGCACCCAGCGTCAGCCGCCCCGCCTCCAGCGATGCCAGCAGCTCGCCGATCAGCTCGATCGGGGCCGTCTCGTTGCCGTGGATGCCGGCCGAGATCACGGCGCTTCTGGCTGCGCTGCGCCTGTGCTCCGGCGTCAGCTCGAGGATGCCGCAGCCAAGAAAGCGGTATCGAGCGCCGCGCAGCGTGCCTGCGGACAGAGATGCCGAGCGATCCGACGCCAGGGTGAGATCGAGCCATTCACTCAGCATTGTCGGCTTCCTCGCGGCACGCGGCCGAGTCGGCTCAGGCAGAGGAAAGCAACGTCATGGGTCTGGAGACAACAGATATCTGACACGCGTGAATATCCAGCCGAGAAACGGTTGGGATCAGATTACTCCGTTCCCGACTGGCGACAAGGCGAGGCGTGCGCCTGCTGAAAAAACAGGACCCGATCGTGAAACTGCCGGGTATGGGAATAGACAGTGATTGCCGGGCTAATCCACGTCCGGGGCGGTCGGACAGTCCGACGGCGCCTGCTCGACGCGAATCAGCTCATTGACAGGAAAGTCTAGCTCGCGGGCTCTCGAGACCATCGCCTCATAGGTCGCCGAGTCCATCGTCGGTTCTCGGGAGAGTATCCATAAATAGTCTCGATCGGGGCCCGCAACCATCGCATGACGGTAGTGCTCGTCGAGTTCCAGGACGTTGTAGCCGGCGTAGAACGGGCCGAAAAAACTCACGGCCAGCCGGCCCACGTCATTCTCGTCGATGAAATGGGCACGCCCCTCCGCGCTTTCCCAGCGGTCCGCCTGCGGGTCGTATCCGCGATTGACGACTCGGATGCCTCCGTCGTCTCTGCGCTGATACTCCGCTGTCACACAGGAGAGCCCGGATTCGAAACCGTGATCGAGGCGAGCAATCTCGTACCACTGGCCGAGGTACTGATCGAGCTGGAAATTGGCGACGGGGCGAGTGCCTTCGGGGAGACCGGTGCACCCGGCGAGCAGTGTCACCGGAGCCAGCCAGGTCAGGCGAGAATATCGGGGGAGGCAAGAGGGCAGCAGCATGGGAGTCCTTCCTTGTCTAGCTGCCCTCTAGGAGTTTGCCGATGAGAAAAAGTTGCAACGCGATCGATGATGCGATGGTTTCCGCTGCGGTTATCGATGGCGCTCGTCCGCCTCACTCGATGGGCGGCGTGGGGCGAATCAACATCTCGTTCACATCGACATGTGCCGGTTGCTGCAGCGCATAGATGACGGCATTGGCGATATCGATATCCTTCATCGCGTCTTTCGGCGGCTCGTCGAAGAACGGCGTATCGACTCGGCCGGGTTCGATCAGCGTGACCCGCATGCCGGAGCCGCGAAGCTCTTCGCGCAGGTTGTAGCCGATCCCGCCGACCGCCCACTTCGTGGCGCTGTACATCGAGCCCGGAATCGTCGTGCGCCCTGCGGCCGAGCCGGTCAGCAGGACATGGCCGCGCTGCTCGCGAAGCGCCGGCAGCGCCGCCTGGATCGATAGCGCGACGCCGTAGACGTTGGTCAGGATCATCGATTGCCACACATCGGGGTTCGCGCCGCTGAACCCGCCAGAGGTTCCGCCCATCCCGGCGTTGGCGAACAGCGCATCGATTCGCCCGAAGCGTTCGAGCGTCTCGGCAACCATTCGCCGCTGGTCCTGCTGGTCGGTCACATCGCAGGTAATGGCCAGCGCATGCGTTTTCCCGAGAGCGTCGACCAGATTCGACAGTTTCTCCTTGGAGCGAGCTGCCAGCGCGACATCGTAACCCTCCTCGACCGCGCGATGTGCCGTCGCAGCGCCGATCCCGCTCGAGGCGCCGGTGATCAGCAGTACCTTGCGTTCAGGCATGTTTGGCTCCTTTACATGGATTTGAGATTGAGTGGGAATATCGGCAAAAGGCTTGGCAGTGCGCGACCTCGATACCACGAGCTGCTTTGCAGGCGAGTCTGAGATGTCGCCCGGTTCACCACGCTTCGCCAATTCATGATCGTGGACTTTCACTGAAGTCGAGTCTGGTTGATTGCTTGAGTGCCTGCAAAAGGGAATGGCAGCCATCAGCGTTTTACGTCTTTTGTAGGGGTGTCTAACAACGACAAACTATGATCTAGTCTTTATATCGATAATATTATCAATAATATTGATGATGAGGTCGCAATGACACGTGATGAAAATTCGAAAACCGGCTTGAAGCAGGGACTGGTCAACTACGGTGACGAGGGTTTCTCCCTGTTTCTACGCAAGGCGTTCATCAAGGGCGCCGGCTATAGCGACGATGCGTTGAATCGCACCATCGTCGGGATCGTCAACACTGGCAGCGACTACAACCCCTGTCATGGCAACGCACCGCAGTTGATCGAGGCGGTCAAGCGCGGCGTCATGTTGGAAGGCGGGCTGCCCATCGTCTTTCCCACCGTGTCGATTGCCGAGAGTTTTTCCAATCCGACTAGCATGTATCTGCGCAACCTCATGGCGATAGATACCGAAGAGATGATTCGCGCCCAGCCCATGGACAGCGTGGTACTGATCGGCGGCTGCGACAAGACGGTGCCGGCCCAGCTGATGGGCGCGGTCTCGGCCAATCTGCCGCTGATCCAACTGGTGACGGGGGCCATGCTGACCAGCGGCCATCGTGGCGTGCGCGTGGGCGCCTGCACCGATTGCCGCCGCTACTGGGGCATGTATCGTGGCCAGGAGATCGACGACCAGGAGATCGACGAGGTCAATGGCAAGCTGGTCGGTAGCGTGGGCACCTGCTCGGTCATGGGGACGGCGAGTACCATGGCGTGTCTCAGCGAGGCGATGGGTATCGCGCTACCGGGCTCCGCCTCGCCGCCGGCGGTGACCGCCGATCGGATGCGCGTGGCGGAAAATAGCGGCCGCCAGGCGGTGATCAATGCCCGCGCGGGCGTCACCCCGGACCGGATTCTGACCGAGAAGGCATTCGAGAACGCCCTGCGGGTGCTGCTCGCGATCGGCGGTTCGACCAACGGCATCATTCATCTCACGGCGATCGCCGGGCGCATGGGCTACGAGATCGACCTGGAGATGTTCGATCGTATGGGGCGCGATACGCCGGTGCTGGTCGATCTCAAGCCCTCTGGCCAGCACTACATGGAGGATCTGCACAGGGCAGGGGGGCTGCCGACCGTGCTGCGCGAGCTGAAACCCTTGCTCCATCTCGATGCGCTAACGGTGAGCGGGCGTACCCTGGGCGAGGAGATCGACGCCGTGGCGACTTTCGAGCAGCAGGTCGTATATCGTTTCGATCAGCCGCTGTATCCGTCAGGCGGCATCGCGTTTCTGCGCGGCAATCTGGCGCCGGGCGGTGCCATCATCAAGCAGTCCGCGGCCGACCCGGAATTGATGGAGCACGAGGGGCGCGCCGTGGTCTTCGAGGATGCCGCGGACATGGCGGCGCGAATCGACGACCCCGAGCTTGATGTGGAAGCCGACGACATACTGGTGCTGAAAAGCATCGGGCCCGTCGGCGCGCCCGGCATGCCGGAAGCGGGCTACCTGCCGATCCCGCGCAAGCTGGCGCGCCAAGGAATCCGAGACATGGTGCGTATCTCGGATGGCCGCATGAGCGGCACCGCGGCGGGCACTATCGTACTGCACGTGACTCCGGAATCCGCCCTGGGCGGTCCGCTGGCGCTGGTGCGAAGCGGTGACAGGATCCGCCTGAGCGTCAACGCCAGAAGTCTCGATTTGCTGGTCGACGAAGCGGAACTCGAGCATCGGCGCCAGCAGTGGCAGGCCCCGGTCATCATCGCCGAGCGGGGATACCGCAAGCTGTTTCTGGAGCAGATCACCCAGGCGGATCAGGGTTGTGACTTTGCCTTTCTGCGACCGCCGATGCGGGATCGGCGCATTCCCCACCGCCAGGAGGAGTAGGGCGCGCTATAGAGTCCCGCGCATCTGATAAAGCCGGAGATAGCGTTCCTTGGAGGGTTGCAGGTGCTGGTAACACAGCGCCAGCAACGTCTCGCGGTCCTGCCGCTCGAGGGCATCGATCATTGCCAAGTGTTCGTCCCGCGCCAGCATGATGCTGTCGCGGTCGGTGGTGCCGATGAAGCGGATGGCGTGCGCCTTCTGCGCGAAGTCATTGATGGTGTCGGAGAGATAGGCGTTGCCGCAGGCGGCAAACAGGGTGCGATGGAAGGTGATGTTGTGGCGAAACACGGATCGCCAGTCGCCTTCCACAATCGCCCGGCCGTGGTGCTGCTGAATCGAGCGTAGCGATTCCAGTAGCGATTCCGGGGCCGGCAGCGGGATTTGGCGGGCCGCCTCGCTCTCCAGCAGCTCGCGCATGGCATAGATCGATTCCACCTCCTCGGGCGTGTAGGAGCGAACGAAGGCACCCCGATTCTTGATCCGCTCTACTAGGCCCGCGTTCTCCAACTGGAACAGCGCCTGTCTGACGATATGACGTTTGCTGTCGAAGCGTTGCATCAGATCCTCCTCCACTAGCCGCTCGCGTGGATGGAGGCGGTTCAGCACCACGTCTTCCTCGATGGCCAGCACGATCCGGTCAACGATCGGCATTTCCCCGTTTGTCCGGCTCGAGGCCGCGTTCCCCGGCTTGGCGACAGCGCCATCCGCGATGGCTCGTGTCGATGACATGGCCTCTCTCCCTGTTCCTGATACCGATTTCGATGAGCCCTTCATTGTCGTCAGTGAAGCGAGCCTAGAGCAACGTCGCAATCCGATGATGCGCGGGTTCCGCAATCGATGGCAGCCGCTCAGCCTCCACCGGTAGTGCTTTGGTCTAGATTGGCGTCAATATTATTGACAATTTAATCGATAAATTTCTACGTTGCTACTGCATCACCCAAGGACTCCAAGACTCCGTTAGAGAGGTGCTCGACATGCCAGCCAGAACAATCATGCAGTGGCTCGCGCCGGCCGTTCTCGCCGTTGCCATTGCGCCCGTGACGCAGGCAGCCGAATACGCAGGCGGTGATGAAATCACCGTCCTCCAAGGATTCAAACCGGGGGGCGGCAGCGATGCGCTGGCGCAGCTGGTTCAACCGCGGCTGAGTGAAATCCTGGGCATCAACTTCGTCAACGAATACATGCCCGGCGCCACCGGTGCCGTCGCCTGGACCCGTTTGGCGAAACAGTCGCCCAACGATGGCAGCGTGATCAGTATCACCAACACGCCGATGCTGATGACCAACTACATCATGAACGACGCCATCAGCTACGACACCGACGAGATGACGCCGATTGCCAATGTAGTGACCGATCCGGGCATCGTCGTGGTCAACGCCGACAGCGAGTATCAGACCATCGAGAATCTGCTCGATGCCGCCAAGCAGAATCCCGGCACCGTCACCATCGGCAACTCCGGGGTAGGTGGTGATGATTTCTTCACCACCATCCTGCTGGAACAGGCCTCGGGGCTTTCGTTCAAGCGTGTGCCGTTCCAGGGCGATGGGCCGTCCGCGACAGCGGCGATGGGCGGGAAGATCGATGCCAGCTTCAACAATCTCGGCAACGTCTATAGCCAGATCGAGTCGGGCAACCTGCGCGCGCTCGCCGTCTTCGCCGAAGAGCGTCTGGATACACTCCCCGACGTGCCGACGATGAAGGAGAAGGGCTTCGATATCGTCGCCGGTTCCTCGCGTGGCTACAGTGCGCCGGCAGGTATCCCGGTCGAAGCGCGTCAGCAGCTGATCGAGGCCTTCCAAACCCTGGCCAAGGATCCCGACTTCCAGGCCCAGGCCGAGCAGCGCGCCATGAATCTGGATGTTGTCACCGGCGATGACTACCGCGCCATGATCGACCAGATGGAAGAGCGTTTCCGCGGCGTCTGGGACGAGGTCAAGGATGACGTCGCCCAGTAATCGGGGCGTCATCGGGTAGATCGGTTCGCGATAAGGAGAAGACGCCATGAATGTCAGTCGCCTTTTACTGGGACTCTTCGGCCTCGCGGTGGCAGGGGCGTTCTTCTCCGCCGCGAGCGGCTACCCGCGGGCGGCAGCGCAGATGCCGATGATCTACTCGGTTGCGGTCGGGTTGCTGTCGCTGGGCATGCTCGTCGACGAAGTCGCGATCAAGCGCCGCCGCTCGGTAGCGCCGGGCACGACACCGACAGAGGCGGGCGAAGTGCAGGTGCCTGCTGCGCCGAAGCGCTGGCTGGCCGTGGTGGTGATCTTCGCCCTGGCCGTTGGCTATGTCGCAATGCTCACGACACTCGGATACATCGTCGCGACGGGACTATTTCTGGCGCTCGCGTTGCTGGTACTGCGTACGGTTCGCCCGGTGTTCGCGCTGGTCGGCAGTGCGGTGCTGATCGGCATCGTCTGCCTGGTCTTCGTTCTGTTCCTCGGCCTGCCCATTCCGCTGTTGCCCACCCTGACCTGACGTCCCCGCCCGGCCGCGCAGACTGGCCGGGTGTCGCTTTCGGAACAGGAGATGTTGCTATGGATTCCTCACTGGTGATGACGGGGCTGACCAATGTGCTCAGCCTGACCAACATCGCCTGCATCCTGGGTGGCACCGTACTGGGGCTGTTCGTCGGTGCCATGCCGGGGCTCTCCGCGACCATGGCGCTGGCGTTGCTGCTACCGCTGACGTTCAGCTTCGACCCGGCCACCGGCTTGAGCATGCTGGCCGCGCTGTACGTAGGGGCGTCCTACGGCGGGTCGATCGCTGCCATCTTGCTGCGCACGCCGGGCACGCCCTCTGCCGCGGCGACCGTGCTGGACGGCTTTCCGCTCTCGCAGCAGGGCAAGGCCGGGCAGGCGTTGGGCATCTCTCTCTTCGCGTCGTTTTTCGGCGGGCTGATGAGCGGCATTGCGCTGCTGACCGCGGCTCCGCTTTTGGGCACGCTGGTGCTGGAGTTCGGGCCGGTGGAGCTGTTCGCCATTGCCGTACTGGGGATCACCATCATCGGGTCGCTGGCCCAGGGCTCGGTGATCAGCGGTCTGTTTTCGGGCGGGCTCGGGCTTCTGGTCAGCACGGTGGGGATGGATCTGACCACCGGCACGCCGCGCATGACCTTCGATCAGATCAATCTGTTTTCCGGAATTGATTTCACCGTGGCGTTGATCGGCTTGTTCTCGGTCCCCCAGGCGCTGACGCTGATCGAGAACTCTAACCAGGGCGAGAAGGTCGCCAGCCGGATCACCGATCGCCTGATCCCCCGGCTGCAGACGATCAAAAAACTGATGCCGAACATTCTACGCTCCAGCGGCATCGGCGTGATCGTGGGACTGATTCCCGGGACCGGTGGCGATACCGCCAGTTGGTTCGCTTACAACGAGGCCAAGCGCTTCGCGAAAGACAAGAGTCACTTCGGCAAGGGAGAGATCGCCGGTGTCGCCGCGCCGGAAGCGGCCAACAACGCCGTGGTCGGCGGGGCGCTGATTCCCACCATCGCGCTGGGGATTCCCGGTAGTTCTTCCACCGCCATTCTACTTGGGGCGCTGATGGTGCAGGGCATTCTGCCCGGCCCCAACCTGCTGACCGATTACGGCGATGTCACCTACACGCTGATCTGGGCCGTCATTCTGGCCAATGTGGGACTGCTGGTGGTGGGGCTCGCGTTCACTAAGATGAGTGTTTCGGTGACGCGCGTTCCTGATGGCTTCGTGGCCTGCGCCATTCTCACGCTCTGCATCATCGGTGCCTTTGCGATCAACAACAGTCTGTTCGATGTCGGCCTGATGCTCGGCTTCGGACTGTTCGGCTACTGGCTCGCCAAGGCCGGCGTTTCCCCGGCGCCAATGGTGATCGGCTTGATTCTTGGTCCGGTCATGGAAGTCAGCTTCCAGCAGTCGATGCTGATCGGCAACGACAGCTTCGGCGTGTTTCTCGACAGCCCCATCGCCACCGTGCTGCTGATTCTGGCGCTGCTGTCGATCCTGCAGGCCACACCGGCGTTCCGCTGGGTGCGCCGTCCGCTCAAACGTCGGCTGCAACGCGGCTGAGCGCGTGAGCTGGCGACCGATTCTGTTCTCTACCCCGGAGATCTCACGATGACACGTATTACCGACGTTCAGGCCCGTACGATCAGTGTGCCGCTCGATAATCCCACCAGTTTCTCCAACCGCCGAGTGCTCAAGCGTGACTACGCCGTGGTGCGCGTCACTGGCGACGATGGAATCAGCGGCATCGGTTTCTGCTACGGCGGCAACAACGCGGGCGCGCTGGTGACCGCAGCGGTGCGCGATCTGATGAAGCCTGTGTTGGTGGGCGAGGACACGCACCGTATCGAGGGTTTATGGCAGGAGATGTATCAGGAGGGGCTGCTGCACGGTCGCACCGGCTCGGTGATGCGCGCCATCAGTATTCTCGATGTGGCACTGTGGGACCGCAACGCGCGCGCCGCCAACCTGCCGCTGCACCGTTTCCTGGGGGCCAGCGACGACGAGAGCGTGGCGGCCTATGCCAGCGGGGGTTATTACCTGGAGGGCAAGACGCCGGCGAAACTGGCCGAAGAGATGATCGGCTACGTCGACCAGGGATTCCGTGCAGTGAAGATGAAGGTGGGGCGCGAGGATCTGGCCGCTGAAGAGGCGCGGTTGGCCGCGGTGCGCGAGGCTATCGGCGACGACGTCCTGCTGATGATGGACGCCAACAACGCCTGGCGGGATCTGCCCTCGGCGCTGGCCTTCATGCGCATGGCCGAGCCCTACGCACCCTACTGGATCGAGGAGCCGTTCAGTCCTGATGATATCGACAATCATCGTCGGCTTGCCGAACGCACGCCGGTGCCGGTGGCGACCGGGGAGATCGAGGCCGGGCGCTGGCGCTTCAAGGAGCTGTTGGAGAAGGAAGCGGCCATGGTTCTGCAAACCGATGCCGCGGTCTGCGGCGGGATCACCGAGTTCCGACGGATCGCAGCAACGGCAGCAAGTTTCGGCGTCGAAATCTGTCCGCACTGGTTCCACGACCTGCACGTGCATCTGGTGGGTTCGACCCCCAATGCGCCCTACGTGGAATTCTTTGCCGACGATCAGGTGCTCAACTTCCGCAAATTGATCGATACTCAATTGACCTTTGCCGACGGTCGCCTGATGTTGCCGACAGCACCCGGTCTCGGGTTCGGTTTCGACGAGGCGGTTCTGGAACGGTATGCCATCGATGCGTGGTCCTGATCCAGGCTATCAATCGGAGAGTGTTCGCATGTCCCGGAATTCCTCGTCCCAGAGCCATCCCGGCACGGTGTTGTCACCGGTCATCACGCCCTTTGGTGCCGACTTGGCGCCCGATGCCGAGCATTTCGTTCGCCACTGCCGGTGGTTGATGTCCAATGGAGTCGGGCTGGCCATCTTCGGCACCAATTCCGAGGCGAATTCGCTCTCGGTCGCCGAGCGTCAGTCCCTGCTCGAGCGTCTGGTCGAGGCTGACATCGATACCAGCAGGCTGATGCCGGGCACCGGTTGCTGTGCGATTGCCGACAGCGTGGTATTGACTCGACATGCAGTGGAGCAGGGCGTCGGCGGCGTACTGATGCTGCCGCCGTTCTACTATAAGGGCGTCTCGGAAGAGGGGCTCTATCGGTTCTACGCCGAGGTCATCGAGCGGGTCGGCGACAACCGCTTGCGGCTCTATCTCTATCACATCCCGCCGGTAGCACAGGTGCCGATCACGCTGGCGCTGATCGAACGGCTGATGGCGCAATATCCGGAGGTGATTGCCGGGGTCAAGGACAGCGGCGGTGACTGGCACTACACCCAGGCGATGATCGATGCCTTCACGCCGGCTGGTTTCCGGGTCTACGCCGGCAGCGAACGCTTTCTGCTTCCCACGCTGCGTGCCGGGGGCGCCGGCTGCATCAGTGCGACGGCGAACGTCAATGCTCGGGCGATTGCCGCGCTGGGCGAGACCTGGCAGCAGGCCGACACCAATGATCAGCAACAGGCGCTGAACCGGATTCGCGATATTTTCGAAAGCGTGCCGATGATCCCCGCGTTGAAGGCGGCCACGGCACATTATTCGGGCGATGCCATCTGGAACCGGCTGCGCCCGCCGTTGGTGGAGCTCGATGACACGCAGCGCGAGCACCTGCTGTCGTCGCTCTCGGCCGCGGGATTCGATATGCCCGGTTTGTCGACTTGATCGCGGCGATCGGGCTCGTCACCGTTCGGGCTTCGTTGGCCAGGCCACTCGAGGGATTTTCGTGACTCATCAGATCCGCCGACTTGCCCATATTCGCAATTTTCACGACCTGGAGCGCGCCGGCAAGCGCCATCTGCCGCGGCCGATCCACGGCTATATCGCCAATGCCGCCGAGGATGGCAAGAGCCTGGCCGCCAACCGCGCCGCCTTCGACGACTACAGTTTCGTGCCACGAGTGCTGGTGGATGTGTCGGAGATCTCGCAGGAGACCGAGCTGTTCGGGCGGCGCTACGCGGTTCCCTTCGGTATCGCGCCTATGGGAATCTCGGCGCTGTCCGCCTATCGCGGCGATCTGGTGCTGGCGCGTGCCGCGGCAGCGGCCAATCTCCCGATGATTATGAGCGGCTCGTCGCTGATTCCGATGGAGGAGATAGCGGCTATCGAGGGTAACGATTGGTTTCAGGCCTATCTGCCCGGTGACTGGCCGGCCATCGAGGCGCTGATCGAGCGTATCCGAGGCGCGGGCTTCCGAAATCTGGTCATCACGGTCGACTACGCCGTGCCGCCCAACCCGGACAACAACCGGCGCAGCGGCTTTTCCTCGCCCATTCGGCCCAGTCTGCGCCTTGCGCTAGATGGCCTGCTGCGACCGCGATGGCTCTACGGCACCTTCTACAAAACGCTGCGTCACCATGGTATCCCGCACTTCGAGAATAGCTACGCCACACGCGGTATTCCGGTGATCTCCAAACACGTCAATCGCGATTTTTCCGGGCGCACGCATCTCGACTGGGCGTATCTCGCGTTGGTGCGCGATGCTTGGCCAGGCAACCTGATCATCAAAGGCATCCTGCATCCCGACGATGCGAGGGGGGCACGCGATGTCGGCGCCGATGGAGTGATTGTCTCCAATCACGGCGGCCGCCAGTTAGATGGCACCATTGCGCCTTTGCGCGTGCTGCCTGCGGTACGCGAGGCAGTGGGGGAACTACCGGTGATGATCGACAGCGGCTTTCGCCGCGGCAGCGATGTGCTTAAGGCGTTGGCGCTCGGGGCTGATTTCGTCTTCTTTGGGCGGCCATTCAATTACGCTGCCGCTCACGCCGGAGAGGCTGGGGTCAGCCACGCGATACGGCTGATGCAGGAGGAGATCAAGCGCAATATGTCGCTATTAGGATGCAGGGAGTTAGCTGCGCTAGATGAAACTTATCTAAAGCAGACTTGAAGTCCTAGCTCCAGACGTCTGATGTTATCGTCAAACTCGTCACCAGCGGGAGCGACAAAGCCTCCTTCGCCAATCCCGCTAGAGGCGTCGGTGATCAGCAGTACCCGACGCTCAGGCATGTTCGGCTCCTTTTGGTAGATCCTGTTTCGAGGTCGGCTCAGCTTGCCTGCCGGGCGGCCATCTCCTCCTCGTACGTCTTGGCCAGCGACTGCTTGGTGCTGTCGTCCAAGGCCCTACCGGCCACCTGAAAGATCTCGTGTTCCTCCTCATCGAGATGATGCGTCACGAGATGCTGAAGCTTTTTGGCGTTGGTCAGCCAGGCGGGAGAGTCGTACGGCATGGCTCCGAGCGTTTCGAGCATTTCGTCGATGTCGTGGTGCTCCGCAATGCTGTGACGGGCTTTTTCCTGCGACATGTCGTGTTCCATCATCGGCATGTAAAGCGCGCGTTCTTCGGCGGCGGCGTGGTTCTCGAGCTCGGCTTTCAAGCGCTTGAACAGCTCGTCGCGTCCCTCACTATCGCCATGCGTCTTGACCAGCAGATCCATCAAACGGCGCTGCTTGTCGTGGCTCTCGCGTAACGCTTCGAAAATCGTCATGGTCATGCTCCTCCCTGATCGTCGTTCGACCAATCCTGTCAGCCGGTTGGCTCCCTCAGCCTGAAGGTTAGGAGACAACGCCAGGTCGCGCTAAGCGGGAGAGGCTGAAAAGCGCGCGCCTCCGGAGGCGCGAAAGAATGCCGGAGAAGGCCGGCACCTCCGTCGAGGCCCGGCAACTTTCGATGATTGCTAATGTTATCTGTGCTGAATTTAGTAACCTGCGTATGCTATTGATTCTGATGCCGACATCGCTCTACCGGTAGCGTCGCTGGTGAAAGCGATGCGGTGTGATCGAGCGCCAAAGCGCTGCAGGATGGCGCCCGAGTGAGTGCTCACGTTTTGGTTGCATCGCGAGTAGGCAGGCATTGGGAGCGCTATTCTACGTCTACCGAGACGGCCTCTTCTGTCACGCTCGGCAGATAAACAATGATCAATGAGACCCGGTGGCGTCATCGAACGGGCGCAAGCGTTTTCACTACGGGGAACAGGGCAGCATGACGAGGTTGGCCGGAAACGGGAGTCGCGTGGCATGCGACGATTCCTGACTGTCTGCCTGGTAGCGGCATTGCTACCGATGCTTGGCGAGCCTGGCCAGGCCGATGACGACGCTATCGTCGTCGTCGGCAATGTTTCCGTGCAGCAGAAGGCCCTGCCGCTGGAGACCGTGAGAGCTATCTTCGCCATGCGTCAGCGCACGCTCCCTGACGGGCAGGCGGTTCACGTCTTCGTGCTACCGGACGATAACCCGCTTCATGAGCGTTTCTCGAAAAAGGTTCTCGGCGTTTATCCACACCAGCTTCGGTTGGCATGGGATCGAGCCGTATTCTCGGGTACCGGCCAGGCACCTAATGAAGTGCCGGATGAAACTGCCATGTTACAGGCGATCTCATCGACGCCAGGCAGTATCGGTTATATCCAGCAATCAGACCTGAATAGCCAGGTCCGGGTGATCGATGTCAACTAAGAAAATCAAGCGCATGAGAGCGCTTATGACCCTGACGGCCCTTATCTCTGCCGGCTCAGTGCAAGCGCAAGGCGTGGGCGATACCTTTCAGGTTCATGGCTTCATGAGCCAAGCGTTGATTCTGACCGACCATAATGATTTCTTTGGTCCCAGCAGCGATAGCGGTGGAAGTTGGGAATATACAGAGTTGGGCCTAAACGCTTCGGTTCGGCCGATGCGAGACGTCTTGGTTGCCGGCCAGGTTTTGAGTCGAAAGGCCGGTAACTACGGTGACGGATGGCAACCAAAGCTCGATTACGGCATTGTCGATTATCAGTTCGTCGCGGATGAGAGCCGGGCGCTAGGCATCCAGGTTGGGCGCTTTAAAAATCCTTTTGGCTTCTATAACCAAACTAGGGATGCTCCCTCGACCCGTCCGGGAATTTTGCTCCCTCAGTCAATCTATTTTGATCGAAGTCGTTCTTTGGGATTGGCGTCAGATGGCGTGACCGTTTACGACGAAGAGCGATTTTCAAACGGTACCCTGTATCTCCAAGGAGGTATCGGTTTACCCCAAGTTAATAGTGATGCCGAAATTTCGCTCTCTTCCAGTAATCCTAACCTCGAGGGGAGGTTGTCGACGATTGGTCAGGTCATGTATTCCCATGCAGGAGGAAAACTAAATCTTGGGGTTAGCGTGGCGGAGGTGAGGGCGGACTACCAATCTCGTCAAGAAACGAATGTCGATGGAACATTTATTTTTCAGCCAACCATCCTGTCTCTTCAATATAATGCGGAAAAATGGAGTTTGACGGCTGAGTACGAGTTTCAGAGAAAGCGGTTGAAAGACTTTCACCGCGCAGGCTACAACAGCACTGCAGATGGTGAAAGTTGGTATTTGCAGTACCAGTACAGATTCTCGAAACAATGGCAATGGCTGGTGCGTTACGATTATACAGTCAGTGACAGGAACGATCGTGACGGAAGTCATTACGCGAAAAGCGGCGCTGGCTATGATTACTCACGATTCGCCAAGGATGTAACGACGGGGATCCAGTGGTCCATTACTCCAGCATGGCGTGCTCAAGCAGAATTACATCACGTCAATGGGACGGGTTGGCTACCTAGGCAAGATAACAAAGAAGATGAAACTGAGCAGTATTGGAATATGCTGATGATTCAAACGTCGTTCAGCTTCTGACTATGAGTAGAAAAAATAGAAATATCGCCTCAGCTTGAAGTGGCAGGCATTTTTTGCTACCAGCATCATCTTGTTGGGGTTGGCGCTGTCGATCACATGGATTAGTTATGAGAGTTTGATGGGGCAGTTTAGCTCACATCAGGCCGCCAATCAGCAAAGTCAACGTCTCCAGATCGAGAGTGCTCTACGAAGTTCTGCAGGTGATCTGAAACAGTTGGCATCGATCGTTGCCTCCTCTGAATCGCTGAGCAAGGCCTTGGAAGAGAAAGATCGAGAGGGTGTGGCCCAGTCACTGAAATATCAGTGGCCGACTATACAGCTGGAAGCAGGCGTCGATGACCTGAAAATCATCGGTCTCAACGGCAGACCGGTAGCCTCCTATGGTGATAAGACGGAGGGTAGTTCTGCAACGCCCGATACTCATTGGTTAGCACATGTGATTGCCAATGAACAACCCGGAGATTTTCTGCGTTGCCAACAGGTCTGCCGCCAATACGCCGCCGTGCCTATTTTGTCGAATGGGAGTAACGCAGGTATCGTGATGGTGTCGCGCTCCCTTATCGAAGTGATGAGCTATTTTATGGGTAGCTCAGGTAACGATATTGCGCTTATTTTAAATAATAGAAAGAAGTCGTTTGGTGATGAGGAGGAACGATGGATTCCTGATTGGGGTGCCTACTCCTTGGCGGTCACTCATAAAGAGAAGACACTGCCTATCATTAAGTCGGCTGCTAAAGCCGCTTCGCTCGAAAGTATCATGGTTAAACCGGTCAGTATCTTTCGTGATGGAGAAAACTTTGAAGTCAGTCTAATTCCTATCGGAAAAAGTGTGCCAAACTTAGAGGCAGGGTATTTTGCCTCGGTCGAGAATGTGTCTAAACAGCTCTCTTCTATTCAGACAACGACCAGAACCGTTTTTGTGGTGGCCTTGGCCGGTTGGGGCTTCTCGGAAGTACTCCTGTTATTCGTACTGTGGAAGCCAGTCCAGAGAATTCGTGCTTTGACGGAGGCGTTGCCGGGATTGGCTACTGGGGATTATACCCGCATGAGATCCGCGCTAAGCGGACGGCGAGGAGAAGAACCGCGTGATGAGATCGATGTGTTGGTCGATTCGGCGCTCAGCCTTGCGACGCAGCTCGAAAGCCTGGAAGAAGAAGTCCATCAAAGAGGGGAGAAGCTGGAGTCTCAAGTTCTAGAGCTTAGAAAAGAGAGAGACTTGATCGGTAATTTGATGAACGCTGCGCAGGTACTGGTCGTTATTCACGATGACACGGGAACGGTGCAGTTGGCGAATCGATACGCCGGTAAGATGGTTGGACAAGACGAACATACGCTCGAAGGGGCAGCTTTTCGCGAAGTTTTCTATAAGCTTGGCAATAGCACCGATTCGCTTACGGCATCCTTCGGGCAAAGGGAAAGTGAGTTGATGTCCCAGGATGGGCAATTGAAAACCATTGTGTGGCATCACACTGCTCTTACTGAGTGGGCGGGGGAAAGACAGTCTACGATATCTGTAGGGCTTGATATTACAGATCGAAAAATTGCAGAAATGCGACTCTCTTGGCTTGCCAATCGTGATCCATTGACGGAGCTCTACAACCGTCGATATTTCGAAAAAGCGCTTCAGCAGGCCGTCTTGCCTGGTGCCAGAGGCGCGATGCTCTATATGGATTTGGATCGCTTCAAAGAGGTCAACGAGCTAGGAGGGCATCAGGCAGGTGATCAACTCCTCAAATTGGTGTCGGAAACACTTCGCCGAGAGTTCGGTAGCCAAGGCGTATTCGCGCGCCTGGGCGGAGATGAGTTTGCCGTACTGCTCGAACGATCCAATGCCGAAGCCGCAGTTGGGTTAGCTAAGCTCATGTCGGAGAAGCTGGAAAATATCAGTCTAGATGTTGATGGACAGCGACATCGCACGGCGGCCAGTATAGGTATCGCTCTCTATCCTGATCACGGGCCGACTCCCAAGGAGCTAATGGCCAGTGCAGACTTTGCGATGTACAAAGCGAAGGAACATGTTTCCTCTCGTTGGCATTTACTGGCATCGAGCAGGGATCGCGATGTACTACAAGAAAGGCTCTACTGGGAAGAGAAGTTGCGCCATGCGTTGAAATATGAAGGCTTCGAGTTATGGCATCAGCCTATCGCAAAGGTCACAGATTCGGCTGTCAGTCACTACGAAATACTGCTACGCATGCGGATTGATGATGACGAGGGGCAGTCTTCCATCATCTCTCCAGGCGCGTTCATTCCAATTGCAGAAAAAAGTGGCCTGATTGTCGATGTCGATCGATGGGTGCTAACCCACTCTCTGAAGCTCATCAACAGGCTCCGTGATCCCTCTCTCAAGTTGGCGGTCAATCTATCGGCGCAGTCGCTACGCGATGAGACGCTGACGCGCTTCTTGAAGGATGGGCTAATTGAGCACCGGGTTTCTCCCTCTCAGCTCATTGTAGAGGTGACAGAGACTGCAGCTGTCACGGATTTTTCAACTGCACGGTGTATTCTTCAGGAAGTGCGGGATATGGGATGTTCGGTTGCACTCGATGATTTTGGTGTTGGCTTCAGTAGTTTTTACTATCTGGATCAACTTCCGGCAGATTATATCAAAATCGATGGTTCTTTCGTCCAGGATCTTCCAGATAGTCGACGCAGCCAGGTGATTGTCAAAGCGGTGGTCGAGATCGCTAGAGGGTTTGGCAAAAAGACGGTCGCTGAATTTGTCGATCGCCCAGAAATCGTGGACATGTTGCGAGAATCAGGTGTCGACTACATGCAGGGGTACTGGTTAGGTAGACCCACTTCCTTTGATATCGGTGGATGAAGTTGAAAACCTAACAACTACAGGGCAATAAGGCGTAGAAATGACTTTGTACGAGCAGTTTCACGAGATTTTTGAATTCGTACTCGCTACCGACCCGGCCGATAAGCACAGCGTTTATGGCTTACGATACGAAGTCTATACGCGAGAATTTGGGCACGCGATGCCTGGCAATCCAGACGCGGGGCTGGAATACGACGAGTTCGATAATATGTCCCTCCACTGTCTCGTTCGTCACCGTCTTACACGAGAGCCTGTTGCTTGTATCCGCGTGATTTATCCAACAGGTGTCACCCCGGATATGCCATCTTTCTTGCCAATAGAGGCTAATGCCCGCGGTCAATTTTTGGACAGAGAACCCAATCCTGCGCAATTTTCTCGGAATTCAATCTGCGAAGTCTCTCGGGCCGCTATCTTAGGGCGATACCGGCGTCGTGACGTTACTGAGTCAGCTTCGAGTCATGATTTCCCTTCGACTTCCCGCGATTATGAAGTCGCTTCTCTCTTGGGAGTCGCCGTCTATCTCTCGTCAACCGCCATGATCGGGCTTATCCAACGGCAGCACGCGTTTGCATTGATGGAGCCACGACTGGCGAGACTGCTGGGCCGGTTTGGGTTGTCGTTTAAAAAGGTGGGTAATAATCAGCAGTTCAATGGGATTCGCGCTGCCTACTACATCGATCAGCTCCAGGCGGTTGAGAAGCTCAGGCCGGAGCTGAGGCGCTTTTACACGATCATTCGACAATCCCTGCACCGCCAATTCGAGAGTGGTTTGAGTCGTACAGGGGATACCAGAGACCGCACCAATCTCCTCGTATCTTGAAATGATAGCGAGCATCATTAATGTTCGCTGTCATGACGGTTGCCGCAGCGTGCCTGATGAGGCTGATCTAACCCACCCCAAACTCAACCCAACGCCTCGGCTATCGCCTTGCCGAGGCTCTCGGTCGTTCCATCTCCTTTGAGATCCGGTGTCAGAGCCGATCTGTCATCGCTGCCCAGCACGCTTTCGATCGCGCTGACGATTGCCGCGCCAGCGTCGGGGTGGCCAAGGTGTTCCAGCATCATGGCGCCGCACCAGATCTGACCGATGGGGTTGGCGATGCCTTTGCCGGCGATGTCCGGGGCGCTGCCGTGCACGGGTTCGAACAGACTCGGGAACTTGCCTTCGGGGTTGATGTTGGCCGAGGGCGCAATGCCGATCGTGCCGGTGCAGGCAGGGCCGAGGTCGGAGAGGATGTCGCCGAACAGGTTGCTGGCGACGACGACGTCGAACCAGTCCGGATGCAGCACGAAATTGGCCGTGAGGATATCGATATGGAATTGGTCCACGGCAACGTCCGGGTAACGGCTGGCCATCGCCTTCACGCGTTCGTCCCAGTAGGGCATCGTGATCGAGATACCGTTGGACTTGGTTGCCGAGGTCAGCTTCCGCCGCGGGCGTGTCTGCGCCAGGTCGAAGGCGTATTTCAGCACCCGATCGACGCCGGTTCGCGTCATGACCGTCTCCTGCATGACCGTTTCGCGCTCGGTGCCTTCGAAGATCTTGCCCCCGATGCTCGAGTATTCGCCCTCGGTGTTTTCGCGAACGACGTAGAAGTCGATCTCCCCCGGCTTGCGATTCGCCAGCGGGCTCTGGATTCCCGGCATTAGTCGGCACGGGCGCAGGTTCACGTACTGATCGAAGTGGCGTCGGAACTGCAAGAGCGATCCCCACAGGGAAACGTGGTCGGGCACCTTTTCCGGCCAGCCGACCGCACCATAGAAGAGCGCGTCGAAGCTCGAGAGGGTCTCAAACCAGTTATCCGGCAACATTTTGCCGTGCTCGAGATAGTAGTCGCAACTGCCGAATTCGAACGATTCGAACTTGAGCGAAAGTTCGAAGCGCTCGGCGGCGGCCTTCAGCACGCGAAGCCCCTCGGGAACGACTTCGGTACCGATACCGTCACCGGCGATGACCGCGATTCTGTGTGTCTTCTGCTGTGTCATGGTGCGCTTACCTCATGAAGTCGATCAGATGCTGGAAGACCGCGTCGGGCGCTTCCTCGGGGAGATAATGGCCACATGGGATGGCGGAGCCTTCCACGCTGGCGTTCGAGACCGCGCGCCACTCGGCCAGCGTATCGAAGCTGCGCTCGATGGTGCCAAATTCGCCCCATAGTGCTGCGAGAGGCACGCGCAGGTGACGGCCGGCATCGCGATCGGCACGATCGTGTTCGAGATCGATGGTGCGCGACGCGCGGTAATCCTCGCAAAGCCCGCGAGCAGCCCCGGGAAGCGCCAAGCAGCGCTGATACTCGGCGATGGCCGCCGGATCGAAAGGGGCAAGCCCGGCGTGGCGTCCGCCCATGATTCGAGTGACATAGTCGCCAGGCGCCGCTTCTATCCAGGATTCCGGCAACGGTGTCGGTTGAATCAGAAAGAACCAGTGCCAATAGGCGGTCGCAAAAGCAAGATCAGTGCCCTCGTACATGGCGAGTGTCGGGGCGATGTCCAGCGTCATCAGCTTCTTCACGCAATCCGGGTGGTCGAGTGCAAGGCGATGCGAGACCCGGCCGCCGCGGTCATGGCCGCAAAGAAAGAAGGACGCGAAACCGAGCGCCTGCATGACGCGGACCTGATCCCGTGCCATCGTGCGTTTGCTGTAGGCGAGGTGCTCGGCGTCCCCGGCGGGCTTGGCCGAGTCGCCGTAGCCTCGCAGGTCCGTCGCGATGACGGTGAATCGCTCTGCCAGCCGCGGTGCTAGCCGATGCCAGATGACGTGGGTTTGCGGGTGGCCATGCAACAGCAGCAGTGGCGGCCCGTTGCCACCGACGACGCCATGGATCGAGACATTGTCGCCCGCATCGATATCGAAGGATTGGAAGGTTTCGAACATGGAGGCGTTTTTCAGCTCGTTTCTCGGAATGAACTATCGAGTACCGAAGCCTGGCGATCGAACTCGGTAGGCGAATTTCGGGCGCCGAACTTCGAATATTAGACTGCAAAGACCGATTTTCGAAGACGGAAGTTAGAGTCTAGTCCCTGTTTGTCGAGAGATAATCACGCTAGCATTCAATCGATTATTGAAGAGAAGTGGATAATCTCGTGACGCCACTCGATGACTTGGCCTTTTTTCAGCACATCGCCAGGGGCGGTAGCCTGACGGGCGCAGCGCGCGAACTCGGGTTATCGCTCTCGGCCGTCAGTAAACGTCTGCAGCAGTTGGAGGCTCGTCTCGGCGTTTCTTTGGCGACGCGGACGACGCGGCGGTTCACGCTGACAGCCGAAGGTGAACGTTACCTTTCGCAGGGCACCCGGCTGCTCGACGATCTCGGCGAGCTGGAGAGTTCGCTGCGTGCCAGCGGTGACTCACTGACCGGCAGACTGCGTATCAACGCGACCTTCGGGTTCGGACGACGCCACGTCGCGCCGCTGATCTCTCGATTCGCCGCTCGGCACCCGCAGTTGGAGATCCTGCTCGATCTCAGCGGCTTTCCCGCCGCGCTGGACGATCGCCGATACGACGTTCAGGTGCGTGTCGGCGAGCCGCCGCCCGCGCGCTGGGTCGCAAGGCATCTACTCGCCAATCGTCGCGTACTCTGCGCTTCGTCTGATTATCTCGAGACCGCGCCGGCACTGGAGACGCCTGAGGACCTCGCTCGACACGATTGCCTGATCGTGCGCGAGAACGATACCGACTATTCACTGTGGCGTTTCGAGGCCGCCGACGACTCGCGTCAACGTCGATCGGTCCGTGTGCAGGGGCGCCTGGCCAGCAACGATGCCGAGGCGATGACCCGAATGGCGCTCGAGGGGCACGGCGTTCTGCTGCGCTCTTGGTGGGATGTGCATGAGTCTCTGGCGAATGGCGAACTGGTCGAGCTGTTGCCCCGGTGGCGCGGCATCCGGGCGGACTTTCATCTGCTTTACCATGAACGCGCGCGTGACAGCCTGCGAGTGAATCGCTTCGTGACATTCATGACAACGGAGATGGCGGGGCGGGTGCCGCCACTGCCTTGAGCACGGCGTGTCACGCCGCTATTTACGGACGAAGACCCAGATCAAAACCGCCGGGAGCGGTTTTTGACGCCGAAGGCGGCCCGCGGGATGGTCGCCAGGGATGGCAGGCCCCAAAAAAACGCCCACCAGGGGATGGTGGGCAGGTAAGGGATCATTCAAGGGAACACTAACTCTGAGTGCGCGAGTCCGAACAAGTTCCCGGGGGCGTCAAAAAAATGCTTTCTGATGTCGGGTTTCTGATGGTGCAGCAACGGGGCTGGGCGCCGCCGTCGGCACGAAAGGCGGCCAACGGGAACATCGGGCAACAGGAGTTGCAGTAACAGGAATGGCAGGCAAAAAAATGCCCACCAGGGGATGGTGGGCAAGTAAGGGATCATTCAAGGGAACACTGACTCAGAGTGCGGCCGACGCCACGAGTTCCCGGAAAGAGCAAGAAATTCGGCACAAAAATGTAACGAATCTTTGCTACCCGCGAGCGACCCGGCATGCGGCGCCGAGACGCTCACGGCGAACTCCCTTCGGATTATCTCGTCAGGCAAAATATCGCGTCAGAGCGACAGAGCCGACTTCACCGTCTCCCAGGCGGGCTGGCCGTCGGCCGTGGTCACGCCATCGAGCATCTTCTCGACCCGATCCGGATGCTGGGCGATCCACGCCTTGGCGACTTCCTCGACCGGCTTCTCCTCCTGACCGTACTGCTGGATCATCCAGCTCTGCTCCTCGGAGGTGAACGAAAACTGGTTGAAGAACGTCACCAGGTTGGGGTGAGCGTCGGCGTAGTCGCTCGCCATCAGCGTACGCACGTCGCTGGCACCGTTGCCTTCACCGAACAGATTCTTGGAATCGCTCAGATAGCGCATCGGCAGTGCGAGGTTCATCCAGTGCGGTTTCCAGCCAACCCAGGCGATGGGCTCGTGATTGGCGATATGGCTCTTGGCCGCGCTCAGCATGCCGACGGTGCTGGTATCCACCAGGGTCCAGTCGCCGAGACCCCAGGCGTCATCGGCGATCGCCTTGTTGAGAATTTCGCTCGCAGCGGAGCCTGCGCCGAAACCGTAGATTTCACCGTTGAACTCATCGCGATGCGCATCGAGATCGGCGAAAGACGTGATGCCCTCGTCGTAGACGTAGTCCGGTACCGCCAGTGTCATCTGCGCGCCGGTCACGTTAGTGGCGAGACGCGTGATGCTGCCATCGCTCTCCAGCGGTTCGAGCATCGGATTCTGGGCCGGTAGCCAGGCGCCAAGGAAGACGTCGACGTCGCCGGTGTCGAGCCCTTGATAGATCACCTGCAGGCCGATCTCCTGCGCCTTGCCTTGATAGCCGAGCGGCGCCAGAAGCTCACGCGCGATTTCGGTCTTGACCGTGATGCCAGGCCAGGCGGGCACGCCGTAGACGACCGTCTCGTCGTCGGCTTGCGCCGTGCCGAGACCGCCCATCGCGAGGCCGGCACTCAGAGCGAGTGCGGGTAGGGTGGAAAGCGTGATTGCGTTTCTCATTTATTGTCTCCTGTCGTTCCCTGTGCCAGATCGGGGGCCTGAAAATCGCTTCTCGGGCAACCTCGACCTGGTTCGATGGGTGCATCCGTCAGGGGATACACGCAGAAAAGCCGCTCGATCGCTCGAGCGGCTCGAATCAACGGGCCTTGGCGGAATCACTCACCGCAACAGGGCCCGCAGATGTGACTGCAGCATGTCCAGGTCGAGATAGGTGCCCTGGAGATGACGCTTGCCGGTATTCGGGTCGAAGGCATTGCGGCCGTGCAGCACGCGGCGATTGTCGAAGGCGACCATCTGGCCCGGCGCCAGCGTGAGCTCGACACGGCGATCCGGACGCCGCAGCACCTGCCAGAATGCCCGGTAGGCGTCGTACCACGCCTCGATACGATCCGCCGGCAGGCTCAGCGTATCGCGAATCCAGTTGTTGAAGCGGATCTCGCGCGGGCGGCCTTCGTCATCCAGGTCGATGATCGGCTCGCGCACGCCGATATCGTGGCCATCGTCCTGGAAGCGGAAGTCGATCGGCGTCTCGGCAAGCACCCGGAACGCGGCCGGATTTTCTTCACGCAGTACCTCGGCCGCGGCGAAACCGTCGGTGAAGCTCGACTCGCCGCCCTCGGCGTCGTTCTCCAGGCAGTAGAGCAGCTGGATGTCCGGTGGCTGACGCCAGTTGGGCAGGTCGGTATGCAGCTCGAGCCCGATAGCGGTGTAGGCGGCGTTGTTCGGATTCGGAATCGAGCGCACGTCGAAGCGTCCGCCGAAATTGGTCGAGCGCATCGGCCCGATGCTCTCGGCGACTCGGGAGACTTCCTCCAGCTCGCATGGGCCGTTATCGAGCAGCGCCAGACCGTCGCGCAGCAGGGCATTGACCCAGCGGCTGCGGCCGTCACCCTCGCCGACGAAATCGGCGTGCGCCACACGCTCGGGGAAGAAGCCCTGACGCCAAGGCGTTGGCGTCGGCAGCAGGCTCGGCAGCGCCTGCCCGGGGCGCCGCTGGTAGAGCCAACCGGCGTCAAAGCGGGAGCGGTGTCCATCGGCCCATGTCAGGCTCAGCGAGTGGTCGTCGAAGTCGAAGCCATCGAGCGCGTCGTCGCTCGCGAAGCGCTCCCAAAGGGGGTCTTCCAGCAGTTTGTAGAGTCGCTCGCGCGTCATCGGGTGGCGACACTCGCTGCAGGCGCAGTGGTCGCGTAGCCACATCAGCGGGAATTCGCCAACCGCCTCGTCGGACCATCGCAGCACAAGCCGTTGGCCTTCGAGCAGCGCACCTATAAGCGGCGTGTCCGGTGCGCCGTCACCCTGGCGATAGCGGCGCAGCTCGGCCATATCGACGGTGGACTGCTCGGCATCGCGTTCGGCGAGACCGTCGTGAAAAGCGTTACCGGATGACAAAAGGAACCTCCCAGCGATGGCGAATCGAGGCCATCGGCGTTGAATCGTGTTGGCGTTAACTCAGGGAAGCGCTGAATAAATCGGCGAGCGAGATGAAGGACTAGGCGCACGGAACGTAGAAGGCGAGACATAACATGGGGTTAGGCGAGTCTTCGAGTACCGCGCAACGTCGTCATTCGCTCGTGCAGACATTTATGCAGCGTTTCCTTAGGTATCGATGCGTGACACTAGGATGCGGATTGCGCACCGGGGTGACAAACGATTAATCTGACCGCAATGGCTAAGCTCAGCTAATGCCAAGCTATGTCTCTTCGACCTTGGTCTCGCCAAG
Source organism: Salinicola rhizosphaerae (assembly GCF_014652715.1). Classification (GTDB taxonomy): domain Bacteria; phylum Pseudomonadota; class Gammaproteobacteria; order Pseudomonadales; family Halomonadaceae; genus Salinicola; species Salinicola rhizosphaerae. The sequence goes on along the minus strand of NZ_BMZI01000003.1, from coordinate 367,321 downwards.
TGCCTTGCTCTCGCGTCCTGTCGACGCCACCGCTCAGCGAGTCGCCCATGTCCGATCTGCCCCCCGTTCTCTGGCTTCAAGCCTTCGAAGCCGCCGCGCGAACGCTCAGCTTTACCGAAGCGGGGCGCGAGCTTGGTGTCACGCAGTCGGCGATCAGTCAGCGCATTCGGCTGCTCGAGGACAAGGTAGGGCAGCCGCTGTTCGTCCGTTACCCGCGCAGTCTTGCGCTGACGCCGGCCGGGCGTGCCTGGCTGCCCAGCGTTCAAGGGGCTTTCACGCGTCTTGCCGAGGGTACCTCCGAAGTCTTCGGCCCCAGCCCCGGCGCGCCGGTGACGCTGCGCGCGACGCCAGCGATGCAGCAGACGTGGCTGGCCCCAAGGCTGATGCGTTTTCAGCAGATGCATCCCGAGGTCACGCTGCGGCTCGTCAGCGCCATATGGGCGGATGACTTCGGCGCGGAAGGGGCTGACCTCGAGATCCGCTACGGGCACGGCGACTGGAACGATGTAGTGGCGGAGTGCCTGGGGCAAGAGCGGCTGTTGCCGGTCTGCTCCTCGGCGTTGGCCGCGGAGCTTCACTCACCGGACGATCTCGCCGGCAAGACGCTGCTGCACGCGGCCGGTTTTGCCGCTGGGTGGCCGCGTTGGCTGGCGCAAGCCGGCGTACCCGGGCTGGAGAGTCGTTGCCAGGCGATGATCTGCGATACGCACGTGACGACGCTGGCGCTCGCCTCCTACGGCGGCGGTGTAGCGCTCTCGCATCGTCGTCTGCTCGAGGCGAGTCGGGATCTGGTCGCGCCTTTCGAACTCGATATGGCAACCGACGAGGCTTTCTGGCTGGTCCGGCCCGCGAGCCGTCAGCTTCGGCCGGCCGCGCTCGAGCTTTGGGCGTGGTTGAGCCAGTCGAATCAGTGAGAGAAGCCGGCCGGCAAACGGGGCCGTTGGTCGGCAAGGCGAGTGCGCTACGCTATATGGAATGCGGTGGATCAACTCGAACCAGAGCCGGAGCCGGAGCGGAGGTGGACATGAAGATGTCAGTCACGAAAACAGGCAGGCGCGGCATTGCCTGCGCTTGTGGCAAGGCGAGGGACGCACAGGGGACGCTGACGTTCAGCGCGGGGATCTCCATTGCGCTGGGGTTGGCGATGATATTGGCGATGGTGTCGTTGTCGGCCCAGGCCGGCAGTGTGACAGCCGTCGATCCGCACACCGGGCATCGGACCAGTCTGCCGGATAACCACCGCGATGGCCGGCCGGACTATGTGCCGCAGCGCTTCGATGTCCATATCGTTCCCGGAATCGCCCAGCCGCGCGAGGAGAGCCGGGCGCGATCCAGCGGCGGCGGCTCGATCTGCCACGGCAGCGATGGCGGCACGACAATCTCCACCGCCAGCCGCAGCTGCGATCCCAAGGCACCGGCCGGGGATGGCGGCCGCGACACGCACGCCGGTAGCGCCGCTTCGACGCGCTGATGGCGACGGGAAGAATCCGGAATTAGCGCGTCAGGCGCTGAAAGTAGTCGCGGAAGGCGGCCACAACCTGGTCGATATCGGCCATCGAGACATCGCGATGGGTCACGAAACGCGGAGCATAGAGTGCGCCGACCAGAATCCCCTGCTCGGCTAGCCAGGCGTGCAGGGGCTCCGGGGCGAACGCCGAGTCCTCAAAAGCCACGAACACCATGTTGGTCGCCTGCGCGGTGACCGTGATGCCGTCGATGGCTGCGAGCCCTGCCGCCAGTCGCTCGGCTTTTTCGTGGTCCTGTATCAGCTGGGGCAAGTGATGGTCGAGCGCATATTCGCAGGCGGCTGCCATCGAGCCGACCTGACGCAGACCGCCGCCGACCACCTTGCGCCAGCGGGTCGCGGTGGCGATGAATGCCTCCGGCCCCACCAGCACCGAGCCCATCGGCGCCCCGAGTCCCTTCGAGCAACAGATCGAGACCGTGTCGAAAGGCGCACATAGCGCTTCCAGGCTCGATCCGCTCGCCGCGGCGGCGTTACCGATTCGCGCGCCGTCCAGATGCGTCGCCAGGCCCTGCTCTCGCGCCAGCGCCGTCGTCTGCGCCACGTGATCCGCGTCGAGTACCTGGCCGTGGAAGGTGTTCTCCAACGTCAACAGGCGCGTGCGCGCGAAATGCGGGTCGACTGGCTTGATCGCCGCCTTCAGTTTGGCGAGCGGCAGTTCACCCGTGTTCAGGCCATCCAGCGGCTGCGGTTGAATACCGCCCAGTACCGCCGCGCCACCGCCTTCCAGTCGGTACGTATGCGCCTGCTGATCGACGAGATACTCGTCGCCGCGCTGGCAGTGGGAAAGCAGCGCCACCAGATTGCTCTGTGTACCGGAGGGGAGGAACAGCGCCGCCGCCTTGCCGGTGCGCTCGGCGAGATAGTGCTCGAGATGCGTCACGCTGGGGTCATCGCCCCAGACATCGTCGCCGACCGGCGCTTCGAACATGACTCGGCGCATCTCGGCGCTGGGGCGGGTGACGGTATCGCTGCGAAGATCGATCATGACTGAAGCCTTTTTGGAATGGGGGCGGCGTGGGTAGAGTGCGGGCAAAACGCCGTGGCCCTGGCGGCTCGTGGCGGGTTGGCGCTCTTGTGATTCGTTGGCGTCGCGCCGCTTGGCTCGACGCTCAATCGAAGTAGGGTGCCAGCACGGTCTCGAGCCAGTCGATGAAGGCTCTGACGCGCTGCGACAGGTTACGCCGATGCGCCACGACGAGCGATGCCGCGAGTGGCTCGGGGCGAAGATCGGGCAGAATCTCAACCAACGCACCGGTGTCGATGTGGTGGGCGAGCGACGAATAGCCCGCCTGGATCAACCCTATCCCGGCCAGACCGGCCGCATGATAGGTCTGAACGCTGTTGACCTGTATTGCGCTCGGCAGCGCGAGCGTCGCGTAGCCCTCGCCGCGCGGGTACTCCCAACCGTTAGGTCGGGCACCGAGTCGCTGGGTGTAATGAATCATGCGATGGTCTTGCGCATGTAGGTCCGCAAGCGTCACCGGCACGCCGTGGCGTGCAAGATAGCCAGGGCTTGCGGCGTTGATCATACGAAGCTTACCGAGCGGTCGCGCGACTAGTGTCTCGTTGACGATCGGCCCTAAGCGAATTACGCAGTCAAGGCCCTCCTCGACGAGATCGACACGCCGGTCGGTGCTCGAGAGTTCCAGTGAAAACTCGGGATGCGCTGCCATGAGCGCCGGCAGGGCGGGGATCACCACGTTCTTCGCAAGCTCGGTCGGCATGTCGACCCGCAACCGCCCGCTCAGCCGGCCCGCCCGGTCGGCGAACATCGACTCCAGTTCCTGCATATCGGCGAGGAGGTCGCGTGCACGGGTATAAAAATCGGCGCCCTCGTCGGTGAGCTGAACGCGCCGAGTGGTGCGATTCAAAAGCGTCACACCGACTTCCCGCTCAAGTTCGCGGATCACGGTGGAAACGCGCCCTTTCTGGATGCCCAAGTTCTCGGCGGCACGCGTGAAACTCGTCATTTCGGCCACACGCGAAAAGATCACAAGCGCGTCGAGGTTCTTCATTGTTCATTGCCAAGGAAACAGTGCGTTCTATTTAACGTGATTTATTACCCAATGGCGACTCATTACCATCGCTTTTACTGTTTCCCCGGAGAAGAATGGAATGAAGATAGCCACGATGACCCAACGCAACTCACCGGCCACCACCGTCGTCATATACCACTCTGGCTATGGACACACCGAGCGCATGGCCGACGCTATCGCCGAAGGAGCCGGCGCTGCGCGGATCGGTATCGATTCTGACGGCAATATCACCGAGAAAGACTGGGAAACGCTCTCTGGCGCGGATGCCATCGTATTCGGTTCTCCCACCTACATGGGTGGTCCCAGCTGGCAGTTCAAAAAGTTCGCCGATGCCTCGTCCCAGCCCTGGTTCAAGAGGCAGTGGCAGAACAAGATCTTCGGCGGCTTCACCAACAGTGCAAGTGTCAACGGCGACAAGCTGAATACGCTGAAATACTTCTTTCTGCTGGCCGGCCAGCACGGCGGTATTTGGATCAACATGGATATCAAACCGGCCAACGTGAAAGCGTCGAAGCGAGATGACCTGAATCGGATGGGCTCCTACATCGGGCCAATGGCGCAGACGCCCGCCGACGCCTCACCCGAAGAGATGTCGACAGGCGATCTCGAGACGGCACGCCTCTATGGCGAACGCGTGGCGATGCTTGCGAGCCAGTTCCTGGCGGGTAGACCCGCAAACGATTGAAGTCCCTGTGCGTGGGCTGCTCTTCAATGGGTCCATGGGCGTCTTTTTAGCTTTCTCGCCAGGAAAAGATCATGAAATACAAAAGACTGGGCCGCACCGGCCTCTATGTCTCCGAGCTTTGCCTCGGCACGATGACCCTGGGCGACAACGCCGATGCGGGTATGTGGAAAGCGATGGGGGCGGTGGGCCAGGGCGAGGCGAATCGACTGATCGAGCGTGCGCTAGCGGCGGGAATCAACTTCATCGATACCGCCGATATCTACGCCTTCGGCGAATCCGAGCGGATCATCGGGCAGGCGCTGAAGGACCTTGGCGCACCCCGCAATGAAATAGTGCTGGCAACGAAGACCGGCGGCGTGATGGGCCCGACACCCAACGATCAGGGGGCGTCGCGCGGGCACATCATGGATTCTGTCCAGCAAAGCCTGGAACGACTTCAGGTCGACCATATCGATCTCTATCAGATCCACGCCAGCGATCCGATCACGCCCATCGACGAGACGCTGCGCGCGCTCGACGACCTTACCCGCCAAGGGTTGGTGCGGTATGTCGGCGTCTCCAACTGGCGTGCGGGCAAGATCGGCAAAGCGCTCGGACTGAGCGCGGCCCAGAACACCCCACGCTTCGAGACGCTGCAGGCTTACTACTCGATTGCCGGGCGTGATGCCGAACGGGAACTGGTGCCCTCGTCGAGGAGGAGCAGATGGGGCTGCTGGTTTGGTCGCCTCTGGCGGGCGGTTTGCTCTCCGGCAAATTCGGCCCCGGCGCGCCGAGCGACGCCAGCTCCCGACGTCAACACTTCGACTTTCCCCCTGTCGATCACGAGCGGGCATGGGCGTGCGTCGCCGAGATGCGGGCCATGGCCGAAGCGCGTGGTATTTCGGTCGCACGCATCGCGCTGGCTTGGTTACTCGCCAAGCCGCACGTGACGAGCGTCGTCATCGGCGCTAAACGGCTCGATCAGCTCGACGACAATATGGGCGCGGTCGATATCCAGCTCACCGAGGATGAGCTTTCGCGTCTCGAGGCCGTGAGCGCACTGGCCCCCGAGTATCCCGGCTGGATGGTCGCGCAGCAGGATGCCAGTCGATGCCCTTCGCCGGCGACGCCCGAGGCACTGCCGTAACGCACACCGCGTGAACGCTTCGAGGCGGGCTGTGCCCACTCGACATTTACCCCGACAACTCACGAGAGAAAACGACATGCCAAAAGGTTATCTGATCGGCCACGTCACCATCACCGATGCAGAGGCGTATGCCGTCTATGCAGAAGCCGCCGGTGCGGCGATGGCCAAGTTTGACTCGACGATGATTGCCGCTTCGGGGCGCTACGACAATCTCGAAGGCGAGGCCCACGAACGACACGTGATCTTCGAGTTCGCCTCGTTCGACGACGCCAAGCGATTCTATGAAAGCCCCGAGTATCAGGCGGCGAAAGCCCTGCGCGCCGAGGCCGCGACTGGCACCTTCGTGCTGCTCGAAGGGGCCGCGTAACGGTTGGCAAAGAGCGCCTAACCCGGCTGTAGTCCGATAAAACGCGTCGTCGACGCGTCAACGAGCGTTTCGCCCCTACTGGCGAAGCGCTTTTCGGCCTCAATAGCGTCGCTCAGTGCGTGAACCGCCGATCACTCACGCGGGGAGGCGTCGGCGCGGCGTTCCATCAACAGCGGTCCGCCGGCGAGCGCCTGCTGCAGACGCGTGAGCAGAATCTCGACGATGGCGTCGTTTTCGCCCACCAGACGCGTCGTGTCGACGTTGAGCCCGGGCGAGTGCGCCATCGCCTGGCTGCAGATCTCGGCGATATCGCCGCCAACGCCTGCATGTCGGCCCGGGGAGAGAAACAGCATCGAGAGAATCACGTGGCTCTCGGCCAGCGCGGGGGAAGCCAGCAGGTTTTCGAGCAGCGGCTCGTTGAAGCGATAGGCATCACCCTCGCGACGTTCCATCGAAGCGAACGTCACGCAGTCGACCTCATCGGCCAGCAGCGCGCTGAGCTGCCCGGCCAAATAGTTGCGCACTGCCGTCACCTCGGGGATGGGGCTGCCGTGATCGACCAGCACGACCTTGGGCCGCGACTGACCCGTCATGCGTTCGCGCACGTTCTCCGCCAGCAGTCGGGCGAGGCGTAGGTCCGGCGCCAGCCGCGTGTCGACCAGCGGTGGGGCGATCCTTACCGAAAGCGACGGGTAGTTGGCCTGCACCTCGGCGAGCCGCTCCGGCAGATAGCCGGTCAGCGCTTTGCTGGGGCCGAAGAAAAACGGCACGATGACCAGTTCCGTGCCGCCCTCTAGCGCGTGGCGTTCGGCCAGCGGCCCCACCGTTACCGCCTTTTCTCCGTCCAGCTGTTCCGGCGGAATCTTGAACGAATGCAGCAGTGACGCGGCCTCGACCGTCTCGCCACTTGCTTCGCTCAAGGCGCGAGCGAGTCGGCGCAGATTGAGTGTGGCGGCGGGGCGAAGGGAGCCATTGTCGACGAGCAGAATCTTTCGCATGGGGCCTCGAGAGAGGAAAGGCAGAGAGATATCCAATGATCTGCCCAGCGCAGATCGTCACCCGATCAGCATACGCGAGCGCGACGAGCAGGTAGAGGTGGTTCCAGATCGAAACCGACATGACTGGCCTCGAAGACGAATCGCTCGATACTCTTGGACTGAATTCTGATCAACGTCTGAGCGTAATGACCGACGACCTACCCATGCCGGCTCGCCTCCGCCAACTGCTCCAAATCGCGCCGCGCGACAGCCTGCCGATGACCTATCAGCAGGTCGCCGAAGCGCTTGGCCTGCAGCCGCCGCGCACCATCCAGCGCGTGGCTCAGGCGCTGGAAACCCTGATGCGCGAGGACGCCGAACAGGGCCGCCCCTTTGTCGCCGCGCTCGTCGTCAGCCGCCGCGGCGAAGGGCTGCCGGCGCAAGGCTTCTTCGATCTCGCGGTGGAGTTGGGGCGATTTCCCGCCGAGCCGGCGCGTTGGGAAGAGACGTGGCGGGAGGCGTTCGACCGAGCGGTAGTGACCAAGGATTAGGCGTACGCGGCAGGTTTCCAGTCGAAGCCGGCGTCCGGATTGCAGACCTTCATCGCTGGTGGCGCATCTCCCGTTCGATTGCCAACAGGAAAAATTAGCGGTCTCCGTCAAAGCCTGCCAAGCCAGTACTGCGGACGTCGTCGGGTATGGGCAACGGCCAGGATTTGAAAGCCATCTGGCTTTTCTCGATAAACGATGGAGAGCGGAAATCGGTGAAGAGGGGCTCGACGAATATCTGGAGCTAATTCCACTTGCCAGGCCTTCGGCGACTCGGCAATGACTGTTATCAACGTCTCGAATTCTTCAAGAAAAGCGCCACCCAGTCCAGGAACCTTTGATTCGTAATAACCCACGGACTCCAGGAACTCGGCTTCCGCTGCCGGGTGAAACGCGTAATTCACTTGATCAGCGCTCGGGCTTTTTTCATGACCTCTTCACCGGGCACAGCCTGAACAGCGCCACTATCAAGCTCTTCGGCCCTGCGGCGAGCCTCGACCAACCAATCGGACCTGAGCTCTTCCTCCGACGGAGCCTCCAGGCTCAACACCAGTCGCTGGACCAGTCGGGTCCGCTCCTCTCTGGATAGATGGAGCGCTTCGTCTTCGATTTTCTGGAGATTCATGGCAGAAACCTTTTACTTTGGCGCCGTTCGATTCTGGCATGGATGCATGCCCGGTGCCACGGCTCGACCTTGGTGTGCGGCGAGGGCTCCAGGGCAAGCGGACGGGCTATGCGTGATTGGCCGAGTACCGATCAGGCCGGTGTACGAGAAGAGAAGCGCTTCGACCCCGACGACGGGTCCTTATGATCAACGACGCATCTCTACATCCGCGCGTTCGCCAACGGCTCGAGCCCCGCCGCGCGACGGCTTCCCGATGCTAGCCTTGTTGGAGTTTCGCAATCGGGTTAGCGTTCTCTCGCTGCTCGCGTAGGCGCCATGACGACCGAAATGTTGGATCACTTACGCTTCTAGATATCGACTCTCTCCGGGTCAGAGCGCGCGACGCTGGCTCGAGAACTCGTCATGAGCCTGGACGGTCCGCGCGACGACGACGTCGAGCAGGCCTGGAGTGATGAAATCGTTCGCCGTGCATCCAAGGCCAAAAGTGGCAGGGGTACAATGCGTAGTCGCGAAGAATTCAGGAGCAAGATGCGGGCAAGACGGGGTCAGGAAATGCGAACGCTCCAAATGCTGGGTGATGAATTGAAAATAATGATCAGGTTTCGGGATATTCGAATCGAAAGAAATGCATGAGAAGGTCTCGATCCATTTCATCTGTTGACGTAAAATTTTGACCAGTTGTTTCGGAGATGGTGCGTTCCCAAAATTTATAGGCTGGCTTGTTGTCAAGCAGCGCTCTGATTTGCCATTTGCCAGGATGAAGGACAAGGCATTTTTGGAAAGCAAGCCTTCCAATACCTGATCTGCGGTGGCTTCTCATGACAAAAAATTGTTCAATGTCATATACAGATTGGTCGAAAGGGTACGGCCTCAAAAAAATGAATCCGGCGATTTTCTCCTTATGCTTGATTCAATAGGGGGTGCGATTCGTATCCTTCCAGTAATCATCCAGCGCTCGAATATCGAATGAAAACTTTCCTGACAAATTCGTCGGAGAAGATGTGAATTCAGACATGTCGTATAAATAAAATTGGAAAATATTTTCCAATATTCCTTGATCCGTGTTGTCTATAATCTCGATGCGAGTGTGCTCTACGCCTTTCATATTTTCCTTGTCTATTTGATGGCTATGGTTGACTCCAATATTGTTCTCAAGTCAAGGAAGCCGGGTTTGATTCTTCGGTTTATAGAAACAACGGTTAGTAATGCTCCAACCGAATTAACACATCCTGCCCAAAATACCTTCTCAACAAATCATAAAGCTCGGGATAGACCTCGACCATCTGATCCGGGGCGGTGAAGAAGAGTTAGCGGCAGACGGCGAAGTACTCGCCAGGATGGGCGGCGGCTTAGTCGACGATTGGAAATGACGTTCGAGGTGTGCCTGTAGGTCATTTCACACGGGGGGTGACGTAAGGCCACCTCTCGGCGTGAACGCCGCTATTGTCTAAAGGCAGGGTGGCGCCGTCGTCTGCTGATTGCCGAGGTTTTGCTGAGAGCAGGCGCTCGGCTCTCGAGTGGGCCTACGGCGAGAGGTTGCTACTGACGCGATCGGTTGTCGATCCGCTCTGGTTTCTATATTATGTACATGTCCAATATATTGTACAGGAATATCCCATGGATGCGGTTAGCTACACGGCTGCTAGAACCAATTTGGCAAAAACCATGGAGCAGGTCTGTGAGGACCACTCTCCCGTCATCATCACTCGGAGCAAGGCGCAGTCCGTGGTCATGATATCGCTCGAGGATTACGAAGCGCTTCAGGAGACGGCGTACCTTCTGCGCGCACCGAAGAACGCCCGTCGACTGCTGGAATCCGTTGCTGAGCTCGAGCAAGGTGGTGGTCAGGAGAGAGAGCTTCTGGAATGAAGCTCATTTTTTCGGAAAATGCCTGGGAAGATTATCTTTACTGGCAAAAGACGGACAAAAGAATTCTTGGCCGAATCAATAAGCTGATCAAAGAGATCGCACGAGAGCCATTCGACGGGATCGGTAAGCCGGAGCCCCTCAAGCATGGCCTTGCCGGTTACTGGTCTCGGAGAATCAACGAAGAGCATCGTATCGTCTACAAAATGACGGACGAGGCTTTAATCATTGCCCAGCTTCGCTATCACTACTAGAAGTCGATGTCTGATGTGTAAAAGTCGACATCCGATTTGTCGGCTGGGGTTCAGCCCTACCGATGATCAATCTTTGCCGGATGACAGCGCTCCAAACGCCCCAACACATCCTGCCCAAAATACCTTCTCAACAGATCATAAAGCTCGGGGTAAACCCCGATCAGCTGATCCGGCGCGGTGAAGAACAGTTCGCAGCAGACCGCGAAGCATTCGCCGGGGTGGGTGGCGGCGTAGTCGTCGATTGGCGTTTCTTCGCCACGTTCGAGATGCGTTTGGAGGTCGTCCCAGACGGCGGTGAAGACGCGATGCCACTCCTGGGCGGTGACGTCGCTCGCGCTGGCCAGCGGGGGGAAGCCGTCGACGTCTTGGGAGTTGCCCAGATCGAGCTTGTGGGCGAATTCGTGGATCACGACGTTGTAGCCGGTGAAGTCGCCGCTCTCGGCGACTTCGGGAATGGCGAGGACGACGGGGCCGCGCCAGGAGGTTTCCCCGGCGCGTTCGTCGTCGTATTCGTGCATCACGCCGGCGTCGTCCATCTCCTCGACGCGGCGGTGAAAGGCGTCGGCTAGCAACACGATATCGTTGACGTTGGCAAACGCTGCCTGGGCGTCGTCATTGTTCCAGCCGAGCGTGAGCAAGCAGGCCTGGGCGGCAATGGCGAGCTGGGCACCGAGGTCGAACTCGGCGCCTTCGCCCGCGGTCCAGCGTTTGGCGTGCACGAGCTGCCAGGCGCGCTGCCCCAGCCGCTCGGCATCGGCGTCGTCGAGCGCGGCGATCAGCGGCAGGCCGGTGCGGATCGGCTGCCAGATCGCCGGGTCGAACGGGCGCAGCTTGCGGGCCCGCGAGTCACGTCTTCGCCGCAGCCAGCTCATGCCTTAGCTCTCTTCCTGACGCCCCCCCGATTTCCACGACCAGTCACGCAGGCGCAGATCGTAGAGGTCGAGACGGCGGTCCTTCAGGTTGGTCACCGCGCCCTCGGAGCGGACGAGTTTCAATTTGGTGAGGTCGAGATCCGAGAACATGACCATCTCGGTGTTGGGCGTGGTCTCCGACATCACCGCATCATGCGGGAAGGCAAAGTCCGACGGCGAGAACACTGAGGATTGGGCGTACTGGATGTCGAGATTCTCGATCGATGGTACGTTGCCGACGCTGCCACAGGCGACGACGTAGCACTCGTTCTCGATGGCGCGAGCCTGGGCGCAGTGGCGCACGCGCAGGTAGCTGTTCTTGGTGTCGGTCCAGAACGGCACCATCAGCACATCCATGTCCTGTTCGGCGAGCAGACGCGGTAACTCCGGGAACTCCACGTCGTAGCAGATAAGGATGCCGACACGGCCGGCATCGGTTTCGAACACGCGCAGCTCGTCACCGCCTTCGACGATCCAGTCGCGGCGCTCCTGCGGCGTGATGTGCAGCTTAGCCTGACGATCGATCTCGCCGTCGCGATGGCAGAGGTAAGCAACGTTGTAGAGCTTGCCGTCCTCGCCTTTTTCGACCATGGAGCCGGCGACGATGTTGATGTTGTAGGAGACCGCCATGCGCGAGATTTCGGTCTTGAAGCGTTCGGTGAAGCCGGCGAGGAACTGGATCGCCTCGACCTGATCGGTCTGGTCGGTCAGCGCCATCAGCGGCGTGTTGAACAGCTCCGGGAAGACGGCGAAGTCGCTCTGGTAGTCGGAAATGGCATCGACGTAGAACTCGACCTGCTGCAGCACCGCCTCGACCGAATCGAATTCGCGCATCTGCCACTGCACCGCGCCGACGCGCACCTGGGTCCGGCGCGTCTCGATTACGCGGCTGGCCGGCTCGTAGAGGATGTTGTTCCACTCGAGCAGCGTCGCGTAGCCCATCGATTTTTCGTCTTCGGGCAGATACTTCTTCAGAAGCCGCTTGACCAGGAAGTCGTTGGCGAGCTGGAACGACAGGATCGGGTCGTAGAACTCCTTGCGCGCGACCCGATCGATGTACTCGGTCGGCGACATCTCGTCGGCGTGCTGGTGATAGTTGGGAATACGACCGCCGGCGAGGATCGCCCGCAGGTTCATCGAGCGGCAGAGATCCTTGCGCGCTTCATAGAGGCGCCGGCCCAGACGATAGCCGCGGTAGGCCGGGTCGATCAGCACGTCTAGCCCGTAAAGCGCATCGCCGTCATCGTCGTTGAGGATGATCTCGCGATGGCCGATCAGCTCGTCGTACTTGTGCGGGTTGGAGAAGTGGTCGTAGTCGACCTGGACCGTCAGCGCGACGCCGACGATCCGGCCGTCGTCCTCGATCACGATCTGACCGTCAGGAAATTCGCCGATCAGCTTGTCGATGGTGAGCTTCGACCAGGCACCGCCGATGTCGTCGTAGACGGCATCCATCAGCCGCTTGAGCTGCGGATAATCTTCGGTCGCGAGGTTGCGCAGATTGAGGTGCAGTTCTTCCAGAGACATTGAGCGCCTTGGGCCTCCATCGAGAGAGTCAGGGCGGCGCGCGAACCACGAGTCGTCATCATCGAGAGTCGTCGTCGAGGCGCGCGCCGAATAGGGAGAAAGTCTAACACGCGTTGCGATTTTGGCCCGGTAGGCGGCGCCAAGGTTCAAAGGGTGACCGATAAAAATAGCGCTATTCCAGCCTTTAGAAGTGCACACACCTGCCGACAATGCTCCCTGGATTCTAATTTTCCTTTGTGGCCGTTCAGCGGCCCGAGGCGAGCGATGAGCGTACTGCGCATTCTTCTGATCAGCCTGATGCTGTGGCCGCTTTGCGGCCCGGCGATGGCGCGCGCGCTGACCGAGGACGGCAGCGTGACTCTGAGTGGCTTCGGTACGCTCGGGCTTTTGCACAACAGTACCGACGAGGCGGAGTTCATCCGCGATATCGGTCAGCCGAAAGGGGCCGATGAGGGCTGGAGCGCGCGGACCGATTCGCTGCTGGGGCTGCAGATGGGTGCCAGGTTGAACGACGAGCTGGACGTGGTCGTGCAGGGCATCAGTCGCTATCACGATACCGGCAATTTCCGGCCCGAATTGAGCTGGGCCTTTCTGCGCTACACGCCGAGTCCCGCTGTCGTGCTTCGTGCCGGCCGCCTGGGCTGGGATGTCTATCAGCTCTCGGATTCGCGCTACGTCGGCTATGCCTACCCTTGGGTGCGTCCACCGGTGGATCAGTTCGGCTCGCTGCAACTGAGCCATATCGATGGCGCGGATGTCACGTTCAAGCATCCGATCGGCAGCGACATGATTCGACTCAAGCTTTATGCCGGTCGCTCGGATAGCACGATTTTTCTGACAGATGATCTGGAGGCGGATTTCGATGTCGACAAGGTCTATGGCGGTCATCTCGATTACGAGACGGGGCCGTGGCGTTTCCGGCTCGGCTATACCGAGGTGGACGCCGACATCCATTACGCGGGCGCACCGGCTGACCTGATTCGCCAGTATCTGCGTATCGATCCGGACCCGTTCTTCAATGACATGCTGGGCATCGACAATCTCAAGCTCTACTCGCTCGGGCTTACCTACGATTCCGGGCCTTATCAGTGGCAGGCGATGGTCAACCGGAGTCACACGGTGGGTGACAGTGACGTCGACTCGGGCTTTGTCTCGTTCGGCTACCGCGTCGGTCAGTGGCTACCGTTCGCGATGTTCTCGATCGTGGATACCTCGACGCCCGGCGGAGAAGATCAGAATGCGTTCGGGCAGCGGACCTATTCACTTGGTGCTCGCTACGACGTCACGCCCGGTATCGCGCTAAAAGCGCAGGTGGACCGCATTCATGTCGACCAGCCAGGATTCCTCTGGCGCAACCAAGACCAGGATTGGGGAGATTCATGGGCGACCATGTTCAGCCTCGGTCTGGACTTCGTCTTCTAGGAGAACGTCCATGAACCGAGTTCGAGCCTCTCTGTTCGTTCTGCTGCTGGCTACTGCGCTTCCTGCCTCGGCGGATATCGCTGTGGTGGTCAACAAGGACAGCGGCATCAGCCATGTTTCGCGTAGCGATGCGATCAACATCTTCATGGGACGCTATCGCAAGTTACCCAATGGCCATCTGGCGCTACCGATCGATCTGACTCCGCTCAAGGCGCGTTTCTATCGCGCGCTGGTCAACAAGGATCTGGCGACGGTCAACTCCTACTGGGCACGTCTCGTCTTCAGCGGCGAGGCTTCGCCGCCCCAGCAGCTCAAGAACGAGGCCGAGGTGCTGGAGCTCATCTCCAATAACGCCAACACGCTTGGCTACATGGATAGCGCTCACGTGACCAGCGACGTTCATGTCGTGCTGATCCTGGGTGAGTGATCCAATGTGCCGGCTCCTGAACCTGTTTCGGACCCGCCTTGCACTGCGCGCGACGGCGGCGATTCTGTTGATCGTCGTCATACTTGGCGTGATCTTCCTCGCGCTGGGCATATACCTGCGTACGCTGAGCGTGGAACGAGAGCAGAGCGACCGCATTCAGGAACTGTTGACGACCGTTGAACGTACCGCTCAGGTGGGCTGCTTTCTCGGGGACGCCAAGCTGACCCAGGAAGTGGTCGATGGGCTCCTGAGCAACGACATCGTCAGTTCGGTGACGGTCCGCGTCGGCAGCGGTGCCGTGTTGGCCTCGGGAAGCTCGGGAAGCGGCGGCCCGGCCAGTACAGCGATCTCCCGGGTCATCTACTCACCGTTCGATGCCGAGGATGCAGTGTGCAATATCAAGCTGCTGCCGGACCAGCAGCAGATCGATGCGCTGGTCAACAAGGCGTCGCTGTTCATCGCGCTGGCACTTGCGCTGCAGCTGACCGGAATCGGGATCTGCGTCGTGCTGGTCGTGGTGCGCTTCGTGACGCGGCCGATTACCAGTATTTCGCATCGCTTGAGCGAGCTGGAAGCGGAAACCGGGCAGAAGCTCAAGGCGCCGCGCGGCAATCGCGGCGACGAGATCGGTCAGCTCGTCGTTAGCGTCAACGCGATGATCGACAACCTGGTACAGAGTCTCGGCGAGGAGCGTCGACTGCGACTCGAGCGAGAGATCGAGGAACGTCGCTATCGTGCCATTTTCGACACGGTCGATGCTGGCCTCTTCGAGCTCGACGACGGCGGACGTATTCGAGTCGCCAACCCTGCCTTCCGCCGACTGTTCGACATCCCGCTATCGCACGATCTGACTCGTGAGCCGCTTCTGCTCGCATCCTGTATCTCGGAGGGGGCGCCGGAACCGAGCGAGCTGTTCGAGGCGAAGGCCGGCGGTCGCGACGAGCGGCAGTGGGAAGTCGGGATCGGCGACGAGGCCCTGAGACGCTGGGTAAACCTTTCGCTGAGCCCGCTTGGCGTCGGGCGGCTACAAGGGGTTGCGCAGGACATCACCGCGCGCAAGGAGGCCTCGGACGCCGCCGAGCGCATGGCCGTGACCGATCCCTTGACCGGGCTCGGCAATCGGCGCGGTTTCGAGCGCCGCCTGGCCGTGATGTCGCGTCACCATCGGCTCTATCCCGAACGCCGGCATGCGCTGTTGATGCTCGACTTCGACCACTTCAAGCAGATCAATGACACCTACGGGCATCACGCCGGGGACCGGGTTCTACGGCGCGTCGGCGGCATACTCGCCAACCTGATCCGGCAGCGCGATTACGTGGCCCGGCTCGGCGGTGACGAGTTCGTGGTGCTGCTCGAGGGGTGCGCTGACCGCGATGATGTGGAACGGCTGTTGATGCGGTTCATGGAGCAGCTGCAGACACCGGTGCGCATGCGCGACGGCGAGGAGGTGACGGTCGGTGCCAGTGTCGGCATCGCGATGCTGGGGCTGGATACCGACGACCCGCAGCAGGCGCTGCAGTATGCCGATATGGCGATGTACGCCGCCAAGCGGGCCGGTCGCAGCACCTGGCGCTTTCATGAGAGCGGGCGTGTCGCCGATCCTTCCTGAACTTTCGGCCGGGTGTCAGCCCGGCCGGTGCATCTTGAAACCGAGTTCGTCGCTGATCTCGAAGTAGTCCGCCGGGCCGCCGCCACGCAGAATCGGCCGTGCCTTCGCTGTCTGATAGACCCCGTCGGACAGCAGCGAGGCGTCGATGTGGACGCCGACCACCTCACCGAACACCATCCAGGTATCGAGCGCTTCGCCATCGGCGGATTGGAGTCGCAGCGTCTGTGTCTTGCGGCACTCGAACACGACCTTGGCCTCTTTCACGTGTGGCACGCCGACGACGCGAGAAGGTTCGGGCGTCAGTCCCGCCAGGTCGAATTCATTGACGCTCGAATCTACGGCGGCGCAGCTCTCGTTCATCGGCTCGGCCAATTCACGCGTGGCGAGCTGCCAGCAGAATTCGCCGGTCGCCTCGATATTGCGCACGCTGTCCTTGTAGCCGACGCTGGCGAAGCCGACGATCGGCGGAGTGTAGTTGAAGCCGTTGAAGAAGCTGTAGGGCGCGAGGTTCAGATCGCCGTCGGCATCCTGCGAGGAGATCCAGCCGATCGGACGCGGGCCGACAATGGCGTTGAACGGATCATGGGGTAGACCGTGTCCCAGGGCGGGCTGATAGAAGTGAGTATCTCGGGGCATGAGAGACCTCTGCGTCAGGAGTGAAAACGCCCGGTCCGAGCGGGACTCGGAACCGGGCGATGAAGGTGCAGCGTTGGCCGTCTATTTGCGCACGGCGCGGTAGATCGCCAGCAGCACGATGGCACCGATGACGGCGATGACGAAGCTGCCGAAATTGAAGCCCGACACGGAGCCGAAGCCCAGTGCAGTGCCGATCCAGCCGCCGACGACGGCGCCGAGAATACCGAGGATGATGGTGACGATAAAGCCGCCCGGATCCTTGCCCGGCATGATGAGTTTGGCGATGGCTCCGGCGATCAAACCGAAGATGATCCATGCGATGACGCCCATGGTGAACCCTCCTTGTCATGTCGTGTCGTTTCGCGTGCAGGCGACCGGTTCCTGGTCGCCGCTTGAAAACTAGCTCTCTCCTGCAGTGGCGGCAAGCTGGATGCTCCGGTTGCTAGCAGCCGCTGCAATCAGCCGGCGCGGCTCGCCAGAAACGTCAGCGTACGACCGTGGGCCAGCGCCGAAGCCTGCTGGTGATAGCTCGAGCGCGCCCAGCAGTTGAAGCCATGTTCGGCACCTTCGTAGAGGTGGACTTCAACTTCCGGATTGCCGATGAAAGCCTTGCGTGTCAGCTCGACGTGCTCGAGCGGGATGTGATCGTCCTCGGCGCCGAAGTGGAACTGTGTCGGCACCGCGAGTTCGCCGGCGCGGTCGAGAAACTGGGTCACGCCGCCGGCGTAGTAGCAGATCGCCGCATCGACGCCGGCATCCACGCCGCTCAGGTACGAGAGCACGCCGCCCATGCAGTAGCCGACCGAGGCGACCGGCCCGTCGCAGACCGGACTTGCCCGCAGGTATTTGACCGCCGCGCGCAGGTCGCTGATCGCCGTGGGAAAGTCGAGCGCGTCCTTGTGCGCCTTGGCGGCCTTCCAGTCTTCACCGTCGTAGTCGAGCTCGACGCCCGGTGCCTCGCGCCAGAACATGTCCGGTGCAATGACGGCGTAGCCATCCAGCGCATACTGTTCGGCCACGCCGCGGATATGACCGTTGACGCCGAAGATCTCCTGGATCAGCACGATGCCCGGTCCTTTGCCCTTTTGGGGCAGGGCCTGATAGGCCTTGAACGTCTTGCCGTCCTCGGCGGTGATCTCGACCCATTCGGTCTTGATTCGAGTTTGCGCGTCGGTACTGGACATGGTGACTCCCGTTAAATGGCGCGTGATGCGCGGTGAGCGATGAATGCCCCGGTCGGCACGCGAGATAGCGATGCCGTTCGAGGTAACGAGAACGCCTCCCGCAGTCTAGCAGCGCAGAGAAAACCTGCGCCTTGACGCTCGCGCGAGCCAGTTGCAACCGCAGGAGGGGCTGCTAGGGTCTTGTCACGCTTCGCTTCCGGACAACGCATGAACGGCATCGACATCGACGGGTGGGCCGCGCAGTTCGCCGGCCTCATCGCCCTGGGGTTCATCATCGCGGCCTTCTCCAGCCGGCAGGACGACCGCCTGCTGGTCTATCTGATCTTTGCCAATGTGGCGTTCGGCGTGCAGTTCGGCCTGTTCGGTCAGTGGGTCGCCGTCGGCATGTCGGTACTGATCGTGGTGCGGATCATGCTGGCACGCCGCTTTCCGAGGAATCTTCGGGTCATGGGCTTGATGCTGGCGGTGAGCCTCGCCGTGGCATTGGCGACGTGGCGTCACTGGTTCGATCTCTTTCCGTTACTCGCCGCGCTGCTGGGCACGCTGGCGATGTTTCTCTTTCGCGGCATCGCCATGCGCATACTGCTTGCCGGCGTAGCGTTCAGCTGGTTGATCAATGCCTTGATCATTGGCTCGATTGGCGGCGCCATCGCGGAGGCGCTCGCGCTCGGCACCAACCTCTTCACCCTGTGGCGGCTATCGCGTTTCCGCGCACGTCAGGCGTCGGCCGACTAGGCTGTAGCCAACGCCATCTCATCGACACAGGGAGTGTGTCCATGTCTCATGCCGCTCGACATCGCGGCGCCGGCTGGTTCGTCGGTCTTCTGCTACTGCTTTTCCTGTTGATCGTCGTTGGCCCCTGGGCGCTGACCACCTGGCTGGAGGGGCGCTTTTCCCGCTCGCTTGGCGAGCCGGTCCAGCTCGAGCGCGTCACCTTCAATCCGTTCACGGCAACAGCGGGATTTTCCGCGCTGCGCGTCGGCGAGGGTGACGAGCCGATGATCGTGGTCCCGCGTGGTGACGTCGCTTTCCAGTGGTCGACCCTGTGGCAGTCGGGGATTCACATCGCCGAGGCCCGCCTCGATTCACCGCGCCTGCATCTGGTGTCGCCGCCCGATGGCCCGCTCAACGTGACGACGCTCGGCAGCACGTCCTCCGACGATCAGACGAGTCAACAGACGACTTCCGGGAGCGGTGGCTCGTCGCTGAGCATCGACCGGATCGAGGCCAGCGGCGGCGAGATCTCGTGGGAGGACCGTCGTGTACCGCAGGGCGCCTCGATACACGCGACCGATGTTGATCTAACGCTGAACGATTACCGCGGCGGGAGCGATTCGCCCATGCAAGGGCAGGCATCTGGCACGTTCGGCGATGGCCGGATCGAGCTCGACGGCACCTTTGGCCTGGCCCCCTTTACCGGTGATCTCCATGTGTCCGCCCGTCATATTGGCGCGAAGATCGTCGATCCGTGGCTGACTCAGACGGTAGCCGCACGGGTAGCCAGCGGTCGTCTCGGTCTCGACGGCCGGCTGCGCTTCGGCCAGGCGGCTTCGGATCTGCTGCGCTACCAGGGCCAGCTCTCGCTCGACGACGTTGCCACCGTCGATACCCGGGACGCGCCGCTGATCTCCCTCGCTCATGGGGCTTTCGCGGATATCGATTACAGTGTCGGCGATCATCTGACGATCCAGCGCGCCACGCTTTCCGCCCCCGATGTGACGGCGCGAATCGAAGACGACGGTCGCTTCAATCTGGCCGCTGCGATGAGCGGATCCTCGTCCAGCGACGCATCGGGGAGTGATAAGGGCAGTGCGGGTAAAGGCAGTGACGCCGGCATCGCGGTCGCGATCAAGCGGCTCGACGTCGAGAAAGGCCGCTTCGACTTCGAGGACCGGCGTATCTCGCCGACGGTGTCACTCGATGTCAGCGAATTGCAGGGACAAATGAGCGGACTGGATACACGCAGCGACGCCCCGGTCGACTATCACCTGAACGGCAAGGTGAGCGATGGCACGCCGGTCATGATCGAGGGCGACGTCAGCTTTAGCCAGCCGGCGGCCGGGCATCTCCATCTGACGACCGAACGGCTGGCGCTGGCCGAATTCGCGCCTTATATCCGCCGCTTTGCCGGGTACCGCATCGATAACGGCAGCGCCGATCTCGATCTCGACTATCGTCTGCGTGACGGCACGCTCACGGCGCGTAACCACATCATTCTCAAGCAACTGAATCTGGGCAAGGAGGTCGATCCCGACGAAACCTCGCTGCCGCTCAAGAACTTGATCGGTCTGCTGCAGGCGGAGTCGGGCGTGATCGATCTCGACATTCCGATAAAGACCACGGTGGACGGCAGCACGCAGGTCGATATGAGTGTGGTGATCTGGCAAGCGCTGACCGAATCATTGGAAAACCTGGTCACCTCGCCGATCGACTCGCTGCAGGCGCTGATCGGCGGAGAGTGACGGCGATCGGGTCGTATCAGCGACGACGATCCTCGATCACCCGTCGGCCACGGATGCAGTCGGCCTCGTGGGGTTCATCGATCCAGGGTTCGGCGACACCTTCGTCGATCCAGGCGGCGACGGCGGGGTGATCGAGCAGCCGGCGGGCGTAAGCCGCAGACGCTTCGCTCAGCTCGAGCCCGTAGCCGCGGCCGCGCACGGCAACGGGGGCGAACATCGCATCGACGACGGTGAAGGTCTCGCCTGCCAGGTAGGGGCCGCCGAAACGTTCGAGTCCGTCGGACCAGAGCGCATCGAGCCGGGCAATATCCTTTGCCAGCGCCGCGCTCGGCGTGCCGAGTTCGATGGTGAGCGAGCAGTTCATCGAGCACTCGTCACGCAGCGCGGGGAATCCCGCGTGCATCTCGGCGGCCGCGCTGCGGGCCCAGGCGCGAGCGTCGCGGTCTGCCGGCCAGGCCGCCGGGTGTGCCTCGGCGATGGTTTCGAGAATCGCCAACGACTCCCAGATCACTCGCCCATCGTCGTGCAGGCACGGCACCTTGGCGGTGGGCGAGAACGCTTCGAAGGCTGCCTGTCTGCCGGCGCCCTCGAACGGTGTCATCACCTCCTCGAAGGGAATGTCGAGCGCGCGCAGCAGCACCCAGGGGCGCATCGACCAGGAGGAGTAGTTCTTGTTGGCGATGAAGAGTCGGTAGGTCATGGCGATTCCTTCGGCTGCGTCGTAGAGGGAAATGAGGCGGGACAACCCCGAGTATGCCCTCCATGCTGGCCGGCACCAACGAGATACGGCGCGCTGTCATGCATGAATCGAATAACGACAGTGCGGTTTGGACTTTTCGATTTCCGTCATTCGCCCCAACACTTTTGGCTAACCCCAGCAGGTCACTGGAACGCGAGCATGACGATCAGACTATTTTCGAGAAGCGCAACGAGGCAGACATGGCAGCGACTCCGCTGAGCGATATCAACAGCCCGCTAAGTGCCGATCAGGCGCAGCGTGTGCAGCAGGCGCTGGCGGATCTTGACGATGCCCAGCGCCAATGGCTGAGTGGCTATCTGGCCGGAATGGCGGCGCAGTCGTCGGGCGCGACGGGACAGTCGCAGCCGGCCGCAGGAACGACTCAGGCGGCCGCGCCAGCACTCACCGTGCTCTACGGCAGCCAGACCGGTAATGCCGAAGGCGTTGCCGAGCTGGCCGCCGAGCGTGCAACGGGCAGAGGATTCCGGTCAGAACTGTTGAGCATGGCCGACTGCGGCAAGAAGCAGCTCAAGTCGCTCGAGCGCGTGCTCGTCGTGGTCAGCACCCAGGGCGATGGCGATCCGCCGGACCCGGCGCTCGAATGTTACGAGCTGATGATGGGACGCAAGGCGCCGAAGCTCGAAGGCGTTCGCTTTGCGGTGTTAGGGCTGGGGGATGCCAGCTACGAGCATTTCTGTCAGACCGGCAAGGAGTTCGATGCGCGCTTGGCCGAACTCGGTGGCGAGCGGCTGGTGGATCGTGGCGATTGCGACGTGGACTACGAAGAGGCTGCCGAAGCGTGGATCGACCGCGTGCTCGAGACGCTTTCCGGCGACCTCGACAGCTCGTCCACCGATGGCGCGCCCGCACCCGAAACGGCGCAGACACAGACGGTCAAGGCGCCGTCGTACTCCCGGAAGCATCCGTACATGGCGGAGGTATTGACCGCTCAGCCGCTCAACGGTCGCGGATCGGACAAGCAGACGCTGCACCTGGAACTCTCGCTCGAAGATGCCGGGCTCGACTATCTGCCTGGCGACGCCGTTGGCGTCGTGCCGCAGAACGACCCGGCACATGTCGACGAATTGATCGAGACGCTCAAGCTCGACGCCGAGTCACCGCTCGACGAGGGGAGAGTGCTGCGCGAGGCGCTCCTGGCCGATCTCGAAGTGACGACGCTGACGCGACCATTCCTGAAGCAGTGGGCCGAATGGTCACGGGCGCCTGAGCTTCAGCGTCTGCTGGGTGAGGAGGCGCGCGACGAGCTGCGTGAGTGGCTTCAGGGGCGCCAGATTATCGATCTGATCGAGCAGTTCCCGGTCGAGGGTATCGATGCTGCGCAGTTCACGGCGGCGCTACGCAAGCTCCCCCCGCGGCTCTACTCTATCGCCTCCAGTCGGGCTGCGGTGGCGGACGAAGTGCATCTCACCGTGGCGGTGGTGCGCTACGAGACGCACGGCCGGGCGCGCAATGGCGTGACGACGACCTATCTGGCCGATCGTATCGAGCCAGGTGATCGGGTACCGATCTATATCGATCACAACAAGCAGTTCAAGTTGCCTGATGATGACGACGCCCCCTTGATCATGATCGGCCCCGGTACCGGCGTTGCGCCGTTTCGTGCCTTCCTGCAGGAGCGTGAGGAGCGTGAGGCGAGCGGAGACAACTGGCTTTTCTTCGGCGACCGGCGCAAGCGAAACGACTTTCTCTATCAGACCGAGTGGCTCAAGTGGCGCCAGCAGGGGCTGCTTACCCGGCTGGACGTCGCGTTCTCTCGCGATCAGGCCGAGAAAGTCTACGTTCAGGATCGTCTGCGTGAACGTGCCGAAGCGCTATTCACCTGGCTCGAAGCCGGCGCCTACCTTTATGTGTGCGGCGATGCCGAATTCATGGCGCCGGACGTGCATCAGGCGCTGAAGGACGTGATCCGCGAGCAGAGCGGCTGCGATGCCGAGGGGGCGGACGATTACCTGCGCCGTCTTCAGCAGGAGAAGCGCTACCTGCGCGACGTCTACTAGGAGGTCGGTCTCACCGGCAAGGAGAACATCATGGATATCATCGCCAAATTGCGCGACGTGCCGTTCGACGAGCTGCATCCTAATGAACGGCTCAAGGTCGAGAGCGATTATCTACGCGGTTCGCTCGAGGCCGGACTGGCTGACGAGGCGACCGGCGCGGTGGCCGAGGACGACACCCAGCTTACCAAGTTCCACGGTTTCTATATGCAGGATGACCGTGACCTGCGCGACGAACGCCGGCACCAGAAACTCGAGCCGCTCTACAGCTTCATGGTGCGCCTGCGTCTGCCCGGCGGCGTGATCTCGCCGGCGCAGTGGCAGACGCTCGACGATGTCTCCTCGCAATATGCCAACGGCACGCTGCGAATCACCACGCGGCAGACGTTTCAGTATCACGGCGTACTCAAGGAAAACCTTCGCGCGCATCTGCAGACGATCGACAGCGCGATGATCGATTGCATCGCCGCCTGCGGTGACGTCAATCGCAACGTCATCTGCAGCGCCAATCCGCATCGTTCCAAGATTCACCGTCAGGTGTACGACCTCAGCCGCTCGATCAGTGAGCGGCTGTTGCCCAGCACCCGCGCCTACCATGAGATATTTCTCGGCGAAGAGCGCGTGGCCGGGGGGGCCGAAGAGCGAGAAAAATCGCTTAACGCGGCAGCGGGCGGCGAATCGGTCCCCGATCCCAACGAGCCCCTCTACACGCGCCACTATCTGCCGCGCAAGTTCAAGGTCGCACTGGCGATCCCGCCGGAGAACGATGTCGATCTATTCGCTCACGACGTCGGCTTCATCGCGCACGTCGAGAGGGGAGAGCTCGAGGGTTTCACCGTCTGCGTCGGCGGCGGCATGGGCATGACTCACGGCGAGCCATCGACCTTTCCGCGCCTTTCCGATCCGATCGGATTCTGTTCGCCGGAGGCCGTACCCGCGGTTGCCGAGGCGATCATGTTGACCCAGCGCGATAACGGCAATCGCCGCGACCGCAAGCAGGCGCGGCTCA
Organism: Salinicola rhizosphaerae; assembly: GCF_014652715.1. GTDB lineage: Bacteria > Pseudomonadota > Gammaproteobacteria > Pseudomonadales > Halomonadaceae > Salinicola > Salinicola rhizosphaerae. The sequence continues at coordinate 343,368 of NZ_BMZI01000003.1, read as the reverse complement.
AGTACACCGTCGAGTCCATGGGGCTCGACGCCTTCAAGGCAGAGGTGGAAGGCCATCTCGGTGAGCCGCTGGCGCCGGCGCGGGAGTACCACTTCAGCGACAACGGTGACCGTCTCGGCTGGGTCGAGGGCGACGACAGCCTCTGGCATTACGGGCTGTTCGTGCAGAACGGCCGGATTGCCGACTTCGACGAAGGGCCTCAACTGCGCAGCGGCCTGCGCGAGATCGCCGAAACTCACGATGGCGACATCGTGCTCACCACCAACCAGAACCTGATCGTCACTCAGGTATCGTCGGAAAAGCGGGGCGATATCGAGGCGATTCTCGATCGCCATCGGCTCGTCGCCGATCATTCACGACTGCGGCGCAACGCCATGGCCTGCGTGGCGTTTCCGACCTGCGGTCTGGCAATGGCCGAGAGCGAGCGCTATCTGCCGTCACTGATCGACAAGCTCGATGCGGTGATGAATGAGGCGGGGCTCGCCGACGATGCCATCATCGTGCGCATGACTGGATGCCCCAACGGCTGCGCGCGGCCCTATCTGGCCGAAATCGGTTTCGTCGGCAAAGCACCGGGTCGCTATAACCTCTACCTTGGCGGCGGCTTCAGCGGCGAGCGGTTGAACAAGCTCTACCGCGAAAACATCGACGAGGCGACGATCCTCGACGTGCTTGAACCATTGATCCAGCGCTACGCCCAAGAGCGGGAAACCGATGAACCCTTCGGCGATTTCGTCATTCGCACCGGTGTGATCCAGGAGACAAGGGCCGGTCGCGAGTTTCACGACGCCTGAACCTTGAGAGTTCCCGAGAAGCTGCGAGCGCCCTAGAAGCGGCGACCCCATGGTTCCCTCTAGTGAACTGGGGTTTTTCTGTGTAAAACTCGCCCTGACGTCGGAAACCCGATGTCAGCGCACGGGTCGAAAGAAGCACCGGGCGGGAGAGGCGCCGCTCGAATGGCGGCGGGTCGAGGGCCGAACGTCGCCAGCGAAATCGGATCGGATAGCGGGAAGTGCGAAGGAGGAGAAGATGGCGCAACGGCGCGTGGAGGCAGTCGAGCGGGCGCTCACCCTGCTCGAGGCGTTTTCGCCTCAACGCTCGGCAATGACGTTGACCGAGCTTTCGCAAGCGACCGGATTCTACAAGAGCACGATCCTGCGGCTGATGGCATCGCTCGAGCACTACGGTTACGCCGTGCGTGACGATCGCGGTGTCTATCATGTCGGCCCGGCCATCGCGCGGCTGGCACCGCTGGCTGTCGAGAGCGACAGCCTGGAACGCTTGATACGCCCGACGCTGACCACCCTTCGTGACGCCACCGGAGAGACGGCCGCTTTCTATATCCGCGACGGCAAGCAGCGCCGTTGCGCCCTCGTGGAGATCGGCCAGCGCGAGGTGCGTCATCACCTCGAGGAGGGGGCCGTGTCAGCACTGGAGCGGGACGTCGTCAGTCGCGCGCTTTGCGATGAGGGGGCGCCCGGCGAGGTCTTCATCGAATGGGATGTCGCTTGCGCCGGTCTCTGTGTGCTGGCCGTTGCTGTCCACGGACCTGAAGGACGCGTGATGGGGGCGCTCGCCCTTTCCGGGGCGACGCCGCGTTTCGTCGACGAGCCCGATGGCGAACTGACTGCGGCATTGCGTGCCCGGCTCGCGGCGCTGGTCGCCAGCTGGCCCAAGAGGGCGAGTGCGCTGGGAACGCCGGATAGCGAGCTGTTCAACGCTACCCGCGCGCCTGGCGTCTGTCCCGAGAGTTGATCTGTCGCTGGCGTGCGGCGTCGAAGGCAGGCTTTCAGTAATTTTTTTCCAGGATGTTTGACGCTATGTCCTTTCGACAATCCATTCGCATCAATAAGTACATCAGCGAAAGCGGCATGTGCTCTCGGCGTGAAGCGGATCGCTTCGTCGCGCAGGGCAACGTCTGGATCAACGGGCGGCGGGCGACGACCGGCGATCAGGTCGTGCCGGGGGATCGGGTCAAGGTCAACGGGCAGGAGATCGAACCGGTGGCGGAGGACGGTTTCGTGCTCATCGCGCTCCACAAGCCGGTGGGTATCGTCAGCACCACCGAGTCGAGCGAGAAGGCCAACATCGTCGACTTCGTCGGCCATGGGGTGCGCATCTTCCCCATCGGCCGGCTGGACAAGGATTCCGAGGGGCTGATTTTCCTCACCAGCAACGGCGATCTCGTCAACAAGATCCTGCGGGCGGACAACCACCACGAGAAAGAGTATCGGGTGACGGTGAACAAACCGATCACCGAAGCCTTTATCACCGGCATGCAGGGCGGCGTGCCGATCCTTGGCCAGGTCACCAAGCGCTGCCAGGTCGAGAAGGTTTCGACCTTCGTCTTCACCATCACGCTGGTGCAAGGACTCAATCGCCAGATCCGTCGCATGTGCGAGTACTTCGGCTTCGAGGTCACCCAGCTCGTTCGTACCCGGATCATGAACGTCTCGCTCAAGGGGCTGGCGCGGGGAGATTGGCGCGATCTCACGCCCAAGGAGATCGACGGGATTCTCGCGCTCACGCAGCAGTCCGAGAAGGCAGCCGGCAAGCGGCCGGCATCACGCGGCAAGGTGTCGCCGAAAGCCGGTGCGAGAACCGCCAACCGCGGAGAAGGCAAGTCCACGGCTGGCGGCAAGCCCGGCGGCGTGAAGCCTAAATCGGCAGGCGGCGGCGGGCGAAAAAGTGGCCCGACTACTGGACGTAAGACAGCGAAAACCGGCGCAACGGGGACGGGTAAACCGCCAGCCAAGGGAAAGGCATCATCCGGCGGACCGCCCGGCAAGCGTAGGTCGTCGAACCAAGGCAAGGCGTCGAACCCGGGCAAGACCACGAACAGGAATCAGCCTGCGGGAAAGGGCAAGCCGGCCGCCAAGGGCAAGCCATCGAAGACGAGCAAGCCGGCCGGCGCCACGCGAGGGCGCTCGTCGCCGGGTTCGCGCAAGAAGCGTTGAGGCGAACGGATTCCCTCGGCGCTTGCCTCTTGTCTCGCCCGCTACCTCTTGCCCGTCACATCCCGCCTGTCGCCTCGTTTGCGGCTCTCCCGCCTCCGTCCGCACAACGGCTGACCGCGATGATGTATCGTCGCGGCGAGTCGCCCGACAATCAGCGAATCGCGCCAGCTCCCGCCTTCGCCACCTGCACGTCCTGATCCGGCTTGACGCCGGAGACGCCGACGCTGCCGATGATCTTGCCATCGTGAAGGACGGGGACGCCGCCGGCGAGCAGGGCTGTCATCGGGGCGGTGACGAATGCCGTGCGACCGTTGTTGATCATCTCCTCGAACTGCTGTGTCTCGCGCCGGCCGATGGCGGCGTTGCGAGCTTTCTCTGTCGCGATGGTGGCGCTGTTGGGTGAGGCGCCGTCCAGGCGTCGCAGTGCCAGCGGATAACCGCCGTCGTCGGCGACGACAATGGTAACTGCCCAACCCTGCGTCTCGGCCTCGTGCTGTGCGGCATCGAGAATGGCATTGACGTCTTCGAGTTCCAGTACGGCCTTGGTCAACATCGTTCGGCTCCTGTGAAATGAGTGGAGAAGCGTTAGCTGCGAGTTACGAGTTACGAGCAAAAGCTGAATCCAGCGGTCTTGTGTCGAGAACGCGGTCTCTATGCCATGAGTGCGTCATCGACGATCTCGATCCAGTGGCGCACCGGGGTGCGTCCGGCGCTGGCGAGGTGGCTCTGACAGCCGATATTGGCCGTCACGATGGTTTGCGGATCGCCGGCTTCCAGCGCATCGAGCCGGTTGTCGCGAAGCTGCCGGGCGAGCGTTGGCTGAGTGATCGAGTAGGTGCCGGCGGAGCCGCAGCACAGGTGGCCGTCGCGGACCGGGGCGAGATCGAAACCCAGGCGGGCGAGCACCGCCTCCACCGCGCCGCCGAGCTTCTGCGCGTGCTGCAGGGTGCAGGGGCAGTGGAACGCCAGCCGTCGCGGATCGCGCTGTTGAACGCCGAGCGCCTCGATATTCTCCTCGCGCACTATCTCCACCAGGTCTTTCGCCAGTTCGCTGATGCGCTTCGCCTTGACCGCGTAGGCGGGGTCGTCGGCGAGCATCTCGCCATACTCCTTGATGAAGGCGCCGCAGCCGCTGGCGGTCTGGACGATGGCTTCAATCCCCGCTTTGCCCTCTTTTTCGATCATCGGCCACCATGCGTCGATATTGGCGCGCATGCGTTCGCGACCGGTGGCCTGGGCGTTGAGGTGAAAGTCGATCGCGCCACAGCAGCCGGCCTCCATCGCCGGGCGAACGCCGATGCCGAGCCGGTCGAGCACGCGGGCGGTGGCGTCGTTGGTATTGGGGGCGAGTCCCGGCTGCACGCAGCCTTCCAGGATCAGCATCTGGCGCGAGTGCCGATCGGGATCGGGGCGTCGTCCGGCGAGCCGGCGGTGGGCTGCCTTGGGTGTTTGCCGTGCGGGGATCTTGTCGCGTAGTTCGAATGGCGCGAGCGGGCGAAACGTCTGGCCCAAAGCTAGTAGGGCCTGGAATCGCTTGGGCTCGACCATCGTTGCGCGTAAGCCGAGGCGCAGGGCGCGCTCGCTCGGCCGACGCCCGACGCGACGGTCGATCTCGGCGCGACCGATATCCAGCAGTTTGTGATATTCGACCCCGGACGGACAGGTGGTCTCGCAGTTGCGGCAGCTCAGACAGCGGTCGAGATGGAGCTGGGTCTCGCGGGTGACGTGATCATCCTGCTCGTCGCTCTCCAGCAGTTCCTTGATGAGATAGATACGTCCGCGCGGGCCGTCGCGTTCGTCGCCGAGCAGCTGGTAGGTCGGGCAGGTCGCGTTGCAGAAGCCACAGTGGACGCAGCTGCGCAGAATACGGTCCGCCTCGCCAATCTGCGGCTGGGTGCGGGCTTGCTCGGAGAAGTGAGTCTGCATGATGGTCTCCTGCCGGTGTCGTTGCCTACCAGTCGGCGTAGAGCCGGCCGGGATTGAAGAGGCCCTCGGGGTCGAGGCGTGACTTGAGCTGGCGGTGGTAGCGTGACATCACCGGCGGCAGGGGCGTGAAGGGCGAACTCTCGCTGCCGCAGGGCGTGAACCGGGTGGCGTGGCCGCCAGCTGCCTGGGCGGCTTCGAAGATGGCGATATCACGTTCGCCGCTGCGCAACCACACCTGAGTACCGCCCCAGTCGATCAGCCAGTCGCCTTCGATTGCGGGGCGGCTGGCGCGGGACGGCAGTGACAGCCGCCACAACGGGCGCGGGTCCGGCTCGAGGAAGAGCGGCAGGCGATGCTCGCGCAGATCCTCCCAATAGCGATGGCTCTCCTCCTCGCCGCCGATTCGCTGGCGTGTCGCATTGACGGAGCCTTCGCCGCCCTCCAGTCGCAGGTGCAGGATGCCTCGATTCCCATGCGACGCTGGCTCGAAAGCGGCGCCGGTGATCGGCAGCGGCAGGCGGCCCCATTCGCACAAACGCTGGCGCGCCACCTCGGCGAAGAGTTCGAGCCGCAGACAGGCCGAGGCGGCCGGCTTCGGCAGCACCTTGAACGAGATTTCGGTCAGCACGCCGAGCGTTCCCTGGGCACCGACCATGAGTCGCGAGAGATCGTAGCCGGCGACGTTCTTCATGACCTCGCCACCGAAGCGCAGATGCTTCCCCTCCTGGGTGATGAGTCGAACGCCGAGCACGAAATCGCGCACGGCTCCGACCCAAGGGCGGCGCGGGCCGGAGAGTCCGGTGGCGACCATGCCGCCGACGGTGGCGGACTCGCCGAAGTGGGGCGGTTCGAATGCCAGACGCTGGCCGTTGTCGGCGAGCAGACGCTCGAGATCGCCAAGCGCCGTACCCGCACGCGCGGTGGCTACCAGCTCGACGGGGTCGTAGTGGACAACGCCGCGGTGACGGCGCGTCGAGAGCTCGGCACCGGCGCAGATGCTTCTGCCGTAAAACGCCTTGGTGTTACCGCCGGCGATGCGTAGCGACGTCTGCTCGACGCGAGCCCGGCGCACCTGCTCGCACAGAGCCTCGCTGTCATCGGCGTCCTGCTCGATGGCGTTCGGCGTCGGGCCTGGCTCGTTCGGCCGTGCGAACTCCGGCCGTCGATCCTGCAGATGTGGCATGGCGCGGCTCCTTGGCTGAAAGACAGAACGGGAAACGGACGGCTAGAAACGCGGCAGTTCGGGGTGGGGTAGCTCGCCGTGGTGAACGTGCATGGCGCCGAATTCGGCACAGCGCGCGAGTGTCGGGATGTTCTTGCCGGGATTGAGCAGGCGGCGCTCGTCGAAGGCCGATTTCACGGCGTGAAAGAGCGTGATCTCGTCTGCGTTGAACTGGCTGCACATCTGATTGAGCTTCTCTCGCCCGACGCCGTGTTCGCCAGTGATACTGCCGCCGACCTCGACGCAGAGTTCGAGAATGCGCCCGCCCATCGCTTCGGTTCGCTCGAGCTCGCCCGGCGCGTTGGCATCGAACAGGATCAGCGGGTGCAGGTTGCCGTCACCGGCGTGAAAGACGTTGGCGACGCGTAGACCGTACTCCGCGGAGAGCGTCTCGATGCCCTTGAGGACACCGGGCAACTCGCGCCGTGGAATCGTGCCGTCCATGCAGTAATAGTCCGGCGACACGCGACCGACAGCGGGGAAGGCTGCCTTGCGCCCGGCCCAGAAACGCTGGCGTTCGGCGTCGTCTTGCGCCAGCCGGATGTCGGTCGCGCCAGCGGCCTCGAGCAGGCCGCGCACCCGTTCGCAGTCGGCGTGAACGTCTGCCTCGATGCCGTCGAGCTCGCACAGAAGAATCGCCGCCGCGTCGACGGGGTAGCCAGCGTGGACGAAATCTTCCGCTGCGCGAATGGCGAGGTTATCCATCATCTCGAGGCCCCCGGGAATGCAGCCGGCGGCGATGATGTCTCCCACCGCCTTTCCCGCGCGCTCGACATCATCGAACGACGCCATGACCACCTTGGCAACTTCCGGCTTGGGCAGCAGCCTGACGGTCACTTCCGTGATCACGCCAAGCATGCCTTCCGAGCCCATGAACAGCGCCAGCAGGTCAAACCCCGGCGAATCCAGGGCTTCACTGCCAAGGTGGAGGCGCTCACCTTCGATGGTGACGATATCCACAGCCAGCACGTTATGCACCGTCAGACCATACTTGAGGCAGTGGACGCCGCCGGCGTTCTCGGCAACGTTGCCGCCGATGGAGCAGGCGATCTGCGATGACGGATCGGGGGCGTAGTAGAGCCCGTAAGGCGCGGCGGCTTCGGAGATCGCCAGGTTACGCACACCCGGTTCCACACGCGCGATGCGCGCGTCGGCGTCGAGCTCGAGAATGCGATTGAAGCGTGACATGACCAGCAGCACACCCTTTTCCAACGGCAGAGCGCCACCGGAGAGTCCGGTTCCGGCGCCGCGCGTCACCACTGGCACGTCATGCTCGAAGCAGACGCGCATGAGCGACTCGATCTCGCGCAGGGTGGACGGCATGGCGACGAGCATCGGCAGCACGCGGTAGGCAGAGAGGCCATCGCACTCGAACGGGCGCAGGTCCTCTTCGCGGTCGAGCAGCGTGAGATCGGGAGCAACGGCGACGATCGCGGCCTTCAGGGCCGTGCGGTCGACCGTCGCGATCTCGCCGTCGAGGCGTTCGTCGTAAAACCGTGTCATCGACATCTCCTTGCCCCGGGAGTCGTCCATACCGCATCGGTGGCAATTTATGGAATGCGTTTTCACACTCGATGAAGCCATGGTCGTGGATGTGACCCCGTCACGACCATTAGCCAAAAGCCGCAAGGCCCGAGGGCAAGTGCCGCGCCGCCAATGGGCGAACGCTGCGTGGGCGAAAGCGAGTGTCGAAAAAAGAAACGCCCGGCGATCGCCGGGCGAGGCAGTGAGCTGGCGCGAGATCAACCGGTCATCAGCGGGTCGCTGAAGTCGAGCAGGTAGAACGCTGCCAGACCGATGAGGCCGGCGAACAGGCAGTAGTAGATCGTGGGCAGAATCGTCTTGCGCAGGGTTGTCCCTTCGCGACCGAGCAGTCCGACCGTCGCCGAGGCCGCGACCACGTTGTGGATCGCGATCATGTTGCCGGCGGCGGCACCGACCGCCTGCAGGGCAACCATCATTGCGGTGGAGACCCCGAGTACCTCGGCCACGTTGAACTGGAAGGCCGCGAGCATCAGGTTGGAGACGGTATTGGAACCTGCGATGAAAGCGCCCAGCGCGCCGACGGCGGGGGCGAACAGCGGATAGATCTGACCGACGCCGTCGGCGACCAGCTGTGCCATGGCAACCGGCATCGAGACCAGGTCGGACTCATTGACGCCGGAGTTGATCAGGATGCGCACCATGGGGATGGTGAACAGCAGCACGAAGCCGGCACCGAAGATGGTCTTCGAGGATTCCGCAAAGGCCGCCTTGACCTGGGCGGCGCGCATGCGGTGCAGAAAGATCGTGCAGATCACGGCGATCAGGATGATGCCGCCGGGCAGATAGAGCCACTCGACGCTGCCCGAGATACCGGCCTCGCCGAGGATGTCGCTCCAGCCAGTGCTGAGCGAGGAGAGCCCTGCCTTGACCGACGGCACGGTGCGTGAGATGACCAGCAGCACGGCGACGATGACATAGGGCATCCAGCCCATAAGGGTCGACATCGGCGCGCGCCCGGCGACGTCATCGACCTTGATTTCGATCTTGCCGATCCACTCCGCCGGCCACTGCGAGCGCTCGGGAAAGTCCCAAGTGTCCTTCGGCAGCAGAAAGCCCTTGCGCGCGGCGGGCACGACGATCGCCAGGCCGATCAATCCGCCCAGCAGCGAAGGGAACTCGGGGCCGAGCAGCACGCCGACCAGCATCGAGGGAATCACGAAGGCGAGCCCGACGAAGAGTGCGAAAGGCGTGATTGACAGGCCTTCGGTCCAGGAGCGGTTGGCACCGAAGAAGCGCACCATGACGGTCACCAGAATCAGCGGCATGAGCACGCCGATGATGCCGTGAGTCACGACCACCTCGGAGGTGATCAGGCGAAAGTAGGTCTCCCAGCTCGAGCCGTCTGCGGCGAGCTGCTCGGCGATCGACGACTGATTGACCCCGCCGGTGACCCCAACCACGATCGGCGTGCCCACCGCGCCGAAGGAGACCGGCGTCGATTGCAGCATCATGCCGACGACCACCGCGGCCAGCGCGGGAAAGCCGAGAGCGACCATCAGCGGTGCTGCCACTGCGGCCGGCGTGCCGAAGCCCGAAGCGCCCTCGATGAAACAGCCGAACAGCCAGGCGACGATCAGCGCCTGCACGCGCCGGTCCGGGCTGATGCCGGAGAAGCCGTTGCGGATCGCCATGATGCCGCCGGAGTGCTTCAAGGTATTGAGCAGCAGTATCGCGCCGAAGATGATCCAGAGCAGGGCGACGGTCATGATCAGCCCCTGAAACGTCGAGGCGAGCACCCGGTTGGCGGTCATGTCCCACGCTAGCAGCGCGATCAACACCGCGACGATGAAGACGATCGGCATGGCGACTCGCGCCGCCATGCGAAATCCGATCAGCAGTACCCCCGCCAGTATCAAGGGCAGAAAGGCCAGAAGAGACAGCACCGTCTGGTTCATGTCGCGCTCCCGAGTCCCTGTTGCAGGACATGGTTTGGTGTCGTTTTTTGTGTCGGCTCGCCTCGTGTCTTGCCGCCGTAGGCGGCTCGAGCGAGGGTTCTCTGCTCGGAAGATAACCAGCCGCGACAGGCCCGCCAACGCGACTGGCGAACTCACACCAACGGATGAGTTGTCCGACAAGGTGCGGTGAAGTCTTTGAAAAAACTACGCTTTGTGGGAGCGGGAAGAGATGCCTGCGAGCGTTTCGGCGTGCGTGGCTGCGACCAATGGACCGACGCCCGAGGCTGGCGGGACAGCATCGGGCGTCGGCTGGGGAAGGGTGTCAGAGGGAGGGCGGTGTCAGCCGGTTGCAAGCATGCCGGTTTCGGCTTCTATGGCCTCGGTCGACATGAGCTCAAGTGTCACCGGGATCGATTTGCCGGCGATGGTGTTGCTCTGGAAATCGCGGTTGGCGACGGGGATCAGATCGTTGACCTCCGGATAGTAGGCGCCAAGACAGTTCTCCGGCAGATCGTAGGCGATGATCTTGAAGCCCGAGACGCTGCGCGCAATGCCATCATCGCTCACTGCATGTAGCGTGACGCGATTGCCGGCTTCGAAGCCGTGCCTCTCGATATCGCGCGGGTTCATCATCAGCACCATACGCGTACCGTAGATATCTCGATAGCGATCGTCATAGGAGTAGACGGTGGTGTTGAACTGATCGTGTCCACGGATCGAAAGCAGCTGGAAGTGGGTGTCGGTGGGTGCCGTATCGTCTTCGGTCAGACGCTTGTCGGGATAGAGAAAATGCGCCTTGCCGGAGTCGGTGTTCCAGACTCGATCGCGGGCGGCGATATCGAGATGGAAGACACCCCTCTCCGTCAGACGCCGGTTGAAGTCGTAAAACGTGCCGGGCTGCGTTGCCTCGATCTTGTCGCGGATGCGCGCGTAGTCCTCGGTGAGCCACTCCCAGTCGACCTTGGGATTGGGCGCGAGTGTGGCCTTGCCTAACCCGGCGACGATGGCGATCTCGGAGAGCAGATGCGGTGACGCCGGTTCGATCTGCCCCTTCGATCCCTGTACGTTGCACATCCCGTCTTCGATGGTGATCGTCTGTTCGACGCCGGCCTGTACGTCCTTTTCGGTGCGTGCGAGCGTCGGCAGCAGATAAGCCGACTTGCCGTGAATCAGGTGGCTGCGATTGAGCTTGGTGGCGATCTGCACCGTGAGCGCGATGTTCTCCACGTGCGGTGCGACGCGAGCCTGATCGGCGATCGCGCGGAAGAAGTTGCCGCCCATGCCGAGAAAGGCGTCGACTTCGTCTCTGAGGATCGCCTCGCAGCAGAGCGCCACATCGTGACCATGCTCACGCTCGCACTCGATGCCGAACACCTCGTCCATCTTCGACAGGAACGCCTCGCCGGACTTGTGGAAGATACCCACGGTGCGGTCGCCCTGTACGTTGGAATGGCCGCGCACCGGGCAGGCGCCGGCGCCACGCCGGCCGATATGACCACCCATCAGCAGCAGGTTGAGAATCTGATGGATGTTGTCACCGCCGCGGATGTGCTGGGTAATGCCCATTCCCCAGCAGCAGATGACACGCTCGGCCCGAATCCAGGCGTCTGCCGCGTCAACGATGGCATCGCGCGCGAGCCCGCTTTGGCGTTCGATTTGCGACCAGGCAAGCGAACGGCAGTGGTCGGCAAACGCTTCGAAGCCATCCGTATGCATACTGATGAAGTCATGGTCGATCACGCGCTTTCCGTCATTGGCACGCGCCGCGTCGTCGACCTCGAGAATGTGCTTGCACATGCCCTGAATCGCGGCGATATCGCCGCCGATCCGGACCTGGTGGTATTGCGTACTGATCGGTACGCCGTGGTTGGTCGCCATGTCCTTCGGTGTCTGCGGATTGGCGAATTTGACCAGTGCGCGCTCGCGCAGCGGGTTAAACGTGATGACTTCGGCGCCGCGCAGGCGTGCCTCGTGCAGAAGTCCCATCATGCGTGGGCTGTTGGTACCGGCGTTCTGGCCGAACAGAAACACGCAGTCGGTATGTTCGAAGTCATCGAGCGTGGTCGTCGCCTTGCCCACGCCGATGCTTTGCGGCAGCGCCACGGTGGTGGTCTCGTGACACATGTTGGAGCAGTCGGGAAAGTTTTGCGTGCCGAGCATCCGACCGTAGAGCTGCCACAGGAACGCCGCCTCGTTGGAGGTGCGCCCGGAGGTGTAGAGCTCGACGCGTTTCGGGTCGAATCCGGCGACCTGCGTGCCTATCTCGCGGAAGGCGGTCGACCAATCGATCGGATCGTACTTGTCGGTCGTCGCGTTGTAGCGCATGGGATGCGTCAACCGGCCCTGCTTTTCCAGCTCGTGATCCGACCAGGCAAGCAGTTCGGTCACTGTATGCCGCGCGAAGAACTCCGGCGTAGTACGTGCCGCCGTGGCCTCCCACGCCACCGCCTTGGCCCCGTTCTCGCAGAACTCCGCCGGTCCCGGCTTTTCCGGGTTGGGCCAGGCACAGCTCGGACATTCGAACCCGCCGTCGGGCGTGTTGATCTTGAGCATCAGCGCGTTGCCTTTGAACGGCACTCGCTCGCGCAAGAAGTGTGTTTCCGTCGCCTGCACGGACTGCCAGCCGCCCCCCGGCGCATCGTGTTTCGCCTGTCGGCCGTGCACTTCCTCATCCTTGAGCTGACGCGCCATGATCTTGCCTCCCTGCGGTCATGATTTCGTGAGTGTTCGACTGCAGTATGGCAACGATCTCGCGTTCACGCAGAGAGGTCGTCGAGTGGGAAACGGTTTGACGCCGGATCGGCCCTTGGACATGCTGCATCGACGCAAACGATGTCGGACTGTCACCAGGAGCACGAGATGAGCCGCAAGATGTTCGATCTGTGCGGCCGCGATGAGCGGCTGCGATTCTCTCCTTATTGCTGGCGGGTGAAGTACGCGCTGGCCCACAAGGGACTCGAGTGCGACTTCGTTCCCTGGAAATTCACCGACAAGGAAGCGATTGCCTTCTCCGATCAGCCGAAGGTGCCGGTCTTCGTCGATGGCGACGAAACCGTGGTCGATAGCTACGAGATCTTCCGTTATCTCGACCGCGTCTATCCGGAGAAGCCGCTGCTCGGAGACGACACCGCCGAGGCGCGGGCGCGGTTCTTCAAGTTCTACGCCGAGCGCTCGCTGGGGCCGGGCGTGCTGAAGACGATTCTGATGGACGTCTACAACGCCGTGCATCCGGATGACCGGGAATACTTCCGCACCTCTCGCGAGAAGGCGTTCGGGCGCACGCTCGAGGAGATGCACTCGCCGAGTCAGGGGCTATCGATGCTGGACCGCGCGCTGGAACCGATGCGCGGACGTCTGGAAGAGTCGCCATTTCTGGATGGTGACGTGGCCGGCGCCGCCGATTATCTGGTAGTCGGCGTGTTCATGTGGGCACGGGTCTGCTCGGCGGCGGATCTCATCTCCAATGCCGACCCGGTCTACGCCTGGTTCCAGCGCATGCTCGATCTGCATGGCGGCCTCGGGCGCAGCGCGACGCGCATCGTCGACATCGAAGGTGGTTACGACAACCTGGGCTGAGGAGGCGAGCGATGATCGATCTCTACTACTGGACGACGCCCAACGGGCACAAGATCACGCTGTTTCTCGAAGAGGCCGGGTTCGACTATCGGATTCACCCGATCAACATCGGCAAGGGCGAACAGTTCGCGCCGGCGTTTCTCGAGATCTCGCCCAACAATCGGATACCGGCGATTGTCGACCGCGCTCCGAGTGACCGCGGTCAGCCGCTGGCACTGTTCGAGTCCGGCGCGATTCTCGAGTATCTCGCCGACAAGAGCGGTAAATTCCTGCCCGAGATCGGTCGCCAGCGCTACCGCGTCTTGCAGTGGCTGCACTGGCAGATGGGCGGCCTCGGCCCCATGGCAGGCCAGAATCATCACTTTCGACACTACGCGCCGAAGAAGATCGACTACGCGATCGAGCGCTACGTGAAAGAGACCGCGCGGCTCTACGGCGTGCTCGACCGCCAGCTCGACGACAATGACCATGTCGCCGACGACGACTACTCCATTGCCGACATCGCCATCTGGCCGTGGATTCGCTCCCACGAGAAGCAGGGGCAGGATCTCGAAGACTTCCCCAGCCTGCAGCGCTGGTTCGAGCAGGTCGGCGAACGCGCCGCGGTCAAGCGTGCCTACGCCAAGGCCGAAGAGATCAATCCCGACCTGATCGATCCCAGAAACGGGGTGGAGATGACCGACGAGGCGCGAAAGCACCTGTTCGAGCGGTGAAAGCAACGCTGGACCTGGCGGTGATGACTGACGAACCCGGCGCCGGGTCCATCAATAATCCAGTGCGTCAGTTCTTGGCCGCGAAAAACTCCCTGACCTGACGAAACGCGGTCGAGAAGTAGCGCTCGAAGGTGTCTCGCTCGACGAACCCGAGGTGCGGGGTCGCCAGCACGCGTGAGTGATGCTGGTAGGGACGGGCGCCGTCGGGTTCGTTCTCGTAGACATCCAGCGCGGCGCTACCGGGGCGGCCGGCATCGAGGGCATCGAGCAGGGCGCCCGGGCGGATCAGCTCGGCGCGACTGGTGTTGACCAGCAGCGCCTCGGCGCGCATGGCGGCAAGATCGGCGGCGCTGATCATGCCGCGTGTCTCGTCGTTCAGTTTGAGATGCAGCGTGACGACGTCGCAGCGAGCGAGAAACGCGCGACGGTCGGGCTCGAATTCGACGCCAAGCTGGAAGGCACGCCCGGCGCTCGACTCGCGCCCGTGGGCGATGACCTGCATGCCAAAGGCCTCGGCGTAGCCGACGACGAGACTGCCGATCTTGCCGAGCCCCCAGATGCCGAGCGTGCGCCCGCTGACGGCGTGGCCGAGCGATTCGGTCTCCAGGCGATCGCTACTGCGTTGCCACTCGCCGCGGGCCTGGCGATCGAGATAGCCGCCGAGGCGGCGGCAGCCGGCCATGATCAGTAGCCACGTCAGTTCGGCCGGGGCGGTGGGCGAGCCGGTACCGTCGCGCACGGCGATACCCAGATCGTCGCACGCTTCGAGGTCGATGGCCGAGGAGAGTCGCCCGGTCTGCACGACCAGCTTGAGGTTGGGTAGTTGCGCCAATAGTTCGCGTGTCAGCGTGGTGCGTTCGCGAATCAGGATCACGGCATCGCTGTCGGCCAGGCGCGCCGGCAGCGCCGAGGCCGCAAGGTGGCGATGTTCGACATCGAGCCGGAGGTCGCTGTCGTCGAGTTCGTGGGCGGCGTCGAGAAAGGCGCAGCACCCTTGGTAGTCGTCCAGTACCGTGACCGTCGTCGCCATGGCAGTGCCTCCCGGATGATCGCGTGGATTTCAGTTTTGGCACGTTCGGGAGGCGCTGTCGAGCGCGAGCGGTGGTCGCGGGGGCGACGGGTCCCGCAGGACTATCGATTTCGCGAGGCTATCGGTTTCGCGAGGCTATCGGTTTCGCGAGGCTAGTCGTGGCGCTCGAGAAATTTCTGCACGCGCTCGGTGGCGGGGTTGGTGAAGAAGGTTTCCGGATCGGCCTGCTCGATGATCAATCCTTTCTCCAGAAACACGACCTGGTCGGAAACGGCGCGTGAGAACGCCATCTCGTGGGTCACGATGACCATCGTGTAGCCCTCGGCGGACAGATCTTTGATCACGCCGAGGACTTCGCCCACCAGCTCCGGGTCGAGTGCGGAGGTCGGCTCGTCGAAGAGCATGACCTCCGGCTGCATGGCCAGGGCGCGGGCGATCGCGACGCGCTGTTTCTGCCCGCCGGAGAGGGTATTGGGGTAGGCATCCATCTTGTGCGACATGCCGACTTTCTCGAGCAGTTCGCGGGCGTGAGCCTCGGCCTCGTGCCGCGACTTGCCGAGCACGTGGATCGGTGCTTCGGTGACGTTGTGCAGCACGTTGAGGTGCGGCCAGAGATTGAAGCCCTGGAACACCATGCCAGTCTTCGCGCGCACACGGGCCAGCGCCTTGACCGACATCGCGCGGCCATCGTCGGTCGTGCCGATGCGCTCGCCGGCGATATGAATGCTGCCGCGCTCCGGCTGTTCCAGCCAGTTGATACAGCGCAACAGCGTCGATTTACCGGAGCCCGACGAGCCCAGAATGGTCACGACGTCGCCTTTCTTGACCTCGAGATTGACGTCGCGCAGTACCTCGACATTGTCGAAGCTCTTCGACAGATTACGGATCGCGACCGCGGCATCGGTTGGTGCTTTCCTGGATTCAATACCAGCTTCAGACATTGTCGAACCCCCGTCTGGCGCTGAAGCGCCCGCACTGTTTGATGATGACTTCCATCACGATACTCACCGCCCAGTAGAAGCCGATGACCACGATGAACGCCTCGGTGGGTATGAAATAGGTGCCGGAGAGGCTGTTCGCGGCGGCGGTCAGCTCCTGCACCGTGATAATGACCAGAAATGCCGTGTCCTTGAGCGCGTAAATCAGCTGGTTCCCGAGCAGCGGCCGGGTCTGCATGATGATCTGCGGCAGGATCAGACGCAGGAACATCTTGCCTTTGGTGAATCCATGCGCCTTGGCGGCTTCGACCTGCCCCGGCGGAAACGTCAACCGAGCGCCGCGGAAGATCTCGGCAAAGTAGCAGCCGTGATAGACCGCGAGCGCGCCGATGCCGGACCACCAGGCATCGAGTCGGATACCCAGGCCGGGCAGGCCGTAGTAGAGCAGATAGGCCAGAATCAGAAACGGCAGCATGCGCATGCCGTCGATGAAGACGCGAAGCGGCATGGCCAGGCGCGGCCGGCTCCCCTCGAGCAGATAGAGCATGACGCAGCCGATCAGAAAAGCCGCGCTGATCGAGAGGCCGAAGATCGTCATGGTGCTGAGAAAGCCCGACCAGAACTGGTCTCGCGCCTGCCACAGAATTTGCCAGTTGTTCATGGTGTTCTCCTTGGCATCCTCGGCTTACACGGCCAGGCGATTGGCGCGTCTTTCCGCCACGCGCTGCGCCCAGACCAGACAGCCGATGATCGCCATGTAGAGCACGCAGGCGACGAGGATCGGCGGGAGCGGTTCGTAGGTCACTGCGGAGATGCGATTGGTGACGCGAGTCAGGTCGACGATGCCGATGACCGCGATGGCCGGGCTGCCCTTGATCAAAAACGACATTTCGTTGATCAGACCGGGCAGGCTGGTAATGAGCATCTGCGGCAGCATGATGCGACGGAAGGTGATCCATGGCGTCATGCCCGTCGCCATGGCCGCTTCGCGCTGTTCGCGCGAGAAATTGCGGAAGGCGCTGCGCCAGATCTCGGCGTTGAAGGCGGTGGTGTTGAGCGTGAGCGCGAGAATCCCTGCCACGCTGCGGTCCAGTTGTATGCCGAAGGTCGGCGCGCTGAGAAAGATGAACAGCGCCAGCGTGACCAGCGGCGTCGCGCGGGCCAGGCTGATATAAAGCACCAGAACCTGGTCGACGACGGGAATCTTGGCGATGCGAATCAGCGCGAGTACGAGGCCGGCGGTGACCCCCATGGCGATGGAGACACCGGAGATCCAGAGCGTCGTCCAGGCGCCTTCCAGCAGCATATGCCAGGCACTGGCGTTCATGATGATCTCTCCATGAAGCATTCAAGCGAATGGCGCCGCGGACAGGCCGCGGCGCGTCTTGCGTCGGTGGGGCGCGGAGGCGTTACTTCATGTTGCTGAACTGCAGCTCATGGAACTGATCGACGCTGGTCAGCGGTTTGGTGGGCAGATCCGGGAAGCTTTCGCCGAACCATTTCTCCTGCAGCTCGGCCAGACGGCCGGTTTCACGCATGTGGTCGAGGAAGCCGTTCATGTACGCCAGCAGTTTCGGGCTCGACTTGGGAATCGGCCAGGAGACGTAGCCTGGACCGGAGACCGCCGGTCCCTTGGCGAAGACGTCCGGCTTGGAGGCGACCAGGGTGTTGACCGGCACTGCGGAGTCGATGACGAAGTCGAGACGACCGTTGGCCAGATCGGCGAAGGCCTCTGGATAGGATTCGTACTGGACGACTTCCCCCATCTCCTCGCCTTTTTCCTTGAGCATCTTCTCGAGCTCCGGCAGCCGGGAAAGCAGCACGCTGCCCGCCTGCACACCCAGCGTCTTGCCGCCCAGGTCCTCGACGCTCTGAATGCTGTCGTCATCGGCGCGCTTGATCGCGAAATGCTGCGCGGAAGCGTAGGGCGCGGTGTAGTTGAACACACGCAGACGCTCGTCGGAGACCGATGCGCCGGTCAGGGCCATGTCGTACTGGCCGGTGGAGACGGCGGCCAGCAGGCCGGTCCATGGCAGGATGTCCTGCTTGACGTCGAAATCGGCGTACTGGCGCAATTCCACGAGCATGTCCGCGTTGAAGCCAACGGCGTTGCCATCCTCGATGTAGTTGAAGGGGGCGTAGTTGTCTTCGGTGGCGACGCTCAGGCTGCCGCGGCTCTCGATCTCGGGCAGATCGGCGGCGAACGCCGAGCTCGTCAGCGAGAGGGCCACCAGGGTGCCGGTGATCGCAGTCGCGAAGAGCTTGGAGAGACGGCGCGACGGCTGTGTCGCTTGGCGAATCGGGAAGCGCATCATGAAGAACCCTCTGGTTGTTGACTGTTGTTGTCGATCGACGTCGTCTTTGTTGGTTTTGTTGGTGGCCGGATGGGTTCGCCTTGTCGATTGGCCCGCCCTGCGTTCCGGTAGATCCACCCTAAAGAATTCTTCGCGTCTCGTTATAGAGCCAGTTACCCGAGTTCGGCTGGCCAGATAACGCGGTCCGCGATGAGCTCGCTTGTGCGCCGGGTACAGTGGTTTCGCCGGCAGGCATCAAGGGTGCAAAATACATGAGCAATTTTCATGCCAGAAACAGTTTCAAGCCAGCTTCTCAAGCGCGCAGATCAGTCGCGTCAGCCTCTCGCTGCGAAAGCCAATGCCGGTCAGTTGGCTCGGTCCGCCGCGGCCCGGTGTGGTGGGTGTCCACGAGGGGCGCCCGCCGCTCCATTGAAAGACATAGCGGCGGCCGTCGCAGTCGATGAAGCCCTTGGCACGGGCAATGGCGTCTTGATGCGCTGCGAGCAGAGACTCGAGCGCCTTGCGCGATATCGAAGCCGATAACCGAACGCTGAAACGCTGCCAGTCGGGTTCCGGCGTCGGGGCCGCGGGGATGAACGTTGCCTGGGCCTGCGGGCGCGATCTAGCGCGTTTCGCGGGGAGGGTCGAGGTCGATAACGAGATTACGGTGGCCTGAGTGGGCGCCAGCTCGGCAAGACGTCGAAAGGCGCAGGCCTGCGCGTCCGATGTCAGCAGTGCTTCCCGATTGATCGACAGCTCGTTGGCGTGGACGATCTGGCTGGCCACGAGGTCGCCGACACGCTGATCGTCAAGGCGCCGCGTCAGCGTGGAGAGATCGACCAGTGTGACGATGCGCTCGAGACGATAGCGTCGTGCGACGCGGATCATGTCGGCGATGCGCTCGGGGCGGGCGACGCCGCTGGTCTCGATGATCAGCGCCGTAGGCGGGTGCGGCCAGCGCGAGATCCGCGAGAGCTGAGTGCCTAGCTCGTCGCTAAGCGAGCAGCACAGGCAGCCGCTGGAGAGCTGCAGCAGTCGCTCGCCCTGGTATTCGATCAGCTCGGCATCGACGTTGATGGTGCCGAAATCGTTGACCAGTACCAGCGTATCCTCGGCGACGCCCTCGCGCAGTCGGTCATTCAGCCAGGTGGTCTTGCCAGCACCAAGATAGCCGGCGACCAGCGTCACCGCGATGGTCGTCGGCTCCTCGGTGCTGCGGGTATCGCGTCTGACGCCGCTCATGGTGGCGCTCAGTCGTTGTCGAACACGATGCCGCCGACCATCGTGGCGGCCACGTGCAGATGCGGGAGTTGTTCGAGCGGCACATCGCGCGGGTCCTCGTCGAGGATGGCCATATCGGCGAATTTGCCCACCTCGAGACTGCCGATACGATCATCGAGTTTCAGCGTGTAGGCGGCATCCAACGTGATCAACTTGAGCGCGCGCGCTACATCCAGCGCTTCATGGGCGCCGAGTGTCTTGCCGCTGGCGGTCTGCCGCGCCACGGTGCACCAGGCGGTGAAAAGCGGCGACAGCGGGGTGACCGGGGCGTCGCAGTGCGCTGCGATGGGAATACCGAGACGGTCTGCCGAAGCCAGCGGTTCCAGACGTTGACTGCGTTCGAAGCCGAGCGTGCGTTCGCGATGGATGTCGCCCCAGTAGTAGAGGTGATTGGCGAACATGTTGAGGCACACGCCGAGGCGCGCGGCGCGCTTCATCTGCGCCTGATTGATGATCTGGCAGTGCTGCAGCGTGTGGCGATGGTCGGGGCGCGGCCATAGCTCCTGAGCGGACTCGATCGCGTCCAGCATCAGATCGACGGCCTCGTCACCGTTGGTATGGATGTGTAGCTGCAGCCCGGCCTGGTGATAGCGCTGGACGATGTCGGTGAGACGCTCCGGCTCTGCGTTCCACATGCCGTTGGGCTTACCGTCGTGATAGCCCGGCCAGTTGAGTCGCGCCGTATAGCCTTGGATGGAACCGTCGGTCATCAGCTTGACCAGGCCGAAATGAAGCTTGTCCGTGCTCGACTCGCGGCAGTCGACCACTCGCTCGATACCGACCTCCGCGGTGTAGGTCAGCGCGCTCATCGCGGGCGCCAGGCGCATGGGCACGTCGGCGCGCGCGCAGGTGGCTAGCATGCTCTCCACCCCGGTTTCGCTGAGCGGATTGTAGAGGTCGGTCAGCGTGGTGACGCCGTGGCGCTGCGCGATTTTCGCGTAGCGAACCAGAGTTTCCGGCTCGCTGCCGCGATCGAAGAGGTCGATTCCCAGCGTGTCGAAGATGGCGAACATGGCCGCCATCTCGCGCAACTCACCGTTGGGCTCTCCATCTCCGAACGTCATCACGCCCTCGATTTCGGCCCGCGCCTCGAGCCCCGACTGCCGCAGCATGGCACCGTTGACCGTCATCATGTGCAGGTTGGCGTGGATTACCACGATCGGCCGCTCGGCATCGATCGCGTCGAGGTCGTTGCGGTCCAGGCGACGGTCCGGGAAGTAGATCGGATCGAAGCCCCAGGCGATCAGCGGGGCTGCTGCCGGAAGCTCGGCGATCTGCCGACGTAGATGGTTCTGGAGCGAGGCGATATCGGTCAACCCAGGCCAGGTGTGTCCGGCCGGGTCCTGACGCGGAAAGTAACCGGCGTAAGCGTACTCCCACAGCACGCCCTCGAGTGCATGGCTGTGACCCTCGACGAAGCCGGGAAGGATCACCTTGCCGGCGAAGCGTTCGTCGAGCGTGTATTCGCCCAGGTCCTGGAGTTCGTCCAGGGGGCCCACGCCGAGCACGCGGCCATCGCGAACGGCGATATGTGTCGCTTCCGGTAACGTCGGATTCATGGTCAGAATGCGTTGGGCGCTGTAGATCCGCAGGCTCATGTCGGATTCGGCTCCTCGGTCGATGGCGGGTGGTTCGCGCGGCGACGCTGCCACTTGAGCAGCAGCGGAATGCAGGCCAGCGCTACAACAGCGTAACCGCCGAAGATCGCCAGGTATTTCCAGGTGCCGAGCATCGGTGCAATGGGGGAGAAGAAGAAAAGCGTCGGGATGTTAGCGACGATGATCGCGATGTTGAAGAACGCGAGCTCCTTGGGGACCGCCGTGCTGAAGTCGGCATCCAGCATGCGCAGCAGTAAGAGGCCGGTACCCGTAGAGCCGCAGCAGCAGCCGAATGCAGTGACCGCGCGTTCAGGGCCGAGCCGGCCACTGAGCTTGCCGATCGCCATGGCACCGAGAAAGGTGACCAGCGTGACGACCACCGCCACCAGGATGATGGGAACCAGCAGGGCGGACAGTACGGCGATCTGGATGCTCATGATCGTCGCGACGACCATGAAATCGACCGAACCGCTGGTGATCCGTTTGAGCGTGTCATCGTCGACCTTGCTCGACCAGCCGAAGCGGTCGATCGCCAGGCGCATCAGTACGCAGACGGTCAGCCCATGGATGAAGAACAGGTTGTAGCTGAAGAAGACCGACAGCACCTGACTGCCGGCGACGAGCGGCTGCATCGCCGTCAGCCAGACGTAGGTGATGACGTAGGCGATACCGAGCAGTCCAATATGCCAGGCCAGCGAGTCAACGGTGCCGGAGTGCGAGACCTGCTTGCCGGCGATGGGCTGCTGCGTCGGTGCATGAAAGCCGCTGATGAAGTCGGCATCTAGCGTCGATTCCCGGTTGCTGTTCAGGCCGCGCTTCAGGAAGTAGCGCGCTGCCGGTACGCCGACGACAAACGCCGCAACAAAGCCCAATGACGCGAAGATGACTCCGACCTGCGCGGCATTGGCGATGCCGTAATCGTTCTCCCAGATGGTGCCGTAGGTGAGCGCCTGCCCCGGGCCCTGGGTGAAACCATGGGTAACGATGGCGCCGAGCAGCGGGCTCAAATCGCTGCCGCTGAGCAGATCGTAGCCCGCCATCAAGGCGAACCCGATGACTGCCTGGGCGCCGAGGCTGGCGGTCCATATCAGTGTCAGCCACAGGCCACCGCCGACGATGCCCTGCTTCGCTTCACCATTGGCGGGCTTGGCGCCTCCCGTGAGACACAGTGACATGAAACTGAGCGTGAAGAAGTGGAAGGCGAGCGCGGTGAAGTCCGACGGTCCGTAGCCGGGAATCAGGTCCGACGAGAGCAGGATGAAGCCGATGACGCCAGCGACGATGCTGCCGGGAACCAGACTGGCTCGCAGGAAGCCGAGACGGCTGCGAAGCAGACTGCCGACTGCCAGCAGGCCCGCCATCAGCGCAAACGCGATGACGCCATGAAAGGTGCTGCCCATGTTGCGATCCTCTTGATTATCGTTGCCGGTGAGGTTGGCGTTCAGCCGCCTGGCGAGACGGCAGGTCGATTCATACTAAAGTCGGCGCCGATCGTGCCACAGGACAGTTGCACCCGGTGGTCGAGACAGCAGCGGTCGAGACAGTCCGAGCGCTCTGCGAGCTGACGGCATGAGACGGGCAAGATTCCAGCGCTCGTGGCGTGATTCTTGCAGCGAGTCAGTTCTGCGGCCGACTCGGCAGCTCAGGTTTCAGCTCGTCAGTGAGGTGATACATGCTTGACCACTACTTCCATCTCGACTTCGATGCTCAGCGCGGTCTGCAGGAGCAGCTGCGGGAGGCGTTGCTGGATGCCATCCATACCGGCACCATTCCAGCCGAAGAGGCGCTGCCTTCCT
Organism: Salinicola rhizosphaerae; assembly: GCF_014652715.1. Lineage (GTDB taxonomy): Bacteria > Pseudomonadota > Gammaproteobacteria > Pseudomonadales > Halomonadaceae > Salinicola > Salinicola rhizosphaerae. The sequence goes on along the minus strand of NZ_BMZI01000003.1, from coordinate 320,597 downwards.
GTCGCAAGCTTTCGATACAACTGGGCATCTCGCGCAATACCGTGGCACTCGTCTACGAGGGGCTGGTCGAGGACGGCTATCTGGTCTGCCGGCCGCGTAGCGGTTACTACCTGCATGACACCTATCGTGACACCGATGCACTTCAATCGCCCGTCGAGTCGGTCGGAGAAACGTTGAATGCACCATCATGGAGCAGTCGTTTCACCCATCGTCCGAGCCATCTGCAGGGCGTCCTGCGGCCGAGCAACTGGATGCACTACGAATTTCCTTTCGTTTACGGCCAACTCGATACTCGACTGTTTCCGCTGGAACAGTGGCGCGAGGCCTCGCGGCGGTTGCTGGGTGGGCAGCGCGAGCGCCACTGGCTGAGTGATCGCTACGATCAGGACGACCCGATGCTGATTGAGCAGCTTCGCACTCGGGTGTTGCCCAAGCGCGGTATCCATGCCCGCAGCGACGAGATCCTCATTACGCTGGGATCGCAGAACGCGCTGTTTCTGATCGCGCAGCTCCTGTTCGACAACCGTACCCGTGTTGCAGTGGAGAATCCTGGCTATCGCGAGGCGGCCAACGTCTTTCTGCGGCAGGGAGCGCATCTCAGCTACCAGCCGATCGACAGTGAGGGCATGCGTTTAGACGCGGCGGCGGCGAGCTGCGATTACCTCTACGTGACGCCCAGTCATCAGGGCCCGACCGGTGTGACCATGAGCCGGGCGCGGCGTGAGGCACTGATCGAGCAGATTCTGCGTCGCGATCAGGTCGTGCTGGAGGACGACTACGATGCGGAGGTCAATTTCGACCGCCACGCGCTGCCGGCGCTGAAGGCGAGTCGCGCGGGCTCACGGGTGATCTACATGAGCAGTCTCTCCAAGCCTTTATCGCCGGGGCTGCGACTGGGATATCTGGTAGCGGACGCCGAGCTGATCGACGAGCTTCGCGCGCTGCGCCGCCTGATGTATCGGCATCCGCCGTCCAGCCTCCAGCAGCAGCTGGCGCAGTTCCTGTCGCAGGGGCACTACGATCGCTACCTGCGTCTGTTCGCCGATGAAATGCACCGACGCTGGGAAGCCATGGACGAAAGCATCCAACGCCATCTGCCGATGTGTCGTCGAGTGGGTGACGATCATGCCAGCGTGTTCTGGCTCAAGGCACCTGAGGCGACCGATACTCAGCGCCTGGCTTGGCAGGCAGCGCAGCATGGTGTGCTGATCGAGCCGGGCTTTCAGCACTTCTTCGATCAGGTGCCGCCGCGAAATTTCATGCGCCTGGGCTTCGGTGCCATTGATGCCGAGCGCATCGACCCGGGTATCGAGCGGCTATCGCGAGCCTTTGGCTAATCGGCTGGTACGCCCCGCCGAACGTTCACTACCAACGCAATCGCCGGCTTCGAAGCCGGCGGTTGCATGACGGGGCACAGCTCGGGCGGGTGTCAGCCGGCAGTGCTCAGCACGTCGTCGAGAATCGAAAGGCCTTGCTCGACCTCGGCCTCGCTGACGATGCAGGGTGGCACCACATGGATGCGGTTTTCGACCACGAAGGGCAATAAGCCTTTCTCGATCAGCGCGCCCTTGATCTTGGCCATCGCCGGGGCGGGTAACGGTGCACGGCTGTCACGATCGCTGACGAGTTCCAGGGCATGGAATACGCCGACGCCGCGGGTCTCGCCGACGATCGCATGCTTTTCGGCAATCTGCTTGAGGCCATCGGCGAGCACGCCGTTGCCGACGCGATCCGCGTTATCCACGATGCCTTCGGCTTCCATCGTGTCGAGTGTCGCGACGATGGCCGCCATGGCGAGCGGGTGGCCGGAATAGGTCAGGCCGCCGAAGAACATGTGATCGTCGAAATGGCGGCAGATCGGCTCGGAGACGACGACGCCACCGGCCGGCACGTAGCCGGAATTGACCCCCTTGGCGAACACGATCAGGTCCGGCTTGACGTTGAAGTGCTCGAAGGCGAACCAGCGCCCGGTGCGACCGAAGCCCGCCATGACCTCGTCGAGAATCAACAGGATGCCGTGCTGGTCGGCCAGTCTGCGCACGCCCTCGAGGTAGCCCTTCGGCGGAATCAGCATGCCGGCGGTACCGGGAATCGACTCCAGCAGAATGGCGGCGATCGACTTCGGCCCCTCGCACTCGATTACCCGCTTCAGGTGCATGAGCGCACGCTCGCACTCCTCCTCTTCGTTACTGGCCCAGAAATCGCTGCGATAGAGATAGGGATTGAAGAAGTGGGCGTGACCGCGTGCGAACTCGTTGGGAACGCGGCGCGGGTCACCGGTGGCCACGATGGCCGCTCCGGTGTTGCCGTGATACGAGCGGTAGGCGGAGAGGATCTTGTCGCGTCCGGTGTAGGCGCGCGCCATGCGGATGGCGTTTTCGTTGGCGTCGGCGCCCGCGTTGGTGAAAAACACCTTCTCGAATCCTTGCGGTGCATGCGCGAGGATACGCTTGGCGGCTTCACCGCGAGCGAGATTGGCATGCGCCGGTGCCACGGTGGCGAGCTCTCCGGCCTGCGCCTGGATGGCGGCGATCACTTTCGGATGCTGATGGCCGATGTTGGTGTTGACCAGCTGGCTGCTGAAGTCCAGGTACTCCTTGCCCGAGTAGTCCCACATCTTGCAGCCGCGTCCCCCGGCGATCACCAGCGGGCTCAAGTTGCCCTGCGACGACCAGGAGTGAAACACGTTCTGGCGGTCGAGCTGGTAGACATACTCGTTGGACACGGCGTCCGGGGTCATGCTGTCGTTCATGGCTGGCATCCTGTGTTTCCCGGGGAACCGGGGCGTATTGTCGTGGCTGATTGTTGTGGCTGAGGCTGAAAGCGAGGGCAGAGAGGCCGATGTCGTTCTCTGACTTGACGCTACCAGATTAGGGGGCCGCAACCGTTTCGCGTAGAGCCAGAATGATTCGACACTCGTGACAGCCATGCCGAGCGGTCGAGACCGGCGCGCTGCCTGGCTGGGGATGTCCCGAGCGATGACGGTAACTGGCTCTACAGGCACGCCGAGACGCTGGTTAAAGTGCTGGCTCGACAAGCCAGTTACCGGGGCAACATGACATGAAGAGATCGCGACTGCCGGATGGCATCTCATGAGCGAGACGAACGCGACGTGATGGTGTCCGTGCCGCTACCGATCCCGGTGCTGGGCCCGGCCATGGCGCTGGCGTGTTTCGCCGGGGCGGTTCGCGGCTACTGCGGCTTCGGTTTCGCGATGCTGCTGGCGCTGGGGTTGATGCTCTTCTTGCCGCCGCTCGAGGCGGTACCGCTGGCGCTGCTGCTGGATCTGGTAGCGAGTGTTGCCCTGTGGCGGCGCGCGTGCCGGCTGGCGGACTGGACTCGCCTGCGTCTCTTGCTGGCAGGTATGGTCGGGGCGACGCTGATCGGGGTCTGGTTGATCGCCAGCGTTCCGCCTGCGCCAATGCGTATCGCCATCGCGCTGCTGGCGCTGGCCGGGGCGCTGTCGCTGCTGCTGCGTCGTGAGTCGACAGTGAGCGAGGCGCGTGGTGTGCGGGCGCCGGTCACGCTGTTTGCCGGCGCGGCGTCGGGGCTTTGTCAGACGCTGGCCTCTTCCGGCGGGCCGCCGCTGATGCTCTATCTGCTGCAGCAGCGATTGCCGCCGAACACGCTACGCGCCACGGCAATACTGTTCTTTGCGGTCAGCAGCAGCGCAGCGTTGATCGGTCTCGCGTTCGCCGGCGCGCTGCATGCGCAGACGCTGTCACGCGGTGCCTGGCTGCTGGTACCGGCATTGATCGGCAACGCCCTGGGGCAGTGGGCGTTCGAGCGTTCGCCGCCGCGCTCGATGAAGTGGACCGTGGCGCCGCTGCTGGTCGCACTGTCGCTCTGGGTGCTGGCTCGCGAGGCGTTTTACGGTTGACGCCTGGCGCTGGCGAGCGGACCGGGAGCCAGTGACAGAGGAATATCGGGTATCCTCGGGCGTCATCGACGTCCGATGCATCGACGTCAATCGAGACGAAAACCAACGAGGAGAGTGTTGTGAACGACGTTGCTTTTATCACCGGTGCGACTTCCGGATTCGGCCGCGCTGCCGCCCATCGTTTTGCCGAGGCTGGCTGGTCGCTGGTGCTCTCCGGGCGTCGTGGCGATCGCCTCGACGCGCTGAAGGCGGAACTCTCCGACAAGGTCGACGTGCACGTCGTCGTGCTCGATGTGCGCGATGACGAGGCCGTGCAGAAAGCGGTCGATGAACTGCCGGAGGCGTTCAAGCGCGTGCGCACGCTGGTCAACAATGCGGGACTGGCGCTGGCGGCCAAGCCGGCGCAGAAGGTCGAGATCAAGGACTGGCACACCATGATCGACACCAACGTCACGGGGCTTGTCAACGTGACTCACGCGCTTCTGCCGACGCTGATCGACGTTGGCCGCGGCGCGACGATCATCAACGTGGGTTCGATTGCCGGTCAATGGCCGTACCCGGGCAGCCACGTCTATGGCGCGTCCAAATCTTTCGTCAAGCAGTTCAGCTACAACCTGCGCTGTGACCTGCTCGGCACCGGCGTTCGTGTCACCGATCTCGCGCCCGGCATCGCCGAGACCGAGTTCACGCTGGTGCGCACCGGCGGCGACCAGGCAGCGTCCGACAAGCTCTATCGCGGTACCGAGGCACTCACTGCCGAGGATATCGCCGAGCAGATGTTCTACATCGCGACGCTGCCGGCCCACATCAACTTCAACCGTCTCGAGGTGATGCCGACGCGTCAGGCTTGGCAGGCGTTCGCTG
>NZ_BMZI01000003.1:305040-315695 GCF_014652715.1 Salinicola rhizosphaerae | reverse complement strand
GCCCTCGCTGGTTTTAGGCGCCGATGTCGGTCGGAGCGCCGCCGACAATCAGGCCGTCGGGTTCTGCTCGATACCTTGGACGTACCAGGGGGCGCCTTCACGCAGCGCACGCTTCAGGTGCCAGGTTTCGTTGAACTCGCTCTGCTCGCCGTTCTCTTCGAGAACGCCGTGGAACAGCACGGTGGCTTCGGCTTCGTCGCGGTACTCCTGCACGCTGCCCAGCTCGGCGAACAGGCGCACGATTTCGGTACGGTTGTTGGCCGGCTGCGCCTCGCGCTCGCGCTTGAGCAGGTTGTAGAGCTCCGGCGTGACGTACTCCTGGATGCGCTCGAGATCGTTGTTGTCCCAGGCGCGCTGCAGTGTCACGAAGTGCTCCTTGGCACCGCCGAGAAAACGCTCGCGGTCGAACCACTCGGGTTCCGCACCGATCGTGCTGCCGCCTGCGGCACTCGTCGCGGTGAAGGCGCTGTTCTGGGTGGCATTCCCCGGACCGGCATTCTGGCCTTGCGATTCGCGATGCTGGCCATGACCGGCCGCGTGACCCTGGCGCCGGCGCAGCGCTGCCAGCATGCGGAAGGCGAAGAACGCCACGAGCGCGATCAGCACGATGTCGAACATGCGCAGGCCGTCAAAGGCGCCGCCGAAGAACAGCGAGGCCAGCAGGCCGCCTGCCAGCAGGCCAGCCATCGGCCCGGCGAAGCGGGAAAGACCGGCGCTGGGCTGACGCGGTGGCGTGGACGCCGTGGCGCCGCGACTGGTCGATGGCGTCGACTGGATCGAGCGCGAATAGGAGCCGAAGCTCTTGCCGCCGCCGAATCGTTTGGCTTCGGCGTGATCGACGGCAGCGGTGAAGCTGAGCAGGCCGACCATCAACATGATGAGCAGATGGCGCATGGTGTTCTCCCCAAATGGCAGTGCCGCTGGCGAGCCGCCGTCAATGAGGCAGGCGGACCCGTCGCGGCGATCATAGTGAGATGCAGTATCGCAGACGCGAGTGAATGGAAGCTGAACGGCTGGCGCGTGACGGTCGCCGTCGGTCTCTCAATCGCGGTCCTTTTCGCGCCGCTTGAAGACCGGTTTGCCCGGCTTCGATTCGCCGGCGGCGTATCGATAACCGGCCACATCGAAGTCCGTCAGAGCTTGCGGATCGTCGATGCCCTCGCGAATCAGCCACGCGGCCATCAGGCCCCGCGCCTTCTTGGCGTAAAAGCTGATGATCTTGAACTGGCCGTTCTTCTCGTCTTTGAATACCGGCGAGACGACGTCCGCTTTCAACGCCTTGAAGTCGATCGCCTTGCTGTACTCGTTGGAGGCAAGGTTGACCAGTGTCGGGCTGCCGCTGGCCGCGATTGCTTGATCGAGATCGGCCGTCAGCGTTTCCTGCCAGAAGGCATAGAGATCCTTGCCGGCCGGGTTCTCGAGTCGGATGCCCATCTCGAGGCGGTACGGCTGGATCAGGTCAAGAGGGCGTAGTAGACCGTAAAGGCCCGAGAGAATCCGCAGGTGATCCTGGGCGAAAGCGTTTGCCTTCTTGTCGAAGCTCTCCGCTTCCAGGCCGACGTAGACATCGCCCTGAAACGCCTGTGCCGCCGGTTTGGCGTTATCGAGCGAGAACGGCGTCTGCCAGTCGGCATAGCGTGCAGCATTGAGGCCGGCCAGCTTGTCGCTGATACCCATCAGCTCGGAGAGCGCTTGGGGTGAGTAGCCGCGCAGAATATCGATCAGCTGCCGGCTGCGCTCGAGATAGTCCGGCTGCGTCACCTCCCGGGTTGTGGAGGGCGTCTCGAAGTCCAGCGTCTTGGCGGGAGAGATGATGCTGAGCATGGCGTTGATTCCTGGCTGTGAGATTCAGACCTGACGGCGAGCTTCAGACCTGACTGCGAGCGTCAAACCCGAGTCGCGGTCTCGTGACTTCGAGACCGCGACGTCGGGCTGCCTGGCAATCGTCAGGGACACGGGTTGGAGAGACGCCGATGCACCGCCTCGATCGACTCGAGAACCTCGTCCGATAGCGTCAACGCATCGCTTTCGATGTTCGCATCGAGCTGCTCGAGCGTGGTCGCGCCAATAATGTTGCTGGTGACGAACGGGCGGGACGTCACGTAGGCCAGCGCCATTTGCGCCGGGTCCAGGCCATGCTCGCGGGCGATATCGACGTAGGCTTGCGTCGCTTCCTGTGCCAGTTCCGAGGTGTAACGCGAGAAGCGCTCGAACAGGGTCAAGCGTCCCTGGGGCGGTTTTTGTCCGTCGAGGTACTTGCCGCTGAGCACGCCGAAGGCGAGCGGCGAGTAGGCGAGCAGGCCAACTGCTTCGCGATGGGCGATCTCCGAAAGGCCGATCTCGAAGCTGCGGTTGAGCAGGTTGTAGGGATTCTGCACGCTGGCGACGCGCGGCAATCCCTGAGTCTCGGCCAGATGCAGGCAGCGCATCACGCCCCAGGGCGTGTCGTTGGAAAGGCCAACGGCGCGAATTTTGCCGGCGTCGACGGCCTCTTTCAGCGCACTCAGCGTCTCCTCGAGCGGGGTCGCCATGCTGTCGTCGCCGGGCAGATAGCCGAGCTGGCCGAAGCAGTTGACGTGACGGTCCGGCCAATGCAGCTGGTAGAGGTCGATGTAGTCCGTCTGCAGACGTTCGAGGCTCGCCTCCAGCGCTTGGTGAATCTGCTCGCGCGTGTGGCGCGGCCCGCCGCGGAGATGTTCCAAGCCACGGCCGGCGCCGGCCGCCTTGCTCGCGATGATCAGATCGTCGCGCTTGCCGCGCTGCTTCAGCCAGCTGCCGATGTAGGCTTCGGTGCGGCCCTGGGTTTCGGGCTTGGGCGGTACCGGGTACATCTCGGCGGCATCGATGAAGTTGATGTCGGCGGCGATGGCGCGATCGAGCTGCTGATGCGCCTCGGCTTCGCTGTTCTGTTCACCGAAAGTCATGGTGCCGAGACACAGGCGCGAAACATCGATACCGGTCTGGCCCAGTGGGCGTCGTTCCATGGTGCACTCCCGATCCATCTGATGGGCAAAAAAGATGCCTGAAAATCGCATGTTACTGGGGTCGCGCAGAGGCGGCAAACACGCGCGTTCAACCGGGGGTTGAGTCGCCACGGCGGGAGGCGTATTCTTGCGGCCTTTCGCCGTCGGGGCCCCCTTTCGAGCGCGTTTCCTTCGCGTTCGGCCGGGACGACGGCGAGTCGATTCCGACGCGATAGCGCGAGCGTTACCCAGCAGCCGATCACCCTGAATGTTCCGCCTTCAGTGTGTTATCCGGTGCAGAACAAGATGCGTCCAGATCGACAGGGTAGTCCTGACCGTTGTCAGGCAGTCGTCGTCTTCAAGGTCACTGTCAGTTATGCCTCAAGCGTCTTCTCTATTTACGCGTTTCGAGTTCCGTCTGGCCACCCAGATCTGCTACACCCGCTGGATGACGCGCTCACCCGGCAAGCAGCGCCTGATGCTGCGCTGGTTCAAGCGCTGTGCCGACGCCGGTCATGCGCCGGCACGCTCGCTCTACGGCCGGGTACTGTTGCATCGGGGCATCTCCGCGCGCGAGAAATCGACCGGCGCTCGCTATGTGCTGCAGGCCGCGCAGCAGGGCGATTGCCATGCCCAGTTCCAGGCCGGTCGCATTTATGAACTCGGTTGCTCGCAGTACCAGCCCAATATCCAGCATGCGGTGACCTGGTACGCCCGCGCCGGCGAGAACGGTCACTGCGAAGCTGCCGAGCGGCTTGCCGCCGCCTATCGCGTCGGTGAGCTCGGACTGCCGAACGATCCGCTGCGCGCCGAAGAGTGGCAGCAGCGCGCACAGTATCTCGCCGAAGACGTCGAATCCGGCCAGCTGCAGACCGCACTCGTCGCTCACTAATTCCGCCGCGTTCGGCAGACTCCGCCTCTATGCCGCTGCTTTCCGGCCGGGATGAAGTCGAGCGGCAAGGCTGTCATGATGGCGCATCATCGGCGTCGCAAGATGAGACGGCATCATGAACCCGGAGCCTGCCACGTGCTGCTGCCTACCCTGCTAGACATCGAAGCTTCCGGTTTTGGCCGCGGCAGCTACCCGATCGAGATCGGGCTTGCCCGCGGTGACGGTAGCCGCTGCGCCTTTCTGATCCAGCCTGCCGAGGACTGGGGACATTGGGACCCCAAGGCGGAGCTTCTCCACGGTATCTCCCGCGCGCGCCTGATGCGCGAAGGCCACCCGGCACTCGAGGTCGCCCGCTGGCTCAATGGTGAACTCGCCGAAATCGGCATTGCCTACAGCGATAGCTGGGGCTACGACAACACCTGGCTCTCTCTCTTGTTCGACCAGGCCGGGATGCTGCCGCGCTTTCGCCTGGAGTCGCTGCGCCGCCTGCTTTCCGAAGAACAGCTGACCTGCTGGAACGAGACCAAGCAGGCGCTGATCGAAGAGCACGGCATCCGCCGCCACCGCGCCGGTGACGATGCCTATCTGCTGCAGTTGACCTACGTCACCTCGCGCCAGCGCTGCGGCTAAGGCGTCTTGCTCATCGCCACGGGCGCGATGGCTGCCACGCGGCCGGCCGCGCGTCAGTCCGTTACCAGCAGTGGTGCATCGAGCTCGGTCTCGAGCCACGCCAATACTCGATCCGTGCTGTCGTCGTCGCCCCGGTCCGGGCCGCGATAGACGGCGAGTCCCTGCGGCTGCAGCACACTCTCGCGCACGGGGTTGACCAGCGCGCCGCGGGCGAAGAGGTCGCCCAGCCCGCGTGCCCAGCCCAGTCCGATGCCCTGACCCGCAAGCGCTGCCTCGATCTCGACCGGATAGCTATCGTAGACCTCTGCCGGTGGCCCCAGTCGGCCGCGAAAACCGATGCGCTGCATCCAGCCTTCCCAATTCAGCCAGGCGTCGCCCTCGAGCTCGGTAAATGACAGCCGCGGCAGGCGCGCGAGGTCTTTCAGTGTCAGCGAACCCGCGGCGGCGACGGCGGGCGAGCAGAACGGAAAGATTCTCTCGGCAGCGGTCAGACAGACGACGTGGCCGCCGTCCGGCCTATCGCTTGCCTGGATTGCCAGATCGAAAGCGCTTTCCGCTTTGCTGAGTGGCTCCGTCGTGGCAGCCAGCTGGACCCGCAGATCGGGATTGGCGCGGTGAAACGCCGTCAACCGCGGCACCAGCCAGTACATGGCGAGGTAGAGCTCGATTCGCAGTACGACGTGGCCGCTTGGTCGGTGCGACTGGATCGCGCTGATGCCGCCATCGATCTCGGACAAGCCTCGTGCAACCGAGCGTGCCAGGGCCTCGCCATTCGCGGTCAGCTGTACCTGTCGATGACCGCGCACGAAAAGCTCGCTGCCGACATGCGTCTCCAGCTGGCGAATCTGACGGCTGATCGCTGCCTCGCTAAGCGATAGCTCCGCGGCAGCGCGCTTGAAGCTGAGGTGACGCGCCGCGGCCTCGAACGGACGCAGCGTCGCCAGCGGGGGGAGAGACGGGAAGCGAGTAGGCATTGATTGACTTTACCCAAACGCAAGCGAGGCGACAAATACATCGTGTGACGCCGAGCGTGATCAGGGCCAACATCCAGGCCAGGTTCGTTGACCATTCTGTAGCTCGAGCCGCCCGCTGATGGCGGCATCCACGTTTTCTGGTGCTCTCATGCTGAAACCCGTTCATCACTCGGTTTCCACCCACGCGGGCGTTGTCGGCCGCGATACGGGCGACGCGCCCATGATGCAGGGCGTACCGGCGATTCTGGCAGGCGTCGCCGCCATGGCCGCCGGCGATGCCCTGGTCAAGGTGATGGCGACAGAGGTGTCGCTTCTGTGGCTCATCGTGGCGCGTTCGGCGGCAGCGGTCGTGCTGCTGATGGCGCTACAGTGGATGACGGCCAGGGGGGCGGCGACGGGGGCTGTGAGAGGTACGGCGCGTCGTGGCGGCACCACCCGTACCCGAGCGCGCGTCAGGGCGCGTCATCGCGGTCTCATTGCGGTGAGAAGTCTGCTGCTCGCCGGCATGTGGCTCTGCTATTACCTGGCGCTACCGCACCTGTCGCTGTCGCTGGCCGCGGCGCTGTTCTACACCTCGCCGATCTTCATCTGTCTGTTCAGTATCGTGATCAAGGTGGAGTCGTTCAGCCCGCGGCGGGCACTGGCGCTGGGGGTTGGCGTGGCGGGTGTGGTGACCTCGCTCGAGCCCTGGCAGGCCGAGCTGAACGGCTACACGTTGCTGCCTGTGATCGCGGCCGCGCTGTATGCCGCTGCCCAGCTGATGACCCGCACGCGGCTGCGCGATGCCGACTCCACTTTTCTGGCGGCCGCGATGAATGGCGCGCTGCTGGCGTTGAGCGCCGTCATTGTCGTCGGTGGCCTGCTGCCCTGGGGTTGGGCGCCGTTCGGTCCCGCCCCGGAAACGGCGGCCTGGAGCTGGACGGGAGCCGGCATCATCGTGGCGCTGGCGGTGCTGATCAGCATCACCGCGAAGATGACCGCCAAGGCATTCCAGACGGGTTTGCCGACGGTCATTGGTATCTTCGACTACGCCTACCTGCTGTTTGCGGCGGGGCTGGGATGGCTCTGCTTCGGCGAGACGCCCGCCGTTCACAACTTGCTGGGCATGGCGCTGATCGTCGCGTCGGGTGCGATTTTGCTGCCGGGGTTGAGGCGGTTGATGCCCAACCGCCACTGAGGCGTGCCGACAAGTCTACGCCTGTCGCGACTGTGCCAGCCTGTCCAGCAGTGACTCGATGTCGGCGTCGGCGATCAGCGTGCGACGGGTACTGGCATCGAGGAAGCCGTGCTCGACGGTGGTATCGAGAAAGGTCAGCAGCGGCGAGTAGAAGTCGGCGACGTTGAGCACGCCGAGCGGCTTGTCGTGGAGTGTGAGGTAGCGCCAGGTCCAGATCTCGAACAGCTCTTCCAGTGTGCCGATGCCGCCGGGCAGGGCGATGAAGGCGTCGGCGTGTGCCGCCATCGCCGCTTTGCGCTCGTGCATGCTGTCGACCCTGATCAGTCGGGTCAGGCTCTGGTGCGACACCTCGCGCTGAACCAGATGCTCCGGCATCACGCCAATCACCTCACCGCCGCCGGCGAGGCAGGCGTTGGCCAGTCGGCCCATCAATCCGTTGCGAGCACCGCCGTAGACCAGCCCCCAACCACGGGCGGCGATGGCGGCGCCGAGCGCCTCGGTGGCCTCGACGAAACGCGGATCCTTGCCCTCTCGCGAGCCCAGATAGACACAGATTTGCACGTTGACGCTCCTTGCGATCATGGAAAAGGGTAACTCGGAAACTGTCGCTCGCCGGCGGGCCGTTCATGCAGCACTTGTGAGACCGCGCTCAGGGAATGCTGGCGGCGACATCGTACTGCTCATCGAGCCAGCGCCCGATGGCGTTGTCGCCGCAGAGATGGTGGGCGTACTGCGTGTGCAGGCAGCGTACCTGATCCCAGTTGGTGATGCCGCCGATGCCACGCTCACGCATCAGCTCGGTGTAGCCCCGGCGTTCAACTTCCGCGCGCTGGGCTTCGGTCATCCATTCCCAGCGCTGGCGCACGTAATCGGCGTGACTTTCGTGGTAGCTGGCCATCCATTCGGGATCCTGCTGCAGTCGCGCCTCGAGCTCCTTGATCACGCCGCTCGCCTCCAGGCGCGAAAGTACGACCTTGAGCTTCTCGCAGGAGAGCCAGTAGAGCGTGGGGAAGGGCGCATCGTCGACGATCGGCGCCATGCGCAGCACCAGCGGTCGACCGTGGCTATCCGTGGCGGCAACCGCCTCCAGCCCGCGTGGCGGGCGGCCGAGCTGCGCGGCGATGGTTTCGAGCTGCGCGTCAGTCGGCGCCTGATGGGGACGAATCACCATGGGGAGAATCCAGTATGACCTTGTTAGAACGAGCCACGGCGCGGTAGAAGGCCTGGCTCAGCTGCATCGGCGTTGGCGAGTAGGCGTGCTCACGCAGACAGAAGTCGCGAGCCCGCTCGACGAGCGCGGTCTGCAGCCGATTGAACGGCGCATCATAGTCGTAGGGGTCGGGGCCCGGCAAACGCAGATGCGGGTAGTCGGCAAGACGCTCCATGAAATAGCGCTCGAGCGCCGAGGCCATTGACCGATGGCGGTCGTGATCGTCGGGATCGATCCACAGATCGAAGTCGATGGCCATGACGTCAGCGCTTGGCCAGTGCTGCCACACGCGCCTCGGTCAGCGCGATCAGGTCGGCGGGCGCGAGCGTGATCTCGAGGCCACGTCGACCGCCGCTGACGTGAATCCGGGGCAGCGTCATGGCGCTCTCGTCGATAAAACTCGGCAGGCGTTTCTTCTGCCCGAGCGGGCTGATGCCGCCGACGAGATAGCCGCTGCTGCGTTCGGCGACGGCGATGTCGGCCATCTTGGCCTTGCGTGTGCCGGCAACCCTGGCCAGCGCCTTGAGATCGAGCGTGGCGTCGACCGGTACCATGGCGACGACGAGGCGGCCGTCATCAAGCTGGGCGAGCAAGGTCTTGAAGACGCTGGCGGCTGCAAGCCCCAGCGTGCGAGCGGCATCGAGGCCGTAGGAGTCGGATTCGGCATCGAGTTCGTAAGGTGTGACCACGTGACCGATACCGCGACGCTCGAGCAGACGGATGGCTGGCGTCATGCCGCATCTCCCTCGGCTTGTCGCCCGCTGCCGCGTGTTTCTATGCTGGTCAAATGATGAATACTCCCTGGCGCGACACGATTCGCCACCTGGATGAATGATGCCATGACTGAGCGCTGCGCCCTGTGCGGGCGATCGGTGCCGCTGACGCGCCACCATCTGATACCCAAGACGTTGCACCGCAAACCGCGATATCGCAAGCGCTTCGGGCGCGATTATCTCAACACGGCGGTGCTGTGGATCTGCCGGCCGTGCCACTCCCACGTGCACCGAACGCTCGACGAGCGCGAGCTGGCGGATGGCTACGCCGATCGCGAGGCGCTTCTGGCCCACCCCGATATCCGCGCCTTTGCCGACTGGCTGGGGACCAAGCCGGACGGTTTCGTACCCAAGCGTCAGGCTCGCAGGCGTCGCGGTTGAACAGAGTGGTGAGTCGAGGGCGAGCGCCGGAGTGGCGCTATCAGTGATCGAGCTCGCTCAGTGCATCAGATCAAACGCAGGCCGCGGAAATCCTGCCAGGCGTCTTCCAGCGGCTGCTCCAGGGACTCGCGCAGATGCGCCGGGAGCGCCGCCCGCGCGGCTAGCAGCGAGTCGAAGTCACGATTGTGTAGCCAGCAGTAAGCCCACGCACAGGCTTCGTCAGCCGTTCTCGGTGTCGGCTTTGCCGGCATCTGGATCAGCAGAAACAGCGCGGTCCTCGCCGCCCAGCGCGGCGGCGCGGTATCACCGCTCCAGGCTGTCAGCGTGGCACCATCGGGGGTCGATTCCGGCTCGCCCAGTTTGGCGATGCGTGCGGTATCGGCCAGAATCAGAGCCAGTCGATCGGGGTCGGCCTGGCCCAGCAGCAGCCAGTGCCCCACCAGCGCCGAGCTGCCCGCGACGACGCGGGCGTAGAAAGAGCGCGTGGCGGATCGAGAGGGCGACGAACGTTCGACCATGAATTTCCTGCTATCAACAATGACGAGAGAATTATCGTGAACTTCGATTTTGCCACGCATATCGACCGTCGCCAGCATCCGACGAAAAAATGGCAGCAGTACGACGAGGACGTGCTCCCGCTTTGGGTGGCGGACATGGACTTTCGCTCGCCACCGCCGATTCTCGAAGCGCTCGCCGACCGCGTCGACCACGGTGTCTTCGGCTACGGCGACACACCGAGCCGGCTCAAGCGCGCCCTCTGCGCCTGGAGTCGCGATCATTACGACTGGGCGATCGACGAAGCGTGGCAGCTGTGGGTGCCGGGGGTGGTTCCGGCTCTGAATCTGGCAGCGCTGGCGTTCAGCGAACCGGGGCAGGGCGTGCTGACGGCGACGCCGATCTATCCCCCGTTTCTGAGCGTGGCGAAGAACACCGGCCGGGAAGCGCAGACGTTCGAACTCGCCGAGCCGTCTTCACCAGGGCAGCCGTGGCGGCTGGATCTCCAGCGACTCGAAGCGGCGATAAAGCCCAACACTCGGGTACTGCTCTGGTGTCATCCGCACAATCCGACCGGCCGGGTCTGGCGCGCTGACGAGCTCGAAGGCTTGGCCGAACTGGCAGAGCGTCACGATCTGATCGTCGTCTCCGACGAGCTGCATTGCGACCTGATTCTCGACCCGAACGAGCCGCATCGTCCGTTGGGGCAGCGCTGCCCTCAGCTGGCGAAGCGATTGATCACGCTCTGGGCGCCTTCGAAGACATTCAACATTGCCGGGCTCTCTTCTGCGTGCGCGATCATCGCTGACGCCGATCTGCGCCGACGCTTCAAGACTGCGGCGTCTGGTTTGTTGCCGAGTGTCAACGTGCTCGGGCTCTCCGCTTCGCTCGCCGCTTATTCAGCCTGTGAGAGCTGGCGCCTGGCGCTGCTCGAAGAGCTGAACGCCAACCTCGCACGCGTGGCGGCCCACGTCGAGCAGTGGCCGGGCGTCTCCCTATCCGCGCCGGAAGCGACCTATCTGGCATGGCTCGATTTCCGTCAGAGCGAGCTTGCCGATGCGCCGCAGCAGCGGTTGCTGAAGGAAGCGCGCGTTGCCCTGTCGGACGGCACGGACTTCGGCTGGCCGGGTTTCGTCAGGCTCAACTTCGGCATGCCGGCA
>NZ_BMZI01000003.1:131202-304929 GCF_014652715.1 Salinicola rhizosphaerae | reverse complement strand
CGCCCGGCTCGGACGGTGACCGAGCCGGGCGCCTGGCGCCGCCGAAGCTCGATCAGTAGAGCATGGCGAAGAGCTTGCGCCGGTAAGTCACCGTCAGCGGATGATCGGCGCCGAGGGCGTCGAACACGCGCAGTAGCGCCTTGCGTGCGGCGTCTTCGCCATAGGCGCGATCGGCCTTCATCAGCGCCAACAGGGCCTCGAGCCCGTTTTCGTAGTCACCGTCGGCCACCAGACGCATCGCGCGCTGATAGGTCGCTTCGCTGTCGTCACGCTCGCCGAGTGCCTCGATCTCGGCCTGACTCAACGCTTCCTCGCCAAACTGCAGACGAGCCCGCACGCCGCGTGCCTTGGGCGCGTCGCGATGTTCGGGCGGCAGGCCGTCGAGAATCTGCCTGGCGTCTTCGACCTGACCGCCAGCCAGCAGCACGCCAGCCAGATCGATCTGGTAGTCGACGTGTTCCGGATACTGCTGAATCAGCTCCTGATAGATCGCCTGCGCGGTGGCGGTATCGCCGGTTGCCAGTGCCGCCTGGGCCATCTCTTCCGGGCTCTGTGAAGCGCCGTCTGGCGCTTCGATGTACTTGCCCAGCCACTCGCGAACCTGGCTTTCGGGCAGAGCGCCCTGGAACTGGTCGTACAGCTGTCCCTGGGCGATCAGTTTGACGTCCGGCACCGAACGGATACCCAGCTGCGAGGCGATCTGCGGATAGGCTTCGATATCCAGACGGGCCAGCACGAAAGCGCCAGCGTACTCGGTGGCCAGCTTCTCGAGCACCGGCTTGAGGTTCTTGCACGGCTCGCACCAGGAAGCCCAGCTCTGCAGCAGCACGGGGCGCTGCATCGAACCCTCAAGCACGACCTGCTGGAAATTTTCCATCGTCACGTCGACGATGACCTCTTCGGCGCTGGCGCCAGCGCCGGGGGTGGTAGCGGTACTGGTCTCGGGGCCGGAAAGCGGTTGTCCGGTACGCGGATCGACGATAGCCATTGCGAAAAGCCCTTGATGTCCGATGCGGATTTGTCGAAGTTAATGTGGGTCCCAAGCGCCGGATTCAACCCCGCTTGGCTGCGGCCACCCCGGAAAAATCATCACAGGAGAATGCGCGTTGAATGCCTTTCGCCGGGCGCTGGTCCGGTTTCTGAAGATCGCCGTCGCACTGCTGGCGCTGGTTGTTGCATTGCTGCTGGGGCCGGCCTACATGCTGGCGTCTCAGCAGGTGCCGCTTCACGCCAACTGGCAGACGGCGGATCGGACGTCCGCCGATCTGGCGCCCGATCCTGCCCGGACGCCGCAGGCCGTGGTGCAGGTCTATGCGGCGCGCACCTTCGAGTGGCGTGGCGCCTTCGGCGTGCATACCTGGATTGCCACCAAGACTGCTGGCGCGAGCCGTTATCGTGTCTACCAGGTGTTGAGTTGGCGTCGGCCCACGGTCGAGAGCGGCTATGCTACGCCGGATCGCAACTGGTACGGCAACCCGCCGACACTCTTGGCGGACATCCGTGGCGACAGTGCCGCGCGGGCGATTCAGACCATCGAGCGCGTCGTGCCGCGCTACCCCGAGGCGAACCGCTACCGTATCTGGCCCGGACCCAACAGCAATACCTTCATCGCCTGGGTAGTGCGTCAGGTGCCCGAGCTCTCCGTGGATTTTCCGCCCAACGCCATCGGCAAGGATTATCTGCTGGACGGTATCGTCGCCAGGGCGCCGTCGCACACCGGCTATCAGCTCTCTCTAGGCGGCCTTCTCGGGGTGGTGTTCGCGCTGGACGAAGGCGTCGAACTCGATCTGCTCGGGTTGACCGTCGGCGTCGACTTCCAGTCCCCGGCGCTCAAGCTCCCCGGCATCGGCCGGGTCGGCATGGCGCAGCCGACCGGGAGTGCGGGCGAGAAGCGCGTCGAACAGGACGCGCAGATGGCGCGGTGAGGCGATCCCGCGATGTCAGGCTCCGGCTGTCGATGCGCCGAGATCACGAGAGATATCCCTCGCCGCCTGGATGACGAGGGGCGTGTGCTTGCGCAGCTGTGCCGGGGTCAGTCGGCTTAGCGGACCGGAGAGGCCAATGGCGGCGCAGACCGTGTTCGACGCATCGAAGATTGGCGCCGCAATACCGCCGACCCCCTCGTTCCATTCGCCGCGGTTGGACGCAACGCCTTGCTTGCGCGCTTTGACCAGGTCCGCCCGGAGCATGGCGAGCGTGGTCAGCGACTTGTCGGTATGACGGGTGAACGGTAGCGGCAACGTTTCCAGTTCACTCTCGTCGAGTGCCATCAGGATCGCCTTGCCGGTCGCGACACAGTGCATCGGGGCGCGTCCGCCAAGCGTGGTGAAGGTGCCAACCGCGTAGGCGCAATCGAGCTTGTCGATATAGACGACATCGGTGCCCTGACGTACCGAAAGGTGCACCGTCTCCAATGTCTCGTTATGCAACTTCATCAGGTAGGGTCTGGCGATCGGCTTGATGTCGGTTCTGCTCCAGATCCGCGAGCCGAGCTGCCACAGCTTGAAGGTGCAGGCATAGCGGCCGGAAGCGGATTCCTGGTACACGAAGTCGTGATGCATTAGCGCTTGCAGCAACCGATGCACGTTGCTCTTGTTGAGGTTGAGCTCCTCTGCGAGCTCGGTCACGCCGGCGGGCTCTTCTTTCAGCGCCATGGTTTCCAGCAGCGTGAGTCCCTTGAGAAATACCTTGTCCATGATGTCGGGTGTCTGCGTTGAGTCGGCGCCGCGTCGAGTTCGAACGACGCCAAAACGTGGGATTGACTAGCGATTCGAAATGCCATCGGGCGGGTCGTGAGCGCGGATATCGGGTAGTGGCTCGGACCACGCCGATATTTCCACCAGGCAGGTCTGGGCGCTACACCCCTGAGCAAAGCTCGACGTCGGGATGTCCAGCGTCAACACGTTGGGGTTACCGTGTCTTTCCAGTGCCGTGTCGTCGCTGGTCGGGTCGAACCAGGCGCCGGTCGAGAGCTTGACCACGCCAGGTCGAATGCCATCGGTCACGACGAGCCCCGCAAGGCAGCTACCGCGTGCGTTATGCAGCTTGACCACATCGCCGTCACTCAAACCTCGAGCTCGGGCATCGTCCGGGTGCATACAGACCGGCTCCCGTCCCTGAATCTTGCCGGCCAGGCTATGCGGGCTGTTGTCGAACTGACTGTGCAGTCGCCGCGCGGGCTGATCCGAGATCATGTGCAGCGGCCAGCGTTCCGCTTCGGGCGCGCCGAGCCACTCGGCCGGCGGCATCCAGCACGGATAGCCGGGGCAATCCTCGAGGCCGTAACCGGCAATGGTTTCCGAGGATATTTCGATACGCCCGGATGGCGTCGCCAATGGGTAGGTCAGAGGATCCTGACGGAACGCCTCGAGCATGATCACCGGCTTGCCGTCGTCGGGAATCTCGACAAGGCCTTGTTCGATGAAACTCTCGAAGTCGGGGACATCGAGGCCATCCTCGGTCATGGCAACCTGCCACTCCTCGTAGAGATGTCGTACCCAGCCATCGGCGTCGCGGCCCTCGCTGAACGCCTCCGCAATCTCCATGCGTTCGGCTATCGCGGCGAAGATGTCATAGTCATTGCGCGCCTCGCCGACCACGGCGCGCGCCTGCTTCATGTAGGCGACGGCCGGTTCGCGTTTGGCGAAGAAGATATCGTTGCGTTCCGAAGGCAGCGTGGCCGGCAGCACGATGTCTGCCATCTTCGCCAGCGGGGTCCAGAATGGCTCATTGACGATGATGGTCTCCGGCTTTTGCCACGCGCGCACCAGCCGGTTGAGATCCTGGTGATGGTGGAACGGATTGCCGCCGGCCCAGTAGATCAGCCGAATGTCGGGGTAGCGGTGCTCGCCCCCCTGGTAGGTGAAGGTGGCGCCGGGTTCCAGCAGCATATCCGTGATGCGCGCCACCGGAATGAAGGCGCTGACGCGGTTGATGCCTTGCGAGAAGCGCGGCCCTCTCACCTGACGATGCGGGCTTCCCATCAGATTTTCGGCGCCGTAGCAGACGCCGAATCCGCCGCCCGGTAGACCGATCTGCCCCAGCATTGCCGCCAGCGCGACCAGCGCCCAGTAAGGCTGCTCGCCGTGATGGGCGCGCTGCAGTGACCATGCCATGTTGATCATGGTGCGGTGGCTGGCCATGTCGCGGGCCAGTGCAACGACATCGGCCTCGCGGATACCGGTGATCGACTCGCTCCAGGCCGCGCTCTTCACTTCCCCGTCCAGTTCACCCTGTAGATAGCGCTGGAACTGTCGGAAACCGACGCAGTGGCTCTCGACGAAGTCGGCATCGAAACGCCCCTCGACCAGCAGCGTGTGGGCGATACCGAGGATCAGGGCGGTATCGGTATTGGGTCGAATGGCCCACCACTCGAATGCGCCTCCGGTCTCCAGGTCGTCACGCACCGGACTTACGTTGACGAAACGGCAGCCGGCTTCCTGCATGGCGCGCAGGCCGCCGGGAATACGGTGATTGACCGTGCCTCCAGCGCTGATCTGGGCGTTCTTGGCCGGGACACCGCCGAAAGTGACGAACAGTTCGGTGTGCTCGGCGAGCGTCTGCCAGTCCGTGTGCTCGGCCATCAGCTGATCCATCGGTGCGACCAGATACTGCATCAGCGCGCGCGCGGCTCCCATGCTGTAGGAGCCGACGTGGCTGACATAGCCACCTGTGAGGTTGAGGAATCGATGGACCTGGCTTTGGGCATGGTGAAAGCGCCCGGCGCTCGACCAGCCGTAGGAGCCGCCGAAGACGGACTCACTGCCGTACTTCTCCGTGACGCGAGTCAGCTCTCGAGCCACGAGATCGATCGCCTCTTCCCAACTCACCTCGACGAAGCGGTCCTTGCCGCGCGGCAGTGCCTCGCTCTGCGCCCCGCGCTGGGCGGCGAGCCAGCTCTTGCGCACCGCCGGTCGGCGCACGCGCGCCCGGTCGACGCTCTCGTCCAGTGCTGCCGGCCCGATCGGCGATGGATCGGGGTCATGGCGGTAGGGCGTCAGCCTGGCCCGATCCGTCATCCCATTCTCGACCTCGTAAAGGCCCCAGTGGTAGGCCATGTAGTGGGGTGACATCCCGGCTCCTTGCGGTTGGCAGATGAATTGTCGCGCCTCGAACGTGATGGTCTGACCGCTCGTCAGGCGGTGCGGCAGCTCACGTTTTTGTGGAACGCATGTTTCAAGGAATGGAAATCGTTGTTACACGTTACCTTCGAGGCGTTTGCTTGGCAATGAGTGTTGACGGCGATATTCATATAGCTTTAATGTCATTTTTAGAACAAAGATCCAAATAATGGATCAAACGTCATCAGCCAAGGATAACAACATGACGGATGCTACCGACAGCCGCGTAGCGGCTTCCGGCGATGCGCTGCCGCGCTACGGTGTCTTTATCGACGGTCGCGAATGCGCAGCGGTGGAAGACCAGTGGTATGCGACTCACGGCCCGTTCGACGGTGAAGCCTGGGCCGAGATCGCCAGAGCGAGCGCTGCGGATGTCGAGACGGCCGTCGATGCCGCCGACAGAGCCCTGAGTGGACCCTGGTCACAGATGAGTGCCAGTGAGCGCGGCCGTTGCCTGATGCGCCTGGCGGATCTGATCGTCGAGCGCGCGCCGCAGCTCGCCGAGATCGAAATGCGCGACAACGGCAAGCTCGCGACCGAGGTCACCGGTCAGGTGCGCTACACCGCCGAATACTACCGCTACTACGGCGGGCTGGCGGACAAGATCGAAAGCAGCGTCATTCCTACCGACAAGAAAGGCGTCTTTGCCTACACCCGTTACGAGGCCAAGGGCGTCGTGGCCATCATCACGCCCTGGAATTCGCCGCTGTCGCTGACGACCTGGAAGCTGGCGCCGGCACTGGCCGCGGGTTGCACGGTGGTGGTCAAGCCCTCCGAATTCACCTCGGCCTCGATGGTCGAGTTTGCCAAGCTGTTCGAGGAAGCCGGCTTTCCGCCGGGAGTGGTCAACGTGATCACCGGCTTTGGCAATGAAGTCGGCGAGCCGCTGGTCACCCACCCCAAGGTGGCCCATATCGGCTTTACCGGTGGCGATCAGGCCGGCCGACGCATCTACGAGCTGGCGGCCCGTCATCTGAAGACCGTCACGCTGGAACTCGGCGGCAAGTCGCCGCAGATCGTCTTTGACGATGCCGATATCGAACAGGCGGTCAAGGGCGTGGTGTCGGGTATCTTCGCCGCCTCGGGCCAGACGTGTCTTGCCGGGTCGCGCCTGCTGGTACACGAAAGCATTCACGATGAGTTCGTCGAGCGCCTCGTCGCCTTCGTCGCGGACGCGCGGCTCGGCGACCCGCTGGATAGCGAGACGCGCATCGGGCCGATCGCCACGCCGGGGCAGTTCCGCAAGATCATGGAGTACATCGAGATCGCCAAGGGCGAGGGAGCTCACTGCGCGCTGGGCGGCAATTCGCGCCCCGAGCTTGGCGCGGGGCAGTTCGTCGAGCCGACCATCTTCACCGGCGTGACGCCGAAGATGCGCATCGCCCAGGAAGAGGTATTCGGGCCCGTGCTGGTGGTCATGCCCTTTACCGACGAGGATCACGCGGTCGAGCTAGCCAACGATACGTCGTTCGGTCTCGCCGCCGGCATCTGGACGCGCGATCTCCATCGCACCATGAGCATGGTCGAGCGGGTCAAGGCCGGCACGGTCTGGGTCAACAACTACCGGGCGACCAGTTATACCTCGCCGTTCGGCGGGTTCAAGCAGTCCGGCATCGGACGTGAATCCGGCGTGGATGCGATTCGCGAGTATCTCGACACCAAGTGTGTCTGGATCTCCAGCGATCTGCAGGTTGCCAACCCCTTCGTCCGGCGCTGAGCGGCGGCGACCGAACGGCAGCCCCGGCCCAGTGGCCGAGGCAGGGGCCTTTACAAGAACAAGCGGATACCAGCGACATGTACCGGATTACCTTCGATATCGGCGGTACGTTCACGGACTTCGTGCTCGAGCACGTCGAGTCCGGCGAGCGTCACTTTGCCAAGATTCTATCTACCCATCATGCGCCGGCCGAGGCCGTGCTCAAGGGTGTCAGGCAACTGACGGAGCAGCACGATGTGGCTCCCGGGCAGATCGAGGCGGTGCTGCACGCAACCACGATTGCCACCAACGCCATCATCGAACGCAAGGGCGCGCGCACCGCGCTGCTCACCACGCGGGGCTTCCGCGACATCCTGCTGATCGGGCGCCAGAAACGCTACGAGACCTTCGATCTGCATCTCGACAAGCCGGAACCGCTGATCGCCCGTCGCGATATTTTCGAGATCGACGAGCGAGTGCTGTTCGACGGCAGCATCGAGACGCCGTTGGTCGTCGATGCCCTCGATGACGTGCTGGACACGCTGGTAGAGCGTGGTTACGAGGCGGTGGCGATCTGCCTGCTGCACGCTTATGTCAATCCGATTCACGAGACGCAAATTGCCGAGCGGATCGCCGAACGTGGCCTGGCGCTGGCGGTGACTCGTTCGTCGATCATTTCGCCGCGGATTCGCGAGTACGAGCGCACCAGCACCACGGTTGCGGATGCCTACGTCAAGCCGATGGTGAAGCACTACGTCGACACGCTGCGCCGCGAGCTCTCGGCCATCGGCGTCGACGCACCGCTCTCCGTCATCCAATCCAACGGTGGTCTCATCACACCGGCGATCGCGACCGAGAAGCCGATCAATATCGTCGAGTCGGGACCGGCAGCGGGCGTATTGATGTGTGCCGAGATCGGGCGTCAGGAGTCCTGCGACCACGTGCTCTCCTTCGACATGGGCGGGACGACGGCCAAGCTCGGTGCCATCGACGGCGGCGAGCCAGCGATTCTCTCCTCCTTCGAGGTCGATCAGCTGCGCTACAAGCCGGGCAGCGGTCTGCCGCTCAACATCTCGGCGATCGAACTGCTCGAGATCGGTGCCGGCGGTGGCAGTATCGCCAATCTCGATATGGGGCTTCTGAAGATCGGCCCCGAGAGCGCCGGCTCCAATCCCGGGCCGATCTGCTATGGCAACGGTGGCGAGCGGCCGACCGTGACCGACGCCAATCTCGTGCTGGGCTATCTCGATCCGGGCTACTTCAACGGCGGGGCGATGTCGCTCGAGAGCAGCGAGGCGGCAGACGGTATTCGTCGTCACGTCGCCGAACCACTGGGGTTGAGCGTCGAACAGGCGGCCTGGGGTATCCACACCATGGCCAATGCCAACATGGAGCGCGCCACGCGCATCGTTTCCGTCGAGCGTGGCCGCGACCCCCGTCAGTACGCAATGGTCGCCTTCGGTGGCGCGGGCCCGCTGCACGCCGTACGCCTGGCGATGGCGGTCGGGATCTCTCGTGTGATCATCCCGGTCGGTGCCGGTGTCGGCTCCGCGCTGGGGCTGCTGGTGGCCGAGCCGCGTCTCGATTACTCCACCAGCAAGCTGATGATTCTCGATCAGGCCAGCGACGCGGATGTCGCCGCGGTGGTGGCCGAGCTCAAGGCGCGGGCGGCCGATGATGTCGCCAAGCTGGAAACGGACGGCCTCGAATATCGGTTCTCGGCCAACCTGCGCTATCGCGGCCAGGGCTTCGAGCTGCGGGCCGAACTGGCGTTCGCCGGCGACACGCTCGATCGAGCGCTCACCCGTGACAACTTCGCACGCCAGTATCGTCAGAGCTACGGCTACGACGAGGCCGAAGCGCCGATCGAGATTACCGACTGGCACCTTACGGTCACCCGAGCACCGACCACGCGTCGGGCGCCGACGCCGGAGGCCGACGAAGTCCAGGCGGTGAAGCATCGCCGGGCGTGGTTCCCGGAGTGCGATGGCTACGTCGATACCCCGGTCTATCGTCGTCGCTCGCTCACCCCGGAGGTACGTATCGACGGTCCGGCCATCGTCGAGGAGTCCGAGTCGACCGTGGTCATCCCGCCGGGTAACCGCGTTCACGTCAGCGCCAACGGCAATCTGGTCATCGATATCGCAGTGGAGACCCAGGCATGAGCGCCAACAACCCCAATAACCGGACGCTGGATCCGATCGCGCTGTCGCTTCTGTGGGGCAGTTTCGTCTCGGTCACCGACGAGATGGGCAGCACGCTGCGCAAGACGGCGCACTCCCAGGCCGTGCGCGAGGCGGATGACTTCTCGACCGCGGTATTCGATGCCAAAGGTCAGCTCGTCGCCCAGGGCAACTTCACGCCGGGACACATGGGCGCCATGCCGTTCGTGGTCAAGAGCGTGCTCGACTACTACCCGCTGGAGACCTTCGAGCCGGGCGATGGCGTGCTGCTCAACGATTCGGCGATGGGCTCGGGTCACTTCCCCGACTTTTATCTCGTCTCGCCGGTGTTCTTCCGCGACGAGCTGGTCGGCTTCGTGGTCAATATCGCGCATCAGATCGACGTCGGCGGCGCCGCGCCCGGTTCGCAGAAGGTGCTCGGCGTCACCGAGGCCTATCAGGAAGGCATCCGTATCCTGCCGACCAAGGTGATTCGCGGCGGCGAGTTCGACGAGCAGATCATGCGCATGATCTGCGCCAACGTGCGCCTGCCGGAGCATCTGCGCGGCGACATGAGCGCCCAGCGCAACGCCAACCACATCGGCGCGCTGCGGGTGCGGACGATCTTCGAGAAATTCGGTGTCGAGGACGTGGCGACCGGAATCGAGGAAATTCTGACTCGCTCCGAGAAGACCGTTCGCGACCTGATTCGCGAGATTCCCAACGGTACCTGGTCGTTCGAGGATGCCCTCGATAGCTACGAGATTGGCGGTGAGCCGATCCGAGTGGCGGTCGATGTGATCATCGAGGACGAAGCGGTCAAGGTCGACTTCTCCCGCAGCAGCGATCAGGTGCCGGCGGCAATCAACGCCTACATGAACTTCACTCGGGCGCATGCGATGTTCGCCGTGCGCGCGTTTACCGACCCGTTCATGCCGCAGAACGCCGGCTCGATTCGGCCGGTTTCCGTCGTCGGGCGCGAGGGCTCGTTCTTCAACCCGGTGTTCCCGGCGCCGAGCGGCGGTCGCGCGGCAATCCAGGTGCGCATCTTCGAAGCGATCAATGGCGCGCTGGCACCGCTCTTGAAGGAGCGCGCGATGGGGGGCTTCTCGCACTGGAGCAATCCGATCATCGGCGGCGTGGACGAGCGCACCGGTGAATCCTTCATCTACTACGACCTGATCTTCGGCGGCTACGGCGCGCGCAGCCACGCCGATGGTGTCGAAGCGCTGGCGCCGGTGATCAACTGCGCCAACATCCCGGTCGAGATCCACGAAGCGTTCAACCCGATCAAGATCCAGCGGCTCGAGCTGATTCCCGACTCCGGCGGTGCCGGCAAGTATCGCGGCGGCTGCGGCATGCGCAAGGATCTCGAAATCCGCACCGGCGAAGTCTCGCTGACCCTGTTGGGCGACCGCCATGCGCGCGCGCCCTACGGGCTATTCGGTGCCGAATCGGGCGCGTTGGCGTCCTCGATTCTCAATCCCGACGGCGAAGCGCGTGAGCTCCATTCCAAGGAGACCTGCACGCTAAAACGCGGTGACGTGCTGAGCCTGCGTCTCGCCGGCGGCGGCGGTTACGGCGCTGTCAGCGAACGCGATCCGGCAAAGATCCAGGTCGATATCGACGAAGGCTACGTGAGCGAATCGGCAGCGCGCGAGCGCTACGGCTACGGCAGCTGAACCGCCCGGCGAGTCCGGAGAAACCAGGGTTCGATGCAATACCAGCACAAGAACACAGGAGTAGCGAGATGAGTACCAATGCAGAGTGGGGCGAGCGCCGACAGGCTGCGACGGCCCGCGGTGTCGGAGTAAAGTTCGATCTCTACGTCGATCGCGCCGAGAATGCCGAAATCTGGGATATCGAAGGCAACCGCTACATCGATTTCATGAGCGGTGTGGCCGTCAACAACGTCGGTCATCGTCATCCGAAAGTGGTCGAGGCGATCAAGGCGCAGCTCGATAGCGCTATTCATACCGCCTATCATAACTCTCCTTACACTTCTTACATCACGCTTGCCGAGCGCCTCAATGCGTCGATGCCGGGCGAGCATGCCAAGAAGACCATCTTCTTCTCGACCGGCGCCGAGGCGGTCGAGAACGCGGTCAAGATCGCGCGCACCTACACCAAGCGGCGTGCCGTCATCGCTTTCTCCGGTGCCTTCCACGGTCGAACGTCGCTGGGTATTGCGCTGACCGGCAAGGCGATGCCATTTCGCAAGGACGTCGGGCCGTTTCCGGGCGAGATCTATCACTCGACGTTCCCGAACGCGCTCCACGGCATTTCCGCCGAACGTGCGATCGAGGACCTCAAACGCGTCATGAAGACCGAGGTCGATCCGCAGGACGTCGCCGCCATTCTTTTCGAGCCGATTCAGGGCGAGGGCGGATTCGTGCCGGCGCCACCGGCCTTCGTCGAGGCGCTGCGCGCCATCTGTGACGAGCATGGCATCGTGCTGATCGCCGACGAGATCCAGACCGGCTTCGGGCGCACCGGCAAGCTGTTCGCGATGGAGCATTACGGCGTTTCGGCGGACCTGACCACGTTGGCCAAGAGTCTTGGCGGCGGCGTGCCGCTCTCCGCGGTCTGCGGCCGTGCCGAGATGCTCGACGCACCGGCGCCTGCGGCCATGGGCGGCACCTACGCCGGCAATCCGCTGGGTATTGCCGCCGGCCATGCGGTGCTCGACGTGATCGAGGAAGAGCAGCTGGTCGAGCGCTCGAATCAGCTCGGAGAACGGCTGGCGGCGCGATTGGAGCAGCTCAAGTCTCGCGTGCCTCAGATCGCCGAAGTCCGCGGTAAAGGCAGCATGCGGGCGATCGAGTTTCTCGACGAGACCGGAAAGCCCGCCCCGGAACTCGCGCTCGCGGTGCTGCGAACGGCCAAGACGCAAGGCCTTCTGGTACTCGCCTGCGGTTTCTACGGAAACGTGATCCGCTTCCTCCATCCGCTGACGATCTCGGAGTCTCTGCTCGACGAGGGGCTCGACGTGCTCGAGCGCGTGGTCGAGAAAGTGTGTCAGGTTCAGGAACGCGTCGAAGCCTGATGTCTGCCGCGACCCGTCTGGCCCGAATCCGCGAGCAGCTTTCTCCCGGCCGAATCCGCCAGAGTCGATCGATCGTGCTGTCGCTGGCGATCGGCGCGATTGGCGGTGTGGGTTTCAGCGCGCTGAACCTGCCACTGGCCTGGATGCTGGGGCCGCTGGTCGTCAATCTGATCGCGGCGATGCGCGGCGTGCAGGTGCGCATTCCCGAGAGTTTTCGCCAGTTCTTTCTGGGGGTACTCGGTCTGGTGCTGGGCGGTCAGGTCACACCGGGTCTGTTCTCGGAGATCGGCCATTGGATGACCTCCGCTGCGGTGCTGATCGTCGGGTTGGCAGTGGCCACGACGGTGGGATCGATGTGGTATCGCCGCTGTGGCATGACACGCACCAGTGCCTGGTTCTCTTCGGCGCCGGGCGCGATGACCGCCATGATCCTGATGGGCGAGAAGGCCGGTGGCGATCCGCGGCAAGTCGCGATTGCGCAGTCGCTGCGCGCGCTGCTGGTCGTGCTGACACTGCCGCCGCTCTTCGTCTGGTGGGCACATGATCCCGATCTGGTCCGCAGCCATATGGCACCTGATGGCCTGTGGTTGATCCTGCTGCTGCCACTGATCATTGCAGTGGCCAAGCGACTGCGCTTGCCGACTCCCGGTCTGCTGGGACCGATGCTCGTCGCAGCGGCGCTTGGCGGAACGGGACTGGTCCAATTTCATCCCGCGAACTGGGCGGTCAGCATCATGCTCTGGGTGTTGGGCAGCGCCATAGGCGCGCGCTTCTACGGGCTGACGCTTTCGCAGCTACGCCGTCATATCGTTCATGCCGGTGTCGCGACACTTTTGACGTTGGCGGTGCTCGGTGTCACGGCACTCGCGATGCACTGGCTGCTCGGCGTGCCTCTGCCGGTGGCGCTACTGGCATCGGCGCCTGGCGGTATCGGCGAGATGGCCATTCTCGCCGTGACGCTCGACATCGACCCGTTGTTCGTCACTTTCCACCACCTGCTGCGGCTGACCGGGCTGATCCTGGTCGCTCCCTACTGCCTCGCGTTCATGGAGCATCGCTTCAGGGGTCGTGATTCGATCACCGACAAACCGGATCACCCGACCGGATGATCTCGCTTATCAAGCCAAGTGTGACATCGACTGTTTTCGTGAAATCAACAACTGCGTGTGAAATCAATAATTGCTTGTGAAATCAACAACTACAAGGAAAGCCCCATGAAAACTCGTACCCTGATCTCTTCACTGCTGATCGTTGGCGGCACCGCGATCGCCGGGCAAGCGCTGGCCCAGGATCAGTCGCCGATCCGCGCCGCGTCCGACGTCGGCTACCCGCCGTTCGCGACCGTCGGCAATGACGGTAGCTACCAGGGCTACGACATCGATATCGCCAAGGCGATCTCCAAGCAGATTGGACGCAAGATCGATGTCATCGACCAGCCGTGGTCGACAACGTATGCCGGACTCAACTCGGGCAAGTTCGACATGGTGCTTTCCGCTGCCATGATCACCAAGAATCGGGCCGACGGCATGTTGTTCGCCGAGGCCTATGGAGATGCCACCTACCAGTTCGTGCAGCGTGCAAGCGACGCGACGATCGAGTCTCCCGACGATCTGAAAGGTAAAACGATCGCGGTCAACAAGGGCAATCTGTTCGATCGCTGGCTGACCGAACGCCAGGACCAGTACGGCTGGAAAATCAATCGCTACGACAAGAACAGCGATGCCATCCAGTCGGTCGCCAGCGGCCAGACCGATGCCGCGCTGGTCTACAGTGCCTCTGCCGGCGATGCCGCCAATCGCTCACCGCTGCTGGCAGTATCCGATTACGTGATCGATAACGGCGAAGTCTACGGCTACTCGTTCCGTAAAGATGACGAGGCGTTGCGTGACGAGGTCGATGCGGCGATCGAGTGCCTCAAACACGACGGTACGCTGGCCAAGCTCTACACCAAATGGACCGGTCTCGAGCCGAAGGCCGATGGTGCGGTCAATACCATCTATCCCGGCTACGGTCAGCCCGGTTTCCCCGGCTATGACGACACCGAGCACGACCTCGACTGCCAGTAAGCGGGAGACATCGATGACGTCCATGGCACAAGTCGCGACCCCGACCGGGGAACACCGGTCGGGACGACCGCTGCTCGAACTGGTGAGTATCTCCAAGTCGTTCGGCGACAACGAAATTCTGAAAAACGTGACGCTGCGCGTCATGCCCCAGGAGATGGTGTTTCTGATCGGCCCCTCGGGGTCCGGCAAGAGCACGCTGCTGCGCTGCTGCAATCGACTGGAAACGCCGACTTCCGGCGACATCCTGTTCGACAACACGAACATTTTCTCGCCGCGCGTCGACATCAATCAGATCCGCACCAAGATCGGCATGGTGTTCCAGTCGTTCAATCTCTATCCGCACATGACGGCGCTGCAGAACGTGATGCTGGCGCTGCGCAAGGTGCAGGGAAAGAGCAAAGCCGAGGCGCGCGAGATCGGTATCACCATGCTCGAGCGGGTCGGGCTTGGCGAGCGTGTCGATCACTACCCCTCGCAGCTCTCCGGCGGCCAGCAGCAGCGCGTGGCGATCGCCCGGACGCTGGCATTGGAGCCACGCGTGGTGCTGTTCGACGAGCCGACCAGCGCGCTTGACCCCGAACTGGTCGGCGGCGTGCTCAACACCATGCGTGAACTGCGTCAGGCGGGCATGACCATGGTCGTGGTCAGCCACGAGATGCGCTTCGCCCAGGAAGCCGCGGATCGGGTGGTGTTCATGGCCGACGGCAACATCGTCGAGGAGAACACCGCCAACGAACTGTTCGACAATCCGCAGCATCCTCGCACACGCGACTTCCTCGCCCGAATTTCGGGCTGAACGGCAGACAGGGAGCTTTGACATGATTCCGGAGCATCTACGTCACGACGCCAAAAGCGAAGCTGAAGTACGGGTCGAGCTTGCGGCGCTATATCGCCTGGTTGCGCATCTGCGCATGACGGACTTGATCTATACGCACATCAGCGCGCGCGTACCCGGGCCCGAGCACCATTTCCTGATCAACCCCTACGGGCTTCTGTTCAGCGAAGTGACCGCCAGTAGCCTGGTCAAGGTCGATCTGGACGGCAACGTGATCGAGAAGGGCGCCGGCGGCGGCGTCATCAACCCGGCAGGATTCACCATCCATTCCGCGCTGCATCACGCGCGTCCGGATCTGACCTGCATCGTGCATACGCACACGGCTGCGGGCATCGCGATCTCCACGCAGAAGCAGGGCCTGCTGCCGATCACCCAGCATGCGCTGAAATTTCACGGTCGGCTCTCGTATCACGGTTACGAAGGGATCGCCACGGATCATGAGGAGCGCGAGCGGCTCGCACGGGATCTCGGCACCAACAAGGCGATGATCCTTCGCAATCACGGACTGCTGGTCGGCGGGCGCACCATCCCGGAAGCGTTCGACCAGATCTACTTTCTCGAGCGGGCCTGTCAGGCGCAGCTCGCGGCGCAAAGCGGTGGGGCGGAATTGATCTGGCCGCCGAAATCGGTGCGCGATCACGTCGCGTCGCAGTACGACGATGGTGGCTATGCACCCTGGATCGAGCCGGCCTGGCAAGCGGTCTTGCGCGATATCGCCTCCCAGCGCGAGAGCTACGCCGGCTGATCGGCGTGGCGCAAAACGATGCATGAGCAGAAAGCGACGAGAGTCGACGACTCCCGTCGTGGCAGTGAAGTGGAATACGAGATCTAAGAATACAACGACAAGAGAGTTCTCCCATGAAAAAGACACTGTGGATATCCGCCATCGCCGGCTGTCTTGGCGCACCACTCGCGCTGGCACAGGAGTCTGTCGTCGCCGCCTCCGACGTCGGCTACGCCCCTTACTCGATGGTCTCCAACGACGGTTCGCTGGAGGGGATCGATATCGATATTGCCAAGGGAATGTCGAAATACTCCGGCATCGATATCAAGGTGATCGATCAGCCGTGGTCGACGACGTTCGCCGGTCTGAACGCCGGCAAGTTCGATATCGTGCTATCGGCGGCAGCGGTCACGCCCGAACGGGCCGGCAACATGCTGTTCCTGGAGGGCTACGGTGATGCGACCGACGCGGTACTGGTCAAGAAGTCCGCCGGCGAGATCACCAAGGCTTCCGATCTCCAGGGTATGACGCTTGCGATCAACAAGGGGAGCAGCTCGGGCAACTGGATCCGCGAGCACAGCCAACAGTACGACCTGACGCTGGCCGAGTACGACAAGGCATCCGATGCCGTACAGGCGGTCATCACCGGCCAGGCCGATGGTTACATGATGTACCAGAGCGCGGCCGGCTGGATCGCCTTGCAGAATCCGCTGCTTGCCGTGTCCGACTTCACCACCGGCGGCGGGCGCGTCTACGCCTACTCCGTCAACAACGACAACCCCGAACTCCGAAATCGGCTGGACGCCGCGCTCGAGTGCATGAAGGACGACGGCGAACTCAAGGCAATATTCACCCGTTGGACCGGCATCACGCCGAAAGCGGACAGCGTCTCGGTCAATAGCCAGCCAGGCTACGGCCAGCCGGGGTTCGAAGGCTACGACGACACGCCGCACGAGCATGACTGCTCGGCTTCCTGAGCGCGTCGTCAGAAGGACTCTACCATGCATGCCTTTATCGAAAACTTCTTCAACTGGGCCATCATGGCCCAGTATGGCCCGACGCTCCTGGTCGGTTTTTTCCGCACGGTGTGGCTGGCGCTGCTGGTCATCGTGACCGGTGTCGGCGTTGGCATGCTGCTGGCGCTGATCCGCTCGATCGGCATCCGCCCGCTCAATGTCTTGATCAAGCAGAGCGTGGATGTCATTCGCGCGCTGCCGCCGCTGGTGCTGATCATTCTGCTCTATTTCGGCCTGCCGTATGTAGGGCTCCGGCTCGGCGGTTTCGTGGTCGCATGGTTCTCGCTATCGCTGGTGCTGGTGGCATTCGCCGAGGAGATCTTCTGGGCTGGCATCTGCGCCATCAGCAAGGGGCAGCTCGAGGCCGCGCGGGCCACGGGGCTGACCTTCGCCACCACAATGAAGTCGGTGGTGCTGCCCCAGGCAGTGCGTATCGCCATTCCGCCGCTGACCAGCCGTCTGATCGCGATCACCAAGAACACCGCGCTCGCCTCGGCGATTGCCGTACCCGAGCTGCTGGGAACGGCGATCACCGTGCAAAGCGATGTCGCCAACACCACGCCGCTGATGATGGCGGCAATCGGCTATCTGCTGATGATCTATCCGCTGGTGCTGATGAGCAAATGGGTCGAAAGCCGCAGTCAGTGGGCGAAATGAAGAGGCTGTCATGAACGGATTTCTCAACACGTTTTTCAATCTGGACATCATGGCGGCCATCTATCCGATGCTGCTCAATGGTCTGAAAGAGACCTTGCTGCTGTCGGTGATGATCGTTCCGCTGGGTGTCGGCGTCGGGCTGCTGATCGCTTGCGCGCGCGCGGCCGGCAATCGTTGGCTCAATCTCTTCCTCACCATCTACGTCGACTTCTTTCGCTCGTTCGCCTCGCTGGTGCTGCTGATCCTGATCTATTACGGCCTGCCGTTCTTCGGTATCGAGATCGGCACGCGCAGTGCGGTCGTGCTGGCGCTGACGCTGAACACCTCCAGCTACTTCGCCGAAGTCTTTCGTGCCGGCATCGGCAGTATTCCGTATGGGCTGATCGAAGCAGGGCGCTCGACCGGACTGTCGTTTCTGCAGGTGATGCGACACATCATCGTGCCTCAGGCCGTGCGCAACATGGCGCCGGACCTGATCACCAACATTCTGGAGACGATCAAGGTCACGTCGATCGCGAGCGTCGTGGCGCTGCCCGAGCTTCTGCGCATGGCGCGAATCGCTCAGGGCAATACCTACAGCCCGACGCCGCTGATCGCTGCCGCGCTGATCTATATCGTGTTGCTGCTGCCCATCGTCAAGATACTCAACCGGCTGGAAAAGAAAGCCTATTAGGCAGGATCGACAATCAAGGAGTGAGGCCATGAACAATGATAACCACGCCTCGAGCGACCATACCGCAAAGCTCGGTGCCTTCGTCAGCCAGCTCGACTTCGAGGCGCTACCTACGGAAGTCGTGAAACGGGCCCGACACGCGATTCTCGACACGCTTGGCGTCATTCTCGGTGCCGTCGCGCTGCCGCCGTCTCGCCAATTGCTGGACATGCCGACGACGCTCGGCGCACATCGCTTTGCCGCCGTGGATAGAGCTACGCCAGCCATGACGGCGCTCGTTCTGGGCACCCTCTCGGATATGCTCGAGCTGCAGGATGGCTGGCGTTTCGGAGGCATTCACGCCTGCCTGGTCATCCCGGCGGCGCTGGCCGTTGCCGGTCACCGGCCTGTCAGCGGTCGCTCGCTGATCGCCGCCGTGGTCGGCGGGTATGAAGTCGCGCATCGGGTTGCCTGGGCGGGGCACCCGCAGCACATGGCGAGCGGTTACATGCCCAACGGTACGGCCGGAACGGTCGGCAGCGCGGCGGCAGCGGGCGCATTGCTCGGGCTTGACGCGCCGACGCAGGCAGGCGCCCTGGGGACGGCGGCTTTTCTGCTGCCGGTCTCGACTGCCGAAAATCTCTGGTCGGGATATCCCGCCAAGCCACTACACACGGGCTATGCGGCGAAAACCGGTGTGGAGGCGGCGATGCTTGCGCAGATGGGCTTCGGCGGCTGTCCGATAGAGGGTTCATCGTCTCGGGGACGCGGCTTTCTCGAGATCACTTCGGGCAAACCGGTTCTCGAACGCCTGAGTGAAGGTCTGGAGCAGCGCTGGACGCTGACCGAAACCTACTTCAAGTTCTATCCGATCTGCCGTCAGGCACAGGCTGCTGCCGAGGCGGCCCTCGAGGTTGCCGCTTCGATCAAGGGAGAATTCTCTAGAATTCGTCGGGTGACACTCTCTACCTACGCACTCTCCGCTCAGTTGCTCGACAGACAGATCTCCGCGGAAAGCGGCATGGTCGCCGCGCAGTTCAGCCTGCCTTATATCATTGCCACGATTCTCAAGAATGGGCGTATGACTCAGGCCGAGCTGGCCCCTGGGGCGTTGAGCGACCTGGAAACGCTGAATCTCAGCCGGCGCGTCGAGATCGCTGCCGACGACGCGATGACGCAGCGATACCCCCAGAGCACGCCGGCGGTCGTCGAGGTCGAACTCGACGATGGGCGGCTATTGCGAGGCGCCTGCGATGCCCCCAAAGGTGATCCCTCCAGGCCGGTCGAGGAGAAGGAGCTAGTCGATAAGGCAACGGCGCTTTGCGCCTGGATGGAGGCGCCGGGCGAGGTACAGCGGCTGTGCGATCAGGTGCTGGCTCTGGAGACGCTCGACTCTGTCGAGCCGTTGCTGCGTCAGTTGGACGAGCTGATGACGCTCGCTCGGTCTCGACCCGCGGTGACCTGAAGTCGCGCGGTTGCTGAGACTTCGACTTTTGGCGGATACTCGATAGCGTTTTCGCATTGCCGTTGAAGAGGTCCGCCATGTTCGTGTGCGAGCAGTTAGCCGAGTTCGCCCTCGAGGTCTCGGCGCAGCCGGAAGCCCAATGGCCCCGCGCGGCGCTCCAGCGTGTGATGAAGGACTGGTTCGGTTGTGCGATTGCGGGGGCGCAAAGTGAGGTCGTTGTTCGTCTGAGGCTGGCCCTGGGGGCATCTCCCGATAGTGTGGTGGCTTCGACATCGATGCTCTCGCCACGCGACGCCGCGATGCTTCACGCGACCGCGGCCCACGCGCTGGAGTCCGATGATATCTATCGGGATGGGCTCTTCCATCCGGGCGCGCCGGTCATCGGGGCGGCGCTGGCCCTGGCCGAGCACCGTGACGCCAGCGGACGCGATCTGCTCCGGGCGGTGCTGGTCGGCTATGAAGTCTCGACGCGTCTGAGCGAGTTCCTGGGAACGGCGCATTATCGCTACTGGCACACCACCGGCACTGTGGGCTGTCTGGGTGCGGCGGCGGCCTGCGCCACTCTGCTCGGGGGAGATGCGGCCATGATGGCGCATGCGCTGGCCACGGCTGCGTCGTTCGCGGGCGGCTTGCAGCAGGCGTTTCGCTCCACCGCGATGACCAAGCCGATGCATGCCGGACACGCCGCGGATACCGGCGTATGGTCGGCGCTGGCGGCCCATCGCGGCATGACGGGAGCGCTGGATATTCTCGAGGGGCGCGCCGGTCTCGGTGCCGCCATGGCGGGCTCGCCGGACTGGTCGCGCTTTGGCGAGCGATTCGACGACAGCTTCCGGATCGAACAGATCACCTTCAAGCGGCACGCGTGCTGCGGGCAGGTCTTCTCCGCCGTGGATGCCGTGCTGGCGCTCCGCGCCGATCCCGGGTTCGATCCCGAGCAGATCACGTCGATCGAGGTGTACACGAGCCAGCGCTCCCAAGAGATGACGGACAAGCCGACGCCGCGTGACGCCGAAGAGGCGCGCTTCAGCATGCAATACGCGGTGGCCCATGCCGCGGTCTCCGGGCATGCAGGGCGTGGCGCCTTCGCTGCGGAGCGTCTGGGCAACCCTCTGGTGAAGCGACTGATGGCGGCAGTCAATGTGGCAGTAGATGCCGAGATCGATGCTGCCTACCCCAGGCGTCGCAGTGCGCGGGTCACCGTCGGCTTTCGTGATGGAGCACGACACACACACTTCCAGGCCGATCGAAAGGGCGATCCGGAGCTGCCTCTGAGTGATGGCGAACTCGACGCCAAGTTCGCATCGCTCTGCTTCGATGCTGGCTGGTCGAATCAGCGGGTAGAAAAGGCCCGCCGACTGCTGGCCGAACTCGCGTCGAGCCGCTCGTGCCGGGCGTGGCTCGAGAGTGTGCGTGAGGGATGAGCTGGTCCGAAGACGGACACTCGGCATGCTAGAGTAATGCGGGCCCAAGAGAAAAATCTCGTCGCTCGGCGAGGTGTACCCAACATTTTGAATCGCTGTGACGCCATACTGTCCATGATGGGCGAATAAAGCGCAGGCGAAAGGCGAAATCGCAAGACAAAACAACACGCAAAAAAAACCGGCGCCTGGGGAAGGCACCGGTCAAAGAATTTGGTAGCGGGGACCGGATTTGAACCGATGACCTTCGGGTTATGAGCCCGACGAGCTACCAGACTGCTCCACCCCGCATCAATGTGTGGCGTATTATACGGATGGATTAGACGCTGTCAACAGGTTGCTGGTGATCGTCGGCATGACGAGCCTGCCCGATCTCTCCGAGTACGTGATCGAAGGCGCTGGCGTAGCGTTCCCAGGTCTCGCGGGAGAGTGGTGCGACGGACAACAGCCGATGAAGCGTCTGTTCGAGTTCTTCCGGCGGTGTCGGCGGACGCCCCAGGCCATCGTTGAGCCGCGCGACCTGGACTTCGAGCCGCAGTGGCTCGAGCGACTCGGGAATGGGTTCGCCGGCGAGCAGGCCAAGCTGCACCAGGCAGCGCTGGAGCGCGTCCTCGGCGGCCGCTTCGCTGTCACTGTCTGACGATCGGGCGGAAACGGTGGCACGAATGTCGGCGGGAGCGTCATCGAACGATGAGCTGTCGAGAGGCTCTCCGTCGATTGCCGCCTCCAGCCATCGGCGATATGCCGGCCACTGCCGGGCCTGCTCGACCAGCGCCAGGCGATCGAGCGTCACCTCTCTGGCATGCACGATGCCTTGCCAGCGCTTTTCCATGCCATCACTGCGGCGACCGCGCGGTAGCGGTGCCAGCCGCTGAGCCTCGGCGAGCGCCGCGTCCAGCGTGTCGCGTTCTGCGGCGCGGGCGGGCTGCCAGGCGTCCAGGCGGTCGATCAGCGCCTGCATCTCCTCGAAGCGCTGCTGCTGCCGCGAGCGCTGTTCGCCCCGGACGCTCTCGCGAGCGGCGAAGATGGTGTCGCAGTGCGAGCGAAATTGCCGCCACAGTGCCTGCTCCACGCCCTTGGGGGCTCGCCCGAGGGCCTGCCACTGCTTCTGCAGTGCCTTCGCTTGCTCGGCGCGTTCGGCGGCGGCGCCGTCGTCTTCGGCCAACTGCTGCGCCTGTTGGACCAGGTCGCGCTTGCGGCTGGCGATGTCGCCGGCGCGCTCGTCGATCAGGGACTGCAGCCGCTGACGCAGGCGCGAAAAGCGACGTCCGGTAGAGGCTGCCTGGCGTCTTGGCACGGGCCAGTGCCGATCCCACTGCTCCTGAGCGGCGTCGCGAATGCGACGCAGGCCATCCGGGTCCGCCACGTCGGAAGGATGGTCCAGCAGCGATTCGAGCTGTTCGCAGAGCGCCTGCCTGGCTTCGAGGTTCTGCGCCTCCTGAGCCTCGATCTCCTGCTCCCAGGCGCCTAGCTGGTCATGAAGAGAATCCGATGCACTGCGAAAACGCTGGGCCAGCGGCTTGGTGGCGGCGGCATCCCCGAGTTGACGCCATTCCCGAACCAGTTGCTGGTGGCGGCGATGGCGCTTGGGGTCGCTATGATCGCGCGCCTCGGCCAGTGCCTCGATATCGGCAACCAGTGATTCCCGCTTCGGCGCCGCCGCGAAACCGCGCCAGTCGCGTAGCTCGGCCAGCCGCGCATGCTGCTGCTTCCAATGTTGCTGCAACGCCTCGGGAAGCGAACTCTCCTGACCACCGATCGCTTGGCGCAGGCGCCGATGAAGCTGGGTGGCACCCCGGTAGCGGCCGGCATCGAGTTCACCGGCCAGGGCTTCTAACCACTCTTCAAGCTGGGCGTGGGAGACATCGAGATCCGTTGGCGTCGGCTTGGCCACGGCGGCGGATGCCGTCTGGCGCCGAGCCTCGAGCAAAAGATCGGTGGGTGGCAGCGCTGCGGGCCAGTCCAGGCGACTCAACGCGGGCGCCACGGCGGCATCCTGTTCGATCGCTGCTTCCAGTGCCGGTGCTTCACTCTGCCAGCGCTCCCACGCCTGCCAGATCGT
The DNA here is from genome assembly GCF_014652715.1 of Salinicola rhizosphaerae. Lineage (GTDB taxonomy): Bacteria > Pseudomonadota > Gammaproteobacteria > Pseudomonadales > Halomonadaceae > Salinicola > Salinicola rhizosphaerae. Next base: position 282,007 of record NZ_BMZI01000003.1, on the reverse strand, counting down.
CTGGGCGCGCTGGTTGAGCTCGACGTAGCGCTGCTGGTAGTGGTCGCTGACGCCGTAACGGTCGGACACTTCCTGCCAGCGCTCGTTTTGCAGCTGCCATTTGCCCTCGAGCGACTCCATGACATCCGGCGTTAGACGCTCTGCCGACTCGACGACTGTCAATGCGTGCGACAGCGCCTCGAGAATGCTTTCGCGGGTCGACTGGGCTTCGGCTTTTTCCTGCTTGAGCCGTTCGCTCTCGCGCTGATGACGCAGATGTTCGGCGATGCGTTGGCGGCAGCGGGTGACGGCAGCGTCGAAACGTTCGCGCTGCTCGGTCTCAGCGCTGCCATCGAGCGCCTCCCACTGCGCGACCCAGTGCTTGAGGCGTGCCTCGAACATGGGTTCCCACGGGCGATTGGCTTGCGTTTCCAGCGCTGTCAGCAGGCGCTCGCGCTCGAGATGGGCGGCTGCCTGCTGCTCGGCGTCGGCGCGCAGATTGGCGAGGCGGTCGCGGGCGAGGCGCGCGACCTGCTTGTCGCGACGGGCCTGCTTGACGAGCCGGGACAGCCCCGCTTCCGACGTCACTCGCTCGGCGGCGGCGTGGCGCACTGCACTAATGCCGTTCTCGCTGGCGTGGCGAACGAGGTGGGCTTCGTCCTCGATCAGCGAAAGCGCAGCGAGACGCAGCGACTGGTTGTCGCCATCGACGATCACCGCTTCGATGAGGGCGATGTCGAGCGGGGATTCGGCGCTGCGTCGCTCGAGCCAGTCGAGCCGAGATTGGAGATCCCGACTGTGCTCACTGCGGCCGGTCAGAAGCTGTGTCAGTCGCTGACGCGACTCCTCGCAGGGCGACTGGCGATGGAGTGCAAACACGCGGTCGAGGTCGTCGATACGCGCCAGAGCCGCTTCGCGGACCCGGGCGTCGTCGTCGCCGGCGAGCGCTTCCAGCGCGGAATGGTCGTTGGCATCGAGCTGGGCGGCGGCGCGGGCACGGACGGTAGGGTCTTCGTGCTGCCAGCGCGCGCGGCGCCCACGAGAAGAGAACAGGCGTTGAAAGAGTCCTGGCATGGCCGGTATGGCATCCTGAAATTACGACGAGCTGGCGGTGGTCGGTCCCACGCCGGTGGGAGCTCGACGGCAACTGTCTATCTAACCATTTGATGACCGACGATAAAAGCCTGCAGGCCCGATGTGTATGCCCATGGAGACACCTGACAAAAGGTCGACCTGACCGTATGATCGGTTGCAGCGACGGTCGCCCTCGCATAGCTTAGGGCCTAACTGTATCGCGCAGGGCGGGTCACTGGCATGACACTTCCGCCCCGAGCGTGGTGAGCGGAGTCGACCACTATCGATTGTGCTCATGCATGCCGAGGTATCGGATTCGCTCGATGCGTTGCATGCGCTGCAGGCCGCTTGTGGACCCGTCATGGTCCGGGGCCACCCATTTTCTCGCTGCGGAGTTCGGTGATGAGTCTCAACAGGGATACGGCAGATATCGCCTTCACCTTCAAGGGCGGCATGCTGCCGATGACGGTCATGGAGCTGGCCAGCGGCGACCCGGAGCGTATTCGCGCGCAGCTCGCCGGCAAGGTGAGCCAGGCGCCAGCCTTCTTTCAGCATACGCCGGTCGTGCTGAGCGTGGAGCAGATCGACGAGCCGCACTTGGCGCTGGAAAGAATCTGTGCCGTGTGCCGGGCGCACAAGCTGCTGCCGGTGGCCGTGCGCGGCGGGCCCGACCCTGTCAAACAGTCGGCGTGGGCCCTGGGACTGGGCTGGTTTCCGCCGCAGGAGAGCCGGCCGCGGGCGGTCGAGACTCGCGCCCCCCAGACCCAGCCTGCGCCAGCCGAAATCGAGGCCGAACTGCCCGTTCCGCCGGCCGAATCTGCCGGGCAGGCGGGCGGGCGCATTTATCGCGGTACCGTGCGTTCCGGCCAGCAGGTGTCGGCACCGGAGGGCGATCTCGTGGTCATCGGTGCGGTCAACCCCGGTGCCGAGGTGCTCGCCGCGGGCAGCGTGCACGTCTATGGTCCGCTGCGCGGGCGCGCGTTGGCCGGCATCCACGGCGATCGCGAAGCGGGAATCTTCTGCAACGACTTGCACGCCGAACTGCTTTCCGTGGCGGGGACCTACAAACGGCTCGAGGATATCGACCCGAAGATGCTCGGCTGCGCCGTGCAGGTGCAGCTCAAGGAAGACCAACTCAGGATCTCGGCGCTGACCTGAACGGCGCGGGAGCGATCAACACTTATCGGGTAACAGGAAGTTCATCTTGGCCAAGATCATCGTTGTAACCTCCGGTAAAGGTGGCGTCGGTAAAACGACAAGTGCGGCGGCCATTGCCACGGGGCTGGCCTTGCGCGGCAACAAGACGGTCGTCATCGATTTCGATGTGGGTCTGCGTAATCTCGACCTGATCATGGGCTGCGAGCGACGCGTGGTCTATGACTTGGTCAACGTGATCCAGGGGGAGGCCGGGCTGAAGCAGGCGCTGATCCGCGACAAGCGCACCGAGAACCTGCATATCCTTCCCGCTTCGCAGACCCGGGATAAGGACGCGCTGACGCTGGAAGGGGTCGAGAAAGTGCTGGCCGACCTCGCCGATGAGTTCGACTACATCATCTGCGATTCGCCGGCGGGCATCGAGCGTGGTGCTCAGCTCGCGCTCTACTTCGCCGACGAAGCGGTCGTCGTGACCAACCCCGAAGTCTCTTCGGTCCGCGATTCCGATCGTATTCTCGGTCTGCTCTCTTCGAAGTCGCGCCGCGCCGAGCAGAATCGCGATCCGATCAAGGAGCACTTGCTGATCACCCGTTACAACCCGAACCGGGTCGATGACGGTGACATGCTCAACCTCGATGACATTCGCGAGATCCTGGCGATCGACCTGGTTGGCCTGATTCCGGAGTCCGAGGCGGTGCTGCGCTCTTCCAACCAGGGCGTTCCGGTCATTCACGATGACAAGAGCGATGCCGGTCAGGCCTATGCCGACACTGTCTCCCGTCTGATGGGTGAAGATGTGCCGCTGCGCTTTCAGTCGGCGCAGAAGAAAGGCCTGATCGCACGCATGTTCGGAGGGGGAGGCCGTCGGTGAAACTACTCGATTTTCTCAAGGGCGAGCGCAAGAAGTCCGCATCGGTCGCCAAGGAGCGCCTGCAGATCATCGTGGCGCATCAGCGCGGCCATCGTGGGCAGCCGGATTACATGCCGATGCTCGAGCAGGAGTTGCTGGAAGTCATCCGTCGCTACGTCAAGGTCGAGCAGGATGCGATCAACATCAGTCTCGATAGCGACAACGACTGCTCGGTGCTCGAGCTGAACGTCACGCTGCCCAATGAAGCCGAGGCCAAGGCCGCCGGCAAGCGCTGAGCGCGCCATCGACATGAGTCGTGCCGGTGGCTGTGCTAGGCTTGGCCCTTTGCGCAGCAGGCGGAGAGCCACATGGCCCAGGCGGAGACCACTTTTCTCTGGCACGACTACGAGACCTTCGGCGCCGACCCACGCCGGCACCGCGCCTCGCAGTTCGCGGCGATTCGCACCGACGCCGATTTCAACGAAATCGGCGAGCCGCTGACTCTCTATGCCCGGCCGGCCGACGACGATCTGCCCAACCCGCAAGCCTGTCTGATCACCGGTATCACGCCGCAGGCGGCCATGCGCCGCGGGCTGCCGGAAGTCGAGTTCGCGGCGCGGATCCAGGCCGAGATGAGCGTCCCCGGCACCTGCTCGCTGGGCTACAACAGCCTGCGCTTCGATGACGAAGTCAGTCGTCACCTCTTCTACCGCAATCTGTTCGACCCTTACGCGCGCGAATGGCAGAACGGCAATTCGCGCTGGGATCTGATCGACGTCGTGCGGGCTTTCCATGCGCTGCGCCCCGAGGGCATCGAGTGGCCAAAACGCGACGACGGCGCCCCGAGTTTCAAGCTGGAACATCTGACCGCGGCCAACGGCATCGAGCATGTCGGCGCACACGATGCGTTAGCCGACGTGCGTGCCACCATCGGCATGGCAAGACTCTTGCGCGAGCGCAATGCCAAGCTGTTCGACTATCTGCTGTCGCTGCGCAACAAACGTCGGGTTGCGGGTCTACTCGACGTGACGGCACGCAAGCCGATGCTGCACGTCTCCCGACGTTACCCCGCCAGCCGCGGCTGCAGCGCCCTGATCATGCCGCTGGCGATGCACCCTTCTAATCCCAACGGTGTCATCGTCTACGATCTCGCCGTCGATCCGGCGCCGCTCTTTTCACTATCGGCCGACGAGATCCGCGCTCGGGTGTTCGTCAGCGAGAACGAATTGGCCGAAGGGGAGACCCGTATCCCGCTCAAGGTGGTCCACCTCAATCGTAGCCCGGTGGTACTGCCGATCGCCGCGGCGGACGAGAGTGTCGCTGGTCGGCTCGGACTGGATCGCGCCGCGTGCGAACGCCATTGGCAGGCACTGATGCAGAACCCCGACGCAGCCAGCAAGGCCGCGACGGTGTTCGCCGACGGGCCGGCCGATCCGCCCCACGACCCTGACCTGATGCTCTATTCCGGCGGCTTTTTCTCGCCCCACGACCGCCAGGCGATGGAGCGCGTCCACGCCACGCCGCCTGAGGCGCTGGGTTCGACCAGCTTCGCCTTTCAGGACCCGCGTCTCGAGGAAATGCTGTTCCGGCTGCGTGCCCGTTCCTATCCCGAAACGCTGGAGAGCGAGGAGAAGGCGCAGTGGGATAGTTTTCGCTGGTCGCGGATGAACGATAGCCAAAGTGGGGGGCTGACGCTGAAGGAGTTCGCGCGCGAGATCGAGCGCCTGAATCAAGTCTCACTCGACGATCGCCAGCGTCAGGTGCTCGAAGAGCTGGTGATGTACGTCGAGTCCATCATGCCGGAGCAGGCCTTCGACGCCTACTGATCACGACGCGTCGTGATCCGAAACGTTCGGGCTCGCTCTTCGATAAGGGCTTCGATGGGGGCTTCGACAGGGGCTTCGATGGGGTGCAACAGCGTTTTCCAGGGCGCGGAAATATACGCTTCTGGTGATCATCTCCGGCAAATCTGCCGCGATCGACAATGCAAAACGCGAAACATCATACAACCTTGCGATGTCCGTCGATGACGCCCGCCGTCAATGCGCCGTGAGGAACCTATGGTGTAGAGGTCAATGTGGGATTTCATTCACTGGCCTCGACATGAACACGCCCTCTCCAGCGGTTCCGCGCTGAGGCCATCACCTTCCGGAGGTAATCATGGCTCACGCGCTCACCGCGGTCTGGATGACGGCCGAGGGTTCTCCTTCCGATAACCTGGCACCCGAGAAAGTTACGCCCTCCTGGATCAGCGCGCTGTATGCGCTGATGCTGCTGGTCGCACTCTGGTCCGTTTACGCCGGTCAACTGCCGGACTGGTCGCGCTGGACCGTCGTCGGGCTGCTGGCGATATCGCTTGTCGTCAACCTGGTCGTGACGCCGCGCTGGTTCCGGATCGGATTCCTCGTCTCGCTTTTGACCTTCGTCACCGGCTGGCGAGTTGCAGCGATGCATGATGTTTGGCCACTGATGATCGCAGGCTTCGTGACCTTTCTTGCACTGGTGGCACAGTTCGCCGATGCCATGCGCAAGGACTGGCAGTCGCGAGGCAGCGCTGCGTTCGCCAATCACCTCATGTGGCAGCTCGCCCTGGTCCGCCTTTACTTCGGGGTGAACGAGGTCGGGCATGCCACGGAAAAGATCTTTGCCGGTCAGGCGTCTTTCGAGCATATGGCCACTCAGTTCGGGCAACTCGGCACGCCAATGCCGGGGCTATTCGTCATTGCTGCCGGCCTGGTCGAGTTCTCGCTGGCGATCGGCGTTGGACTGGGGCTCTTCACGCGATTTTTCGCCGCTCTCGGCACGCTCTATTTTCTTGTCGCGACGGTGGCCTTCGGGCACGAGTGGGTCCACGGCTACGCCTGGGATGGCAGTGGATGGGAGTATATTGCGCTGCTGATCGTCTTTTACGTCAGCCTGCTGTTGTCCGGTGGCGGGCGGTTCTCGATCGATGGCTGGCTGCTGGAGCGCGGCCTGATACCACACACCCTGATTCCGCTCTGCACGCCGCGCGCCGGGTACCACGCGATGTCATGACGTCGGGATGATCAAGCCGACGTCATCGAAGCGTCATGTTCCTTGCCTAGCCTTCGCCTGTTTTTCAAAGACGATAACAGGCAGGGAAACATGGGATCAGGAATCGGGCGGCGCACGGCGCTGACGCTGTCATGGCTGGCGCTCGTGCCCTCATTCGGGCAGGCGGATAGCACGATATTGACGCGCGGTGCGACGCAGACGTCGCTGCAGGAACTGAGCGGGGACGACACACTCGAGATCGAGGCGGGTGCCGAGCTGGCGACCGGCGATACCGCCATCACGCTGGAGGGCGCCTCGCCGGCACCCGGTGTCGCGATCGACAATTCGGGGACGATCACCAGCGACGATCGCGGGATCGATACCGATGGCGACGACACCGAACGCTCGATCCGCCTGAGCAATCGCGATGGCGCCATCATATCGTCACGAGACGATACCTTTCGCGTCGACAGCGACGTCACGCTCGGCACGGTGAGCGTCGACAATGCAGGCAGTCTCCTGTCGGCGGATGGTCAGGTGCTCGACTTCAAGTCGATCGAGTCACCCGATGCGGTCGTCGATATCGACAACGCCGAGGGCGGGGTCATCGCCTCGCAGAGCGACGACGCGATACGTCCCGGTGCAGGCACCATCACCATCGACAATGCCGGCAAGATTCTGTCGACGGATTCGCCCAGCCGTGCGATCAACGTCAGTGAGTACACGCGTCTCGGATCTTTCCACCTGACCAATGAAGCGACCGGAATCATCGAGTCGACCGACGATGCCGTGCGCATCGACAGCGATGACGATGAGCAGTCGGGCGCGTCCGGCACGGTCACGATCGACAACTATGGTCTCATCCTCTCGTCCGGCACGGGCGACGACGCTGGGCAGGCGATCGATCTCGATCATATCGTCTCCGATCTCGGTGAGGTCACCATCCATAACTACGCCGGTGGCGAGATCCGTGCCGAGGATGCCGACGGCGTGCGTCCGGGCGAGGGCGCCACGCTCATCAACAGCGGCACCATCGTCGCCAACAGCAGCGAGCCGGACAGTTCCAACGATGGCGTCGATCTGCAGGCGCACAGCGCAACGATCGACAATCGGGAAGGTGGCGTCATTTCCGGCGCCCGGCACGGCATCACCACGGATGTGGATGTGACCGTCTACAACGCGGCGGGCGCGGTCATTCGCGGGCGCAACGGCTCCGGCGTCGGTTCCGACGGCGATGGCACGGTCGTCAACTGGGGGCTGATCAGTGGCGATATCGACGAAGATTCCGCGCTCGGTGACGGTGATGGCGTCGATATCGACTACATCGGTGATATCACCAACTACGGCACCATTCAGGGTACGGGCGCCAAGGGGCAGAAGCCCGGCGACACACCGAATCGCAGCGAAGGCATTGCCATGGGCGGTGGCTCGATCGTCAATGCCAGCGCGGATGCGGTCATTTGCGGCGCCGATAACGGCATCCTGATCGACGACGGCAGCAGCGGTGGCGCCTACGGCGAGACCGCCATCGTCAATCGCGGCACCATCGAGGGCGTCGACGGCTACGGTATCTCGCTGGTGGGTAACTACGACGATAGCGTCGTCAACTCTGGCCTGATCGCCGGCGGCAACGGGCTTGCGCTGGCGATGGGGGCGGGCGATGACACGCTGGTGGTCGAAACCGGGGGCACTTTCCAGGGCACCGTCGACGGCGGCGATGGTCAAGACTCGGTCATGCTCGATGGCAGTGGAGAATTCGCCGGCGGGGTCAATTTCGAATCGCTCACCATCAACGGTGACTGGCTGCTCTCCGGCACGCAGAACTATGCCGATGGCATCACGCTGACCGACATGAGCCATCTCGATCTCGACGGAACGCTCGACGGGGCGCTAACGGTCGGCACCGGCGCACTGCTGGACGGCAACGGCACGACGGGTGATCTGACGGTCGCCGGTACTGTCTCGCCGGGACACTCGCTCGGCCAGCTGAACGTGGACGGTGATTACGTCCAGACGCAGAGCTCGACCTACGCGGCCGAGATCGGGGGTGGCGGGAGCGCCGATCTGATTGCTATCGACGGCTCGGCGACGCTTGCCGGGGCGCTGACGGTGACGCCGCTCTCCGATGCTGCCTACACAACCTCGAGCTACACCCTGTTGACGGCGGCGGATGGCATCTCCGGCCGCTATGACGAACCCGCGGCCTTCTCGCCGTTTTTCGATCTGGCGCTCGACTATGGTGACGATGCCGTCGTGCTGGATGTCGCTCGCAATGCCACGAGCTTTGCCGACATGGCGGCAACCGGCAATCAGCGCGCGGCGGCAGCCGGCATCGAGAGCCTGGGGGCGGGCAATGCGCTGTATGACGAGATCATCACTACCGCCGATCCCTCCACGCTGCAGCGCGACTACGACGCGCTTTCCGGTGAGCTTCACGCCAGCCTTCACGCCGGGCTGATCGAGGAGAGCGGTTACACCCGCGATGCACTCATCGGTCGCCTGCGTCAGGTCGACACGGCGAAAGACGACCGGCACGGCGGCATCTGGGTGCATGCTTTCGGTGGCTGGGCCGACAGCGACGGCAACGGCAACGCCGCGACACTCGAGCGTTCGACGCGGGGGCTCTTCATCGGGGCGGATGGAGGTCTCGGCACGGCATGGCGTGCCGGTGTGGCAGCCGGATATGCCCGCACGGATGACGATATCGAGGCGCGTGATTCCCACGCCGATATCGATACCTACACCCTGGCGGCCTACGCGGGGCGACGCTTCGGCATGGGCGATGCGATGGAATCTGCGGCGAGCGAGGCGCGGCGAGCCCCGCTGGCGTTGAGGTTCGGCATCGCGCAGAGCTGGCATGATATCGACAGCCGGCGCCACATCGGCATCGACGGTCTCGACGATGCCTCGGCCGACTACGATGCGCGCACGGCGCAGGCTTTCGGCGAGCTCGCCTATACGATCGAATCCGGTTCCGTGCGCGTCGAGCCCTACGCGGGGTTGGCCCACGTGCATGTGCATGGTGATGCCTTCCAGGAGACGGGCAACGCCGGGCTGCGGGGAGAGTCCAGCGGTGATGACGTGACCTTCTCCACGCTGGGCATGCGTCTACGCCAACCTTTCATGCTCGGCAACAGATCGGCAAACGTGGATGCGGGAATCGGCTGGCAGCACGCCTTCGGTGACACCACGCCCGATGTCACGCAGTCCTATGTCGGCGGCAGTGATTTCACCGTCGAGGCGGTGCCCGTCAATCAGGACGCGATTCGGCTCGAAACCGGGCTGAGCGTCGATCTCTCCGCGACATCGTCCGTTTCGCTCTCTTACCGCGGTGATCTGGCCGACTCGGCCAGGGATCAGAGCGTGAATGCGCGTCTGGCCTTCGCTTTCTAGACGCCGGTGCCGCGCTCGAGACTCGGGACGCGCCAAGACGACGGGCCGACCGCGTGACAGCGGTCGGCCCGTTTCACGTGGTGCGAGCGATGATCACTGCGCCGGTAATTGGCCGAATCCTGACGTCAATGCGTCGATATCGCTCGGGGTAGCGCCCGGTGCGGCGCTGATGCTCAGCGGTGCCCGCTCGCGCAGTGCCTGCCAGGCGCGCTTGACGTCGGCAGCGGTCACCTTGGCGACCTGCGCGGCGAGGTGCTGGCGGCGCTGGAAGTCGACGTCGGTGTACGCAAGCGCTTGCCACAGCCGGCCCGCACGCTCGCCAAGCGACTGATCGCGAGTCAGCAGCTCTCGACGCACGGCCTGACGGTAGGGCGCCAGCTCCTCGTCGCCGAGAGAGGCGATGCGCTGATCGAAGGTCTTGAGGAAGGCGTCCATGCGCTCGTCGATCTTCCGGGTCGATGCGCTCGGCGACTGGACCAGCAATGCCAGGCCCGGGCCGTCGAGCAGCGGCGCGTAGCCGGCGTTGACGATATAGCCGAGCTGCTCGTCGGTGCGCAGCTTGGCGAAAAACGGCGGACCGATCAGTTGACCGATGATCGCTAGCCGCGCCTGACTGGCCAGCGAGCGGTCGCCACCCTGCAGGTAGCGCAGCACGGCGAAGTCGTCACGCGCCGTCTCGGGATGCAGCCGCGGCGGTGTCTCCGGGACGGCGGCAACAGCCAGCGGCTCGATGTCGTCCGCGTGCAGCGCAGGCGCCAGCGCATTGGCGACCTGCAGGCCTTCACGCCGGGCGCGCTCGGCATCGAGATTGCCGACCGCCATGGCCTGGACGAACAGCTGGCTCAGGAACTGATGACGGTAGGTGCGCAGGTCGTTGGCATCGAGAGTGCGCATCGCGGCCAGGAGGTTAGGGGTACTGGCCTGAGGTCGGATAAGCGCCTCACCCAGCGTGCGCTGCATCTGCTGGTAGACCGCGTCCTGCGGGGCGTTCTGCCAGGATCGGATCAACCCCTGCTTGACGCGCGCCACGCTGGCGTCGGTGATCTCACCTTGCTCGAGCTGTTCGACGACGGTCTGCATCAACCGAGATTGATGATCGCGCCAGCCGGAGAACGCCAGCGTGATGCCGCGACCATGCGCGTAGGCCGAGAAATCCTGGCCGGCGAGGGCGGCGGGATAGAAGCGCTCGTTCAAGCCGTCGTTCAACCAGCCGGCGAGCAGCTCGGTCAACGCGGCATGGCGGGCATCCTTCGAGGCATCCGGGTTCTGCAGGCTGAAGCGCCACTCGACGCGCGGCGCGCCAAAGTGGCTGTCGGCCTGGTGCCAGATCTCGACGCTGGGGGCGTCGACCAGCTGCCGGGGCGGCGCTTCATCGAACGTCTCGAGACTCAGGTCCTGGGCAATGTAGGGATTCGGCTCGGGCAGGGCCAGCCCCGATAGCGTCTGCGCCGCTGGCCACTGCGACAGTCGCGTCAGTGTGTAGGGGGTATCGAAGTAACGCGTTCTACGTTCGCCATCGACCTCCGGGCCGCTGTAGACGCGCAGCAGATTGTTCGGAGTGAGGCGCGAGAGCAGTTCGTCGACGGCGTCAGCATCGAAGCCATCCATCCGGTAGGGGGCGTACTGGACATCCGTCAGCGGATAGTAGGCGAGGCTCATCGCCATGCCGCTGACGGCGTCGATCGGCTCGCTGCGCTGCTGGAAGCGGAAGCCTTGCTGGGCGAGCCGTGCCTGCTCGTCGTAGCGCCAGGCGTTCAAGCCGTGCTGGCGGATGCGTGCGATCTGGTCGAACAGGCTGGCCTGTATGCGGTCGATCTGCTTCGCGCCGGCCTCTGTCAGGCTGATCGAGACATCGAAAAGGGCGTGGCTGCCGTCGGCGTTGCGGGTGCCGGCCGACAGCGCATCTGCCCAGCCTGCTTTACGCAGCGCTGCCAGCAGGCTGCCTTCTCCCTCGTGGCCGAGCAGGTTGGCGAGGTAGTCGTCCGGTTTGGTGGCGTAGTCCTCGATCGGGTCCGGGATCGGGAACAGGAATTCGACTCGCTGGCGCGCCTCGTGGGTCTTGACGCGCATCGCGGCCGGCAGCTCGCCTGGCGTCGTCAGCGGCTGGTCGATCGTTGGACGACTCAGCCCCCGGTCCGGTATGGCGCTGAAACGCGCTTCTACCTGGTCGGCCATGACATCGAGCGGCTCCGGGGAGAGCAGGACGAGATGCATGACATTGGCCCCGTAGTGGGCCTGGTAGAAGTCGATCAGGGCCTGACGCAGCGGGCGCTTGTCACTGTTGAGCGTATCCAGGTTGCCGACCGAGAAATGATTGACCGGGTGCGCCGGATTGAAGGCCTTGCCCAGCGCCTCGGCGAGGCGTCGACTGTCGTCATCGCGGCGCGCCTGGTATTCGGAATTGACGGCATGGCGCTCGCGGTCGACGTAGGCCGGATTGAACTGCGGCGAGATGAAGAACTGCGCAAACCGATCCAGCGCTTCCGGGAAGGCGCCGGGGTCGACATCGAAGAAGAAATTGGTGTCCTGATCGGCGGTAAAGGCGTTGTGTGAGCCGCCATTCTGGTTGATGAAGCGCTGATAGCCGTCCGGATCGGGATAGCCCTGGGTGCCAAGGAACAGCATGTGCTCGAGAAAATGCGCAAGCCCGGGCATATCCTTGGGGTCGTAGTCGCTGCCGACCGAAACATCCATCGCGGCGGCGGCCTTGTCCGCCTGCGGGTCGCTGATCAGCAGTGCTTCGAGACCGTTGTCGAGCGTGACGGCGCGATAGGCGCGATGATCATTGGGGCTCTGGATGATGCTGCCGGCCTGCGGGGCTTCTGATGGCGTGATCGGGTCGGTGGAGGTATCGGCCAGTGCAGGCGCGATACCCAGACCGAGGGCAAGGCTTATCAGCAGGCCGTGAAGCATGGCCCTTGGCCCTGCCGGACGAATCGATGAGCGAAGAAGAGTGCGTGTCTGCATGGCAGTTCCTGGACCGGAGCAAAGGGCGAAGCGAATAACAAGGGGTGAGCGAATGACAGAGGCGAAGCGGCCGAAAGTGGCGGTGGCGGATGTCATGACGAAGCCGGCTGCCGAGCGAGCCGCATGGGGCCCGTCGGGTGGGCACAATGCCAGGCCTGCTGCTTGGGGTCGTTGACGCTTCGAGAAACGGGAAAGGCGCCAAGCAGCTCTTCGCCAGCCGGATGCAGCAGTGCCCTTACCGAATCAGGCGTCGTCTCTTCGTCGAGCCAGGCGGACGCCTGTGCCGAGGAGATGACTGCCGGTAGCCTGTCGCTGAGCGGTGTGAGACATTCCGGCGCGGCGACCGTGATCAGTGCGAAGGAGTCGCGAGACGTCTGCGAATCCGGGGCATGGCGCGTCCAGATGCCCGCCAGCAGCAGCGGCGCTCGACGAGCATGCGTGATCAGGAAAGGCTGCTTGCCGCGGAGACCCGCCTGCCAGACGTAGACGCCACCGACCGGCACCAGGCAGCGACGCCGGTCCAGGGAGTCACGAAACATCGGGCGTTCGTCGAGCGTCTCGGCGCGTGCGCAGTGGGGCGCGTGGTCGAGTACCTCGAGCCAGTCCGGCGTCAGCCCCCAGAAGGCTTCACGTAGCAGGGGCGGGCGCGTTGGCGAGGTCGATTCGGCGCCAGGTTCATGGCGCAGGATCGAAAGCCAGCGCCGTGGCGCGGCGTTCGGCGTCAGTATCGGCGAGTGGTCGCCGTGGAACGCCGGCATCTCGGCATGACGCGTCCAGTCGTCGATCATCAGGCGACCGGGCATGAGCTCTCCTCGCGAACGGGATATCGGGGTCACAGACTATGCCACGGCGGCTGTCGGGCCAAGGGGCGCCCCAAGGTTTCCGGGCGTGGAAGTGCGTCTAAAAGTCTCGCGAAATCGTTGCGTTAATAACCTGTGCGCTTGCGTTTACCGCGTTTAGCGATATGCTGGGAAACGCTGTTCGATTTTAAGCCGACAATAAGGGACGACACTCCCAAAGCGCCCGTATCACGGGAAATCGACAGCCGATCCGATTTTTCCGAGCGAGGATTTCGATGGCTCGACCGCGCCAGCACGCCCCCGATGCGCTTCATGCCCAGGTGATGGCCGCCTGCGATGCATGGCTGCGCGAAAGCCCCGTGCATACGCTGTCGCTGCGCTCGCTCGCGCGCGATGTCGGCTGCGCGCCCAGCACGCTGCTGAAACTCTACGGCAGCTTCAGCAACCTGCTGCAGTACGTCAACATCGAAACGCTCGATCGAATGGGCGCCGCGGTCGCGCATCTCGAGGACGCGGCGCCCGAGCCCCAGTTGAAGGCTCTGGCACTAGCCTACTGGCAGTTCGCCCAGCATGAGCCGCATCGTTGGCAGATGCTGTTCGAGTTTCCGCTGGCCGAGGAGGGGGAGCTCGACGAGCGCCAGAATCATATCATCGAGGCCCTGTTCGTCCGGGTAGAGGCAGCGCTCACGCACCATCAGCCCCGGCTCGATGAAGCCACTGCCCGCCGGATGGCGCGTACGCTGTGGGGGAGTGTCCACGGCCTGGTTCAGCTCGGGCTAAATGACCGCCTGGGATACTGGCAGGGGCAGCCGATGGAAGTCGGAGAGCTGCTCGATCAACTGCTTTCGACCACGCTGCTCGGCCTTCGTCACTGGCCGGATGCCACGTGATTCCCGGACTGCTGACACAGCGGCGATTCGCTCCCTTCTTCTGGACGCAGGCGCTGGGCGCCTTCAACGACAATCTGTTCAAGAACGTGCTTCTGCTGCTGCTGACGTTCGTGGCGGTCCCGCGCTATGGCTGGGATACCGGGCTGCTCAACAATCTGGCGGCAGGCCTTTTCATTCTACCGTTCTTTCTCTTCTCCGCCTGGGGCGGCACGCTGGCCGATCATCTCGATAAGCAGCGCCTGGTGCGTCGGCTCAAACTGCTCGAGCTGGTAACCATGATGCTGGCCGCCGTCGCGGTCTGGTTCGAGCTGTTCGGGCTGCTGCTGGCGCTGCTGTTCATGATGGGCACCCAGTCGGCGCTGTTCGGGCCGGTCAAGTACGCCATCCTGCCCCAGCATCTGTCAGCTACCGAGCTGGTAAAAGGTAACGCCTGGGTCAATCTCGGCACCTTCGTGTCGATTCTGCTGGGCACGTTGCTGGCGGGGGTGCTGACGTCGCTCGATGGCGTATGGGAGCGTGCCGCCATTGCCGGGGCGCTGGTCGTTATCGCGCTGGTCGGCGTGGTCGCGAGTCTCGGCATCCCGAGTGCGCCCCCCAGCGTGACGGGCCGGGTGCGCTGGCAGCCTTTCGCGGGCACCTGGCAGGTCGTGAGAACCGGCATGCGCGAGCGCCGGGTTCGCGCCGCCCTGGTCGGCATCAGCTTCTTCTGGTTTCTGGGCGCGTCCTACCTGACGCAGCTGCCGGCCTGGGTTCGAGACGTGGTTCATGGCAGCGAGGGTGCGGTGAGCTTTCTGCTTGGCGCCTTCGCCGTTGGCGTCGGTCTGGGAGCGCTGCTCTGCGCCCGGCTTTCCGCCGGGCGGCTGGAGCTCGGGCTGGTGCCGATCGGTGCGCTGGTCATCGGTGTCTCCGGCATCGAGCTGGCCAGCCAAGCGAGCCTGCCCGGCGAACAGCTTGCGCTGGCAAGCCTGCTTGGCATGACCGAGTTCTGGCGCATGAGCACGCTGCTGGCGCTGGTCGGCCTGGGGGGCGGTCTCTACAGTGTGCCGCTCTACACGCTGATGCAGGTGGCGAGCGAGGCGCATCGACGGGCTCGGGTGGTTGCCGCCAACAATATTCTCAACGCTCTTTTCATGATCGTCTCGGCCCTGTTCGGCATCGTGATTTTGAGCGCCCTCGGGCTTTCGCTATTCACGTTCTTCGCCGTGCTCGGCTGGCTTTCGCTGCTGGTCGGCGTGGGGCTTTTGATCCGCAATCCACGGCCCGCGCTGCGCCTGCTCATCTTTGCGCTGATCCAGGTGCTCTACCGGCTGCGCTGCCGCGGCCGCCACCATGTACCGGCGACGGGGCCGGCGCTGGTCGTGTGCAACCATGTCAGCTTCATGGACGCGCTGGTGCTTGGCGGGGCCTGTCCGCGGCCGCTGCGCTTCATGATGGATCGGCCCATCTACGAGAATCCGTGGATCCACTGGTTCTTCCGTATCGCCGGTGCGATCCCCGTCGACTCCGACCGCCGCGATCCCGGCGGCGTGCGTCGAGCGCTCGAGGAGGTCAGCCGGGCGCTGCGCAACGGTGAGGTGGTGATGATTTTTCCGGAAGGGCGTCTGACGCCCGACGGCGAGGTTCAGGCCTTTCGCCGTGGTCTCGATCTGGTGCTGGCGCGGGACCCGGTTCCGGTCGTGCCGGCGGCGCTGGCCGGTCTCTGGGGATCATGGACGTCGAACAAGGATGGCAAGGCGCTGACCAAGTGGCCACGGCGTCTTCGCGCTCGTGTACTGCTGGTCTTCGGTGAGCCGATTCCGGCGGGGGATTCGCCGCGTCGCGTGATGGAGCGGCGCGTCCGCGGTCTCAAGCGTCAGGCGGAATTGCGGCTCGCCAAGGGGTTGCGCGGTCCAGTCTGACTGGCGCCTCCCGGTGGCGGTTGCGCTGCCAGGAAGGCGCGTGACTGCTGTTGCCGATCGCCGCTGCCGCGCTGAATTCTGTCTGTCGTTGCGTTTTACCGCCTCTGTCGGTCGTCCCTGTCTATCCTTCGTTCCTGCCCGTCGCCGTCGTTACTCCGCGGCGCGTCTGCGCACGCCTTGCTGCCAGCAGCGTACCGAGGTGATCAGGTTGTCCTTGATGTCGAGAATCTCGAGTCGCGTCGGACCAATCTGCAAGCAGGCCTGGGCTTCCGGAAACGCTTCGAGGTGCTCGAGAATCAGCCCGTTCAAGGTCTTGGGGCCATCGGTCGGTAGCTGCCAACCGAGCGCCTTGTTGAGCTCGCGGATGTTGGCGGTACCTTCGATGACGTAGCCGCCGTCGGTCTGCGGGTGAATGTCGCGATAGGTGCCGGCGACATCGGTGGTGAATTCGCCGACGATCTCCTCGAGGATGTCTTCGAGCGTCGCCAGTCCTTCCACGTCCCCATACTCGTCGACCACGATGCCGATACGCCGCTTCTGCTGCTGAAAGTTGAGCAGCTGGGTATGCAAGGGCGTCGACTCTGGAATGAAGTAGGGTTCGCGCGCTTCCTGCACGATCGATGCCTTGGAGAGATCCGGCTTGGTCAGAAAGCGCGAGGCGTTGCGCAGGTGCAGAATACCGATGATGTTGTTGATGTCGCCCTTGTAGATCGGCAGTCGGTTGTGCTGGCTCTGGCGAATCTGGGCGAGCAGGGTCTCGAGATCATCGTCGAGGTCGAGCCCGACGATTTCGTGACGCGGCACCATGATGTCGTTGACGGTCACGTTCTCGAGATCGAGGATCGACAGCAGCATGGTCTGGTGGCGCGTCGGAATCAGCGATCCCGCCTCGTGCACTACGCTGCGCAGCTCGTCGCGAGTCAGACTGTCCTTGCCGGCTTCCAGATGGCGGACACCGAGCAGGCGCAGAAGATTGTTTGAGATCGCATTGACCATCCATACCAGCGGGTAGAACAGGCGCAGCAGCGGCGAGAGCACCATCGAAGACGGCAGGGCGATGCGCTCCGGTTTGATCGCGGCGTAGGTCTTGGGCGTCACTTCGCCAAAGATCAGGACCACGATGGTCAGTACCAGTGTGGCAATGGCCGGGCCGGAGACATCGCCGAAGAAGTGGATGGCAACGATAGTCGCGATGGAGGCGGCGAGATTGTTGACGAGGTTATTGCCGATCAGAATCACGCCAAGCAGGCGGTCCGGGCGCTTGAGCAGTTCGACCACGCGCTTGGCGGATCGGGAGCCGCTGTTCGCCTGATGATTCAGGCGGTAGCGATTGATCGACATCATGCCGGTTTCGGAGCTGGAGAAGAAGGCCGACAGGCAGACCAGGACGAAGAGCAGGCCCAGCATCAGGCCTAGGGGTATGTCGTCACTCAAGACGGAAAAATCCTCATGCGATGATCAAGTCGTTGTAGGGCGTTGCCGTGGCGGTGTCAACGATGCCGGTCAGGGCGGCACCGCTGTCGTCGTCGGCGAGCGGTCAGGCGTTGTAGTGAAAGATGTACTCGAGCACGAACTTGGTGCCGAAGAAGGCCAGGATCAGCACGCCCACGCCGACCAGTGTCCAGCGCACTGCCTTCGGCCCGCGCCACCCGAGGTAGTGATGGCCGGCCAGCAGGCCGGCGAAGATCAGCCATGCCAGCAGTGACAGGATGGTCTTGTGCGCCAGGTGTTGCGCGAAAAGATTATCGACGAAGACGAATCCGCTGACGATGGCGACGGTCAGCAGCAGCATGCCGCACCAGATCAGTTCGAACAGCAGCTGTTCCATGCGCGTCAGCGGCGGCAGTACCTGCACGATGCCGCCGGTCTGGCGACGCTTGAGCGCCTGATGCTGGCAGGCGACCAGCACGGCCTGGACGGCGGCGATCGCCAGAAAGGAGAAGGCGGCGATCGAGGTCAGGATGTGGAAGTAGAGGCCGGGGGAAACGCCGGACTCGGTCATCGTGCTGGGCATGCCGATGACGGCGACCACGGTGATGGCCGCCAGCGGGAAGACGCAGACGCCGGCGTTGAGGACGGGTTTGACCAGGCTGGCCGCCAGCAGTAGGGCGACCACCAGCCAGCCGACCAGCGCGGCACTCTGGGTGAGGCCGAGATGCAGGCCGCGGGGCCCTAAGATGGTCAGACCGACGATGACGCCGTGGCAGACCAGGGCGATCAGCCCCGCGCCGCGCACCCATCCCGGACGTTCTGCCACGCGGCGAGCCAGGCTCAGGCTCTGCCAGAGTCCGGCGGCGAGATAACAGACGATTGCGACCAGGGCGAAGGGAAGCGCCGGCATCGGTGATTTGACCTCGTGGCACGATCCGCGAATTCGCGGAGTCGGGAAAACAGTGGTGATATGTCGCGGCGGCGGCGACTCGAGACGCTTCGTCGATCGAGCCGTGGTACCCGGCGCCGATCAACGGTCGAATGATAGTCGATCGCGTTTTGCCGGCTACTATACCCAATCGCTGGCAGGATACCCAAGGAAGAACCCGTGCGGCGGTGGCGCATGTCGACAGGCTCGCCGTCGATCATGGAGCTGACGCCTCTGCACGCGTATAATGCCGGCCAAACTTCTATTCCCCCAGACGCCGAGCCTCGCCGCCAGGTCACTCGGCGTTCGGCATCGCCGTTCGGAGCGCTCCATGTTCGAAAGTCTCTCCAATCGCCTGTCGCAGACGCTCAAGTCGATCACCGGCCAGGCGCGTCTGACCGAGGACAACATCAAGGACACCCTGCGCGAGGTGCGCCGCGCCTTGCTCGAGGCCGACGTCGCGCTGCCGGTGGTCAAGGATTTCGTCGACCGCGTGCGCGACCGCGCGGTCGGGCAGGAAGTGTCCAAGAGCCTCTCGCCGGGGCAGCAGTTCGTCAAGATCGTCCAGCAGGAGCTGGAAGCGATCATGGGGCAGGCCAACGAGCGCCTCGAACTCAAGGGAACGCCATCCATCGTGCTCATGGCGGGGCTGCAGGGGGCGGGCAAGACCACCTCCGTTGCCAAGCTTGCCAAGTACCTGCGTGAGCGTGAGAACAAGAAGGTGCTGGTGGTATCGGCCGACGTCTACCGCCCGGCGGCCATCGATCAGCTCGAGACACTGGCGAAGGAAGTGCAGGTCGACTTCTTCCCGTCGACCAGCGCCGAGCAGCCGGTGAAGATCGCCGAAGCCGCGATCAAGCACGCCAAGATCCAGTTCCACGACGTGGTGCTCGTCGATACTGCCGGGCGTCTGGCGGTGGACGAGGCCATGATGGAGGAGATTCGCGCGCTGCATCAGGCCATCCAGCCGCAGGAGACGCTGTTCGTCGTCGATGCGATGACCGGCCAGGACGCCGCCAATACGGCCAAGGCGTTCCGCGACGCGCTGCCGTTGACCGGCGTGATTCTGACCAAGGCGGATGGTGACGCTCGCGGTGGCGCCGCGCTGTCGGTGCGTCACGTGACCGGCAAGCCGATCAAGTTCATGGGGATGGGCGAGAAAGTGGATGCCCTCGAGCCCTTCCACCCGGATCGTGTCGCATCGCGCATCCTGGGCATGGGCGACGTGCTCTCCTTGATCGAGGAAGCCGAACGCAATGTCGACAAGGGCAAGGCGGAAAAGCTCGCCAAGAAGGTCAAGAAGGGCCAGGGTTTCGACCTCGAGGATTTTCGCGATCAGCTCCAGCAGCTCAAGAAAATGGGCGGTATGGGTGGATTGATGTCCAAGCTGCCCGGCATGGGGCAGATGGCCGAAATGGCGCAGGGCAAGGGCGCCGAGCAGGAGTTCGGCAAGCTCGAGGCACTGATCAATTCGATGACGCCTCAGGAACGCCGCAAGCCCGAGATCATCAACGGCTCGCGCAAGCGCCGCATCTCGGCGGGGGCGGGGCTCCAGGTGCCGGATCTCAACCGTCTGCTCAAGCAGCACAAGCAGATGCAGAAGATGATGAAGAAAGCCGGTCAGAAAGGCGGCATGCAGAAGATGATGCGTGGTATGTCCGGCATGATGGGCGGCGGCGGCCCTGGTGGCCCCGGCGGTATGGGTGGCCCTGGTGGCATGGGCGGCGGCGGTGGCTTTCCGTGGCGCTGATGCGGCCCGTCGACGCGGGTTGGCGTGAGAGCCCGTCGACGCAATAAAAGGTTCCCAATCGGGGGCGTTTTCCGTAGAATGCCGCGTCTTCGTCTCGGGCTTGTGTCCGGGAAGACTCGATTTCGTGGCGTAACGATTAACTTAACCGAAGGATTATCAACGCAATGGTAACCATTCGTCTGGCACGTGGTGGCGCCAAGAAGCGTCCCTTCTATCACCTGACCGTCAGTGACTCTCGCGTTTCTCGCGATGGCCGCTTCATCGAGCGCGTCGGCTTTTTCAACCCGATCGCCCGCGGTCAGGAAGAGCGTCTGCGCGTCGATCTGGACCGTGTCGCTCACTGGCAGTCCCAGGGTGCGCAGGTTTCCGACCGCGTCGCCGAGCTGGTCAAAGAAGCTCGCAAGGCCCAGGCCTGAGTCTGAACCATGCCGGAAGCGGCTCGTCGATCGATGCATGATGACGCAACGGGTGACGTGGCGATGAGCGATGGCGAGCAGCATGTGGTGCTGGGGCGTCTGACCAGCCCGCACGGTGTGAAAGGCTGGCTCAAGATCTACTCGTACACCAGTCCGCCCGAAGGCATTTTCGATTATCCGACGTGGATATTATCGAAGCGTGGTGAGCATCATTCGCGTCGTCTGCTCGATGCCCGTCCCCAGGGGAAGGGCCTGGTCGTGAGGCTGGAAGAGGTCGACACGCGCGAGCTGGCAGAGCAGTGGGCCGGCGCCGATGTGCTGGTGGCGAAGTCCTCGCTACCCGAGCTGGAAGACGATGACTACTACTGGCATCAGCTGGAAGGTCTCGATGTCCAGACCTGCGATGGCACCTGGCTGGGACGGATCGATCATCTGTTCGAGACCGGCGCCAACGACGTCATGGTAGTGCGTCCCTGCGAAGGCAGTCTGGATGATCGCGAGCGCCTGCTACCGTTTCTGCCCGACGATGTGATCGTCGAGATCGATCTCAGCGCCAAGCGCATGGTCGTCGAGTGGGATCCGGAATTCTGAGCATGGACCTTGCGGCGTCATCGCATGAGGCTGGCCCGGAAGTCGTCGGTGGCGAGAAGGCTTCGCCCGGGATGTGGCTTGGCGTCGTCTCTCTGTTTCCGGAGATGTTCGAGGCCATCACTCGTCACGGTGTGACCGGGCGCGCGGTGGACCGAGGGCTGTTGCAGATGGCCTTCTGGAATCCCCGGGACTACGCCACGGATCGGCACCGGACGGTCGACGATCGGCCCTATGGTGGCGGCCCCGGCATGTTGATGAAGGTCGATACGCTGCGTGGCGCACTCGCTGATGCGCGAGCGGCTGCGGTAGCGGCCGGCAAGCGCCCCACGGTGATCTATCTGTCGCCCCAAGGGCGCCGTCTGGATCAGGCCGGGGCACGGGAGCTGGCAACACGCGATGGACTGATCGTCGTCGCCGGTCGATACGAGGGCATCGACGAGCGAGTCGTCGAGGCCGATATCGATGAAGAGTGGTCGATCGGCGATTACGTGCTCAGCGGTGGCGAGCTGCCGGCCATGGTGATGATCGATGCGCTGGCTCGTGAGATTCCGCAGGTGCTAGGGCACCGGGACTCGGCGAGCGAGGACTCTTTCGCGGATGGCCTGCTGGACTGCCCCCATTACACGCGGCCTGAAGTGATCGATGGGCATCGGGTGCCGGATGTGCTGCTGAGCGGCAATCACGAAGCGATACGTCGCTGGCGCCTGAAGCAATCTCTCGGACGCACCTGGCTCAGGCGTCCGGATCTGTTGGAGAGCCGAACGTTGGATCGCGAGCAGCAGCGTCTGCTCGATGAATTCATCGAGGAATACGTCGCCACCGGCGACGGCGGTGCATGAGGCGCGCCATATCGCGCCGACGTGTGTCACTCACTAGTCCGATTCCGTCTCGACGCCGTGGCTTTGTCACGCCGAGCGCCGGGATCACGAAGCGACTCGAAACGGTGCAGACCGGCGAGGCGCTTTCATCCAAAAGGAGCAAGTCATGAGCAGCAAGAATTCAGTGATCCAGGCGCTCGAAGCCGAGCAGATGAGCAAGGAAATCCCCGCGTTCGCCCCGGGCGACACCGTCATCGTTCAGGTCAAGGTCGTCGAAGGCAACCGCGAGCGCCTGCAGGCGTTCGAAGGTGTGGTGATCGGCAAGCGTAACCGCGGCCTCAACTCCGCTTTCACCGTGCGCAAGATCTCCCACGGTGTCGGCGTCGAGCGTACCTTCCAGACCTACAGCCCGCTGGTTGCCGGTATCGAGGTGAAGCGTCGCGGTGACGTGCGCCAGGCCAAGCTCTACTACCTCCGCGAGCGCAGCGGCAAATCCGCGCGTATCAAGGAAAAGCTGGCCTGATTCGACAGCTTTCGGCGCCGGCCGGAAGCTTTCGAAAAAAGCGCTACGAGAAACCCCGCGGGCCGTTCGGCTCGCGGGGTTTCCGCGTTATGATGGGCGCTTTGCGCCGGCCGCGGCTTTCCGCTGACGCTCGGCATTCTCTGCGATGACAGAAAACGGTCGCCGGCTGGCTGACACTGCATGAACGATCATGATCGACGCGACGCCTTCCTGGACGCACTGTGGCTGGAGCGGGGCGTCAGCGAGCACACCTTGAGCGCCTACCGGCAGGATCTCTCCGCCTGGATCGCTCATCTCGACGGCGAGCAAGAGCGCCTGCTGGCGCCCGGCGAGACGACGCTCGTCGCCTTCGTCGAGATGCGACGGGCGCACTATCATGCTCGCTCCGTCGCCCGACTGCTCTCGTGCCTGCGCCGATTCTATCGCTGGGCGCTGGCCGAAGGGTTGATCGAGCACGATCCCCTGGCCGAGATCGAGCCGCCGCGGGTTCGGCCCAGTCTGCCCTCGACACTTGACGAGCAGGACGTCGAACGCCTGCTCGCCGCGCCTGATACCGGGACTGCACTGGGGCTTCGCGATCGGGCGATGCTCGAGATCCTCTACGCCTGCGGTCTGCGTGTCTCCGAACTGGTCGGGTTGACCGTCAGCGCGGTCAACCTGCGCCAGGGCGTCGTGCTGGTTCGCGGCAAGGGCGACAAGGATCGCCTGATTCCGCTGGGGGAAGAGGCGTTGGCCTGGATCGAACGCTATCTCCGTCAGGGGCGCAGTGAACTGATGCAGGACATTCAGCGACCGCCGCTCTTTCCCGGGCGTCGCGACGGTTTCATGACCCGTCAGACGTTCTGGTATCGTCTCAAGCACTATGCCCAGCTCGCCGCCATCGACAAGTCGCTGTCGCCGCATACCCTGCGCCACGCTTTTGCCACCCATCTGTTGAATCATGGGGCCAACTTGCGTGTCGTACAGCTACTGCTCGGTCATAGCGATCTTTCGACCACGCAGATCTATACCCATGTGGCGCAGGCTCGACTGGAAGCGCTGCACGCTCAACACCACCCAAGAGGTTGAACATGAGAAGTCGTCTGTTATCCGTCATTGCCCTGGTCGGCGTGATCGTGGCTCCCGCGGCCTTTGCCGAGCCGCCTGCCGACCTGGCCGACAAGCTCAATGCGCACAGTGGACAGCCGCTGCCGATCGACTCCATCGATGACTCGCCGGTGCCCGGTCTCTACGAGGTGCGGCTGAAGGGCGGCAACACGCTCTATTCGGACGGTGACGGCAAGTACATGATCGTCGGCGATCTTTACCAGAACGCTGACGACGGCATGATCAATCTGACCGAGCAGGCCGCCAACCAGCGTCGCCAGAAACTGCTCGCGGCCGTGCCCGAAGATCAGCGTGTCGTCTATAAACCGGCGGGTGAGGTGAAGGCAAAGCTGACCGTGTTCACCGATACCACCTGCCCGTACTGTCACAAGCTGCACGCCGAAATGAGCCAGCTCAACGATATGGGCATCGAGGTTGATTATCTGGCCTTTCCCCGCATGGGCCCGAACTCCGATGCCGCGCGCCAGCTGGCTCGCGTGTGGTGCGCCGACAACCGTTCCGAAGCAATGAGTGCGGCGTTTCGCGGTGACACGGTCGATGCACCGGCGAACTGCAGCGCGCCGATCGCCAAGCAGTATCAGCTCGGCGTCGAGTCCGGTATCCAGGGGACGCCGGCGATCGTCTTGCCGAGCGGCAGGATGGTTCCCGGCTATCTGCCGGCGAAGCGCCTGGCATCGATGCTGGGTCTAGGCGACGACAGCAACGGTTGAACCGCGGCGGGCGGCGCGGAGCCCGCTTGACAAGGGGGCTCCGGCTTTCTACCGTGGCTGCCCCTCATCGCCGCGCCGGCGTCGACGTGCGCGGGCGAGGAGGAGGAATTCGCGGTAAATGACGAGGCATTTGCCTCGACATCGATGACTTGAGGGAGGGGCGACATCTTGGATCCGGTGAGAGTGGGAATCTGCGGTCTGGGCACCGTGGGCGGCGGAACGTTCGACGTGCTGACGCGCAACGCCGACGAGATCGCGCGTCGCGCCGGTCGTCCAATCGTGATCGAACAGGTCGGCGCGCGCCGCGACAATCCCGCCTGCGATACCACCGGCATCAAGGTCACGCGAGACATCTTCGAAGTGGCGAGCAACCCCGATATCGACGTCCTGGTCGAGCTGATCGGCGGTTACGATGTCGCCCGCGAACTGGTGATGACGGCGATCGAGAACGGCAAGCATGTCGTCACGGCAAACAAGGCGTTGATTGCCGTCCACGGCAACGAGATATTCCGGGCCGCACACAAGAAGGGCGTGATCGTCGCCTTCGAAGCGGCGGTTGCCGGCGGCATTCCGGTGATCAAGTCGCTGCGCGAGGGGCTTGGCGGTAACCGCATCCAGTGGCTCGCCGGCATCATCAACGGCACCGGCAACTACATCCTCACTCACATGCGGGACGAAGGGCGCGCCTTCGACGATGTGCTCGCCGAGGCGCAGGCGCTGGGCTATGCCGAGGCGGACCCGACCTTCGACGTCGAGGGCATCGACGCCGCGCATAAATTGACGATTCTGGCCTCCATCGCCTTCGGCATGCCGCTGCAGTTCGAGCATGCCTATACCGAGGGTATCGCGCGCATTACGGCCGAGGACGTGGAGCAGGCGGACAACCTCGGCTACACCATCAAGCATCTGGGTATCACCCGGCGCAGCGACAACGGTGTGGAACTGCGCGTTCACCCGACGCTGATTCCGAAGGAACGGCTGCTCGCCAATGTGCACGGTGTCAAGAACGCCATCGCCGTCATGGGCGATGCCGTCGGCCCGACGCTCTTCTACGGCGCCGGTGCCGGGGCCGAGCCAACCGCGTCTGCCGTTGTCGCCGATCTGCTCGACGTGGCGCGGAACATCGCCACCGACCATCACTATCGTGTGCCCTATCTCGCATTCAGCGGCGTCAATGACGAAGCCAACGCGCTGCCGATCCTGCCCATGGAAGAGATCGTCACGGCCTACTATCTGCGTCTTCTGGCCGTCGACCGTCCGGGCGTGCTCGCGCGCGTGGCGACGATCCTCTCCGAACAGGGGATCTCGATCGAGGCGATCATCCAGAAGGAGGCGACCGAGGGCGAACTGGTGCCGATCATCCTCATGACGCATCGCACCCGGGAACAGCACATGAACGAAGCGATTCGCCAGCTGGAATCGCTCGCCGATATCGCCGGGCCTGTGACGCGGATCCGCGTCGAGTCCCTGGACGAGCAGGAATAGCCTTTAGCGACGAGCGACGAGCGACGAGCGACGAGCGACGAGCGACGAGCGCCAGATCGGTGAAGCAGAGGTAGTCGATTCAACACGTCCGGAGCCGGCCGCGCTGGCAATGGCGACAAGGCAGCTCGCCGCTCGCGGCTCAGGCTCGCCACTCACGGAGTGAAGCATGCGTTACATCAGTACGCGCGGGCAGGCGCCGGCGCTGAGTTTCGAGGAAGTGGTGCTGACCGGCATGGCCAGCGACGGCGGGCTCTACGTTCCCGAGACGGTACCGCAGCTGTCGCGTGACGAGCTCGCGGGGATGGCTGGATTGTCGTACGCCGAGATCGCGTTTCGGGTAATGAAACCCTACGTCGGTGGCGAGATCGACGACGAGACCTTCCGAGGTCTGGTGCGCGATGCCTACGCGACGTTCAGCCACGATACGGTCGTGCCGCTCAATCAGCTCGGCGACAACCACTTCCTGCTCGAGCTGTTCCACGGCCCGACTTTGGCGTTCAAGGATGTCGCGCTGCAGTTGTTGGGACGCATTCTCGATCACTTCCTGGCCAAGCGCGACGAGCGCGCCGTGATCATGGGGGCGACCTCCGGCGATACGGGTTCCGCGGCCATCGAAGGCTGCCGTCACTGCGATCATCTCGACATCTTCATCCTGCACCCGCACAACCGGGTCTCCGAAGTGCAGCGTCGGCAGATGACCACGGTGCTGGCCGACAACGTCTTCAATATCGCCATCGAAGGTAACTTCGATGATGCCCAGGCGATGGTCAAGGCGAGCTTCGCCGATCAGGCCTTTCTCGAAGGCACACGTCTGGTGGCGGTCAACTCGATCAACTGGGCGCGGATCATGGCCCAGATCGTCTACTACGTCGCCTCGGGCGTCGCTCTCGGTGCGCCGCACCGTGAGGTGAGTTTCTGCGTGCCCTCGGCCAATTTCGGTAACCTCTTCGCCGGTTATATGGCCTATCGGATGGGGTTGCCGGTCAAGCAGTTCATCATCGCCACCAACGCCAACGACATCCTGCATCGGACGATTGCCGACAACGACTTCTCCAAGCGTGAACTGGCGGCAACGCTCGCGCCATCGATGGATATCGTGGTGTCGTCGAATTTCGAACGGCTACTGTTCGATGCCTACGATCGCGACGGCAACGCGGTACGCGAGCTGCTGGAGCGCTTCCAGCGCGAGCCGGCAGCGCTCGCCGAGGCGCCGCTTGCCAGGCTGCGCGAGAAGTTTTCGAGTTTCAGCGTCGATGATGACACCATCCTCGAGGCGATTCGCGAGGCGCATCATCGCACCAAGGAGCTACTCGATCCGCACACCGCTACCGGCTATCGTGCCGTCGAGCAGGTGCGAGCAGACCAATCGACACCGATGATCACGCTGGCGACCGCGCATCCGGCCAAGTTCGCCGAAGCGGTGGTCAAGGCGGGGTTCTCCGGCGTCCCGCTGCCGGCGCACATGGACGACCTGCTGGAGCGTGAGGAACGCTACCGCGTGCTGCCGGCGGAGCTCTCGGCGGTGCAGGCGTTCGTCGCCGAAAATCGCCGCTGAGCGTGGCGATGGACGAGACGAGCGGCAAGATCGTCAACGACCCCACGCGGCGGCGGATCCAGTCCCGCCCCCGTGACGAGACGATCTATCGCGCCGCGCTGGCGAGCGGCTCCAGCGAGCTGCAGGCGCGGATTCTGGCCGGGCGCCTTCAGGGTCACGAGGGCCCATTGGAGGCACTGACTGCGCCGGCGCTGCGTTATCTCTCCCATCCCGAGCGGCTCCGCGATTCGCGGCGCGGCGCCGAGCGCATCGCCCGCGCTGTCAATGACGGCGAGCACATCGGTATCCTGACCGACTACGATGTCGACGGCATCACCTCGCACGTCGTCATCCTGCGCTCGCTGACCGAGCTATTCGGCGTGCCCGCGTCGCGTCTCCACAGCCTGATCGGCCATCGGATCAACGATGGTTACGGCATCAGCCTGCCGCTGGTCGAGCGCACGCTGGCGTTGAAGCCACGGCCGAGCCTGGTCATCACTGCCGACTGTGGCTCGTCCGACGAGCCGCGTATCGCGCGGCTGAGAGAGGCCGGCATCGATGTCGTGGTGACCGACCATCACGCACTGCCGGTCGAGGGGCCACCGGCATCCGCCTATGCCACCATCAACCCGACGCGGTCTGATTGCGGCTATCCGGACAAGACCATTGCCGGCTGCATGGTGGCCTGGCTGATGATGTCGCTGACCCGCTCGGTCATGGTCGAGCAGGGCGTGCTCTCGACGTCGACGCCGAAACTCTCGCCGTGGCTCTCCTACGTGGCGCTGGGCACCGTGGCCGATTGCGTCTCGCTCGGCGCCAGCGCGGCCAACCGCGCCGTCGTCACGACGGGACTCAAACTGATCAATCAGATGGAGTCGGCCTGCTGGCGCGTGATGGCAGAGCGTCTCGGCGCCGACAGCGTGCCGTTCGATGCCGAGACGCTGGCTTTTCAGATGGGGCCGAGGATCAATGCCCGTTCGCGGCTGGACGACCCCTACGCGGCGCTGCACTTCATGCTTGCCGCCGATGACGCCATTGCCCGCCAGCATCTTCAGGTACTCGATGATGACAATCAGGCGCGGAAAGCGCTGGAAGCGGAGATGGTCGAGAGCGCCCGTACGCTGGCCGCGGCCCAACTCGCCGCCGACCAGCCGGCGCTGATCGTGCATCTGCCGGAAGGGCACGCCGGCGTGCAGGGCATCGTCGCCTCACGTCTGGTCCAGTCCTACGGCCGGCCGACGCTGGTACTGACACCGGCGACCGCGCCGGAGATGCTGACCGGCTCCGGCCGCTCCATCGAGGCACTGCATCTGCGCGATGCGCTGCAGCGAGCCCACGAACTGGCGCCCACGAGCCTGCCGCGATTCGGCGGGCACCGCGGCGCTGCCGGTGTCGGCGTCCCGCTTGCCGAGCTGGAAACGTTTCGGGAGGCTTTTCTACAGGCCGTTAGCGAACAGCTTGGCGAGCGCGAGCTCTACCCCGTCGTGTTGACCGACGGTGAGCTTGCAGCGCACCAGCTGACGTTGGCGACGCTGGATGAGCTGGACGCGCTGGCCCCCTACGGTCGCGAGTTCGATGCGCCGCTGTTCGAGGGTGAGTTCTTCGTCGAACAGCTTCGCGCCGTCGGCGCCGAGGGCAATCATCTGATGCTGGAGCTCTCGCGGGAGGGCGTCGTCTGTCGCGCGATCTGGTTTCGGGCGCTCAACCCCGGAGAGCGCCTGCCGATCGCCGTCGGCGACCGCGTGCGCTGCGCCTTCAAGCTCTCTCGCAACCGCTGGAAAGGGCGCGAGTCTCTACAGCTGATGGTCGAGCACGCCGAACGGCGCTGAATCGCGCGACCTCTCTTCCTGCCTCCTTCCCTTCGTCGCGCCGCCGAGACTTCTGTCGCGACCGCTTGTCGCTATAATCTGGCCTGAGCGCCACAAGCGCCGTCTGAGACTCACGGCTGCCTATCCGGCGGCACGAATAGAACAAGGATCATGCAATGGAATCGGTGCATCGCCATCGTCCGTACGAGGACGTGCTGGCTATCATTCTGGGGTCGACCTGCGCCGCGCTGGGGCTCGCGATCTATCATCACGCGGAGATTCTGATCGGCAGCACGGCGGGGATGGCGCTGCTGATCACCTATGTGACCGGGTGGAGCTTCGGACCCGTCTTCTTCGTCGTCAATCTGCCTTTCTACTGGCTCGCCTGGCGCCGTGTCGGGCACCATTTCACCTTCAAGACCTTCGCCGCCGTGGCGCTACTCTCCTGGATCTCCTGGATGCTGCCGGGTTGGCTGACCATCGGCGAGGTCAATCCGCTGTTTGCCGCCCTGGCCGGCGGCAGTCTGATCGGGCTCGGGGTGCTGTTCCTGTTTCGCCACCGCGGCAGTCTCGGCGGATTCAACATTCTCGCCGTCTACCTGCAGGACAAGTACGGCTGGCGTGCAGGTAAGGTGCAGATGGCGCTCGACGCCCTGATCATGCTGATAGCGTTTGCGGTGCTGCCGGTCACCAACGTGCTCTACTCGATCATCGGCGCCGTGGTGCTCAGTGCCATCCTCACCATCAATCATCGTCCGGGACTTTATACCGGCGTGAGTCAAAGTTGAGGAGCAAGAGCGGGGCAGTCGCGGCGCCTAGCGAGATCAAGGTTCCTCTCCGCCGGCTGCGCGGCTCAACCGCGCAGCCAGAACCACCAGACGATGAAAAGGATCACGGCAATACCGAGAGTGTTGAGCAGTAGCGTCATGCGGATGTTTCCTCAGCCTGGAATTCGGTCTTGTCGCGCCGGCCGGCATCGGGGCGGAAGAATCGCAGGCGGTTGGCGTTGCTCACCACGGTGACGGAGGAAAGCGACATCGCCAGCGCCGCGATCATCGGCGACAGCAGCATGCCCGTGAACGGATAGAGGATGCCGGCGGCGATCGGGATGCCGAGCGAATTGTAACCGAAAGCGCCCCACAGATTCTGTTTGATATTGGTGAGCGTGGCCCGGCTGATGGCGATGGCGTCGCCAACGCCGTGCAGCGAGTTGCGCATGAGCGTGATGCCGGCGCTTTCGATCGCGACATCGGTGCCTTGGCCGATGGCGAAGCCCACTTCGGCCTGCGCCAGCGCCGGGGCGTCGTTGATGCCGTCGCCGACCATACCGACGCGTTCGCCACGCGCCTGCAGTGCCTGGATGGCGGCCTGCTTGTCTCCCGGCATCAGCTCGGCGCGCACGTCGTCGATACCGGCCTCACGGGCGATGGCATCAGCGGCGGCCTGACCGTCGCCGCTCAACATGACGACCTTGAGGCCCGCATCGTGCAGCCGCTGGATCGCCTCCCGGCTGTCGTGACGCAGGGCATCGCGGACGCCGTAAAGAGCCGCGAACTGCCCATCGACGGCGAGATGAATGAGGCTTGCGGCCTGCGACTGCCACTGTATGGCTTCGCGTTCGGCGGTGGCAATATCGATCTCTTGTTCCCGCATGAGTGCAGCGTTGCCCAGCAGCGCGACACGCCCGTCAGCCAGCGTCGCGCGAACGCCACGCCCGGTCAGGCTTTCGAAATCCCGAATCTTCGACGGTGTCGTATCGTCACCGAGATAGGCAAGCAGCGCGGTTGCCAGCGGGTGCTCCGAGTCTCGTTCGAGCGCCACCGCGACCGATTTGGCGAGCGACTCGTCCTGCCAGTATCGGGCATCGGTTACCTTGGGCTTGCCCTCGGTAAGCGTGCCGGTTTTATCGACGACCAGCGTGGTCAGTCGACTCGCCGTCTGCAGGGCTTCCCCACTGCGAATCAGGATGCCGTACTCGGCGGCCTTGCCGATGCCGATCATCGTCGAAATCGGCGTGGCGAGTCCCAATGCGCAGGGGCAGGCGATGATCAATACGGTCGTGGCGGCCACCAGCATGTGGATCATCTGCGGTGCCGGGCCGACGTTGAGCCAGATCAGCGCGGTCACCACGGCGGCGATCATGACGCTCGGTACGAATATCGCCGAGACCCGGTCGGCCAGCGCCCCGATGGGCGGGCGCGACTCCTGTGCGCGCGAGACCTGATCGACGATACGCCCGAGCTGGGTATCGTCGCCGACCTGCGTCGTGCGATAGATCAGGCTGCCGCGGCCGTTGACGGTGCCGGCGCTGACGCGGTCTCCCGGGCGCTTGTGCACCGGTTCCGGCTCGCCGGTCAGCATCGACTCATCGAGGTAGCTGTCGCCGGTCTCGATCTCGCCATCGACCGGCAGGCGTTCACCGGGGCGCACGCGAATGCGGTCGCCCACTTCCACGGCCTCGATATCAACCTCGGTCTCTCTTTCCTGGTCAGCCTCTCCCCGGATCACCCTCGCCGTCGCGCTTTGCAGGTCGAGAAGGCGGGACAGCGCCTGGCTGGTGCGTCCTCGCGCACGGAGTTCCAGTGTCTGCCCCAGACCGATCAGGCCGACGATCATCAATGACGCCTCGAAGTACAGATGACGAGCGCCTTCGGGAATCGCCGACGGCAACAGCAGGACGGCCATCGAATAGAGCCAGGCGGCAGCCGAGCCCAGCGCGATCAGCGTATCCATGTTGGCCTGATGATGGCGGGCCGCTTTCCATGCGCCGTCGAAGAAACGGCGGCCGGCCGTGGCGAGAACGCCGAGTGTCGCCAGACCCAAGACCAGCCAGACGATACGCTCCGCGCCGGCGAACCGGGGCGTGTGGAAAAACATCGCCAGCATCATCGGAATGCCGAGCGAGAGGCTGACGGCAGATTCGATGGCATGGCGCCGCATCTGGCTGGCTGCGTTTTGTTGACGCTGGGCGGTGGCCTCGCGCAGATTCTCGATCGGTTGCGCGCCGTAGCCCGCCGACTTCACCGCGGCGACCAGCGCCTCGCTGGAGGCGCTGCCGCTGACCTGTGCCGTTTCACTGGCGAAGTTGACCTGAGCGCGCTGCACGCCGGGCGTTCGCGCGAGCGCTTTCTGCACGGCATTGACGCAGCCGGCGCAGGTCATGCCACTGATCGAAAACCGCTGCATGGGCGATGTGTCGCTTGAATCGGACTCGATGCCGTTGATGTCTGTCTCATCTCGGCCATGGCCCTTCGCGATCGTTTGCGCCGGTGCTTCCGAGAAATGTTGGTCGCTATTGCCTTCTGCTCCATCCGCAATCGTCGGCGTGTCCTGCGGGGGATAACCGGCGTCGGCGAGCAGCGCCTGTATGCGGGTGTCGGATAGCGTGGATGTGACGTCAAGGCGCTTCTCTGCGGGGGCCCCGCTGACCTCGGCGTCGGCGTCCTCTGCCTGGATCGCCTCGCGCATGCGCTTGACGCAGCCTTGGCAGTTCATCCCCGGCACGGTCAATGAACGCGCCGCCGCGGATCGCTTCGACACGGCTTCGTCGGCTGGATAACCCGCGTCGGCGAGCAGCGCCTGTATGCGGGTATCGGATAGCGTGGATGTGACCTCAAGGCGCTTCTCGGCGGGGGCCCCGCTGACTTCGGCGTCGGTGTCCTCTGCCTGAATCGCCTCGCGCATGCGCTTGACGCAGCCTTGGCAGTGCATGGCGTCAATGGTGTATCGGTAACGATTCATCCGGCCTCCTCGTTGCGAGAGCTGCAGCATTCACTTCGTGTGCCGGGCGTGTGCTCGATCAATTGGCAGATGCTATGACCATCTGGCGTTCCGTCCGGCAAGTGCGACCAGTCCTCGAGTGCTTCTTCCATACGATTGGCCAGCGCCTGCAATTCTCGAATCTTTTCGTGAATCTGAGGCAGGCGAGCCGCCAGCAGGTCGCGGACCAGCGGACAGGGGGAGTCTCCCTGATCGGCCTGCGCGAGAATCTCGCCGATCTCGGTCAGGCTGAAGCCCAATGTGCGGGCGCGCTGGATGAAGCGCAGGCGTTCGAGATGACGCTCGCCGTAGAGCTGGTAGCCGTTGTCGGGATCGCGCTGCGGCTGTAGCAAACCCTGCCGGGTGTAATGGCGGACGGTTTCCGGCGTAACGCCTGCCATGCGCGAGAGTTCGGTGACCTTCATGTCATGTCCTCGGCTGTCGATGACCCAAGTCTAAAACCTAGGTGTAACACAAGGGTCAAGGCGAGTCGGAAAAGGAGAAGGGGAAGCCAGGG
Source organism: Salinicola rhizosphaerae (assembly GCF_014652715.1). GTDB lineage: Bacteria > Pseudomonadota > Gammaproteobacteria > Pseudomonadales > Halomonadaceae > Salinicola > Salinicola rhizosphaerae. The sequence goes on along the minus strand of NZ_BMZI01000003.1, from coordinate 248,609 downwards.
GCTCGATCGACCAAGGTCTGGTCACCCTTGGTCTTACGACCAAAGAGTTCCCTATTGAGCGATTAAAACGACCGTTTGCGAATTGACCGCAGGTCGCCATTACGTCAAAACGGAAGGCGAGAAACCGGCTGATGGCCAAGCGGTCTGCAGCCCAAAAAATGCAGGAGTCTTCTCGGGTCGGCGTTGGTGTCAGCGATCGCGGTCGAGAGGCTCCGAGGGATCGGGAGTCACGTCATGAAGCTTCGCTATTCACGCTTGTCCGTCGCTATTGCCGCCGTTGGCGCCGCCGCATCGGGGCCGGTCTTCGCCGGTGCCTTCCAGCTTCAGGAACAGAGCGTCAGCGGTCAGGGAAACGCCTGGGCCGGGCGTTCGTCCAACGTTCAGGATGCGACGATCGTCTTCGGTAACCCGGCCGGGATGTCGTTTCTGAATCAGGCGCAGCTGACCGGCGGGGTGAACTACATCGATGCGAGCAGCGATATCCACAACGCCAGCGCCTCTCAGCCAACCGGAGCAGGCGTCGTCGGATCGCAGGGCGATAGCGATGGCGACATGATCCCTCACAAGGCGATTCCGTTCGGCTACTACGTTCAGCCGATCAATGATCGCTGGAGCTTCGGCCTGGGGGTGTACGCGCCCTTTGGCCTGATCACCGACTACAACGACGATTTTCTGGGGCGACACTTCGGCAACTATAGCGAGGTCGAGGTCATCACCGCACAGCCTACGCTGTCGTATCGCTTCAATGACCAATTCTCCGTCGGTGTCGGCATCACCTACAACACCATCAGCGGTGAGCTGGAGACCAAGACGCCCAATCCGCTCAACCCATCCTCGAGTGCCGATGGCACTGTCAATGTCGATGGCGACGACGAAGCCTGGGGTTACAACATCGGCATGATCTACCGGCCCGTCGAGTCCACCACGCTCGGCCTGACCTACCGCTCCAAGGTCGACTACACGCTCGACGGCGATGTCGATGCCTCCCAGGTATTCGGTGGCGTCAACCCCGGCACCGGCGCACCGGTCTTCATCGATGGCAAGGGCGATGCCTCGCTCGACATCACGCTGCCGGAGACGATCGACCTTTCGGTCACGCATCGCCTCACCGATCGATGGACGCTGATGGGCGGCGTGACCTACGTCCGCTGGAGTCGATTCGACGAGCTCGTGGTCGACAACGAGCTGGGGCTGCCGATCGAGGAGAAGCAGGATTACGAGGATGCCTGGCAGTACGCGATCGGGGCGTCCTACCGCGTCAACGCCGAGTGGACGCTGCGCAGTGGCCTCGCCTACGACGAGTCACCCATACGCGACAGCGTGCGTACCGTCCGCGTGCCGTCGGCGGATCGGACGCTGGTCTCGCTCGGCGCGGGCTGGACTCCGATGCCGGCAGTTACCGTCGATCTGGCGTATACCCGAATCTGGGAATCCAGCGCGCCGGTGGATCAGCAGGATGAAAACGGCAACTCCTTCAGTGCCGATTACGACAACACGCTGAATCTTTTCGGTGTGCAGGCGACCTACCGGTTCTGACGCATTCGTTGCCGGACTGGAGACAGGCGGGCCCGGTGCGCCTGTTTCGTTTCAAGTCTGGCGCCCGGCGGGGGCATTACTGCGTGTGTCGGAGTGTAACGGGCCATTTGGCGGCGATGGCCCTATTTCAGCCACCGATTGAGAGGGTTGGCGCCAAAGGCACCTATCAGGATGGTGCCGTTGTCGCAGAAACAGCGGCGACGGTTTCTTTTTGATTACATTTTTATTCATCTTGTCACGCAGGGCGCGTTGGACGGTCCATTCACCGAGGGATACTGGCTATCGACAGGTTGCGCGCTCCTGGCGCCGACTCCGATGCCAAATCTCTTCAGGAGGCCGCTGATGGCACCGTCCGTCAATTCCGATACCGACGTCAAGGCGTCCGACAGCAGCAGTACCGAATCCCCGCAGTGGCTCGATGCGCTGGTGCAGGCCATCGCTTCTGGCAAGAAATCCGAAAACGATGGCGACTCGACGACGGATGAGACGGCGGAGACGACCTCGTCCGAGGAGACCGAGGCCTCGGGCCTTAGCGCAGACGAGATTCGAGACAAGTACGATATCCCCGACTTCACCGAAAACGGCCTGACGGAAACCGAAGTCGACGAGACCAATGACGACGGTGAGAAGAAGACGGTGGGCGAAAAGGCCGCCGAAGATTTCATTCAGGGCATTCGCGACGATGTCGACAGCGGCAAGCTCGACAAGGACTCGGACGAAGCCAAACTGGTCGATCTGATCGACGCGCAGGGTGCGGTCGACAACGGCTACGATCTTTATGGTTACGTCGAGCTGATGGAGTCGGGAGGTTCGACCTACCGGCAGTCGCAGACCGACCCCACGCATCTGACCAGCGATGATGCCAAGGCGCTCATCGATGAAGATGAACTCGCCAGTCAGATTTCCGAACTGATGCAGAGCGACGATATCAGCAAGCGCTATGACGAGTCGCTGCAGGGCGCGATCGAGAGCATTCCCGACGACCAGCGGAGCGCCATCAGCGACAAGGTGAACGAAGCGCTTTTCGATAGTGACGGCAACGCCAACCTCGACTTCGAGGATTACGTCATCGCGATCAAGGAGAAAGCGGAGAAGAGCGGCGACGAAGCGCTGGGTGATCGGATTCAGACGGAAGTCGACAACTACTTTCAGGCGCTGCAGGCGCTCGACCCGGATCGCTACGCCGCGCGCAAGCAGACCTTCGATCAGAACATGATGACCCACCAGCTGGATTCTTACATGGAGAATCCAGACAGTGTCGACGATGAAAGTGCCGACGTGGCGCTACGCGACACCATCGATATCGTCCAGCACGGTATCAATGGCGCTCTTCAGGAGATGGACAAGGGCACCAAAGCCTATAACGCCTATAACAAGGTCCTCAACGATATCGAGAGCTTCAAGAAGACGCTCGATGGCTTGAGCAGCGGCGATAGCAAAAAGCTGCTGAAAGCCTTCACGTTGGCGACCAATATCAGCGAGTCGTCCGGTGCGGATCAGGCTCAGAAGGAAAAGCTGTTCCAGAACGTCATCAACGACAATCTCCAGGGGGTCTCGGAAGACACGCGAGGCTCCTTCAAGAAAGTGCTCGACTCTGCCAGTGGTTCCGGCACCCTCGGCGCCATGACCGGCACCATGAGCCTGATCAGCGGCGGCGTGCAGCTGTCCAACGGCAGCTGGGACGACATGACCGACACCGAGCGTCTGGCGGCCGTCCGAGACCTGGTCAGTGGTTTGAGCTTCGGTAACGACTTCGCCCGTTTCGGTTCCAACATCGTCGAGCAGCTCGGCGGCAAGGGCAAAGATGGCAAGGCCAAGATCAATGCGACCTCGTGGCTTGGACTGCTCGACGACAACTTCCCCGATATCTGGAAGAGCCAGGGCACGAAGAACGTCGATGCGGTTTCGAAGTCCATCAAGGATGCCGTCAACACGGCGTCGGACAACCTCGGCGACGCCGGTATTCCGCTGGATGATCTCGACGAACAGGGCAAGAAAGATTATCGCGAGATGACCCAGAGTCTCGGTGAACAGATGGGGGCTCCGACCGGTGCCGATTCGAAGGGAGAGACGGCTCGCAAGATGGGGCGCAGCTTCCTGCGCTTCATGGGGGGAGCAGGCCTGGATGTCACTGGCGGCGTGATGGATATCGTGACGGGCGTCAAGAAACTGCAAAACGCCGATACGGCTCTGGAGAAAGCCGGTGCCGGGTTGACCCTTGGGGCCGGTACTTCAGGCACGGCGATGTCGATTGCCAACACCATATCGATGTTCTCGTCCCGAGGGAGCAATCTGGCTGCCAGTATCGGCAATATCGGTACCAAGGTGATGAACGGGCTCTTCATGGGCTCGCGGATCGCCGGTCCGGTGCTCGGCATCGCCGGGGCGATCTTTGGCATCGCCGGTTCGCTGATCGCCGAGGCGATCAATCACCAGAAAATGCAGAAGCTGACCGACTCCCAGGGCGATTTCTTCAAGGATCTGGCGAGTTACGGCGTCACTCAGGACGACTGGGGAGACAAGCTCGAATTCGCCCGCTACGAGTCCTACATGTACGGCGGCCGCGATTCTCCCGACGATCAATCGATTTTCGAGTATCAGGCCGACGAGTGGGAGCATTTCCAGAATACCGACGGGGAGCGAGGCAGCTCCTTGCCCCGACTTGCCCCCAATCTGCACGTCGACGGCGACCCCGACAGCGAGAACCTCTGGGAGAAGCATCTGGATGGCACCACCGTCCGTCAGAACGGAAAGGACAGCTACTACAAGACCGACGACTGGCGGCCGTGGAGCGACACCGACACCGAAATTCTCGATCCGGCCGACGAGTCCGGCCTGCCGCGTTTCGGCGATGACAGTGACCCCGGCACCTACAGCGACTTCAAGGAAGACGTGGACCGGGTGGACGTCGGTTCGATCGAGCTGGCGGGGGACGATCGGGTCATCTTCTCGAAGGATGGCGTCAAGCAGATTATCGACTTGAACGCGGGTGACAGCCACACCGATAAAGAGACGCGTGGCAAGATCATCGACTATCTCAAGGGGCTTTATGACTTGTCTCATCCGAACGGTGAGTTCAGCCAGTCACGTGCCGACGAGATGAACGACGTCTTCGCGCAGACCGACAGCTACAATGATGTCGATGCCATTACCCAGTACATCGATGCGCCGGACCCGGCGGCCTGGGACGAGAACCCCGACGTGGTCAACATCTTCGGCGACAGCGGCGATCCGGGTAACTTCGGCGACTTCAAGGAGGATATGGACAAGGTGGATGTCGCCTCGATTCGTCTTCTCGACGGCGGGGACACCATCTATTTCAAGAAATCAGGTACCTGGTACGTGCTGACGCCGAACGCCAATAGCGAAATCAAAGGGGAGTTCGAGGATTTTACCGGGTACCTGAAGGAGCTTTATGACATCACCCACACCGATGGCGTGCTCGACAAGCGGCGAGCTGCGCAGATCGACGAGCTCTTCGGGCGTAACGACGACTATAACGATCTCGACGATCTCAAGTCGTTCTTGAACATCGCCTGACCGGTCTCGAGCCCTGTGCTGCCCGGCTCTTTTCCAGCGCCGAGCGTTGGCCCGGGCCGGGATATTAGGGCCGAGAGGCAGGGTAGGTCTATTCTTCCGGCTGGTACTTGTAGCCGACGCCGTAGACCGAGCGAATGATGTCGCGCTCGGGCCAGACGTCGGCGATCTTGCGCCGGAGTTTCTTGACGTGGCTGTCGACCGTACGCTCCGAGACGATGCGGTGATCGCGATACATGTGATCCATGAGCTGGTCACGCGAGAAGATACGCCCGGGGCTTTGCATCATCACTTTCAATAGCTGGAACTCTACGGCGGTGAGACTCAGATCCTCGCCGCCGGCGAGCGCGCGCCAGCCATCCTCGTCGAGCGTGATCCGGTCCGACTCCGGTAGCGATTCCCCGCCGCCGCTGATACCGCGGGTACGGCGCAGCACGGCTTTGACCCTGGCCACGACCTCGCGCGGGCTGAACGGCTTGCAGATGTAGTCGTCGGCACCGAGCTCAAGCCCCAGCAGGCGGTCGACCTCCTCGACACGCGCGGTCAACATGATGACCGGCAGCGCCGGATAACGTTCTCGAATCTGGCGGCACAGCGTGAGGCCATCGGTCCCTGGCAGCATGAGATCGAGCAGTATCAGCATCGGCTGATTCTCTTCCAGCCACTCCATGACGGCGTTGCCGTGATCGAGGTGGTCGGAGGTGTAACCGCTCTTGGCGAGGTAGTCGGCGATCAGACGGGCGATCTTGGGTTCGTCTTCGACGATCAGCAGCGTGTCATTCATCAAGCCGGCTCCATGACAGTTGACGAGAGGGTCGTTTCCAGCGGGAACGACAGTGTCCAGCGTAGGCCACCGAGTGGCGAGACCGAGGGCGTCAGTTCGCCTCCTTGAGCTTCGATCAAGGCGCTGGCGATCGAGAGTCCCAGTCCGCTGCCGCCGCTGCGGCGATTGCGTGAGCCTTCGACCCGATAGAGACGCTCGGTGAGCCGCGAGAGTTCCGACGCGGGAACGCCGGGTGCGGTGTCTTCCCAGATCACCTCGGCGCGCTGCTGGCGCTGCCGAAGCACCACGCGCAGCATGCCGGGGCTGTCGGTGTAGGCCATGGTGTTTGACAGCAGGTTATCCCATAGCTGACGCAGGCGTTGACTGTCGGCGCGGACCCATAGCGCCTCGCTCTCGACGGAGAGCTCGAGACCCTGGCTTTCGAGTCGCGCCCGACTGTCGTCCAGGCGCTGCGTCAACGACTCCTCGAGGTCGACGGGCACCAGATGCATGTCCAGCGCATCGGCATCGCTCTGGGCCAGCAGACGCAGATCCTCTACCAGATGCCCGAGCTGGCCGACCTCCTGCTGCAGCGACCCTAGATTGTCGACCGTCAGCGGGCGCACGCCGTCCTGCATCGCTTCGATCTCACCGCGCAGCACCGCCAGCGGCGTGCGTAACTCGTGGGCGATATCGGCGACCCATCGCTGGCGCGCGCGCCGGTTGGCCTCCAGTGTCTCGGCGAGCTGATTGAAATCCGCCGACAGGCGCGAAAGCTCGTCGCGGCCTCGTTCGGAGAGACGTACGCTGTAGTCGCCGAGCGTCAACCGCCGGGTGGCGAGCGTCATGCTGCGAGCGCGGCGACCCAGCCACCAGGCGAGCCCGCCGGCGAGCAGCAGCGAGGCCAGAAATAGAGAACCGACGATGATCACCAGGTTGCGCTGCTGGCGGTCGAGAAAGATCTGATCCATCCGCGCCATCAGCCGCTCGGGCGGCAGGTAGCCGAGCTGACCCACGATCTTGTCGCCGCTGCGGATGGGGACGAAGTGAGGCTCCGGTGGCGGCGGCATGTCCGGATCCTGGGGCGGTGGCTTGAGCAGTGGCTCGCCGATGACCGGATTGCTCAGCTCGTCGAGTAACACATAGCCGTGGGCGTCGCTCAGCTCACGGTCGATGCCGCTTGGAGGGTGGCGTTCACTGGACCAAAGCTGACTGCGCACCAGGCTCTGCCAGGCGCGGGGATTGTCGCGCAGCCATTTCCAGCTGCCGCGCTGCGACCACTGCTCGCCCAGCGCGTTGGCCAGCGTCTCGGCACGGGTCGCCTGGCTGCGCTCCAGGTAATTGACGAAGCCCTGGTCAAGACTGCGCGAGATGAAGACGAAGACCAGGCCGCTGATCAGCACGTTAGTGATCAGGATGATCGCGAAGAGCTTCAGGCTCAGTCGCGACAGTCTTGGCCAGTCGCGTCGGTTACTGAGGGACAGTGGCATCAGGTCGGGCTTTTTCACCGGTCGAGAGATCTCCTGAGTGTGGCTCGCTGACGGTCATGAACGAGGCAGGCAATCGGTAAAAAGTGTGAAGATTGCCGAATCAGCCGCCGAGCCAGTCGGCGGCGACCCGCTCATGTGGCTGGGCGGCGGCATCGAACGTTGCCCAGAGGTCGGCGAAGCTGCGGCCGTTCGTCGGGTGACAGTGGTCCGGAAACAGCAGCGACAGCGGATGCAGGACGAAGGCGTAGTGCAGGATATCCTCACGCGGCAGGTTAACGTCGCCGAAGCGGCCGACCGCGTCGCCCCACAGCAGCAGGTCGATATCGAGCGTGCGCGCGACAAGCTTGGCCGGTCCGCTCGGTCGGCCATTGGCGCGTTCGATCGTCTTGCACTCGGCCTCGAGTGCCTGCGGTGAGAGGGGCGTTTCGAAGGCCACCACGAGGTTGTAGAAGTGGCGCGCGTCGTCGAATCCGACCGGGGCGCTTTCGACCACCGGCGAAATGGCTAGCGGCTGCGGAGCCGCGAGCGTCTCGAGCGCCGCCAGCGCCTGGCGCAGATGATGCTCGCGCGCGATGTTGCTGCCTAGGCCGAGTACCGCCAATGGCATCAGTTGGCCTCGCGCTCGATACGCACGCCCACCGCACGCGCGTTGGCAACCGCGCCTGGCTTGCGCACGCCAAGGCGTAGTCGGCGAATGCCGAACTCGGCGATCAATAGGGCGGCGACACGCTCGGCAAAGGTCTCGACGAGGCCGTGAGCGTTGTCCTCGGCGTAGCGGGTCAGGCGCTCGCAGATGGCGGCATAGTCGAGTGTATGACGCAGATCGTCATCCTGGGCGGCGGCCCGAATGTCGGTCTCCAGTTCCAGATCGAGTTCAAGCCGCTGGCGCACGAGCCGCTCCCAGTCGTAGACACCGATCACCGTCTCCACGGCCAAGGCTTCGATCACTACCAGATCCACTGCTACCTGATCCACGCGGGAGTCCTCTTGTGTAAGCGCGAGCGGACAAACGTTGTCCGGCAGGGCCGCTGAGTGGCCCCAAACCCATGGTGGCGTCGATTGTACGTCATGGCAGTGGCAGAATCAGGAGGCGTCGCCGGTGAGCGCATCGCTCATCGCCGCGGTGATCGGAAGACGGTCGTTATCCACCATGATCTGCTGAACGAGGGAGAAACGTTTGCCACCGGGGCTCGCCACCGCCTTGTTGATGTCGGGCGGCTATCTCAGCGGTTCGTTGCTGGGCGCGATCTGGATCTGTCGCGCCTGGGGCCTGGGCGATCCGCGGTTTGCCGGGTCGGGCAATCCCGGCTTCTCCAACGTGTTGCGGGCTTTCGGGTGGCGGCCGGCGCTGGTCACGCTGCTTGTCGATGCCGCCAAGGGCATGCCGGTCCTCTGGGCCGCGAGTGCGCTGTCGCTGTCAGTATGGGCTCAGGGGCTGGTCGGGCTGAGCGTGCTGGTCGGGCACAGCTGCCCCGTCTGGCATCGCGGCCGGGGTGGCAAGGCGGTGGCCAGCGCCTTCGGTGTACTGCTGATGCTGGCGACGCCGGTGGCGTTGATCTGTGCGCTGTGCTGGTTCCTGCTCGCCTGGCGGGTACGCACGGCGGCGGTCGCCTCGCTCGCTTCGGCGCTGATGGCGCCGCTGCTCAGCTACTGGCTGAGCCCGGCGATGACCGGCGTGATCTGTGGCTTTTCGCTACTGGTACTGGTGCGTCACGCCTGGAACATTCGGCGCTGGCGAGAGCGCAAGCGAGATCGGTCGCTCTCGACGCTGGCGGACCCGCTCGGCGAGGAAGATGCGCTGACGCAGCGTGGCGATCCGGGGGGAGGGTCCGTCAACCCGGATGGTCAGGCCGTCAGGCGACAGGAGGAGTGAGTTCGCTCAACGGCCAGCGCGGGCGTGGCTGCAGCGTATCGGTGCGCTGCCCGAGCGCGAGGCGTCGGGCACCGGCGTAGGCGATCATGGCGCCATTGTCGGTGCAGAAACGCCCGCGCGGGTAGAACGCTTGCGCGCCAAGCTTCGACAGTGCGGTATCCAGCGCTGCCCGCAGCCGGCGATTGGCGCTGACGCCGCCGGCGACCACGAGCCGCTGACGACCGCTGGCCTGCAGTGCCCGACGGCACTTGATCACCAGCGTGTCGACGACAGCATCTTCGAAGGCGCGGGCGACATCGCAGCGGCTCTGCTCGTCGAGCGCGCCGTCTCTCTCCAGGGTTCGCAGCGTGGTCAGCGTGTGGGTCTTCAGGCCGGAAAAGCTGAAATCGACGCCGGGGCGATCGGTCATCGGCCGGGGAAACCGGAAACGTGCGGTGTCGCCGCGCTCGGCCAGCGCGGCGACCTGCGGGCCACCCGGGTAGGGGAGGTCGAGCATCTTGGCGACCTTGTCGAAGGCTTCGCCCGCTGCGTCGTCGACCGACTCGCCAAGCAGGCGGTACTCGCCGAGGCCGGCCACATCGACGAGTTGGGTATGGCCGCCGGAGACCAGCAGCGCGACGAACGGGAACTCGGGCACCTCGTCTTCGAGCATCGGCGCGAGCAGATGGCCTTCCATGTGGTGGACACCGAGCACCGAAATGCCGAGCGCGCGCGCCATGCCATGCGCAGTGCAGGCACCGACCATGAGTGCGCCGACCAGGCCTGGACCCGCCGTGTAGGCAATCGCATCGAGATCGGACTTGACCATGCCGGCTTCCGCCAGGACCTCATCGATCAGCGGGAGCAGCTTGCGGGTGTGATCCCGCGAGGCGAGCTCCGGCACCACGCCGCCGAATTCGGCGTGCAGCGCGACTTGGCTATAGAGCGCATCGGCCAGCAGGCCGTGCTCGGTGTCGTAGAGGGCGACGCCGGTCTCGTCGCAGGAGGTTTCGATGCCCAGCACGCGCATGGTCAAGGGTCCGCCGTTCGGTGAAACACTGTAAAGGGTGAAGCGATATGAAGGGGCGTCATTCTACGCCGACGGTATCGGCTTTGCATGGCTCGCCCGATTACGACCCTCCGCGCTGGGCGAAAAGCCGTTTGCAAAGGGTTCACTCGAGGAATAGAATGCCCTGCTCTGCAGGACTGGGTCGTGCGTCTTTAACTGTTTGGGCGTGCGTTCAAACCGAACTCAATTCCCAAGGTAGGTGAGTGCTTAATGCCTTCTGTCAAAGTACGTGATAACGAGCCGTTCGACGTCGCGCTGCGTCGCTTCAAGCGTGGCTGCGAAAAAGCCGGCATTCTTTCCGAAGTTCGCCGTCGTGAAACTTACGAAAAGCCCACTGCGGTTCGCAAGCGTAAAGCTGCGGCTGCCGTTAAGCGTCACGCCAAGAAGCTTCAGCGTGAGCGTAAGCGTTTCGAACGCTTGTATTGATCCGTACTGGGGGTGACTTCGGTCACGCCAGAGGGATAGTCAAACGGCCGCCGTTCGGGTGGCCGTTTGTTTTTGTCCCTGATCCATACGGTCTGACCTATCCTTGAGGGTATCGTCCCTTCGCCGCGGCAGTGATCGACACCGGTAGCGGGTCTCGCAGGCTTTTCCGCCGGCGCCTTCGACCGGAACATTCGCGGTCACCGGGCAGGACCGTTGCCTTCTCCGTCGACTCAAGGTCGGTTTCCGAGAGCTTCCTGACGCCATGGCCGGACAGATTTCACAGCGCTTCATCGATGACCTGCTGGCACGCACCGACATCGTCGATGTGGTCTCCGAGCGGGTGCAACTGAAGAAGAGCGGTCGTAATCACACCGGACTCTGCCCCTTTCATCAGGAAAACTCGCCGTCATTCACCGTCAGTCACGACAAGCAGTTCTATCACTGCTTTGGCTGCGGTGCCCACGGCAACGCGCTGCGCTTTCTGATGGAGTACGACAACCTGCGCTTCCCGGAAGCGGTCGAACAGCTGGCTTCTCGTGCCGGCATGCAGGTCGAACGCGAGGGGGGGGATGACCCCGGCGCGAAGCAGCGACAGCAGAAGCGTGAACAAGGCGTCAATCTGCTCGAGCTGGCGTCGGGTTTCTTTCGTGAGCGGCTGGCGCTGGGTCAGGGCAGCGCGGCACGCGACTATCTCGAGCGGCGCGGGCTGAGCGCGGAGATCATCAAGGCGTTCGGCATCGGCTACGCCGAAGATGATTGGGAGGCGCTGAAACGCCATCTTTCGGGGCAGGGCATCAGCGAAGCGGTGCAGGTCGAGTACGGTCTGCTGGTGCATCGAGAGGAGACCGGGCGAACCTACGATCGCTTTCGCGATCGCGTGATGTTTCCGATTCGCGACTGGAAGGGGCGCACGATCGCCTTCGGCGGTCGGGTGCTGGGCGACGCCAAGCCCAAGTACCTCAACTCCCCGGAGACACCGGTCTTCCACAAGGGGCGCGAGCTTTACGGGCTGTTCGAAGCGCGCCAGGCCAACCGCCAGCTCTCTCGGCTGCTGATCGTCGAAGGCTATATGGATGTGGTCGCGCTGGCGCAGTTCGGTATTCGCAATGCCTGCGCGACGCTGGGCACCGCCTTGACCAGCGATCATCTGCAGCGACTTTTTCGCCTGGTCGACGAAGTGGTGTTCTGCTTCGATGGCGACAACGCCGGTCGCCAGGCGGCACGTCGCTCGCTGGCGACATCGCTGCCGTCGATGATCGATGGCCGCCAGGTTCGGTTCCTGTTTCTGCCCGAGGGCGACGATCCCGATACGCTGATTCGCCGCGAGGGACCGGAGGCGTTCGAAAACCGCGTGACCTGTGCCAATCCGCTGTCGGAGTTTCTGTTCGAGCAGGCTGCCGAAGGGCGTGATCTCAAGCAGGTCGAGGGTCGCGAGCGCTTCGTGACCGCCGTGCTCGACGCGCTCAAGCAGCTGCCGGCCGGCGTACTCAAATCGCTGCTGCTGAAAGAGCTTTCGGTGCGTAGCGGCATCGATCAGTCGCAGTTCAGCGACTGGCTGTCGAACCACTCGGCGCCGTCGCAACCGTCCTCGTCCGATGGCGAGGGTTTCGAGGCGCTGATGCCGGCCGACGATGCCGAGCGGGGGGTGGACTCCTTCTCGGGCCTTGCGTCCGATATCGGTGGTGAGGAACGCGACAATCGTGGCAGCAATCGTGCAACACGCCACGGCGCGCCAGCATCTCGCTCAGGAGCTGCTACGCTTTCTCTCAGTCTGCCGGCGCGAATCTTGCATCTATTGATGCACGAGCCGGGTCTGGTCAGTGAGCTGCCCGAATCGCTCGACTGGTGCCCCAAGGCGATGCCTGACGGCAGACTATGCCGCGATGTGGTGCAACTGCTGCGCGCCGGACGCTACCGGAGTCCACAGGTTCTGCTGGCGCATTTTCATGGTTCACCGGACGGCGAGCGCCTGGATCAGCTGGCACGACGGGAGCTGGCGATACCGCGGGACGTTCGCGGCAGCGAGCTGCGCGATTGGGTGCGACACCTCGAGCGCGAAAGCGAACGACTCACGCCAGCCGAGGAGTACCGCCAGCTGCTGGAAAAAAGCCGGCAGCCGGGAGCGCTGAGCAGCGAGGAAAAGCAGCGGTTACGCGAATTGATTGGCACCCTGGCGGCGGGTTCTTGAATGGCGATCAGGCGCGTGGGTAATGATTAAGGCAGGGCTTTTATCTAGGCAGGGCTTCGACGCAGGGAAGCAGGAAGCACAAGGGCGAATCGCGAGCGCCGAAAGGTTGAAAAGCCGGCGATCGCCACAAGATTGGTAACCAAAAGGTAGCCGAACACACTAGCACACCTGGTAGGCAAGGCAAACAGAGGCTGGCAGCAAAAAGCGATGGCGCGCTATAATAGCGGGCTTTTGGGGCATCGCGCTGTCACTCCAGGTGCTTCATTCTCTTCGTCGAGTAGGGTTTCTATGGCTGGAAATACACAGCAGTCACGTTTGAAGGAGCTGATCGCTCGCGGCAAGGAGCAGGGCTTCCTGACCTATGCCGAGGTCAACGATCACCTCCCGGAAGATATCGCTGATCCCGATCAGGTGGAAGACATCATCTCCATGATCAACGACATGGGGATCAACGTCGTCGAGGAAGCGCCTGACGAAGACACCTTGATGATGTCCGACAACTCCACCGATGAATCTGCGGCGGAAGAAGCCGTTGCAGCGTTGGCGGCTGTCGAGAGCGATGTCGGACGGACGACCGATCCCGTGCGCATGTACATGCGCGAGATGGGAACGGTGGAGCTGCTGACCCGCGAAGGCGAGATTCTCATCGCCAAGCGCATCGAGGAAGGGCTGCGCGAGGTGATGTCGTCGCTGGCCTATCTGCCGGGCGCTGTCGACTCCATCCTGGACTTCTACGATCAGACGCAGGACGAAGAAGCACCGGGCCGGCTTTCCGACCTGTTCTCGGGATTCATCGATCCGGACGAGGGGATTCCCGGCGTCGCGGAAGTCGAGATGCCCGAAGAAGAGGAAGCCGACGTCAACGCCGACGATGACGAAGACGACGAAGACAGCGACGACGAGGACGAGGACGACAACTCCAGCGAAGGCGGCCCGGACCCGGAAGAGGCGCGCGTGCGCTTCGAGCAGATCCGCGAGCAGAACGAGATCGCCAAGGCGGCCGTAGCCAAGCACGGTTTCGGTTCGAAGGAAGCCGGCAGCGAGCAGGCGCGACTGGCCGAGCTGTTCTCGCCGATCAAGCTCTCGCCGAAGCACTTCGAGCGTCTTGTCGGCCAGGTTCGCATCAGCGTCGAGCAGGTTCGCGAGCAGGAAAAGGCGATCATGCAGGTGTTCGTCAAGCAGGGCAAAGTCCCGCGCAAGACGTTCATCAATGCCTTCCTGGGCAACGAGGCGACCGAGGGCTGGTTCGATCAATTCGTGGCCGAGCAGAGCAAGTTCGCCGATCGACTGTCGCCCTTCCGGGGTGATGTGCAGCGCGCCCAGCGCAAGATCGGCTTCGAAGAAGAGATGGTCCAGCTCAAGGTGGGTCAGCTCAAGGAAGTCAATCGTCGGCTCTCCATCGGCGAGGCCAAGGCGCGTCGCGCCAAGAAAGAAATGGTCGAGGCCAACCTGCGTCTGGTCATCTCGATTGCCAAGAAGTACACCAACCGCGGCTTGCAGTTCCTGGACCTGATCCAGGAGGGCAACATCGGCCTGATGAAGGCGGTCGACAAGTTCGAGTATCGTCGCGGCTACAAGTTTTCGACCTACGCTACCTGGTGGATTCGCCAGGCGATCACACGCTCGATCGCCGACCAGGCCCGCACCATTCGTATTCCGGTGCACATGATCGAGACGATCAACAAGCTCAACCGCGTCTCCCGTCAGATGCTGCAGGAGATGGGCCGCGAGCCGACGCCGGAAGAGCTGGGCGAGCGCCTCGAGATGCCGGAAGACAAGGTGCGCAAGGTGCTGAAGATCGCCAAGGAGCCGATCTCCATGGAGACTCCGATCGGCGACGACGAGGATTCGCACCTTGGCGACTTCATCGAGGACAGCACCATGGTGCTGCCGATCGACTCTGCCACCGGCGAAGGCCTGATCGAAGCGACCCGCAACGTGCTTGGCGGGCTGACCGCTCGCGAAGCCAAGGTGCTGCGCATGCGTTTCGGTATCGACATGAATACCGACCACACGCTGGAGGAAGTCGGCAAGCAGTTCGACGTCACCCGCGAGCGTATTCGTCAGATCGAAGCCAAGGCGCTGCGCAAGCTGCGCCATCCGTCGCGCTCCGAGCCGCTGCGCTCGTTTCTCGACGAGTAAGCGCGAAGCCCTACTAGCGTGAAGCCTTAGCTCGGGCATGCGGGCATGAACGACGAGCCCCGCCGACCGAGAGGTTGGCGGGGCTTTGTTTTATCGCGGGTAATAAACCGTGGTGACGCGATAAGCGGAGTTGAGAACCTCACTGTCGAGCCTCTTCAATGGCTCAGCGCCGTCCTGACGAGGGGGCTTAACGCTCGCCCCCTCGTCGCTCCCCCTCTATGGCGGCACAAGCCCGCTTTTACCTTCCGGCTCATGTGCTCGCTCGGGTCGGCGCGTAACGGACATCCGACCGCCATGGATGGCGGAAGTGCAGAAAATGCAGGAGCGATTTTCTGTCTGCCCTAACGCGCCTCTTGCGACATCCATGTCGCAAGACCCGGCTCGCCAATCAGCCTGAAGGCGCTGGCTTGAATAGCCGCCGGACGGCATCCCCCGGCGCCTGACAGTCAGTCTCCTTCGTCGCCGGAAAGCTTCGCCGCACGACTCGCTTGCAGGGTGCGTGTCAACAGCGCTCGCAGGGCGGCGGGGCGCACCGGTTTGAGCAGCAGCTGATAGCCGCCGCGCTTGACCTCCTCGGCGACTTCCTCGGTGCGATCGGCAGTGATCACGATACCGGGCACCGCGTCGTCGCATAGCTCTTCCAGGGCGTCGAGCGCCATCATGCCAGTCACTTCGTTGTCGAGGTGATAGTCGGCAAGAATGGCGTCGGGATCGCCGCCCATGTTGCGAATGGCGGATTTGGCGCCACCGATGGAAGTGGCGGTGAAGACTTCGCACTCCCAGCCCTCGAGCATGGCTTTCATGCCCTCGAGAATCAGCCGCTCGTTGTCGATGCAGAGAATGCGCGTGCCCACCAGTTTGTTGCCGCTTCGTCTCGGCGCGGTCTCCTCCGGTTTGGCCGCGCCGCGGCGCTCGGCCACGAGTGGCACCGAGACCGAGAAGACGGTGCCCGCGTCGACTTTCGAACGCACCTGAATCGGGTGTTCGAGTACGCGACTCATGCGCTCGGCGATCGACAGACCCAGGCCCAGGCCGCGTTCGCTCTCCTTGTGGCGTGACGCCTGATCAAGCCGGCGGAACTCCTGGAAGATTTCGCTGAGCTTGGATTCGGGAATGCCTGGGCCGGTATCCCAGACCTCGACGATGACGCGGCCGGCGCGGCGGCGACAGCCCAGCAGCACGCGACCCTGCTGGGTGTAGCGCAGGGCATTGGAAAGGAAGTTCTGGACGATGCGCCTGAGCATCTGCGCGTCGCTCTCCACCCACAGGCTGGTTGCGACCATCTCCAGGTCAAGGCCGCGGTCGTCCGCCATCACCTCGAACTCGGCGCGCAGCGGCCGCAGGATATCCGCCAGCGGAAACTGGCTCTTGCGGGGCGTCAGCGCACCGGCATCGAGCTTCGAGATATCGAGCAGGGTGCCGAGCAGTTCTTCTGCCGCCTGCAACGAGTCATCGATATGACCGATGGTACGGCGATGATCGGCGCCCTCCATCTGTTGGCCCAGTGCCGAGGTGAAAAGCCGCGCGGCGTTGAGCGGCTGCAGCAGATCGTGACTTGCGGCGGCGAGGAAGCGGGTCTTCGAGGCATTGGCGTCCTCCGCGGTCTGCTTGGCCTGACGCAGCGCCTGTTCGGCTTCTGCGCGTACGCGGTTCTCCTGGCGCAGGGCGGCGTTGACCTCGGAGAGCGCCTGGGTGCGCTCACGTACGCGCTCTTCGAGATTTTCGTTGGTCTCGCGCAGCGCGATTTCGGCCAGGCGCCGCTCGGTGATGTCCTGATAAAGCGCGAAGAAACCGAGTATGCGGCCGCCCTCGCCGAAGTGAGGTGTATAGGTCACCAGCATGTAGCGAACGCCGCCGTCGCCGTCATCGAGCGAGATCTCGAACGTCACCCGTTCGCCGTTCAGTGCGCGCTGCATCCAGGGGCCGCGTTGACGCGCGGCGGCGGCCGGCATGACGTTCTCCACTCGCTCGCCGATCACCGCGTTACGGTCGATGCCCATCGCGGCTTCATAGGCGCGGTTGGTGAAGAGGTAGCGACACTCCTTGTCGAAGTAGGCGATCAGCGCCGGCACGTTGTCGGTGTAGATTCGAATATTGCTCTCGGAGCGAATCAGCGCCTCTTCGGTCTGCTTCTGCTGGGTGATGTCCTGATAGGTGTAGACGAAACCGCCGCCCGGCATCGGATTGCCCAGAACCTCCAGTACCGTGCCGTCGGGGCGGTAGCGCTCGTAGCGGTGGGGCTGGCCTCCGCGAATGTTATCGATCAGCTGCTCGACGTGCTCTTCCGGATCGCCCGGGCCGTATTCGCCATTATGGGCGTTGTAGCGGAACACCTTTTCCATCGGCGTGCCGACGCGAATCAGGTTGTCGGGAAAACGGAAAATTTCCAGATAGCGCTGGTTCCAGACCACCAGGTTGAGGTTTTGATCGACCACGCCGATGCCTTGGTTGATGTTCTCGATCGTCGCCTGCAGCAGGGCGCGGTTGAACTCGAGCACCTGTGACGCCTCGTCGACGATCGAGATGACGTCCGAGATGCCGATGCCGCGGCCCTGGAGTGCGGAGTTGACGACGATCCGCGCCGATGAGGCGCCGAGCACCGAGGCGAGCAGGCGCTCGGTGAACTGAATCACGTCGATCGAGGCGCGCGTATTGTTCTCCATCGGCTTGGCATTGCGTCGCGCATAGTCGGCGAAGGCGCGCTCGACCTGGGACTGGCCGAGGAAACGTTCGCACAGGACCTTGAGATCGCCCACCGTGGTGGCGCCGGTCCATGGGCGATTGACCGTGGTCTGGCGCGTCTCGATGCTGTCGACGAACAGTGATGCCTGGATGCGTTCGACGACCCGCTGTGGGGTCAGCTGCGAGATGAAAATGTAGAAGAACAGGTTGAAGCCCAGCGAGAGCATGACGCCGTGAGCGAAGCTGTCGGTGACGTTGAGACCGAACAGATGCAGCGGCGAAAGCCACTCCACGCCAAGCGGCCCGCCGGCGAGCCAGGCTTGCGGCAGCAGACCGGCGCGAATCAGTGCCGGCATCAGCAGGGTATAGGCCCAGATCGCAAAGCCGACGTTGAGACCGGTGACGACGCCGAGCCGATTGCCGCGCTTCCAGTAAAGCCCGCCGAGGACCGCCGGGGCGAACTGGGCGGCCGCCGACAGGGAGAGCAGGCCGGTCGCGGCGAGCGTGCTGTACTCCGCGACCAGCTGATAGAAGAGGTAGGCGAGCGCCAGGATACCGACGATGGTGACGCGCCGGGCCAGCAGCACGAAGCGGCCGTAGTCGCGAGGTTGCGCCTCGAACCAGCGCGCCCGGAACAGCGCCGGTAGCACGATCTCGTTGGAGATCATGATGGCGTTGGCGACAGCGGCCATGATCACCATGCCGGTCGCGGCGGAGAGCCCGCCGACGAAGGTGAGCATGGCGAGCCACGGCTGATCGGCGACGATCGGCAGGGCCAGCACGTAGCTGTCCGGCGAAAGATCGTTGCCCGGAAACAGTGACAGGCCCGCCGCCGCCAGCGGCAGAACGAAGAACCCGATGAGGAGCAGATAGAGCGGGAACAGCCAACGGGCGCGGTTGGCGTCATCGGTGTGCGTGTTCTCGACCACGGTGATATGAAACTGCCGCGGCAGACAGAACACGGCCAGCATGGCGAGCAGTGTCTGCGTCCAGAAGCTGGTGTCGAAGTTCTGCTCGGTCAACTGATGCTGTAGCTGCAGGTAGGTGTCGGCGCGGGTCAGAAGCTCGCCCAGACCGTCGAACATGCCCCAGGTGACGTAGGCGCCGAGCACCAGAAACACCAGCAGCTTGACCACCGACTCGAAGGCGATGGCCTGGATCAGCCCTTCGTGATGCTCGGTGGCGTTGGTGTCGCGCGTGCCGAACAGGATCGCGAACACGGCCATGAAGATCGCCACGTAGAAGGCGGTATCGTCCACCACCGGCGTCTTCAACGTATGGCCGTCGCTGGTCATCACCCGAAAGGCATCGGAGACCGCTTTCAGCTGCAGCGCGATGTAGGGCAGCGTGCCGATCAAGGCAATCAGACTGGCGAAAGCCGCCAGCGACTGCGACTTGCCATAGCGTGAGGCGATGAAGTCGGCGATCGAGGTGACGTTCTGGCGCTTGGCGACGCGGATCATCTTGCCGATGACGGGCCAGAACAGCAGGAAGGTGAGCACCGGCCCGATGAAGATGCTGGCGAACGACCAGCCTGATGTGGCTGCCTGCCCCACGCTGCCATAAAAGGTCCACGAGGTGCAGTAGACGGCCAGCGCGAGACTGTAGACGATCGGTCGGCGGCTAGCCGGACCGTGTCGACGCGCATGGCGATCACCGCGCCAGGCAATGGCGAAGAGCGCGATCACGTACAAGAGCGCCACGACGATCAGTAACCCGCCTTCGAACATGTTTCCCCCGCTGATTGACTCGGCAAGACCAAGGGCTGATAGACCAAGGTTCAGTGCTTGAGATGGGTGCTCAGGTATTTGATTTTACGGATGATTTCGGCAAGGGGAAGCCATCGTTCATCACCCTCGACTAAAGTCCGCTGACGCCGTCGCTCGCCGCTGACATAGGCTCGCTTTGACAGGCCTTGATAACAAACCGTTGATTTCCCAAACGCTATCACGCATCGGCTGACGAGGCAGGGGATTATCATGAAGGGAAAAAGCAGACAGGACTATTGGAAAGCCAACGTGCGCCTGATCGCCACGCTGCTGGTGATCTGGTTCATCGTCTCCTACGGATTCGGCGTGCTGTTGGTCGAACCGCTCAACGCCATCCACTTTTTCGGATTCAAGCTCGGATTCTGGTTTGCCCAACAGGGCGCGATCTACACCTTCCTGGTGCTGATCGTGTTCTATGCCTGGTCGATGAATCGCCTCGACCGGGAGTACGACGTCGAGGAGCAGTAAAGCGGCAACATCGCTTCAGCGCTCAACGCAACGAACCTCGATAACCAGAAAAACGGAAGGATTCGGGCCATGGATATTCAGTTCCTCACCTACCTCTTCGTCGGCGGTTCCTTCGTGCTCTATATCGGCATCGCGATCGCCTCGCGTGTCGGCTCGACGAAGGAGTTCTACGTGGCCGGCGGCGGCGTTTCGCCCATGGCCAACGGTGCCGCAACGGCAGCCGACTGGATGTCGGCGGCGTCGTTCATCTCGATGGCGGGGATCATTGCCTATTCGGGTTATGACGCCTCCGTCTATCTCATGGGATGGACCGGTGGCTACGTGCTGCTGGCGATGCTGCTGGCACCGTACCTGCGCAAGTTCGGCAAATTCACGGTGCCGGACTTCATCGGTGACCGTTACTACTCCAACGTGGCGCGAACGGTGGCGGTGATCTGCGTGATCTTCGTCTCGTTCACCTACGTCGCAGGCCAGATGCGTGGCACCGGCATCGTCTTCGCTCGGTTTCTCGAAGTGGATGTCGATCTCGGCGTGGTGATCGGCATGGTGATCGTCTTCTTCTACGCCGTGCTCGGTGGCATGAAGGGGATCACCTATACCCAGGTCGCGCAGTACTGCGTGTTGATCTTCGCCTTCACGGTGCCGGCGATCTTCCTGTCGATCATGATGACCGGTCACGTGCTGCCGCAGACCGGGTTCGGCGCCACGCTGCTCGATTCTGCGGGCAACGACAGCGGCGTCTATCTGCTCACGCGCCTGGATGAGCTGGTCACGGAGCTCGGCTTCCGCGAGTACACCTCCGGCGCCAAGTCGACCCTCGATGTCTTCTTCATCACCGCGGCGCTGATGTGCGGGACGGCCGGGCTGCCGCATGTGATCGTGCGCTTCTTCACCGTGCCTCGGGTACGCGACGCCCGCGTGAGTGCCGGTTGGGCGCTGTTCTTCATCGCCATTCTCTATACCAGCGCGCCGGCGGTCGGAGCCTTCGCCCGGGTCAACCTGATCGAAACGGTCGACAACGCGGCTTACGAAGAGCTACCGCAGTGGTTTTACAACTGGGAGAATTCGGGGCTGATCGCCTGGGTCGACAAGAACGGCGACGGTCGCGTGCAGATGGCCGCCGGAGATCCGTTCTCCGGTACGCCGAGCTACTCAGGCGAGCGTGGCAGTCATGGCGAACGCCTGCTGACCAACGCACCGACGGACAATCCGAGCGAGGTCTATATCGATCGCGACATCATCGTGCTGGCCAACCCGGAGATCGGTAACCTGCCGGCCTGGGTGGTCGCGCTGGTGGCGGCGGGTGGCGTCGCCGCGGCGCTCTCGACGGCGGCCGGTCTGCTGCTGGTGATCTCGTCGGCCATCTCGCATGACCTGCTCAAGAAACAGCTCAAACCCGACATTTCGGAGAAAGGCGAGCTGCTGGCGGCGCGCATCGCGGCGGCGGTGGCGATCGTGATCGCCGGCTACTTCGGCATCAATCCGCCAGGATTCGTCGCCGAAGTGGTGGCGTTTGCCTTCGGACTGGCGGCTTCGAGCTTCTTCCCGGTGATCTTGATGGGCATCTTCTACAAGCGCATGAACAGGGAGGGGGCGATTGCCGGGATGCTGGTCGGGTTGATCTTCACGTTCAGCTATATCGTCTATTTCAAGTTCATCGCGCCGGAGATGAGTACGCCTGAACACTGGTGGTTCGGTGTCTCGCCGGAAGGGATCGGCACGCTCGGCATGATCTTCAACTTCGTCACGGCGCTGGTCGTTTCGAAGCTGACCGCGCCGCCACCGGCGTCGATCCAGCATATCGTCGAAGAGATCCGCGTGCCGCGCGGTGCAGGTAGCGCCATCGATCATTGACCGTTGTTGATCAGGTTCGTCGCCCCGGCTCGCCGGGGCCCTTTTGCGTGGTGATCGATCATGCTCGAAGCTGACCTTGCTTCTCTGCCGTTCACATTGCTCGACACGAGTCAGCGTGAACGCTTGCGGCGCTCGGCCGATCTCGGTTACTACGCTGTGGGAAAGATTCTGCTGGACGCCGGGCAGGTGCCGCAGCACGTGTTTCTGATCTACAAGGGGGAAGTCAGCGAGAGCGATCCGGCGCTGGAGGGCGAGCGCGCCGTTATCGGTCACTACGTTGCCGGAGATCTGTTCGGTGGGATTAGCGTGCTCGGCGGTCACAGTCGTTATCGCTTTCGGGCCGAACAGGAGACACTCTGCCACCTGATTCCGGCGGCATCGTTCACGGCGCTTTGCGATCAATCGCCCGCGTTTGCAAGCTATTTTCGCGAGCGTCTGGCCGAGAAAACCCAACGACTGTTATCGCGTCGCGCCGAGTTCGGCACGACGCTTTCCAGTTTCATGCTCGCCCGAGTGCGTGACGGCATGCGCGAGCCTCTGACTGTCGGCCCGAACACCACCATAGAGGCGGCTGTGGCTCGGCTCCGCGAGCGGGGTGTGGATAGCCTGCTGGTCGAGACGCGTGGTGAACCGGGAATGTTGACCAAAAGCGATCTGCTTGATGCGCTCACTCGAGGTGGGTTGGCACTCGGCTCGCCGGTGGGCCCGCTCGCTCGACGTCCGCTGATTGCCGTCGACGCCGATGACTATCTGTTCTCGGCGCTGGTGACGATGACCTCGCGACGCGTGACTCGGGTCGCGGTGTTCGAGGCCGGTGAAGTCGTCGGCGTAGTCGAGATGCTGGACCTTCTGAGCCTCTTCTCGAGCCGTACGCACTGGGTCGGGCTGCAGATCGAGCGAGCCGAGACTGTCGATCAACTGGTGGCCGCAGCGGCAGGCATGACCGAGCTGGTGGAAGGATTGATGGCTCAGGGGGCGAAGCTGCGCTTCGTCATGTCGCTGCTGGCAGCGCTCAATGCCCGATTGATTCAGCGTGCCTACCGCTTCTCCGTGCCGAGCCTGCTGCTCGAGCAGAGCTGCCTCATGGTCATGGGCAGCGAGGGCCGCGGCGAACAGGTGCTGAAAACGGATCAGGACAACGCGCTGATACTCGCCGATGGCAGCACCTGGCTCGAGCCGGCACCGGAGGCCGAACTGAAAAAGGCGCTATCCACGTTCAGCGCGAGACTTTCCGCGCTGGGCTATCCGCCGTGTCCCGGTAACATCATGGTCACCAATCCTGCATGGGTGGCTGCCGAATCCGCCTGGCATGGCAAGGTGGCGCGCTGGGCATCGAGTCGCGACCCACGCTCGCTGATGCAACTGGCGATCCTGCTGGATACGCGCTGCGTGTCCGGAGATGCCTCACTTGTCGAAGCGCTACGAGATGCGATCTTCGCGCGGTGCTCGGACGACGAGTTACTGCTTTCGCATGTTGCGCGGGGCGCACTGCGATTTGGCTCGGGCCTTACCGTCTTCGGCACGCTGCGCCATCCGGAACACGGCATCGATATCAAGAAGGCAGGACTGTTCCCTATCGTTCACGGTGTCAGGACGCTGGCACTGGAGCGGCGTATCGCGGCGACGTCGACCTTCGCCCGGCTCGATGCGCTCGTCGAGGATGGTCGTCTCGATCGGGCGTTTGCCGACGATCTCGGCGAGGCGCTGGCGCTGTTCGCGGAGCTGAGATTGAAGCGTCAATTGAGTCTGTCACCGGCTGAGCTCAGTGAGCCGGACGCCGGCGATCGCGTGGTGGTGCAGCAGCTGAGCGGATTCGAACGCGATCTTTTGCGCCAGGCGCTGCATACGGTCAAGGCTTTCCGGCAGCGGCTGACCCACCGCTATCACCTCGAGTATTGACGGGAGGCATGCGATGTCCTGGCGGTTGAGCGAGCTCGTGGGCGATAGCGGCCGCGGCGACGTAATCCGGGCACCGGAGGTCGTGTCGCTCGACTGCGAGACGACGGGGCTCGACCCTAGGCGCGCGGAACTGGTCTCGCTGGCTGCGGTGACGGTGACCGGCCATCGCATCCTGACGAGCGGCGCGCTGAACCTGCGGTTGCAGAAGCCGGACAGCCTCGACGAGCGCTCGATTCGCGTTCATGGCCTGCGCGGCGTCGATCTATCGGGTGGCGAGGCGTTGGGTGATGCCCTGTCGAGGTTGCGAGACTTCGTCGGCGAGCGTCCGGTGATCGGCTGGGCACTAGCCTACGACCTGATCCTTCTGGAGCGCGCGATGAAACCACGATTCGGCGCTGGACTATCCAATCCAAGGCTCGACGTGCGTCGCCTTTATGCGCGTCGGCGACGGCAGATCGATCCACTCGTCGAACCGGATCTACGGTTGGAACGTGCGGCGCTGGCGCTGGATGTGCCGGTTCTGGACCGGCATACCGCGCTCGGTGATGCGGTGACGACGGCGATGATCTATCTGCGTTTGACAAGAGACGAGCCTGGTTCGCTAGCCGTCAACCGGGGCGAGGGCGTCCCCAAGGCAGGAGAGAGACAGGGGGAGCGATGATGGCGTGGTTGGAAAATGCGGTGCTGGCAGTCGGGTTGATCGTAGTGCTTGCCGTCTATCTGCACTATGTCTGGCGCACGCGGGACGTGCGCGGCGTGTTGATGTTCTGGCTGCGCCGCCTGGCGCTGACACCGGCCGAGTTCAAGCTGCAGCGAGCGGGAATCGTGGTCCTGTTCGCTGGCATCGTGCTGCGTTACGTCAACATGATGCAGCTGATTTGAGGTTGGCGACCCGCGGTGACGCTTCGTCATGCCGGAAGGCGGTGTTAGCATGGGCGCCCCACGAATCAGACCCGCGCAGCAGACGGTGCGCCACAGCCCGCCCAGCGCGAAAGAGCGAGCCATGCAACAAGCCAGTGACCCGGTCGACAGCCGGCAGTCTCACGTTCCTGCCGATGGCAACATGTCCACGGTCGGCCCCGACGCGGCCAAGGCCAAACGTGAGTTCAACAAGCTGCAGAAGCGACTGCGGCGCCAGGTCGGTAACGCGATCATCGACTACGGCATGATTCACGAAGGCGACAAGGTGATGGTCTGCCTCTCCGGCGGCAAGGACTCCTACACCATGCTGGAGATTCTGATGAATCTGCAGCGCAACGCACCGGTCAACTTCGAACTGGTCGCCGTCAATCTCGACCAGAAGCAGCCGGGTTTTCCCGAGCATGTGCTGCCTGAGTATCTCGAGGCCAAGGGAGTCGCCTACCACATCCTGGAGCGCGACACCTACTCCGTGGTCAAGGAAAAGACGCCGGAGGGCAAGACGACCTGCGCGCTCTGCTCGCGGTTGCGTCGTGGCTCGCTGTACGGCTACGCCGAGGAGATCGGGGCGACCAAGGTGGCACTGGGGCACCACCGGGAAGATATTCTCGAGACACTGTTTTTGAACATGTTCTTCGGCGGTTCACTCAAGTCGATGCCGCCGAAGCTGCTGTCCGATGATGGTAAGAACATCGTCATTCGTCCGTTGGCATACTGCCGAGAAGCGGATATCGCGGAATACGCCAGGCAGATGGCGTTTCCCATCATTCCCTGCAATCTCTGCGGTTCGCAGCCCAACCTGCAGCGTCAGGTGGTCAAGGAGATGCTGGCCGAGTGGGAAGTCAAGCATCCGGGGCGTCTGGAAACGATGTTCAAGGCGGTCACCAACGTCGCGCCGTCGCAGCTCGCCGACCGAACGCTTTTCGACTTCGAGGGGCTCGAGGCCAAGCAGCAACGGCTGCGAGAGACGCGCATCGACACTCTCGACCTGCTCGCTCGCGAAGCCTGAGTGAGCAGCGGGCTCGCCGACCGGCGAGCTCGCAAGCGTCTCAACCCAGTGGCCCGCCCAGTATCGTCTTGCGCATGCCCGCCATGATGTGACTGCCGTCCTCCTGCGCCAATTCGGCGTACCAGGCCTGGGTGGCGGCGGGATCGGCGCCGTGTGTGGTCTCGGCGCGTTTGCGGGCACGGGTGACGATGTCGCCGACGCGCTCGGCCCGGGCGCCATCGTAGGCTTTCAGTGCTCTCGTCACATCGCCGTTGGCCTCGTCCAGCGCCCGTGCCAGCACCCAGGCGTCTTCCATTGCCTGGCAGCCGCCCTGGCCGAGATCCGGTGCCATGCCGTGTGCCGCGTCACCGAGAATCGCCGCGCGCTCGCCGATCAGCGTGGCCAATGGTTCGATGTCGTGTATCTCGACGCGCGCCATGGCAGCCGGATCGAAGCGCTCGATCAGGCGCTGTACCGGCGCCGCCCAGCCGTTGAAGTGCTGGGCGAGTTCGTTGCGATAGCGGGCGGGGTCATTGGGTGTGCCCGGCGCCAGCGGCACATCGAGAAAGCAGTAGAATTCCGGCGTGTCGGGGTCGCCGCTCATCGGCATCATCGAGACACGCTGGCCATCGCCGACGTACTGCGCCCACTGATCCAGCGGAGCCAGGTCCTCGCTTGCCGGCACGCGCACGTTCCAGTTGACGTAGCCGCAGTAGCGCCGTTGAACGGCTCTGCCCAGCGCGCGCTCTCGCAGCCTGGAGTGCGTGCCGTCGGCGATCACGATCAGATCGGCCCGACGTGTCGAGTTGTCGGCGAATTCGGCGGTGACGCCGCTGGCGTCCGGGCGGAAGTCGGTGCAGGCCAGACCGAGTGTGACGTTGTCGTGACCCACGGCATCCAGCAGCACCTGCTGCAACGTCGCGCGGGCGATGGGGCAGGCGCGCTGTCCGACCTCGTCGTAGAGCGATTGAAGACTGAACCGGGTCAGCGGAGTGCCATCCTTGCCGTGATACGCCATGGCGTTCATGCGCCCGCTGGCCTGTTCGATGGCATCGCCCATGCCGAGCGCCTTGAGTACCCTGACGCCGTTCGACCATACCGAGATCGCGGCGCCGATCGGGCGCAGCTCGGCGACGCGGTCGACGACCTCGACCCGATGGCCGGCCTGTTGAAGCGCCAGCGCGGCGGTCAGGCCGCCCATGCCGGCGCCGACGACGAGAATGTTCAACGTCATGGCGAGTGTCCTGAACTGTTGTCATTGGAGTGTCGTTCGTCGGTCGTGGCTGAAGCTGACCGATCGATCAGGTTTTTTATCCTACGCAAATTTATACCGCGGTGGGAGTCTTGCGCCTCATGCCCGTTCCGCGCCCAGGGAGAAGATGATGACAGGTGAAGGGACGCCAGTGCGCCTCGAACTTCAGGATAGCGAGAGACTCGAGGCCGCGCTCGAGCGCGGCGATGGCCGGCGACACGAAACCGCACTGGGAAGCTTCCAGGTCGAGGGCGCCGCGGTACACGCGCGCTGGTTGCTCTGCCATGGCGCCGGCGCCGGGCATGACTCTTCGTTTCTGACATCGCTGCGCCAGGCCATCGCCGCGACGGGCGTGCAGGTCGTGGCGATCGAGTTCGGCTACATGGCGATGATGCGTCGGGAAGGCCGTCGCCGGCCACCGCCGCGTGTCGAGCGCCTGGTCGACGAATTGGCGGTCTGGCAGCACGCTATTCGCGAGCACGACTCGCTGACGCCGCTCTGGCTCGGAGGAAAGTCGATGGGCGGACGAGTCGCCAGCCTGCTCGCGACTCGAGCGCCGGTCGCTCACGAGTGCGCCGGGCTCGTGCTGTGCGGTTATCCCTTTCATCCGCCGGGCAAGCCTGAGCGGACACGGCTCGATCACTGGTCGGCGATTTGCTGCCCGCTGGTGGTCATTCAAGGTACGCGAGACCCGTTCGGGCGGCGCGAGGAGGTCGCCGACTATGCGCTGCCGCCGCAGACGGAAATGCACTTTCTCGAAGGCGGCGATCATGATTGGCAGCCGCCGAAGCGCAGCGATGCGACGCAGGATTCACTGATCGCTGAGGCCAGCAGCATCATCGCCCGACGACTTGGCGCAAGGTAATGATCCGTCGAAAGAATTGCGTCACGAAAAGCGGTTGACTTTCGATCGGCCACAGGTAGAATGCAGCGCCACGTGACCACGGGTGGTTAGCTCAGCTGGGAGAGCACCAGCCTTACAAGCTGGGGGTCACAGGTTCGAACCCTGTACCACCCACCACTGCGTTTCTCGAGTGGTCCGGGCACGTGTCGCAAGCGATGATGGTCGTGGTTGATGAGGCCAATTCGATTGCGAGTTGTTGGAAAGCAGCGGACCGGTAGTTCAGTCGGTTAGAATGCCGGCCTGTCACGCCGGAGGTCGCGAGTTCGAGTCTCGTCCGGTCCGCCATTTTCCCTGGCATGCAGGTGTAGCCGATACACCGGATGTCAAACGCTGGTTGCGTAGCAGGTGTCGTCACTCGGTGACTTTCAGAGTGTCGATGCTGACAAAGTGGACCGGTAGTTCAGTCGGTTAGAATGCCGGCCTGTCACGCCGGAGGTCGCGAGTTCGAGTCTCGTCCGGTCCGCCACGCTTCGCGCAGTCCAGTCGTAGTATCTGGTAAGTTTCGTTTGACGTTTGGGTGGTTAGCTCAGCTGGTTAGAGCACCAGCCTCACATGCTGGGGGTCACAGGTTCGAGTCCTGTACCACCCACCATCGTCAGATGATGATGGTTGCGATAATGCGGACCGGTAGTTCAGTTGGTTAGAATGCCGGCCTGTCACGCCGGAGGTCGCGAGTTCGAGTCTCGTCCGGTCCGCCATTAACGCGCTTTCCTGTCAGTTCCCTACACGCTTCATCCCTCCGCTATTTCTTGTCTAGTCGATGTCCCTTGCATCTTCGGGCACAGACACGATACTGATCTCGCATCTCGCATCTCGCATCTCGCATCTCGCATCTCGCATCTCGCATCTCGCATCTCGCATCTCGCATCTCGCATCTCGCATCTCGCATCTCGCATCTCGCGATACCGCTTTGGTGGAATGGCTTCCCGCTAGCGTTACGCTAGACTGCCGTCATACGTGCGTTTGAATTGGCCCAGTGCCGGGTTCGGCGTGCCATTTGATCTTCGTGGAAGCGCAGCCGTGAGTCTGTATCCCCATCTTTTTCGGCCGTTGACGGTCGGCGCCTTGACGCTGCGCAACCGCGTGGTCATGGGGTCGATGCATACCAATCTGGAAGAAGCGCCAGACGGTTTCGCGCGGCTGGCAACGTTTTATACCGAGCGGGCGCGACACGGTGCAGGGCTTATCGTCACCGGCGGCATTGCCCCCAATGCCGCCGGCGCGGTCTTCGAAGGCGCGGCGAAGCTGACCGATGCGCGAGAAGCCGAGCCTCATCGACAGGTCGTCGACTCGGTGCACGCCGAAGGCGGTCATCTCTGTCTGCAGATCCTGCATGCCGGGCGCTACGCCTACTCGCCGGCGCTCGTGGCTCCGTCGGCCATCGCCGCACCGATCAATCGCTATACGCCAAGGGCGCTGACGACGGCCGAGGTCGAGGCGCAGATCGCGGACTTCGTGACCTGCGCGACGCTCGCGCAGGGCGTCGGCTATGACGGCGTCGAAGTGATGGGGTCCGAGGGCTATCTGATCAATCAGTTCTTGTGTCCACGGACCAATCACCGAGACGATGCCTGGGGAGGCGACGCCGAGCGGCGTCGGCGGTTCGCCGTCGAGATCGTGCGCCGCATCCGCGAACGATGCGGTGACGACTTCCTGCTGATCTTCCGGCTGTCGATGATCGACCTGGTGGAAGGGGGCAGCACGCGCGAGGAGATCACTGCGCTGGCACGTGATATCGAAACGGCCGGTGCCGATATGATCAATACCGGCATCGGCTGGCATGAAGCGCGCGTACCCACCATCGTCACCAGTGTGCCGCGCGCCGCTTTCAGCACGGTGACTCGAGCGCTGCGCGAGGCGGTATCGATTCCGCTGATCACGACCAACCGCATCAACATGCCGGCGGTCGCCGAACGCGTTCTGGCAGCAGGCGATGCCGACATGGTCTCGATGGCGCGGCCGTTTCTGGCCGACCCGGCCTGGATCGCCAAGGCCGAGCAGGGTCGCGAAGAGGAGATCAATACCTGCATCGCCTGCAATCAGGCGTGTCTGGATCACACCTTCAAGGGCCGATTGACCTCCTGTCTGGTCAACCCGCGGGCCTGCCACGAAACGGAACTGGTACTGAGACCCGCCTCGCCGTCGCGCCGCGTTGCCATCGTGGGGGCCGGGCCTGCCGGGCTGGCGGCAGCCGAGGCCTGCGCCGAACGGGGGCACCGTGTCACGCTTTTCGAGCGTGAACCGGAGATCGGCGGACAGTTTCGCTACGCGAAGCGTATTCCCGGCAAGGAGGAGTTCGCCGAGACGCTGCGCTATTTCACGACGCAGCTGACGCGGCTGGGCGTCGAACTACGCCTCTCCACGACGCCAGACGTGCAGCAGCTGAGAGAGTATGACGAGGTGATCGTCGCGACCGGGGTACGCCCGCGCGAGATCGCGCTCGAGGGCATCGACCACCCGAGCGTGATGCGCTATCCGATGGCCATTCTGCATCCGGAGCGGGTCGGTCGGCGCGTCGCCATCATCGGTGCCGGTGGCATCGGCTTCGACGTGGCCGAGCTGCTCTCGCACTCGGGGCTGACGGCCGAGCCCGGTGCGCACATTGCCGCCTGGTGCGACGAGTGGGGGGTGGATCTGTCGGTGCGTGAGCCGGGAGGGCTGAAAGCGCGGGTAGCGCCTCCGGTGGCGCGCCAGATCACGCTGCTGCAGCGTCGCTCCGGCAAGGCGGGAGCGGAGCTTGGGGTGACGTCGGGATGGGTGCATCGGGCCGCGCTACGCGCGCGGCGTGTCGAGACGATCGTGGGCTGCACCTACGAGTCCGTCGATGACGAGGGGCTGCATATTCGCATCGGCGGCGAGGCGCGTCTGCTTGCGGTCGACACGGTCGTGGTCTGCGCCGGGCAGGAGTCGCAGCGCGAGATGTTCGATCTGCTGGCCGCTGCCGGTGTATCGGTGCACTGCATCGGTGGCGCGGAGCGCGCGGCGGAGCTGGATGCCAAGCGAGCCATCGAGGCGGGGGTGCGCCTGGCGGCACGCCTATGATCGGCCGATACCCCTACTGCGTTGAGCCAGCGTGGAGTCAAGCGGGGCTCGAGCTGGGGCCGGTGTCGGACAGGTGGTAGACTACCCTGCGTCAGCGCGAGTCCGATGATGGTGACCCCGTCGTCGTGGCTATCGCGCTTTTTCTCGTTTCGGCCATGACACCTGGCCCTCGGAAAGGCGAAATCGGCCTGATTCGGCCGAGGAGATCGCCGACCTGCGTCGTCCATCTCCCGCGCATTTTCTCGATGGAGGGATCGTACAAGGACCCGCCAAATGACAGCTGACTGTAGCCCTCGCTTCCTCGCGAGCGACAATACTTCCGGTATCTGTCCGGAAGCTCTCGATTATCTGATCCAGGCCAATGCCAGTGACGACCTCGCCTACGGCAACGACGTCTGGACGCACCGCGCCGCCGACCGGTTTCGCGAGCTCTTCGACTACGATTGCGATGTCTTCTTCGTCTTCAACGGCACTGCCGCCAATTCGCTTTCGCTCGCGGCGCTCGGACAGAGTTATCACAGCGTGATCTGCCATGAACTCGCCCATATCGAGACCGACGAGTGCGGCGGGCCGGAATTTTTCTCCAACGGTTCCAAGCTGCTCACGTCTCCCGGCGACGATGGCAAGCTGACGCCGGAAGGCATCGAGCGCCTGGTCACCCGGCGCAGCGATATTCACTACCCCAAGCCGCGCGTGGTTTCGATCACGCAGGCCACCGAGGTCGGCACGGTCTACTCGCGCGAGGAGCTGCTGGCGATTCGCACGGTCGCCGACAAGTACGACCTGCGTCTGCACATGGATGGCGCTCGCTTTGCCAATGCCTGCAGCGCGCTGGATGCCGAGCCGGCCGAGCTGACGTGGCAGGCGGGTGTCGATGTGCTCTGCTTTTCCGGCACCAAGAACGGTCTGCCGATGGGCGAGGCGATCCTGTTCTTCAATAAGGATCTGGCGGAGGACTTCGCCTACCGTGCCAAGCAGGCCGGCCAGCTGGCATCGAAGATGCGCTTCATTGCCGCGCCGTGGCTCGGGCTTCTCGAATCCGGTGCGTGGCGAACCAACGCCGACCATGCCAATGCGATGGCCCGCTATCTCTCTGAGGGCCTGGCATCCTTGCCTGGTGCCTCGCTGATGTTCCCGACGCAGGCCAACAGTGTTTTCGCCAATCTGCCGGAAGCGGTTATCGCCAAGCTGCGGGCCAGAGGCTGGACGTTTTACACCTTCATCGGCGCTGGCGGCGCGCGCTTCGTCTGCTCCTGGAATACCACGACGGAGTTGCTCGATCAGCTGCTGGCGGACGCCAGGGCGGCCTTCGAGGACGCCTGATCGAAGGCGGCATTCGCACGTTCGGATGCCGCTTTCTCCTGCCGTTGATGGCCGTTTTTCTTGCCCGATTCGCTGTTCCCCGATTTTTCCTGCGTTTTCTTTTACTTAGCGATCACCGCTTCGAATTGCACGTTTTTCGCGCTCAAATTCCCCGTGCATCGAAACCGGATCGTGGTAGCGTGTTCTAAACGGTTGGTTTCGACGCGGCGTTGAAAAGACTCGTAAAAAGAGCTCGTTCGACGCTTCGTGCATCTGTCTATGCTGATAGTCAGCTAGCCCGGCTGGCGGGGCTTTCGTCCTGCGATGTCGGGGGTCACGACCAGGAGGCTTCCATGAGCATCTTCGATCACGTGCAGAGCCGTTACGAGCAGGTTCAACAGGAAGAGATGAGCCTGCAGGAATATCTAGAGCTGTGCCGGAAGGATCCGAGCGTCTACGCCAACGCCGCCGAACGTATGCTCTCCGCCATCGGCGAGCCCCAGACGATCGACACGGCCAAGGACCCCCGCCTTTCACGTATTTTTTCCAACAAGGTCATTCGGCGCTATCCCGCCTTCGCCGAGTTCTATGGCATGGAGGAGGCGATCGAGCAGATCGTTGCCTACTTCCGCCATGCCGCGCAGGGGCTCGAGGAGCGCAAGCAGATCCTCTATCTGCTGGGGCCGGTCGGCGGCGGCAAATCCTCGCTGGCCGAGCGGCTCAAGCTGTTGATGGAGCGCGTGCCGTTCTATGCGATCAAGGACTCGCCGATCTACGAATCGCCGCTCGGGCTCTTTTCGCCGGAAGAGGATGGCGAGCTGCTCGAGAAGGAGTACGAGATTCCGCAGCGCTATCTGCGCGGGCCGATGTCGCCTTGGGCGGCCAAGCGGCTCAAGGAGTTCGGCGGCGACCTCTCGCGTTTCCGCGTGGTGAGGCTGCACCCCTCGCGGCTGAATCAGATCGCGGTGTCCAAGACCGAGCCGGGTGACGAGAATAACCAGGATATCTCCTCGCTGGTGGGCAAGGTCGACATCCGTCAGCTCGAGCTCTACTCACAGGACGATCCCGACGCCTACAGTTTCTCCGGTGGCCTGTGCAAGGCGAACCAGGGGCTGATGGAGTTCGTCGAGATGTTCAAGGCGCCGATCAAGGTGCTGCATCCGCTGCTGACGGCCACTCAGGAGGGTAACTACAACCCGACCGAGGGCATGGGGGCGATTCCCTTCGATGGCATCATCATGGCCCACTCCAACGAGAGCGAGTGGCAGCAGTTTCGCAATAACCGCAACAACGAGGCCTTCCTCGACCGCGTCTACATCGTCAAGGTGCCGTACTGTTTGCGGGTCTCCGAAGAGATCAAGATCTACCAGAAACTGCTGGAGCATTCTTCGCTCAACGAAGCGCCCTGCGCGCCGGATACGCTGCGCATGCTGGCCCAGTTCTCGGTGTTGTCGCGACTCAAGGAGCCGGAGAACTCCAGCGTCTACTCCAAGATGCGGGTCTACGACGGCGAGAATCTGAAGGATACCGACCCCAAGGCGAAATCGATTCAGGAGTATCGTGACGCGGCGGGAATCGACGAAGGCATGGATGGTCTCTCCACGCGATTCGCGTTCAAGATTCTCTCCAAGGTCTTCAACTTCGATGCCCACGAGATCGCTGCCAATCCGGTACATCTGCTCTACGTGCTGGAGCAGGCGCTGGAGCGCGAGCAGCTGCCCAAGGAGACTCACGAGCGCTACCTGCGTTTCATCAAGGAGTTTCTGGCGCCGCGCTACGTGGACTTCATCGGCAAGGAGATTCAGACCGCCTACCTCGAGTCCTACACCGAGTACGGCCAGAACATCTTCGACCGCTACGTCACCTATGCCGATTTCTGGATCCAGGATCAGGAGTATCGCGACCCGGAAACCGGCGAGCTGTTCGATCGGCAGTCGCTCAACGAGGATCTCGAGAAGATCGAGAAGCCGGCAGGTATCTCCAACCCGAAGGATTTTCGTCACGAAGTGGTCAATTTCGTGCTGCGCGCCCGGGCCCACAACAATGGTATGAACCCGAGCTGGCAGTCCTACGAGAAGCTGCGCGGTGTAATCGAGCACAAGATGTTCGCCAATACCGAAGAGTTGCTGCCGGTGATCTCGTTCAACGCCAAGGCGTCGGCTTCCGATCAGCGCAAGCATGAAGATTTCGTCGATCGGATGGTGCAGCGCGGCTATACCGAGAAGCAGGTGCGGCTGCTCTCCGAGTGGTACCTGCGGGTGCGCAAGTCGCAGTAACGCATTCGATGTCATTGGAGGTGGCCGGCAGCGTGGCCACCTGGAGACAGAGCCACCATTCGGCGGTCTCTGTCGAAGCCAGTCTGCGGTTCGCCTGCAGGAGGTGCCATGAGCTATTTCATCGATCGACGCCCGAACGCGCGCAACAAAAGTGCGGTCAACCGGCAGCGTTTCTTGCAGCGCTATCGGTCGCACATCAAGCGCGCGGTCGAGGAGTCGGTGAATCGCCGCTCGATTACCGATATGGAGCGCGGCGAGAAAGTCTCGATTCCCGCCAAGGACATTTCCGAGCCCTCTTTCCAGCATGGGCCCGGCGGTCGACGTACGGTCGTCAGTCCGGGCAACAAGGAGTTCGCCGAGGGTGACCGGCTGCGTCGACCCAGCGGTGGTGGGGGCGGCGGCAGCGGAGAGGGACAGGCTTCCGATCAGGGTGAGGGCGTGGACGAGTTCGTCTTCACGCTCTCGCGCGAAGAGTTCCTCGATTTCGTCTTCGACGGCCTGGAGCTTCCCCATCTCGAGCGCAAGCAGCTTCGCGTGCTCGAGGAGACGCGCCCGGTTCGCGCGGGGATCTCGAAGGAGGGCGTGCCGGCACGTATCAATATCGTGCGTTCGATGCGCGAGGCGCAGGCGCGGCGTATCGGCATGAAGGCGCCGTTGAAGCGAGCGCTGCGCGAGGCTTGTGAAGCGCTAGCGCTGGAGGAGCGCAAGGATCCGGTACTACGCAATCCGGCGCGAATCGACGAGCTGAAGCTAGAAATCGAGCGCCTCGAAAAGCGCATCGCGTCGATTCCGTTCCTCGACACCTACGACCTGCGTTACAACCATCTGACCCACCAGCCGATGCCCTCCAACCAGGCGGTGATGTTCTGCATCATGGATGTCTCCGGCTCGATGACGCAGGCGCACAAGGACATCGGTAAACGGTTTTTCCTGCTTCTCTATCTGTTCCTCGAGCGCAACTACGAAAAGGTGGAGCTGGTGTTCGTGCGCCACCATACCGTGGCCAAGGAGGTCGACGAGGAGGAGTTCTTCTACTCGCGTGAGACTGGCGGCACGATCGTTTCCAGCGCGCTGACGCTGGTCAACAGTATCATCGAGGCACGCTATGCGCCGGAGGAGTGGAATCTCTACGTCGCGCAGGCCAGCGACGGTGACAACTGGGACGACGACTCGTCGACGTGCCTGGAGCTGCTCGATGAGTCACTGATGCCGAAGCTTCAGTACTTCACCTACGTGGAGATCACCCCGCACGCTCATCAGGCGCTATGGGAGGCTTACGATACGGTCAAGGCGGCCTATCCCGAGCGCTTCGCCATGCAGCAGATCGTCCAGGCGGAAGATATCTATCCGGTCTTCCGCGAGCTTTTCCGTCAGCGCGCGCAGAGCTGACATCGGTGACGCCACCGAGGAGAGATCGATGACCCGACGCAAGCCCATCGCCACCGGTTCGGACTGGAATTTCGAGGTGCTCGAGGCCTACGAGCAAGCCATTGCCGAGCTGGCGCGCGAATACCGACTCGATACCTATCCCAACCAGATCGAGATCATCACTTCCGAGCAGATGATGGATGCCTACGCCAGCGTCGGCATGCCGGTCGGCTATCATCACTGGTCGTTCGGCAAGCAGTTCCTGTCGGTCGAGCAGGCCTACCGCCGCGGCCAGATGGGGCTGGCCTACGAGCTGGTCATCAATTCCGACCCCTGCATCGCGTATCTGATGGAAGAGAACTCGCTGATGATGCAGATACTGGTCATCGCCCACGCTTGCTATGGCCACAACTCGTTCTTCAAGGGCAACTATCTCTTCCGCACCTGGACCGATGCCTCGGCGATCGTCGACTACCTGGTTTTCGCCCGCAAGTACATTGCCAAGTGCGAAGAGCGCCACGGCGTGGCCGCGGTGGAGCAGCTTCTGGATGCCTGTCACGCGCTTCAGAACTACGGAGTCGATCGCTACAAGCGCCCCTCGCCGATCTCGGCCGAGGCGGAGTCACGTCGACAGGAGGAGCGCGAAGCCTATCTGCAGACGCAGGTCAACACGCTCTGGAGCACGATACCCACACCGTCGAGCGGGTTGGCCCAGGCGCCGCTACACGATGACGAGAATGATCCGCTCGGGCTGCATCGGCACGGCCGTTATCCCAGCGAGCCGCAGGAGAACCTGCTCTACTTTCTCGAGAAGAACGCGCCGCTACTGGAGCCTTGGCAGCGCGAGATCGTGCGCATCGTGCGCAAGCTCGCGCAGTATTTCTATCCGCAGCGCCAGACGCAGGTCATGAATGAAGGGTGGGCGACGTTCTGGCACTACACGCTGATGAATCGCATGTATGACGATGGTCTGATCGACGAGGGCATCATGCTCGAGTTCCTGCAGTCGCATACCTCCGTCGTCAGCCAGCCCGGCTTCGACAACCCCTATTTCAATGGCCTCAATCCCTACGCGCTCGGATTCGCCATGTTCAGTGACATCAAGCGTATCTGCGATTCACCGAACGACGAAGACCGCGAGTGGTTCCCGGATATCGCGGGCAGCGACTGGCTCGAGACGCTGCACTTCGCGATGCAGAACTTCAAGGATGAGTCCTTCATTCAGCAGTTCCTCTCGCCGAAGGTCATTCGTGATCTCAAGCTGTTCAGTCTGGTCGACGACGATCGCGACGATGCGCTCCAGATCGAAGCGATCCATGACGATCGCGGCTATCGGCGAATTCGTGAAGCGCTGAGCGTCCAGTACGCGCTCTCGGCTCGCGAGCCCAACATCCAGGTATGGGAAGCCGACATTCGCGGCGACAGATCGCTGACGATGCGCCATGTCCAGGATCGCCGCCGGCCGCTGGGTCAGAGCCTGTTTCCGGTGCTGCGCCACCTGCACCAGCTCTGGGGGTTCCCGGTCAAGCTGGAGTCGGTGGAGGATGGCGAGATCGTGCGTCGCTACCAATGGCCGATTCCCGAGCCGGTGCGCGAGTCGGCCTGAGCGTCCGTGTCACGGCTGGGGTTGCGGGAGGCGTGCGGCGGAGGCACGAGCTGATATACTCGGCGACGTTTTCAGTCCAGTCGCCGGGGGAGAGTCGCCATGCAGAACGCTGTCATATTGATCAACGTCGAGAAGGGCCGCATCCGCGGCGTTGCCGAACGGCTGGCCGAGCTCGATGGCATCAGCGAGGTCTACTCCACCTGTGGGCGTTACGACCTGATCGCCATCGCCCGCACGCGGGACTTCGAATCGCTCGCTGCGCTGGTCACCGAGCGTCTCACCAGCGTGGAAGGCATTCGCGACACCGAAACCCTCAACGCCATGCAGGTCCACTCGCGTCACGATCTTGACGCCATGTTCTCAGTCGGCCTGTAGGTCGTCTTGGCACGTCGTGGTTCCGGCGGGCTGCTCGCGCAGCTGGCTCGCACGTCCAAAATCGGCTTGCTGTTCGTCGTCGTCATCGGCGGGTTGTGGTACTGGCAGCAGGGCGATGTTCGAGATCGGCTCAGCTGGATGGGCGTCCCGGCCTGGCAGTGGGATGACTGGCGCGGCTGGAACCGGGTTTTGACCAACGACGGTTTCCTGGTCGGCTGGTCGGACCTGCGTGCCGAGCCGCTTTGGGCTGGCTATGCGCTCCATCGCGTCGATGACCCGCACAGTCTGCCGCGGCCCGATCACTTCTCGCAGGACTGGCGCAGCCTGTGGCCCATTCGTAGCGACGACTATACGGGTAGCGGCTACGATCGCGGGCATCTTGCGCCCAATTACGCCATGTCGGTGGTCAACGGCGAGGGCGGCCAGGCCGACAGCTTCCTGATGACCAACATTACCCCGCAGCGACCCAAGCTCAATCGTCAGCTGTGGCAGCGGCTCGAAGAGGCGGTCATGGATGACTTCGTGCCGCGTTTCGGATCGCTATGGGTCATGACCGGGCCGGTATTCGACGATCAGTGGCTGCACCGGATCGGCTTCTCGCAGGTGCCAGTCGCGTTCTACAAGATTCTGGTGGTTCCCGGCGCCACGCCTCGCGCCATCGCCTTTCTCATGCCGCAGGACGTCAGTGGCCATGAACCGCTGGACCGTTATCTGGTCACCATCGACGAGATCGAGGCACGTACCGGGCTCGATTTCTTCCCGCAGCTGGCCGACGATGTCGAGCGGCGGCTGGAAGGGCGGGTGGATCGCACCGGTTGGGGGCTCGAGGCGGTCGCCAATCGGCCTGGAAGATTCCAGTAGGCGAATCATTTGCGCCAAGGCTGCCGCGGGGATTTGGCGCTGGCTGGCGAGTGATGATTGGTAGCAAAGGGCGACGCGAGCGTTTACGCCTTCGCGAAAGTGATGCGCGGCCATGCACGACGAGGCGATAACGAGAACGGCGAGAGCGCGAAGATGAGGCGAGTACGGTCTTGGATGAAGTATGGAACGAGGGAACAAGAGTCTCGACGCGAGGATCGTCGAGAATGCATGACACATGGTGCCCAGGAGAGGACTTGAACCTCCACATCCGTAAGGATACTAGCACCTGAAGCTAGCGCGTCTACCAATTCCGCCACCTGGGCGTGTCATGTATCGGGTACTGCGAGGAGTTGAAAAACTCCGTTGGAATGGTGCCCGGAAGAGGACTTGAACCTCCACGTCCATAAGGACACTAGCACCTGAAGCTAGCGCGTCTACCAATTCCGCCATCCGGGCTTGATCCGAGCCTTGTGTCGCGGCGATCACATCGAATGATCGTCGTTGGTGCCCAGAAGAGGACTTGAACCTCCACGTCCGTAAGGACACTAGCACCTGAAGCTAGCGCGTCTACCAATTCCGCCATCTGGGCCAAGGCGCGATGCATAATACCGATTTTGCGTTCGAATGCAAGCGTCTGTTCTCGCCTTGGAAGCGAGGCATTTCGCCGTCGTCGTGCGCTCACCATCTCGTCGCTCGAGTCTCGGATACGTTTGGCCATGCAGCCGTTCGAACCGGCCGAGGTTGGGTCGGGCTGGC
The DNA here is from genome assembly GCF_014652715.1 of Salinicola rhizosphaerae. Lineage (GTDB taxonomy): Bacteria > Pseudomonadota > Gammaproteobacteria > Pseudomonadales > Halomonadaceae > Salinicola > Salinicola rhizosphaerae. Next base: position 209,286 of record NZ_BMZI01000003.1, on the reverse strand, counting down.
GTGACCGCTATACTTGCGTCATGACCCACAAAAGACACTACGGCTCAAGCCGTTCGCCGCGTGACCTCTCTCTACCAATGAGGCCCACCAGGCTCAACGCAAGGAAGATGGTTGCATGACTCATTGGACGTTGGCAGACGACCCCCACGCGGCTCGCGAAGCAGACAAGTACGACAATCCCGTTCCCAGCCGCGAGTATCTGCTCGCCCGGCTGGAAGCCTACGGTAAGCCGATCACCCACGAAAACATGAGCGCCATGCTCGGGCTCGACGATGACAACCAGCAGGAAGCCGTGCGTCGTCGTCTGGCCGCCATGGAGCGCGATGGGCAGATCCTGCGCGACCGCAAGGGCGCCTACGCGCTGATCGACAAGCTCGACCTGATCAAGGGGCGGGTACAGGGCCACCGTGACGGCATGGGGTTTCTGATCCGTCACGATGGCGTCAAACCCGATCTGGTGCTGCCGCCTCGGCAGATGCGCCGCGTCTTCGACGGCGATATCGTGCTGGCGCGCGTCAGCGGCCGCGATCGCCGCGGTCGTGACGAGGCGACCATCGCCGAGGTGCTGGCCCGCAATACGCAGTCGCTGGTGGGCGTTTTCCGCCAGAACAGCCCGGAATTCGCGGTGCTGATCCCGGAGAACTCTCGCATCAGTCAGGAAGTGATCATTCCGCACAGCGCCACCCAGGGCGCCCAGGACGGACAGATCGTCTCCGCACGCATCACGCAGCAGCCGGAAACCCGCAAGCAGCCCGTCGGTGAGGTCGTCGAGATTCTCGGTGAGCGCATGGATCCCGGTCTCGAGATCGATATCGCCATTCGCACGCACGACATTCCCGCCGAGTTTCCGCCGGAAGTCGAACAGCAGGTGGCGGGCATTTCCGCCGAGGTGCTGGAAGAGGACAAGCAGGCGCGCATCGACCTGCGCGAGATGCCGCTGGTGACCATCGATGGCGAGGATGCGAAGGATTTCGACGACGCGGTCTGCGCGTGGAAGACCAAATCCGGTAGCTGGAAGTTGATCGTGGCCATCGCCGACGTGTCGCACTACGTGCGCAACGGCAGTCCCCTGGACAACGAAGCCTACGTGCGCGGCAACTCGGTCTACTTCCCCGGGCAGGTCGTGCCGATGCTGCCGGAGCTGCTCTCCAACGGTCTCTGTTCGCTCAACCCGCACGTCGACCGCCTGACGCTGGTCTGCGAGATGAACATCTCCCAGTCCGGCACCATCAGTCGCTACCGCTTCTACGACGCCGTCATCCAGTCTCATGCCCGCCTGACCTACAACGATGTCGGCACGATGTTGCAGGATGCCGATAGCGAGGAGGGGCAGGCGCTGCGCGAGCGCTACCGCGAGCTGGTACCGTCGCTGGAGAACCTGCATGAGCTCTACAAGGTGCTGCGCAAGGCGAGGGAGGCGCGCGGCGCCATCGACTTCGAAACCACGGAAACGCAGATCGTCTTCAACGACGAGCGCAAGATCGAGAAGATCGTGCCGCGTACCCGTAACGATGCACACAAGCTGATCGAGGAGTGCATGCTGGCGGCCAACGTCGCCACCGCGCGCTTCCTCGACAAGCACGATCTGCCGGCGCTGTATCGCGTGCATCAGCCGCCGGCATCCGAGCGGCTCGAAAACCTGAAGATATTTCTCGGGGAGCTGGGGCTCACGCTTGGCGGCGGCGACGAACCCTCGCCGAAGGATTATCAAGCGCTTCGCGAGGTGATCAAGGATCGCCCGGACGCCGATATCATTCAGACCGTGATGCTGCGCTCGATGAGCCAGGCGGTCTACTCGCCGCAGAACGATGGCCATTTCGGGCTTGCCTATCAGGCCTATGCGCACTTCACGTCGCCGATTCGCCGCTATCCGGATCTGCTCGTGCACCGGGCGATTCGCTCGGTGATCCGTGGCCCGCGCCAGACGCAGACCGTGCTGCGCGCCGACGATGCCCCGGTCGAGAAGCCGACGGTCTGGTGTCCCTACACCTTCGAGCAGATGATCGAACTCGGTGAGCACTGCTCGATGACCGAGCGTCGCGCCGACGATGCGACCCGTGACGTCACCGACTGGCTCAAGTGCGAATTCCTCTCCGACAAGGTCGGCGATGTGTTCGAGGGCACCATTGCCTCGGTGACCCAGTTCGGTATTTTCGTGCGTCTCGACGATGTCTACGTCGAAGGGTTGGTCCACGTGACCTCGCTGCCTTCCGACTACTATCACTACGAGGCGGAGAAACATCGTCTCAAGGGCGAGCGCAGCGGCGTTGCCTATCGCCTTGGTGATGGCGTGACAGTGCGCGTGGCGCGCGTCGACATGGACGATCGCAAGATCGACTTCGACCTCGCCGACGAGACGCCACGTCATCGTCGCACTCCGCGCACGCACAAGCCGGGCGGGGCCGACGGCGGTGCCGGTGCGAGCGAATCCGGCATCAGCGAGTCGCCGCGCAAGCGCAAGCAGCGTCCCGGCAAGCGCGAGCGCCAGGGTGCCGGCAAGGACGGCGATGGCGACGGTGGCGGCCAGCGCCGCTCTCGGCGTTCGCGACAGAGCCGAGGCAAGCGCTGATGGCGCGAGGTCCAAGACGCGACGGCGCTCAGCGCAGCCCGGCGCGCAAAGGTGAACGCGGCGCGGGGCGCAAGACAGCCTCGGCGCGCGATCTGCCGCCGACCCCGGCCGAGCTCGAGCCGATCTACGGTGTGCATGCGGTGCAGGCGCTGTTCGATCGCGGCCAGCCCGCTCGCGAGATCTGGGTGCAGCAGGGGCACGCGGAGCAGCGGCTCGACACGCTGTTGGCGCAGGCCGAGAGCCAGGGCTGTCGGGTCAGAGCCGTGTCACGAGAGACGCTGGATGCGCTCTCCGGGCAGTCGACGCATCAAGGGGTCATCGGGTTCTGTCCGCCACTGGTGCCGGAGAACGAGACTACCCTGTGGTGGCGGCTCGAGCAGTGGGCGGCGCCCGAGCCTCCGCTGTTGCTGATCCTCGATGGCGTGACCGACCCTCACAACCTGGGTGCCTGTCTGCGCAGCGCCGATGCCGCCGGCGTTCACGGCATCATCGTGCCCAAGGACAAGTCGGCGCCCTTAAACGCTACCGTGCGCAAGGTCGCCTGCGGGGCGGCGGAAGCCGTGCCGGTCTTTCAGGTCACCAATCTCGCGCGCTGTATGGACAAGCTCAAGCAGCTCGGGGTGTGGATTACCGGAACGGCGGGTGAAGCCGACCGGCTGGTCTACGAGGCGGATTTCAGCGGGCCCTGTGCACTGGTGATGGGCGCTGAGGGCAAGGGGCTGCGCCGGCTGACCCGAGAAGCCTGCGACGCGCTGGTCAAGCTGCCGATGGCGGGCAGCGTCTCCAGTCTGAACGTGTCGGTGGCTGCCGGCATCTGCCTGTTCGAGGCGGTCAGGCAGCGGCGCTGAGTCATCTCCAAAAGCGAGTCTCGCCCGATTTGACCGGGTGAAACCGGATCTGGTCCGCGGTGGCCGGTCTCCCCGCCGCGGGGGATCCTGCACCTCACAGGCGGCGTCGGAGTGCGTCCGTGCTTGCGTCGCTTCCTTCCGATCTCTACAATTGCGCGGTTCTGTGGGCAGGCTATGCTCATGGAGCTGCGTTCTGCGGCAAGGTGTCGGGCTCGGCGCCGTCTGCAGCAACGTCACGAGGTCCGAATACCCGGCGCTATCTCGTCTAGGCGAGCAGCAAGCGCCGCGGGATCGACTCCTTGCTTCTCGTGGCCGGTGTCATTGTCGGCGCAACCGCGAAGAAGCTGCCAAACCGAAAGGAGCTAACATGCGTCATTACGAAATCGTGTTCATGGTCCACCCGGACCAGAGCGAGCAGGTTCCGGCCATGGTCGAGCGCTACACCAGCCTCGTCACCGAGAACAGCGGTACCGTGCATCGTCTCGAAGATTGGGGTCGCCGTCACCTGGCCTACCCGATCAACAAGATTCACAAGGCACACTATGTGCTGATGAACATCGAGTGCAGCGCCGAGACGCTCGACGAGATCGAGAACATCTTCCGCTTCAACGATGCCATCATCCGCAGCATGATCGTGCGCAACAAAGAAGCCGTGACCGAAGCCTCGCCGATGATGAAGCCGGCCGAAGACAAAGGCCGTCGCCGTGACGACAAGTCCTCCGAGCGTGGCGACCGCGAGCGTTCCGAACGTTCCGAAGCCACCACCGAAGCGAACTGATTCGATTTCACGTTAAGGAGAGATTCTCATGGCACGCTTTTTCCGTCGCCGCAAGTTCTGCCGCTTCACCGCCGAAGGCGTGAAGTACATCGATTACAAAGACATCGATACGCTGAAAGCCTACGTCACCGAGACCGGCAAGATCGTGCCGAGCCGTATCACCGGCACTCAGGCGCGCTATCAGCGTCAGCTGTCCACCGCTATCAAGCGGGCGCGTTACCTGGCGCTGCTGCCGTACTCCGACAGCCACCAGTAAATCCCGATCCGGTAATTCCGGGGCGTCGACGGACGTTCTGATCGACCACAGCGAGGCATCATGCTGGCACTGGCACGTTGGATCATGCGCGGTACGCCCCAGGCGCTGGCGGCTGCCGCACTGACGTCTCTCGTGCCCTGGTTGTTCTGGTTCGGTGCCGCAATAACGGGGCTGGTGACGCTCAGACGCGGTCTGAGTACTGCCGCGCCGGTCGTGATCGCCGCTGCCATCCCCGCCGGCTGGTGGTGGATGCAGGGCGATGCGGTGCCGTTGGCCAGCATCCTGCTGGTAACGCTGATGGCCACGGTACTGCGCTCGCGCATGCAGTGGTCGGAAACGCTGATCGTCGGCAGCCTGGTCTGCATGGTGCTGATCCAGGTGGGGATATTCGTCCCCGCCGGCGGCGCGGGGCCGCTTCTGGACGAGCTGCGCCGGAACTCCACCGAGGTGGCCGGGCTGCTGGATCAGCTCTCGGCCCAGGGGATCAACACCGAGCGGATGGCCGCATTGGTCATCGGCGGTGTCACCGGGCTGATCGTGCTGCTGGCCGGCACTGCCTGCCTGGCACTGGCGCGAAGCTGGCAGGCCGGACTCTACAATCCCGGCGGTTTCCGGGAAGAGTTCCACGCGCTCAAGCTGTCGCGAAAGCAGCTGGCGCTGCTGGTCGTGCTGGCCGGGCTGGGCATGCTCTTCGCGATTCCCGCAGCGGGTTTGCTGGCCTGGGTTCCGCTGTTGATCGCCGGGGTTGCACTGGTTCACGGATTTATGGGTTTGAAGGGAATGAGCGGGTTCTGGCTGGTCGGTTTCTATGCACTGTTGCTGACTACCTGGCCCACGATTCTGATTGTGCTGCTGTTGGCGTTGGTGGATACCTTCGCGGATTTTCGCGGTCGTCTGACACGCAGTGATTGACGAGAGGTTCACGAGAATGGAAGTCATTCTGCTCGATAACATCGGCAAGCTGGGCGAACTGGGTGACAAGGTCACCGTCAAGCCCGGTTACGGTCGTAACTACCTGATGCCCTACGGCCTTGCCGTACCGGCCACCAAGGACAACGTGGAAGCGTTCGAAGCCCAGCGCGCCGAACTCGAAGCCCAGGCTGCCGAGCGCAAGGCTCAGGCCGAGGCGCGTGCGGCTCAGCTGGCCGAGATCGAACTGTCGCTGGTTGCCAAGGCCGGAGACGAAGGCAAGCTGTTCGGCTCCATCGGTCCGCGCGATCTGGCCGAAGCCATGGCGCAGGCTGGTATCGACGTCGCCAAGAGCGAAGTCCGCATGCCGGAAGGCCCGATTCGCCAGACCGGCGAATACGACATCGCGCTGCAGCTGCACGCCGAAGTCGTCTCCAGCGTTCGTGTCGTGGTCGTCGCCGAGTAATCTCGACGCCGCCGTGAGACAGCGCCATGCGAAAAGCACGCAGGGTTTCCCTGCGTGCTTTTTTGCGTCCCGACTCTGCTTACGGGTGGCGCACGCTGCCGTCCGCGACGGCGTCGCCCTCGCTCGTTCATCGCGCGGATTGACGAGCGGCCGACCGACCGTTCTATGGCGCTGGATGACTCGGTAGAATGAGCGCCATGCCGCTGCTGCCATCACGCCGTTTCGACAGCGATATCAGATCCGAGGATTGCGCCAGACTATGAACCAACGCGTCGAAAGCGATCAGGAAACCGCCCAGCTCAAGATGCCGCCTCACTCGCTTGAGGCGGAGCAGTCGGTGCTGGGCGGCCTGATGCTCGACAATTCCAGCTGGGATACGGTCTCCGAGCGGCTGATCGGAGACGACTTTTATCGCCATGAACATCGCCTGACGTTCAACGCCATGGGCGAGCTGGCCGAGGCCGCGCAGCCGCTCGATGTGGTGACGCTCTCCGAGGCGCTGGAGCGCCGTGATCAGCTCGAGAGTGTCGGCGGCCTGGCCTATCTGGCGGAACTTGCGCGTAATACGCCATCGGCGAGCAACATCCGCGCCTACGCCGATATCGTTCGTGAAAGGGCGACGCTGCGCAAATTGATCCAGGCCTCGCGCCAGATCGCCGACAGCGCCTATTCGCCGGAGGGGCGTCCGTCGGACGAGCTGGTCAACGAGGCGGAGCGCCTGGTGTTTCAGATCAGCGAGTCACGGCCCAAGTTCGGTGGGCCGATCGGCATGAGCGATCTATTGACCAAGGCGGTCGATCGCATCGACGAGCTGTTCAACATGAAAGGCGAGATGACCGGCATCTCGACCGGTTTTCGTGATCTCGACGAGATGACCTCGGGCCTGCAGCCATCGGATCTGGTGATCATTGCCGGCCGTCCCTCGATGGGCAAGACGACGTTTGCCATGAACCTGGTCGAGCACGCCGTCGTCTCCAACGACAAACCGGTGATCGTCTTCTCGATGGAGATGCCGGCGGAGTCGCTGATGCTGCGCATGCTCTCGTCGCTCGGGCGCATCGATCAGACCCGCGTCAGAACCGGTCAGCTCGAGGACGAGGATTGGCCGCGGCTCACCTCGGCGGTCAACCTGCTCAAGGACCGGCAGCTGTTCATCGACGATACCCCGGCGCTCTCGCCCAATGAACTGCGCTCTCGCGTGCGCCGTATCGCGCGGGAACATGGCAACATCGGGCTGGTCATGATCGACTATCTGCAGCTGATGCAGGTGCCGGGGCTTTCGGAGAACCGGACCGCGGAGATCTCGGAGATCTCGCGCTCGCTCAAGGGGATCGCCAAGGAGTTCGGCTGCCCGGTAGTCTCGCTCTCCCAGCTCAACCGCTCGCTGGAGCAGCGCCCCAACAAGCGCCCGGTCATGTCGGATCTGCGTGAGTCGGGCGCCATCGAGCAGGACGCCGACGTCATCGCCTTCGTCTATCGCGACGAGGTCTACAACACGGACAATCCCGACAACAAGGGACTGGCGGAACTGATCATCGGCAAGCAACGTAACGGCCCGATCGGCACCGTCCATATGGCATTCATCGGCAAGTACACCCGCTTCGAGGATCTGGCACCGGACAGTTACGGCCAGCACTACGAATGAGCCCGGCCATGCCGGGCGATACCCGGTCGAGGGCGCGGTCCCTCGACGACAGTTCAGGAGTTCAACTATGGCAGGCGGTTTTCAACGCGGTCGTCGGCAGCGCACGCCGAAGATCGAAGTTCGCGGACAACTCGAGAAGCTGGAGCGCGAAGGGCCGTTCAAGGAGTGGCTTGGCATGCCGGATCTCTATCGACACTGGCTGACGGTCGACGGCGAACTCTACAGCTACCAGACCGAAGATGCCGAGCTGCCGGTAGTGGTCGGCGACCGCGTGGTATTTCGATACAAGGAAGCCAAGGCCGGGCGCTGGATCGATCGCAACTCGTTGGGCAAGGCGATCGATCCGTCGGCTTATCAGTGATGCAAGATCTCCCCTGCGGCGTTAGACCGAGGTGTTGACTCGCCAGGTGGCCCCCCCATGCAGGCCGCTCCGGCAGGTTGGGGCTCGCTTTCGTCATACTTTTTTGGGTTGTTGTTGCGCCATCCTGCGTCGATCGTTCGATGAACTCTCGCTTCAGCGGGAAGTCTTACTGCTGACTGTCACACAAGCTTAATGAAAGCGAGGCCAAATGGGCTCGGCGTGGGCGCAAGGCCTTCACCATCTGGCGCCAGGCGAGGGTCCGAATCAGGGCCGTCTGGCTGTCAGTCCGACGCGCGAGACCTGGCAAGGAACGCCAGCATTCTCGACAAGATCCATCAACTCGACGGGAGGGAACCATGGACCCCAAGGAACTCAAACGCTACGCACGACACCACGACGACTTCGAGATTCGCGTCATCGCGCATGCGGGAAGTCGCTACTATCAGGTCATGCTGGAGCCGGCGGAAGGCCCGACTCACGTATTGACCCAGCGCGGCAAACCCATGCTGTTTCGCTCGCTCGACGACGTCTACGGTGAACTGAAACGTGCCGGTATCCACCGCGCTTATCTCGTCCAGCAGGTCGCCAACGACGAGATCGTCGGCCATGAGCCGCACTATCACGATCCGCTGCTCTCTAGAATGCCGCTGGTGTTCTGAGCCATTCCCCGATCGCTTGTCCCACCCAACCCCGCAACCTCAATTTTCCCTCCGGCAGGTCGAGCAGTGACTTGCCATGTATCGGAGGGAAGTCTGCCCCGCGCCTTTCGCTTTGCCCCTCTCGACAACCACATCCCGTCCCCGGATGAGTAACGCGCCCTTTTGATGTCATGAGCGCTGATAGCCGCTGGCATGATCATCCTTGCCGTAAGGGGCTTCGAACGTGAGGGTGCCGAGGAATTTTTCGGCCTGATCGAGAATGACCTGACGCTTGCCGTCCTGCATCTTGTCCCAGCTGCCGTAGATCAGCTTCATGCGCTGGTTGCCCTTGAGGCGCTCGCGGTGCTTTTCGAGGAAGTGCCAGTAGAGGCTGTTGAACGGGCAGGCGCGCTCGCCGGTGACCTGTTTGACGTCATAGCGACACTGTCTGCAGTGATCCGACATGCGATCGATGTACTTGCCCGAAGCGCAGTAGGGCTTGGAGCCGAGATAGCCGCCGTCGGCGTAGAGCGTCATCCCCAGTGTGTTGGGGAGTTCCACCCATTCGAAGGCGTCGGCGTAGACCGCGAGATACCAGTCACACAGCGCTGCCGGCGAGACGCCACAGAGCAGCGCGAAGTTGCCGGTCACCATCAGGCGCTGGATGTGATGCGCGTAGGCGTTGTCGCGAGTCATCTCTAGCGCCCGGCGGACGCAGCGCAGGTCGGTTTCCGCCGTCCAGTAGAAGTCAGGCAGGCCGCGGCGGGCGTTCAGACGATTTTCCTGCTTGTAGCCGGGCATGCGCTGCCAGTAGATACCGCGGACGTACTCGCGCCACCCGAGAATCTGGCGTACGAAGCCCTCGACCGCGTTGATCGGAGCTTGCCCGTCTCGCCAGGCGCTGATGGCGGCCTCGCAGACTTCCTGGGGCGAGAGCAGGCCGATGTTCATCGCCGCCGAGAGACGTGAGTGAAAGAGCAGTGGCTCGTCGTCGCTGATCGCATCCTGATAGGTGCCAAAATCGGCCAGTGCATGGGCAATGAAGTGTTTGAGATCGCCCAGTGCCTGGCGCCGGGTCACCGACCAGTTGAAGTGTTCGAGGGTACCGAAATGGGTGTCGAAGTGAGTCTCGACGAGCGATTTGACGGCCAGCGTCGTGTCATCCAGGCGATGCTTCGGCGGTGCCGGCATCTGCAGACCGTGCTTGATCGGGTTGCGATTGTCGTGATCGAAGTTCCACTGACCGCCCGCGGGTTCGTCGCCCTCCATGAGGAGCCCGGTACGCTTGCGCATCTGCCGGTAGAAGTCCTCCATGCGAAAGCGGCGTCGGCCGTCGAGCCACTCGCCGAACGCCTCGATGGAGCAGAAGAATCGGTTGTCCTCGTGAATCCGCCAGCGCGTGCCGCGACGCTGAATACGCTCGAACAGCCTCCACTCGCCGGGCTGCGTGACGCGGATGTCGTCGCAGCCATAGGCATCGGCCAGCCGCTCCGCCTCCTCGATCAGGTCCTGTCGATTGTCGTCGTCGTCCAGCGCGCTGTAATGGACCTGGTAGCCCTTGTCGCGCAAGGTATCGGCAAAGTGGCGCATGGCCGACAGGATCAGCAGGATCTTCTGCGGATGATGGGGCACGTACTCACCTTCCGCCTTGACCTCGCACAGGGCGATCACGGCATTGTCGGGCGCCTGGGTGAGGACCTCGAGCGATTCGGTCAACTGATCGCCGAGTATCAGGATCAACGGTCGAGACATGAATTTATCCATAACTTATACATATTCTGTTGATCGTATAAGGTAATCGCGCTGGCGCAAGCTTGCGGTGGTAGAATGTCTTTGGAAACTTCGATCAAAGATGCAGGGAAAGGAGTGGTGTTTATGGCGGCCCGATACGGAGTCCTGCTGGTCAATCTGGGGACGCCGGAAGCACCGACGCCCAAGGCGGTCAGGCAGTACCTGGCCGAATTTCTGGGCGACCCGCGCGTCATCGATGCGCCGCGATGGCTGTGGTGGCCCATTCTGCACGGCGTAATTTTGCGCATTCGGCCCCCCAAGGTCGCCAAGGCCTATGCCTCCGTGTGGCAGGAAGAGGGATCGCCGTTGCTGGCGATCGGCCGGCGTCAGCAGCGTGCGCTCGCCGAGCGGCTGGCGACGGCGACCGGCGAGGAGATTCCGGTGGAACTGGCGATGACCTATGGCAAGCCAAGCATGGAGGAAGCCGGCCTCAAACTTCGCCAGGCCGGTGTCGACCGCATTCTGGTGCTTCCGCTCTATCCCCAGTTTTCGCGTACGACGACAGGCGCCGTCTTTCAGCGTCTGGCCAAGGCGCTCGACCCTTGTCCCCACCTGCCGGAGCTGCGCTTCGTCCGCGACTATCACGACCATCCGGATTTCATTGCCGCCTTGGCGGCGAGCGTGCGGGCGCACTGGGAGGCGCAGGGGGACCGGGGTCGCCTGTTGATGTCCTATCACGGTATTCCCAAGCGCTACGTCGACAACGGCGACCCCTACGCTCGCCAGTGCGAAAGAACCAGTCGACTGCTGGCAGAGGCGCTCGGGCTTGGCGAAGATGAGTGGTTTCAGAGCTATCAGTCGCGCTTCGGTCGCGAAGAGTGGCTGAAGCCCTACACCGATGAAACGCTGAAGCAGTGGGGCGCGGACAAGACGGCGTGCGTTGACGTGATCAGCCCGGCCTTCGCGGCAGATTGCCTGGAGACGCTCGAAGAGATCGATGCCGAGAACCGCCACTATTTCCAGGAGGCGGGCGGCGGGCGCTATCGCTACATTTCCGCGCTGAACGATCGCCCGGAGCACATCTCGCTGCTGGCCAATCTGGTCCAGCAGCACACCGCTGGCTGGTAACCCGAACGGCATCTGGCTCGCGTCGACTCAGGGCAATGGCGAATTGCCCTGTGGCGACTCCTCGACGGTATGTTTGGGCTTCTCGCTTTCGAGTTCTTCCGGGTTGCCCCGAGTGCTGGCATCCGGCTTTAACTTGTGGTGGAGCGCGCTCTTCGCCAGCATGTGCGCGGAGACCGGCGCCGTGATGAAGACGAAGATGGTGATCAGGAACTCCTGGACGACCGGGCCGTCGTGCAGGCTGAAGTAGATCATCGAGCCGATCAGCGTACAGCCGACCCCGAGCGTCGTCGTCTTCGACGGCCCGTGTAGCCGCATGTAGAAATCCTTGAGGTGGGTCAGCCCCAGCGAGCCGATGAAGGCAAAAGCGCCTCCGGCGATCAACATGAAGGCGATCACGCCTTCCAGAAGGCTCTCGAGCATCGTATTTCCTCCTATTCGGTCGCTATTCGATGATGTCGCCGCGAAGCAGATACTTGCAGATCGCGATGGTGCTGATGAAGCCCAGCATCGCGATCAGCAGTGCCGCCTCGAAGTAGTTCTTGGTGTCGAGCCAGAAGCCGAAGAGCACGATCAGCGCGATCGAGTTCATGTACATGGTGTCGACCGCCAGGATGCGATCGGGCAGGCTCGGACCGATCACCGCGCGATAGAAGTTGAGCACGATGGCGGCGGTGAACAGCGCCAACGCGATCCACAGGGCGATATCGATCATGATTCGAAGATCTCCATCAGAGGGCGCTCGTAGCGCTGGTGAATCTCGTCGATCAACTCGTTGATGTCGCTGACATCGAGTGCGTGAATCAGCAACGTCCGACCATCCAGGCGCAGGTGCGCGGAAACGGTTCCCGGCGTCATCGTGATGGTGCTGGCGAGAATCGTGATCGGGAAATTCTCTTTCAGTGTCAGCGGATATTCGACGAATGCCGGACGCATCCGCCCGCGCGGATCGAGTATCAGCTTCGAGACCTGAAGGTTGGCGGTGACGATATCGCCCAGCACGCGCAGCACGTAGAGGAACAGGCGCCAGGGGCGCTTGATCGTCGGCTGCCGTTCCCAGAAAGGGCGACAGACCAGCGGAATCGCGATGGCCAGTACGCCGCCGAGAAGCCACTGCCCAAGCGCGACGCTATGCTGCAGCAGCAGCCAGACGACGAGCAGCAGTACCGAGAGAATCGGCATCGGCAGCCAGCGCGTGGGAGGAATCATGAGCCACCTCCAGCATCAGATTGCGGCAGAATCGTTTCGGCATAAGCGCCGTGATCGAGGAGTTGCGCGGCGCTGGCGTGCGTGAAGTCGGTAATCGGCCCGGCGAGGATCGACAGTACCGGAGACGCGCCGAGCAGCAGTATCAGGCCAGCCAGCATCGCCGGCTTCAGGCGGGGACCCTCGCTGTCACCGCGACCGGCTTTCCAGAACACCGTCGAACCACTTCGCGCCATCGCGACCAGGCCTGCCAGACTCGACAGCAGCAGCAGCGACCACAGCCAAGGCTGCTCGCTCGGCTCTGCTGAGTCGAGCAGCAGCGCCTTGCCAATGGCGCCGGAGAGCGGCGGCAGGCCGATCACTGTCACGGCGCCGACGAAATAGAAAACTCCCAGCAGTCCCGGCTGGGTGACGCCGCGACCGGGGACGATGCGTGCGCCCGCCTTGCCGCGCTGCTCGCTGATCGCATCGGCGAGCAGGAACAGTCCGCCGCTGACCAGCGTGGTGTGGATCATGTAGTAGAGCAGGGCGGTGATCGGCGCTTCACGATTCATGCTGACGCCGACCAGCAGCGTGCCGACCGAGATCAGGATCAGGTAGGCGACCTGGCCGCGTAGATCTCGGGCCGAGAGCACGCCGACGCCGCCGAGCGCGAGCGTTGCCAGGGCGAACCACCAGAGCCACGGCTGCACGAAGTTGGCCAGCTCCCCGGCGCCGCTGCCGAAGATCAGCGTATAGACGCGCAGAATGGCGTAGATACCGACCTTGGTCATGATCGCGAACAGGGCGGCTACCGGCGCGGGGGCGCTGGCATAGGCGCGCGGCAGCCAGAAGTAGAGCGGCAGAATCGCCGCTTTCAGACCGAATACCACCAGCAGCAGGAAGGCACCCGCCTTGAGTAGACCCAGCCGGTTCGGGTCGAGCGTCGCCACCTTCTGCGAAAGATCCGCCATGTTGAGCGTGCCGGTCGTGCCGTAGATCACGCCGAGCGCAATCAGGAACATGGCCGAGCCTGCCAGATTGAGCGCCACGTAGTGGAACCCCGCCTGGGTGCGGTCCTTGCCGCCGCCGTGCATCAGCAGCGAGTAGGAGGCGATCAGCAGGACCTCGAAGAACACGAACAGGTTGAAGATATCGCCGGTCAGAAAGGCGCCGTTGATACCCATCAGCTGCAGCTGAAACAGGCCGTGGAAGTTGCTGCCCTTGCGGTCGTCGCCAGCGCAGGCGTAAGCGAGGCTGCCCAGCGCCAGAACGCTGGTCAGGCACACCATCAGTGCCGAGAGGCGGTCGAGCACCAGCACGATGCCGAACGGCGGTTGCCAGTCGCCCAGCGCATAGTAGGTGATCTGGCCGCTGTCGCTCTGGACGACCAGGCAGGCGCCGATGACGACCAGTAGCGCCGTCGATGCCAGCGCAATGCCGCGGCGCGGCAGCCGCGTGGCATCGCGCTTGAGCAGCATCAGCACGCCACTCAGCAGCGGCAGGAGAATCGGGAGGATGATCAGGTGCTGCATCAGGACTTCTCCTCCTTCGACTCTTCTCCGCGCTGATCGTTGACCTGGTCGCTACCCTGATCGCCGCGCACCCGCATGGCCAGGATGACCGAGAACGCCGTCATCGCGAAGCCGATGACGATAGCCGTCAGTACCAGCGCCTGTGGCAGCGGGTCAGCGTAGCGGGACGCATCGTCGCTGATCACGGCGGCGCCATTGGTCGTCAGGCCGCCGGTCGAGAACAGAAACAGGTTGACTGCATAGGAGAGCAGCGTCAGCCCGACGACCACGGGGAAGGTGCGCCCGCGCAGCGAGAGGTAGAGACCGCTGGCGGCCAGAAATCCGGTCACGGTGGCAAAGAGCGCTTCCATCAGAGGGCCTCCTTATCATTCTCTTTGCTGGGCCGGTGCGGTGTCGTCAACTTGCCCAGGTTGGCCAGAATCATCAGCGTGGCGCCAACTACGGTGAGATACACGCCGAGGTCGAACAGCATTGCCGTCGCCAGTTCGATATCGCCGATAAAAGGAATATGGAAGTGGCCGAACGCCGAGGTCAGGAAGTTGTGCCCGAATAGCCAGCTGCCGAGGCCGGTCAGCGCCGCGATCAGCACGCCGACCACCGCAATGGGTTGGTACTGGAAAGAAAGCCGGGTCTGGGCCCAGTCCACACCGCGCGCGATGTAGAGCAGAATCAGCGCCACGGCGGTCACGAGGCCGGCAATGAAGCCGCCGCCGGGCTCGTTGTGACCCCGCAGGAAGATGAACACCGAGACCAGCAGCGCCAGCGGCAGCAGGCTCTGGGAGACGGTCGCCAGCAACATCGGGTGCAGGTCCTTCGACCAGGGACGGCCTTCGCTATCGCTCGAGGGCATAAACAGGCGCAGCCGGTTGAGCAGCTTGTAGATGCCGATGGCAGCGATACACAGCACCGTGATCTCACCGAGAGTATCGAAGCCACGGAAGTCGACCAGGATGACGTTGACCACGTTGTGACCGCCGCCGCCGCTCACTGCGTTGTCGAGGAAGTAGCCGGAAATGCTGTCCAGCGGCCGCGTCAGCAGCGCGTAGTTGAGACTGGTGACGATGCCCCCGAAACCGGCCGCCAGCAGCACGTCGCGAACGATGCGACCGCCGCTCGACTCCTTCGGCGTACGCTGCGGGAGGAAGAAGAGCGCGAGCATCAGCAGAATGACGGTCACGACTTCGACGGCCAGCTGCGTCAGCGCGAGATCCGGCGCCGAGAAGCGCGCGAAGGCGAGCGAGACCATCAGCCCGACCACCGACAGCATGATCAGCGATACGAGGCGGCGCCGGTGCAGGATCGCCGTGCCCAGCCCGGCGAGGATCGTGATGATCGCACCGACGATCAGCAGACCATCCAGCGGCTGCAGCGCCTGGCTGCCCTTGAGCCGATCCAGGTCGAGCAGGCCGCTACCGGTCAAGAACAGCACCGCGACGATCAGCCACAGCATGTAGCGCTGCAGCGAGCCGTTCTCGAGCTTGTCGATCGCGACCTGGGTTGCGGTCAGCACGCGGCGCACGCTGACCTCGAAGATCATCAGCGCATTGCGCTGGGGGAACTGGCGCTGAAAGGCGAACAGATTGCGCCGAGCCAGGTAGAGACCGACACCGCCGGCCAGTGCGATGACGCTCATCAGCAGTGGCAGGTTGAAGCCGTGCCAGATGGCCAGATGCAGCTCCGGGCGAGGCGGCGTGATGGTCGCCTCCGCGGCAGCCTGCAGCAGGCCGGTGACGGTCAGCGCCGGCAGCAGGCCGATGACCACGCAGAGTGCCACCAGAATCAGCATCGGCAGGCGCATGAAGAAGGGCGCTTCGTGAGGGGCCTTTGGCAGCTCGGTGGCCTTGGGGCCGAAGAAGACGTTGCGCACGTAGCGCAGCGAATAGGCGACCGAGAGCAGGCTGCCAAGCGTCGCCAGTACCGGAATCAGCCAGGCGAGACCGCCGAGGATGCCGGTGTTGAGCGTCTCGGTCAGCATCATTTCCTTGGACAGGAAGCCGTTGAGCAGCGGCACGCCGGCCATCGAAGCCGCCGCCAGTGCGGCCAGCACGGCCGTCATCGGCATGTAGCGCCGGATGCCGCTCAGCTTGCGGATATCGCGCGTGCCGGTTTCGTGGTCGATGATGCCCACCGACATGAACAGCGACGCCTTGAACGTGGCGTGGTTGATGATGTGGAAAAGCCCTGCCGCCACGGCCAGCTTGCTGTCGAGGCCGAACAGCATGGTGATCAGCCCAAGGTGACTGACGGTAGAGAACGCCATCACGCCCTTGAGGTCATACTTGAGCAGGGCAAAGTAGGCGGCGTAGATCATCGTGACCAATCCGGTCAGCGTGACGATATAGAGCCACAGTTGCGACCCCGCCAGCGCTGGATGCAGACGCGCCAGCAGGAAGACGCCGGCCTTGACCATGGTGGCCGAGTGCAGGAAGGCGGAGACCGGTGTCGGCGCAGCCATCGCATGGGGTAGCCAGAAATGGAACGGGAACTGCGCCGACTTGGTAAAGGCGCCCAGCAGGATCAGCAGCAGCGCGGGCAGATAGCGCGGATCGGCCTGAATCAGATCCCGGCTGTCCAGCACCGTCTGCATATCGTAGGTACCGACGATATGCCCGATGAGCAGAAAGCCGGCGAGCATTGCCAGACCGCCCATGCCGGTGACGGCAAGCGCCATGCGGGCGCCACGGCGGGCCTCGCTCTGATGATGCCAGAAGCCGATCAGCAGAAACGACGAGAGGCTCGTCAGCTCCCAGAACACCCACAGCAGCAGGAGGTTGTCTGCCATCACGATACCGATCATGGATGTCATGAACAGCATCAAATAGCTGTAGAAGCGCGGCATGCTGTCTTCGGGCGACAGGTAGTAGCGGGCGTAGAGAATGATCAGCAGGCCAATGCCGAGAATCAGCAGCAGGAACAGCAGCGTCAGGCCGTCGAGTCTGAAGGCCAGGTCGAGCCCCAGTTGCGGCACCCAGCTGAGACTGAAGCGATATATCTCGCCGGCCAGAACGCCCGGCGCGTGAGCGAGGACGATCGCCAGGGCGATAGCCGGCAGCAGCGCGGTACTCCATGCGTTCAGATTGCGCTGCCGGTTATTGCCCAGCAGCGGTATCAGGCTGCCCAGCAGCGGCAGCAGAACGATCAGCGGCAGTGACATGAGGTGTCGCTCTAGGTTGGCTCGGAAAACCGTCGGCAGATCGCGTGATGACGCTCTCGAGGCCGATATCGGATTCTCGCGTGCTCGAAATGAATGGCTTGGCTCAGTGTATGCGATGTCACCCGACGCGCGCGGCCGCGAATCGCGTGCACACCGGCAGTGATCCAGCGCCCGGGATCGTGTCTTCGGGCGTGTCGGGCGGCGGCGTTGTCAGCGGGCGCGTCAGGGACCGGTCAGGCTGGGAAGCCTTCAGAGGCGTCGGGGCGGATCTGTCAGATAGGGACGGCGGACACCGCGCGGTGCCAGCATCCAGGCAGGCGTTTTATCTCGAACCGTGGTATCGCCGGCGGCAAACGGCAGAGTCTGGGCACCGATACAACAGGTCGCGCATGTCAGCGAAGACTGGCTAGGCATGTGGCCCGGCATGGTGTCTCTCCTCCTTCAGAACACGCTCGGCATTGATTGGGTCAACGTCAAAATTATTGAAAGTATTGATTATTTGTCTGCGCCGAGCGATGGCGTTGAACCGACTCTATCACGCCGTTTTGGCCCTAGCCATAGCGCCTGCTGGCCCTCTCGTCTCTGTGGCGTTGTACATCTCTTGTTAAGCCATAAAGGTGTTGTACAATTGTTGGTGCCCAAGCCTTTTGCCGAGGTTTCAGCTTACTGTTGCGATTCTGGACGATTTTCGAAGTTTCGGACTGATGGTGAAATGAACTGATGGTGAAGTGAAGAGTCCAGCCCGAGCGTTTCGGCGCCGCTCGGCCTCCGTGGCAATCGAGGATTCCCCATGATGGCACACAGTGATCTGGTCTGGCTGCGGCGAGACCTGAGATTGATCGACAACGAACTCTTCGCCTGCCAGCCGCGGGCGGAATCGATGCTGTGCGTCTATGTCCTCGAGCCGGAGTGGCTTGACCCCGAGTCAGAGGCGCTCGACGGCGGGCAGTGGGCATTTCTCTGGGAGAGCCTGATGGCGCTGCGCGGGAACCTGCTGACGCGCGGGAGCGACCTCCTGGTGTGCGTCGGCAACCCAGCCAGGCTGCTGCCGGAGCTCTTGCGTAGAATCGGCGCGACGCGTCTCATCACCCACGACATGGCCGGTGAGAACGAGCAGCGAACGACGCAGGCGCTTCGGGAAGCGCTGGGTGCGGAACGTCTGACGGTCCTTTCGGATTCACCCCTGTTTGCCGCGCTCTCGCGTCCGGAATCCAACGACGACATGAGTTTCGGTGCCTTCGTCGAACGCACTCGGGACAGCGCACTGCTGGAGCCGCTGACCGTGGTGTTACCGGTCTCGCTCCCGCCCTGGCCGGAAGATGGTCCGCGTGGCCTTCCTTCGATGGACAGCCTATCCCTGCCGCGACAATCCGCCGCGGATGTCAATGCTCTCAGCGGCGGTGAGGACGCTGCGCAGGCACGCCTTCAGCGGTTGGCGGCGGGCGACGAGCCCTGGAGTCTCGTTACCTCGCGCGAGCTGCTGCGCTGGCGCGACCTTGGCTGCCTTTCTCGCCGTCAGCTCTACGCGGCCAGTCGTGATGTCGAATCAGACGCCGGCACGAGCGACCCGCGGGAGGCTGCCGTCGGCAAAGCGGCCAGGCAATTCCTGCGCCATGAGCTGCTGTGGGGGGAATATCAGCAGTGGCGAGGCGAAGCGAACGCCGCAACGTCAGCCGGCAAGGTCGACCCGATCGGTGGCAGCGAGGGGCGCTACCCGGCGCCTGGCGACGCGTCGTGCGATCACCTCGAGGATAGCCGGAACCCTCTCTGCGCTGGCGAAACCCCATTGCCCGCGGACAATGGCCTGGACGCGACACAGGATGGGTCCCTTCACACGCCAACGCCCTCCAGGGACAAACGGGAACGACCCGCAACGGACTCCTGGTACGACCGTTACTGACTCGATGGCGAGAGAGGTCGTGACCGGCTTCCCGGTCAACGCCGATGCGCTACACTGGCACTTCCGGGCCGCGCCGCCAGTATCGGGGGCACGGCGGGCCGGGACTCAGGGTTTCCAGCATCAAGTCAGCATCAAGGAAGTGCTCCGTGAAGCGATCACTGTCGATCAAGGCATCAGCCACCGCCTCTCTCTGTCTCTCGCTCGCCCTCATGGGCTGTCAGAGCGTCGCCGACACTCACACGGTAACGCCGGATACTGCCGGGTCTTCTGCCGGTCAATCCGCCTCGCCGTCCCAGCCTGATGCCCCGTCCGCGAATGCGGCTCCCGCGAAGGCTCGCAACGAACCGGCAGCGACGTCGTCCTCCACCAAGGACCCCGCCGGATTCAAGGCCTGGGTCGATGACTTTCGCCAGAGTGCAGCCGCCAAGGGCGTCGATCGATCGACGCTGGCGCTCGCCTTCGACAGCGCCAGCTATCTTCCGCGGATTCTCGAGTACGATCGCTCCCAGCCGGAGTTCACCCGCCAGATCTGGAGCTATCTCGATAGTGCCGTTTCCGATCAGCGTGTCTCGACCGGGCGTCAGCGGCTGGCGGCGAATCGTGCCCTGGCCGACAGGGTGACCGCCGAATACGGCGTGCCCGGCGAGGTGATCGTCGCGATCTGGGGTATCGAGAGCAACTACGGCAGCAATTTTGGCGACTTCGAGACCATCGATGCCCTGGCAACGCTGGGCTACGATGGCCGCCGCCAATCGTTCGCTCGGGGTGAGTTGATGTCCGCGCTCAAGATCCTGCAGAACGGCGATATCGATCGTGACCACATGCGGGGATCGTGGGCCGGCGCGATGGGGCATACCCAGTTCATTCCCTCGAGTTTCCTGGCTTACGCGGTCGACGAAGACGGCGACGGGCGCCGCGATATCTGGGGCAGTATTCCCGATGTGATGGCCTCGACCGCCAACTATCTCGATGACGCAGGCTGGCAGCGCGGCCAGCCGTGGGGCGTCGAGGTGACGCTGCCTGATGACTTCGACTACTCCCAGACCGAGCTTTCCGAACGGCATGCCACGGCCACCTGGCGCAGTCAGGGCGTCACGCCAGTCGCGGGGGGCACGCTGCCGAACTTCGACCAGGCTTCCGTGATTGCGCCGGCCGGTGCCAAAGGGCCCGCGTTTCTGGTCGGGCATAATTTCCGTGTGATCATGCGCTACAACGCCTCGACCAGCTACGCATTGGCCGTGGCAACCCTCTCCGATCGTATCGCCGGTCGCCCGGGTATCCAGGCCAATTGGCCGCGCAATGAACCGGCGCTGTCGCGCAGTCAGATCCGCCGTCTGCAGCAGGCGTTGAACGATAATGGCTTTGCCGTCGGCACGCCCGATGGGCTCGTCGGTCCGAACACGCGCGCCGGACTGCGCGCCTATCAGCGCAGCATCGGTGTCATCCCCGATGGGTATCCGACGCAGTCACTGATCGCGCGGCTGACTGACGGTTGATCGCCGAGGGCCAGTTGCTGGGTGTCGGATGCTGAGGCTCGGTTGCCGAGTGACGAGAGCGGAACGCCGCGCCCAGCCCTCGCCCGGAATTGGCCGCTCTTTTGCGCGCAAACTTCGCCTTTCCCCGCGCGCTCGTGATGGCAGACTGGCCGCCAACATGTGGAACGGCGGCCTGACACGAGACTCGGCTGCCTCGAATCAGCGGGGAAGTCATGGGCGTCGAACGTTTCATAGCGAGCAACAGCCGTGAGGCCATGCGCCAGGTGCGGGCGAAGTTGGGCGAGGAGGTGCTGATCCTCTCCAATCGCACCGTCGAGGGCGGCGTCGAGATCATCGCGATGGCCGAGCAGGAGCACGAGGCCGCGCTGTCGACCCTGACGGCGCAATCGGCGCCCGCGGCATCGGATACATCGCCGGTTGCACCCGCGTCGACCTCAGCGTCAGCGGCGTCATCTAACGCCGCGCAGACGCTTCCCGACGCGCCGGCCGCGTGGCAGGCGTTTCAGCAACAGCTGCTCGACAATGTCCGCTCACTTCTGCAGTCGCGAGACGACTCGCCGGCAGAGACCGCTTCCCGGTACGCAGCGCTCCGTCAGCGTCTGATAAGGGCCGGATTCTCGGCGACACTGACCGACGAGATCGTTCAAGACCCACCGGAAGAGCTGCGGGATGTATCCGCGGATTCGCCAGCGGCACTGGCTTGGCTGCGTCGTCAGCTGCGAGCGCGCCTCAGCCTGCTGGATGACGAGGAGGCACTCTTCGCTGACGGGGGTGTCTTCGCGCTGGTCGGCCCGACCGGCGTCGGCAAGACCACGACCACCGCCAAGCTGGCCTCGCGCTACGTGATGCGCCACGGCGCGAAAGACGTTGCGCTGGTCACGACCGACAGTTACCGAATCGGTGCCGCCGAGCAGCTGCGTATCTACGCGCGCCTGCTCGGTGTCGACGTTCACGCGCTGGACGCCGACGGCAATCTCGGCGATCTGCTGGCGCGACTGACCCAGCCGCGCCGTGCGCTACTTTCCCGCGCCAGTGCCAAACGTCTGACCGTCATCGACACGGTCGGCATGAGCCAGCGCGATCAGCGCCTGGTGGGCGAGATCGCACGCTTGGCGGAGGGGCCAGCACCGGTGCGGCGGGTGCTGGTGCTCAATGCGGCTGCCCACGGCGATACCCTGGCGCAGGTGATCGAGTCCTGGCAGCGGGCCTCTTCGGAGGCCGGCGAGCCACTGTGGGGATGCATTCTGACCAAGCTCGACGAAGCGGCACGGCTCGGGGGCGTTCTGGACGTGGTGATGCGCCATCGCCTGAAGCTCTGCTATCTCTCTCGCGGCCAGCGGGTGCCGGAAGATCTCGAGCCGATCGATGCGGACCGATTGCTCGACGAAGCGCTATCGCTGGCGGACGCGTCCGATTTCGTGGGCGATAGCGACCGCGATGTCTCACCCCACCAGGCGCGCCAGCAGGCGCTCTCCCGCGGTGTCTTGCGCCAGAGCGACGCGCTCGCCACCACCCTCGCGACACTGCGTCAGCACAATCTCGGCATGACGCTGCTCGAGCAGACCTGGGCTCGCGCCCGGCGCCACGATGCCAGTCAGCGCGATTTCGCCCGGCTGATGGCCGACACGACACAGCAGCAGTTGCTGGCGTCCAGCGATTCGGCACACGCGCTCTACTGGTCGAAGACGTCGAACGTCAGCGGCGCCGATCGGGCGATGCCGGTCATCACGCTGGATCATCAAGGGCTGCCGCAGCCGCTCGCCTGGCCACGCCATCGTCTGCCGGCAGGGCGACCGGAACAGCTCGAATGGGCCGAAAAGCTGGGCGCCAGCTGGCATCTGATGGCGCAGCTCCCGGCCTTGGCGGAGCTCGAGCGTCTGGATAACCATGGACGAGGCTGGCTATCGAGCGTTGCCGCCACGCGTCGCGTGCGCCACGGCGGCGAGTGGCTGCCGCTGTCGCAAGTCATCGAACTCGGCGAGACGCTGCCGGCTCGCGAGCTCATGCACCATGGTAAGCGTGCGACGTTGAACTTGACGCGTATCGAGACGACGCTCTGCGAGAAGCGTCATGCCGAACCGGCGCTGGCAGTCGTCGCCTGGTCTGGCGAGATTCGTGATCGGGACGATGGGCGACGGCTTGCCAGGCGCTACTGGCTTAGCAGCGCGCGCGCCGGTCTCGACGTCGCTTCCCGGCTAACACAGGCGGTGGCGGTCGAGTCGCTGCCCGCGCTGACCCGACAAGCGGATACGCTACTCGATGCGCGCGGCCTGATCGAACACGAGCGTGCCGAGCGCTGGCAGCTGGCGGCATCGCTCGCCGCGTTGGCGCTGCGCCTGAGTCTCGAGGAAGCCGACTGGGCAATGGACGTCAGAGCGCGGCTATCCGGCATCGCGCAGCGGCGCTGCGGTCGGCGGCCAAAGGCGTTGCTCGAAGCGATCATGGACACGCTCAGCGCGCATCAGGCGCTCTCCCGTCATGACGAACGCGAGACGTTGAGCGAAGCGGCGTGAACGACCAGGCCGCCGGACTGCGGGCCTGGGCCTCGCCCGATGCCCTGCCGCTGGGCGTGATCGGTGAGCCGGGGTACGACGCGTTGATGAAAGTCGTCGCTGGCTTGCCGACCCTTGCCGAGCGCGCCTGGCTGCCGATTGGCGAGGCCGAAGCCCGCCGCCGTGCCGCTTCGGCCTGGTTACTTTGGGCCGATATCGCCCAATTGGACGTGGCAGAGCTCTACCGGCGGTTGAAAGTGTCCGTCGGCCCCGGCTCGCTGCCGCTGCTCTGGATTCATGACACCCGGCAAGGTGGCAGCGTCGCCGAGCGTGATGCCTCACGCCGTGAGGCGAGATCGCAACCTGCCGAACGGCTGCTCGACAACCTGGCGGTCAGCGCGCGGCGGTTTCTCGGCGTGGAATTGACGCGCGACGCCGAACGCTGGCGGTCACGTCTCATCGAGTGCGGCAGGGCGTCGGGCTGAGGCCTGACGATCTCGTATGCCACTCTCATCTTCCTTGTCGAGCGTCGAGGTTAACCGGCCGATCGCGGTCACGACCTCACTGGCGTGTCGATAGACCTCCTGAATGATCTGCCCGGTATCTCCCACCAGCGAGACCCCCTGTTCAACGTTGGTCATGCAGTGCTGCATGTCGTCATTGGCCTGCGTCGTCAGTCCCTGAAATCCCTCGATGACCGCGCTGATATCGCGGGTTGCCGTGGCAGCCCGCTCGGCCAGCTGTCGTACCTCGTGGGAGACGACCGCGAAGCCGCGACCATGCTCGCCCGCTCGGGCCGCCTCGATCGCCGCGTTCAGCGCGAGCAGATTGGTCTGTTCCGCCACCCGTCGAATGGCGGCGAGATGCGTGTCGATCTCCTCGGACTGATCGCGTAGCGTCGCAATGCGCCCGGAAATGGACTCGATGGTCGTCGCCATCTTGTGAATTTCGGCCGTGGCTTCCTCGAGCAGGCGCGCCCCCTGCTGGGATATGTCCTGCGTCTTGGAGGAGATGCCGTAAGCCATCTCCGCGCTTTCCGACTCGGCCTGCTGGCGCAGCACGCGTTGGGTGATGTCGCTGGCGAATTTCACCACGCGCACCAGGTGGCCCTGGTCGTCGTAAACCGGGTTGTAGGTGGCCTCCAGCCATAGCACGTCGCCATTGGCACGGACGCGCTGGAACTGGCCCGAGAAATACTCGCCCTGATTGAGGTGCTCCCAGAAGCGGCGATACTCGGCGCTGGCCGCGTATTCCGCCGAGCAGAGCATGGCGTGGGGGCGGCCGATCAACTGGTCTCGGCGATAGCCAGTGACCTGCAGGAAATTGTCGTTGACGTCGAGGATGCGACCATCGAGATCGAAATCGATGCTCGCCATCGACCGGTCCAGTGCCGAGAGACGGCTCTGGTCGGCGAGCGCCTGTTGAACCCGAGGGGTGGCGTCATTGGCGAGTTTCACGATGCGCACCACCTTGCCCCGACTGTCCTTCACCGGGTTGTAGCTCGCTTCCAGCCAGACCGTTCGGCCGTCGCGGGTCAGGCGCTCGAAACGCCCGCTGACGAATTCGCCGCGAGCGAGGCGCTCACGAAAACGCCGGTAGTCATCACTGCTCGCGTGTCTGGCGGTGCATAGACGGGGATGCGCCAGTCCCATGACATCTTCCCGGGTGTAGCCCATCAGCGAGAGAAAGTTGTCGTTGGCCGCGATGACGTTCATCTCGGTGTCGAACTCGACGATGGCCGATGACCGGTCCAGCGCCGCCATGAAGGCGGTGTCTGAACTGCCGATTAATCGTTTGAGCATGGGGTTGTTCCTCGCAATTGGCGAGAGCGCATCCGTGCGTCTCCGTCCATTGATATCACTATATAGAGGAATATCGGCGGGAAGACGATTTTACTTAATCAAACTTCGGACTCTTCAAACGATGCGAGGTGGGAATATGACGGTGATCGGAGTGGGCGTGTCTTGTCTGGCGGGCCGTCAGGGATGTCCGGCGGGCAGCTAGAATAGCCGCGCCAGCAGGGCAGTGACGGCAGTCTCGACGCGCAGGATTCGCTCGCCGAGATGGATGCCTTCGAAGCCGCTCTCCAGCAACCGCTCGACCTCATAGTCGACGAAGCCGCCTTCCGGTCCGATCGCGAGCAGGGTCGGATCGTCGATGCCGCGCGGGCAGGCGGCCGGCATGCCGGGGTGGGCCAGCAGCCCGCGCCGGTTCGCCAGCAGAGCCGGCAGTCGGTCCTCGAGAAACGGCTTGAAACGGGTCTCGAACGCCACCTCGGGCAGGCGGGTATCGCGCGCTTGCTCGAGGCCGAGCAGCAGGTGCTGGCGGATCTTCTCCGGGCGCAGCTCCGGTGACTGCCAGTAGCTCTTCTCGACGCGGGCGGTATGCAGTAGCGTCAGCCGTTTGACGCCGAGCGCGGCGACGTGCTCCAACGTGCGCGCCAGCATTCGCGGTCGGGGCAGGGCGAGCAGCAGATGAACGGGCAGCGGCGGTGGCGGCTCTCGATCCAGGGCTTCGATCCGCAACGTGGCTTCGGCATCGTCCAGGGTCAACAGCTCGGCGCGGCCGATTCGGCCATCCAGGGCGCCAACTGTCAGGCGATCGCCGGGCTGCGCGCGGTGAACGTCGCGCAGGTGCTGCAGGCGCCGCGCATCGGTGAGGCGTGCATGACTTGCGTCCAGCCAGTCCGGGGGTTCTAGCAGAATCAGATTCATCGGATACGGTCGAGAAGTCGCGGGCGGCAGCTATCGGGTTGGGCGCCATTGTGCCTCAAGGCGGCGGCGGGCGGCACGCGTTTCTGACATAATGCTGGCCATCCATTCTCATTCACTCGCGGGCCGCCTGGGCCCGGCGCAAGAAGGCTAGCGATGAAGGTTCTGATCATTGGTGGTGGAGGGCGCGAGCACGCGCTGGCATGGAAAGCGGCGCAGTCGGCGCAGGTCGAGACGGTATTCGTCGCCCCCGGCAATGCCGGCACGGCACGTGAGTCGAAGGTGACCAATGTTGCCATCGACGCCATGGATACGGCGGGGCTGATCGACTTCGCGCGAGACAATGCCGTGGCGTTGACCATCGTCGGTCCCGAGGCGCCACTGGTCGCTGGTGTCGTGGATGCCTTCGAAGCCGCCGGCCTCGCGATCTTCGGGCCGAGCCAGGGTGCTGCCCAGCTGGAGGGCTCCAAGGCATTCACCAAGGATTTCCTGGCGCGCCACGCAATTCCTTCCGCGGCGTATCGAACCTTTAGCGAAGTGGCGCCTGCGCTCGATTACCTCGCCGAGCATGGCGCGCCGATCGTGATCAAGGCCGATGGGCTGGCTGCCGGCAAGGGGGTCGTCGTGGCGATGACCGAGGCGGAGGCGCAAGCAGCCGTTCGTGACATGCTCGAAGACAACGCCTTCGGTGACGCCGGTGCGCGGGTGGTGATCGAGGAGTTTCTCACTGGCGAGGAGGCGAGCTTCATCGTCATGGTGGACGGTGAGCACGTGCTGCCGATGGCGACGAGCCAGGATCACAAGCGCGCCGGCGATGGCGATACCGGGCCCAATACCGGTGGCATGGGCGCTTACTCCCCGGCGCCGGTCGTTACGCCCGAGATCGACCGCCGTATCATGGATGAGGTGATTATGCCGACGGTCAAGGGCATGGCGGCGGAGGGGCATCCGTATACCGGTTTTCTCTACGCGGGCCTGATGATCGACGAAAGCGGTGCGCCTAAGGTGATCGAGTACAACTGCCGCTTTGGTGATCCGGAGACCCAGCCGATTCTGATGCGCCTGCAGTCCGACCTGGTGTCGCTGTGCCAGGCGGCGCTCGCGCAGCGGCTCGACGAAGTCGAGTGCCAATGGGACCCGCGCGCCGCTGTCGGCGTGGTGATGGCTGCCGGCGGTTATCCCGCCAGCTACCGCAAGGGCGACGAGATCACCGGGCTCGAGGCCGCCTTTGATGCCGGCTGTCATGTCTTCCATGCGGGCACCCGGCTCGATGACCAGGGGCGCGTGGTGACCAGTGGTGGACGCGTGCTCTGTGTGACGGCGCTGGGCGACAGCGTCGCCGCCGCGACGGCCAAGGCGTATGCCAGCGTCGAGATGGTACGCTGGGAGGGCGCGCTCTACCGACGCGATATCGCACATCGCGCCATAGCTCGGGAAAAACGCGCTGACTGAACGTACCGGTCCTTGGCGGTGGCGCCCGGTTGGCGAGCGCCGCGCGCCCAGCGGAGAAGCGGACATTGCCGTCGCGGACGGATAAAAGGGTCGCGGACGGATTGCGTAGAACAAGGAATCGTCGCCATGCAGCGCTGGGAATTCATCTTCACCGAGCATCGGGAAAGCGTGCGGACTCGCCGCCCGGCGTCGGCCGCGATCGCTTGCAGGCGGGAGTGTCGGCATGTCGCGTGAATATCCGATCATTGCCGTGACGGGCTCTTCCGGCGCGGGTACGACGACCGTCAAGCGGACCTTCGAGCGCATGTTCGGCCGTGAAGATGTCCACGCTGCCTTCATCGATGGCGATGCCTTCCATCGCTACTCGCGGGCCGAACTCGCGCAGATTCTGCAAACGGCGCCCGAGCGCAAGGCGGAGCTTTCGCACTTTTCGGTCAAGGCCAACCTGCTGGACCAGCTCGACACACTGTTTCAGGAGTATGGCGACAGCGGCAAGGGCACCTATCGCCACTATATTCATGCCGAAGACAAGCGCATGATCGAGGCGGGCTGGCAGGTGGGAACCTTCACCGACTGGCAGCCGATCCCGAGCGGGACGGATCTCATGCTCTACGAGGGGCTGCATGGCGGACTGGTGACGCACGATGTCGATATCGCGCGTCACGTCGACATGCTGATCGGTGTGGCCCCGACCATCAATCTGGAGTGGCTGCAGAAGATCGATCGCGACACCAAGCTGCGGGGGTACTCGCAGGAGGCGGTGATCGACACCATCCTCGGGCGCATGCAGGACTACGTGCGCTACATCCAGCCGCAGCTCTCGCGCACCCACATCAACTTCCAGCGCGTGCCGACGGTGGATACGTCCAATCCGTTCGAACTTCAGGATGTGCCCAACGACGGCGAGTCGTTCGTCGTGATCCGTTTCCGCGACCCCTCCGTGGTCGACTTCCCCTATCTCGTGACGATGATCCATGATGCGTTCATGAGCCGGCCGAATACCCTGGTCGTGCCGGGCGCGCGCCTGTCGCTGGCAATGGATCTGATCCTGGCTCCCCAGGTCCGTCAGTTGCTTGCCCAGCGGCGCTTTCGCTGAGCTGGCTCCCGCTTTCGTCTTACGTCTGGAGACCGTATGGAACCGACGCTATTCAGCAAGATCATCGACCGCGAAATTCCCGCGGACATCGTCTACGAGGACGAGCATGTGCTCGCCTTCAACGACATCAACCCTCAGGCACCGACCCATATTCTGATCATCCCCAAGAAACCGATCGCGACGCTCAACGATATCGAGGAAACCGATCTCGCCCTGGTCGGCCGCCTTCAGTACACCGCCGCGAAGCTCGCCAGAGATCTCGGCTTTGCCGATGACGGCTACCGCGTGGTCATGAACTGCAACGAGCAGGGTGGTCAGACGGTCTATCATATCCACATGCATTTGCTCGGTGGCCGAGCCATGCAATGGCCGCCAGGCTGAAGCGGCGGCGCGCACGAGGACGGCTTGAAGAAACAGAATCGAAGGACCGATTTCAGGAGGGGCGCATGAACCGAAAACTGTCTCACGCGGACAATCTGATCCATCAGTTCGATACCGTGCTGCGCACGCTGGTGCCGAAGGCGGCTCAGCCTGGCAGGCCATCTCCTGCCAACGCGCAGCCGGAAGCCCTGCTCGATGATGATCAGCGCCGAGACGTGGCCGGCCTGATGCGCGTCAATCACACCGGAGAGGTCTGTGCCCAGGCGCTCTACCAGGGGCAGGGGTTGACGGCCAAGCTGAGCGAAACGCGTGTGAAGATGGAAGAGGCCGCCGCCGAGGAGATCGATCATCTGGCCTGGTGCGATCAGCGGCTGCAGGAGCTGGACAGCCGCACCAGCTATCTCAATCCGGTCTTCTACGCTGCCTCGTTCGGGCTCGGTGCCGTCGCCGGCGCCGTCGGCGATCGCGTCAGTCTCGGCTTCGTCGCCGCCACCGAAGAGCAGGTCGGCCACCACCTCGAAGCCCATCTTCGCAAGCTCCCGATCGACGACAAGCGCTCCCGCGCGGTGCTCGAACAGATGCGCGTGGACGAAGCCAAGCACGAGCGCCAGGCGCTCGAGTCTGGTGGCCAGCGCTTCCCGCTGCCACTCAAGTGGGGCATGCGGCTGGTCTCGAAGGCGATGACCAAGAGCGTCTACAAGGTCTGATTCGCAAGCTACGGCCGCGCCGGGGGCGGGGCGCGGTAAAAGCGGCTACGAACTACGAAAAGCACCAGTGACAACGTCGCTGGCGCTTTTCTGTACCAGAACCCCATGCTGGTTTTCGCGGCTCGCGGCTCGCGGCTCGCGGCTCGCGGCTTACGCTTCGCGAATCTCGTAGTCGTGGGTGATCTCGACGCCGCCCTTGGCGAGCATCAGCGAGGCGCTGCAGTACTTCTCGGCGGAGAGGTCGACCGCGCGCTTCACCTGTGCGTCCTTGAGCCCCTTGCCGGTGACGACGAAGTGCACGTGGATCTTGGTGAATACGCTGGGCGTGGTGTCGGCGCGTTCGGCGTCGAGCGTTGCCACGCAGTCGGTGACGTCGGCGCGCGCCTTCTCGAGAATCTGGATCACGTCGTAGGAGGTGCAGCCGCCCAGACCCATCAGCAGCATTTCCATCGGGCGCGGGCCGGTGTTGCGGCCGCCGCTGTCCGGGTTGCCATCCATCACCACGGCGTGGCCGCTGCCGGATTCGGAGAGGAACTGGCGACCGTCGGTCCATTTGACTGTGGCTTTCATCTTTCGCATTCCTGTCTGGGGCGATCTAGCGACGTCTGTCGCGTATCGCGCGTGTCATGACTGATGGCGCGCAGGATAACACTCTCGCTGGCGTCGGTCGTCAGGTGCGCTGGAGGCGAGATTCGAGCTCATGAAGCCGCTCGGGCGTGCCGACATCGACCCAGTCGCCGCGATGGTGCCAGCCGCCAACTCGCCCCGCCTGCATCGCTTCGATCAGCAAGGGCGCGAGCTTGACCGGTGTCTCGTCCGGCAGGGCTGCGATCAGTTCGGGATGAATCACCCCAAGGCCCGCGTAGATAAGACGCGGCTCACCGCTGGCCTGCAGGCGGCCGTTGACGTCCAGGTGGAAATCGCCATCGCGGTGAAAGTCGGCGGTGTCCACCATCACCAGTGAGGCCAGGTCGCCGGCGTCGAGCGAGAGACGCTCGAGCGGGAAATCGGTCCACACGTCGCCATTGAGTAGCGCAAAGGGGGTATCGCCGAGCCGGGGCAGGGCATGGCGAATGCCGCCAGCGGTCTCCAGCGGCGTGGCTTCGACGCTGAAATCGAGCGCGACGCCGTAGCGGCTGCCGTCGCCAAGCGCATCGATGACCTGCTGAGCGCGGTAGCTCACGTTGATCACGATCTCGCGAAAACCGGCGGCAGCCAGGCGCTCGAGGTGATGAACGATCAACGGCTTGCCAGCCACCGGCAGCAGCGGTTTGGGGCAGTGGTCGGTCAGCGGGCGCATGCGCGTACCCAGTCCGGCGGCGAGGATCATCGCTTTCATGAAGAGCATTCCTGATCTCGGCCGGCGTGATGTTCGGCCAGACGGGCCTCCATCGCCGGTCGATAGCTGTCGCGGAGCCAGTGGCGGAAGTCGACGAGTGCCGGCAGCGCCTCGAGCCCTTCATCGAGATGACGAAGGAAATGGGGCAGCCAGTCGAGATAGCGCGGTTTGCCGTCGCGCAGGTAGAGCCGACAGAACTGACCGAGGATCTTCAGCTGACGCTGGGCGCCGATGGATTCCACGGCTTGGCGAAAGTCGTGTTCTGTCATGCGTTCGTTCAGTACGCCGCTGTCGATCGAGCGTCGGCGGAAGGCATCGATCCAGCGATCCATCTCCTCGCGCGGCCAGCGATGATAGCGCCCGCGCAGCAGCGAGATCAGGTCGTAGCCGAGCGGGCCAGCCAGCGCCCCCTGGAAGTCGATGATCCAGAGCCGGTCGCGGTGGACCATCAGATTCATGGCGTCGAAGTCGCGATGAACCGCGACCGTCGGCAGCATCGCGATATTGTCCAGCAGGTGGCGTTTGATGGTGGGCCAATCGCCCGGCGTCTCGATCTTCAGCCAGCGCGCGAGACCCCAGTCCGGGAAGCGATCCATCTCCTCTTCCAGAAACGCCGGTGAGTAAGGGGGCAAGTCGTCGTGGGGCGCCAGGCGTTGAATCTCGTCCAGCACGGCGAGCGCCTGTGCCGTGCCGCGGCGGGCCTCGTCTTTCGTGCCGAAGTGATGATGGAGACTGTCATCGCCGAGATCATCGAGCTCGAGAAAGCCCTGCGCGAGATCGACGGCGTGGATCGTCGGCACCTGCAGTCCCGCTGCCTGCCACTGCCGGCCGATGCGCACGAACGGCTCGCTCTCCTCGAGCGCGGGCGGTGCATCCATCACGATGCGCGAAGTGGCCCCGCTTACGGCGCCGGCGGGAAAGGTGACGCGACAGTAGCCGCGCAAGCTGGCATCGCCGGCAATGGGATCGAAGCGGCAGGTGTCGGGATCGAGATCGTGCTGTGTGGCGATCCAGTCGCGTAGAGTGTCGAGGCGCAGAGTCATGCAAGCTTCCGCTGGTGAAAATGGCAGAGAGTGACGTCGTCGTTGCCGAACCGTCTACGGCGTGTCGAGTTGACTGACCTGACATGGCACCGCATGCTGAGCGCAATCTTTTGCGCCGGCGCATCGGCTATTCGCGCCCGGGGTTTCGGCATGGCGCGCTCAATACGCCAAGCGTCTCGGTAGGCACTTCGACGACGCATAAGCACGCCAGTGTGTCGTGTTCGGCGGCCGCTCGCCATGCCGTCACTCTCACGCGAACGAACAGGGAACGGCTTCGCGGCAACTCTCGGCGAGGTCTGTATAATACCGGCTTCACTCGGCAAGGACACAGAGGACATGGGCAAGCGACTGGTCTGGACTGCCCTCACCGGCCTGATCTCTTCGACGGCACAGGCGGCACCGCCCGCGCCACTTCCGGCGGATCAGCTCGATTGGGTGCCTTGGGGTGATGCGGCTCCCAGCGGCGCACTTTGCGGCGGGCGCTACGTACAACCGGGATATCTGCTGCCGGAAGGCAAGACGCCGGAAGAAGTGCTCTCGGACTCGCAGTCGGCCGAGTATGGCAACAACGGAGAGACCATCCTCGGTGGCGAGGTGGTGCTGCGGCGGGGCGACAGCCAGCTGCAGTCGCCGCGGGTCCGTGTGAACGCGGCGCGGGACACGGCCTTTGCCGATGGCCCGCTGACGATTCGTTATCCCGGTCTGCTGGTGCGCGGCGACGACGGCCAGGTCTCGCTCGACAGCGATGCCGCGCGCATCGACGACGCCCATTACGTCCTCCATGACCAGCGAGTGCGCGGCGATGCGCAGTCGATGCAGCGCCTGGCAGACGGCCGCTACCGCATGAGCGAGGCGAGCTTCACGACCTGCGCACCGGACAGCCGCCTGTGGCGGATCGTCGGTAACGACGTCACCATCGACCGCGACCAGGGCTACGGCACGGCGAGCAACGCGCGTCTCGAGATGGGTGATGTGCCGGTCTTCTACTGGCCGTGGGTGCGCTTCCCGATCGACGACCGCCGTCAGAGCGGTTTTCTGTGGCCGAGCATCGGCGTTTCCGGCGATGGACTCGACTACGCGCAGCCCTACTATCTCAATCTCGCCCCCAACTATGACGCCACGCTGACGCCGCGCGTCATCACCGATCATGGTGCCATGCTGGGCGGCGAGTTCCGCTACCTGTTCGGCAGCGACCAGGGATCGATAGAGGGCGCCTATCTGGCGGACGATAACGGTGGCGACAACGACAACCCGAACGATCCCAACGATGCGTTCGAAGGCGAGGATCGCTGGTATGTCGACTATCGGCACAACGGCTATTTCACGGACCGTCTCGACTATGGGTTGCGCTACGGTGCCGCCAGCGACGGCCGCTATTTCGACGATTTCGGTACCAGTTTCGCCGAGCAGGATACCGAGTACCTCGAGCGTCTGGCGCGGATCAGCTATCAGGGTACGACCTGGAACCTGGATGCCCGCGCGCAGGGCTACCAGCGCATGGACTATCCGCTCGACGAGGACGATCGACCCTATTACAAGCTGCCGAGCCTAACGGCCAACGCGCGCTGGGATCAGGACAACGGGCTCTACGAAGAGTGGAACTCCAACGCTACCTACTTCTGGCGCGACCTGCACGGCGTCGATAGCGATGGCTTCTGGGAAGACGAGCAGACTGGCGATCAACGTCAGATTCCGCTCAGTGAGGCGGCCAACGGTTCCCGTGTGACGCTGGCACCGGCTCTGGGCTGGCGTGGTCAGCCGTCGTGGGGGTTCCTCGAGCCCCGCGTCCAGCTCTGGCAGACCCACTATGATCTCGATTACGGCAATCGAGATACCGACCGTGACGAGAGTCTTTCACGAACGGTACCGGTTTACTCGGTCGACTCCGGGCTGATCTTCCAGCGCGACGTGTCGCTGTTCGATCGTGACTGGAAACAGACCTTCGAACCACGCCTCTATTACGCCTACGTGCCGGAGCGCGATCAGTCCGACTATCCGGACTTCGACACCGACGAGCGTCCGGTCTCCTGGAGCCAACTGTGGTCGCCATATCGTTTTACCGGCAGCGACCGCATCGGTGACGTCAACAAGCTCTCCTACGGTGCCTCGACGCGATTTCTCGAGGACGACACCGGGCGTGAACGCCTGGCACTCTCGGTCGGCCAGAGCGCCTACTTCGAGAATCGCGACGTCACGCTGCTCGACGGCAGCGAAACGCTGTCGCCGGAGCAGGCGCGCTACTACGACTATCGCCGGACTCGGGATCGCTCGCCGGTCGTCACCCAGCTCGACTGGCGCATCAACGATCAGTGGCGAACGCGCTACTCGTGGCTCTACGACGCCGATCGCTCGCGCACCGAAAAGGCTTCCGCCTACGCCCAGTATCTGAGCCCGGCCGGCCACGTATTGAACCTTGGCTACCGTTGGCAACTCGAAGGGTTCGATCCTTCCGGTGACGTCGACGATCAGCTGGGTTACGACCGCGAGGATTTCGATGTCTCGTTCGCCTACAAGGCGACGGCATCGCTGGATCTGATCGGGCGTTATCTCTACGACAACACCAACAAGCGCGACCTGGAAAGCCTGGCCGGCGTCCAGTTCAACAGCTGCTGCAGCGCCGTGCAGGTCGTCTGGCGAGAGTGGGTCGATGACAACGACACCGGCTACACGACCGATGATGACTACACGGACCGTGGCCTGTTCCTGCGCTTCGTGTTCAAGGGGCTGGGCGGCGTCGGTCAGGGGACGGACAGCTATTTCGCGTCGGCCGTGCCCGGCTATCAGCCGACCGACTTCTAAAGCGGCAGTCTCAGGACATCCAACAACACCGCATTTCGATAACGCGGTATCGAAACTGATGGCGCGCCCGACGGTGCGTCGTCAAAACAGTCGAGAGTCAAGCAAGAGAGGTAGGCATGCGTCTTAAAGCGTGGATCCCCCTGGCACTGGTGGCGCTGATGTCGCCGCTGTCGGCGGTAGCAGAAGAAGTGCCGCTGGATCGCATCGTCGCGGTCGTCAACGACGACGCCATCATGCACAGCCAGCTCGAGAGCCGGGTAGCGCAGGCGCGCAATCAGCTGCAGTCGAGAAATATCCAGGCGCCGCCGGGCCAGGCGCTGGAACGGCAGGTGCTCGACCGCATGATCGTCGAGCAGATCGAGCTTCAGATGGCGGAGAACGCCAACCTGAATATCGATGAGACCCAGCTCAATACGACCATGCGGGGCATCGCCAAGAACAACGGCCTGACGCTGGATCAGTTCGCCGATCAGCTCGAGCAGCAGGGGCAGACCCTGGCGGAAGTGCGCGAGCAGGTGCGCCGCGAGCTGCTGATCCGGCAAGTGCAGCAGAGCCAGGTGGCGAGCAAGGTGACCGTCTCCGATCGCGAAGTCGACCGCTTCCTCGAGCAGAACAGTCAGACCAGCAATGCCTCCTATCACCTGGCGCAGATACTGGTCGCCGTGCCGCAGTCGCCGACGCCGGATCAGGTCAAGCAGGCGCAGTCCAAGGCACAGGATCTCCATCAGCAGCTGCAGAACGGCGCTGACTTCCAGCAGCTCGCGGTGGCGCAGTCCGACGGCGCCCAGGCGCTGCAGGGCGGCGATCTGGGCTGGCGTCCGGCGGCGCAGATCCCCTCCATCTTCGCCGAGGTCGTGCCGGCGCTGTCGCAGGGCGAGGTGAGCCAGCCGATTCGCAGCCCCAGCGGCTTTCATCTGGTCAAGCTGCTCGAGACACGCGGCAATTCGGGCGGCAAGATGACCCGGGAACAGGCCAGCCAGGCGATTTTCCAGCGCAAGGTCAACGACGAGCTGGAAGCGTGGACCCAGGAAATTCGCGCTAGCGCCTACATCGACAACCGCCTCGACCAGGGTTGATGACAGCCTCGCCGGTGACATCGCCCGCTCTGGTACTGACCACCGGTGAGCCGGCCGGTATCGGGCCGGAACTCGCGCTGCTAGCAGCCGAAGATTGGCAAGGGCTGGCGGCGAGCGTCGTCGCGGTCGGTGATCCCGAACTGCTGGAGGCGCGAGCTCGCGAGCTCTCACTGTCGGTGACGCTGGATGTCTGCACGCCGGGTGAGGCGATCGCGCCAGCGGTCAACGGTCGTCTGCCGGTGTGGCCCGTCGGTCTCAGGGCGCCGTCGCACGCGGGTCGGCTCGACCCTGCCAATGCCGGTTACGTGCTGGAGACGCTGGACGTGGCCATCGCCGCCTGTCGCCGCGGTCAGGCTGACGCGATGGTGACCGCGCCCCTGCACAAGGGCGCCATCATCGAAGGCGGCCATCCTGGCTTCACCGGACATACCGAATATCTACGGGATGCCTGCGGCGTCGAGGAAGTGGTGATGATGCTCGCCACCGAACGAGACGGGCGAACGTTCCGCGTTGCGCTGGCCACCACACACCTGCCGCTCCAGCAGGTGTCGGCGGCGATCACGCCAGACGGTCTGACACGCGTCATCCGGGTACTGGTCTCAGAGCTCCAGAGCCGCTTCGGCATCGAGGCGCCGCGCCTGCTGGTCTGCGGCCTCAACCCGCACGCCGGCGAGGATGGTCATCTCGGTCGCGAGGAGATCGAGATCATCGGCCCCGCGCTGACGCGTCTACGCGAGCTGGGTATCGATATCGTCGGGCCGCTGCCGGCGGATACGCTTTTCACGCCGCGCCATTTGGATGCCGCCGATGCCGTTCTGGCGATGTATCATGATCAGGGGTTGCCGGTGCTCAAATACGCCGGTTTCGGTCGTGCCGCCAACATCACGCTCGGCCTCGGCATGGTGCGCACCTCGGTCGATCACGGCACGGCGCTAGACCTGGCCGGCAGCGGCCTCGCCGATGTCGGCAGTCTTCGCGTGGCGCTGGATGTCGCTCGCCAGATGGCGACTCGCGTCAATTAAGGAATCTGTCTTTCATGTCTAGTCGTTCTCCCGACCGTGCGCCGCTGCCTCGTGCTCGCAAGCGCTTCGGCCAGAACTTTCTCCAGGACAGCGGCATCATCTCGCGCATCGTGCGCTCGATCGGTCCGCGCGCCGAGGATCGGCTGGTCGAGATCGGTCCCGGGCAGGGGGCGCTCACGGCGCCGCTGCTTGCCGCAGCCGGCGCGCTCGAGGTGATCGAGCTGGATCGGGATCTGATCCCCGGCCTGCGCGTGCAGTTTTATGACTACCCCGAATTCACGATCCACGAAGGCGATGCGC
Organism: Salinicola rhizosphaerae; assembly: GCF_014652715.1. GTDB lineage: Bacteria > Pseudomonadota > Gammaproteobacteria > Pseudomonadales > Halomonadaceae > Salinicola > Salinicola rhizosphaerae. Next base: position 172,272 of record NZ_BMZI01000003.1, on the reverse strand, counting down.
TGAAGTTCGACTTTCAGGCGCTGTCGCAAGAAGATGGGCGTCAGCTTCGGGTAGTCGGCAACCTGCCGTACAACATCTCCACGCCGATCATCTTCCATCTGCTGGCGGCGCGCGGCGCCATCGCCGACATGCACTTCATGTTGCAGAAAGAGGTGGTCGAGCGGTTGGCGGCGCAGCCGGGGGGCAGCAACTGGGGCCGCCTGTCGGTGATGACGCAGTACTACTGTCAGGTGGAGTCGCTGTTCGTCGTGCCGCCGGAAGCCTTCGTGCCGCGCCCCAAGGTCGACTCCGCCATCGTCCGTCTGACGCCGTTTCGCGAGCTGCCGGCGACGGCGCGGGACGAAGCGCATTTTGCCGATATCGTGCGAGCGGCTTTCGGCCAGCGCCGCAAGACTCTGCGCAACAACTTCAAGGGCATCATCGCTGCCGATGCGCTCGAGGCGCTCGGGATCGATCCCGGTCGCCGGCCGCAGACGCTCTCGGTCGGCGAGCTCGTCACGATCAGCAACCACTCGATGGAGAACCTGGCGTGAGGCGCTCTGCGCCACTCGCCGGCTGGCTTCTCGAGCGAGACCCCTTTGTGAGCATCTGTCATGTCTGAAGTGCCTCCGGCGATCACCGTCGACGTCGAACCCGAATTTCGCGAGGATGAGTCGTCGGTCGACGACCAGCGATTCGTGTTCAGTTACACGATCACCGTTCACAACCATTCCGAGCGCAGCGTGCAGCTGCTCTCTCGCTATTGGAAAATCACCCAGGGTCACGGCAAGGTGCAGGAAGTTCGCGGCAACGGTGTCGTCGGCAAGCAGCCCACGATCACTGCCGGTCATAGCTTCCGCTACACCAGTCGCGCCGTGCTCGAATGTCCGGTGGGCGTGATGCAGGGCAGCTACACCTGTGTCGATGTCGCCAGTCAGCAGTCGTTCGACGTCTCGATTGCGCCGTTTCGGCTGGCCGGGCCCAACCAGGTTCACTGACCCGCTCGGATACCCGCCAGGCTGCGGGGACGTCCCGCCAAACGAGTGACGCACCGAGGCGGCGAATCCCGAACGCGACCGAGCGGCAACAACCGACAAGGAACAGCAATGGCGACCTACGCGATTGGCGATCTGCAGGGCTGCTTCGAGGAGTTCGAGGCGCTGCTGGCGCGGCTCGATTTCTCACCTTCGCGGGATCATCTTTGGCTGGCCGGCGATCTGGTCAACCGCGGGCCCGACTCGCTCGGCTGTCTGCGCAAGAGCATGGCGCTAGATGGAGCGGTGAGCGTGGTGCTCGGTAATCACGATCTGCATCTGCTGGCGGTGGCGCGCGGGCATGGCAAGCTGAAACGTCATGACACGCTGACCGATATCCTCGAGGCGCCGGATCGCGAGGCGATGATCGACTGGCTGCGTCGCCAGCCGCTGCTGGTCGAGGATCGAACGCGACACTGCGTGATGACCCATGCCGGCCTACTGCCGAACTGGACGCTCGACCAGGCGCGGGCGCTGGCGCGGGAGGCGCAGTCGGTATTGGCGAGCGACACCGTCGATGACTTTCTGGGCGCCATGTACGGCAACGTGCCAGCGCGCTGGGATGATGCCTTGACCGGCACCGATAGACTCCGCGCCATCGTCAACGTGTTCACGCGGATGCGCTTCATCGCCGCCGACGGTACGCTCGACTTTGCCGCGAAAGAGGGGCTCGACAGCGCGCCGGACGGTTTCGCGCCTTGGTTCACCTACCCGCGAGTGCCGGAGCCTGCGGGCGTGCGTCCGACGTTAGTCTTCGGTCACTGGGCGGCGCTCGAGGGGCACACGCCCGATGCGCGCGTCGACGCGCGCGCGCTGGATACGGGCTGCGTCTGGGGCGGATCTCTGACGGCCATGGATCTGGACAGCGGCAGCCTGATAGTCGAGCCCTCACGTCAGGGAAAGGCTGCATAAATGCCTACGCTAGCGAATCGCTGCGTTGCGTGGTACTCGAACACTCGCCTAACCCCATGTTATGTCTCGTGTTCTGTGTTCCATGCGCCTTGCGCTTCATCTCGCTCGTCGATTTATTCAGCCTTTCCGGAGCGCTGACGAGTGACTGGCAGCGGACGTGCGTCTCGCTATCATGAGTTGACCATCGAACCTGAATTGACCGTCAGACAGGAATGAACAATTCGGACTCGAATCGACGGCCGGATGGCGGCCGATGATCGCTTCCGGTCAGCGAGTTCCGCGACGACGGCTGTCATCTTTTTATCTGCTCCGCCGTCGGTGGAGCGCCTTCCCAAGTTTCGGAGTCTTCGATGTCGCAAGCTTTCGAACATCTCGATCCGTCGACGCTGCAGCAGTGGCTCGGTGAACAACGTCCCCTGCAGCTGGTCGACATCCGCGACCCGCTCAGCTTCGCGCAGGGCCATATTCCCGGCAGCCGTCATCTCGATAACACCAGCGTGGCCGAGCTGGTCGAGAAGACGCCATCGGATATGCCGCTGGTAGTGGTCTGCTATCACGGTCACTCCAGCCAGCAGGCAGCCGCCTGGCTGGCGGGCCAGGGTTTCGGCGAGGTCTATAGCCTGGATGGCGGTTTCGTCGACTGGGCGCACCGCCACCCGGATCACGTCTTGAAGCCCTGAGGAGTGCCCATGAGCGTCGACAGCGATACCGCGATCGAGGGGCTCGACGTCTATCTGGTCGGCGGCGCGGTGCGCGATGCGCGCCTGGGCTGGCCTGTCGGCGACCGTGACTGGGTGGTGGTCGGTACTACGCCCGAGGAGATGCGCCGTCGCGGCTTTCAGTCCGTCGGTCGGGATTTTCCGGTGTTTCTCCACCCGGTCACGCATGAGGAGTACGCGCTGGCGCGTACCGAGCGCAAGCAGGGGCACGGCTACACCGGGTTCGAAATTCATGCGAGCCCGGATGTGACGCTGGAGCAGGATCTTGCCCGTCGCGATTTCACCATCAACGCCATGGCCGAGAAGCCGTCCGGTGAGCTGGTCGACCCCTACGGCGGCGAACGTGACCTCGATGCTCGACGATTGCGGCATGTTTCCCCGGCCTTCGTGGAAGACCCGCTTCGGGTGCTGCGCGCCGCGCGCTTTCTCGCCCGCTACCGCCAGCTCGGGTTCGGTATCGCACCCGAGACACAGGCGCTGATGCGTCAGCTGGCCGCCAGCGGTGAAGTTGGCTATCTCGTCGCCGAACGGGTCTGGACCGAGACCGGTAAGGCGCTGGGCGAGGTTGACCCCGGCGCCTATTTCGAAACGCTCGACGCCTGCGGGGCGCTGGCGGTGCTGATGCCGCCATTGGCGACGCCAGCTTTGGCGACGTCACTGGAGCGAATGTCGGACGTGACCGATGGTGAGGATCAGGCGCTCTGGCGCTGGGCGCGGCTGGGTGAACATCTCGACGATGAGTCCATCACAGCTCTCAACGATGGCGTCAAGGCGCCCAATGCTTTCCGCGAGGCCATGCGCCTGGCGGCGTTGTCTCGACGGCTGCGGCAGCATATCGGCGGGGTGCGCCGCAACGCGAGCGCGATCATGGGGTGGCTCGATGCCATCGATGCCTGGCGACGTCCCGAGCGGGTGGCGCCGCTGCTGGCACTGATCGCCCATGACGATGGCGCGCTCGCCGACGATCTCGCCTTGGCCTGGCGCCTCGCCTCGCAGATTCTGCCTCGCGCGCTGCTCGAGGAAGGCTTCCAGGGTCCTGCGCTGGGCCAGGAGCTGGCGCGGCGACGTGAAGAGACCATCCGGGAAGCGCTGGAGACGCTGTAACCTCTCGCCGGCAGGTGACGGCACGGATGGCTTGTAGTTCGTTAACAGCCCGTGATCCGAAAGTCTTATGTCGAGGTGTGCTGGTCTCACCTATGATGTTACCGGTAACATACTCTCGGGAGAGATGAGATGCAGGGTTGGGAGCAAACAATGTCGGCGGGCCCGCTTCTGGGCATTGCAGCCGGGGCAGTCGCGCTGCTGCTGGTCATGGTGATCGTGTTCAGGGTTCACGCCTTCCTGACGCTGATCGCCGTCAGTCTGATCACCGCGTTCGTGACCGGCATACCGGCCGATCAGATCGTGCCGACCATGGTGTCGAGCTTCGGCAGCACACTCGGCGCGGTGGCGCTGCTGGTCGGTCTGGGCGCGATGCTGGGCAAGCTGGTCGAACATTCCGGCGGCGCCAAGGTGCTCGCCGACCGCATGATCGAGGTCTTCGGCGAGCGGCGGGCGCCCCTGGCATTGGGGGTCGCGTCTCTGCTCATGGGGTTCCCCATGTTCTTCGACGCCGGCCTGATCGTGATGCTGCCGATCGTTTTCGCCGTCGCTCGGCGTCTGGGCGGTCCGATCCTGCTTTACGCCATTCCGACGGCGGCCGCGTTCTCGGTCATGCACGTCTTCTCGCCCCCGCATCCGGGGCCTGTCACGGCGTCCGAACTCTACAACGCCAACCTGGGTCTGCTGCTGCTGGTCAGCCTGATCATCGCGCCGTTGCTGTGGTGGGTTTCCGGTTATCTGTGGGGGAAGTTCACCGCCAAGCATACCGACATCAAACTGTCGGATGCGCTGTTTGGCCAGAGCAACGATGACGAGGTCACGAACCCGCCGAAGGTTTCCACCGTCATCTCGATCCTGCTGCTGCCGCTGGTCCTTATCTTTCTGAATACCGGGCTCAATTTCCTGCGCTCTCTCGGCGTGGCCGATCCGGACCAGACCTGGTTCAAGATCGCCTCGGCGCTGGGCAATACGCCGGTGGCGCTGTTGATTTCGGTCTTCGTCGCGCTGATCGTGCTGGGCCGCTCGCGCGGAGAGGAGAGCAGTGCGCTGGAGAAGATCGTCGACTCCTCGTTGGGACCGATCTGCTCGGTCGTGCTGATCACCGGCGCCGGCGGCATGTTCGGTGGGGTGCTTCGGGCATCCGGCATCGGTGACGCGCTATCGGCATCGCTCGGTGACCTGGGGCTGCCGGTGATCGTCGCCGCGTATCTGGTTGCCGTGATCATGCGTCTGGCGCAAGGGTCGGCAACGGTCGCCCTGGTCACGGCGGCCGGGCTCATGGCGCCTGCCGTCGCCGCTGCCGATTATTCCGCGCTGCAGATCGTGGCGATCACCCTGGCGACCGCGGCGGGCTCGGTGTTCGCCGGCCACGTCAACGACTCGGGCTTCTGGCTGGTCGGTCGGCTTCTGGGCATGGACGTCAAGACCACGCTCAAGACCTGGACCATGCAGCAGGCGATCGAATCGGTGGCGGGCTTCATCCTCGCCGTGGTGATCTTCGCCATTTTCTGAAAGCGGTTTCTGGAAAACTGGCTTTCTCGACAACGTTCTCTCGAAGGAGACTCTCGATATGCGTGACGCCCTTTTCGATATCAGCGGTCAGACCGCTCTGGTGACCGGCTCCTCCCGCGGGCTGGGTTACGCGCTGGCCCGTGGCCTGGCGCGGCACGGGGCGAAGGTGATCCTTCATGGGCGCACGCTGGAGAGCGTCGAGGCCTCCGCCGAGCGTATTCGGGAGGAGACTGGCGCCGAGGTCGCGGCGACGGCGTTCGATGTCACCGATGCCGCGGCGACGGAAGCGGCCCTCGAAAAGCTGATCGAGTCTCACGGCACGCCGGACATCGTGGTCAACAACGCCGGGCTCCAGAAACGCGCGCCCATCAGTGAGTTCGCGGTCGAGGACTGGAACGCGGTCATCGGCACCAATCTCAACAGCGTGTTTCACGTCTCCCGCGTGCTCTCGCGGCACATGGCCGAGCGCCGATCGGGCAAGATCGTCAATATCGGCTCGGTCCAGTCGAAACTCGCTCGCGAGACCATTGCACCCTACTCGGCCTCGAAAGGTGGCGTGGTCATGCTGACTCAGGGCATGGCCGCCGATCTGGCGCGTCACAACATTCAGGTGAACTGCATTTCACCCGGCTACTTCAAGACCGACATGAACACCGCGCTGTGGCAGGACGAGACGTTCAATCAGTGGGTCGAGAAGCGCACCCCCGCCCAGCGCTGGGGCGACGTCGACGAACTCATCGGCGCGCTGATCTTCCTCGGTTCGCCGGCGTCGAATTTCGTCTCGGGTCAGAACATTTTCGTCGACGGTGGCATGACCGCGGTCGTCTGAGACGTGACTGCGAGCCGAAAACGTGCTGAATAGGAAGGAGAACGAGATGGGCCAGACCATGAAATCGCTGGTGATCCACCGGGCGAAGACGCTGAAGATCGAAGATCGCGACGTGCCTGAGGTGCCGGCCGGTTCGGTCAGAGTGAAGATCCACTACGCGGGTATCTGTGGGTCGGACATTCACTATTATCACGAGGGGGCCAATGGCGCCTTCGCCATCCGCGAGCCATTGATTCCGGGTCACGAACTGTCGGGTACCATCGATCAGGACCCGAGCGGCACTTGGGCCACCGGTACGCCGGTGACTTTCCATCCGGCGACGTTCGGCGAGTCGTCTCGCGGTATCGAGTCGATGCCGCATCTCTGGCCAAATGGCGCCTATCTGGGTTCTGCCTCGACCTGGCCGCACACGCAGGGTGGCATGTCGGAATATCTGGTCGTCCGCCAGGAGATGATCCGCGCGCTGCCCGAGAGCCTGTCGTTGAAGCGCGCATCGCTGGCCGAGCCGCTGGCGGTCGGACTGCATGCGATCAATCTGGCGGGTGGGGTGAGCGGGCAGCGGGTGCTGGTCTGCGGTGCCGGTCCTATCGGCCTGCTGGCGGCCGCGGCGGCGGTCATCGAGGGTGCGGAATCCGTGACCATCACCGATGTGCTCGATGAAGCGCTGGAGCGGGCCGCACCGCTGGGCATTGACGCAACGGTCAACGTCACTCGCGAGGCGCTGTCGTCACAGGCCTTCGATATCGTGCTCGAGTGCTCCGGCGTCCCGGCATCGATCAATGGGGCGATCGACGCGGTGCGTCGCGCGGGGACGATCGTCCAGGTCGGCATGATGGGGCCCGAGCCGCAGGGCATCACGCTCGCCCCGATGATCTCGAAAGAAGTCCGCTATCTGGGCTGCTTCCGCTTCAACGACGAGGTCGACCGTGCGATCACGCTGCTGGAGCGACACGACCTGTTCGATAGCGTCATTTCTCACGTCATCCCCGCCGATGAGGCGGTCGATGCTTTCGATCTTGCCCGAGATTCGCGTCGCTCCGGTAAGGTCGTGGTCGAGATCTGGTGATTAACGACAGCGGAACAGGGGGCGCTCGCCCGCCCGAGCAGTCATTGAATGAGAAGGCAGAACCATGAGCGAATCCGAGGGGCGGCGAGTCGTCGTGATGGGCGTCTCCAGCTGCGGCAAGACGGAAGTCGGTCAGCGCCTGGCGACGGCGCTGGGCGGCCGATTTCTGGATGGTGACGACTACCATGCGCCGGAGAGCGTGGCCAAGATGTCGCGTGGCGAACCGCTGACCGACGACGATCGTGCCGGATGGCTTGCCAAGCTGGCCGAGCTCATCGGCGCGGCGAGGGCCCAGGGAGAAACGTTGGTGATTGGCTGCTCCGCCCTCAAGCGACGCTATCGCGATACGCTGCGTCGCGGTGACGATGGGCTCACTTTCGTGCACCTGGCCGGCAGTCGTGAACTTCTGCTGCAGCGCATTCAGTCCCGGCAAGCGCACTTCTTCAAGGGTGAGGCGATGCTCGACAGTCAGCTCGAGACGCTGGAAGCGCCGGGTGAAGACGAGGCGGTCACGGTCGATATCGCCGGCACGATGGATCAGGTCGTCAACGAGGCCGTGCTGAAACTGGAAAAACGCGCCCTGCGCGGTGAGTTCTAGCGTTTCGTACCGTTGGTCATCCTGTCACAGGCTGCCGCGACAGACGACCTCGAACCCGACATCCTCTCGGCAGGGCACCAGCGGCGCGCCCTGCAACCTCGCCTGAAGCTTCCTGGCGATTAAATCACCGATGCGCCGGCGCGGTGTCACCACGGTGGCGAGCGTCGGCGTCGTAGCTTCGGTGATATCCAGTCCGTTGAATCCCGCCAAGCCCAGCTGACCGGGGACGTCCAGATGGCGTCGCTGGCACTCGAACAGCGCGCCGGCGGCCAGGTCATCGTTGTTGCAGAACACGCCGTCCAGATCCGCCCAGCGTTCCAGCATCGAGGCCAGCATGTCGCCGCCCAGACGGTAGGAGGAGGGGCGCGGTGTGGTCAGGCAGCGTTCGCACGAGAGCCCCGCCTGCTTCATACGACGTTTCCATCCGGCAAGGCGAAGCTGCGCCCGGTGGTCAAGCCTCGCGCCCATGAAGCCGATGCGGCGATACCCGCGTTCGAGAAAGGCTTCGGTCAGTGCGACCGCGGCAGCGCTCTGATCCAGCCCCACGTTGATGTCCAGAGGCGTATCGGTCAGTTCCAGTGTCTCGACCAGCGGGATTCCCGAGCGCGTGAGCAGCCGGCGCGCCTGATCGGTATGTCGCGTGCCGGGCAGAATCATCGCATCGACACCGTAGCTCAAGTAGGTGTCGATCAGACGCTCTTCCTCGAGCAGCGAGTAGCCGGTGTGTCCGATCAGCACCTGGTAGCCCGCCGCGCTCAGACCCTCCTCGATGCCGCGCTGAATCTCCGAAAACACCGCATTGGAGAGCGATGGAATGAGTAGCGCTACGCTCTGGCTACGGCCGCTGGCGAGCGCACCGGCCTGGCGATTGGGAATGTAGCCCAGGGCCGCCGCTGCCTCTTCGATGCGCAGACGCAGATCCTCGGAGACGAGGTGCGGCTCGCGCAGCGCGCGCGAGACCGTGATCTTGGTCACGCCGACGCTATCGGCGATGTGCTGAAGCGTGACGCGCCCGGACGAGCGACGAGGCATGCCGTCTTTCCCTGTAGAGAAGAGCTTTTATGTTACCGGTAACTTTGGTTCAGCGTATCACGGTCGGCCGAATGGCTCTCCACGTCGTTGGTCGTAGACGGGAGGCGGTAGAACGCGGTCCCACCGGTCAAAATGATAGCAGCAGCAGGATCAGCAGCGGGGAGAGCAGCGAGAGCAGAAATCCGCTGACGATCGCCAGAGGCACGCAGGTGACGCCGCCGTAGCGCTGAATGATCGGGAGCGTGACGTCCATTGCCGTCGCGCCGCTGTAACCGATGGCCAGCGGCATGGCGCGCTGCATGAAAAGCGGGATCAGCAGGAAGGCGAGCAGTTCCCGGGCGAGATCGTTGAAGAAAGCCGCGCCGCCCAGTACCGGCCCCAGCTGATCGCCGATCAGAATGCCGGAGAGCGAGTACCAGCCGAAGCCAGCGGCCATCGCCATACCCTGATTCCACGGCAGGTCCAGCAGCGGTGCCACGGCGAGCCCGGCCAGCATCGAACTGGCAAAGACGGTCAGCGCCATCGCCAGTCCCAGTCGATTGAGCAGAATCTGTCGCAGGCCCAGTCCCGAGTTACGCAGCTGACACCCGACCAGGCCCAGCAGTACGTAGAGTGTCCAGGTCGCGAGCGTCTCGGAGAGGGCGGTGAGCGAATGATCGAACCATCGCGCGGCAACGCCGATGACGACCCCGACCAGCACCGTGCCGGCCAGCTGCGTAGAGCCCGCCAGCGCCTGCCATTTCCCGGTCGGCGTTCCGTCATCGTGGCCGATGCGCTCGGGCGCACGTCTGCCCACAGGGCGACGGCAAAGCCAGGCCAGCGCCAGCAGGTTGATCGGCGCAATCACGATGAAGAGTGTCAGCGCGGTAGTGCCGATGCGAGAGAGCTCATCCAGAAGATTCGCCAGGCTGCCCAGACCCACGCCCATCAAGAGCAGAATCACGTAGACCGATAGGTTGACGCCGCGGTCGATCGCGCGGCGAATGCCGGCATGCCGGATCGGGATCAGATAGCCCAGAACCAGAGGCAGCAGAATCCACAGCAGGCCGAGCAGCATGGCAACCTCGTTGATAGGTGACGGGAATACGAGACGAAAAAACGGACGCCGATGATGCGGCGTCCGTGGGGGCTCGACTCTAGTGGATGCGGGGGCGGATGGGAAGCGACTTCAGTCACTCGCGGCAGGCCGATCTCGCGTTATGCTCAGCAGCTCGAGATGGCTGCTCTCCTTGCCGTCTTTCACGTAGCGACTACCCAATAAAAGCCCCGCGATCTCCGAGCTGAACGTCAGAAAGAGATGACGATCGCGCTTGTCCGGATCGGGGTCCCAGGTATCGACCGTGACACCGGCATAGGTCCCGGCTGGCGTCTTTACGTCGCCATGCGTGACGACGCGGTAGAGCATCGATTTCTCGCGACCCTTATGGTCCTGATAGGTCAACTCGCAGGGCGAGACCTGAGCACTCGCGCAGCGAGCGTCCGGGGCGCGGCGTGACAGCGAGAACAGCGCGGTCTGGCGATCGGGAAGCGTCTGCAGCTCGTCGGCACCGAGATGGTAGTCATCGCCGATGCCGAGCAGCGAGTAGCGGCTGGTGTAGTCGAGCGCCTGCGGCGGCCCATCGTCATCGAGCCGAAAGCGCCCGCGCTCCTCGCCGCTGGCCACCTTGATGCTTGCCTGCATGTCGCTTGTCCACACGTCGCTCTCGCCACCGCTGCCGTGCGACAGCCGGTGGGTGATCGTCGCGTCCGGCCAGCCATCGATCGCTAGTTTGTAGCGCGCCGTGAAGGGGGTGGGGTCGGGCGCTGGCGCGGCCAGGCTCAGCGGTGCGCAGCCGATGGCCGCGAGTACCGCTACCGCTGTGATCCCCCGTCGAATCATCGCTAACATGAAGCCTCTCCTGCTACATCACGATGGCTTCTGAGACGGCAGTGGCGGCTGGAGGTTCCAGAGCGTGGCAGTGGCTGTCAGGATCGCTCGTGAACTCAATACCCGGCATCGGGGTCGATGGCTTCGACCGGCTTCCCTTCCGACATCGCCTTCAGCGCTTCTGCGACCTGATCGGCGGCGGCGCCGAGCGGGGTCGGGCCTGCGATATGCGGAGTGATCAGAATGCGCGGATGGCGCCACAGTGGGCTATCGTCGGCCAGCGGTTCGACCGGAAAAGCATCCAGAATGGCGCCGCGCAGGTGGCCGCCGCTCTGGCGGTCGTCATCGCCTTCACCCAGAGCTTCGATCAGCGCGCGCTCGTCGATGACGCTGCCGCGCCCCGGGTTGACCAGGCTCGCGCCCGCCGGCAGCTTGGCCAGGGTCTCGCGGTTGATGAGATGGCGCGTTGCCGGCGTGTCCGGCAGCAGCGTGATCAGCGTCATGACCTGGCCGAGCAAGGCGTCGAGGCCGGCATCGCCGTGGTGGCAGGTGATGCCTTCGAGCTGCTTGGGGGAACGGCTCCAGCCGTGCACCGGATAGCCGTCGGCCGCCAGCATCTGCGCCACGCGCGTCCCGATGGCGCCGAGCCCGAGCACGCCGACGCCCCAGTCGGCCTTGTCGACGACCGAAACGGGCTGCCATTGACGTTGACGCTGCTGGTCTCGATAGCGATCGAAGTCGCGCTGAAAATGCATGACACCGTAGCGAGCGTAATCGCCGATCAGCTCGCCCATGCCGGCGTCACGCAGCTTGACGATGGGGATGTCGCGAGGCAGTGACGGGTTCTGCAGCAGTGCATCGACGCCGGCGCCAAGGTTGACGATGCCCTTGAGCCCGGTCTGCTCGTCGAAGACCGAGGCAGGCGGCTTCCACGCCACCAGGTAGTCGGCCTGAGGGTTGCCGCTCGCGGCAGCGGTGATGAACTCGACGCCAGACAGGCGCTCGGAGAGGATCGTGCGCCAGTTGTCGGCGTCATTGTGGTAGATCAGGACACGCATGGGAGCTCCCTGAAAGCGGTGAGTTATTGATGTAGTTGAATGTCGATCGTATCAGACGACAGGAGACGATGGGGGCGAACCCGCTATCGCTGGCGAGACACGCCACTGGGCGACAGTGCTTCGCGCATGGCTCATTGCTCATCAGTAGACGATCTGCAGCATCGGCGGCGGCGGCTCCTGCAGCAGATTGGCGATGATGCCGAGGCCCGCATCGAGGCGTTCGATGTCATTCTCCGCACCCAGGCTCAGGCGCACTCGGCGAGGCGGCGAGGTGGGGTCGACCATGAAGGGTTGGGCCGTGGTGATGGCGACCCCTTCCTGGCTCGCCTGCTGCTGCAGCTCCTCGGCGCGCCAGGGTTCGGGCAGCGCGAGCCAGAGATGCAGGCTGCTGGGCCGCGATTCGATGGCGTGCCCGGCCAGCCGCCTCGCCGCCAGCGATTGGCGCTCGGCCAGAAGACGCCGCTGCTCGTGGGCCAGGGTGTCGATCATGCCGTTGGCCAGCCAGTAGTCGGCGAGCTCGAGCACCAGCGGTGTGGCCATCCAGCTGGTGGCGCGCAGGCGCGGCAGCGTGTGGTGCATCTGGCCGCGCGGTACGCTCAGGTAGCCGGCGCGCAGCCCCGGCACCGTGGCCTTGGTCAGGCTGGTGACGTGGAAGCTCTGCTGCGGCAATCGGGCCGCGAGCGGCGTCAGTCCCGGCGGTTCCAGCAAGGCGTGGACATCGTCCTCGATCAGCCAGACGTCGTGGCGCGCCAGAATCTCGGCGACCTCGTCGCGGCGTGCGTTCTCCATCGTCGCCCCGGTCGGGTTGAGCTGGGTTGGCGTCACGCAGACCGCGCGGGGCTGAAAGCGCACGATAGCGGCTTCCAATGCCTCGGGTACGACGCCCTGATCGTCGATCGCCACGCCACGTAGCTGAAAGCCGAGGGTTCGCGATAGCGAAATCAGGCCGTGATCCGTCAGCGCTTCGGTCAAGACCACGTCACCGTGCTGGACGACCGTGGCGATGGCCAGCATCAGGCCATGCGCCGTGCCGTTGCAGAGCAGCCGATCCTCGACCTCGCCGGGAACGCCGAGGCGCTCGCCAAGCCAGTGATTGGCGCGTTCGCGCTGATGGGCGAGCCCGGCAATCGGCCGACAGGCGGCGATCACGTCGGCGTGGGCGACGTCGGCGAGCTCCGCCAGCGCCTGGCGAAAGCGCACGTGATGGGAGGGCGGGCAGACCGGATGGGCGATGGAGAGATCGATCTGGCTTTCGTCGGTGAAAGCTGCCGGTGCGCGCAGATACTCGGTCTCGGATTCGCCGTCGGCATCGCGGATCCAGGTGCCGCTGCCGACGCGAGCCTGCACCAGCCCATGTTTCTCGGCCTGATCGTAGGCGCGGGAGACGGTCTGTACGCTGACACCGAGCGTTTCTGCCAGATCACGGTGCGTGGGCAGGCGGGAGCCGGGTGCCAGCGCGCCTTGGCGTACGGCTTCGGCCAGTGCGCGGGCAATGGCGAGATATTTCGGACCCTGCTGGCTCAGGAAGGGTTTCAGATCAATTGTCATGATGCAATAAAGCCTTTGACGGCGGGACGCGCGGCGATGCTACTATCCTAAATGATGCATTGACCGATAATTGTACTGATGTTGGCGCTACGCATCATGACAATTCCACATCCGGTCGGCAAGCGGCAGGTCTCTGTCGGTCTCCCTGTTGATCGAGGGCAGATTGGCAGGTTCCATCAATTCGGTCCCGTTAGTCGAGTGGCACCATGTTCCAGGTATCCCTGCCTTTTTCCCGCGAAGAGTACGCCAGCCGCCTGCACAAGGTGCGGGTGTCGATGGCCAATCGCGGTGTCGATGTGCTCATCGTCAGCGACCCTTCCAACATGGCCTGGCTGACCGGCTATGACGGTTGGTCGTTCTATGTCCATCAGTGCGTGCTGATCGGCCTCGAGGGCGAGCCGGTCTGGTATGGCCGGCGGCAAGATGCCAACGGCGCCTGGCGTACCTGTTGGATGAACGAAGAGCGGGTGCGCTACTACCCGGATTACTACGTGCAGAATCCGGACATGCATCCGATGGAGTATCTGGCGCAGTCGGTGCTGCCGGAGTATGGCTGGCATACCGGCAATGTCGGGCTGGAGATGGACAACTACTACTTCTCTGCCAAGGCCTACACCAGTCTCGTGAAGGAGCTTCCCCACGCCAAGCTGGTCGATGCCACGGCGCTGGTCAACTGGTGCCGGGCGATCAAGTCGCCGCAGGAGATCGCCTACATGCGCACGGCGGCGCGCATCGTCGAGTGCATGCACACGCGTATCATCGAGATGATCGAGCCGGGGCTGGCCAAGAGCAAACTGGTCTCCGAGATCTATCGGGTCGGAACCGAGGGCTGGACCGACGGTGAAGGCAAGGTTCACGGCGGTGACTATCCGGCGATCGTGCCGCTGCTGCCGACCGGCAGCGACGCCGCAGCGCCCCACCTGACCTGGGATGACACACCGTTTCGCGAAGGCGAGGGAACGTTTTTCGAGATCGCCGGCTGCTACAAGCGCTACCACGCGCCGCTGTCACGAACCGTGTTTCTCGGCAAGCCGCCGAAGGACTTCATCCGTGGGGAATCGGCGCTGCTCGAAGGCATCGAGAACGGTCTCGCCGTCGCCAAGCCCGGTAATCGCTGTGCTGATATCGCGCTCGCGCTCGGCGCCGCGATGGACAAGTACGGCTTCGACCGCGGCGGTGCGCGCTGCGGTTATCCGATCGGGATCAGCTACCCGCCAGACTGGGGCGAACGCACCATGAGTCTGCGCCCCTCCGACGAGACGATTCTCGAGCCGGGCATGACGTTCCACTTCATGCCCGGCATGTGGATGGATGACTGGGGGCTCGAGATTACCGAAAGTATCCTGATCACCGAAAACGGCGCCGAGCCGCTGTGCAACTTCCCGCGCCAGCTGTTCGTCAAGTAGCGCTGTTTGTCGAATAGGCTGGACCAACTGTCGAACCGCGGCGCCCGTCGACCCTAGGGCCGTCATCTCGATACCTGCTAACCTCGATGGATGAGACGCGCCAGCGTCTCTTTCCTCTCTCGCTCTGGAGTTTTTGCATGTCCGCTTCGCTGCGTCCGAGTCCGATCAGCGCCACCGTCGATTTCGATGCCAAGGGCGTTCAGCACGGTTTTTTGAAGCTGCCGATCTCCATCGACACGTCCGCCTGGGGGGCGGTGATGATCCCGATCACCGTCGTGGCCAACGGCGAAGGCCCTACGGCGCTTTTGACCGGTGGCAACCACGGTGACGAGTATGAAGGCATTACCGCACTCATGAAGCTCGCCAACACGTTGAAGGCCGAGGACGTTCGCGGTCGCGTCATAATCGTGCCGATGATGAACACGCCGGCGGCGGAGGCCGGCAAGCGCACCTCCTCGCTCGACGGCGGCAACATGAACCGGAGTTTTCCCGGTGACCCGAACGGCGGGCCGACCAGCCAGATCGCCGACTACTTCAATCGCGTGCTGGTGCCAATGTGCGATGTGGCGCTCGATCTTCACTCCGGTGGGCGCACGCTCGATATCGTGCCTTTCGCTGCGGCGCATCGCCTCGACGATCTGGCGCAGGAAGCGGCGAGTCTTGCCGGTGCCATAGCGTTCGGCGCGCCCTACGCCATGATGATGTTCGAACTCGACGCGGCCAAGCTCTACGACACTGCGGTCGAGTCTCAGGGCAAGACCTTCGTCACCACCGAACTCGGCGGCGGGGGCACCTCGACACCGCAGAGCCTGGCGATCACCGAACGCGGCGTGCGCAACTTCCTCGTTCATTACGGACTGGTCGAGGGCGAGTTGGAGGTTCCCACCGAGCCGATGATCGCTGTCGATATGCCGGATGCCAGCTGCTATGTACAGAGCGAACATACGGGTTTGCTGGAGCTGACGGTCGCGCTCGGCGAAATGGTCGAGAAGGGCGATGTGTTGGCCCGCGTCTTCGACATGACGCGGACTGGCTCGGCGCCGGTCGAGTATCGCGCAGAGCGCGATGGAGTGGTGATCGCACGGCGCTTTCCGGCCAAGGTCGGCATGGGCGATACCATTGCGGTCGTCGCCGAGGTGGTCGAGTCGTTGGAGCGCGATTCGTTCTCGGCCCCGAAACCGGTCGGCTCTTCATCGGCCCCGAAACCGGCCGAATGAAACTCGATCGCTACGACCTCAAGATCCTCGAAATTCTGAGTCACGACGGCCGGATCACCAAGTCGCGGCTGGCAGAGGCAATCAACCTCTCCGTCAGCCCGTGCTGGGAGCGGGTCAAGCGTCTCGAGAAGGCTGGGGTCATCGAGGGCTATGGCGCGCGACTCAATTCGGATGTCGTGGTCAAGCGCACGCCCGTCTGGGTCCAGGTCGAGCTCAAGCAGCACAACGCCGAGAGCCTGGCGCGCTTCGAGCAGTGCGTAAACGAGACGCCCGATGTCGTCGAGTGCTTCGCGATCGGTGGTGGCATGGATTATCTGGTCAAGATCGAGGCCGATAGTATCGACGCCTATCAGCGTCTGATCGATCGCTGGCTGGTGTCGGATCTCGGCATCGAACGCTACTTCACTTACATCGTCACCAAAGCGGTAAAACGACAGGCGGGTCCCGCGCTGCCGATGCTGAATGAGTAGTGGCTGCTCGCGACGACAAAACCCGGCATTGGCCGGGTTTTGTCGTCTTCATGCCGCGTTCTGCATTGGCTTAGCCTCGACTGGCGTCATCCAGCGTCTTGAGCGCATCGGCGTCCAGCTTGAGATCGCATGCCGCCTTCAGCGCATCGAGATGATGCGGCTTGCTGGCGCTGGCGATCGGTGCGGTCACCGTCGGCTGCGCCAGCAGCCAGGCCAGTGATACGGCAGCCGGCTGGGTGTCATAGCGCTTGGAGACCGAATCGAGCGCCTCGAGAATGCGCATGCCCTTGTCGTCGAAGTACTTGTCGACGAAGTCGGCGCGGGCCTGGCCCTTGGCGTCTTCCCGCGAGCGGTACTTGCCGGTGAGAAAGCCGCTGGCGAGCGAGAAGTAGGGCACCACAGCGATATCGTGCTCGCGGCAGACCGGTGCCAGGTCACGCTCGAAGTCTTCGCGATCATAGAGATTGTAAAAGGGCTGCAGGCAGCGGTAGGCCGGCAGGCTCTTAGCCTTGCTGACCTCGAGCGCCTTGGACAGACGATCGCCGGTGTAGTTTGAGGCAGCGATCATGCGGATCTTGCCCTGCTCGATGAGTCGATCGTAGGCCTCGAGCGTCTCTTCGAGCGGGGTGTCCTGGTCGTCCTGGTGCGAGAAATAGACGTCCAGGTAGTCCGTCTGCAGGCGGGTCAGCGACGCCTCGATCGCCTGCATGATGTAGGCTTTCGATAGACCGACCTTGCCGTCGCCAAGATCCATGCCGACCTTGCTGGTCAGCACCACCTCGTCGCGACGACCGCTCTGCTTGAACCACTTGCCCAGCACTGTCTCGGATTCGCCGCCCTGATTGCCCTCTGCCCAACGAGAGTAGACGTCGGCGGTATCGATGGCGTTGAAGCCGGCATCGAGCCAGGCATCGATCATGGCGAAAGACTGCTTGTCGTCGAGTGTCCAGCCGAAGACATTGCCACCGAAGACGATCGGCGCGGTCTGGATATCCGGATGGCCCAGTGAACGCATCTGCATGGTTGGCTCCTTCCATGGGAGTGGCTGATAGCGGGAATCGGGTCGGCGCCAGGCTGGCCGGAACGGCCGCGCGACGCCATGACTCGTCGACCCACCGGTGATGAAAAGTGCGTCTAAACATCGTTGCGAGCGACCGGGGTGTCAAACGAACCGGGCTTTCGACGGCGTCGTAAGCCCGGTTCGTTGCTTGACTCCAGGGGCGCGATCCCGGTGCTGCGATTCAACTGCCGAAAAAAACGTCACTTCCATGGCCGCATTCCGAAAAAAGGCCATCCTCTGCCGCGCCGGACAAAAACATTCGGTGTGGTGACAGGCGTAGGCTGGAAACATCGATGGGGCCGAGCGCCTCTTCTTGTCTTACCCGGCACTGGGCGCCTTGCACCGAGCGTTCTGGTCTGCTGAAACCGAGGAGCCGACATGAAACTCAACGATCCGCGCTTGTTCCGCCAGTACGCCTATGTCGACGGCAAATGGACCCACGGCACCGAAGGCCGCGAGGAGGCCGTGATCGACCCGGCGACCCAAGAGACGATCGGCCACTGCGCGCTGCTCGAAGCGGCGCAGATCACCGAGGCGGTCACCGCCGCCGAGAACGCCTTCGCCGCTTGGCGAGCCGTCAACGTGCACGAGCGTGCCGAGAAACTGCACGCCTGGTATCGCCTGCTGCATGAGCACAAGGAAGATCTCGCCTACTTGATGACCCGCGAGCAGGGCAAGCCGCTCAATGACGGTCGCGGCGAGGTCGATTACGGCGCCAGCTTCATTCAATGGTTCGCCGAAGAAGCCAAGCGTGCCTACGGCATGACCATCCCCAGCCATATTCCGAACGCCGCGCTGGGGACGATCAAGGAGCCGGTGGGCGTGGCGGCGATGTTCACGCCGTGGAACTTCCCGCTGGCGATGATCACGCGCAAGGCCGGTGCGGCGCTGGCGGCGGGGTGCCCGGTGATCGTCAAGCCGGCCAATGAAACGCCTTATTCGGCGCTCGCGCTGGCTGAACTGGCCGAGCGGGCTGGCATCCCGGCAGGCGTTTTCAACGTGGTCACCGGCGACCCGGCAACCGTCTCCGAAGTGCTTTGCAGCGACAGCCGTATCCGCAATATCTCTTTCACCGGCTCGACCCGCGTCGGCAAGCTGCTGATGCGCCAGAGTTCGTCGAGCGTCAAGCGAATGTCGCTGGAGCTCGGCGGCAACGCCCCGTTCATCGTCTGTGACGACATGGACCCGGATGCCGCGGCGAAGGAAGCGGTCGCGGCCAAGTTCCAGACCGCCGGGCAGGATTGTCTCGCCGCCAATCGGATCTTCGTCCAGCGCGGCATTTACGACGATTTCGTCGCGCGCTTCGTCGCGCATATGGAAGCGCTCACCGTGGGCAACGGCCTGGAAAACAACGACATCGGCCCGCTGATTCACAAGCGTGCGGTGGAATCGGCCAACGGCATCGTCGAAGACGGTATCAACAAGGGCGCGCGCCGGTTCGGCGGCGAACGAAAGGCGCCGGGGGAGAACTTCTTCGTGCCCACCGTGCTGGTGGATATCACGCCGGAAATGCGCGTCTTCCGCGAGGAGACCTTCTCGCCGGTGGCCGGGATCGGCGTCTTCGACAGCGATGACGAAGTGATCCAGCTCGCCAACGACACCGAATATGGCCTTGCCGCCTACGTCTACACCAACGATCTCCGGCGCACCTGGAAGCTGATGCGCGGCCTCGAATACGGCATGGTCAGCGTCAATAGCGTCAAGATGACCGGCGCACCGATCCCGTTCGGTGGCATCAAGCAGTCCGGCTTGGGTCGCGAGGGCGGGGCGCAGGGGCTCGAGGAGTATCTCGATACCAAGTATTACTGCCTCGGCAATATGCCTTCTGCTTCAAGCTCGTGACTCACGAGATTCAACGCGGGTATTTACCAAGGATCGCTCCGATCGCTGCGCCCGCCGGGAACCATCATCAAACACCATCGACAGTCGCGGTGGTGGTTCCGCTTTTAGTAAGGAAAACGGTATGACCGATACCCGTAGCTTGATCGACAACGATCGCCAGCATGTCTTTCACGCCTCCACCCATCTGCGTGACTACGCCCAAGGCGATGCGCCGGGGCGCATCATCACCGGCGGCCAGGGCATTTCCATCGTCGATCGCGACGGTCGCGAGATGATCGACGCCTTCGCCGGGCTCTACTGCGTCAATATCGGCTACGGGCGCAGCGAGATTGCCGATGCGATCTACGCCCAGGCGAAGGAGCTCGCCTACTACCACACCTATGTCGGCCACTCGAACGAGCCGCTGATCGCGCTCTCTGAGCGTATCGCCAAGCTCGCCGGCAACGGTCTGACCAAGGTCTACTACGGGCTCTCCGGCAGCGATGCCAACGAGACCCAGATCAAGCTGGTGCGCTACTACCACAACGTCACCGGTCAGCCGAAGAAGAAGAAAATCATCGCGCGCCAGCGCGGCTATCACGGTTCCAGCATCGCCGCCGGTTCGCTCACCGGTCTGCCTGCATTCCACCAGCATTTCGACCTGCCCATCGACGGCATCCTGCATACGAAAGCCCCTTACTATTACAGAAGGGAGCGCGGTGAGATGAACGAGCGCGAGTTCTCGGCCTACTGTGCCGAGCAGCTCGAAGCGCTGATTCAGCGCGAAGGGCCGGAAACTATCGGTGCCTTCATCGGCGAGCCCGTGCTGGGCACCGGCGGTATCATCCCGCCTCCGGAAGGCTACTGGGACGCAATCCAGGCCGTACTCAAGCGCCATGAGATCCTGTTGATCGCCGATGAAGTCGTCAGTGGGTTCGGTCGGCTCGGCAGCCAGTTCGGTTTCCAGCACTACGGCATCCAGCCGGATCTGGTCACCATCGCCAAGGGTTTGACCAGCGCCTATCAGCCGCTCTCCGGCGTGATCGTTGGCGAACGCGTGTGGAAAGCACTGGAAGCTGGCACCGGAGAGTACGGACCGATCGGCCACGGCTGGACCTACTCCGGCCACCCGCTGGGCGCCGCCGCCGCCATGGCCAACCTGGACATCATCGAGCGCGAGAATCTGGTGGGCAATGCCGCCGAGACCGGTGCCTACTTCAACGCGCGGCTGAAGGAGACTTTTGGTGAGCATCCGCTGGTCGGTGACGTGCGCGGCGAGGGGCTGATGGCGGCGCTGGAGTTCGCCCCGGAGAAGGGCGAATACACGCCGTTCGACCCCGCGCTCAAGGTTGGCGCCCGGGTGGCAGCGGCCGCGATGAAAGAGAATCTGATCGCCCGCGCCATGCCCAACGGGGATATCCTCGGCTTCGCACCGCCGCTGGTGATCGACCGCGCTCAGGTCGACGAAGTCATCGGGCGTGCCAAACGCGCTATCGACCGTGTCACCGATGAACTGACTCGCAGTGGTGACCTGAAGGTCTAAGTTAGACCTTGGGTTTGGGCCCCGGGGCTTCGGGGCTCGGCGTTCGGTGTAGGGTAGGAGCGAGCTCTGCTCGCGAACCGAGATATTCGCGAGCAGAGCTCGCTCCAACAGTGGGGTATCGAAATTTTCGTAAATTTGGCCACTAGCGCGAAGCGACCGCGCACTTCACGTCACGGTGCAGCTGGCGGCGACCAGGGGGGTGGCGGGAGCGAGCATCGCGAGCGAAAACGCCGGTCTCGCATCGGCTTGATGTGACCGCACGTCTGCGGCAGGGTGAAAACTCTGCCGCTTTCTTTTACCGCCTCGGGAATCCGCATGTCCGACCCCGTCACGCTTCACGACATTTATCTGGCGAGACGCCGCATCGCCGGCCAGGCGGCGCGTACGCCACTGATCCTCTCCCAGAGCCTATCGGCGCGCTTCGATGCCGAAATCTACCTCAAACTCGAGACGCTGCAGCCGAGCGGCGCATTCAAGTTACGCGGGGCGCTCAACAAGATCGCTTCGCTATCCCCTGAGCAGCTCGAACGTGGCGTCACCACCGCTTCCACCGGCAACCACGGCCGTGCGGTGGCGTGGGCTGCCCAACGTCTCGGCGCGCGGGCGGTGATCTGCTTATCCGAGCTGGTGCCGGCCAACAAGGTGGCGGCCATCGAGACACTGGGGGCGGAAGCGCGGGTGATTGGCCGCTCTCAGGATGATGCCTTCATCGAGGCGCGCCGGCTGGTGAGTGAGGAGGGCATGGCGCTGATCGAACCCTTCGACGATTCGCTGATCGCCGCCGGCCAGGGCACCATCGGGCTCGAGCTAATGGAGGAACTGCCGGAGCTCGACCGCGTGCTGATCGGACTCTCCGGCGGCGGTCTGCTGGGCGGGATCGGCCGCGCGATCAAGAGCATCAACCCGCGCGCCACGGTGACCGGCGTCAGCATGCTCGAGGGCGCGGCGATGATCGCAAGTCTCGAGGCCGGAAAGCCTGTCGAAGTCGAGGAGAAAGCGTCGCTGGCCGATTCGCTCGGTGGCGGCATCGGGCTCGATAACCGCTGCACGTTCGAGCTGGTGCGCGAGGTAATGGACGACCACTATCAGGTCTCCGAGCCAGCCATCGCCCGCGCCATGCTGCACTTCTTCGAGCAGGAAAAGATGCTGGTCGAGGGGGCAGCCGTGGTCGGTCTCGCTGCCATCGACGAGCACGCGATCGACATTCGCGGCGAGAAAGTCGCGCTGATCGTCTCGGGCAACGGGGTCGATGCCGGCACGCTCGCCAGGGCCAGAACGTTACTGGATTATCCGTCGCGCTGAAGCGCGTGAACCGGACAGCGCGGCAGCGCTGTCGGCCAACCCCATACGAGAGGACGCAGGAGTCAGTCATGGAGCTTTACCACCGCGAACAGATTCAGAACGTCGTCACGCTAGATCATGCGGCGCTGGAGGCCGTCGAAGCCGGATTCCGGGCGCTCGGCGAGGGCAGCGTCACGCAGCCGCCGATCCTCTCCATGGCGATCGAGGAGTCCAACGGCGAGGTCGATGTGAAGACCGCGCATATCAAGGGCAATGCCGCATTTGCGATCAAGGTCAGTCCCGGCTTCTTCGACAATCCGAAACTCGGCCTGCCCAGTCTCAACGGGTTGATGATCGTCTTCTCGGCCAAGACTGGCCTGGTCGAAGCGGTGCTGTTCGACGAAGGCTATCTCACCGATATCCGCACCGCGCTGGCCGGCGCAATTGCCGCCAAGCACCTCTCGCGAACCGACAGCAAACGCGTCACCGTGCTCGGCGCCGGATTGCAGGCCGAGCTGCAGGTCGCCGCGCTCAAGCTGGTGCGAGACATCGATACGCTCGACGTCTGGGCGCGGGATGTCGCCAAGGCCGAGGCCTACGCCGCCCGAATGCAGGAACAGTACGGCCTGACCGTCGCCGTACACACGGATATCGCCTCCGCCTGCGCGGAGGCGGACATCATCGTCACCAGCACGCCGTCGCGAGCGCCATTGTTGAGCGGAGAGCATCTTCGCGAGGGCGTACACGTCACGGCGATGGGCTCGGACAGCCCGGAGAAGCGCGAACTCGACACGTCGGTGATGGAACGGGCCGATCACTTCGTTGCCGATACCCGCGCCCAGAGCGAAAACAACGGTGAATTGAAAGCCTATGCCGGGCACGAGCCGCCGTTCACGGTCAACGAGCTGGGCAAGGTGGTCGCCGGTGGCAGGGGCCTGCGCACATCGGATTCTCAAATTACCGTCTGCGATCTCACAGGTACCGGCGTGCAGGACACGGCGATCGCGGGCTTCGCGCTGGGGCGATTGAAGGCGTGAACCCATGACAGTCGACACAAATCCGGTGGTGCGCTGGGCACGGCCCGACGATGCGTTGGCGATTGCCCAGATCGGGCTCGACGCCTGGCAGACGAACTATCGTGGGCAGATCGCCGACAGCACGCTGGATGGTCTTTCGCTAGCGCCGAGGTTGGCCGCTTGGCAGCGCCGGTTCGACGAAGGAGCTCGAGTACTGGCGGCCGTGGCCGCTGGCGAACTTCTGGGCTGGGTGCAGATCGGCGGCTTCCGAATCACCGATGAGGCGGGACCGGAGGTCGCGCGCCTTGCCGAAGGGTGGGGTGAGTTGCTTGCGTTTTACGTGGCGCCGCGTGCGCAGCGCAGCGGTGTCGGCACGCTGCTCTGGCAGGCAGCGCGAGACAGTCTGGAAGCCGAAGGCTATCGCGATGTCGGATTGTGGACGCTCTCGACGAATGCGCCAGCCATTCGCTTCTACGAAGCCTGCGGGTTTCGCGACCAGCGGCTCGACCAGTCGTTCGAGATTAATGGTCAGCCGCTGGTGGAGACATTGCTGGCACGCTCGCTGATCAGCGATGTCTGATGCAGATCAGCGCTTGCCATCTTCGCGTTTGCCACTCTTTGGCACCGGTGCAACGCCGGGGCCGGTAGCGGAGCCGACCTGGTGCCAGCGACGGCCGTCTCGCCCGATCAGCTCGAAGGCGCCGCGCGGGCCGTCTTCTCCGGCGGCGTAGCCTTCGAGCGCCGGGTTCTGCGACCAGGCGTCGAGAAACGGCTGCACGGCGCGCCAGCCGTTCTCGATGGTATCGGCCCGCTGGAACAGCATCTGGTCGCCGGTCAAACAGTCGTAGATGAGCGTTTCGTACCCGGTCACGGCGGGCAGATCGAAGAAGTCTTTGTAGGCGAACCCCATCTTGACCGTGTCCATCTCGAGCTCCGGCCCCGGTCTCTTGGCCTGAAAGTCGAACCACATCCCTTCGTTGGGCTGGATCTGGATGATCAGCCAGTTCGAGGCGGTGCGCTCGATCTCCGTGTCACGGAACTGGGAGTAGGGTGCCGGCTTGAAGCAGATCGCGATTTCCGTATCGCGGGCGCTCATGCGTTTGCCGGTGCGCAGATAGAAGGGCACGCCCATCCAGCGCCAGTTGTCGACCATCACTTTCATGGTGACGAAGGTTTCGGTGTCGTTTTCTGCCTTGACGCCCTCTTCCTCGAGATAGCCGGGTACCGCCTTGCCGTCGAAAGCGCCCGCTTCGTAGCGCCCGCGGGCGGAGTTCTCGGCGGCTTCCTCCACCCGCCAGGGGCGAATCGCGCCGAGGACCTTGGATTTTTCGGCGCGCAGCGCATCGGCACCGAAATAGGCGGGGGGCTCGATCGCCACCATCGCCAATAGCTGAAACAGGTGGTTGGGCACCATGTCTCGCATGGCGCCGGTCTGGTCGTAGAACGCGGCTCGCTTCTCGACGCCGACGGTCTCGGCCGCGGTGATCTGAATATGATCGATGTAGTGATTGTTCCAGAAGGGTTCGAACAGCACGTTGGCGAAGCGCGCTACCAGAATGTTCTGTACCGTTTCCTTGCCCAGGAAATGATCGATTCGGTAGATCTGGTCCTCGCGCATGACCGAGAGCAGCTTGGCATTCAGCGCCTGCGCGGATTCCAGGTCGTGACCGAACGGCTTCTCGACGACCAGGCGGCGGTAGGCACCCTCGGGCTCCTTCATCAGCCCGGCGTGGCCCAGCTGCTGCGCGATGTCGCCGAAAAAGCGTGATCCGGTCGCGCAGTAGAACAGGGCGCTCCCGGTCGGGCTCTCGGCGATGCGCTTCTCGATCCACGCATAGATCGCGGCCTCGGTGAAGTCGCCCTGACGGTAGTGCAGGCGCTGCTCGAACGAGGCCCAGCTCTCGTCGTCGAGCTCGCCACCGCGGCTTTCGGCGTGATTGGCTGCCTGCTTGTCGGCGATGAAATCCTTGAGGTGCCGACGAAAGGAGGCGTCGTCGTGGTCGGCGATGTCGATGCCGACGATGCGCATCTCGGAAGCGATCAGGCCGTCACGATCGAGGTTGAAGAGCGAGGGAATCAGCAGGCGTTTTACCAGATCGCCGCTGGCGCCAAAGATGAACAGCGTCGTGTCGTCGGCGGTGACGGCGTGCTTGTCGGGCGTTTTCACACTCTCTGGCATGGGTGTCTACCTCCGCTTCGGATGGAAACATGATCGCAATCCTGTGTGCTTCGTTCAGCGTAGCCAAAGCCGCGACCCGTCGCCCGACGCCGCAGAAGCCGATGATTTTTCCTATGCTTCGGGGCGAGCGGTCGCTGGAAGAGCCGCCTTGCATACGTTTATCGACAGGGAGATCACTATGAAGGAATCGTCGCAGCACGCCTCGAATCAATCGGGTATCACGCTGCACTTCGGTCACGACGAACTCATCGTGCGCCAGCGCTACGAGGTGTTGAGCATCGTCAATGACATTCTCATCGGTGTCTGGTTCGTCATCGGCAGTGTCTTCTTTTTCTACGAATCGCTGGCCTACGCGGGCACCTGGCTGTTCGTCATCGGCAGCGTGGAGATGCTGATTCGGCCGGTCATTCGTCTGACGCGGAAAATTCACCTCCAGCGCATGAGTGGCGGCCGCCGGGCCCCGGCCGAAGCCGAACACGATTTTTGAGCCACGAGCCACGAGCCACGAATCACGAGTACAGACCTCGAAACTGACATCACTCACCACAGGATGTGGAGACAACGTGAACGACAAGGATGCAGAAACCGATCTCGGCCACATGGACGCGAAGCGTCTCGAACAGCTTTATCGCAGCGGCGAAGCGTCACCTTTAGAGGCGACACGAGCGGCGCTTGCTCGCATCGAGCGCTTCAATCCGGACGTGAATGCGTTCGTGCACGTCGATCATGAAGGCGCGGAGCGGGCGGCCAAGGCCTCCGCGAGACGCTGGGGGCAGGGCAAACCACTGAGTCCCATCGACGGCGTACCGATCTCGATGAAGGATCTTTCCGAAGTGGCGGGCATGCCGGCGCGCGATGGATCGTTGACGACATCGGCCGAGCCTTGCGAGCAGGATTGCCCGCCGGCGCGCATGCTGCGCGAGGCCGGAGCCGTCATTCTGGGCAAGACCAACACCCCGGAGATGGGTTGGAAGGCGGTTACCGACAATCGCGTCTTCGGCGCCACGCGCAATCCCTGGGATACCTCGCTGACACCCGGTGGTTCCTCCGGCGGGGCGGCGGTGGCGGCAGCGCTCAACATGGGCGTGCTGCATCAGGGCGGCGATTCCGGTGGTTCGATACGGATTCCCGCGGCCTTCACCGGCACCTTCGGCTTCAAGCCGACCTACGGCTGGACGCCGCAATGGCCGCCGGCCACGGCACCGACGCTCTCGCACATCGGACCGATCACGCGCAGCGTCGAGGACGCAGTGCGCATGCTCAACGTGATCGGCCGTTATGACTACCGCGACCCCTATGCGACTCGCGGCCAGCCCGAGAACTGGGGCAGCGATCTCGATCAGGATCTGCGCGGATTGCGTATCGCTTTCTCACCGACGCTTGGTTACGCCGAGGTCGATGACCAGATTGCGGCCCGAGTGCGCGAAGCCGCGAAAAACCTGGAGGCATTGGGCGCCGAGGTGGAAGAGGTCCACCCTGGCTTCGAATCGCCGATCGATATCTTCCAGAAGCTCTGGTTCACAGCGTCACTGGATGTCTGGGCCAATAGCGACGCGAAGCAGCGCGAGCTGCTCGATTCAGGTCTCGTCGCCAACGCGCGCACCGCCGAGCAGTGGAGTGCGCTCGAGTTGTTTCGAGCACTGAGCGAACGCGCGCATCTGACCGAAAAGCTCGAGCGCTTCAATCAGCAGTATCACCTGCTGATGACGCCATCGGTACCGATCGAACCGTTCGCGGTCGATCACGAGGTGCCGCCGGGCAGCGGCATGCGCGATTGGGAGGAGTGGGCGCCGTTCTCCTATCCGTTCAACCTGAGCCAGCAGCCGGCCGCGTCGGTACCGTGCGGGTTCACCGAGCGCGGTCTGCCGGTCGGCTTTCAGCTCGCCGGTGGCAAGCACGACGACGTGCGCGTGCTGCGCGCCTGCCACGCCTACATGCAGGCCCATCCGCCGAGATTCCCACGCGTGCCTGACCCGGCGGAAATGGGGTGAGCACAAGGCCGGTTCTCTCGATCTCATAGGTTGGTCGACCAAAGAGGCATGGGGTTCCGGCACCGTTCGGGCTTGAATGAGCAGGCTAAGCATTCAACCTGAAAGGATCAGCGCCGATGAACCGCAAAACTTTGACCGCCATGAGCGCGGGGCTGGCTCTGACGATCGGTGCCGCGAGCGCTCAGGCAGCGACCTATGTCTACGTCTCGAACGCGGACGACGGCATCATCTCGAGCTATACACTGGACCGGGAGCGGGGCCTGCTCGAGCCGCTGGCCAAGACACCGGCCGGTGGTGAGGTGATGCCGATGGCGTTGAGTCCCGACCACCATCATCTCTACGCCGCGCTGCGCGACACGCCGCGGCAGGTGGTGAGTTACCGTCTCGATGCCAGCAGTGGCGCGTTGAGCCGTCAAGGTACGGGGGCGCTGCCGGCCAGCATGGCCAATATCGATGTCGATCCAAGCGGTCATACCCTGTTCGCCGCCTCCTATGGCGATGATCTTCTCAGCGTCAGCCCCATCGACGCCCGGGGTGTTGTCGGCGACGCGCAGAAGACGCTGCCGACGGGGCGCCGGGCGCACGCCATGCATGCCTCGCCCGACGGTCGATTCGCCTACGCGACCAACCTGGGTGACGACCAACTCGTCCAGTATCGGTTCGATGCCGACACCGGCCATCTGACGCCGCTGGCCCCGGCGTCGGTGGCAACGCCATCGCAGACCGGGCCCCGCCATTTCGTGTTCTCGTCCGATGGGCGTTTCGTCTACGTGCTGGGAGAGTTCTCTGGCGCGGTCACGACCTACGCCTATGATGCGCAGAGCGGTCAGCTCACGGCACTGGGTACGGCTACGGGTATCCCTGCGGATTCGGGTCTGATCCGCGGCATGGCTCGCGAAGATATCCCGGCCGGAGACGATACGCCGCGTATCTGGGCCGCGGACATTCACACCACGCCCGACGGGCGACATGTCTATATCAGCGAGCGCACGCGCAGCCGTATCAGCGCTTTTGCCGCCGATCCGGAAACCGGACGGTTGACCTTCCTGCGCACGACGAAGGTCGAGAAGCAACCACGCGGGTTCAATATCGATCCGAGCGGGCGGTTCATGGTGGTTTCCGGCCAGCTGGACGATGACATCGGGCTTTATCGCATTACGCCGCAGAGCGGTGAGCTTACACGCATCGGCGAGGCGCCGACCGGCAAGAACGCCAACTGGGTCGAGATCGTCAGCTTCGACGACCGAGGCGACTGACGGTCTCGTCGGCGGGCTTTTCTTTCGAGAGGCTCCGCCACCCCGCCTAGACGCTCTGCCAATCCCTCAAGACGCTCTGCGACCCGGTCGAGGCGCTCTGCCAAGAAATGCACGGGAGCGGCCCACGAATTCGTCGGGGCGACTACGCTTGAACAGGCCATCGCTTCTCGCGATGGCCTGTCATCGTTTCGGGCCAGGTCTCATCACGGCCGGGCGCTCGAATCTTTCCTGCACGTTTCGTTATCGTGTCCGATCGCGAAAGGAGTCGCATCATGAGCCAGAACGTGGCCGAGATCATCGTCGAGACGCTCGCCCAGGCCGGCGCTAAACGCTGTTACGGCGTCGTCGGCGATACCATCAATCACTTCACCGACGCCATTCGGCGCAGCGACGTCGACTGGGTACACGTGCGCCACGAGGAAGTCGGCGGCTTTGCCGCTGGCGGCGAAGCCTACATGACCCGCGAGCTGACGCTGTGCGCCGGCACCTGCGGCCCGGGCACACTGCACTTCGTCAACGGCCTGTTCGAGGCCCATCGCAGTGGCGCGCCGGTGGTTCTAATCGCCTCGCAGGTGGCGACCGGCGACACCGGCGTCGGCTTCCCGCAGGATGTCGATCCCAAACCGATCTACGACCAGTACAGCGTGTTCTGCGAGTCGGTCATCAATCCCGAGCAGGCGCGACGGATGACGGCGCTGGCGGCACAGGCGGCGCTGTCGAAGAATGGCGTGGCCGTATTGATCGTTCACGGCGATCTGTTCACCCAGACGCCGAGTCAGGATCTGCCCTACCGCGCGCATCGGTTCGACCCGGTCGTGCGACCGAACGCCGAAGAGCTGGTGCCGGCGATCCGGGCGCTCAACGCTGGCGGCAAGATCTCGATCTACGCTGGCTTTGGCTGCGAACATGCAAGACACGAGGTGATGGCGCTGGCCGCGAAGCTCAACGCGCCGGTCGCCTGGACCTCGCGGGCGAAGGACTTCATCCAGCCGGACAACCCCTTCGAGGTCGGCATGACCGGGGTCTTCGGCCTCGCTGGCGGTTATCACGCGGTCGCCGATTGTGACACGCTGCTGCTGCTCGGCTGCAGCTTCGCCTGGACCCAGTTCTACCCGGAGAAGGCGACGATCATTCAGGTGGATATCGACCCGCAGCAGATCGGCAAGCGCCATCCGGTCGATGTCGGCCTGGTCGGCAGCGTGCGCGATACCTGCGCGGCGATCGCCCAGATCGTCGACGAGCAGACCGATACGCGCTGGCTGGAGCACTGTCGCCATCAGTACCACAAGGCGCTGGAGCGCGATGCGCACGAGTCGATGGATGACGCCCTCATTCATCCGCAGGAGCTGACGCTGGCGCTCGATGAGGCGGCGCACGATGACGCCTTCTTCACCGCCGATGCCGGCAGCCCGATGGTGTGGATGCTGCGCCATATCGAGTCGCGTGGGCAGCGGCGGACGCTCTCGAGCCTGGTGCATGGCACCATGGCCAATGCTTACCCGCAGGCGATCGGCATTCAGAAGGCGTTTCCCGAGCGTCAGGTGATCGCGATGTGCGGCGACGGCGGCATGACGATGCTGATGGGCGATCTGCTGACGCTAAAACAGGAGAAGGTGCCGCTCAAGATCGTCGTCTATAACAACAGCTCTCTCGGCTTCGTCGAGCTGGAACAGAAGGTCGATGGCCTGCTGGACAGCTATACCGATCTCGAGAATCCGGACTTCGCGCTGGTGGCGCAGTCGATCGGTCTATGGGGACGCCGCGTCGAAGCGGAGCATGAGCTCAAGCACGCCGTCGCCGAATGGCTGACGCATCCGGGCCCCGCCATTCTCGACGTCAAGGTCAACCGGATGGAGCTGGTCATGCCGCCGAAGGTCGAGCCGGGGCAGGTCGTGTCGACCGCGCTCTACTCCGGCAAGGCGGTTCTCAATGGGCGGATGACCGATGTCGTCGATCTGGTGAAGAGCAATTTCTGGAAATGACGGCGAGCGAGTCGTGGCAACTGCAGCCGGTACCATGACCCGGCGGTAGTTCTTCTGGGAGATCTGACAGCGGCGCCCAATTTCCGGGCGCCGTTATCCTTCGGGGCGTCGTTCATGCGCCGGCCTGGAGACGGCAATCCAGCCATGTCAATGCGCCTTTTCGCGTATCGGTTAGCGAGATAATAAATGTATGATGTATGACTGAAACCGGATGATTTGCCGGCCTCTCGCGTCTCTCATTCGTCTTTCTCGCGGCTTTGCTCACAGGCATCTTCCACTGGCTCTACCCGGATGGTCGCTCCTTCGGCGGCGCCGGGAGATCACATGTCTTCAATACGTTAACGGGAACCTTCGTCCATGGATCTCACGAGTTCGTCGATCTTTGCCTTTCTCGGCGTCATTCTCATCGATATCGTTCTGTCCGGGGACAATGCCGTGATCATCGGTACCATTGCCGCTGGCTTGCCCGACAAGCAGCGTGACAAGGCCATCGCCGCCGGCATGGCGGTCGCGGTGATCGCGAGAATCCTGCTGTCGCTGATTGCCGCCTGGCTCTTGACCATTCCCGGCCTGCAGGTCGTCGGGGGTTTGCTCCTACTCTACGTTGCCCGGGGCATGTACAAGGATATTCGCGGCGGCGACGAAGAGGGAGCGAGCAAGGCGCCGAGAAGCTTCGGCCGCGCAATGCTCGCCATCATCCTGGCGGATCTCAGCATGAGTCTCGACAATGTGCTCGCGGTCGCGGGTACCGCAACCGGTCATTGGGCGGCCTTGATGTTCGGTCTGCTGTTGTCGGTGGCGATCATGGCCTTCGCCGCGGCCCTCGTCGCGCGGCTGGTCGAGAAGCATGCCTGGATCGCCTGGGTCGGACTGGTCTTCGTGCTGTTTGTCGCCGTGCGTATGCTGGTGGAGGGAACGCCGGAACTGATGGCGATGGTGCAGTGAGGTCCCGAAAACCTTACTGCGGCCGCAAGGCAGGCGCTGGCTAGCAGGCCGGACCCTACTGATGGACCGGGTCTTGCGAGCCGGCCAGCCGCCGGCGATAGAAGCGCGTGTCTACCGCCATGCGCGGGAAGTGGTCCGGCAGTGCTTCGGCCTCGACGAGCTCGAAGCCGTGTTTTTCATAGAAACGATGAGCACCGACGAATTGTGCGGTGGTACCGAGCCAGATCGTCTCGATGGCGTAGCGATCGGCGTGCGCAAGCAACGTCTCGAGCAGCTGCCGCGCTGCTCCGCTGGCGCCTCCGCGGTACGCCTCGGCGACGAACATCTTGCGTAGCGCGGCCTGCCCGTTGTCGAACGCCTTCAGGCCGATCGTTCCCACGATCCGGTCTCCCGCCATTGCGACCCAGAAACCACCGCTCTGCTGCTGGTAAAAGCCGGGAATATCGCCGAGATCCGGCTGGTCGGCTGCCGTGATCTCGATACCGAACTCCTGTTGTTGAATCGGCAGGATCAGGTCGATGACGCCCTGACGGTGAGCGGGCGTGAACGGCGTGATGATGACGGGCATGTGATGCTCCTGCGGCGATGAACTCGGAGCGCCATCGTAATCCGAAAGCAAGCCGCCGGCGCGCTCAACTGGTGGCGGGCGTCGTCTGGGCATGGACGCTGCGGTCTTCACCGTCATCGCTGACGTCGATATCCACCTCGACCATCATGCCGGGGCCGATCAGTTCGGTGGGGCCGTCATCGAAGCGGATGCGCACCGGAATGCGCTGGGTGATCTTGGTGAAATTGCCCGACGGGTTCGGGTCCGGCAGCAGCGCGAACTGGCTCGTCGCGGCGCGGCCGATGATGGCGACGTGGCCGCTGAAAGTCCGATCAGGAAAGGCGTCGACGGTGATGGAGACGGGCTGTCCAACCCGCAGCGAGCCAACGTCGGTCTCCTTGACGTTGGCTTCGACCCAGAGTTTCGAGGGATCGTGCATCATCAGGATCGGCTGCCCGGCGCTGACGTATTCGCCGGGGTCGATCAGGGTCTTGTTGATGACGCCATCGGTGGGGCTCTTGACCTCGAGGTCGCGGATTCTCAACTGCTCTTCATCGAGTCTGGCCTTGGCCTCGGCCAGCTCCTGACGTGCGATCTGCAGCTCCTGACGCATGACCGTGGGGTTGGGCAGAGGCACCTGCACGCCGTTGAGGAAGCCGACGCGCGCATTGTTCGCCTGCGCCTGGCTGACGGCAACCTCCTGCTCAGCCTGGTGATGCTCGGCCAGCGCGGCCTGGTAGGCGTAGTAGTCCTGGTCGCGGCGCTGCTGAGATACCGAGTTCTTGCGGTAGAGCGTATCGGAGCGGCGATAGTCGCGCTCGGCCTGTGTCAGGCGCGCACCGGCGGCTTTCTCGGCGGCCTTGCTGGCGTCGAGCTCTTCTTTGGTAATGTCGATCCCGCCCTGGTACTGCTGCTTGGCCAGTTCGAGTCGTGCGGACTCGTAATCCACGCGCGCCTGGTGCGTTGCGGCGTTGGCTTCCAGCGCCTTCAGCTTGCGCTGGTCCGGTTCGCTATAGAGAGAGGCGACAGGATCGCCTGCGCTAAGGGTCTCGCCCTCGGTCAGGTCGAATCGGGTCACGCGGCCGTCGAGCCGACTGCTGACGGTGATCTGATCGGCCATCACGCGGGCGTCCTGCACGCTGACGTGGGTCAGGCGATGCGCGACCGCGAAGCCGATCCAGATCAGGCAGGCGATGACGATCAGCGCCAGAACCAGCAGCTTGGTGGAACGGGGCAGGCGTCGCTTGGGAGAAGAGTCGGCGGTCATGCGCGAAAGGGTCCTTCAGCGGTCGGAGAGGGATTCGAAGGTAGCGGCAGGCTCAGGTACGGGGCAGCCCGCGCCAGCGGCTCAGCAGCAGCGAGGGCACGACGACCAGAAACAGGCTGCCGATCAATATCCAGAAGCCATCCTGATAGGCGAGGATCGACGCCCAGATCGTCTCGATACGCTCCATCAGGTAGCCAGCCATCGCCTGCTGCTGAGTATCGGGCACGCCAAGCCGAGCGGTGAGATCGGCCAGCTGGTCGAGCTGCTGGCGGGCAATCGCGTTGCCGGCATTGACGCCGGCGTTCAGGCTCTGGCCGTGGTAGGCGCTCTGACGATCGAGCAGGATCACCAGTCCGGCGGTGCCCAGCGCGCCGCCGAGCTGAAGCGCAAAGTTGATCGCCCCCGAACCATGGCCCATCAGATGAACGGGCAAGCCCGCGATGGCGTTGGAGAGCGTCGGCGGCGGGAAGGCGGCCATGCCGACCGACAGCACAGCCATGGCCATGGCGAGATAGAAAAACGAGGTGTTCCAGTCCATCTGCGCCATCAGCCAAACGGAGAGCAGTGCGCAGCCAAGGCCCGGCAGGGTGATCCAGTGCGGCGGATAGCGATCACTCAGCCAGCCCACCAGCGGCACGAGCACGGCGAGAACCAGCGTCGAGGGCAGGAAGATCTTGCCGGCGGAGATCGGGCTGTAGTGCAGCACCGCCTGCACGAACTGCGGCAGCAGATACATGATGCCGTAGAAGGTACCGCCGAACAGGCACATCGCCAGCGTGCCGACGATGAAAGTGCGATCGCGAAAGATCGCCAGATCGAGCAGTGGATGCGCGGTACGATTCTGCCAGGCGACGAAACCGGCGCCAGTCAGCGTGGCGATCAGGATCAGTTCCGGCACCCGAGGGTCATACCAGCCCCAGCGCTGGCCGTTGGAGAGCGCGGCAAGCAGCGAGAAGACTGCGACGAACAGCATGATCACGCCGGCCCAGTCGAACGGCGGACGCGGTCCCTTGTGCTCACGTGAGGGCAGAAAGAAGAAGCCCATGGCGATCGCGGCGGCGCAGATCGGCAGCGTGACGAAAAAGACGTAGCGCCAGGTGAAATGCTCGACCAGCCAGCCGCCGATCACGGTAGCGAGCGTCAGCGGCAGGCCGAGGCACATGCCGTACATGGCCGTGGCCATGCCGCGACCTTCGGGCGGGTAGGCGGCGAACAGCGCCTGCATCGCCACCGGGCGGATCAGTCCGGTCATGCCGCCCTGAACGATACGGGCGGCGACCAGGGCGGCCATGCCCTGGCCGAGTCCGCCGAGAATGGAGGCCGCGATGAAAGCCAGCAGCAGACCGATGAAGGTGGCGCGCTGGCCGACGGCCGCAACCAGCCACGGCGCGACCAGCAGCGAGACCGTCGTCGAGGCGAGAAACCCGGTGGAGAGCCACTGTACCTGGGAGTCGCTCATGCCGAAGGCGCCCTTGATGTACGGTATGGCGACGTTGACGATGGTGATCGACATGCCCAGCGCCACGAGACCGAGCATCACGGTCAGCGTCACCCACAGCTTGTAACGGGGGCCATAGCGTTCGAACAGATGCTCGACTTGCGTCATGTTCCTTCGTGATCTCTTGTCGCGTGCGTCCTCTGGTCAGGACGTCGGAATAAGGGCTCGGCCGGCATTGCCGCCGAGTCTTTGCAGCCGAGTCTTCGTCTTAGCTGTATGGGCCGAGTGGGTCATCCGCCGGCGCCAATGTGCGGACGTAACCTCGGTGCCAGGTCACGGCGGCGTCATGCTAGTCGTACCGAGCTGATAGTGGTTATGGGGCGGACTCGTCCCGACCGAAGCAGACAAATCGATAACGCGTCTATCTTTTGCCCGCTAATCAATTATCCCGATGCTGGCGGCGGGTACAAGAGGGATAAGACCAAGGTCGTAAGTGTCGCCAGGCGCCCTGCGGGCCTTCATGGGTGGGGGTGAACACGGGCTCGTGTCGTCTATGCTAAGAGGCGACATTCACCGACGGCAGGGGCGTGTCATCGTTCTGGCCGCGCCGTCATCATCCTGGGAGAACATCATGTCGATGCCCGATTCTCCGGTCTGGTTCATCACCGGCTGCTCCACCGGCTTCGGCCGCGAACTCGCTCGTCTGATCATCGATCAGGGCGGCAGCGTCGTCGTGTCCGCTCGCGCTCGCGAACGTGTCGCCGATCTGGTCGAAGGCGCCGAGGACCGCGCGCTGGCCCTGGCGCTCGATGTCACCGACCCGAACCAGATCACCGCGGCTGTTGCCGCCGCAGAGGCGAAATTCGGCCGCCTCGATGTCCTGGTCAACAATGCCGGCTACGGCTATCAGGCGTCGGTGGAAGAGGGCGAGGAGTCGGCGATTCGCGCCCAGTTCGATGCCAACGTCTTCGGGCTTTTCGCCATGACGCGGGCGGTATTGCCCGGCATGCGCCAGCGGCGTGCGGGCCATATCATCAGCATCAGCTCGGTCGCCGGGTTCATCGGCTTCCCGGGGTCCGGCTATTACGCGGCAAGCAAGCATGCCGTGGAGGGGTGGTCGGATTCGCTCAAGGCCGAGGTCGAACCGCTCGGTATCCGCGTTACCTGCGTCGAGCCGGGGCCGTTCCGTACGGATTGGGCCGGGCGCTCGCTGCAGCAGACGCCGAGCCGGATCGATGACTACGCCGAGACCGCCAAGGCGCGTATGGCCGGTACCAGTGAAGGCAGCGGCAAGCAGCCGGGCGACCCGCGCCGCGCTGCCCAGACGATGATCGATCTGGTCGCGCACCCCGAACCGCCTCGCCATCTGGTGCTGGGCGCCTGGGGTGTCGGCAAGGTCACCGAGCATCTCGAGCAGACGCTTGAGGAAGTGCGTGCCTGGGGCGAGGTCGGAGCTGGCACCGATTACCCGGATTCGTGATCTTGCGTTACGCGCCAGCGTGACAGTACCGATAACGAGAACGCCCCTCCTGAGAGGGGCGTTCGTCGTCTACGAGGCACGCTTTGTGATAGCAGCGCTCGTTTTGTGATGATAGCGCTCGTTGCGAAATCGGCGCTTAACCGCGTGCCTCGGCCAGCTCCTCGCTGGAAGCCGGGTGCGGGTTGAGCACCCGCGAGCCCCGGAAACCGTAGAAGGCAATGAACAGATAGCAGAGCAGCGGCAGGATGAAAGCGTGATGGATACCGACCGTATCGGCGATCGCCCCCTGCGCCACCGGCAGGATGGCACCGCCGACGATCGCCATGATCAGAAGGCTCGAGGCCTTGCTGGTCAGCGGGCCCAGCTTGGCGATGCCGAGCGTGAAGATGGTGGGGAACATGATCGAGTTGAATAGCCCGATGGCGACGATGCTCCACATCGCGACATGGCCGGAGGTCAGCATGGTAGTGACCACCAGCAGCGCCGCGACGATCGCGAAGAGGCCGAGCAGCAGGCTGGGGCGAATCTTCTGCATCAGCGCCGAGCCGATGAAGCGGCCGATCATCGCGCCGCCCCAGTAGTAGGCTACGTAGCTTGCTGCGGCGCTCTCGCTCATGCCGCCGATATCCGGCAGCGACAGGTAGTTGATCATGAAGCTGCCGATCGAGACCTCGGCGCCGACGTAGCAGAAAATGCCGATCACGCCGAATAGCACGTGAGGGTGACGCAGCGCCTGGGCGGCGGTGACGTTGTCCCGGGGGCTGTCGTCACGCGCCTGATCCTTGAAGTTGGGCAGCTTCCAGAGATAGATCACCACGGCGAGCACGGCGAGTACGGCCGCGAGCAGCAGATAGGGCGTCTGTACGCTCTGCGCCTGCTGCACGCGGTAGGCCATGCGGTCAGCCTGGGACATGTCGGCCAGTTCGCTGGCGCCGAGCACGGCCGCACCGAGAATCAGCATGCCACCGAAGTAAGGGGCGATCGTCGTGCCAAGCGAATTGAAGGCCTGCGCCAGATTGAGTCGGCTGGAGGCGGAGCCTTCCGGGCCAAGCATGCTGACGTACGGATTGGCCGCGACCTGCAGCATGGTGACGCCGCTCGCCAGGACGAACAGCGCGGTCAGGAACAGCGGGTAGGAGGGCGCCTTCGCGGCAGGATAGAACATCACCGCGCCGACGGCGGCGATCAGCAGGCCCAGACTGATGGCGTTCTTGTAGCCGACCTTCGCCAGTAGCTTGCCCATCGGCAGCGACATGATGAAGTAAGCACCGAAGAAGGTGAACTGGATCAGCATGGTCTGGGTGTAATTCAGCGAGAACACCGCTTTGAGGTGAGGGATCAGAATGTCGTTGAGGCAGGTAATGAATCCCCACATGAAGAAGATCGTCGTCACGACGACCAGCGCGCTGCGGTAATTCGTCTGTGGCCTTGCTGGCATGATCGTTTTCCTGTTCGTTCTATCCGTTTGCCCTGTTGGCGCATCCATTCGATCACGAGTCATTGGCGTGTCGATCGAGTGCTCCGACGTGGAGCTTGGATCTTCCATCACGGGAGCCGATACCATCGATATCGCGTCTGGACATCGCCGTGAAGGAATCCCCCTGAATCGTTTCAGCGACCGCGTGGGCGCTGATGATGCATCAAGCGAGGTCGCTTATAAAGCGGTGCTTTAATGATTAGAACGATAAGTGAATGAGCGCCATTTATCGGTCATCTCTTGGTGGAATTGACTCGCCGTCAGTTCCATGAACGATTTTGCGTTAACTTTCAGAACAGCAGTTTCATCAATCGATAATCGGCCGCTTTATTGATGTTTATGTTGTTATTTTACGACTCACGAGCACTGCCAAAAGTGACGGTGAACATGACTGAATCGGCGTCGTCGATCACGACCTTTGTGCAGGACGTCGCTTGTTGGCGACGCGAAGAGACTCTATACCTTCAGGTGAGGCCGCCAATTAGGCGGCGACTGATTGACTCCATGAGGAATTCAATCTCGCATCGCCGAAATGGACTTCGGAATCCCGATATCTCACCGACAAGGAGCGTTTTTCGCCATGCTGACCTTCTGGTCCTGGATCTTTCTGCTGCTGGGCATCGCCACGGCCATCGCCATCGCCATCGACGTGTCGAAGCGACCGCAACCTATGGCGGTCATGAATGTGACCTGGCCGATTACCGGGCTCTACATGCCGCTCGTCGGCTGGTGGGCCTACCTCAAGATGGGACGGGCGCCGCTCAAGTCCGAACAGCATGGTGGGCATCAAGGGCATCAGCATGCCGATCACGAACATGAATCTCGCGGGCACGACGCGCATGATCACGGCCCGCATCAGGAGAACTCCCACCACGGGGATTCCCGCCGAGACGGCTCTGATCACCAGGGTTCTCATCACGAGGGTTCTCAACACGAGGGTTCTCAACACCCGGGGCATGGATCGCACGCGCATCATCACGGTGGGGACAAACCCAAATGGCAAAGCGTATTCGTCGGCGTCACGCACTGCGGTGGCGGCTGCACGCTGGGCGATTCGGTCGCGGCGCCAATCGTCGCGCTCACCGGCTTCACGGTATTGGGCTCGACGCTGCTCGGGCACTTCGTTGGCGCGTTCATCGGGGCCTATCTATTCGGCCTGGCGTTTCAGATTCTCCCTGCGATGGAGATGGGCGAGAAGAATCTCGCGCGTGCGTTCGTCAACGCCGTCAAGGCGGATACCGTCTCGCTGGTGGCCTTCGAGATCGGCATGTTCGCCTGGCTGACCATCGCTTTCCTGCTGATTCTGCCGCAGGAGCCGCCCGTTGCCTCCGCGACCTACTGGTTCATGATGCAGATCGCCATGCTCATCGGTTTCGCGACGTCCTATCCGGCCAATTGGTGGCTGATCAGTCGCGGTATCAAGCATGGCATGTGAGAGGCGCATTCGGCGTCACTTGCGCGAGGCGCCAGCCGTAGCGTCGATCAGCGTTTCGAGCTGGCGTATCAGCGCGTCATTGGTGCTGACGTCGCCCAGGTGCTCATAGAGCGCGGCGAAGCCTTCGAAGGCGCGTCGTCCAGCCACATCGTTGCCCTGGGGATCGGCGGCGTCGAGAAAGTCGGCGATCTCGCGCATTTCAGGATGCCAGCGCCACGCCTTGGGCAGCATGTCCGGTATGCCATGATCGATGCGCTCGATCACCTCCGGCAGGCTGTGGGCGAGCTCGCCACGCAGCGCTTCCCCCGCGCCGCTACGGCCGGCGGCAAGCAGCATGATCGTGGTCAGCGCCGTCATGCCCTTGTTGATACCGGCAAAGCACATCTTGAGCGCCGATGCGCTCCCGATGCCGCCGTCGAGTATTCGAACGTCGAGACCGTACGACGACAGTTTCGCCAGAGCCGGGGCGTTCTCGCCGGCGGCATAGATACGCGGTGTCTTCGTCTCGGAAGGTGGGGGGCCGATAATGCCACCGTCGACGAACGCGCTGCCGCTGTCGCTGACGATGCGTTCGATCCGGGCCAGCGTCGCCGTACTGACGGCGTTCAGATCGCAGTAGACGGGTGGTGTCTCGGTCTGCGTGATAAACGGTGCCAGCCGTTCGGCGAGTGCTGCCGCTTCGGCCGGCGGCACCACCGAGAGCAGCAGGTCGGCCTGCATCAGTGACGCCAGCGGCACATTTTTCAGGTCCGCTGCCCGCGCGCGTTCGAGGCTCGCCGCGCTGCAGCCCTCGAGGCAGGTCCAGACATCGAGACCGTGATCGGTCAGGCGGCGGCCGATGGCAGCGCCCATGGCGCCTGGCGCGATCAGAGCGACTGTCGGGGACATGGCGTTTGACTCCTGTAGATGGCGACAATTTCTTGTATGACAAATAGCGTCGTGCGGGACAGCTTGATGGCGATGTCGAGACTTCACCATACCGCTTCCGTCGTACGACGCACCCCGACCGACGATGCCGGAGATCATGATGGCGCTAGCGCTCCCGTTAGCTCGAGCGAGGCACGACTTTTGTCGATGAGACGTTTTGCCTATAGTGGAACGATACCGTTAGCTAACTACAGATCCCCACGAGGTAAATGTCATGTCCGATTCTCGCAGTGTCGCCGTTCTTGGTTTGGGCGCCATGGGCCACGCCTTTGCCGCCAACTTGCTCGGAGCCGGCTTCCGGGTGGCCGTCTGGAATCGTTCGCCGGGCAAGGCGGACGGTCTGGTGGCGGCCGGGGCTCGCGAAGCGGATTCTGCCGCCGATGCGGTGACGGATGCCGCGGCGGTGATCGCGATGCTGCCGGATCTCGCCGTCACGCGGGACGTGCTGCTGGGCGACGCCGGTGCGCTGCAGGCGATGCCGCAGGATTCGCTGCTGATTCAGATGGGCACGCTCGGTGTAGCCGAGACCGATCGCCTGATCGCCGAGGTCGGTGAAAGCCGCGCCGATGTGATCTTCGTCGACGCGCCGGTCTCCGGCACCAAAGCGCCGGCCGAGCAGGGCGCCGTCACGGTGCTCGCCAGCGGCGACCGTGACAAGGCCGGGCCGGTGGCCGATCCGATCTTCGATGTGCTGGGCAAGAAGACCCAGTGGCTGGGGCATGCCGGTCAGGGCGCGCGCATGAAGATCGTCGTCAATGCCTGGTTGATCGCCATGATGCAGGGTATCGCGGAGACGTCACGCCTGGCCGAGACGCTCGGTTTCTCGACCGATGACCTCTGGCAGACGCTGGATGGCGGGCCACTGGCGAGTCCCTACACCAAGGTCAAGCTCGATGCGATCGGCAGCGGCAATTTCGACGCGCAGATGGCGCTGCAGTGGGGGCTGAAAGACGCCGGCCTGGCGCTGGAAGCCGGTGGCGAGAACGCCATGCCCTCGCTCGCGCAGATTCGCAATCTGTGGTCCGACGCCGTCAGTGCCGGCCACGGAGAGCAGGATATCGCCTCGATCTACGCCTT
>NZ_BMZI01000003.1:96703-131077 GCF_014652715.1 Salinicola rhizosphaerae | reverse complement strand
GCCCGCGCCGAGCATCGGCGCGGGCGATTTCCTGACGACATCGCTGACGCGGTCAGGCGGTCAGTCCGGTCGTCTCGTCGAGCCCGAGATGGACGTTCATGTTCTGAATCGCCGAACCTGCCGCGCCCTTGCCGAGATTATCGAGCCGCGACACCAGACAGAGTCGCTCTTCGTTGCCGAACACGAAGAGATCGGCGCGGTTGGTGTCGTTGCTGCCCTGCACGTCGAAGAAACCGTTGTTCAGGTTGTCCATGTCGGCGTAGGGGTGGACCTGGACGAACGGCTCGTCGCGATAGCGCTCCCGATAGACGTCGAGCAGACGCTCGGCGCTGCAGCCCGGGGCCAGATCCGCGACCTGAAGCGGCACGCTGACCGAGAGCCCCTTGAGGTACGTACCCACGATGGGCGAGAACACCGGTGGGCGCGACAGCCCGCCGTGAACGCGCATCTCGTCGAGGTGCTTGTGTCCCTGAGCCATGGCGTACGGACGCGGCGCCAGCAGGTGCCCGTTCTCGTCGCCTTCGTACTCGGCGATCATCTTCTTGCCGCCGCCGCTGTAGCCGGTCAGCGAAAAGGCCGAGAGCGGATAATCCGGTGGCAGCAGGCCGGCATCGATCAGTGGACGCACCAGCAGGATGAAGGCGCTGGCGTGACAGCCGACGTTGGCGATACGTTTGCTGGCGCGAATCGCATCACGCTGGGCGGCATGCAGTTCCGGCAGTCCGTAGGCCCAGTCGGCCGCGGTGCGGAAGGCGTTGCTCGCGTCGATCAGGCAGGTGTCGCGGTTGTCGAGCATCGCGGCCGCCTCGCGCGAGGCCGCATCCGGCAGGCAGAGAAAGGCGACGTCGGCCGCGTTGAGCAGGCGTGCACGCTCGTTCGGGTCCTTGCGCTTGTCGCTATCGATGCGCAGAAGCTCGATATCGTCACGGGCGTCGAGGTATTCGAACAGGCGAAGCCCTGTCGTCCCTTCCTGTCCGTCGACGTAGACCTTGAACGTAGCGTTTGCAGAGGCTGCCATGAGTGTGCTTTCCGGCCGGTGATCAGTCGGTCTATTGTGCGGATTTGCGCTCAGTTTGTCATGCCGTCTAGCGGGCGCTGCGCCAGTCTGGAGGTGGCCTGACACTCGCGCGCACAGCGCTCCAGTCGTTGACACGCCTCACGCAGTCGCGCGGCCGGCACCGTCAGGCTCAGTCGAATGAAACCGGCAGCGGAGGCGCCGAATGCCTCGCCGGCGAGTGCCGAGACGCCGTAGTCATCGAGCAGGCGATCGGCAAAGGCGTGGGCGCTGAGGCCGGTGGCGCGAATGTCGATCATCATGAACATGCCGGCGGCGGGCGTCAGCGTGGCGATGACCTCGCTCGACGCCAGCGTCTCGACGACGGCATCGCGTCGTTCGCGGTAAGTCTCGCGCATGGTGTCGAGCGCCGCTGGGGCGTCTTCGAG
Source organism: Salinicola rhizosphaerae (assembly GCF_014652715.1). GTDB lineage: Bacteria > Pseudomonadota > Gammaproteobacteria > Pseudomonadales > Halomonadaceae > Salinicola > Salinicola rhizosphaerae. The sequence goes on along the minus strand of NZ_BMZI01000003.1, from coordinate 129,634 downwards.
CGCGGCGACCGCGGCGTCCTGGATGAACGACGGGCTGCCGTAGAGCATGCAGAGTGCCAGATTGACCAGATGCGCCATCAGCTCACGCGGGCCGACGGCCCAGCCGAGGCGCCAGCCGGTCATGGCGTGAGACTTGGAGAGGCTGCTGATGATCACCGTGCGCTCGCACATGCCGGGCAATGCATCCGGGCTGACATGCTCGCCGTCGAAGATCAGATCGGCATAGACCGCATCCACGATCAGCCAGAGATCGTGATCGCGGCAGAGAGCGGCGATCTCCTCCCACTGTTCGGCGGTCAGGCACTGACCGGTCGGGTTGTGCGGGCTGTTGAGCAGGATCGCTCGAGATCGCGGACCGATCGCGGCCTTCAGGTCCTCGACGCGCGGCTGGAATCCGGTCTCCGGCGAGAGCGGAATCCAGCGCGGCGTCGCCCCGGTCGACTGGATCACGGCCTCGTAGGTGACGTAGGCGGGCTCCGGCACGATCACCTCATCACCGGGATCGAACAGACACTGCGCCGTGGCGTAGAGGGCGCACTGGGCGCCTGCCAGCACCGCCACGTTCTCGGCGCCCGCCTCGCCGTGGCCACCGCGTGCGCGGTGGTGCCGGGCAATCGCCTCGCGCAGCGGCGGCTTGCCCTGGACATCGGCATAGTGGGTGGCGCCGCTGCGCAGGCTGGAAACTGCCGCGTCGACGATCGCCGGCGGGGTATCGGCGTCCGGATCGCCCACGGAGAGGATGATGACGTCCTCGCCGCTGGCCTGACGCGCCTTGGCACGGAAATGGATATTCCAGGCGCTGGCGCCTTCCCCGGCGATGCGTTGAGTCAGAGCGGCGTAATGCATGATCGGTCCTGATGTCGGGCGTGCCACCAGCCTAGCGCCCCTGTCGGATTTCGAGAACCGTCGACAATCGGCAGGGACAAAAAAACGCGCTGCCGGGCGGCAGCGCGTCTTGCTTCAGTTTATCCAGCTGAGTCGACTCCTCCCGATGTGGCGTTTTTCACGCCGATGACGGGACGAATCACTCGAGGCTCGCCTCGACGACCTCGAAGGCAGGCTTGCCATCGCGCGTGGTAACGCCATCCAGGAACGTCTTCACGCGATCCGGATGATTCTGCAGCCACTCGCGGGCGACGTCTTCGGCATCGCGCTCCTGGCGGCTGTAGCCGTCGATGAACTCGCTCTGCTCGTCGGCCGTCAGCGTGAATTGCTTGAGCAGCGTGAGCAGATTCGGGTTGGCTTCGGCGAAGGCCTTGTTGACGATGGTGCGCACGTCGCTGGCACCGTTGTCCGGGCCGTAGACACTCTTCGGGTCATCGAGGATGTGCATGTCGTAGGCGGGCGCCATCCAGTGCGGCGTCCAGCCGTACCAGACGACCCAGCGCTTGTCCTTGAAGGCGGAGGCGACCTCCGAGAGCATGCCCGGGGTCGAGGACTCGAGAATCTGCCAGTCGCCGAGGCCGTAGGTGTCGTCGTCGTGCGCCTGGTTGATGAACTCGCTGACCGTCGAACCCGATTCGATCGAGTAGAAGCGCCCACCAAACTTGTCGCGATACTGATCGAGATCCGCCGCGCTGTGAACGCCGGCATCATAGACATAGCCGGGAACGGCGAAGCCCATCTGCGCGCCGGTGACGTTGTTGCCCAGATCCTCGACCTTGCCACTGGCCATGGCGCTGTCGTGGCTCTCTTGCTGGGCCGGCATCCAGGCGGCCAGGAAGACATCGCTGTCGCCAGTCTGCAGCGTCTGGTAACCGACGGTGCTGCTCAGCTCCTGGGTCTCGCTGTCATAGCCGAGCGGTGCGATCAGCTGGCTGAAGATTTCGGTCTTGACGGTGACGCCCGGCCAGGGCGGGACGACGAAGCTCACGCTGTCCGCCTTGTCCTGGGCCATGGCCAAGGGCGCGGTGAGCGCGGTGGAGAGCAGTGCCGCGCCGAGCAGGGCCTTGGCGCCAGGCATCTCGAATCCCGGTGTCGTGTTGCGTCGTGTCATGGAGACTCCTCGTTGTTATAGAAAAAATCGTGCTGGTCTATCGTGGCGATCTGTCCATTGCGATCTATCCATCGCGGTCTGCCGCGTAGCCCCCTCTGGCTCGCGACACGGGCCTTCAGTCGGCCTGGATATCGGGCAGCCCCGCGCCTTCGAAGGGCGGGCGTGCCAAGACGCGCTCCAGCATCGGCAGAAAGTGCGATAGCGGCAGTGTGTCGTAGTCTGGATCGAACGAGGTCTGATCCCATTCGTCGCAGAAACGCACGGTGCGCGCATACCCTGGATGGTCGCGGTAGTCCTCGCGGACGTGGCGATCCAGGCCGTAGAAGTGGCGGTAATGATACCCCTGAAACAGTTCGTGGTGGCGAATCATCCAGAGATTCAGAGGATCGACGAAGGGTTCGAGGATCGCCGCGGCGATCTCGGCATGGTTGTCCGGCGCGAGATCGTCACCGATATCGTGCAGCAGAGCGCAGACGATCGTCTCCTCGTCGGCGCCTGCACGTTCGGCACGGGTGGCAGTCTGCAGGCAGTGGGTGTAGCGGTCGACCGGATAGCCGTGCGTGTCGCCGCGCAGGCGGTCGAGATGGGCTATCACACGGGGCACGACCCCCTCGCGATACTCGCGGAATCGAGCGTCGATCTCCTGCCAGTCATCGACCTGGCTTTCGTCGAAACGCGTGAAGCTGGCGCTCATGCGGACTCCCTGGATTCGGTGGCTTGCGGGCCGGTCGAGGAGACCGGGGCGAGTTGGCGACGCAGCGTCAGGCGTCGGCTCGCGGTGGTGTCGCGATCGACGTAGCCCTGACGCAGGTGGCGTACACCCTGGGTGAGATGGAAGGCGGTGCGTCCGTGCAGCAGGCGGTAGTTGTCCATGATCAGCATCTCCCCGGGGGCGAGTTTCGGCGTCAGCGTCAGCGCCGGCGAGGTGATCAGGGCAAAGAACTGACGCCGCGCGGCGTAGTAGCGAGCGAGCGTCTCAGGCGGCAGCGGTGGGATGCGTTCGGTGCGGTTGTTGTAGCGCACACGAACGACTCGGCCCGCGCTGTCGAGTTCGATCAGTGGTCCCTCACTCTCGAGATGAGCCTCTTCGTCACGGTAGCGAAAGCGGACCTGGGTCTGCGTCAGGCAGTCGAACGCGTCGGGATGCTCCCGTCGCAGTCTTTGTGCTGCCATGAAGCCGTCCGCGAGCGTGCTGTCGCCGCCGCTGTCGGCGTTGCTCAGGCAGTGCAGCCAGATATAGCCGGGAATCGGATCGCGGTAGGGATTGTCGGTATGCGGCTCCAGGCCGCGCTGCGTCATGGTCAGGTCGAACGCTTCGGCGATCGACTTGACGTCGGCGATCCCGCCCCAATTGGTCCGTCGCAGCGGGCCAAGGCGCGCGACCAGCGGCATCATGCCCTCCAGCTCGAGCGGGACCCCGCGAACCTTGACGAAGCCGAAGCGCTCGAGCGATTCCAGCATGTCGAGCAGCGCATGGTCGCTGTCGATCGCGCGGTCGAAATCGGCCACCGGTAGCGCGGAGAGCGAGGCATCCCAGCGTTCACGTTCGGTCACCGGTGGCGGTCCGGCCAGGTCCGCGAGGGGGAATCGGGCGCGATGGCCGTCACTGAAGACGAGACGCAACGTCTCGCTCTCCTGACGGGCTTCGACGAGCGCGATATCGAGCGGTAGCGCGGCGGCCTCGATCAGCCGCTGACCGGTGCGCGGGTCGAGCGTTTCGGCATCCGGCGAATGCTCGCGCAGCCACAGCGCGTGGTAGCGAACTTCCCGGTCGTGCCAGGCGACACGAAGCTGGCGCCCGTCGGTATCGGGGATGATTTCGACGTAGAGTTCCATGCGGCATCTCTTGTTGTGCAAGCGTGTTGACTTCATCCTAGGCTTGGCACGCTCGCCGGATTTGATCTTTTTGGCCAACCTTGAGAGATTTTTGGCCATGACGTCCCCCGATACCCCCGAATGGCTCTACCCGCGACCCGACCTGCCGCCCGTTCTCTCGCCGGCGCAGGCCGACGTGACGGTGAACCTGTGGCTGCTGCCCAAGTTCTCGATGCTCACGCTTTATTGCCTGCTGGAGCCACTGCGCGTGGCCAACCGGTTCGGGCGTGCGCTGTTCGCCTGGCGGCTCTACTCGAGCGACGGTGAGCCGGTCGTGGCCAGCAATGGTGTGAGGGTCGACGTGGAGGCTGCCCTGAATCAGGCGCCGATCTACGACAACCTCTTCGTGGTTGCCTCCTACGAGCCGGAGGCTGCCGCCGGGGCGGCGCAGTGGGCGGTGCTGCGTCAGGTCGCGGCGCACGGCGGCCTGCTGGCGGGGCTCGAAACCGGCGCCTTCATTCTGGCTCGTGCCGGCTTGATGGAGGGCTACGAAGTCGCGCTCCACTGGGAAAGCCGTCCGGCGTTCATCGAGGAGTTCCCCATGCTCGCGCTGAGCGAGGCGCGCTATCGCTTCGACCGGCAGCGTCTGACCGGCGGTGGCGGTGCCTCGAGTCTCGATCTGATGATGGCCTTCATCGAACGTGAGCAGGGCGCCAATCTGGTTGCGGCGATCAGCCGCCAGCTCGTCCACTCACGGCCTGCCGCCATGCCAGACGCCGGGCGCAATGGCAGTGTCGATGAGCGCGGCAGGTTCGTACTGACGGCAGAGCCGGCCCCCGGCGATTTTCGCCCCCGTAGCGTGCGCCGCGCGGAAGCGATCATGGAGGCCAATCTGGCGCAACCATTGCCGATACCGGAGATCTGCCGGCGGGTCGGGCAGTCCCAGCGCCAGCTGAACCGGCTGTTCCAGCGCTATGCCGGCGAGACGGCCAAAGGACGATACCTCTCGCTGCGCCTCGATCGGGCCTACCAGATACTCGCCGACAGCCGAGCCAGCGTGACGCAGGCGGGGCTCGCGGCCGGTTTTCTCCAGCCCGCCCACTTCTCCCGCGCCTATCGGGCGCGCTTCGGGGAATCGCCGAGCACCACCGCGGGGCGAGGCCGATAACCTTCGGGTCGGCACTGCCGACGATTGTCGTTTCATGGAAATACGGCGGCGCTTAGTGTCAACTTTCGTCGAAAGTTCCGCGCACAATGGAGCCATCGACGTGCCGTTCGGCGCGACTGTTCCAGGCCTCCGTCATTGGCATGACGAGGCGCGACCCGGGAGATTTTCATGAATCGCGACGTCATTCTTACCTGTGCCGTTACCGGTGCCGGCGATACCGCCGGCAAGCATCCGGACCTGCCCATCACGCCCAAGCAGATCGCCGACAGTGCGCTCGACGCTGCCCGCGCCGGCGCCAGCATCGTTCACCTTCACGTGCGGGATCCGGAAACCGGTGGTGTCAGCCACTCGACGGACCATTTCCGTGAAGTCGTCGAGCGCATCCGGGAATCCGACGTCGATGCGGTCATCAACATCACCGCCGGCGGTGGCGGTGACCTCTTTCCCGAGATCCGCGACGGCGTGATCCACGGTCTCGAGGGCACCGATCTACAGACCGCCGCCGAACGTCACCACCCGGTAGGCGAGCTGCTGCCGGAGCTCTGCACGCTGGACTGCGGCAGCCTCAACTTCGGCGAGATGGTCTATCTCAACACGGCCGATTGGCTGCGCGAACACGCGCGGCTGATTCAGCAGGCCGGGGTCAAGCCGGAACTCGAGTGCTTCGATCTGGGACACGTCTGGTTTGCCCGTCAATTGGTCGACGAAGGGCTGATCGACGGCGATCCGCTGTTCCAGCTCTGCCTGGGTATCCCGTGGGGCGCCGAAGCCGACACCGAAACCATGCTCGCGATGCGCAACAAGCTGCCGAACAACGCCATCTGGTCGGCGTTCGGTATCGGCCGCCAGCAGTTCCCGATGGCGGCGCAGTCGATGATCCTGGGCGGGCACATGCGCGTGGGCCTGGAAGACAATCTCTATCTGAGCAAGGGCGTGTTCGCGACCAACGCCCAGCTGGTCGAGCGTGCCGTCACTATCGCCGAGAATCTCGGCGGCAGGGTGCAGACGCCGGCGCAGACTCGGGAATCCTTGTCGCTACGTAACCCCTGATTCTCGCCTGAACGCCGCCTTCGTTGGCGGGCGTGCCTGCTCTCTTTGGCACGTCCGCCGATCCCTTTTTTCGTACCGTCCTGGAGTGTCTCAATGACTGCTTCCGAACTTCCCCGCACCGTCGCCGTCATCGGCACCGGTGTCATCGGTAACGGCTGGATCGCTCGCGCGCTGGCGGCCGGCTGCCGCGTCACCGCCTTCGACCTCGACCCCACCGCCGCCGAGCGCACGCGTGCCTTCGTCGCCCGCGCCTGGCCGGCGCTCGAGCGCCTGGGTCTGGCCGATAACGCCGATCAACACGCGCTGACCTTCGTCGACTCGCTGGCGGCGGCGGTCGAGGGCGCCGAGCTGATCCAGGAAAACGTGCCCGAACGACTCGAGATCAAACGCGCAACGCTCGCCGAGCTCGATGCGCTGGCCGCGCCGGAAGTGGTGATCGGGTCCTCGACCTCCGGGATCAAGCCGAGCGATCTGCAGTCGGCGTGCACCAAGGCGCCGGGTCGCGTAATCGTCGCGCACCCGTTCAACCCGGTCTATCTGCTGCCGCTGGTGGAGCTGGTGGGCGGCGAGCACACCTCACCAGCGGTGACCGAACGTGCCAAGGCGCAGTACGCGGCAATGGGTATGCGTCCGCTGGTGGTGCGTCGCGAGATCGAGGGCCACGTGGCCGATCGCCTGATGGAGGCGCTGTGGCGTGAGGCGCTGCACCTGGTTAATGACGGTGTGGCGACGACGGAAGAGGTGGACGCGGCAGTGGTCTACGGCTGCGGTCTGCGCTGGTCGCTGATGGGGACTTTCCTGACGTTCCATCTCGCCGGCGGCGATGGCGGTATGCGTCACATGCTGCATCAGTTCGGCCCGGCGCTGAAACTGCCGTGGACCAAGCTGGAAGCGCCGGAGCTGACCGAGGAGCTGATCGACAAGGTCGCCGATGGCTGCGAGCACCAGGCCGCCGGGCGCAGCGTCGCCGAGCTCGAGACGCGCCGCGATGCGTTCCTCACCGAGCTACTGGAACTGACGCAGAAGTATTGGCCGGAGGCCGAAGGGCTCCAGAGCCGTATTTAATCAACGAGGCGCATCTGATGACCACGATATCGGACAAGCCATTGTTCAAGACCCGGGTGGCGGACGCCTGGGTCGACTACAACGGCCACATGAACGATGCCGAGTACGCCCGGGTGTTCTCGCTGGCGGTGGAGGCGCTGATGGATCGCATCGGCCTTGGCGAGGCCGGCCGCGCCGAGCACGGCTACACGATCTACACCCTCGAGACGCATCTCTGCTACCGCCAGGAGGCGCATCGGGGTGAGGCGTTAGCGGTCGACATGCAGCTGCTGGACAGCGACGCCAAGCGCCTGCACGTGCTGTTCACGCTGAACAATGCCGACGCCGACGTGCTCGCGACCAGCGAGCAGATGCTGATGGGTATCGATGTGCCCAGCGGTCGCCCCGGGCCACTTCCCGAGCCGGTTGTCGCCGCTGTCGAGGGGCTGCCAAGCGTCAAGGAGGGCGAAGCGTGGCCGAGCGCTGTGGGACGGCGTATCGGCATCCGGCGCTGACGGGGCCACGACGGGAATCGATTCACGTCGCCCCGCGCATCCGCGCGGGGCAGGCATTGACGCGTTAACGCGGCGAGTCGCCTGACGCATCCCGTCGTGCGCGACGCTCGGCGCGCTTGAGCATGCGCAGTCTGGAGCGCGCTTCGTCGCGTTCCAGATAGCAGCCCTGTAGCCAGCGACTGCCACCCTGACTGACATCGAAGGCGTCGCGAGCGTGAAGCAGTCGTCGGTTGTCGAAGATCACCAGATCCCCCGGTGCGTAGGTGAAGCGCAGGGCGAACGCCGGCTCTCGCAGCAGACGCTGCAGTGCCAACAGCGCGGCGTAAGCGGGCTCCACATCGTCGAAGGGCGCCATCAGCGGGCCGCGCAGGAAGTCGGCGATGCGCACCTCATCGAACTCGCCGTTCGCATCGAGCTTGATCATCGGGTCGAACCAGACGTAATCGGTCGTCTTGGCGGTGTTGGCGTAACACCAGCGCACGCGAGTGAGCGTCTCGAAGTGCTCGGGATGGCGCTCGCGCAGGGCCTGGGCGACAGCGAAGCCGTCCATCATGACCGCTTCGCCACCGACGGTGTCGTTTTCCAGACAGTGCAGCAGCTGCAAGCCAGGCTGGTACTCCCGCGTCGGCAGATCGACGTGGGGCGGCAGGGCGATCGAGGTGTAGGCATTGGAGTCCGGGTCCGGTTTGGCGCGAACGTCGAACAGATAACCGAAGTTGGTTGGCCGGGGCGGGCCGATCCGCCGGGCGATGGCCTCGAGACTGCCCGGCTCGGTCGGCAGATGGCGAAGACGCACCAAGCCTTCGCCGATCAACGCCTCGAGTGCCTGGCGCAGTAGCGGGTCGTCACTATGAGCCTCCAGCGGCTGGTCCATCCAGCGGGCGGCATCGAGCGTCGCTGGCCCGTCGCGCTCCGCGCCCAGCCACGAGAGGGTCGGTACCATCGGCGCCTCGGCATTGCTTCGGTTGTCGTAGTCGTTGGCCCGCAGCCAGCCGGGGTGGAACGCGAGCGTACGGTTCTCGGGGGCGAAGGTCAGCGTGACCGCCCCGTTGGCTTCGAGCCGCGAGTCCGAGAGCGTCGGCCAGTCAGGCAGGGTCGAGAGATCGAGGATACGTTCACGGGTCGCCGGATTGATGGTGCTGTCGTCGGCGGCATTCTCGCGCAGCCAGACGGCGTGATAGCGACTGACGCGGCCGTCCCGCCAGGTGATCGTCAGAATATCCGGTGAGTGGGAGAGACTCGCGATCTCGACCTCGATCGGCCAGACGTCGAAATCCGGCGTCGGAGGCAGTGCCGCTGCGGCGTCGGACGGTTGGAACGTGGTGATCGAGGTGTCGGCAGAAGAGGTCATGGGCGATCGTTCCTGAATGTTGGGCGATGCTCCCAGCGTGGCGGATTCGGTAGACGACTATCTGAGCAAATCCGACATTCACTTGATCTTATTCGCCGTTGCCTTGCCCGCCATGCTTGCCGTCCTGAGCGAGGGCTCGTCGCGCCCCGCGCGGCGAGTGACCGAAGTGCTGGCGGTAGGCGCGGGAGAAGCTCGATGCCGAGCCGAAACCGCAGCCGAGGCCGATGCTCAGGATGTCGCGATCGGTCTCCTCGAGCAGGTGGCGCGCGCGGTCCAGACGCAGCGCGAGATAGTAGTCGCGCGGGCGCTTGCCGAGTTCGGTAACGAACAGGCGCTGGAGCTGGCGCAGCGAGAGGCCGATACGTTCGGCCAGCGCCTGGATCCCCAGCGGCTGCTCGAGATGTCGCTCCATCAGTGCGACAGCGTCGACCAGCGGCCGCTTGTGGGTTCCGAGGCGTCTGGCCAGCGGCAAGCGCTGCTGATCCTGACGCGGGCGCAGCCGGGCGTGGATCAGCTGCTCCGAAATGTCGTCGGCGAGCGTCTGACCGTGGCGTTGGGCGATCAGGTTGAGAGTCATGTCCATCGCCGCCGCGCCACCGGCGCAGGTGAAGCGACGGGCATCGATTTCGAACAGCGATTCGACGGCGTCGAGTGCGGGAAAGCGCTCGCGAAATGCCGGCAGGCTCTCCCAGTGCAGCGTCAGTCGATGGCCGTCCAGCAGACCGCTCTCGGCGAGCAGCAGCGGCCCGGTATCGATGCCGCCGAGCAGGCAACCCTCGCTGGCTAGACGGTGCAGCCACTGGGCGAGGCGCCGGGAAAGATCGCGCTCCGGCTCGAAGCCGGCGCACACCGCCAGTGTCGGGAGTGACGGCGCATCGACCGGGGCGCAGTCGACCAGCAGCGTCATGCCGTTGCTCGCCGTGACGGGCTGGCCATCTTCGCTGATCAGCGTCCAGCGATAGAGCTCGCGATCGGCCAGTCGGTTGGCGATCCGCAAGGGTTCGACGGCGGCGAAAAACGCCATCATCGAGAAGCGCGGAATGAGCAGAAAGCCGACAGGTTCCGGCAGCGGGCCGACGTAGTCCAGGCGCATCTCTTGTCACTCTTCGTTTACAAAATAGAACAATGATTTCACTCGGAATTTGACCGCTTTCATGCGGTCATAGTGACAAAAAATGCACGACGAAACACTTTGACCAAGGATTTCACATGCAAACACCGGTACTCGCTTTCGACGTGTACGGCACGCTCGTCGATACGCAAGGCGTCGTCGTCACGCTGCGCTCACGCATTGGCGACGACGCGGAGAACTTTGCCATGCGCTGGCGAGACAAGCAGCTCGAATTCGCATTTCGGCGCGGACTGATGGGGGCCTATGCCGATTTCGCCCAGTGCAAGCGCGAGGCGCTGGATCTCGTCGACCAGGAGCGTGGGACGCGCTTCGGCGAAGAGTTCAAGCAGACGCTGATGGCCGCTTACCGGCGCCTGCCGGCGTTCGAGGAGGTGCCGGCGGCACTGGAGCGTATTCGCGCGCTGGGCGTGCGCTGCGTGGCGTTTTCCAACGGCAGTCGCCAGAGCGTCGAGGCGCTGTTCGACAACGCCGGCCTGCGGGCTGCCTTCGACGACATCGTCAGCGTGGAGGAAGTCCGCCGCTTCAAGCCCGACGCGGTCGTCTACGCGCATCTGCGCAAGCGAACCCATAGCCGGCCGGAGAACACCTGGCTGATCTCGAGCAACCCGTTCGACATCATCGGCGCCCGACACGCGGGGCTGCGAGCGGCCTGGGTGCAGCGCAACCCCAATCTCCCGTTCGAACCCTGGGGTGATCCGCCTGACATGATGGCGCCGGACCTCGGCGCGCTGGCCGAGCAGTTCGCGGTGACGTTGAAGCGTGAGGGCAAGCTGCCCGATTGACGTTTCGCCAGACCGGAATCGACCCGGTCTGGTCGACCCGGTCTGGCCGTCGAGAGCTTGTCTCGCAAGCGCGACGGCGCCCGAGCAGCTACGCTGCGACTATGAACCGACCGACTGACGAATCCCGTCCTGCCTCTACTACAGCCTCTGCAGCGCATTCGTGCCTGACGCCTTGGCTGTCGTTGCTGTCGTGGGGCAGTGCCATGCGGCTGGGTGTACTGATGAGTGCGCTGCTGCTGACGGCTCAGGCGGCGTTGCCGGACGCGGCGGCGCAGTCAGGCTCGGCGAAAGCACGTCACGCGCTGGTGCTGACGCTCGACGACAGCATCAACCCGGCAACGCGAGACTACGTCGAGCGTGGTATCCGCGATGCCGAGGCGAATGGCGCCGAGCTGGTCATAATCGAACTCGACACGCCCGGTGGGCAGGTCGAGTCCATGCGGCGCCTGGGGCAGTCGATTCTCTCCAGTTCTGCGCCGGTGGTGACCTACGTCATGCCAAGCGGTGCGCGGGCAGCCAGCGCCGGCACTTATCTGCTCTATGCCAGCCAGATCGCTGCCATGGCACCGGGCACGCATCTCGGCTCGGCGACGCCGGTGACCATAGGCAGTGGCGGTCGCAAGGCGGACAGCGACGCCGCCGACGCCAACGGCGAAGCGATGCGTCGCAAGATGATCGAGGATGCAGTCGCGCAGATCCGCAACTATGCCGAGCGCAACGGCCGTAATGCCGATTGGGCGGAGAAGGCGGTGCGTGAGGCGGCCAATCTCGATGCCCAGTCGGCGCTCTCGCGGAACGTGATCGACGTCGTCGCGAGCGATCTCGACGATCTGCTCGCGCAGCTCGACGGCCGGACGGTCAGTCTCGAGCAAGGCGCCGTGACGCTTTCGACACAGGAGATGACGCTGACGCGTGAGGCGCCGGGCTGGCGTACCGCGCTGCTCTCGCTGATCGCCACGCCAACCATTGCCTACGGCCTGCTGCTGATCGGTTTCTACGGTCTGGTCTTCGAACTGGCGAGCCCGGGCACGCTGGTGCCGGGCGTTGTCGGCGGGATCAGTCTACTGCTCGGGCTGTTCGCCTTTCAGGTGCTGTCGATCGATCTGGCCGGGCTTGGCCTTCTGTTGCTGGGGCTTGCCATGATCGTCGGCGAAGCGTTTCTGCCAAGCTTCGGGGCGCTGGGTGTCGGCGGCATCGCGGCGTTCTCGATCGGATCGGTGATGCTGATGAATGAAGCCAACAGTGCGATAGCTTGGCCGCTGATCGGCGGCACGGCGCTGGTCGCGGCAGGATTCCTCCTGTGGGGCGTGCTGAAACTGATTCGCGTCAGACGTCGTCTCCCGCAGGCAGGGCGCGAGGAGTTGATCGGCGCGAGAGCTACGGCGCTGGTCGCGTTCTCCGGCGGTCGCGGCAAGGTGCTGCTGCACGGCGAGCGCTGGCAGGCCCGCGGGACAGGCTCGATACTCGAGGGCACCGCGGTCCGTGTGATCGCGCTGGAAGGCCTGACCGTGCGCGTCGAGCCGGAAGGCTCGGCGGCGGGCGACAACTCAACGGGTGATGGTCGCCGCAGCGGCCACGAGGAGACAGGATGATGTTCGCCTATCTGGTTCCCATCGTGTTGCTGGTACTGCTGTTGCTGGCATCGATTCGCATACTGCCCGAATATCGCCGCGGTGTGGTGTTCTTCCTCGGCCGCTTTCAGGACGTCAAGGGACCGGGACTGTTCTTTCTGATCCCGGTCGTGCAGAAGATGGAGGTGGTCGATCTGCGCGTGATCACCATGGATGTGCCCGAGCAGGACGTCATCTCGCAGGACAATGTCACGGTGCGAGTGAATGCCGTGCTCTATTTCCGCGTCGTCGATCCGCAGAAAGCGATCATTCAGGTCGAGAATTTCGTTAATGCGACCAGCCAGCTGGCGCAGACCACGCTGCGTTCGGTGCTCGGCAAGCACGACCTCGACGAGATGCTTTCCGAGCGCGACAAGCTGAACGACGATATCCAGGAGATCATCGACACCCAGACCGAGGCCTGGGGAATCAAGGTCGCCAACGTCGAGATCAAGCATGTCGACCTCGACGAGAGCATGATTCGGGCGATCGCCCGCCAGGCCGAAGCGGAGCGCGAGCGTCGGGCCAAGGTGATTCACGCCGAGGGCGAGATGCAGGCGTCCGAGAAGCTTCTCGAAGCGGCCAATGTGATGTCTGCCAATCCGGCGGCGCTGCAGCTGCGTTACCTGCAGACGATGAGCGACATGAGCAACAAGAACGCCTCGACCATCGTCTTCCCGCTGCCGATGGACATCATGGAAGCGTTCAAGGCCATGCAGGGATTCACTGGCAGCGGGGGCGCTGATGACGGAGCGAGTCGCGGTGGGCAGAAAGCTGACGGATCGCAGAGCACGGGTGGAGACGTCGACGCGTCGTCATGAGCGGGCGGCTGTCGACGAGCATGGGCGACCCGAATACCGCCAGGCGCTTTCGAGGTCATACGGAATGTGTATGCTGTGTCCTTCCCCGACGACATTACCGGAGCCCTGGTCTTGGTAACCTCATCCGCTTCGTCCAGCGTGACCGGGCATCCGCCCGCGGCACTGGCCATCTTCGATCTCGACGACACGCTGCTCGACGGCGACTGCACCCAGCTCTGGCTCGAGTGGATCATCGCTTGCGGCTGGGTTGAGGATGGCGAGGCGATGATTCGGCAGATGCACGAGCACGATCGTCAGTATCATGCCGGCACGCTCGACATGGCAGCGCACCTGCGGTTTACGCTGTCGCCGCTCCAGGGGCGAACGCGTGACGAGGTTCGCGCGCAGGTCGAAGCGTTCGTCGAGCGCGCCGTGCGTCCGAGATTGATGGCTGGCGGCGTCGAGCGCTTGCATCAGCACGCCCGCGATGGCCACGCGACGCTGGTGATCTCCGCCTCCATGCACCATCTGGTCGAGCCGATCGCGCGGGCCATTGGCGCGGAAGGCGCGCTCGCCACGCTGCCCGAGTTCGACAGTGATGGTCGCTTCACCGGTGAGCCGACCGGCATCTTCACCTACCAACACGGCAAGCTCGAGGCATTCGAAGCCTGGCTGGCCAGTCACGAGACCGGCTTCGCCGAGGGTTGGGAGACCTGGGGCTACAGCGACTCCTTCAATGACCTGCCGCTGCTCGAATTCGTCGATCATCCCCATGCTACCCAACCCGACGCTCGACTGCGCGAGACCGCGAAGATGCGTGGGTGGCCGATTCTCGAATGGCGGTCATGATGGCGTGAAGGGATCGAGACAGGCGTGGCCGCAGATCAAACGCTTTCATGCAGTGCGACGAGTGATGCAGTGCGTTCTTGGATATGCGCTGTTTGTGACTCTATTGGGTTTATCGGCGCTAACTCCCCGATCGGGAGTTGCCGCGGAGCCACTGCGACTGGGTTTCGATATTCCCTATAAGGTGATTGAAGACCCCACTGCGGATAAGACACTCGATGAGATGTTGACGGCGCTAGCCAATCCGTCGGTCAGTCTTCAGCATGGCCTCTTCTCACGCGGCTACACTTCCAGTGCATTCTGGCTTGAGATCAGGGTCCCGGCGTCGATGTTCGGCGATCAGCCGCGTCTTCTGCAGATCAAGCCAAATTTTCTCGACGACGTGCGAATTTTTTATCGTCCGATAGTAGCCGGTGCGCACACCACCGGGCAGTGGCATGAGCGACGGTTCGGGGACAGGCTGTCAGGCCCACGTGGGGATATCGACTATCGATTTTCAGTCATGGCGTTGCCCCCACCCCCGGCTGCAGGTCAAAGCGCACCGAGTGGCTATGAAATAGTTATCAGAGTGGCAAGCACCAGCGCAGTGCTGTTACGACTTGGCTTCTGGCAAGAACAATTCTTTCTCGAGCAGGCAGCGAAAACGTCCTCTTTCTACGCGTTTTACTTTGGGTTGGCGATCATCTCCAGCCTGTTGGCATTGGTGCTGTCAGTCACCTTCAAAAGCCGTCTGCTTTGGTCCGTCACGGCGACGTCGATTCCCTTTCTGACAATGGCGTGTATTGAAGGCTATTTCTCTTGGCTTATGCCAAGTTTTGGCCATCTGATTCAACATTATCTCACCAGCGTGCTGACGCTCGCTCTTTATACATGCACTTTATGGTTGCCTGCCGAAGCGATCGATCTGCGGCGCCGTCTCCCGTCTATCTATCGGCTTTTTATCTATTGCTGTGCGCTGACAATACTTCTGCTGTTCAGTATTCCTCTTGGTTTTTATGGTCTCGCTGTTCGGATTCAGGCCGTTGTTTATCTTGTCACGAGTGTCGTTTTTATTGTTGCTTTCTTTTTTCTCTGGTATCGCGATCGGTTTGATACCGTGAGATTGGTGCTGAGTCTGGGACCTTTCGTTTTTTTAATCATCTCCTTTTACGGAGTGTTGGCACTAGCTGGTTGGCTTCCGTTTCCGATCGAGGTCTATCATGTCTGGCAATACACACTGATCGTCAATATGCTATTGGTCATGGGTATTGCCGTGCATCAGATTCGTCGGCAACAAAAGGAGGTGAGAGAGAGAGCTCAATTGGCGCGCGAACTTCAGGTCGAACGAGAAGCTGCATTCCATCAGCGGCAGTTCATGGGTATGGTCGCTCACGAGTTTCGTACACCACTGGCTGTCATTGCAGCCAGTCTGGAAAATCTACGCAGCATTGGTTTCGATGATATGAATCTTGCGCGGCGGCATGATCGTATCGGTAGGGCGACGGAACGACTGGTTCAGCTGACCGATAATTGCTTGGCAGATGCGCGGATTTCTGCAGACAGCCTGATTTTGATGAAGCAATCGACCGACCTTAGGCCGATTATATCGTCGGCCGTAGCCATGGTGCAGTTTTCGGATAACCATCGCTGGAGGTTGCTCGAGGATGAGGCACTGGTCGAAAGCACAGTCACGTTGGAAGCTAAATCCAGCCCAAGAATAACGGCTGACCCGGCGCTGTTGCGAATTGCCGTCTCCAACGTGATCGATAATGCCGTTAAATATAGTGAGGGCGGGTTGATAGAGGTGCGTTTAAAACGTGCTTTACATGCCTGGACGATTTCCATTCAGGATCAGGGCAGGGGTATTTCAACGGATCGAGTCGAGATCATCTTCGAACGCTATCGCCGAGTCGAAAGTTCGAACGCCTCGGTGTCGGGTTTTGGGTTGGGGCTTTTCGTCAGCCGGCAAATCGCTCGCGCACACGGTGGTGAGCTGGCGCTCGTGTCCAACTCGCCAAACGGCTGTCGTTTCGAGTTTACTTTACCCTGTCACCCACTGGAGTCGTAGTTGCCGATGACGACATCATTGCCGCGAATCGCGATTGTCGAGGATAACGACGATCTACGAGAGGAACTGCGTTTCTACTTATCCAATCAAGGGTTCTTGGTATGGGATGCCGCTAACGCCGAAATATTCTGGAAGCAGCTGCATCGCCACCCGGCAGACATCGTGTTGATCGATATCGGGTTGCCGGGCGAAGACGGTTTCAGCATGCTGGAGTTTCTTCACCAGATGCCAGGCATCGGCCGGGTCGTCATGACCGCTCGAGGTGGTCAACAAGATCGGCTCAGAGGTCTGGATCTGGGAGCGGATCTTTTTCTGGTCAAGCCGGTCAACTTCTCGGAATTGGCGGTTTCACTGAAAGAGTTGGGCAAACGCCTTCAAGAAGCAAAAGGTTTACAAAACGGTTCATCGCCCGATGAGAAGAGCGGCAATTGGCGGCTTCGTCTGGCTGATGCCTGCCTCATCACGCCGTCAGGATTGATGCTGCATCTTTCGCCGCAGGAATTGACGTTACTCGATATCCTGATACCTGCCGCCAATCACGTTTTTCCTAGAGAGTTGTTGCATGATCGCCTGTTTACATACGTTGACGAGGTCGACAATCATAGGATCGATGTCATCCTGAGCCGATTGCGCCAGAAGGCGCGTCAGCAGGGAATTTATCTGCCCATTCGTTCTATCTTCGGTAAAGGGATCGTATTTACTGACGAGGCGGCGTCCTGACGGAACCTTTTCCTTTCGAAACGCGAATTCTTGCGTTTCAGCGATGAATCACCGACCGTGAGCGTTTTTTATGATTCTTGGACTAAATAATTACTAATCGTAACTCTATAAAAACAAAGAGAAACTTTTGCTGACATCCGTCATGTCGAGAGATTTGAGAGAAGTGAGACTGACACCCCAGTTTTGCTTGATGTCTGCTTCCCGTAGGGATCACGGGAGGGGACACCAACATGAATCGAATTTATCGCGTCGTCTGGAATCACAACAAAAGAACCTGGCAGGCCGCCTCGGAGCTCTGTCGACGGCGTCAAGGCGCATCAGGCCAAAGTGGAGCGGAAGTGACGGCCGACGCTAGCCAGTCGAGTCGCGCACGAGTCTGGGCCGGTGTCGGCGTGGCGCTGATCTGGTTGCCGATGAGTCCGGCCGCGATCGCCAATCAGTGCACGACGATACCGCAGAACGCCACTACTACCTGCACGATCAACGAAAACCAGAGTGGTCACGAGGTCGTCGCCTGGAATGCTGGTGGCACCGATTACACCGTGACCAACACGGTCGCGCAGACGCGTACGCTGAGCGCGGACAAGCAAATCTACGGTCTCTACTACTACGTCGGCGGCGGCACGCCGACTCGCGACAAGCATCCGGCGGGTTATCCCGCCGGCACCTTGACCATCAACAACGGCGTCGCCGACGGAGATGGCAACATCACCAACGACCGCGCCACCATTCATATAAGCGGTGATCGTTCCGGCGCCAACAACTTCCCCGAGCAGGTCTTCGCCATTCGCGCCCAGGGCACGGGTAGCAACGGTGTAGAGCCGGATGATCAAGGTGCCGATGGCGGACGCGGTGGCGATGGTGGCTTCATCACGATCAACAATTATTCCGCCATCACCATCGAGGGTAATGCCGATTTCGGCGGTATCGGCATGGTCGCGGGGCTATTTGCCCAGAGTCACGCAGGCAACGGCGGCCCCTTCAACAGAGCCGCGCTCGGCGATCAGTTGAGCGGCAATGGAGGCGATAGCAAGACCGTAACCGTTCTCAATGAAGCGCCAATTACCATCGGTTCGTCGGCCGATGACTTCGAGGGCAGCGATCTCGCTCGAACGATCAGCGCGGAAGCCATCGGCGGCCGGGGCGGCGATGGAGCGGATGGCACGGGCCAGGCCGGCGCCGGTGGGACCGGCGGTGTTGTCAACGTCACCAATAAGGGGGATCTGACGCTTTACTATCGCGAAACCGGCAA
Source organism: Salinicola rhizosphaerae (assembly GCF_014652715.1). GTDB lineage: Bacteria > Pseudomonadota > Gammaproteobacteria > Pseudomonadales > Halomonadaceae > Salinicola > Salinicola rhizosphaerae. The sequence goes on along the minus strand of NZ_BMZI01000003.1, from coordinate 111,506 downwards.
CGGCGCCTATGGCGTGCAGGGTATATTCGCTCGCAGCAGTGGCGGCAACGGCAGCGGCTCGGAAGACAACAGCGACCCCGGTGGCAAGGGCGAGGATGGAAGGGAGATCACCATCGACAACCGCGGTGACATCACCCTGGTTAAGAGCGGCAATGCGGCCGTGGGCAGTTACGAGTCCGCCGGCATTCTGGCGGTGTCTCATGGCGGTGACGGCGGCTATTCTGCTGACGAGACCACAGGCGGTGTCGGGGGAGCTGGCAGTGCCCAGCGCAATGAGGGTGGGCAGGACACCCCCGGCGTCACTCTGGTCGAGCATTCTACCGGCAAGATTGCAGTCTCCGGGGAAAACGTAAGCGGAATCGTTGCGCGCTCCTATGGCGGCAACGGAGGCGATGGCAACGGTCACAGCGAATCCAAAGGTGGCGCTGGCGGCTATGGCGGGAGAATCCAGCTCAATCTTCTGGACAGTGGCATCGTCGAGACAGATGGCGATCGCGGTTACGGCCTGCTGGCGCAGTCGATCGGTGGCATCGGCGGCGGTAACGCCGGTAAAGCTGGCAAGGGCGGCAACGGCGGCAGTGTCGGTGTCTACGCTACGTCGGACACGCAGATCGAGACCCAAGGCGACTACGCCGCGGGTATCACGCTGCACTCGGTCGGCGGGGGCGGTGGTACCGGCGACGATTTCGTCAAGGTTCTCTACGGCAACGCTGGCAACGGCGGTAACGGCGGCAACGCCGAAAAGGTGACCACGACCAGTGGCGCCGACATCACCACCCACGGCGATCACGCCTACGGCTTCCTGGCCCAGGCCATCGGTGGCTCCGGGGGTACCGGTGGAACCGGCGCCGCGGTGATCGCGCTGGGTGGCAGCGCCGGTGGCGGCGGCAGCGCGGCGGATGTCGAGCAGAACAATACCGGCGACATCACCACCGAAGGTGACTACTCGATCGGGGTGCTGGCGCAATCGATCTCCGGCGGCGGCGGCGCAGGCGGCAGCAGCGGTGGAGCGGTGTCCGTAGGCGGTGGCGCCGGGGATGGGGCCAATAACGCCAGCACTGCCTACGTCACCAACAGTGGCGATGTCACGACATCGGGCGATGCGGCTTCGGGCATCGTCGTGCAGGCGATCGGCGGCGGCGGCGGGATCGGCGGTGGCGCGGCGGGGGTTGCGGTGGTCGGCGGGAGCGGAAGCGCCGGCGGCTATGGCGGCCAGGCGGAGATATTCCACGTGGGCGGCGACGTGTCCACGCAGGGCGACTCCGCCTACGGCCTCGTGGCGCAGTCGATCGGTGGTGGCGGAGGAAACGGTGGCGACGTGTTCAATCCCTCCGTGGGCGCCGGTGTCGGCGTCGGCGGCTCGGGCAGCGGCGGCGGCGATGGCAAGGTGGCGTGCGTCACCAACAGCTATGATGGCTGCGGCGGTCTGCCGAGCGTCTCGAATCCCGGCGGCGAAACCACCGATCCCGACTCGGCGGCGCCGGAGAGCGGCACCGGCAGCGCGATCAGCACGGCCGGGTCATTCGCCCACGGCGTCATCGTGCAGTCGATCGGCGGCGGCGGGGGCAACGGCGGCAATGTCGATGCCGCTTCGGCCTTGAGCGTGGCGACCGTGGCCGTTGGCGGGAGCGGGTCCGGCGGCGGTGCCGGTGGCGCGGCCAGCGCCGATTTCCGTGAGCTCGAGTTGACGACCACCGGCCAGAACGCCAAGGGAATCATGGTCCAGTCGATCGGCGGCGGGGGAGGCAACGGCGGCAACGCCTTGGCGGCCGATGGCCTGACACCGATCGCGATCCAGATCGGCGGCAACGCCGGCGAAGAGACTGAAGACGACAGCGACGTCAACAAGGGAGGTACCAGCCAACTCGACTTGTACAGCAGCGTCGTGACCACCCGCGGCGCCAACGCCGGAGCCGTTCTGGTGCAGTCGATCGGTGGCGGCGGCGGTAGCGGTGGCGCCTCCAGCGGCTACGATGCTTCGGTAGGGGTGACACTCGATACCGCGCTGGGCGGCACCGGGGGAGCCGGTGGAAAAGGCGGCGAGGCCGTCGCGCGATTGACCGACAGTATGATCCAGACCGGGTTCGACGAGGCGGGTGCGGCGCTGGGTGTCGAGGCATCCTCTTCGCATGGCGTCACGGTGCAGTCGATCGGCGGCGGCGGCGGGAGCGGCGGCACCGCGGCGGCCCATGCGCTGAGCGTGGCCGTGCCAACCGGTGAAGGGGCGTCGCTGGCGGCTTCCGCTGCGACCGCGCTGGGAGGCAAGGGGAACAAGGGCGGCGCAGGTGGCGAGGCGAGTGTCGAGCTGCACGGTAGCAGCCTGGTGCAGACCGGCGGTGACGGTTCTCATGGCGTGCTGGCGCAGTCGGTCGGCGGGGGGGGCGGGGACGGGGGGAGCGCTTCCAGCACCGCCGGGACCGTGGGTATCGCCGATACCGATTCCATTCAGCTGTCGACGGCGCTGGGCGCTGGCGGTTCCCCGGGTGGCACGGGCGGCGAGGTCAGCGTGTGGTTAGCCGACACGTCAGCCATCGCCACCTGGGGCGACAATGCCAATGCGATTCTGGCGCAGTCCGTGGGTGGTGGCGGTGGCGACGGCGGGATCGGCAACGCGGGCAGCCGGCAGATCGGCGGCGGTGTCAGCGTCAAGGCCAAAATCGGTCTCGGCGGCGCTGGCGGCGACGGCAACAGTGGTGGCGATGTCGCGCTCTCGCTCGACTCCGGCACGCAGATCGACACCCATGGTTCGGGGTCTCGCGGGGTCGTCGCACAATCCGTTGGCGGGGGCGGCGGAACCGGGCAAGGCGGCAATATCGGTCTGGGTGTCGGCTTCTCGGTCGGCGGTGGCGGCGACGCCGACGACGTGCCGGACGCAGACAATCCCGGCTCGACCACGACCACGCCCGACGACACGCAGAGCGACCCTACCGACATCAAGCTCACTTTCGGCCTCAGCGTGGGCGCCAGCGGCGGCTCCGGCAGTGTCGGTGGCGATATCTCATCGAAGAACGGCCTCAACGCGACGATCAACACCGAGGGCGGCGATGCCGATGGCGTGCTGCTTCAGTCGGTAGGCGGCGGCGGTGGTCTGGCCGGTTCGGCGGGCAACGACATCGCTGACGAAAGCGATGACGACTCGGACGACCCGGACGACGATCCGGCGACCCTGAGCGTGACAGCTGCGATCGGAGGCAATGGCGCCAGTGGCGGCGACGGCGGTGATATCGGCGGGGACCAGCCGATCAGCTTCAACACCACCATCACCACACACGGCGACTGGGCCGACGCGATCGTCGCGCAGTCGATCGGTGGCGGCGGCGGGATAGGTGGAACGGCGCTGGCCAAGGGGTCGAACGCGAAGGCGGATCTGGACATGGCGGTCGGCGGCAAGGGCGGCGGCGGCGGTGACGGCGGCAATATCAACGTGTTCTTCAACGATATCGGCGGCCGTTCCCGCGTGGCCACCCATGGCTACGCGGCCCACGGTGTGCTGCTGCAGTCTGTCGGCGGCGGCGGCGGCCAGTCCGGCGATGGCTCTGAGCAGGCGGGTGGGCGAATCTCGGTGGGCGGAAGTGTCGGCCGCGACGGCGGACCAGCGGGCAAAGGCGGCGATATCACCATCGGCAACGGCAGCTTCCTGCGGGTCAATACCGACGGCGACGATGCCTACGGTATCATGGCGCAGTCTGTCGGCGGCGGTGGTGGCGTCGGCGGCAGCGGCAGTTCGAGCCAGTCCGACCTGCGTCTCGATCTTGATCTCGAGGTGGCCGTTGGTGGCAGCGGTGGGGCTTCCGGCAACGGCGGCCAGGTCGACCTGACTACAGGAACACAGTTGCAGACTTTCGGAGATCGCGCGTTCGGCATCGTGGCGCAGTCGATCGGCGGTGGTGGCGGTATCGGCGGGGCAGCTTCTACCGACAGCCTGCTTAGCGTGGAGTTGGGTTCCGACGCGCTGGGTGCCAGCGGGAACGGTGGACAGGTATTTGTTGACGTGACCAGTGGCAGTATTGCGACATCCGGCGAAGGTGCGCACGCGATCATTGCGCAGTCGGTGGGCGGTGGCGGCGGTATCGCCGGCAACATCAGCGGTAATCAAATATCCACCCAGCGGGTCGGCTTCGGGACTGGCAGTGGTCCTTCGGGTGACGGTGAATATGTCTCCGTGACGACAGATGCCGCGATCACCACGACCGGTGACGGTGCCTATGGGATCATCGCGCAATCCATTGGCGGCGGCGGTGGCTTATATGGAGGTAGCGACGGCACCCTGCATGCAGGCGCCACGGGTAACGCAGAGGCGTCGGGCGGTAATGTCGACGTGACGCAGCGCGGAACCCTGACGACTCAGGGCGTCAACTCCTACGGGATCTTCGCCCAGTCGATGGGGTCACGCTATAACGGCAAGATCAGCGTGAACGTCGAGGGTCAGGTCTCGGGGGGCAGCAAAAACGGTGCCGCGGTCGCCTTTAGCGAAGGGCAGGGCAACGTGCTGACCGTGGGCAAGGAAGGCGTCATCAGTGCCGGCGGCGGGACAGATGGCACGGCGCGTGGCTCTGCCGTCCTGTTCAGCACTCAGGCCAGCTACTTGCCGACCCTGGCGATTCACAATCAGGGTGCGATCTATGGCGGCATTCACGCCTACGGCGGCAGCCAGAGCCTGGACGGCAGCGGTACGGTATCCGAAGGTTTGGCGCCGGTGGCGCTGCTGGTCGTGCTGCCCGAACCCAGCATTCAGATTGATAATGCCTCCGGCGCGACTTGGCTGCTGGAGAACGTATCGCAGGCCGATCTCGTCAACGCGGGCACGGTGGGCGTGCTGAGTAGCGCGGACGAGGGTACGACCGGCGGTAACGTTGCGACGCTGACCGGCGATTTCGAACAGACCGACAGCGGTCGCCTGAGGATCGCCGCCGATTTCGAACAGGGTACGGCTGATCGACTGGATATCGACGGCGACGCGACGCTCGACGGCCGAGTCGAGGTGCTCGCCTCGACCCTCGCGCCCACGCAGGCCATCGATGTGCTCAGCGTCTCGGGGGCGACCACCGGGTCGCTCGATGTCGTGGATACGCCAGCGGTCGACTTCATGAGCGAAGTTGAGGATGGCGTGACGCGAGTCGGTATTGCAGACACCCGCTTCGCTTCCGCGTTCGATGGACTCGACGACAACCAGCAGGCGGTGGGCGAGCGTCTCGATGCGCTCTACGACGAAGGGGCAACCAACGGCTTCGCAGCGCTGCTAGGGCAGGTGAACGCGCTCTCGACTGATGAAGATGGTGGTGAGCGCTACGCCGAGGGGCTGGCGTCGATGTCGATGGGCAGCGCCCAGGCGATCGCTGCGGCACAGGTGATGCAGACGAGCTCGTGGCTGGATGACGCCATGGAGTGCGGCGTGCGCGCCGGCGCGGTGGTGACCGAGAACGGTGGCAACTGTTTCTGGGCGGGCGTGGCCACTGACAATCTCAGTCAGGACGGCACCGGCGGGTATCAGGGCGACATCCGCGGGGTTGGCTTCGGTGGCCAGATCCGCGTCGCGCCGGCGTTGACGCTCGGATTCACCGCTGGCGGCGGTGACGCCGATCTGGACGGGCGCGACGGCCTCTCCAGCGCCGAGGGCACATCAGGGTACGCCGGGATATCGCTGACCCGTGACATCGGCAATCTGGCACTCTCCGCCGGTTTGACCGGTAGCTATGGGGAATACGATACCGAGCGCCACATCCGGATTCCGGCGTTCGGCGCCACGGCCGAAGGCACCACGGACATCACGACCGTCGGCGCGCGGCTGCGCGCTGCCTATACGGCATCGCTGGGGGCGGCCTATCTCAAGCCGAAGCTCGATCTCGATCTGGTGCACGTGCGCGCCTCGGGCTATGACGAGAGCGGTGCCGGTATCTTGGATCTCGTGGTCGAGGACGCGAGTCAGACAGCGTTGATCACGACGCCAGCGCTGGAATTCGGGGCCGGCCTGCCGATCGGCAGCGCGTGGACGCTTGCCGGTTTCGGCGAAGCCGGGGTGAGCTTCTCCAGCGCGGATGACTGGGAGAGTCACGCCGACTTCAAGGGGGCAGAGAGCGATTCCCGCTTCAGTTCCACCGTCTCGATGCCCGACACGCTGGCCAGGTACGGTGCTGGAATCTCTCTTGGCAACGACAGCGGCTTCGAAGCGCGATTGGAATATCGCGGCGCGTCGGGAGATGGCTACGAGAGCGATGGTGGATTTGTGAAGCTGTCGAAAACGTTCTGATCGAGACGAGGAGAAAGATGGGCGCCGGCAGGGCGCCCATCTTGCGTCCACAAGGTTCAGTTGGACTCATCGATATCACCCCCATTGAAATAACTCACCACGCTATCGCATTGCGTCTCACGAAACTCGGGTATATCTTGTCAACCATGGTTTAAATTGATAACCGAGGCATCATCACGCCCCCAGACGTGGATCTGGCGTGGCGCCTGGTGCGCTCGTCATGTTGACGAAGCTCGAGTGATTTCCGTGTCCGATACGCTGATTGATTCCCAAAACGAGACGAGTTCGCCGCTGGGCCGCCGACGCTCTGCGGTTGGACGGTTCCTGCCGTTCTTCGGGCCGGCGCTGGTAGCCGCGGTCGCGTATATCGATCCGGGTAACTTCGCGACCAACATCGAGGCGGGTTCGCGCTACGGCTACGTGCTGCTGTGGGTGGTGCTCTGGGCCAATCTGATGGCGATGCTGATCCAGACCCTGTCAGTCCGCCTCGGGGTCGCCACCGGCAAGAATCTGGCGGAGATGATCCGTGAACGTTATCCGCGCCCATTGGTGTGGCTCTACTGGGTTCAGGCCGAACTGGTCGCGATCGCCACGGATCTCGCCGAATTTCTGGGGGCGGCGCTGGCATTCAACCTACTTTTCGGGCTCTCGATGCTGGAAGGTGCGCTGCTGACCGGTGCCATCACCTACGCGGCGCTTTACATGCAGCGCTTCGGGTTTCGTCTACTGGAGATCATCATCGGTAGCATGTTGTTGGCGGTGGCCGCCGGTTTCGTGGCGCAGATCGTGATGGGCCAGCCGGATGCGGCGCCGGCGCTGGAAGGGCTGCTGCTCCCCCATTTTCCGGACGGCTACGCGGTATTCCTTGCCGCCGGTATTCTCGGTGCCACGGTGATGCCTCACGTCATCTATCTGCATTCGTCGCTCTCTCAGCGGCGCGTTCCGGCCAAGACCGACGAGCAGCGCAAGCGCGCCATGCGCTATTACCGCTGGGACGTGATCATCGGCATGGGGATCGCCGGTATCATCAATCTGTCGATGCTGGCGCTGGCTGCTGCGGTCTTTTTCGACAACGGCCGTACCGGCGTGGCGTCGATCGAGCAGAGCTACCAGCTACTGGCGCCGCTGATGGACCGCGATCTGGCCAGTACGCTGTTCGGCTTCACGCTGCTGCTCGCGGGGCTGTCATCGTCGATCGTCGGCACCATGGCCGGCCAGGTGGTGATGCAGGGCTTCGTGGGATTCACGATCCCGATCTGGCTGCGACGTCTGCTGACCATGCTGCCGGCGATCGTGGTGATCATGCTCGGCTTCCCGGAGCAGCAGGTACTGGTGGCCAGTCAGGTAGTGTTGAGCTTCGGCATTCCCTTCGCGTTGATTCCGCTGATTCATTTCACGGCGCAGCACGGATTGATGGGCAATCTGGTCAATCGGCGCTGGGTCACGCTGCTGGGCTGTGTCATTGCCGCGATCATCATTGCGCTGAATGGGTATGTGTTGGCCTTTGAGTTGCTGTAGGCTGCCTTAACCGTGGCACAATGGCGGCCTGCCGCTGTGTTACCCCCATGCCCCACGACGAGAGCGCCATGTCTGCACCACGCCCACGCTACGCCCGTTTCGAACGGACGCGTCTCGACCATCAGCAGGAACTGGTGGAGGACTATGTGGAGGAGATCGCGCAGCTGCATCGTGATCATGGGGAAGCGCGGGCCAGCGATCTGGCGGAGCGTTTCGGCGTCAGCGCGGCCGCCGTCTCCAAGGTCATCGCCAAGCTCAAGCGCGACGGCCTGGCGGAGGCGCGGCCCTATCGCGGCGTCTTTCTTACCGACAAGGGGCGGGAGCTTGCCGAGAAGGTCGAGGCTCGCCACCAGCTGGTGCTGTCGACGCTTCTCAAGCTCGGCGTGCCGCCCCACGTTGCCGAAGCCGATTCCGAAGGGATCGAGCACCACTGCAGCGACGCCACCGTCGAGGCGATGCAGCGGTTTCTGGAAACCCAGTCTGACTGAAACGGGTGTTCCGGTGGGGGAGTTACGACTTTCGTGCTAGACTCCCGCGCTCGATCCGCTTCATGACTGTCATTCTCTCGGCCATTTCGATATGACCTCACAGCACATCAGCGTCATCGGTCAGATGACGCCACCCTAGGTTTTCGCCCCTCCTTCGCGCGTATTCTTGCGCGCCTGACGCTGCGCTCGAAGCGCTGGCGTCTCGTTTTGCCGTTCGGTTTTTACTCGACCTGACGTGCTTCTATTGGCAACTCGACTTACCTTTGTTCGACCCGAAGCAGGTGCCATGGCCGACCTCACTCGTTCACCGCCATGTCGGTGGCGGCTGCCGAGATCTATCGGCCAGGCGAGGCCTACTCCGTCTTTCGGTCTGTCATGAGGTGTTTCAAAGTCGGCCGCGATCTTTCAAGGAAATACAGATGCTCGATTCGATAAAACAACAGTGGTTCTCCAACGTTCGCGCCGACGTGCTGGCGGGTGCCGTCGTCGCGATGGCGCTGATCCCGGAGGCGATCGCCTTTTCGATCATCGCCGGTGTCGACCCGAAAATCGGTCTCTATGCGTCGTTCTCGATGGCGGTGGTGATCGCATTTGCCGGCGGTCGCCCGGCAATGATCTCGGCGGCGACCGGGGCGACCGCGCTGTTGATGACGACGCTGGTTCGTGATCATGGCCTGCAATATCTGCTGGCCACTGCCGTGCTGACCGGGCTTTTGCAGATCGTCTTCGGCTATCTCAAGCTCGGCAATCTGATGCGCTTCGTCTCGCGCTCGGTCGTGACAGGCTTCGTCAACGCGCTGGCCATTCTGATCTTCATGGCGCAGCTGCCGGAGCTGACCGGCGTGACCTGGCATGTCTATGCGATGACGGCTGCCGGACTCGGCATCATCTATCTCTTCCCTTACGTGCCGGTCATCGGCAAGGCGCTGCCATCGCCGCTGGTCTGCATCGTGGTGCTGACCGTCGTCTACATGGTCAGCGGTATGCACATTCATACGGTGGGCGACATGGGCGAGCTGCCGGATTCGCTGCCGATGTTCCTGTGGCCGGACGTGCCGCTCAACTTCGAGACGCTGACCATCATCTTTCCCTACTCGCTGGCGATCGCCGTGGTAGGCCTGCTCGAGTCGATGATGACGGCGACCATCGTCGATGAGCTGACCGATACCGACAGTGACAAGAACCGCGAGTGCAAGGGGCAGGGGCTGGCCAACGTCGTCTCCGGCCTGCTCGGCGGCATGGGCGGCTGCGCGATGATCGGCCAGTCGGTGATCAACGTGAAGTCGGGCGGCCGTACGCGGCTCTCGACGTTCGTCGCCGGTGTCTTCCTGCTGATTCTGGTGGTCTTCCTCGGCGATTGGGTGTCGCAGATTCCGATGGCCGCGCTGGTCGCGGTGATGATCATGGTCTCGATCGGCACCTTCAGCTGGGAGTCGATCCGCAACCTGCGCCGCCACCCGCTTTCGACCAACATCGTGATGCTCGCCACGGTCGCGGTGGTCGTGACCACGCATAATCTAGCGATCGGTGTACTGGTCGGTGTGCTGCTGGCGTCGCTCTTCTTCGCCAACAAGGTGGGCCAGATTCTCTACATCGGGAGTCGCATGGACGACGATGGCAAGACACGCAACTATGAGATCGTGGGGCAGGTGTTCTTCGCTTCGACCACGCGCTTCAACGCCGGTTTCGATTTCAAGGAGGCGATCGAGCATGTCACGATCGACGTCTCGCGCGCGCACTTCTGGGACATCACGGCCGTCGAGGCGCTCGACAACGTGGTGATCAAGTTCCGCCGCGAGGGGACCGAGGTCGAGGTCGTCGGCTTGAATCAGGCAAGCGCGACGCTGGTCGATCGGTTCGGGGTGCATGACAAGCCGGAGGCCGTCGAGAAGCTGATGGGGCACTAGCCCCATGGCTGCGCGAAGGAATTACGGCGTTGCGCGTTGCTGGGAACCCTCACATATACCCCATATGCTCGGATTCCTGCGCGGCGCGCGCCTTGTACTTCACATCGCTCGCCGATGGGATGCGAGGACCTGTCTTGTCTTCACCAGCGGTACGTCGGACCGTACCGTTCCCTAATCAGTCTTCAGGAGAGTTCCATGAGCGAACGCCACGTTCTGGCCTGTATCGATGATTCGCCCCATGCGCTTGGGGTTTGCGCGGCCGCCGGTTGGGCTGCCGGGCGGCTGGGGGCGCCGCTGGAGCTGATGCACGTGCTCGGTAAAACCACGACGGTGGAAAACCGAGATGCCAGCGGTCAGATCGGGTTAGGCAGCCGGGAGCATCTGCGCGAGCAGTTGACCGAGCTGGACGCGCAACGGGCCAGGCTGGCTCAGCAACACGGTCGGGAACTGCTGGAAGCGGCTAGTGCCCAGGTACGGCGCTCGCAGGGTGAGATCGCCGTAGAGACAGCGCTACGTCACGGCGACCTGATCGAATCTCTGGTGGCGCGCGAGGCGCAGACGCGGCTGGTCGTATTGGGCAAGCGTGGAGAATCGGCCGAAGAGGCGCAGGCGCATCTCGGCAGCAATCTCGAGCGTGTGGTGCGAACGCTGCAGACTCCGATTCTGGTCACGCCGGCGCGATTCGAAGCGCCGACGCGCTTGCTGCTCGCGTTCGATGGCAGTCGGACCACCCGCAAGGGCGTCGAAATGATCGCCGACAGCCCGTTGCTCAACGGTCTGGTCTGCCATGTCGTCATGGTCGGTGCCGGCACCGACGATCAGCGCGCACAGCTCGGCTGGGCGCTCGACCGACTGCGTGATGGGCAGGTGCAGGCGGAGGGCGAGATTGTCGCCGGTGAGGTCGACGAGGTCCTCGCCGATTATGCCCAGCAGCACGCCATTGATCTGACCATCATGGGCGCCTACGGGCACTCGCGTATTCGTCAACTACTCGTCGGCAGTACCACGACGGCCATGCTGCGTCAGACCTCGACGGCAGTGCTGGTGCTGCGCTGAGCCCCGCACCGGGCAGTCAGCCATGTGCCTGAGCCGCTCAATCCGCGTCTGGCTTGGGTGATGTGGATTGATGGGCAAGAAAGCGGCCCAATTTCTCGGGCTGGCTTTCGCCGACTCGGCAGAGCTGCGCGGCGGTCTCGGCGTACTGCATCAGCGTCGGTCGCATGAGTTGCAGGCGGTGGGCATCCTGCTCGTGGCGCTGGGCTTCCGTATTTAGCCATTCGAACAGGCGGGCCAGCCGGGTGTAATTGACATCGCCCCGGCCGGTATTGCCGCGCAGCGCGTCCACCGCCAGGCAGCGCATCACATTACGCTTGTTAGGGTCGAGACTCTCTTTTTCCAGCAGCGTTTCGGCATGCTGCACGAACTGCCCCATGAGCTGCGAGAGTTCGGCCGATTCGAGCTGGCGCTGAACCGCGCGCTGACTCTCCTGCAGCGCTTGCTGCTGCTGCCCCAAGCCGCGAGTCAGAATGATCAGCTGCACGCATAGCCATCCTGCCAGCACCAGTGCCAACAGATAGAGACCCAAAGGCGCCAGCGCCTGTGTCGGCAGCGGCCATGCGAGATCGCTGGCGAGCATGCCGCCGGCGGCCGTGGCGAGCAGCACGACCACGATCAGCGCGATGGAGAGACCGGATTTCATGGAGGATTCCGTCGGAAGGCGAGTGACGCCGATATCGCTCTATCGGCCGCTGTGCCGGAATCTTGACCGCTAGAACATGCCGCCATTGACCGCGATCACCTGCCGCGTGATGTAGGCCGCATCCTTCGAGCAGAGAAAGCTCACCGCGGCGGCGACATCGTCAGGCGTGCCGGCCCGCTGCATGGGAATCAGCCGACGTAGCTCTTCGGCCGACAGCGACTCGGTCATGTCCGTATCGATCCAGCCGGGCGCCACGCAATTGACCGTGATCCTGCGCTTGGCCAGCTCCACCGCCAGCGCCTTGCTGGCGCCGATGATACCCGCCTTGGCTGCGCTGTAGTTGACCTGGCCGCGGTTGCCGATCATCCCCGAAAGCGACGACAGCGTGACGATCCGCCCCGGTCTTCTGCGTCTGACCAAGGGCATTGCCAGTGGGTGCAGCACATTGTAGAAACCGTCCAGGTTGGTGCGCATCACGCTGTCCCAGTCGTGGTCGGTCAGCGCGGGGAAGGCATTGTCGGCCGTAATGCCGGCGTTGCAGACCACGCCGAAATAGCAGCCGTGCTCGGCGATGTCCGCCTCCAGGGTCTCACGTACCCGCTCGCGCTCGGTGACGTCGAAGTGGACGAGTCGCGCGCGCCGGCCGGTTGCCTCGACGGCTTCGCGTACCGCATCGATGTCGCTTCCCGGTCGACGACAGTGCAGGACCAGGTCGAAACCGTCCTGCGCGAGACGCTTCGCGATCGCGGCGCCCAGGCCCCGGTTGGCACCGGTGACGAGAATGGTGTCGGTGTCGGATGCGCTCATGCGACCTCGCTTGGCAGGGCTTGTTTGATGGGAAGGACTCGAGGCGACGACATATCGGCTTCGGGTTCGATAAGGCTTTAGCCGCCGGGCCGATAGAGCGTCAGCGAGCCCTCGGCCAGCGGCAAGGCGTCGGCGTCATCTGCCCAGTGCAGCGAGCCGTTTACCTGAGTAACGCCGTTGTCGGCGACGAAATCGACGTGAATCTCGACGCGCACGCGCCGATCAAAGGGGAACGTCGGCAGGCGACTGCGATAGCGCCGGCTGCCGAGCAGCAGGCCCGTTGCCGGTGATTCGCCTTGCGCCTCTGCGCGGTAGCCGGACCAGGCCGCCACGCTCTGCGCCAGCCATTCGATGCCGACCCAGGCGGGGATGCCGTCGACGGTGGCGAATAGATCGTCACGTCTCGTCAGCGCCTCGGTCGTCGCCGTGTCGTCGGTGGCCGCGAGCAAGCGCGTCAACAGGCACATGCCACGGGCGTGAGGAATCAGTGGCTCGATGGCACAGGGCAGCGTGCGTCGCGTCATGAATCGTCTTCCGGGGTGTCGGTACGCGACAGCAGCAGACTCGCGTTGCTGCCGCCGAAGGCAAAGCTCGAACTGAGCGCGTGACGTAGTGGCCGCTCGACTGGCGCCGTGATCAGCGGCAACGAGGCGATATCCGGGTCTTCATCGCCGTCGAAGACATGGCGCGGCAAGCGGGCGTGCGTCAGCGCCAGCCAGCAGAAGGCGGCCTCCAGCGCGCCGGCAGCGCCTAGCGTATGGCCAGTGAGCGCTTTGGTCGAGCTGCAGGCCGGCGGCGTCGGAAACAGTGCCGTGACCGCGGCGGACTCCATGGCATCGTTGAGCGGGGTGCCGGTGCCGTGGAGGTTGAGGTAGTCGATATCGCCAGGCGCGAGGCCGGCCATATCGAGCGCCTGGCGCATCGCGTCGACCGCGCCGCTGCCGTCCGGGCGCGGTGCCGAGATGTGATGGGCATCGGCGCTTTCACCGGCGCCAGCCAGCTGAATGCCGCCGGATTCCGAGGTGACCACGAACAGCGCTGCCGCCTCGCCGAGATTGATACCGTCGCGGTGCGCCGAAAACGGATGGCTCGGCCGGTCGCTGACAGCGTCCAGACTGGAAAAGCCGTTGACCGTGAGCTTGCACAGGCTGTCCGCGCCGCCCGCGATCACTGCATCGCACTGGCCGCTCTTGAGCAGGCGTCGGGCACTGGCGAGCGCTCTGGCGCTGGAGCTGCAGGCGGTCGAGAGCGCGTAACAAGGGCCATCGAGGCTCAGCCGCTCGGCGATGAAGCGCGCCGGTGCGCCGAGTTCCTGGCGCGCATAGTCGAACGTGGCCGGCAGCGGGCCTTCGCGACCGCTGGCGGCCAGGGCAAGCTCGGTTTCGCCGATACCCGAAGTACTGGTGCCGATGACCACGCCGATGCGTGACGACGGCCAGCGCGCCATGGCGCTGGCGATCTCGGGCTCGAGCTGCGCGAGCGCATGGGCGAGCAGGCGGTTGTTGCGCGAGCGGTGAGGTGTCGGCCAGTCGCGGTCGTCGGGCAGCGACGCGTCGACCTGGCCGAGCGGCAGCGGCCGGCCTGGCGTGAAGAGATCGCTCATCGTCAGCCCGCGCTCACCGGCAAAGAGCGCGTGGGCGATGGCAGCCTCGTCGCCGCCGAGCGAGCAGACGACCCCGGGGCGAGATAGGCGACAGGGAAAGGGGGCGGTCATGGGTCGCCATTCTCCTCGAACGGGGTGATCGTCAGCCGGTAATCGCCCTGACGATCGTCCAGGGTCAGCGTCTGCGGGTGGTTACGATCAGGCGCGGGCGTGATCCGCGCGGCAAGCTTGCCGTGATAGAAAATCTCGCGACTGGCGCCGTCCTCGCTGGCGCGCCATGCGCTGCCTTTGAAAACGTGCTGGAGGGCGTCCAGTGGCCACAGGCTCCACTCGAGTCGCGACGCAAGCCAGGCCGGCGGAATCGGCAGCGGTGGCTCGCCGGGGGCGTCGCCGGCTTCGAATTGGGCGCCATCGGCATCGCGTACCAGCGTGGTCAGGCGCTGGCCGTAAGGTGTGACCAGCACGGCACGCAGCTGTACTGGATCGATGCGGATGAAGGCGATCAGCGTCCGCGCCTCGCCGTCTTCCGGTATA
>NZ_BMZI01000003.1:73366-96555 GCF_014652715.1 Salinicola rhizosphaerae | reverse complement strand
ACGAGCGCCGCCACCTGAAATGCCAAGCGCAGAGTCGGTCGAATCATGGCGCTTCCTCGATCGTCGGCGTCGCACCGGCGCGCAGCCGACACAGCGCGGCCAGCGTGTCGAGATGCTTGCGCGGCGCCTTCACGAACGGATTCGATCGATCCCACGCATAGCCTGCCAGCACGGCGCTGATGCGCGCCTTGAGCTCGGCGGGCGCATCTTCGTGAAAAATGATCGTCTGCAGGCTGGCGTCGTACCAGGCATCGACGAAGGCGCGGAAGGTGTCGATGCCTTCCCGCAGCGGCGTCTCGAACTCATTCGCCCAGTCGACTTCGGTGCCATCGAGCGTGCGTTCGACCAGCGGCACGGCCAGGCTGGCGGAGCGCAGCGCGATGGTGACGCCAGAGGAGAAGACCGGGTCGAGAAACTCTCCCGCGTTACCGAGCAGGGCGTAGCCGGGACCGGTCAACCGCGTGACGTCGGCCGAGTAGCCGCGTAGCTCGGCCACCGGGCGCAGGAGGTCCGCGCCCTGTAGAAGTTCGCGGAAGCGAGGCTCGGTCGCGATGAGCGCACGCCAGCGCTGTTCGAGGCGAGCGCTGTCATCATCGCCTTGCCGGTCTTCCTCGCCTGCCATCGGGCCGGCGTCGGCGGCCAGCGCATCGAGCCTGGCGGCGTCGCCGACGACGCCGACCGAGGCGCGGCCATCGCGGAACGGAATCAGCCAGTACCAGATGCCGGGGTCGTCGGCATGCACGCCGATCAGAATTTTTTCGCGGTCGTGATCAGGGGCAGAGAACGCGGTCTGGACATGCGTGAAGAGCGCGCAGCGCGAATCCTGACGCGGGTCGCGTTCGAGCCCCTCGAGCCTCGCGAGCACGCGGCCATAGCCGCTGGCATCGAGCACGAAGCGCGCGCCGAGTCGATGTGATTCACCATCTTCGGTGCGTAATTCGACGGCCGGCCGTTGCGAGTCGGCATGAAAGGCGGTGACCTGGGCGCCGAACATCACTTCGGCGCCTTTCTGGCGTGCGGCGTCGATCAATCGCTGATCGAAGTCGGCGCGCTCGACCTGGAAGGTGGTGCCCCAGCCGGGGGTGAACTTCTCGCGAAAGTCGATCGCCGTCTCGACGCCGCCACGCGTGAAAGCGGCGCCGTTCTTGGGCTGATAGTCGGCGGCGAGGACGGTCTCGAGCAGTCCTGCCTCTTCCAGGTGCTGCATGCACTGCGGCAGCAGGCTTTCACCGATCGAGAAGCGGGGGAAATGGGCGCGCTCGATCACCAGCACGTCGTGCCCCTCGGCGGCCAGGCGCGCCGCGGCGGTGGCCCCGGAAGGTCCGGCGCCAATGACGATGACGTCGTGGTCATGCACGCCGGCCGTTTCGAGATCCTTAGTCTCAGCCATGTCGAGGCTCTCCGCGGTTGAGGGTGTTCTCGCGATCCATCGTCGTGGCGCCATCGAGCGGTCTCACCCAGGGCACCAGCAGCCAGACGCTGGCCAGTCCGATCAGGCAGGTCAGGCCCAGATAGTGCAGCGCTGGCGTGGCACTGAAGGTCAGCATGCCGAAAGCCAGCACGCTGGTCAGCGACGAGAGCGTGATCGCGAGCCACGCCGACGGCTTTCGAGCATGCTCGACGTTGAAGATACCGGCGTCCAGCCCGATGCCCAATACCAGCAGCAGGCCGAGCTGGTTGAAGATGTTGAGCGGTACGCCGAACAGCGCGAAGGCGCTCAGTACGATCAGCGTGGCGCCGAACGGTGGCACGAGCACACGCCAGGCCTGACGGCGGTAACGCCAGATCAGTGCCACGCTCATCAACGCCATGGCCAGTGCGACCCAGCCGGCGGTGTGGTGGCGAAGCTCGGCGAGCAGTCGGCCGATGCGGCTGAGCCGATCGACGTAGACGGTCTGCGGCTGGGAGGCGGCGATCCGCTCGAGCCGTGCGGTAGTGGCGGCGTCCCGAGCGCCGCTGATGACGATGGTCGCCGCGATATCGCCGGCGGGCGTCCGTCCGAGCCACAATCGCTTCTGCAGTTCGCCCAGTGGGGTCTGCAGCCACGCTTCCAGCGTCAGACGGGGAGCCTCGTCCAGCCGCTCCCGCGCGCGTTCGGCGACGTCCGGCGAGAGACCGGCTGTGGCAATCAGCGCCTCCAGCGGCTTGCCGTAGAGCGTGCGTACCCGCGCCAGATTCGCCTGCTGAATCGCCGCGGGCGGTACGGAGCGCGCCAGTGACTGATAGTCGATGCCGAGACCATCGGCGATCGCCGCGTCCAGTGTGCGGTCGAGCGCATGGAGGCGGCTCAGCAGCGCCTCCGACGTCTTGGCGCGAACCAGCAGGTAACGGCTTCCGGTATCGCGGTCGAGCAGCTGCTGCACCCGCGCCTCCTGCTGCATCAGATCCGCCGGCGAGGGGTTGAGCAGCTCGAGCGAGTCGTCGCTTTGCAGCTTGCCCAGGCAGAGCGCGACCATTGCCACGGCGGCGCCGAGGGCCAGCCAGGGTGAAAGACGCCAGCGCGGCTGACACAGTCGCCACCAGCGCTCGGCCAGTCGGGCGGTGAACGGCGAGGCGTGCAGGCGAAAGCGGGGCAGCCACAGCACGACGCTGAGCCAGGCGCCGACCAGGCCGAACGCGGCGAAGGCTGCCATCTGGCGCAAGCCGGGCATTGGCGTCAGCGCCTGGGCGGCGTAGGCGATGACGCTCGAGATCAGGCCGAACGCAAGGCTCGGCATCAGGCGACGTAGACGAAAACCGGCGCCTTCGATGGCTCGGTCGCTCTGGAGATGGAGCACGTAGTCGATGGCGATGCCGATCAGGCTGGCGCCGAAGGCGAGCGTCAGTACGTGCAGTCGGCCGAAGAGCCCGAGCGTCAGCGTCAGCGCGAACAGCGAACCGGCCAGCAGCGGCACCATGAGCTGTGCCAGCACTCGCGGAGAGCGGAACACGAAGCCGATGATCAACAGCACGCCAATCAGCGAGGCGGCGCCAATGGTCGACATCTCGTGACGCGCCTGACGGGCGCCGGCCGCCGCGTGGAACACCAGTCCGGAGCGCAGCAGTTCGGCTTGCGGGTGGGTCTGCTGAAAACGTTCAAGAGTCTGGTGTAACGCGGCTTGCATGCCGAGATCGTACGGCGACCCTGTCAGCTTGCCGATCAGCACGCTGAAAGTCTGTCCGTCGGCCTCGAGAGTCAGCAGGCCGTCGCTGGCGCCGATCGGGCTCTGGGGCAGTCGCGAAAGCCAGGCATCCAGCAGGCCGAACGGATCGGCGACCGGGTCGGGCCGCGCAGTGGGAGAGAACAGTCGACGCAGCGCCGGCGTTACCAGCGACTGGCCGCCGTCGCTGTGGATGGCCTGCTGCCATGCCGGTGTCAGCAGGCGGTAGCGCCAGGCGCCCATCCAGTCATGGGGGTCGTCGTCGGCGAGGTCCAGCTCGCGCCAGTCGATGGCGGCAAGCTGGTCCGAGTCGACCAGCGTCTGCAGCGACTGGCCTAGCGCTTCGGTCGCGGCAACGCGGTCATCGGCGCCGAGCAGCAGGAGAAAGCGGTTCTCGAAACCGCTCCCCAGCTGACGGTCGGCGGCCTCGATCAGCGGCACCTGACGATCCGCCGGCAGCAGGGCGGTGAGATCGGTATCGGCTGGCAGGCCGTGACGCAGCATGACGCCAAGCCACAGGGCGCAGGCGACGAGGATGGAGAGCCACAGCCAGCCGGCAAGACGATAAGCGCCATGCCGCTTGCCGTCGGCCGCCGGACGTTGCTCGGGCGCTCGGCTCACGGGGTGTCGTTCAGCGGCTGTTGATCGAATAGGCGCACTTCGAGCCGATCTCCACTTGGCGTGTGCATTTCGAGATGGTCGATGTAGCGGGCGCCTTTCAGATCGATGTGGTCGATACGCTGGCGCAGGGCCTGGGCCTTGGGCGTCAGCGCGACCTGCCAGGCGTCCGCGCTGCCGGAGAGCGCGATGGCAAAGCGCGACTCGAGCGACTGCCAGTCTCCCTCGAGGAGCTGGAGGAACAGCCGCGCGACCTGCTCGCCGCCCGGTGGCACGGCGTCGCCGCTACCGTTGGTGATCGCCTCGGGTGTCAGTTCGATGCGCTCCTCGACCGGCGATTCGAGCTGCCAGACGACGCTTTTGCCCTGCACGAAGCGGAAGCGGCCGTGACTGTCGAGCGTGCTGTCCAGATCCGCGAGATGGCGCTGCTGCTCGAACTTTCCCTTCAGCGCCGGGGTGGCAGCAAGCTGGTGCTGCAGGTCCGCGAGATCGAAGGCCTGCGCACTCAGCGGCAGACAGGTCAGGAGGGTCAGCAGTAGCGTTCTGAACATCGTCTTGCGTCCTTGTCGGGCGTGGGTCTCGCAACCGCTGCGCCATGATGATCGGTCGTGCGCCAGCCGGGCGCCGTTCATGTGGTCGGCGTTTCGTCGTCCCGAGACGTATCGGCGGGGCTGCTATCGAGCCAGAAGGGAAAGAAGTTGAACCACTGCAGCGGTGTCGACTCGCACTGTCGCGTCAGCCAGACCACGTAGCGCTGCATCGCCTCGCCGATCCAGGCGTCGCGCTCGCGCCGGCCGAGGGCGCTGGTATCGTCGAAGCGCTCGAAATCGACGCGATAGCCCTTCTCCTCGCGAAAGCAGCCGATGGTGTAGACGGGGCAGCGCAGCAGCGCGGCCAGCCAGAACGGCCCTTCGGGAAAGCGCGCGGGGTGGCCGAGAAAGTCCAGCGTGCGGGCGCGGCCGCTGTCACTGATGGGTACCCGGTCGGCGGCGATCACCACGAAGCCGCCCTCGGCGATGCGCGCCCCGAGCTTCATCGCCGTCGAGGGGGTGATCTCGCTCACTTCGATGATCTCGGGCGGATTGGCGCGATGCGTCGAGCGTGCCAGCACTTCGTCGAACTGTCGCGCGTTGTAGGTGTGCATCAAAAGCGTCGCGCGGAAGTCCTCGCGCAGATCGCTCATCGCCGTGCAGATCTCGATATTACCGACGTGGGACACGTAAAGCACGCCGCCGCGGCCGCTGTTCACCGCCGCCAGGAAGGTTTCGCGCGCGCCCCCTTCGAAGCGCAGCGTCGGCGGCGTGCCGCTCCAGGCATCGATCTTGTCGATCAGGCTCTGGCCGAAACTCCAGAAATGGCGCAGACAGAGCCAACTCGGATGTCGGGGGCGCCGACCGAACCGATGTTGCCACAGGCGGGCGAGGTAGGTCTTCGAAGCCCGTCTATGCAGCCGGTGCGCGACGTAGAAATAGGCCACGACCAGTACCATCATGATCTGGAACGGCAGTCGCCCCAGGCGGCGGCGAATCCATACCATCGTGCGCACACCGGCCGCGCTGCCGCTCTCTTTGATGCGTGACCAGTGCTGGGGATCGCTGTTGGCTGGTGTCATGAGGTTGCCCGGATCATGAAAGTGTTTGCTGACGGCGGCCGAGCAATGCGGGAAGCCGCTTGAGCATGCCGGTGACGAGACGCAGATGCATGCCGGCGAGCAGGACGTTGTCGCGCCACAGCGCGAAATGCGAAACACCGTCGACCGGGTAGCGCACGCGCACCGGCAGGTTCTCGACGCGGCCGCCTTGCCAGACCCAGCGAACCGGCAATTCGGTGTCGAACTCCATGCGGTCGCCGCAGGGGTGGTTCGCGATCAGCCGATTGACGGCCGCGATCGGGTAGAGCTTGACCCCGCACATCGTGTCGCGCAGCGCAAAGGAGAGCGTGGCCAGCCACACCAGCGAGTGCGTGATGTAGCGCGAGTAGAAGCGATGCCTGGGCACGCTGTCATCGAAGCGCGGATAGCCGATGCGCAGACATTCGTCGGTGGCATTTAGATGGCGCACGAAAGCCGGCAGGTCCTGCGCTTCGTGCTGGCCATCGGCATCGACCTGCAGCGCGTGGGTGAAGCCCCGCGCGGCGGCCCGGGCGAGACCGCTGCGAACGGCCGCGCCCTTGCCGCGGTTGGCGGCCAGCCGCACCAGGTCGACATCCGGCGCCTGCGCCAGCGTATCGAGCACGGCGGCGCACTCGGCATCGCTACCGTCGTCGACGAGAATGATCGGCAGCGCGAGTGCCTTGAGGTGCTCGAGCGTATGGGCGATTGCCCCGGCGTGGTTGTAAACCGGGACCAGCAGCGCGACGCGAGCCGAATCGTCACCCGACATCGTTGTCCTCCGCCGAATCGGATACATAGAGCAGAACACGGCCCGACATATGCTCGCCGCGTTGGCCGAGGCACTGCACTCGCAGACTCTGCTGGCCATCCTTGAGGCGATGTTCGAGCGTCATCTCGAAGCGGTCGCCGGGCAGCAGCAGGGTGGGGAAACGCAGCCGCTCGACGCCGGCAAATGTCGTCTCTGCGCCCAGCAGTCGCTGCGCGGCTTGCATCGTCCAGTGAATCAGCGCGACCCCGGGTAGCACCGGCTGGCCATCGAAGTGCCCGTCCAGATAGGCGCAGTGTTCGGGCACTTCGAGTGTCAGTCGCCATGCACCGTCCTCGATATGCTCGCCCAGCCAGCGAGGCGCGCGTCGATCGTCGAGGTCGAGAAACAGGCGTCGTCTGATCTCCGCGCTCAGCTTGCCTTGGGCGTTGCTTGGCCAGTCGGTGACGAAGCGCCAGTAGCGCGGCAGCGATTGCGCCTCGAAACGCGCCGCGAGTGCGCGTCGCAGCCGCTGGACCGTCGCGCGATGCGTGGCGTGATCGTGAGGCAGGGTCTCGGCGGAGAGCTGGACGATCGCCGCCAGACGCAGATCCCGGCGCTGCAGTGGTAGCGTCTGTGCACGCACCACCTCGGGCTGACTCTCCAGCGCGCGGTCGACCGCCGTCAGCGAGACGCGCTTGCCGCCGATCTTGACGATGCGGTCGGCACGCCCCTCGAGCACGAAACCCGTCGACGTCAGTGCGATGCAGTCGGCCTGGCGCTGCCAGGCATTCGGGGCATCGAGGTGCGGCGAGCGCAGCCACAGCCGATGGTCGTCATCGGTGCGGACCTCGACGCCCGGTAGCGGTGTCCATTCATCGCCGTGCTGTTGATCGCGCCAGCCGATGCCACCGGTCTCCGAGCTGCCGTAGACCTCGAAGACCGGCGTGCCGAGCTGTTGTCTGACGTCGTCACTGGCGGCTTTCGGCAGCGGCGCACCGGAGCTGTGGATCCGCGCCAGGCTTGTCGTCACCGGGCTCCAGTCCATCGCCGGGGCCAGCCGAGAGAGCGCCGGCGGTGCGCTGATCAGCACCCCGCGATCCGCCTGAAGTTCGCCCAGCCAGGCGTGTAGCGTCTCCGGATAAGGGCAGAGCCGAGCGGCAAAGGGCGCCCCTTCGCAGATCGGGCGCAGCAGCGAGAAAAACAGGCCGTAGATGTGCTGGTGACTGACCTGACTGATGACCACGCGCTGCGCCAGTGGCCAGAGCGTCGCATGTGTCGCCATTTCGGCGTCGAGCTGCGCGAAACGCTTGGTCAGACGCTGCGGCTCGCCGGTTGAGCCCGAGGTGTAGAGCGATAAGGCGTTCTCCGGCAGCGGCTCGTCTCCCCAGATCGGCGGCTGATCTTCCCCCGCGCTGCCGGCACCCGCGATGGCGCCGAGCGCGACGCCAGCGTGCGCAAGGCTTGCGACGGTCTCGGGCTGGTTGTCGGCGGGCAGCAGAACCTCGTCGCCGCGCTCCCAGATCGCGATCAGCGCAGCGCTGAACTCCACCGGGTCCGGCTCGAACAGCAGCCAGGTGCGTTGTCCGGTGGATTCGAACGTGTCGAGCAGCCGCTGCCAGGCGCCGATGCGAAGATGCCATTCGGCAATGCTCAGCCAGCCCTGTGGCCGGGTTGGCGTTGCCGGATACCAGGCGACGGTATCGGTCGTTGCGCGTTGGCGCCACGGACGCTCGCGCAGTTCAAGAAAGCTCATGATCTGCCTCGGCCCGACGTTTGACGCGGCAGCGAATGCAACACTCGCCGACGAACAGGGTCAGCATCAGCAGATAGGCAATCACGCCGTTGTACCAGGTCCATATCTCCATATCGGCGTAGAGTGCGGTAAACAGCGCCACACTGCCATTGAGCGCAAAGAAGAGACACCACGTCTGCGTTACCCGCCGCGTGTAGCGAACGGCATGTGGTGGCAGATCTGGTTCCTGGCGTCGGGCCAGCCGCTCGACCAGCGTCGGCGGGTACCGCAGGCTGTAGGCAAAGGTGGCCAGCAGCGCCGCGTTGATCACCACTGGCCAGAGCCGTACACCCAGCTCGGCGCTGCCGGTGGCCAGCAGTGCTGCCACGCAGGGCAACAGCAGCCAGCCCCAGCGACGCTGACGACGCGGTAGACGCCACCAAGCGATACCGGCAATGACGATCAGCAGCGGCCAGGCGCCGAAGCGCGCTAGCCAGACGTGGGCGATCAAAGGCCACAGCACGCCAACCGCGGCGGCCACGATCAGCAGCAGGCGGCGCTGGTTCGGGCGGGTCGACATCACGCATCCGATACCGTCATTGGGCGCGGCGAGCTTCGACCAGTGCGGCCAGGCTGCGAAGATTGGCGAAATGCTGGCGCGAGGACTCGGCGTCGGATTCGAGCGTGATGCCATAGCGCTTCTGCAGCGCCAGACCCAGCTCCAGCGCGTCGATTGAATCGAGCCCCAGCCCCTCGACGAACAGCGGCTCGTCCGGGTCGATGTCCTCCGGTGTCACGTCCTCGAGTTCGAGAGCGTCGATGATCATCTCTTTCAGTTCTTGCTCCAGCGCTGTCGTCGCCATCGGTTCCTCGCTTTCCTGATCCGGTCCTGATTTCAGTTGTGGCCTGATTCGGCTCTTCTTGCGCCGGTCTTGCAGGCGTTTGATGCTTGGAGTGACGATTCTCCTTCAAGCTGCCACTGCCGGCGAGCAATGGGGCAGGCCAGCAATGCCTCGTCCTGCAACAGCCAGTCGATCACGTCGAGCGGCTGCACGGGCTCCGGAGCTCCCGCGCCCGGGTGCTCGACGATACGCCTGACGCCGGGCGTCGGGTGGGCGCTCAGGCGCAGCGCTACCGCCGCGGACTGCGTCGACGGTACATAGTCGGCAAACCGCGCCGGCACCGGCTGATCCCCGAACACCACGATGATCTCGCGTTCGCCGTCGGCCAGATAGCCACGGCTTTCCATCAGCAGTGCCGCCCACTCGCCGCCACTGGCGGCGATGGCTTGCTGACTGCGGCGGTTGCCGCTGGCGATGGAGTGGACGCCGATGATCGCGTTGTGAACGGAGAGCCCGAATCGCGCAGGAGAGAGAGGGTCGCCTTCGTTGAGCGTGTAGAGCATTTCCAGAGTGCGGTCACCGTCCCCGTGGCGAGAGGCGTGCAGCAGCAGGGAGTTCGATTCGGGATCGAGAGTCACCAGCATGTCGCAGATAGCGCGACCGATCAGGTTGAGGCGCCGACGAAGCATCGCCGGTACCCCTGCGCCGGACGGCTTGACGCTGGAATCCAGGCGTGGCTCGCTGGGGGCGTCGCGGTGAGGCGTCCAGGCGCGCCAATCCTGAAGATAGAGGTCCATCATTGCGGGGGTCTACAATCCCTACTGCCACGAAGTGGTTCATCATAACGAATTAACGGCCCGCTCCGGTGCAAGCATTATGCATTCCGGGCGGCGTGTCATCAGTCATTGGTAGGGCGTAAAGCGCCGGACCAGGGCCCGGCGCACCCGGGAAGGACGATTCCACGGGCCTGACAAGCCTACCTTTGCCGTCTACCAATCGACTTAATCCAGATTAACTTCTCGCCCCCGCCTGCATCGAAGGCTCGTTTCAATGCGATCAAGAACGGTCTCTTCATGGAGCAAGGGCGCGCGGTCCGTTTCGTTCGCTTTCTCGAAAGCGACGACTGCCAACCTGCCTCTGGAGCGCAAGCCTAAAGGGGCGGACTTCGCTTGCCAAGCATTGCGAAAAATTAGTTGTACCAACGCTGTACGTGTTGATAATCTTCGACCTGTAGAGCAGCGGTCAGGATGACTGTGCGCGCAGGAAGCACGTTCGCCAGGAACGGCGAAAATCGGCAGGGAGGCGATCGTCGGCAGGAAGCCACTCAATCGCAATGGAAGCCGGACTTTACCCATACTCGACTTGTACGCCCGGCATCTGCCGGGCGTTTTTTCTGGTTTTCTCCAAGCCCTCGCAGCCCCGCCAGAGGAATTGAATTCGGTGCGCTCAAGATCAGACCTGGCGAAGCGGCAGATCATCGACCACAGTGAATCCTGTCTTCGGAAGACACGCTCATCTGTAACGGCGCATCGTCTCGGCATTTTGTGGTGCGGGTGGACTACAGTCATCCAGGGCGTGATGCCGGCAGGCCACGATATTTACCAAATGTTACAAATCGCCTGGCTTATTTAACCCGTATCAGTATCTCTAATCATGCTTTAGGCCCACACTAGTGCCGTCCATCGGATGGACGCTCGCCAGGACACAGAGACGGAGCTCTCTTTGCCAAGGACGTACGGATAGCGAGGGCCGTGATAGCAGCACCTATCGGCAGTGCTGACTGAGGGCCCTCGTGCTTGCACTTCGGCCCTCATTTCATTTTTGGCGTTGGCCATCGTTGAAGGTTCTCGGGAATATCCTTATTCATTTATATGAATATGCGGTATCCTGCTCATGACGTCTTCAGATCCGCGTTCGCGCCCACGCGTTCGCCGCAGTGCCATCGTCTGCGAAAAGCCCCGACCTCCGGTCGGGGCTTTTCGTTTTTTTGGCTCTTCATTTTCTGGGATTCTCGTTTCTCGGGCCGCCCGGTGAGAGGGCTTTGGCGGTCAGGCCGATGCGCAGGGACAGTTTTCGGTGGCGCGAATCGACGACCTGTACAACACTCCAGAGGCGCAGGTTTTTGCGGAAAAAAGCTCAACAGATCAGTGATTTAATCTGTGTTAAGAGCGCGTTTGATCGATCGTTTCGGCAAGGAGGCCGCATGAGTTTTGAAGAGTTCGTCGCACTGGCGCAGGGCGGGCAGATCCACAGACTGCACGTCGAGTCGATGGGGCCGGAAGCCTATCGTTATCGCGCCTACATGGGAGAAGAGAGCGTCTGTCTACTGGACGACGACGGCAGCCCGCTGCAGGAGAAGTGCCTCGGGCACGCGCGCCAGCGACTGCGTGGCGCGGGCGATATCTCGGATATTCCGCTCTACCTGGTGCAGTATGCCGAGCAGGTTGACGACCTGGCGGCAAGCATGCCGAGATTGACGCATCGGGTGCCTTTTGCGGTCGGTTGAGATAGGGTGCGCATTTTCTCAATTCTAACGACACATCTGGCGCTGAGGAGGTCGCGGGGCGCGGTATGAAGTGGGCGAAGTTCAAGCGGTATCGCGGTTTCTATACCGGTAACGATTTTTCGGTACAGCATGTTCACGTGCTGGGCGCCTGCTGGAGTCAGGCGATGCAGCAGGCCCAGGCCGAGGCGCGCCGAAGGGCCGGTGCCGGTGTCACCATCGAGCGTCTGGAAGAGCTCACGGAAAACCGTCGCTGAGGCCGCGGGCGTACCAATGGGCCCGCGTCAGCGGTAGGCGACGTTCACCTCGACAGGCAACTCGCTATCGCTGGCTTCACCGGCTGCACGGATCGTCCAGCGGCACGTCGCGAGGCCGGAAACGACGGGAGATGGCGTCGACGGCAATATTCAAAGCAGCGGTGATCAGCAGCAGAAAGAACGCCTGATCGAACATCAGGTATTCGAAGCTCGAGTCGATGTAGAAACCCAGCGTGGCGACGCCAAGCATGCCGAGAATCGCGGTCTCGCGCAGGATGACCTCGGCGCGATAGCAGATCAGCGCCAGCAGATTGGGGTAGAGCCTCGGCAGCAGTTCGTAGGCGTAGCGACCGCTCGCCGGCAGCCCCTGCATGCCAAGTGTGAGGCCATCGGCATGACGCGCGACGAGAAAGGCGATCAGCGCGCCGTTGTGTAGCGCCAGCGCTAGCCAGGCGGGCAGCATCGAGGGCCCGAGCATCAGCAGGAAGATGAAGGCCAGCATCAATTCCGGTGTCGAGCGCAGCACGATCAGCAGGCCGCTGCCGATGGCACGCTGCCAGGGGCGACCGAAATGTCGGCTGGCGAGTGGCCAGAGCGCTAGGGTCAGCAACAGGCTCCCCGCGGTACCCATCAATGCCAGGAGCAGGGTATTGCCGATGGCCGGCAGCAGGTCGGGAATGGCGGCAAGCCACGGCCCGAGTCCGGCAATATCGCCCTGGAGCAACGGTGCCGGCCAGAGATCGTGGCTGACGAAACGCCATACCAGGCTGCCATCGACGGCCGGCCAGGGGCCGAGCGCGAACAGCGCGGCAATGATCAGCGGCAGCAGCAGGCGGCGGTGCCCCCACCAGCGCAGCGTGGCCACCAGCAGGTAGAAGATCCACAGCAGTGCGCCGGCCTCGCCGAAACGCCCCTCGCGAAAAGCACTTTCGAGATAGAAACCCAGCGTCGGCAGCCCGACGAACCCGAGCAGCACGCTGGCGCGCATGGCGCACTCGAAGCGGTAGCGGGTATAGCTCGCCAGTCGTTCCCACACCAGTGGCAGCTCGGCGTAAAGAAAGCGTGACAGCCGATTCACCCCGCTCGGCAAGGCCTCGCCGGGTGCCCTTGGCGTCAATTCGAGGATTTCGGCGTAGACCTTGGCGAAGATCCCGGCGTACGGAATGGCCAGCGCGGCCAGCGCCGTGATCGCCGAGAGGCCGAACACCTGCATGAAGAACAGCGCCCAGAAGAGCTCGTGAATGGCACGAATGAAAGCGCAGAAGCCACGCAGCAGACGCGAGCGATGAAACAGCAACGCCAGCGGGAAGCCGAGCAGCGCGCCGAGCAGCGTACCCCATAGGGCCACGCTCACCGTCAGCGCGACGGCGTGCAGCGGGTTCTCGAGCGCCAGCCAGCTCGGCCAGACGAACCCCAGCGCCATGCGGCTCAGTTCGGACCACGGATCGGCTGCGATGATGCGAAGATCGGCCAATGGCAGCAGCGCCAGGCACAGCAGTATCAGTGCAAGCGAGCGTCGAGCCAGTGTCAGGCCTGGGCTATCGCCGCGCAGCCAGCCGGGGGCGCGGCTCATGGCGCGGATCGTCCCGCCTCGCGGGTGGCAGCGCTGAACTCAGTCGCCGCCTGCGGCTCTCCGGGCGCATCCCCCCCTCGATCGTCGGCGCTGCGCGCATCGGGATAGAGCGCGTCGAGCCTGGCCAGATCGAGTTCGCGACAGGGCGCGTCGATGGCCACGCGGCCATCGCGCAGACCGATCACCCGGTCGAAATGACTCAGTGCGAGCCGGTGCTGGTGCAGCGCGATCACGCAGGCGTCGTGTCGTGCCTGGATCTGCTCGAGCAAGCGCAGCGCCTGGTGCGGGTCGACGCTCGAGAGCGGTTCATCGCCAAGAAACAGCTCGCGCTGTTGATAGAAGGCGCGTGCGATGGCGACGCGCTGGCGCTGGCCGCCGGAGAGGCGCTCGACCGGGCGTCGGATCAGTCCCTCGAGCCCCAGTTCATCGCAGAGCGTCTCGACCGCCTGCCACGCCAGCGGGTCGGGGCGGAGCAGGTTGCGCAGGTTGGCCAGCGCCGAGTGGCGCTCGAGCTGGCCCATGTAGACGTTGTGGTAGACCGACAGCAGCGGCACCAACCCGTGCCCCTGCGGACACCAGGCGGCCGCGTCCTGCTGTTGCTGGCGTATCGCCGTGAGCAGCGTCGACTTGCCCGCGCCGCTCTGGCCCAGCAGCGCGATGCGCTCGCCACGCGCGATCGACAGCGTCAGCGCCGGCAGCACGATCTGATCGCCGTGACCCAGATCGACGGCTTGAAAGTCAACGAGTGTCATGAATCCCGTGTGTCAGACCCGGTTTGGCGGACAAGATGGCCCCTCAGCGCAGAAGACCGATGGACTGGCCGACGGATTCGATCGGCGCGTAGTCGTCGTTGCTGGCGGGAATGAACCCCGAGCGCGGGAAGCTCTCCAGCAGGGCCGGATCGGTCATGTCGAGCAGCGCCTGCTGCACTTTTTTGATGAAGCCGTCGCCGTAGCGTTCGTTGACATCGCCACGCACGGTCCACTGATAGTCCGGGTAGCTCGGCGACTTCCAGACCACCTCGACCTTGCTAGTATCGACTTCACCGGACTCGACCTCATGCTCCCAGACGGTGTAATTCACGGCACCGATGTCGTAGGTCCCGGACTCGACCAGCGCAATCGTGCGAGAGTGATCGCCGGAGAACCCGACCCGCGAGAAGACCTGCTCCGGTGGCTGCTCGAAGCGCTGTCGGATGAAGTGCTCCGGCATCAGACGCCCGGAGGTGGAGGTCTTCGCGCCGAAGGTGAAGGAGTGGTCGCGGACGGCATCCGGCAACTCATCCTGGTCGGCCGGAATGCCGGTGCGTTTGTTGGCGATGAAGTAGCTTTCGAAGGCCGCATCTTCCTTGCCTTGCGCGATTGCCTGAGAGCCCGGGACGAGTTGGCGCGCCTGTACGCCGGTCAACCCGCCGAACCAGGCCATCTGAATCTGGTCGTTGCGAAAAGCGGTGACGGCGGCGCCGTAGGAGGTGACCGGCACGTACTCGACGTCGACGCCCAGCTGGTCGGACAGGTAGTCGGCAACCTTGGAAAAACGCTCGACCAGGCGTGACTGATCCTCGTCGGGAATGGCAGTGAAGCGGAAGGTTTCCGCGGCGTTGGCGACGCTGCACAGCGCCATCAGGGTCAAAGCGAGTATCCAGCGCATGATGACGGCCTCGGTGGAAGGATTGACGGGCGCTCATGATAACCGCATTCACTGCCTAGACTTAACTCGGCCGCGGTCGTAAGCGATATCCTGCAGGGCGAGCGAGTCCTGCCTCAGTGTTCCTCGGCGGGCGGAAACTTGGTCGGCCGCAGGCTGTCCTTTATCTTCTTCAGATGAGGCAGAAACGATTCGCCGCGTCGCAGAGTGACGCCGGTCGCCAGCACGTCGATCAGCGCCATGTGGATCATGCGAGAGGTCATCGGCATGTAGACCTCGGTGTCTTCCGGCAGATCGACCGGCAGAATCTCGCTGCAGACGTCGGCCAGAGGAGACCCCTCACGGGTGATGCCGATGGTCAATGCGCCGCTCTCTCTAGCGACCTGCGTGACCTCCACCAGGTCCCGGGTGCGGCCGGTATAGGAGATCGCCACGATGACATCGCCGGTATGCGCCGCCGCCGCCGTCATCCGCTGCATCAGCACGTCGCTGTAGGCGGTGACGGGCAGGTTGAAACGGAAGAATTTGTTCTGGGCATCGAAAGCGGCCGGTGCCGAGGCGCCGAGCGCGAAGAAGCTGATCTGCCGCGCCTGCGATAGATGGTCGACGATGCGCTCGATGCGCTTCGGATCGACGCTGCGCCGAGCCTCGTCCAGTGCCGCGATAGTCGCGCCGATGATCTTGTCGGTGTAGGCCGCGGCATTGTCGTCACGCTCGACGCTGCGGCTGACGTAGGGAGTGCCGCCGGCAAGACTCTGTGCCAGCTGGATCTTGAAATCCGGGTAGCCCTTGGTCTCGAAGTTGCGACAGAAGCGGTTGACCGTCGGCTCGCTGACCGTGGCGGCCTGTGCCAGAGTAGCTATGCTCATGCCTATCGCCGCGTCGGGGTCGTTGAGAATGACGTCGGCAACCTTGCGCTCCGAACGGTTGAGGTCGTCGACTCGCGCGCGAATTCGGGCGATGAGATCATGAACTGCCATGGTGAAAGGCGTCTCCCTGTCTTGTTTCACGCGGGCCTTTTGACACGCAGGTGCGCTAGACACGCAGGTCTTGGCACGTGAAGCCATCGGCGATGGACCCTCGAGCGTGGCATCATCTTGTGTGGAATCGTCATGCAAGGCCCGCATTCTAGCAGTCCGGAGCCAATGATGACGTCTGTCGACACGATGGCAGCGTTTTGCCTGATAATCTGTGAGTCTAGGCTGGACCCCAGCATCCAGTCTGCCGTGGTCAGCCGCGCCGAAGCCGATGCCATTGGACATGGTGGAGCCGAGGCAACGGTAATCTAGTAACGAAGTCGCGTGTCCAACAGCGCGAAAATGGCGTATTTTGTTCGTAAATTAACCACTTTACCGGAGGGTGGCAATGACTCGAGAGGCAACGCCCAACGTGGATCTGGCGCTGTTCGGCGCCCTGGGCGATCTGGCGCTGCGCAAGCTCTATCCGGCGCTCTATCATCTGGACCGCGATGGTCTGCTGGGCAGCGACACGCGGATTCTCGGTCTGGCGCGGCGCGAACACGACATCGACAGTTTTCGCAAGACCGTGCACGGCATGCTCAAGAAACGGGTCAAGAGTCACGAACTCGAGCAGGCCTGTCTCGAGCGTTTCCTGGCCCGGCTCGACTACACGCAGCTCGATTTCGACACCGTCGATGGCTACGAGAAGATTCGTGACTGGCACGCCCAGAGCCCGGACCAGACGTGCCCGTTGACGGTCTACCTGGCGGTGCCGGCGAGCATCTACGGCTCGATCTGCGCCAATCTCGAGCAGAGCGGCAGTCTCGACGCGGAGTCGCGCGTGGTGGTCGAGAAGCCGATCGGTTACAGCCTCGAATCCTCGCATGAGATCAACGATGCGATCGGCGCGGTCTTTCCCGAGTCGCGGATCTACCGCATGGACCACTATCTCGGCAAGGAGACGGTCCAGAACCTGATCGCGCTGCGTTTTGCCAATCCGATGTTCGGCAACCAGTGGAACCAGAGCCAGATCTCGCATGTCGAGATCACCGTGGCCGAGCAGGTCGGTATCGAGGGGCGCTGGGGGTATTTCGACAAGGCCGGCCAGCTGCGCGATATGGTCCAGAATCACCTGCTGCAGCTGCTGACCATGCTCGCCATGGATCCGCCGGCCAATCTCGACGCCGACGCGATCCGCGACGAGAAGGTCAAGGTGCTCAAGGCGCTCAAGCCGATCGAGGGCGAAGCGCTCAACCGCCACGTGGTGCGCGGGCAGTACGTCGCCGGCTCGATCGAAGGCGAGAACGTGCCCGGCTATCTCGATGAAGAGGACGCCAATACCTCCAGTACGACCGAGACGTTCGTCGCCATGCGGCTCGAGGTCGCTAACTGGCGCTGGGCCGGCGTACCGTTCTATCTGCGTACCGGCAAGCGCATGCCGGAGAAGCTGTCGCAGATCGTCATTCACTTCCGTCAGCAGCCGCACTACATCTTCGATCCGGACCAGCGCAATCTCGCCGCCAACAAGCTGGTTATCCGTCTGCAGCCGGAAGAGGGTATCGCGCTGCAGGTGCTGACCAAGGATGGCGGGCTCGACAAGGGCATGCGTCTGCGCCCGGGGCCGCTGCATCTGGACTTCAACCACGCCTTTCCCAAGGCGCGAATTCCCGATGCCTACGAGCGTCTGCTGCTCGAAGTGATGAAAGGGCAGCAGTATCTGTTCGTGCGTCGTGACGAGGTCGAGTATGCCTGGAAGTGGGTCGATCAGCTGATCGAAGGCTGGGAGAAGCGGGATATCGCGCCGCGGCGTTATCCGGCTGGCTCCTGGGGCCCGGTGGCGTCGATCGCGATGATCACGCAGGACGGGCGCTCCTGGTACGAGGATTACTGATCCCGCGCTCGGCTGCTCTCGACAGCCGTGGCGATTCATCATGACACCGGCACCGGCCAAGACGCGCCGGGCCGGACACGAGGAGTCGAAGATGTCTTCCGCTATCCAACTCCCTCAGGCCCAGACCGATCGCCTCGATGCCATCTGTCGCTCGGGTGCGATCATTCCCGTGCTGGTGATCGAGCGGCTCGATCACGCTGTGCCCCTGGCAAAGGCGCTGGTCGAGGGCGGTCTGAACGTGCTCGAGATCACGCTGCGTACCGACTGCGCGGTGGACGCCATCAAGCGCATTCGCGAGGCGCTACCGGAGGCGATCGTTGGCGCCGGCACCGTGCTGAGCCTTGCGCAGTACCGCATTGCCGAGGAGATCGGGGTCGATTTCGTGGTCACGCCGGGCACCACGCCAGCGCTTTATGAGTATGGTGCCGAGAGCGAGGTACCGCTGTTGCCGGGCACCGCCACCGTCTCCGAAGTCGTGACCGGCTGGGAGTACGGCTACCGGCGCTTCAAGTTCTTCCCGGCCGAAGCCAACGGTGGTGCCAAGGCGCTCAAGTCGTTCGGTGGACCGCTGCCCGAGGCGCTGTTCTGCCCGACCGGTGGCGTCACCGTCGATAACGCCGCCGACTACCTGGCGCTGCCCAACGTGATGTGCGTCGGCGGATCATGGATGGCGCCGAAATCGCTGATCGACAGCGAGGACTGGGCAGGCATCACCCGGCTGACGCGAGAAGCGACCGAGCGCTATCCGCGCTGAGTGGTACCTCACGTTCAGCCAACGACGAATCCCGGCCTCGACCGGGATTCGTCGTTTCTGCCTGATGGGGTCGCCGCACGGGGCCTATCGAACAGGGCTAATTGAACAGGGCTAATTGAACAGGGCTAATTGAACAGGGCTGATCGGACGGGGCTGATCAGATGGGGCTTAGCCGCGCTCGATGGCCGTGGCGACGCCCTGGCCGCCGCCGATGCACAGTGTCGCCAGCCCGCGTTTGACATCCCGGCGCTGCATCTCGTGCAGCAGCGTGACCAGAATGCGCGCCCCGGAAGCGCCGATGGGGTGGCCGAGCGCGATCGCGCCGCCGTTGACGTTGACCTTGTCCGCTGACCAGCCCAGCTCCTTGGCCACGGCAAGGGTCTGTGCGGCGAAGGCTTCGTTGGCCTCGATCAGATCGAGCTCATCGATCGACCAGTCGGCTCGGGTCAGGCAGCGCTTCGTGGCCGGTACCGGGCCGATACCCATGGTCGCCGGATCCACTGCGGCGTTGGCATAGGCGCGAATCGTCGCCAGGACCGGCAGCCCGAGCGATGCCGCGCGCTCGGCGCTCATGATCAGCAGCGCCGCGGCGCCGTCGTTGATCGACGAGGCGTTGCCGGCGGTCACGCTGCCGTTGCTGGCAAACGCCGGTTTCAGCTTGGCGAGCGATTCGGCGGTAACGCCTTCGCGGGGCTGTTCGTCGCGGGAGACGATCACGGGGTCGCCGCGGCGCTGTGGCACCGCGACCGGCGTGATCTCGGCATCGAAGCGCCCGGCGTCGCGGGCGCTGGCCGCGCGACGCTGGGACTCGGCGGCGTAAGCATCCTGTGCCTCGCGGGTGATGTCCCAACGCTCGGCCACGTTCTCCGCCGTGACCCCCATATGGTAGTCGTTGAACGCATCCCACAGGCCGTCACGGATCATGCTGTCGAGCAGTTCGGCATGCCCCATGCGCAAGCCAGTGCGCGCCTTCGGCAGCACGTAGGGCGCCAGGCTCATGCTCTCCATGCCGCCGGCGACGATGGTCTCGGCGTCGCCGCAGCGGATCGCCTGAACCGCCAGATGCACGGCCTTGAGCCCGGAGCCGCACACCTTGTCGATCGTCATGGCGGGGACGCTGTCGGGAATGCCCGCTTCGATCGACGCCTGGCGCGCGGTGTTCTGACCGAGCCCCGCGCGCAGCACATGCCCCATGATCACTTCGTCGATGGCCCCCGGCTCGATACCGTCGAGCAGGCGGCGAATCACCGTGGCACCGAGTGTCACGGCGGGCACGCTGGATAGCCCGCCCTGAAAAGCGCCGATCGGTGTGCGGGTCGCCGCGACGATGACGACGTCGCGAAGCTTGGCTTGTCCGAAATTGTCAGGCATGGGATATCTCTCGCTGGTCGATGAGTTCGCAGCCGGTGGCGGCGCGGATATCGTCGAGCGAGACCTCGGGCGCCAGTTCGATGACGGCGAGCCCGTCATCGGTCACATCCATCACGCCGAGATCGGTGATGATGCGGTCGACCACGCCGACGCCGGTCAGCGGTAGCGAACAGCGCTCGAGGATCTTGTGCTCGCCCTTGGCCGTGTGAGCCATCAGCACCACGACGCGCTGGACGCCAGCGACCAGATCCATGGCGCCGCCCATGCCCTTGACCATCTTGCCCGGGATCATCCAGTTGGCGAGATCGCCTTGCTCGGAGACCTGCATCGCCCCGAGAATCGCCAGGTTGATATGACCGCCGCGAATCATCGCGAAGGACTCGGCGTTGTCGAAGTAGCTCGAGCCGGGCAGGGCGGTCACGGTCTGCTTGCCGGCGTTGATCAGGTCGGGGTCGACCGTCTCCTCGGTGGGGAATGGCCCGATGCCGAGCAGACCGTTTTCCGACTGCAGCCAGACATCCATCCCCTCCGGAATGTAGTTGGCGACCAGCGTCGGCTGGCCGATACCTAGGTTGACGTAGAAGCCGTCACGCAACTCCCCGGCCGCGCGCGCCGCCATCTGTTCCTTGGTCCAGGCCATCTCAGTTCGCCTCCCTGATGGTGCGTTTCTCGATACGTTTCTCCGGCGTCGGATTGTGCACGATACGGTGCACGAAGATGCCTGGCAGGTGAACGTCGTCCGGGTCGATGGTGCCGGTCTCGACCACCTCCTCGACCTCGGCGATGCAGATCTTGCCGGCCATCGCGGCCAGCGGATTGAAGTTGCGCGCCGTCTTGTTGAAACGCAGATTGCCGGCCTTGTCGGCGACCTGTGCCTTGACCAGCGCCACATCGACCGGCAGGCCGCGTTCCATGACGTAATGTTCGCCATCGAACTCGCGAACCTCCTTGCCCTCGGCGATCTTCGTGCCGTAGCCGGTGCGGGTAAAAAAGGCGGGAATGCCTGCGCCGCCGGCGCGCAGGCGCTCGGCGAGCGTGCCCTGCGGGCAGAATTCGAGTTCGAGCTCGCCGGAGAGATACTGACGCTCGAACTCCTTGTTCTCGCCGACATAGGAAGAGAGCATCTTCTTGATCTGGCGCGATTCGAGCAGCATGCCGAGCCCGAAGCCGTCCACCCCGGCGTTGTTGCTGGCCACGGTCAGTTCACGCTTGCCGCTATCGCGCAGGGCTGCGATCAGGGCTTCGGGAATGCCGCATAGGCCGAAACCACCGACCGCCAGCGTCATGCCGTCCTCGATCACGCCGTCGAGCGCGGCGCTGGCACTGGGGAAACATTTGTTCATGGCGTCTCTCGCTTGTGAGTCTCTTGGCGTCGTCTGCAAACAGTATCGCGCCAACTCAGTGTACGGGTTGGCATGAAGCGACGATTTTATACCTTGGATGGTCAGGCGCGACCGGGAAGACGGACGCTGTCCGGGAATAGCGTTATCCGCAGGCGGGTGGGCGGCGTCGACAGGGTGAGGAATTCATCACCCCGCCGAGCACCGTTTGCGGTCGGATCAGGCGGGAAGGTCGTTCAGGTCTCCGGTTCCGGGCAGCGAGACGAAGGCGCCGGCGCGCATGGCGGCAAAGGCGCCGCAGCGACAGGCGAAGGTCAGCGCGTCGGTCAGCCGCGCCTCGTCGGCGAGCCAATCGGCGAGCGTTTCGCAGGTGACATCATCACGCGAGAGCGAGGCGAGCAGGCCGCCGATGAAGGCGTCGCCGGCAGCGGTCGTATCCACGGCGCTGACCGCCGGTGGCGTGATCTGCAGGCGGCGATCCGCCTGGTAGGCAACGACTGGCCCGGGGCCATCGGTAATCACGATCAGCCGCGTGCCCTTGGCCAGTCGCGCGCTGATCCACTCGTCGATGCCGCGATCACCGCGCAGCGCATCCAGCTCTTCGGTGGAGAGCTTGATCAGATGGGCACGGTCGAGCAGCTGTTCGACCAGCGCGGTATCGATCTCCCCCCGTGGCCAGAGCGGCGGACGCAGGTTGGCATCGACGCTGATCAGGCTGCCGCCGCGTCTGGCAATACTGGCGAGATCGAGCGTGGTGCTGGCGATCGCGGCGTCGGTCAGGCTGTTGCTGCAGAGATGGACCAGTGCTGGCTCGGTGAAGATGCCGGAAGGCAGGTGCTCGCGACGGTAGAGTAGGTCGGCCGCCGGTGGGCGGTAGAAGTCGAAGCGACGTTCGCCTTGGGCATCGCGGGAGACGAAGGCCAGGGCGGTGCGGGCCTCTCGGGTGCGCATCACGTACTGGGTGTCGACGCCGTAACGGGCGAGTTCGTCGACCAGAAAGTCACCGAAGCGGTCGTCGCCGATCATGCCCAGGAATACGCTTGGCAATCCCTGGCGTGCACAGGCCACGGCGGCATTGGCCGGCGCGCCGCCCGCGTAGGGCGTGAAGGTTTCGGGTCCGCTGTCGTCGCCGAGTCGACTGGACAGCATGTCCACGAGGGCTTCGCCGAAGGCGATGATGGGAGTCATTGGATGCCGGCTCTCTCAGGTTTCATTCGGGGAATCTCAAGGATCACGCATGGGTAATCATCAGGGCACCCGGTGGCTGCGCGCCTCTTCGAGCAGCGCAAACCAGGTCGGACGATCGATCTCGAGATTACCGCTAAGCAGCAGATTATCAATACGCCGTTCATTCAACGTTCCAATGACGGGAATGGGCCGCCCCGGCAAGCGGCGAAGCCACGCCATGGCAAGACCCGCGGTGGTCGAGTGGAGCTGCTCGGCAAGTCTCGACAGCGCCGTGCCGAGCACATCCTCGAACACCGAGCCGCCGCCCAGCGGCGACCACGCCATCGGCGCGAGTCCGTCGGCAAGAATCGCGTCGTAGAAGCCGTCGAAAAGGGCATCGGGATGCGCCAGCGACAGCTCCAGCTGATGAACGCCCAGGCGATGGCTCATCGCGGCCTGAAGACGACGCCACTGCTCCGGCAGGAAGTTGGAGACCCCGACTGCGCCGACCTTGCCGGCATCGATGGCGTCATCCAGCGCTCGCGCCGTGGCCTCGGCATCCATCAGCGGGTCGGGACGGTGCAGCAGGAAATGATCGAGCCGATCGACGCCCAGGCGCGTCAGCGAGTCATCGATCACCTGGGTGAGGTAGCGCTCGGAGGTGTCGTAATGCTTGACCCCGAACGGGGAGCGATCACGGCTCGGCAGCACGATATTGCCCTTGGTTACCACGCGCACGCGCGACTTCAACGCGGGGCGTCTGGCGAGTGCTTCGCCGAAGCGTCTCTCGCCTTCGTGATTGCCGTAGCTGTCGGCGTGATCGAACCAGTGGAGACCCTGGTCGACTCGGGCTTCCAGCCAGTCGGCGAACGTATCGACATCGTCGAATTCGGGGCGCTCATCAAGGCGCATCATGCCGAGGATGAACGGTACGTCGAACACCAGATCATCGCTCACGCGGCGCTCTCCTGACGAACGATCGTGGTCGAGAGAAGGTGCTGGCCATCGGGAACGAGCCAGACCGGGTCGACGCGA
>NZ_BMZI01000003.1:68326-73263 GCF_014652715.1 Salinicola rhizosphaerae | reverse complement strand
GGCCGGCGTATCGCCCGGCAGCTCGCTGCCGGGATGCCAGACCACGGTGGAGTCGCTGCCCTGCTTGGTGATCTGCAGGCGTCGTTCGCCGTCGTCGAGCACGACCGGTCGATGGGACTGGTAGATACGATCCAGCGCGCCGCGAATCCCGAGTTCACCCTGCTGCTGCTTCTCGGCAAAGCGCTCGAGCTTGTCGAGATAGCGGGCGCCGGCGAGACCTTCAACGCGGCAGCGATGGGTATCGGCGACGGCGAAATAGGTATGCAGCGCGCCGGTCATCTTCACCGGTGTGGTGCCGGTGTGGCGGGTGAACAGCTCGACGCTGAGCAGACGCTCGTTGGCATGGATCACGGCGTTTGGCGTGAGCTCGTCGTGCAGCGTCGTCTTGGGCGACAGGTGGATTTCGACACCGCTGCCGCTGACATCCTCGTCGACGGCGTCCAGGCGCCATTCGGCGGTCCGTGCCGGGCCATGCATGGGGCCCTTGCCATCGGGAGACTCATCGGCGAACCACGGCCAGCAGAGCGGGATGCCGCCACGAATCGCTCCCGGCAGCGCCTGCGGAGTGGGCGTCACCCAGAGCCAGCCATCTTCAGGCCCGCGCGCCGGCCGGGCGCCCGAGGCCCGCCCGGCTTCGGGGGCAGATGGTAGAAAGTGCAGCACCTGCGCGCCCTGTAACGAAATCGCGAGCTCGCCCCAGTCGGCGTTGATCAGCAGGACGCGGCGGCCCTCCCATTCGCTCTCGCGCTGGCCATCGGTCTCGTCGACGAGCTTTCGCAGCGTCTCGGGAATCATGTCACTTCCTCGTTGTGCAGGGCTTCCGCCGCGCCCAGCAGACCGGTCCACGGCGCCGTTACTACCCAGGTGGGTATGCCGGCATTGTAGGCGCTCAGCCGGCCCTTGTCGGCAAAGGCGCGGCGGAAGTCGCTGCGCGGCAGCCAGTCGATCAGTCGTGGCGTGATGCCGCCGCAGAGATAAACGCCACCGAGTGCGCCGAGCGTCAGCGCGCAGTCACCGCTGACGGCGCCCAGAATCTTGAGAAACCGCAGCAGCGTTTCGCGGGCGACGCGATCCCCGGCACGCGCCGCCCCGGTGACCTCCGCCGGGGTGTTGTAGTGGGCGGTGACGTTGAGCAGAGCGGCATGCGCCAGATAGAGATCGAGCAGCCCCTGGCCGCAGAGCAGGCGTTCCAGCGAGACACGGCCGTAGCGCGCGCGGAAGTAGTCGAGCAGCTGACGCTCGCGCTCGTCGGTCGGCGCGAAAGTGGCGTGGCCGCCCTCGGTCGTGAGCGGAATCCAGTGGCGCTGACTCGGTACCAGGCCAGCCACGCCGAGACCGGTTCCCGGGCCGAAGACCAGCCGCGGACTGCGCGGTTCGGCCTCGCCCTCACCGATCTTGACCAGATCCTTTTCGTCGACGTGCGGCACGCCCAGTGCCTGGGCGGTGAAGTCGTTGATGACCTTGAAATTGGAGAGCCCTAGCTGTTCGGCTACGGCCTGCTTGGAGAACGCCCAGTCGTTGTTGGTCATCTTGACCCAATCTTCGTGCACCGGGCAGGCGAAGGCGAGGCACGCCTCCGTTGGTGCCTCGGCGCCGACCAGCTCGAGATAGGCCTGGATCGCCTCGACCAGTCCTGCGTATCGCGCACAGGGCAGGGTTTTGATCGACTGCGGTTCGACGCTGCCGGGCGTGACCAGGGCAAAGCGCGCGTTGGTACCGCCGATGTCGCCAATCAAGGCGGGTGTCGTCATGTTTGCCCTCCGGGCAGGGCCGCGGCGTCGAAGCCGCCGAAGGTAGCAGCGCCTTCCTCGGCGCCGCCGACCTGCTGGCGGAAACCGGCGAACAGCTCGCGTCCCATGCCGTGATGATAGTGATCCAGATCGCAGGTCGCGGGCGTGCGCGCCGCCCAGGTCCGTGCGTCGACCTTGGCTTCCAGTACCCCGTTATCCGGGTCGAGCGTGACGATGTCGCCATCGCGCAGGTAGGCGATGGGGCCAGCGTCGACCGCTTCCGGCGTGATATGGATAGCCGCGGGTACCTTACCAGAGGCGCCGGACATGCGCCCGTCGGTGACCAGCGCCACCTTGTAGCCGCGATCCTGGAGCACGCCAAGGAACGGCGTGAGCTGATGAAGCTCGGGCATGCCGTTGGCGCGAGGCCCCTGGAAACGCACCACGACGATCACGTCGCGATCCAGCTCCCCGCTTTCGAACGCCGACTTGACCTGAGCCTGATCATCGAAGATGCGCACCGGCGCTTCGACGTGACGAAACGCCGGCTTGATGGCGGATACCTTGATCACGCCGCGGCCCAGATTGCCGTCGAGCACGGCGAGTCCGCCGGTGGGTGAGAAGGGGCGAGAGGCCGGGCGCAGCACCTCCTCGTCGAGGCTCTGCCGGGTTCCCTCGCGCCATACCAGGCGATCCTCCTCGAGGAACGGCTCCTGGGTGTAGGCGGTCATGTCGGTGCCGAAGGCGGTGCGAACGTCGGCATGCAGGAGTCCCGCGCCGAGCAGCTCGCGTACCAGGTAACTGACGCCGCCGGCGGCATGGAAATGGTTCACGTCGGCCTGACCGTTGGGATAGATGCGCGTCAGGCTCGGGATCACGGTGGAGAGCTCGGCGAAATCATCCCAGTTGATGGTGACGCCGACCGCGGCAGCCATCGCCACTAGATGCAGCGTGTGGTTGGTCGAGCCGCCGGAGGCGAGCAGGCCGATCATGGCGTTGACGATCGCGTGGGCATCGATCTGCTGATAGAAGGGGCGATAGTCACCACCCTGGGCGCTATTGCGAATCACCTGCTCGGTGCTGAAGCGAGTGATGGCATCTCTCAGCGGTGTGCCCGGATTGACGAACGAGGTTCCCGGCATGTGCAGCCCCATCATCTCCATCATCAGCTGATTGGAGTTGGCGGTGCCATAGAAGGTGCAGGTGCCGGGGCTGTGATAGGAGTCCGATTCGGCCTCCAGCAGCGCATCCCGCCCGACCTTGCCCTCGGCGTAGAGCTGGCGAATGCGCGACTTCTCCGAGTTGGGCAGTCCGCTCGGCATCGGTCCGGCGGGCACGAACACCGCCGGCAGATGACCAAAGCGCGCGGCGCCGATGAACAGCCCCGGCACGATCTTGTCACATACACCGAGATAGAGTGCGCCGTCGAACATGTTGTGGGAGAGCGCGACAGCGGTCGACATGGCAATCAGATCGCGCGAGAAGAGGGAAAGCTCCATGCCCGGCTGGCCTTGGGTAACGCCGTCGCACATCGCGGGAACGCCACCGGCGAACTGGGCCGTGCCGCCCATGGCACGCGCGGCTTCCTTGATCAGGGCCGGAAAGGATTCGAGTGGCTGGTGGGCCGAGAGCATGTCGTTGTAGGAAGAGACGATGCCGACGTTGGCGCTGTTCATCAGCTTGAGGCTCGACTTGTCGCCGGCGCTGCAGGCGGCGAAGCCATGAGCCAGATTGCCGCAGGAGAGCTCGGCGCGATGGACTCCGCGGCGGTGCTGCTGCGCCATGCGGGATTCGTAGAGGTCGCGCCTGTCGGCCGAGCGCTCTTCGATGCGTCGCGTGACGCGGTCGACGGTAGGGTTGAGAGTCATGGTGTGCCTCATCGAGCTGTCGGTGTTATTTGGTAAATTTACCAAAAAAAATCGGGCTTCAGTCGAGCATTCACCGTTAGTCTTAGTCTTTAGGAGTAATATTCTTTCAAAACGCAATGTTCTAGACTGTAGGCAGCCAGTGCTTCGCAACCCGTGCTTCGCGATGCTGTCATCGCGATGCAGCGCAGCATGACCGCAAATCTCTTCGTTCGCCTGACGCGTTAGCCGATCGCTTCGCTCGCTGCCCGATCAGGCGAAAGACATTCAGGCGAAAAACAGTGCCATCACGATCCTCGACATCATGAGAAGGAGAGCAACATGACTTTGCGTGTCGCCATCAACGGATTCGGTCGCATCGGCCGTAACGTACTCCGCGCCCTTTACGAGAACGGCTATCGCGATCGCATTCAGGTCGTGGCCATCAACGATCTCGGCGATCCCGAACTCAATGCGCTGCTGCTGCGCCGTGACAGCGTTCATGGCCCGTTCGGCTTCGAGGTCACTCACGACAGCGATACCTTGAGCGTAGACGGTGACAGCATTCGCATCCTCTCCGAGCGTGACCCCGCGCAGCTGCCGTGGAAGTCGCTCGATGTCGACCTGGTGATGGAGTGCACGGGGCTGTTCACCAAACGTGATGCCGCGGCCAAGCACATCGAGGCCGGCGCGGGTCGCGTGTTGATCTCGGCGCCCAGTGGCGATGCCGATGCGACCATCGTGTTCGGCGTCAACGAAGCGACGTTGAAGGCCGAGCACAAGGTGGTTTCCAACGCCTCCTGCACCACCAACTGCCTGGCGCCGGTAGCCAAGGCGCTGCAGGACACCGTCGGCATCGAGAATGGCCTGATGACGACCGTTCACGCCTACACCAACGACCAGAATCTCTCCGATGTCTATCACAAGGACCCGTACCGGGCGCGTAGCGCGACCCAGTCGATGATTCCGACCAAGACCGGTGCCGCGGCTGCCGTCGGCCTGGTGCTGCCGGAACTCAACGGCAAGCTCGATGGGCTGGCGGTACGCGTACCGGTGATCAATGTCTCGCTGGTCGATCTGGTC
Organism: Salinicola rhizosphaerae; assembly: GCF_014652715.1. Taxonomy (GTDB): domain Bacteria; phylum Pseudomonadota; class Gammaproteobacteria; order Pseudomonadales; family Halomonadaceae; genus Salinicola; species Salinicola rhizosphaerae. Next base: position 68,606 of record NZ_BMZI01000003.1, on the reverse strand, counting down.
TTCACGGCCGGCCGCGATACCAGCAAGGAAGAGATCAACGAGATTGTCGCCAAGGCAGCGGCGGCGTCGCCGGTGCTCGCGGTCAACTCGCAGCCGCTGGTGTCGATCGACTTCAACCACGATCCGAATTCGTCGACCTTCGATGCCAATCACACCCGCGTCAACGGCCGCCTGGTTAAGGTAATGGCCTGGTATGACAACGAGTGGGGCTTCTCCAATCGCATGCTGGATACCGCACTGGCGATGCAGGCGGCCGCCTGACGTGCCGTCCCGAGGCGCC
>NZ_BMZI01000003.1:0-68193 GCF_014652715.1 Salinicola rhizosphaerae | reverse complement strand
CCCGGATGCGCTTGTCAAACACTCTCCCCGGAGCTCTCGCTCCAGATACCTCTCTGACGCGCTGCGACTGGCTCGGGGTATGATCGCCCGACGGGAACTTTGCGGTGGCCGACCCGAGCGCTTCGGCCAGTACCAGAAGTGGATAGTCCTAAAGTAGTGTCAAAATCGAGCTCAAGTCGTTCGATCACGCGTCGATAATCTGCCATAAGATGGGTAAAGCGCTCGGGAAGGCTTGGACTTGGACGGTAGACGCTCTAAGGTGAGGCCCATTGTGTCGATAATCCAAGGTGCCGGCAGGCACTTCATCCATTTCATCCGAGGTCGGCGGCGCCATGCAGGAGACGATCATCAACGCCCATCGACTGATCGGCGAGACGATCCGCGAGTCCGGAGAGGCACGTAGCGGCCGGATCGTGGGTGTCGATCAGTCTCGGAGCATACCGGTCATTTTCGTGATCTGGGGCGGGCAGGCAGGCATCCAGCGCATCGAGGTGACGGTTGACGAGCTTCGTCAGCTGGCCGAGGCGTGCCGCAAGCGCTACGCTCAAGTCGCCTCTCGGGAAGGTTCTCGGCAGGCGGGGACACCGCGAGTGTCCACGGAAACGGAAACGAGAAAGGAACCGGAGACCGGCCGAGTGATTCCCCGGCGCCGCGTCGGCTCGCGCTGACACCGTTTCAACCTATCACCCGCCGCTGCGCCGGCACGGCTAGTGTCGCGACGCGCTCTCTGCGTCGCCCGCCTGCACACGCCACGATGACGTGCGCAGGCGAGATGACATGGGTATCGAGACACTGGACGAAGCTGGATGGAGTGCATGCAACGACGGGACCCTCCCCCCGAGGACGGCCAGGCATCTGTCGATGACTCGACAGCCGAGAGCGGCCAGCGCCTCCTGGATGCGCCGGCGCAGCGTTGGCTCGAGAGTGTCCCCGGGACCGTCTATGTGACCGGCCCGAACTGGTGGCTCGGCGATCTGCATTTCCTCTCGGAGTCCATCGTCGAGCTGGGTCAACGTCCTGCTGACGACTACCGAGATCAGCCCGCGCTCTGGCTGAGGCAGATGGCGACCGCCGACCGTCAGCAGGCGCTGGACACACTGCAGCGTGCCGAGACCGAGGGGGAATCGCGGCTGCGCCTGGTCTATACCCTCGAACGTGACGGCGACGTTCCTTGCCGGATCGAGGATCAGATCACGCTGACTCGCGACGAGCAGGGGGGCGTCTTGACGCTGACGGGCGTCCTCGGCGTGATGCCGCAAGAAGAGGCGGCGCCGGAGCAGACCTGTCAGGCGATGCTGCGCCACTGCGGGGATCTGATTATTGCACTCGACGAAGAGCTCGACTGCCTCGGGGTGCTCGGCAATGCCGTGGATACGCTCGGCATGCAGCCGGATCAGCTACGAGCACGATCGCTATTCTCCCTGATGGCGCCGGAAGATGGTGCGCGAGTTCAACGCACCCTGCTGGAGCAGGCGGGAGAGGCTCGCCCGGTGCTTCTCGAGGTCCGCCTGGAGCATCGAGATGGCAGCTATCGCTGGTTCGAGATCCACTTCTCTCCGTATGCCGACATCACCTCGCTGGCAGCGATGCCAGGCTGGGTCGCCGTGGCGCGCAATATCACCGAGCGCCGCCACCAGTCGCTCAACTGGGATGCCTACACCGCGACGGACGAATTGACGTCGGCGCTCAATCAGAGTGCGTTCATGGGGCTTTTGCGTCACGCGCTCGCGTTCGGTGAGTCCAGCGCCCGGCTGTCGATGATCGTTTTCGACGTCGATTGCCTCGACGACATCAACCGCTCCTGGGGACGTGATGGCGGTGATCTGGTCTTGACCTGTATTGGTGAGCTCTGTCGTGCCACGCTTCGTGAGCGGTTCAGCTTCGGTCGGCTCGAGGATGACACCTTCGCGATTCTGCTCAGCGGCAAGTCGCTGCAGGAGACTGCCAGGGTCGCCGAACGCCTGCGAGAACGTTTCGCGGCGACGCGGGTGGAGTTTCATGGTCACTGGCTGACCTTCTCGGTTAGTCTGGGCGTTGCCGAGCGGCGCGTGGAGGAGACCGCCGAAGGGTTTCTCGCCAGGGCCGGCGAGGGGGTGCGGGAAGCGAAGCGGCACGGCCGGGATCGCGTCCATCAGGCACCATGACGGCCCCGTCACGCACCGAATGAGTCAAGAAGGAGAATGAAAATGGGACGTTTACTGCTGGCTGTACTGTTTGGCCTGATCTGCCTGCCGGCACTGGCTGCCGAGGAGGTCGAAGGACCGCATGTACAGGGCGAGACATTCGAGTATTCGACCGGTGGTCAGACCTACCAGGGTTATCTCGCCTACAACGCCAGCGACGACGAGCCGCGACCGGGCGTGCTGCTCGTGCATGAGTGGTGGGGGCTCAACGATTACGTCAAGCGCCGCGCCGACCAGCTGGCTGCACTCGGGTTCGTCGCGCTAGCCGTCGATATGTACGGCAATGGCAAGGTCGCCGATCATCCCAGCGAAGCCAAGGAGTTCTCCAGTCAGGTGCTGCAGGACTGGCCGTCGGCCAGAGCGCGACTGGAAGCGGCCATGGCGGCGCTGCGCAAGCACCCGGCGGTTCGCGAAGATCGCATGGCTGCCATCGGTTACTGCTTCGGCGGCAGCGTGGTGATGAACATGGCGCTGGCCGGCATGCCGCTGAACGCCGTGCTCAGCTTCCACGGTAGCCCCACCCAGGCGGTCGCCAAGCCGCAGCCGTTCGATGGCATCGTGCGTATCTACAACGGTCAGGACGATCCGCTGGTCGAGCCGCAGGCGCTGGACAGCATGGTCGCGGCGCTGGAGAAAGATGGCGCCAAGGTCAAGGTAGTTCAGTATCCGGGAGCCAAGCATGCGTTCACCAACCCCGGCGCCGATGCCCTCGCGCAGCAGTATGACCTCCCGCTCGGCTACGACGCCGCGGCCGATGCCGCCTCCTGGCAGGATGCACTGCTGACGCTCGACAAGGCGTTGAATCAGTAGCTACGAGCTACGAGCTACGACAAGCGCCAGCGACTATTATCGCTGGCGCTTGTCGTATGAGAGCAACGCGTTGAGTATTGCGACTCGCGCTCAGGCCGATCCGCTCAGCGCCAGAACTCGCTTGGCCAGCGAGATCATTTCCGGATCGCCGGTGTGCTTGTCGGGGACGTCGGAGAGTTTCACCACCGGTAGCCAGTGCTGCCCCTCCGGGCGCGCTTCGACCATCTTGATCACCATGTTCATCGGTGTGACGCCGACGTCGTTGGTGAAATTGGTGCCGATACCGAAAGCCATGCCGATCCGGTCGTGGCAGAACGCCTGAATACGCTCGACCCGCTCCGGAGTCAGCGCATCGGAGAAGATGATCGTCTTGCTGCGCGGGTCGATGCCCAGGCGTTCGTAGTGGGCGATCGTCGCGGCGGCGAAGTCGATCGGGTCGGCGCTATCGTGGCGGACCCCGTCGAACAGCTTGGCGAACTTCTTGTCGAAGCTCTCGAAGAAGGCTTTCGACGTGAAGGTATCGGTCAGCGCAATACCCAGGTCGCCACGATAGACGTCGACCCAGTGCTCCAGGGCCAGGCTGTTGGCCATCTTGAAGCCGAAACGCGCGCCGTGGAACATGAACCATTCATGGGCGTGCGTGCCGATCGGCTTGACGCCGTGCTTCATGGCCAGAAGGACATTGCTGCTGCCGCTGAAAGCTTCGCCGCCGTGATGGCGCAGGGCGCCGACGACGCGATCATGAACGTCGAAGGAGAATCGCCGACGTGTGCCGAACTCCGCGATCTTCAACCCCAGCCGGCGATACTGTTCGATCTTGTCGCGGGTGCGCTTCTCGACTTGTTCGTCCCCATCCCCGGTGACGCCGCGCAGCCGGTACCAGAGCTCGCTGATCAGTGCCATCAGCGGCACTTCCCAAAGGATGGTGCGATACCAGAGCCCTTCGATGATCACCGAAAGCGACTCGCCCTCCTGCTCGATGACCACCTCGGCGGGGTCGTAGCGAAAACCGGCCAGGAAATCGAGATAGGTCGGGTCGAGGTACGGGCAGGTCTGCTCGAGATAGCGCTTCTCGGCCTCGCTCAAGGTCAGCGCCGCCATGGCATCCACTTCGCGTCTCAGCGCCTCGCCGAAGCCTTCGGGGAAGGCGTGATCGCCGCGATTGATGAAGGCGTAACGAGCCTGGGCGTAGGGAAAGCGCTTGATCACGGCGTTTTGCATCGTGATCTTGTAGAAGTCGTTATCGAGGAGCGAAGTCAGCATGGAAACTCGTCGTCTACGGAGCGGAAGCGGCGGCGTTGGCGCCCGCCATTCTATTGCAGTGCCATGATGCCAAAGAGTGTCGCGATAAATCCGCCAAACAGCAAAAAACCGGCCAGGGACAGCAGGATCAGCAGATAACCGAGGATCAGGCCTGCCAGTGCCCAGGTGTCGCCTGCGGTTCGCTCGCGGCGAATCTGGCGTCGGGCCAGATGGCCGCAGACAACGCCTCCCAGTGCCGCTGGTGGCACCAGCGTGCCGAGCACGCTCAAAGCGAAGGCGATCAGTGCCATGATGTTGGTGGGGCCGGCAGGCGTGTCGGGCGGCACGGGCGAGCGGGTCGTCATCGTTCTGAACGTCTCTCGGTGGCATGCTGGCGACAGTATCGCACGCTTGCCGGCACGGCTCGACGTTTTCACCATGGACGTGAGCTGCGAGCTAGCGCCGGCTTTGGGGCGCGGTAACCAGTCGCTGCGAGCTTGGTGTATACGCCGGCTCGGCAGTCGACAGCGCGATGGACGGGGTTGTGTTCGGAACCAGAAAGCCGGTGAGGTCGAGAAGGGCGGATAACGGAGGAGTGGAATGACACTAAGGGTCGAGCAGCTCGGCAGCCTGGCGAATGTGTCGGCGGTTGCCTGGAACGCGGTGATCGGCGACCGCTACCCGTTTCTGCGGCACGAGTTTCTGGCGGCGCTGGAGGGCTGCGGCTGCGCCAGCGTCGACACCGGCTGGGAGCCGGATCACCTGGCGGTTTTCGAGGGCGAGCGACTGGTTGCCGTGCTGCCGCGCTACGCCAAGTACCACTCCCGCGGCGAGTACGTCTTCGACTGGTCTTGGGCCGACGCCTGGGAGCGAGCCGGGGGCGACTATTACCCCAAATCGCTCTCGGCGATTCCGTTCACGCCGGCAATGGGGGCGCGCCTGGCCGTGGCCGATGGAGTCGACCGTCGGCGCATCATCGCCGCGTTGGCGCCTGCGATTCGCGATACTGGCCTGCAGAGCTGGCACTTGCTGTTTGCGCAGAGTGATGAGGTCGATGATTGGCTCAGCGCCTTCGATGCGCCGCTGATGGAGCGTCAGGCGGTGCAGTTTGCGTGGTGCGATGACGACTTCGGCGATTTCGACGGCTTTCTCGGCCGGATGAGTTCGCGCAAGCGCAAGGAGATACGTCGCGAGCGTCGCAAGCTTGCCGAACAGGGATTCGCGTTCGAGCGCCTGAGCGGCGGCCAGATCGACGATTCGGCCCTCGAGCAGTTCTATCGGTGCTACTGCATGACCTACCTGGAACGGGGGCAGCACCCTTATCTGACGCTCGATTTTTTCACTCGGCTGCGTGACACCATGGCGGAGTCGATGCTGCTGATACGTGCCAGCGTCGACGGTCGTGCGGTGGCGGCGGCGCTCTGTCTGGAGGGGCGTGATGCGCTCTACGGTCGCTACTGGGGCAGTGAAGTGGAAGCCGACTTTCTCCACTTCGAGACCTGTTACTATCAGGGCATCGAACACTGCCTGGCGCGCGGTCTCGTGCGCTTCGACCCCGGCACGCAGGGCGAGCACAAGCTGACGCGGGGCTTCTCGCCCATCATCAGTCGTTCGCTTCACTATCTCGATCATGGCGGATTTCGTGACGCGGTCGATGACTTCTGCCGGGAAGAGCGTGCCTACGTGGGCGCCTATTTCGAACGGTGTCGCCAGCGTCTTCCCTTCAAGCAGTCGGATGAACGGTAAATGGACTTTCTCAACGAGGCTGCGGTGCTGCTTGGCGCGGCGATCATCGCGGTACCGCTGTTTCAGCGCTTCGGCCTGGGATCGATCCTGGGCTATCTCTGCATCGGTCTGCTCGCCGGACCGTCGGTCAGCGGATTCATCGCCGAGCCCGAGTCGGTGCTGCACTTCTCGGAGTTCGGCGTCGTCATGCTGCTGTTCATCATCGGACTCGAGCTCGAACCCAGGCGGCTGTGGTCGATGCGCAAGCGTCTGGTCGGACTCGGCAGCCTGCAGCTGGCCGGCTGCGCGGCGCTGCTGACGCCGGTCGGCCTGTTGCTGGGCCTGCCGCCGAGCATCGCCATCTTTCTCGGGCTGACGCTCGCGCTGTCGTCGACTGCGTTCGCCCTGCAGGTACTCAACGAGCGGCGCCAGCTCGCGACCCCGCACGGACAGAGCGCGTTCGCGATGCTGCTGTTTCAGGATCTCGCGGTCATTCCGCTGCTGGCGCTGCTGCCGTTCCTAGCCGGTCGTGCCGATGCGGCACCGGACGACGGCTGGGTCATCGCGCGCAGCATTGGCGTCGTCATTGCGGCCATCGCCTTCGGGCGGCTGGTGTTCCCGCGCGTACTGGCATTGATTGCGCGTAGTGACGTTCACGAGATATTTACCGCAGCCGCGCTGTTTCTCGTTCTTGCAATGGCACTGATCATGCAGTGGGCCGGCCTGTCGATGGCGCTGGGTGCCTTTTTGGGTGGCGTCATGCTGGCGGATACTGCCTACCGGCATGAGCTCGAGGCCAATATCGAGCCGTTCAAGGGGCTGCTGCTCGGGTTGTTTTTCATCGCGGTCGGGATGTCGGTCGATCTGGCTCTGGTGCTCGACAATCTGCTGCTGGTAGTCGGGCTGGCCGTGTTGATGACGTTCGCCAAGACGCTGGTGCTGGCGCTCATCGGCTGGTTGACCAGGCTGCCGCGCACCGAAATTCCGCGGTTGGCGACGATCATCTCGCAGGGTGGGGAGTTCGATTTCGTGCTGCTCACCGCGGCCGTCACCGCCGGGGTTCTCGATCAGCGTATCGCCAGCCTGTGCATCGCGGCGGTCACGCTGAGCATGGCGGCGACGCCGTTCCTCTACCAGCTCGGCGAGAAGGTCGGCAATCGTCTCAAGGAGACCCGGCCGTTCGAGACCGACTTCGGCGACGAGACGCCGCCGGTGATCATCGCCGGCCTGGGACGATTCGGTCAGATGGTCGCGCGCATGCTCAAGATGCAGGGCGTTAGCTTTACGGCGCTCGATCCGAACATCGCGCAGGTCGAGTTCATCCGCCGCTTCGGCTCGCGGATCTTCTATGCCGACGCGACGCGGCTCGATCTGCTGCGCGCGGCCGGCATCGACAAGGCGCGCATTCTGGTCATCGCGGTCGACGGCGAGCACACCGCGCTCACGATCGCGCGCCTGGCCAAATCCCACTTTCCCGAGCTGACGGTCTACGCCAGGGCGCGCAATCGCCACCACGCGTGGCAGCTGATGGAGATCGGCGTCGACAGCGTGGTGCGCGAGACCTTCGCCTCGAGCATGGAGATGAGCGTCGAGGTGCTGAAGGGGCTCGGCTATCCCAGTGCCAATGCGATCAATGCAGTACGCACCTTCCGTGATTTCGACAATCAGCTGCTGAAGGACACCTACACGCATCGCAACGATACCGAACGGTTGATGGCCACCGAAAAGGCGGCGATGGCGGAACTGAAGTCGCTATTTCAGCAGGAGCTCAATCGCGGGCGTGGCAAGGAGAGCCGCCGCGCCGAGAGCAGCGGGGACGATACACAGGACGCCGAGCCGGGCGACGTCTCGGTGCAGCGGGAGACGATCCATGACGCAGACACTGAAACGACGACTCGCAGCGCTTGAGTTCGGTGACGGAGAGCTCGTTGCGCTCTCTGGCGGTGACAGCGGTGCGGGACTATGGCGCCTCGAGGGGAGCCCGGCCTACGTCGTCAAGGTCGACGACCCGCAACGTATCGCCGGTGAGGCCGATGGCCTGCGCGCGTTGAAAGATGCCTGCCATCACCTGGTCGTGCCTGACGTGCTGGCCGAAGAGGGCGATCTGCTGATCATGACAGCGCTGGCGAGCGGCGGCCCACGCGACGCCGCTGCGCTGGGCGAAGGCTTGCGCCAGCTGCATCGCGATACCCGTGACGCGAGCGCGGAACATGGCTGGCCGCGCGACAATGCCTGCGGGTTGACGCCGCAGCCCAACACGCCGCTGGCGGACGGCCGCGCCTTTCAGCGCGAACGCAGAGTGATGCCGTTGACGACGCTCTGCCGGGACAGCGGGCTGCTGGAAACCCGGCTTGCAGAGCGCCTCGAACGCGTGGCGCATGGCCTGGAGGGCTGGCTGCCGGATACCCCATCGAGTCTGGTTCACGGCGATCTCTGGTCAGGCAACGTGCTGTTCACGCCGAGCGGGCCGGCAATCATCGATCCCGCGGTCTACCGGCACTATCCGGAAGTCGATGTCGCGATGCTGACGCTCTTCGGCAATCCGGGCGATGCCTTCTTCGACGCTTACTGGGATGGCCGTAGCCCCGACGACTGGCCGCGGCGAGAGGCGCTGTTTCAGCTCTATCCGCTGCTCAATCATCTCTATCTCTTCGGCAGGAGCTACCTTGCCGGCGTCGAGCGCGCGGTGGCGGTCGTCGAAGCGGGATGACGTACCGTGGGCAGGCCGCCTCGCGCCCGGTGTCTCACTGTCTGACGATGCGCGCAAAGAAGGTGTCGATCATGCGGGGGCCGACGTCGCCGATATCGTAGCTTTCCGGGTCACGTAGCCAGTCGTACATGAGCCCCGCGAACATCGACATCAGCATGCGCGTGGCGATCTCCGGAGAGATGCTCTCGGCCAGCGTGCCTCGCTCGCGGGCCTGCTCGAAGCGTTCGACCATGGTGTCATAGCATTCGCTGGCGAGCTTCTCGTGCAGGGCCTGAATGTCGACGTCGCTGGCGACCTCGCAGCGATGGAACAATATGGTGTGAACGCGCCGGGAACGCGGGCGCTGGAGTCGTTCGATGGCGTGCAGCGTGGCCCTTCTCAGACTCTCCAGAGGCACGTAGGGGCAGTTGGGATCTTCGACATCATCGAGGAGCTGGCGCAGGGGAGTCTTCACCCGCTCGAGCATGGCGTGAAATAGATCCGCCTTGTTCTTGAAATGCCAGTAGACGGCGCCGCGCGTCATGCCCGCCTGGCGTGCGATCTGCTCGAGTGACGTGCGCGAGACACCGCGCTCCAGAAAGATCACCTCGGCGGCATCGAGCAGTGCTTCGCGGGTGGCCTCGGCTTCGGCCTTGGTGCGTTTGGGCATGATGGTGTCGTCGAACCCGTAAGTTGTCAGTTGGTTGGCGTGGCGTATGTCTTCCCCGTGTCATCTTTTTTGTTGTTCGTTCGTCGCCTTTCATGACCCGGACGTGGTGCTGTTTTAAGACGTTTTCAATGAAGACGGTGTATGAAGAGCATAACGTGTTCTCGGCAAGTTTACATTCATGTATGTATGCCTGTAAGCTCGAGGCAACCCTTTAGGTACCTATCTTCCAGGACGGAGACTCATGCGCCCTAATTTTCTCAATCGCACCCTCGGCCTCGGCGGGGTGATGCTGGTGTCGTTGGCGCTATCCGCCTGCGGCGACGATCAGCAGAGCAGCAGTCAGCAGGGAGGCGGACAGCAGAAGCCGCCCGTGCAGGCCGAAGTGATGGACGTCAAGGCACATGATGTCTCGTTGACCAAAGCCTATCCGGCGCAGGTTCGCAGCAACCGCGAAGTGACCGTCATGGGGCGCGTCGACGGTGTGCTTGAGGCGCGTCACTACCGTGAAGGCAGCATGGTCGAGAAGGGCGACAAGCTTTTCACGATCGAGCCCGCGCCGTACGAGGCGACGGTGGAACAGAACAAGGCGGATCTGCAGAGCGCTCAGGCGGAAGCGTATCGCGCCCAGCGCGACGCCGAGCGCTACGCGCGTCTCTACAAGCAGAACTCCGTCAGCCAGCAGCAGCGCGACCAGGCGCAGGCCGATCTGCGTACGGCGCAGGCCTCCGTGGCTCAGGCCAAGGCCGCGCTCGACAGCGCGCAGATCGATCTCGGCTATACCGAAGTCAACGCGCCCGTGAGCGGCATGATCAGCCTGAGCGAAGTCAACGTCGGCAACCTGGTGCAGGCGCCTGAGGAGCTCGCCACGATCACGCCACTCGATCCGATCGAAGTGCGCTTCTCGCTGCCGGCCGATGACGCTTTCGCACTGCGCCGTCAGCGCCAGCAGGGCGATGCGGATGTTGCGGACGTTGCCGTGCTGACTGCGCCGGATACCAAGAGCGCGACCCACGATGCCATGCAGCTCAAGGGTCGGCTGGACTTTCTCGGCTCGCGGGTCGACGAATCCACCAGCACGGTACAGGCCGAAGCCGTATTCGAGAACGCCGATCAGGTCTTCCTGCCCGGGCAGTTCGTGCGCGTTTCACTGCCGAACGTGATGCGCTACGACGTCTACGCGGTGCCGGCCGTGGCCGTGACCGAGGGTCTGAAAGGGCCGCAGGTCTACGTCGTCAACGGCGAAGGCAAGGCCGAAGCTCGCTTCGTCTCGCTGGGTGAGGTAGCCGGTGACTGGCAGATCATTACCGAGGGTCTCAACCCGGGCGATCGCGTCATCGTTTCCGGCATCGGCACCGTGTCAGCCGGCGATGCCATCGACGCGCAGGCGTTCACGGGCAAGGTGCCGGAGCCGCAGAACAACGCGGGCGAGAACCCCTCCCAGGAGCCTGACGCTCAGGGCGGCGAAGGCACGCAGGGTGCCGCGCGCGACACCAAAGAAGCGACAGGGCAGGACGGAGCCAACTGATGAACTTTTCCAGCGTCTTCATCAGGCGGCCGATCTTCGCCACCGTCGTCTCGGTCATCATCACGCTGATCGGGATCATGGCGATGCGGACACTGCCGATCGAGCAGTATCCGCAGGTGGTGCCGCCGACCATCAGCGTCTCCGCTTCCTACCCGGGCGCCAGCGCGCAGACCGTCTCCGAGACGGTGGCTTCGACCCTTGCCCAGGAGATCAACGGCACCGAGGACATGATCTACCTGACCTCGTCGAGTTCCGACGACGGCCAGATGTCGATGAGTGTCTATTTCAACATCGGTACGGACCCGCAGACGGCGACCATCAACGTCAACAACCGTGTCCAGCGGGCGCTTTCTCAGCTGCCGAGCGAGGTGCAGTCCCAGGGCGTGACGGTCGAACAGCGCTCGTCCAGCGTGCTGATGTTCGTCGCCATCACGTCCGACTCGGACGCCTACGACTCGCTCTATCTGACCAACTACGCCAACATCAACGTCACCGATGCGCTCAAGCAGCTGCCCGGTGTCGGTCAGGCGGAAGTGCTGGGCAGCCAGGAATTCGCCATGCGCGTCTGGCTCAATCCGGACAAGCTGGCGCAGTATGATCTGACGCCCGCCGAGGTCTCTTCGGCGATCCAGGCGCAGAACTCGGTGGTCGCTGCCGGTAAGCTCGGGGCCGAGCCACAGAGCGATCCCTCGCCGTATACCTACACCATCACCACGCAAGGTCGCTTCACGGGTGTCGATCAGTTCCGCAACATCCTGCTGCGCACCAACGCCGACGGCTCCTCGCTGCGCCTGAGCGATGTCGCGCGCGTGGAACTCGGCAAGAACACCTACGGCATTCAGGGTTACGTCAACAACGCGCCGATCGCGCCGATCGCGATCTATCTGCAGCCGGGTGCCAACGCGCTGGACGTGGCGGCAGAGGTCAAGAGCGAGATGGCGAGCCTCAAGAAGCGCTTCCCGCCGGGCCTGAACTTCGAGATTCCCTACGACACCACTCTGTTCATCAATGCCTCCATCGACTCGGTCGAACACACCTTCATGGAAGCACTGATTCTGGTGGCGGTGATCGTCTTCCTGTTCCTGCAGAGCTGGCGTTCGACGCTGGTGGCGATGTCGGTGGTGCCGATCTCGGTCGTGGGGACGTTTGCCGGGATGTATCTGCTCGGATTCTCGATCAACCTGCTGTCGCTGTTCGGGATGATACTGGCGATCGGTATCGTGGTGGATGACGCGATCGTCGTCATCGAGAACGTCGAACGCATCATGGAAGAGGACGAGGATGCGACGCCGTTCAGTGCCGCGCTGGAGGCGATGAAAGAAGTTTCCGGTGCGGTCATCGCCACGGCGTTCATCATGTCCGCGGTCTTCGTGCCGGTCGGTTTCATGGGCGGTCTGACCGGGCAGATGTATCAGCAGTTCGCGATCACCATCGCCATCTCGGTGGCGATCTCCGCCATCGTGGCGCTGTCGTTCACGCCGGCGATCAGCGCGCTCTTCCTCAAGCACCAGGATCGCATGAAGCAGTCGAAGCTGGTGCGCATCATCAAGACGCCGTTCGACTGGTTCAACAAGCTGTTCGACAAGATCACCGACTTCTTCATGGCGATCACCAACTTCCTGGTTCACCAGGTGTGGCTGGTCGTGGTCGGGCTGGTGGCCGTCGCCGCGCTGTCGTGGACGATCTACTCGCAGTTGCCCAGCGGCCTGCTGCCGACGGAGGACCAGGGGGTGGCGATCGCCTCGGTCTCGCTGCCGGCGGGCTCTTCGGTATCGCGGACCGACGCCTACATCCAGCAGCTCAGCAAGCGCCTGCGCGACGAGATTCCGGGGATCAACTATGTGGTTGGCGTGCCCGGCTTCGATATCCTCTCGAGCGCGGCCAACACGGCCAAGGGTACGGTCTTCGTGACCATGAAGCCGTGGGAGGATCGTGATATCACCGCCGATGGGCTGATCGCCAAGATCATGCAGTTCGGCGCGCAGATCCCGGGCGGGCAGACGATCGCCTTCAACATGCCGCCGATCCAGGGGCTATCGCCCACCGGTGGTTTCACCGGCTACCTGGAGTCGTTCAACGGCGATTCGCCGCAGCAGCTGGCGGCGGCGGCCAACAAGGTGATGCAGGCAGCCAATCAGCGACCCGAGATCGGTCAGGCGTTCTCGACGCTCGACGTCAACGTGCCGGTCTACAAGGCGAAGGTGGATACCGACAAGGCGCGTAGTCTCGGTGTCGATATCGCCGACCTCAACACCACGCTGTCGAGTACCTTCGGTAGCTCGTTCGTCAACTATTTCACCAAGTCCGCGCGTAACTTCCAGGTCTATCTACAGTCGGAAGATGACTTCCGGCGCAATCCGGATGACCTGAGCAAGGTCTACGTGCGCGGTGGCGACGGGCAGCGCATCCCGCTTTCCGAGCTGGTGACGCTCGAGCGTGGCAAGGCGCCGACGGTGCTGCAGCGCTACAACGTCTATCCGGCCGCGCAGTTCTCCGGCGGTCCGGCACCGGGCTACAGCTCCGGGCAGGCGGTGCAGGCGATGCAGGAGGTCGTGTCGCAGACGCTGGGTTCGGACTACGAGATGGGCTGGTCGGGTGAAGCCTATCAGCAGGCCAACGTCGGCACGGCGGCGACGCTGGCGCTGTCGTTCGGCGTGGTGATGATGTTCCTTATCCTCGCGGCTCAGTACGAGAGCTGGACGCTGCCGCTGGCGGTCGTGTCCGCCGTGCCGTTCGCCTTCATCGGCGCGATCCTCGCGGTCAAGCTGGCCGGCCTGAGCACCAGTGTCTACCTCCAGGTCGGGCTGCTGGTCGTGGTTGGCCTGGCGGCGAAGAACGCCATCCTGATCGTCGAGTTCGCCGAACAGCAGCGCAAACATGCGGGGCTGTCAGTGATCGATGCGGCCAAGGTGGCGGCACGGCAGCGTTTCCGCCCGATCGTGATGACCTCGCTGGCGTTCATCGGCGGCACGCTGCCGCTGGCACTGGCCAGTGGCGCCAGCGCCGCGAGCCGTAACCAGATCGGCACGCCGGTGGTTGGCGGGATGATCTCGATCACCCTGCTGGCGACGGTGTTCGTACCGGCGGCCTACGTGCTGATCATGCGTGTCACGATGTGGTTGGGCAAGAAATTCGGCCGCGGCGACAAGGCGACCGAAACGCGCGAATCGCACTAACCTGCGCGTCAAGCCCGCGTCATGTCATAACCGCCGATGGCGGTTCCGAAAGGCAACTCCCCATGGGAGTTGCCTTTTTTCTGGGTCACGAGAAAGTGCCTCGACAGGTACTGAAAAAGTCGCTTTGACGCCCTCCCGAGCGTGGCTTATACCTGTCATTGACGGCTCTCCCTCGCGTGTCTTCGATCCGATATCTCCGGCTCGACACGCCTGTCTCTCTTCATGAGAACCGCCTTCGGATGCTGACACTTCACCTTTGGTTGACGTCGATCTCCTTGATTAACGTCGGTTAAGGTGGCTGCGCCTCGTTGAGCGCAGTATCCAGATTCGGTCGCCGCCAATTCAGGCCGTCGGTCGAATGTTCAGGGAGGCTGAACATGACGTATGTCGCGGTCCAGGGAAGACGAAGTTCCACCGCCGACGGGGCTGGCAGTGATACCCCGACGGTCTCGGAGAGTGATCGAAGGCGCCACGGGCGCGCCGTGACGCTTCCGCGCCTGGTGCCGGCCGCGCGCCTGCCTCCTCGACATGTCCTGTTCGTGACCACCGAGATCGCCGACTTCATCAAGGCGGGCGGCCTCGGAGACGTGTCGGCAGCCCTGCCACGCGCGCTCACACCCAACTACGACGTGCGCGTCCTCATGCCGGGCTACCGTCAGCTTCTGAACGCCGGCCGCCCGATCGTGACGATTGCCCGATTGCCTGCCCGCCACGAGCTGCCGGCCTGCGAGATCGGGCGGCTGGTCTGCGACGATGGCCTCGTCGTCTATGTCGTGCTTTGCGCCGAACTCTACGACCGGGTGGGCAACGCCTATGGCGACGAGCTCGGCGTCGGCTGGGCCGACAACGACATTCGCTTCGCACGCCTGGCGCTGGCGGCAGCGGAGATCGTCAACGATCCTGCGCTGCTCGAATGGCGGGTCGACTTGATGCACCTCAACGACTGGGCGACCGGGCTTGCGGCCGGCTACGTGCGCTGGCTGGGCCGCCGCTACGTGCCGTCGGTCTACACCATTCACAACCTGGCCTATCAGGGCGTATTCCCGGTCGAGCGCATGCCGGCGCTGGGCATTCCGTCTTCAGCCTTTCATATCGACGGCGTCGAGTTTCACGGCCAGCTCTCGTTCATGAAGGCGGGGCTCTCTTACGCAGCGCACGTCACCACCGTCAGCAACAACTACGCCGAGGAGATCACCACGCCGGCATTTGGCTGCGGACTGGAGGGCCTGCTCAAAAAGCGCGCTCTCGAGGGTCGCCTCAGTGGCCTGCTCAACGGTATCGATGACCGCTGGGACCCGCGCACCGACCCGCACCTGGCGCCCAAGTTCGGCATCAACGACTGGCACGGAAAGCGCGCCAACACCCAGCGCGTGCGTCGGATGTTCGGGCTGGCGCCGAGCAGCGGCCCGCTATTTGCCGTGGTATCCCGTCTGGTGCAGCAGAAGGGGCTGGACCTGACGATCGAGATCGCCGAGACCATCGTGCGTCGTGGAGGCCAACTGGTGGTCATCGGGCGTGGCGAATTCGTTATCGAGCAGGCACTGGTCGCGATGGCGGCGCGCTTCGTCGGGCAGGTCGGCGTCAACATCGGCTTCGACGAGGGCGAGGCTCGCCAGATCTACGCCGGCAGCGATTTTCTGCTGATGCCTTCGCGCTTCGAGCCGTGCGGTCTGAGCCAGCTCTATGCCCAGCGTTTTGGCTCGCTGCCGGTCGCCCATCGCACCGGCGGGCTCGCCGATACCATTCAGGATGGCATCAATGGGCTGCTGTTCGACGAGATGTCACTGGAGAGCTACCGCGCGACGGTGCTGAGAGCCTTCGATCTGTTCCGCGCGACCGATCTCTTCTACGCCATGCGTCGCGCGGCAATGGCGGGCCGACTGCACTGGCGTCAGGCGGTGATTCCCTATCGACGGCTCTACTCGGAACTGCTGGCGGAGGCGACGGTTCGCAGCGATGAAGCCGTTGGCCGATCATGAGATCGGCGGTCGATCGATGGTCCGAATCGTCGTTGACCGATGGGGTCTTCGCCAAAAACGGCCAATGGATGCCGGCCACATCATCCGGGCGGCTCGGCCTTGCCAGCGAGGCGGGTGTCGACGTTGCCAGTGAGGTCGATATTGACGGTGAGGGCGCTTCGGCCTGGCCCTGGGACGATGGCGACTGGATGGCGGCGCGTGGCGCCCGTCATGGCGGCGAGCTGCCGCTCTCGTTCTATCGGCTCGAGGCCATGGGGTGGTATCTCTCCCGCTTCACCGGGCCGTTGAACTGGGAGCGACTGGCACATGAACTGGTGCCTTACGTTGCCGATCTGGGCTTTACCCATATCGTTCTCGACGCCGCCTTGCATGAATATCCCACCGCCGTGGTCTGTCGCTTCGTCGAGACCTGTCACGTGGCCGGGGTAGGTGTACTGGTTCGGGCCTCGCACGGGGACTCCGAGAGCGCCGCCGAGCGCTGGTGTCGACGCTGCCATATCGATGGCGTCGAGCGGCACGACGAGACTTCGCAAGTGAGTCGGTTCTGGCTTTTCCTCGACGATCACGCGCGCGAACGCATCGAGCTTCACGGCCGCGATCGCTGGCATCTTGCCGCCGCCGAATATCTGGCCTGGTCGATAACCGAGCGCTGTGACCGACATGCCGTCTGGGTGGCGGGCCTGACACCGACGGAGAGCGATCGCGGCGTGCTCGAACACTCGTCGGATATCCGCCCGGCCTATCGCGGGCGCGTCCTCGGTGAAGACTGGCAGCGGTTCGCGACGATGCGAACCTGCCTGGCTCTGATGTGGGCGCTGCCGGGTGACAAGCTGATCGCCATGGGCGGCGAGCTCGGCCAGAGCCTCGCCCCGCCGACGCACGAGGCGATCTGCTGGCCGCTGCTGTTCGAGAGCGAACACGCCGGCATCCTGCGCATGGTGGCCGATCTCAATCGGCTCTACGTCAATGAACCCGCGCTGCAGATCCGCGACGACGAGCGTCTCGGATTCGAGTGGCTGGTCGAGGACGACCACGACAACTGCGTGATCGTCTTCGCGCGACATGCGCAGAGCGGTCACGCCAGCCTGGTTTGCGTGTGCAATTTTCAACCCTGCGTTCATTACGGCTATCGGCTGGGTGCCCCTAGCGCCGGTCGCTGGCGGGAAATCTTCAACAGTGACAGCGTCTTCTTCGCCGGCAGCAACGTCGGCAACGGTCGCCTGCTGTCCACGGAGCCGCTTGCGAGCCACGGCCACGCGCAGTCGCTCAGTCTCACCGTGCCGCCGATGGCGGCGATCTTTCTGCGTCACGAAGTCTGGTACGAGGATTCGCCATGAGTGTCGCCAAGGATGGCAGGACGATCCGGGATACCCCGGTCGGGCATGAGCTGAGCAAGGAAGATGAGGCCACGGAGCCCGTGTCGGGTTCGGATACCGCCGCGGCTTTTCGGCCCTGGTACGGCGCCTCGATCCAGGAGGGAGGGCGCACCGCGTTCCGGCTCTGGGCGCCCGATGCCGAGCGAGTCGACCTGGAGATCGAGGGACGAGATCCGCTGCCGATGACGGCTGCGAAGGGGGGCGATTTCACCGTCGAGACCGACTGCGAGGTCGATAGTCGCTATCGCTACCGCGTGTTCGTCGACGGTGATGGCGTGGCGATCCCCGACCCGGCTTCCCGGGCGTTGGCGGGCGGGGTCGACGGCCAGAGCCTCGTCGTCGATCCGTGCGGTCACGCCTGGCAGCAGCCGAACTGGCAGGGCCGGGCGTGGGAAGAGACGGTGATCTATGAAGTGCATCTGGGCGCCTGTGGCGGTATCGAAGGTTTGCGCCGACGCCTGCCGAGTCTCGTGGAGTTGGGCGTCACTGCGATCGAGCTGATGCCGATCGCCGAGTGCCCAGGTCGGCGCAACTGGGGCTACGATGGTGTCCAGCCCTATGCCGTCGCCAGTTATTACGGTACGCCCGACGCGCTCAAGGCGCTGATCGACGACGTTCACGCCCATGGGCTGATGATCTTTCTGGACGTTGTCTATAACCACTTTGGCCCCGACGGCAATTTTCTCGGGCACTATGCCAGCGCGTTCTTTCGCGAGGATTTGCAGACGCCATGGGGCGGCGCCATCGACTTTCGAAAGCCGCCGGTGCGACGCTACTTCATCGATAACGCGCTGATGTGGCTGCTCGACTATCGTTTCGACGGTCTACGCTTCGATGCCGTTCACGCAATCAGCGAGCGTGATTTTCTGGTCGAACTGGGGCAGACGATTCGCCATTGGATACCGCGTGACCGTCACTGTCATTTGATCCTCGAAAACGAGCACAATCAGGCCTCGCTGCTCGAGCCCGCGCTATACGACGCCCAGTGGGCCGATGATTGGCACAACGTCATGCACGTGCTGCTGACCGGCGAGCGCGAGGGTTACTACGCGGACTTCGTCGCCTCGGCGACCGACAAGCTGGTGACCGTGCTGGGCGAGGGATTTCTGTTTCAGGGCCAGCGCTCGCGCAAGGGGGAGCCGCGTGGCGAGCCGAGCGGGCATCTGCCGCCGACTGCTTTCGTCGATTTTCTGCAGAATCACGATCAGGTCGGCAAT
The DNA here is from genome assembly GCF_014652715.1 of Salinicola rhizosphaerae. GTDB lineage: Bacteria > Pseudomonadota > Gammaproteobacteria > Pseudomonadales > Halomonadaceae > Salinicola > Salinicola rhizosphaerae. Next base: position 49,601 of record NZ_BMZI01000003.1, on the reverse strand, counting down.
CGCGCGCTGGGCGACCGCCTCGTGCATCTCACGCCGCCGGAGGCGCTGTCCGCAGCCACGCTTGCACTGTTGCTGTCGCCTTCGATTCCGCTGCTGTTCATGGGCGAAGAGTGGGGCTCGACCCGGCCCTTTCTGTTCTTCACCGACCATCGTGACGCGCTGGCCGACGCCGTGCGCGAGGGGCGACGCCGCGAATTCGCCGAGTTCAGCGCCTTCGAGGACCCGGCGCAGCGCGAGCGTATTCCGGACCCCAACGCCGAATCGACCTTTCTCGCCTCGTGTCTCGACGACGCTGAAGCCGAGCGACCCGCCAATCAGGCGGTTCGCGCTCGCTACCGCGAATGGCTGGGGCTGCGTCATCGCCACTTGGTGCCTCGGCTGGCAGGTAGCCGTGCGCTGGGCGCCAGAGCGCTGGGAGACAAGGCCGTCACGGCGGTCTGGTGTCTGGGTGACGGTGCCGTGCTGACCCTCGCGCTGAACCTGTCGAATGCCGTCGTTCGACTCGATGATCCACCGCGGAGTGCGCCGTTGGCCACCTCGCGAACAGGCAACGAAGGCGCGCTCGAGAGCGGCGAGCTGGCGCCACTCCAGGCCGCCGTCTGGCTCACGACCGCGTCTCTCGAGCCCGCACGGCAGGGGGAAGCGCAATGAGTGCGGCGCTCCGGCAACTGGCCGAAGCGGTCGGGCTGATGCTCGAGTGGAGCGACAGTGACGGGCAGTCATGCACGTTGCCGGAGAACCGACAGCGCAAGATGCTGGCGCTGCTCGGCTGGCCGGCGGCGGACGAGGCGCAGGTTCGCGACAGCCTGGCGCGCTGGCAGGCTCGGCAGCGCCCGGAGAAACTCGAGGGATTGCCGCCGCTGTTGATCGCCGATCAGGGGGTAGCATTCACTGTGCCGAGTGCTGCCGCCGCCGAGCGTGCCTTTTCATTGCGCCTGGAGACCGGCGAGACATACGAGGGGCATCTGGACGAACACGGCCGTCTGCCGCCGATCGAGACACTGGGCTACCATCGTCTGTCGCTTCTGGGGGCATCCGCCGATGACACCGTCTGCCTGACGCTTGCGGTCACCCCGCCGCGCTGTTTTTCCATTGCGGATATCTCAGCTGGTGAGGCACCTCACGATGGCAGCCTGTGGGGGACTAGCGTTCAGCTATACGCATTGCCGCGGGAAGGCGATGGCGGCATCGGCGATCTGCTGGCGCTCGACACGCTGTGCCAGCGGCTGGCGCCGGAGGACGTCGATGCGGTCGCGATCAGTCCGCTGCATGCGCTGTTCGGCGCGCATCCTGAGCGTTTCAGCCCTTACTCGCCGTCGAGCCGGCTCTTCTACAACGTCTGGCATGCGGCACCCGAGTGCGTGTTCGATGCCGAGACCGTCGCACGGGCCCGCGCGCCGTTCGCCGAGGCCATGGCCTTGCAAGCTCAGCAGGCGCTGATCGACTGGCCGGCCAGCGTGAAGCTCAAACTCGACATGCTCGAGCGGCTGTTTCTCCACGTTCAGCGCGACGAGCGCGCGCTGGCCTGGCGTTCCCGGTTCATCGCCTTTCGTCGTGACGGTGGCGAGAGTCTGGAACGCCACTGTCGTTTCGAAGTCCTGCTGGCACAGTCGAAAACCCCCGACTGGCGCCGCTGGCCGGCCGCCTGGCACGATCCGAACGGCGCCGAGGTCGAAGCCTTTGCCGAACGACATCGTGAGGCGATCACCTTTGCGGCGTTTCTGCAGTGGCTGGTGGCGGCGGGGCTGGCTCACGTTCAACAGCGGGCGATCGCCGCTGGCATGCGTCTGGGGCTCATCGCCGATCTGGCGGTAGGCATCGATCCGAGCGGCAGTCAGGCATGGAGCTATCCTGGAGAGCTGCTGACCTCGTGCGGCGTGGGCGCACCGCCGGATGCCTTCAACGCCCGCGGCCAGAGCTGGGGGGTGGCGGCGTTTTCGCCTCAGGGGCTCGTGGCATCCGGCTATCACGGCTTTCTGGCGATGCTGCGCGCCGGATTCGCCCACGCGGGCGGTCTGCGCATCGATCATATCCTGGGTTTTTCACGGCTGTGGCTGATCCCCGAAGGGGAGTCGGCCGAGCAGGGCGCCTACGTGCGTTATCCGCTCGAAGCGATGCTGCGGCTGGTGGCGCTCGAGTCCTGGCGGCACCGGGCGATCGTGATCGGCGAAGACCTCGGCACGGTCGAGGCCGGGCTGCGTGAGCGACTGGCGGCGTACGGCGTGCTGGGCATGAGCGTGCTGTGGTTCGAACGCGACGGTGACGATTTCCTGCCCGGTGCGCGCTGGCGGCACGACACGCTGGCGACGACCAGCACGCATGATCTGCCGACGGTGGCGGGCTGGTGGCAGGGCGAAGACCTGCGCTGGCGGGAACGATTGAAACTCTTCAAGCCGGGCGAGACGATGGCCGAATCGAGCGAGCAGCGCCGCTTCGATCGTCAGCGACTGGCGGCCCGGCTCGAGCTCGACGCGATCGCCGACGACGATGGCATTGCCGCGGCGGCGATCGATGTCGAGGATGTCGTCGATGCCGCTCTGCTGCACGTGGCCTCGACGCCGACGCCGCTGGCACTGCTGCCGCTGGAAGATCTGCTGGGACTGACCGAGCAGGCCAACCTGCCCGGCACGACCGATGAGCACCCGAACTGGCGCCGCCGGTTGCCGCAGTCGCTGAGCGTCGCCCTCGATGATCCTCCCCTGAAGCGACGGCTCAAACGGATTGCCCACCTGCGTCGGAGGCTCGAGCCATGAGCGGACCTGTCGTGACGCTGGACGCCACCGTCGATGCGACAGTCGCCCCCTCGCTGCGGGCGACCGTGAGACTCCAGCTCCACGCCGGTTTCGACCTCGACGCCGCGCGAGAGCAGGTCGATTACTACGCCGAGCTGGGTGCAAGCCACGTCTATCTCTCGCCGATTCTCGCCTCGAGACACGGCTCGACACACGGTTACGACGGCGTCGACCCGACGCGTATCGATCCCGAGCTGGGTGGCGAGGCCGCGCTGGAGCGCCTGGTCGAGGCGCTGCACGCTCGTGGTATGGGGGTGATCGCCGATATCGTTCCAAACCACTTGGCGGTGGGTGCCGAAAATCCCTGGTGGCAGGATCTGCTGGCGCATGGGCGGGCGAGCGATTATGCCGCCTGCTTCGATATCGACTGGGGACAGGCTGGGGCCGACGGCAAACTGCTGCTGCCGTTTCTCGGGGAGCGCTACGAGACCGTACTCGAGAATGGCGAACTGGTGCTGGTCTGGGAGTCGGCGTCGGGCCGCTTTGCCGTCGCCTATCACGAGCACCGTTTTCCGATCGATCCCTCGCACACCGTGGGTGTGCTCGCGTCACCGGTCGATCACGAGGCGCTGGGTGCCGAGGATCCGCACGTCATGGCCGCGCTGGCGCGACACGATGCCGCCACCCCTGAGGGGCGCGCGCGACTTCACGATCTGCTCGAGCGTCAGGCCTACCGCCTTGCCCACTGGCGGGTGGCCAACGACGCGCTGAACTGGCGACGCTTTTTCGACATTACCGAGCTTGCCGGCGTGCGGGTCGAGGATGAGAGCGTCTTCGACCTTTCCCATACCTATCTGCTGTCGCTGGTGGAGCGCGGCTGGATCGACGGGTTACGTATCGATCACGTCGATGGCCTGGCCGACCCCCGAGGCTACTGTCTGCGCCTGCGTGCGCGACTCGATGCGATCTCTCAGCGCACCGGGATGCCAAGGCCTCGTCGCCTCACGCTGCACGTCGAAAAAATTCTCGCCGGCGATGAAACCCTGCACGACGACTGGGGCGTGGACGGCACCACCGGCTACGACTTTCTCGATCAGGTCGGCGGCGTGCAGCACGATCCCGTCGGCGAGGCGCCATTGACGGCACTGTGGCGAGAGATCAGTGGGCGCAGCGGCGATTTCGCCGCCGAGGTCCGTGCGGCTCGTCAAGAGATGCTGGCGGGGCCGCTGACCGCCGAGTTCGAGCGTGCCGTGGCGGCGGTCAGCGCGCTGGCGGCACTCGAGCCGGCGACGCGGGAGTTCACGCCGCCGGCGATTCGTCGCGTGCTTGGCGCGCTGGCGGTGGCCTACCCGGTTTACCGAAGCTATAGCGACGTCAACGGCCGTCCCGTGGCCGACGAGCCCGACTTCCGCCGCGCGCTGGAGACGGCCCGAGCCACGCTCTCCGCGGCCGATTCCGCCTGGCTTCCCGTGCTGGATGACTGGTTCGGCGCGCGCGCGCCCGCGGCTTTCGATGAGCCCCTCTGCCGTGTTCGCCTGGCTGCCATCGAGCGCTTCCAGCAGCTGACCTCACCACTCGCCGCCAAGGCGGTCGAGGATACCGCCGGCTATCGCAGCGCCGTGCTGCTCTCGCGCAACGATGTCGGCTGCGAGGGGGACCGCTTCGCCGAGTCTCCGGCCGTTTTCCATCGCGCCAGCGCTCGGCGTCAGGCGAACTTTCCGCTAGCGATGCTGGCGACGGCGACCCACGATCACAAGCGGGGAGAAGATGTTCGTGCCCGGCTCGCGGTACTCAGCGAGATGGCGTCCGCCATCGCGCCGACACTGCGCGCCTGGGCGCTGGACGAGCGCCTCTACGATAGTGACGACCGTCCCGCCGGCGGTGACCGGCTGATGCTGCTGCAGCTGCTGCTGGCGGCCTGGCCGCTCGATCTGACGCCCGAGGATGCCGCCGGACTCGAGCGTTATGCCGATCGACTCGCTGCCTGGCAGCAGAAGGCGATGCGCGAGGCCAAGCTGGAGAGTCACTGGCTGGCGCCCGATGACGCCTACGAGCGCTCGGGAGAGGATGCGATACGCCGCGCACTGGCTGGGGATACCGTCACGGGAGAGCTTGCGTCGCTGGCTGCACGTCTCGATATTCCCGGCGCCATCAATGGCCTTGCGCAGACGACGCTGAAGCTCTGCGCGCCGGGGGTGCCGGATATCTACCAGGGCACCGAATTCTGGGATCAATCTCTGGTCGATCCCGACAATCGGCGCCCGGTCGACATGCCGGTTCGCCGCGAGGCCCTGGCACAGAACGAGCCGCCGCCCGCGGCGTGGCGACACTGGCGTGACGGCGCGGTCAAGCAAGCGCTGATTCGGGCGCTGCTGAGACTGCGCGCCGAGCAGCCGGCGCTGTTTGCACAGGGCGACTACATTCCCCTCGACGCCGTCGGGACTCGAGCGGCGCACGTGCTGGCTTTCGCTCGCTGCAGTGCCGAAGCGACGCTGGTCGTCGTGGTGACGCGGTTGCCGCTCGGGGTGCTTTCCGCGGGCGACGATTCCGGACTGCAGTGGGGAGACACGACGCTCTCATTGGCGAAGCTCTCGCTGCAGGGCATGGGCCGGCCGTGGCTGACCGATGATGCCATCGAACTCGGCACGACGCTGTGGATGGCTGAACATCTCGGCGAGTTTCCCTGCGGGGTCTGGTTGTGGCAGTCGCAGCGCGAGGCACACCGGCAGGAGGGCGAATCGGCTGACGCGGGATCGTCAGCGGGGCCGGCAGCGTGAGCCGTTATCACTCGCGAGTGCTCCCATCCCGCAAGAGCCGCTATGTTGTAGAGAGGTTCTGGGTTGACTAAAGAGCCGCTGGGTTGACTAAAAAGCTGCCGGGTTGAAAAGAGTATCGCTGGGTTGAAAAGAGAATCGCCAAGGTGAAAGAGACGAGCAGGCAGACGACCCGGAGAGGTGATCCGGGAACGATCTAGCAAGACACGAGGCTTCCTGCGGGAGTCTTGTCGTGTGTCACACATCGGCTCGATCGGGCCAGGGATGATCCCGATGAGTCACAGCCGAAAAGGGAGAGCAACATGATGACGAGTCGCGAACAACGGATACGCATGCTGGCGTATCGCATCTGGGAATCCGAGGGGCGACCCGACGGGCAGGAGGCCCGGCATTGGGAGATGGCGGAGCGTATCGTCGAAGCGGAAAACGCGCGCGAGGAGGAGCAGGAGTGGCGCGAGGCCGGCAATGAGCCCTCCCCGTTGGAAGGCGAGGATCCGCCGGCGGAGCCCGACGAAATCGGCATCGACGAGCCGCGGCTGCCGCTCGACGATCCCGAAACCGAGGCGCGCAAGGAGGAGGACACCGGCGTCGAAGTCCATCCCGCAGCCCCCGCGAAGCCGTCCAGACCACGACAGGCTGGCGCCAAGTCGGCCGGCGGTGCAAAAACTCCGGGGCGGAGCGCCAAGAAGGCGGGCGCGGGTAGCGGAAAGCCGGGTACCAAGGCGGGCTCGGACCTGGGCGCCAAGACCCCGACCAAGCCGCGCAAGAAGCCCGGCGCTTCAAATGAGCCTTCCGGCGAGTCGTCCAAGTAGGTTGGCCGGCCGCATGTCTGAATATCTGACGCGCTCGCGTCGGGGTACCGGATGGTGTCAAGGGCATCTTGCAAGGCGGAATGATTCCGCCTGGAGGTCGGTAGGACATGGACGATAGAGACGGGCACATGATGCGAGCGAACGTCGAGGGGCCAAAGGGGAGCGACGCGATCTGGGGCGATCAGCAGCCCGAGGCAGTGGCGCGTCACGGCGCGGACGAGTCGATGGGCAGCGGTGGCGGGACGGCCGTCAACGGCAGCCTGCTCGAGTGTTCGCGAATCCGCGAGGGTTTGCCCTACCCGCTAGGCGCGACCTGGGACGGGTTGGGTGTCAACTTCGCGCTGTTCTCGGCCAATGCGACACGGGTCGAGCTCTGCTTGTTCGATGACGACGGCAAGACCGAGCTCGAGCGCATCGCGCTGCCGGAATATACCGACGAGGTGTGGCACGGCTATCTGCCCGATGCACGGCCCGGTCAGCTTTACGGCTATCGAGTTCACGGCCCCTACGAGCCGGAGGCCGGCCATCGATTCAATCCGAACAAGCTGCTGATCGACCCCTACGCCAAGCAGCTCGTCGGCGAGTTGATCTGGGACGATGCGCTCTACGGCTACACCATCGGCCACGAGGATGGCGATCTCAGCTTCGACGAGCGCGACAGCGCGCCTTTCATGCCGCGGTGTCGGGTGATCGACCCGGCGTTCACCTGGGGCCGCTCGACGGAGATTCTGGTGCCCTGGAGTGACACGGTCATCTACGAGACTCACGTTCGCGGCTACACCATGCGCCACCCCGGCGTACCGGAGGAGCTGCGCGGTACCTTTTCTGGACTCGCGGTACCCGAGATCATCGATTATCTCGGCGATCTCGGTATCTCATCGCTCGAACTGATGCCGATTCACGCCTTCGTCGACGATCGGCATCTGCAGGAGAAGGGGCTCCATAACTACTGGGGTTACAACACGCTGGCGTTCTTCGTGCCGCATCCGCGCTACATGGCGACCGAGAGTATCAGCGAATTCAAGCAGATGGTGGCGCGTTATCACGCGGCCGGCATCGAGATTCTGCTCGACGTGGTCTACAACCACACCGCCGAAGGCAACGAATTGGGGCCGACGCTTTCGTTCAAGGGCATCGACAACGCCTCCTACTACCGTCTGATGCCGGAGGAGCCGCGTTATTACATCAACGATACCGGCACCGGCAACACGCTGAATCTCTCCCATCCGCGCGTGCTGCAGATGGTGACCGACTCGCTGCGCTACTGGGCCGACGAGATGCGGGTCGACGGCTTCCGTTTCGATCTGGCGACCATCCTCGGCCGCGAGGCGGACGGCTTCGACGAGGGCGGTGGCTTCCTCGACTCCTGCCGGCAGGACCCGCTGCTGTCGCAGTGCAAGCTGATCGCCGAACCCTGGGACTGCGGTCCGGGCGGCTATCAGGTCGGCAAGTTTCCGCCCGGCTGGGCTGAGTGGAACGATCGCTTCCGCGACGACATGCGCGCCTTCTGGCGCGGCGATGCCGGACAGCTGCCGGCCTTCGCCAATCGGCTGACGGCCTCCGCCGATCTGTTCGACCACCGCGGTCGCAAGGCGTTCTCCTCGATCAACTTCATTACCGCGCATGATGGCTTCACGCTGCGGGACCTGGTCAGTTACAACGACAAGCACAATCAGGCCAACGGCGAGGAGAATCGCGACGGCCACGACAACAATCTCTCCTGGAATCACGGCGTCGAGGGGGAGACCGACGATGCCGAGATCCGCGAGCTGCGCATGCGCCAGATGCGCAACCTGCTGGCAACGCTGATTCTGTCTCAGGGCACGCCGATGCTGCTGGCGGGCGATGAGTTTGCAAGAACCCAAGGCGGTAACAACAATGCCTACTGCCAGGACAGCGAGATCGGCTGGGTGAACTGGGATCTTTCCGATGAAGGCCGCGATCTGCGCGCGTTCACCCGTTATCTGATCCGCCTTCGCCGCCAGTACCCGATTCTCGAGCGCGGACGATTCATGACCGGCAAACTCAACGAGAGCCTGGGCATCAAGGATGTCTCCTGGCTCAAGCCCTCGGCTGAGGAGATGCGCGTCGACGATTGGCACGATGACAAGGCGAGAGCGATCGGAGTCGTTCTTAACGGCCACGCCCAGCCTACCGGCATCTGCCGTTTCGGCAGCGATATCACCGTGCTGCTGGCGCTCAACGCCAGCGATGCCGATGTCATGTTCGTGCTGCCGGACGTGCCGGGTGGCAGTGAGTGGGTGCGCCGTGTCGATACCTTTGATCCAGCTGCGGACGACATACACTGCCCGCTGAGCAGCGAATATCTGGTCAGGCCCCGCAGTCTGTCGCTGTTCGAGCTGGTGGAAGACGCGACGGCGGGGGCCCGCTGATGCGAACCGCGTTCGGGCAGGCACCACGTTCACGTTTCGGGGCGAGCAGGGAGGTCGCATGATGCCATCGGAAGTCTTGCATCACGGTGATGCGTCGCTGAGTGCCGCCGATCTCGAGGCGCTGGCGCACGGCACGCACGTCAACCCCTTTGCCGTGCTCGGCCCGCACCGGCGCGGCGGTCATCGCGATGGCAGCGACATCGTTGTCCGTGCCTATTTGCCGGGTGCGACGTCGGTATCTCTGGTCGAGCGTGACAGTGACCGCTTACTGGGGGAGTGCGCGGCACCCGCGATCGAGGGGCTCTTCGTCGGTCACCTGGCTGCAGAAGTCGGCTACCGTCTAAAGATCGAGTGGCCGCACGCGACGCAGATCGTAGCCGACCCTTATGCGTTCCCGCTGTTGCTGGGAGAGACGGATCTCTATCTGATCAATGAGGGCAGTCACCGTCAGCTCGGTCACTGTCTTGGTGCGCAGGTCATGTGTGTCGATGGGGTCGATGGCGTGCGGTTTGCGGTATGGGCGCCGAACGCGCAGCGCGTTGCCGTCGTGGGCGATTTCAACGGCTGGGACAGCCGTCGACACGGCATGCGCTGTCGATTTCCGGCGGGCGTGTGGGAGATATTCATTCCCGATATCGGTGCCGGCGAGCGCTACAAATTTGCGCTGATCGACGTCAACGGCGAGCGGCTGCTCAAGGCCGATCCGGTGGCGCTGTCGACCGAACCGCCACCGCTGACCGCCTCGGTCGTGGCCGATGCGACGCCGTTTGCCTGGGGCGACGCAGACTGGATGGCGTCACGCGCATCGCGTCAGGCGCCGACGGCGCCGATCTCGATCTACGAGGTGCACGCCGGCTCCTGGCGCAAGCACGGTGGCGACGAGGGGGCCATCTATCACTGGCGCGACCTGGCCGAGTCGCTGATTCCCTACGTCAAGACAATGGGATTTACCCATATCGAGCTGATGCCGATCATGGAGTACCCCTTCGGCGGCTCATGGGGCTACCAGCCGCTGTCACTGTTTGCACCCAGCGGTCGGTTCGGCACGCCGGCAGATTTCGCCGGCTTCATCGATGCCTGCCATGTCGCCGAGATCGGCGTAATTCTCGATTGGGTTCCCGGGCATTTTCCCTCCGATCCGCACGGCCTGGCGCACTTCGACGGCACCGCGCTCTACGAATACGCCCACCCGTTCGAGGGCTACCATCAGGACTGGAACACTTATATCTACAACCTCGGACGGCGAGAGGTGCACGGGTTCATGCTCGCCTCGGCGTTGCACTGGCTGCGCCACTTCCATCTCGACGGCCTGCGCGTGGACGCGGTCGCGTCGATGCTCTATCGCAACTATTCACGTCAGGAGGGAGAGTGGATCCCCAACCATCTGGGAGGCAAGGAGAATCTCGAGGCGGTGGCGTTTCTACGCCATCTCAACCAGGTCGTGCGCGACGACGTGCCGGGTGCGGTGATGATCGCCGAGGAGTCGACGGCCTGGCCGGGGGTCACCGCCCCGGTCGAACATGACGGGCTGGGCTTCAACTACAAGTGGAACATGGGCTGGATGCACGACACGCTGAGCTACATCAGCCACGACCCCGTCTACCGTCGCTATCATCATGACCAGATGACTTTTGGGCTGGTCTACGCCTTCAATGAGCGCTTCGTGCTGCCGATCTCGCATGACGAGGTGGTTCACGGCAAGGGGTCGCTGCTCGACAAGATGCCGGGAGACGGCTGGCAGCGCTTCGCCAATCTGCGCGCCTATCTGAGCTTCATGTGGCTGCATCCGGGCAAGAAGCTCCTGTTCATGGGTTGCGAGTTCGCCCAGGGGCGGGAGTGGAGCCACGACCGCGAGCTCGACTGGGGACTTTTGCAGTCCGCCGCGCACGCCGGCGTTCAGCGGCTGGTCGGCGATCTCAACGCGCTCTATCGCGAATACGGGGCGCTTCACGAGCTGGACGGCGATTCGGCGGGGTTCCGCTGGGTGATCGGCGACGACTTCCAGAACAGCGTCTTCGCCTGGTGGCGAATCGGCCGCGAGGGTCGACCCGTGCTGGCGGTGGCTAACCTGACGCCGCAGCCTCTGGCGGGGTATCGCATCGGCGTGCCGCTGGCGGGTCACTGGCGCGAACGATTCAACTCGGATGCCGAATGCTATGGCGGCACGAATGTCGGCAACGGCGGTGGGCTCGAGACCGAACCGCTTGCCGCGCACGGCGAGACGCAGTCGCTGGTATTGACGCTGCCGCCGCTAGGCGTGGCGCTACTGCTTCCCGGCACGGCGGGCCAGTAGCGCGCGGGTGACGCCATTGGTCCAGCCAAAGCCATCCTGCAGCGGATATTCGCCGCCGGTGGCGAAATCGGCCCCGGGGTAGAGCACGTACTTCTCGACCAGCTTATGTTCGCGGTCGTACAGATCCTGTACCAGCGCCAGCCAGCGGTCGGCGATGGTCTCGGCCAGATCCTCGAACCCGTAATGCCCCAATCCTTCGATGGCCATCCACTGCAGCGGCGCCCAGCCGTTGGGATGATCCCACTGCTGGTGACTGTCGCTGATCTCCGTCGTCGCGATCCCGCCTGGCGCCAGCAGGCGTCGGGCAACGATACCGGCGACGCGATCCGCCTGGCCGCGCGAGGCGGCGCGGACGAACAGCGGGACGACGCTGGCGGCGGTGAGATGCGGGCTCAGGCTGCCACGCTCGATGTCGTAATCGAAGTAGGCGCCGTGATCCTCGCTCCACAGATAGCGATCCATGGCCGCCTGCCGACGTCGGGCGCGATCGCCAAATTCGTCGGCGCGGGCGGCAGCGCCAGTCATGGCGTTGAGTCGGGCGAGCGTCTGCTCGAGATGGAAGAGCAGGGCGTTGAGGTCCGGCGTCACGAATGCCGTGGTGCGGATCGTGGTGATGTCCTTGACGTCATCGAGCCAGCGGCCGCTGAAATCCCATCCCGTCTCCGAACCGGCGCGCAGGTCGCGAAAGAGTCGTGCTGCGGGTCGCGACGTCTGGTGCGATAGCTCCAGATCCTCGCGAAAGGACTCCTCACGGGGTGTGGACCTATCGTCCCAGTGGCGGTTGAGCCAGTGTGTCTCGTCGAGCCGGACGCAGCGGCGGTGGCTCTCGCCGGGCTGCAGGCGATCCTCGCCGTCCATCCAGAACGCGTATTCGCGCTCGAGCTGCGGGAGATAGGCGCACGCGTCCTGCATCTGCTGACGTTCGACCAGCTCTACCATCATCGAAAACAGCGGTGGCTGCGAGCGGCTCAGATAATAGCTGCGGTTACCGTTGGGCATGTGCCCGTAGCGCTCGATCAGATCCGCGCAGTTGTCGGTGACCGCACGCAGCAGCCGGCCTTCGCCACTGGCGGCGAGGCCGAGCATGGTGAAGTAGGAGTCCCAGTAGTAATACTCGCGAAAGCGCCCGCCCGGCACCACGTAGTCGTGCGACAGCGAGAGCAGTGACGACCACTGCGGATGATGACGCGAGTTGCGCGTCAGGATCGGCCAGAGCCGATCGATATGTTCGGACATGTCGTGCTCGGGGCGCGACTCGTAGCCGCTGCCGGGCAGGGTGTCGGCATCGAAATGATCCGAGACGAACGTCTGCAGGTCGAAATCGTCGCGATCACGATGCTGCTCGTAAACGCTCATGACCTGCTCCGGCGACTGCTTGGGAATGCAGTCGGCAAAGGTCTTCGAGTCCTCGAAGATGTGCGCCATGGCCACGGCTTCGAACAGTTCGCCATAGCGGTCGTGGGGCGTCATGGCGCTCTCTTCGCTCACTTTCGTGGTTCCGGGGCGAATCCGGGGGCTGTCCAGCATGGCGTCACTCCCGGCAGGTGGAAACGTGCGGCGAGGCGAGGATTCACTCTTCATACTGCCAAAGCAGGCCGCCGTCTACCGGTAGCGAGGCGCCGGTCATGTAGGCCGCCTCTTCCGAGGCGAGAAACGCCACGACGCCGGCGATATCCTCCGGCCGGCCCAGGCGGTTGAGGGGAATGTTACCCAGCAGGTTGCGGAGCTTCTCGGGGTCTTCATCCAGTGCCGAGTTGATAGGCGTCTTGATGGCTCCCGGTGCCACGCTGTTGACGGTAATGCCCAGTGGCGCCAGCTCCACCGCCAGATTGCGTGTCAGCATGCGGATACCGCCCTTGCTCAGGCAGTAGCTGGTGAAGCCGGGAAACGGCAGATCTTCGTGTACCGAGCTCATGTTGATGATCCGACCGCCACGTTCGGTATCGCGCAGGTGACGTACGAAAGCCTGAGTGGTGAAGAAGACCCCTTTCAGGTTGAGATCGAGTACCTTGTCGTAATCGGATTCCTCGACGTCGAGAAACGACGAATCGATCTCGAGCCCGGCGTTGTTGACCAGGATATCCAGTTGGCCCATCGCCTCGACGCCTTCGGCAATCAGGCGGCGATTGGTCTCGACGTCGGCGAGATCGCCGGTGACGATGGTCGCGCGCTGGCCGTGGGCCCGCACGCGCCTGGCGGTCTCCTCCGCGCGGTCCGAGGGCTTGCTGCCGCACACCACGACATCCGCACCCGACTGAGCCAGCCGCTCGGCCACGGCGCGTCCGATGCCTTGGGTGCTGCCGGTGACCATTGCAACCTTGCCTGCCAGCTGCATGTCTCTCTCCTTCCTTGAGTTCAATGCGTATGAAATCGGCTCACCTCTGAAGGTAGAGCAGCTTTTGTCGGACGACCAAGCTTTGGTCGTCCGATTCCGCCCGGCCATACGCGCGTTGTCGTCGGGCTTCTCGGGTAGGATGATGGCAGCGAAACCTCGATGAGGTGGGTGACGACACCGCGGGAAAAGCGTGAAGGGAGACGATGTGAGCGGATGGAAACGAGTCGGGATGATGCTTTCGTTGATGCTGATGGCAGTCATCAGCCTGCCGGCATCGGCGCAGTCGCTGAGTTCGCTGGTCGGCTCCCAGGGCCAGGCAAGCCAGACGCAGGACGCGCCCACTCCGAAGGAGCTGCGGGCTTCGCTCGATCAGATCATCACCACGTTGGAGAACGGCGATCAACGCCAGGCGCTGCTCGATAATCTCAAGCAGCTGCGCGATGCCACGGCGGCCGATGCCCGCGAACAAGCCGGCTCGGGGGGACTGCTGGGGGCCCTGGCCCAGTCGTTCACGACGCTCGAGGCCGACGGCCTGGATAACCCGATCAACTACTGGTCGGCGAAGGCCGAACAGGCGGGGGAGGATGTGGCCAGCCTGATGGCCTCGCCCGAGGCGCTGCCGCGCCAGCTGCTCGATCTGCTGTGGGTGACGGCGCTCTGGGTCGGCGTCTCGCTGACCCTGGCGATCCTCTGGCGCTGGGGCGTCAGGCGCCTGGGCCTGCCGCTGCAGCTACCGGAAGAGCCCACGACCTGGATGCTGATTCGGCATCTCGTGCGGCGCGTCGTGCCGCTGGGAATCGGATTCGCCGCTGCGCTCTCGACGGTCCACCAGGTGGCCACGCAGTCGGTCGGTATGGTGCTGGCGATGGTGGCGGCCTACGCGACCCTCTGCGGTGCGGTTTTTGCCGCGGTCTGCGAGATTGTCTTTTCGCTCTTCTCCAGCGGCCACCGCCAGGTGGCATTGAGAATTCTGCGTCGACGCGGGGCGCGCTGGCTGTTTTCGCTGGGAGCGCTCGTGGCCCTGGGCGATGCCGCCAACGCGTCTGGCGTCGTCGAGGTGCTGGGCGAGGGGCTGACGACGTTCGTCTCGCTGCTGGCCAACGTCGGTGCGGCATCGCTGCTGGGCATCTTCGTGCTCGTGTTCCGGCGGCCGATTCGCCATCTGATGCGTAACCGGCCCTACGCGCAGCGACGAGAGCGACGGGCGTCGAGCGAACTGATCCGGCTGTTCAGCCGGGTCTGGCATATCCCGATCCTGCTGATGGTGGTGGTCTCGCTGATCGCCATGGTGATGTCGGCGGAAGATTCGCGCAGCGCTTTCTTCCGGGCGATCATCACGGCCGGTCTGATGATCGCGACGCTGGTCATCAACGGGCTGATTCATCGCCGTCGCGAAAAGGCGCTGGAAAAACGCGCCTCCGAATACTGGGATCGGCTGGTGCGGTTCGGTTTTACCCTGGCGCATGTGCTGAGCTGGCTGATCTTCGCCGAGCTGGCCATGCGCGTCTGGGGATCCTCGCTCTGGGCCGTCGGCGGTTCGGCGGGCATCAGCCAGCAGATCGCCAAGGCGGTCATGGGGCTGGGAGTGACATTTCTGCTGGCCTGGCTGGCGTGGATACTGGCGGACACCGCGATCAAGCATGCGCTGCTGCGCAGCAGTCGCCGCCACGGGCGCCGTGTCAACGCCAGTGCGCGCGCGCAGACGATCACGCCGCTATTGCGCAACACGGTATTCGTGACCATCGCCGTCATCGCCGCGATCATCGCGCTGGCCAATCTCGGCGTCAACGTGACGCCGCTGCTGGCCGGTGCCGGGGTGATCGGCCTGGCGGTCGGCTTCGGCGCGCAGACGCTGGTTCAGGACCTGATCACCGGTCTTTTCATCCTGATCGAGGATTCCCTGGCGATCGATGATTTCGTCAATCTTGGCTCGCACATGGGTACGGTCGAGGCGCTGAGCATTCGCACCGTCAAGCTGCGCGACCTCGATGGCATCGTGCATATCATTCCGTTCAGTCAGATTCAGGGGATTCAGAATTATTCCCGTGAATTTGGCATTGCCTTGATGCGTATTCGTATCTCGCATCAGATGAAGATCGACGAGGCGATCGAGACGGTGCGCGAAATCGCCGACGAGCTGCGCAACGACCCGATGATGCGCCACCATATCTGGGGCGCGCTGGAGGTGCAGGGAATCGAGAGTTTCGATGCGGGCGCGGCGATTCTTCGCGTGCGCATGCGCACGGCACCGATCATGCAGTGGGACGTGGCACGCGCATTCAATTTGCGCCTGAAGCAGCGTTTCGACGAGCGCGGTCTGGATCTCGCCATGCCGAGGATGAGCGTGGTGATGGAGCAGACGCCGGTGCAGCCCGCCGGCGAGGGCGCACGCGAGCCGATCACGGCGCCGGGGGCGCCCGATCCTCAATAGAAGCGCGTACTGGGCGTCAGCGTGTCAGGGGGGGCGTCGAGCCTGTGGCGCGCTGCGTGGGACTTCAGTCGATGGATGGCTGGCCGATATCGTCCGTGAGCGGAGCCGTTTGATGGGCCAATAACAACAACGCCTACCGGGAGCCGGCCAATGAGCCATGCGGTGCCCACGATCGATGCGCTGTGGGTGATCCTCAGCGCGATTCTGGTATTCACGATGCAGGCCGGTTTCCTCTGTCTCGAGGCCGGCGTGACCCGTAGCAAGAACGCGATCAACGTCGCGATGAAGAATGTCTGCGACTTCGCGGTGGCGATGCTGGTGTTCTGGTGCGTCGGCTTCGGCGTCATGTTCGGGGCGAGCCAGCACGGCTGGTTCGGCGGCAGCTTCTTCCTGCCCGAGTTCGAGGCGTCGTCCGGATTCTGGCTGGCGGTATTCTTCCTCTTCCAGGTGATGTTCTGTGCCACGGCTGCCACCATCGTGTCCGGAGCGGTGGCGGAGCGCATGCCATTCCAGGCCTATCTCGTCATCACGCTGCTGGTGAGCGGGCTGATCTATCCGGTCTTCGGTCACTGGGCCTGGGGCGGTGCCTATACCGGCAACGGCGGCTGGCTCGCTTCGCTCGGGTTCATCGATTTTGCGGGCTCGACGGTCGTGCATAGCGTCGGCGGCTGGGTGGCGCTGGCGGCGGTGCTGAGAATCGGGCCACGCCGCGGGCGCTTTGTTCCCGGTCAGCCGGCGACGCTGATGCCGGCGGGCGATCTGCCATTGGCCATGCTCGGGGTGCTGGTGCTGTTCATCGGCTGGTTCGGCTTCAACGGCGGCAGCACGCTGGCCTTCGACGACTCCGTACCGGGCGTGCTGATCAACACGGTGATCGCTGCCGTGGCCGGCGTCATGTCGGCACTGATGCTGGGTTGGCGGCTGCGCGGATTTGCCGAGGTCCTCTATGCGCTCAATGGCGCCATTGCCGGCCTGGTGGCGATCACCGCCGGCGCCCACGAGCTGACCATTTCGGCCGCGCTGGTGACCGGCGCTATCGGCGGGGTGCTGATGGTGTGGGCAAGCGAGCTGCTGCTGCGCTGGCGTATCGATGATGCCGTCGGTGCCATTCCGGCGCATCTGATCCCTGGCATCTGGGGGACACTTGCCGTCGGCCTGTTCGGTGACCCTGAACGCCTCGGCACCGGGCTCGGCTGGGCGGCTCAGTGCGGTATCCAGCTTCTGGGTGTCGTCGTCTGCGCGATCTGGGCGTTCGGCCTGAGCTGGCTTCTGTTCGGCGGGCTCGGTCGATTGATGCCGCTGCGCGTCAGCGCCGAGGCGGAAGAGATGGGCCTCAACATGGCCGAGCACGGCGCCCGCACCGAGCTGTTCGAGCTGCTGGAAGCGATGCGACAGCACGAGGAGTGCGGCGAAATCGGTGGGCGGGTCGAGGCCGATGCCTTCACCGAAGTCGGCCAGATCGCGGCCAGCTACAACCGCGTCTCGGCAGCGCTCGAGCGTGCCATGGCAAAAACGCAGGTGATCCTGCGCAACCTGCGCGATGGCATGTTGACCTGGCGGGCGGACGGCGTGCTGACCGCGCTCAATCCGGGAGCCGAAACGCTGTTCTCGGTGACAGCGGCCGAAGCGGTCGGCGCGCCGGTCGAATCGCTGATCCGCGGTCCGGTGCCGCTGCCCGGCCAGCGCCGGGAAGTGCGAGTCAGGACGGCACAGGGGGTGCGCACGCTGGAGATCCAGGTCAGCGAGGGCGCCTCCGACTCTGAGGCGGAGTTCGCGGGGCTGGTCAGGGACATCACCGACCGCAAGCGGATCGAGGAGCAGCTGAATCGCGAGCGAGACCTGGCGCAGGTAACCCTGGCATCGATCGGCGATGCGGTGATCACCACCGATGGCAGCGGCCTCGTGACCTTTCTCAATGCCGAAGCCGAGCGGCTCACCGGCTGGGGCCTGGAAGCCGCTCGACAGGCACCGATCGGCCGAATCTACACCCTCGTCGACGAACGGACCGGTCGGCGGGTCGACAACACGGCGCGCCAGGTTCTCGCCAGCGGCAGACCCTCGGTCACGCTGGAAGGACGGCTGCTGGTCGCCCATGACGGCAGCCGGCGACCGGTTCAGGACTCCGCGGCACCGATCCGCTCCCGGTCGGGTTATACGGTCGGTGCGGTCGTCGTTTTTCAGGACAAGACTCATACCCACGAACTGACGCGCCAGCTCAATCACCAGGCGTGTCACGATGGTCTGACCGGACTGCCCAATCGCCGCGAATTCGAAAGACGCCTGCAGCGCTGCCTGGATGACGACGATCATCGCCAGGTCGTCTGCTATCTCGACCTCGATCAGTTCAAGATCGTCAATGATACCTGCGGTCACACGGCGGGTGACGAGCTGCTGCGCCAGCTGGCGGCGGTACTTCAAGGTCGGGTTCGCGAGCGCGATCTGGTGGCACGTCTGGGTGGCGACGAATTCGGTATCGTCTTCCATGACTGCACACTCGACGAGGCCCGGCGGGTCGCCGAAGGCGTGCGCGAGGTGGTGGAGAATTTCCGCTTCGTCTGGGAAGGCCGAATCTTCTCGTTGGGCGTCAGCATGGGGCTCGTGGCTCTCGATGGCGAGATACGCGCCCTCAGCGATCTACTGAGTGCCGCCGATGCTGCCTGCTATGCCGCCAAGGAGGCTGGGCGCAATCGGGTGCACGTCTATCAGCCGGACGACCGCCAGCTGCTGGCGCGTCATGGCGAACTGCAGTGGGTGCCGCGGCTGCAGGCCGCACTCGATCAGGATCGGCTGCGGCTCTATGCGCAACCGATCGCGCCGGTCGCCAATCCCGAGCTGATCCAGCATCACGAGATACTGGTGCGTCTGGAAGAGGGTGGCAAGCTCTTCGCGCCGGGCAGCTTCATGGCGGCCGCCGAGCGCTATAACCTGATCACCCGCGTCGATCGCTGGGTCGTGCGCAATACGCTGGCGTGGCTTTCCGATACCTGCCGGCGGCGCGGCGATGCGGCGGTCGCCCTCTGGTCGGTCAATCTGTCGGGCGCCTCGCTATCGGACGAGCGCTTCTGCGACGAGCTGGTGCAGTGGGTGCGCGAGGCCGCGCTACCCGAGTCGACACTCTGTTTCGAGATCACGGAAAGTGCCGCGATTGCCCAGCTATCGAATGTTTCTCGACTCATTCGCCGCCTGCAGCGCTTCGGCTGCCGCTTCGCGCTGGACGACTTCGGTGCCGGCCTGTCGTCGTTTGCGTACCTGCGGCAGCTGCCGGTCGATTACCTCAAGATCGACGGCGCGTTCATTCGAGACATCGACAGCGATCCCATCAACCGGGCGATGGTGGAGGCGATCAATGCCGTCGGCCATACCATGGGGCTGAAGACGATCGCCGAATTCGTCGAAACCGACGCGGTTCTTCGGGAGCTGGCGGCGATGGGCATCGATTTCGCTCAAGGATATCTTCTCGATCGCCCTCAGCCGCTGGAGCGATTGCCGGGAACGCGTGTCATGCCGCGCTGAGTTCAATCGAGTGGTGCGCCGGATCCTGCGTCCGGCAATGCCGGAACAGGGCGCTACCGGAAGGCGTCGCGCAGAGTGCATGACTCCCCGCTATAGTGACAAGGCACGATGACGCCATCATCGGCAGGAGGCCAGATGATCGATTCGATGCATTGTTCACCGTGCCTGCGGCACGCGCGGCGCTGGGCGGGGCCGCTGGCGGTGGTTGTCGGCTGTGCGCTGCTCGCCGGCTGCACGCGTCCGGAGAGCGTCGCCGCCAGTGAGGCAGGCTCGAGCGCCAGGCTGGATGTCGCGCCGCTCTACAGCGAAGCCTATCAAGGACGATTGCCCTGCCTCGGCTGCGGCGAGCAGCCCGTCGATTCCGAGATCGTGCTCTACCGCGAGCGCCGGACGGGCGCGCCCGCGGGATATCAGCTCAACCAGAACTACCTGACCGATGCCGGCGAACCCGTTTACACCAGCCAGCACGGCAGCTGGGTCGTGACGCAGAACGGCACTCGCGCCGATGACCATCCGGTCTACCGCTTGACGCCGGATGATCCGGAGGGCGCCGTGGTCGTGGTGGAGCAGCGCGATGCCGATACGCTGATGCCAGTTGGCGCCATGGCCAGGCAGCTCGACGAACAGCCGCTCGAGCGGGTGGCGGCTCCGGCTCGCGGCGACCTGACGATCACCGAAGCCGATAGCGGCCTGCCGATCGCGATTCGCGTCGGCGAAACGCTGACGGTCAGCCTCGCGGCGGAGCGCGGGGGCCGCTTCGCCTGGTACCTGGTGACGCCGCCCGAAGGCGCGCTGGAGCCTCTCGGATCGCCGATGCGAGTGGCCGCCGGTCAGATCCGGCAGCAGGTAGAGCGGGACAGCACCGCAGTCTGGCAGTTCCGCGGACGCTATCCCGGTGAGATGGCGCTGCGCTTCGAGCTGCGTTCGCCGGCCGCTTCCCGTCCCTCTTCTTCGACCCCGCCCGAGGCGGCGCCGGGCCGAGTCGTGCGTTACTCCGTGAATATTCGATGACCCCGGCGCATCGAGCCCTTGACCGAGGCGGTATGAGCTTTTTCAGGTTCAGCTTCCGCACGCTGCAGCCGATACTGATGCAGCAGGGCCTGACCTGGATCAACGCCGCCTTAGTCTTTGGTCTGGGCCACCAAAAGCGAATGGTGTTGGAGCGGCCGTTAATTTAGGATTTGTGTTATTAGGTAATCCAAAAGTATCTATTGCATGTCTTTGCGACTAAATGTAATCATTGTCGCCAGTCGAGGCCGCTCACTTCCCACGCGACGATGAGCGTCCCGGTTCCACCGGAGATCGGACACCGAAGCCCGCATTGTCGTCCTGACCCGGATCATAACGATGTGATAACGCAGGGGTGCGCCATGAGTCTTTTTACCGTGATCTGTTTCGCCGTGGCCTTTGTCACCTTCGGTCTGTTCGTGGCACTGCGTCTATGCAGCAGCGACAAGTCCGAGCCGGAGGTGCGTCAACGCGCTGAAAAGCCCACGACGGGCGGTGTTGGTCACCGCGCCTGAGAGCTCTCATCTTCAAGACGCCAGCAGATCCATGACCGGCAGCCAATAGGCTGCCGGTTTTCTTTGGGTGGCCATCGATAAATGGCGTGTCAGTCACACCCCCGGCGGCGGTATCCCGCAGCGCTTCAGAAAGAGGCCCATGGGGGCGCTGGCGTGGCTCTCCTCAGGCGAGGTCGGCGGTGGCCAATTGTCCAGGCATCGCTGGCGCAGCGGTTTCGCGAGGAGGCATACGGCGCGGCGTGCGCGGCACGTCTCGAATGTAGGCGTCGGTCATCCAGGCGAAGGGCGCGAATTCCGGTCCGAAGGCATTGAAGCACCCCCAGCGCATGGCAACGAAAGGGCGAACGAGGAAGGGTAACCGACGGTGGGCGCGCAGGCCCATCACGCGCCGGGTTCGGGCGACGAGCAGATCGACGCCACGTCTCTCCGCCTGCGTCAGCCTCTGCCAGTCCTCGATCGAGGTCGGCGAGGGCAACTCCTGCCTGGCGGGATCGCAGGGCTCGAGCAGCGTTCTGGCCATGGCTTTGACGGCGCTCTGACGCATGACATTCCCCTTCTTTGCGTAATGAAATGTAATAATTGTGATTGGATTGTCGCTTTTATTCGTCGCAATGAAAATGGGAGGAGACAGCTTTTTCTCGCTGAATTCCTGCAATCGGGGCCTGGAGATGTGGCAAGGGCGAAATCGTGGCAAGGTCGACGGCTCATGCCCATCCGAGCCTAGCCATGAAATTGACCGACATTCCCTTCGGCATCACGACCTGGGGTGACATCGAGCCGACCGAACATGCTGGAGAGCAAGGCAAGGCGCTATGGCGAACCCGGCACTTCGGTGACATCCGAGTGAGAATGGTCGAGTACACGCCGGGCTACCTGGCCGATCACTGGTGCTCGAAGGGCCATATTCTGCTGTGTCTCGAAGGTGAACTGGTCACCGAGCTGGAGGACGGCCGAGTCTTTCGCCTGGCGCCGGGGCAGAGCTATCAGGTGGCGGACCATGCCGAGGCGCACCGCTCATCGACGGAGGTTGGCGCGACATTGTTCATCGTCGATTGAGCACGTCACCGAGAAATGAGCGGTCCATTGCCGATTGGACAGCCAAGATCACGGCTGGCCGAGGACCCAGTCGCGGAAGGCCCGCATCGGTTCGGTCAGGTGGCGGTGATGAGGCGTGAGCAGGGAGAGACGCCCGCGGCTTTCCAGCGTCTGCGGCAGCGCGTAGACGAGATTGCCCTGTTCGAGCTCGGATGCCAGCAGACGGGTCCAGCCCAGGGTGATGCCCTGACCGGCGAGAGTGGCGTGCATCAACAGCTGGAAGCTGTTGGCGCGCAGCGTGCGCACCGGCGGCTGCCAGTCGAGCCCGAGGGTGCGGAACCATAGCTCCCAGGTCAGCCAGTCGTGGTAGTGATCTTCCACCACCATCAAGGTGTGGCGGGCGAGCAGGTCAGCTGGACGCTGGATGACGCCGTGGCGCTCGAGATAGACCGGGCTGCAGACGGCGGCAACCTCTTCCTGGGCGAAGATGGCGTCGGCCTGCAGTCCGGGTGGATCGACTTCGTTGGGGACGTGGTAATAGATACCCAGATCGAACTCGGCCAGATCGAGCCGATGAGGGTCTTCGACCGTCAGAATGCGAATCTCGATGTCGGGGTGGGCACGCTGGAAGTCGGGCAGCTGGCGGGCCAGCCAGATCGAGGCGATGGTCGGGCTAGAGGCCAGCGTGAGTTGGCGGTCGCCGCCGCGTCGCCGCAGACGAGCGGTCTCGTCGCGCAGCTCGCGCAGCAGCCGCTGGACCACGCGAAAGTAGTGCTCACCGGCCGGCGTCAGGCGCAGGCCGTCATGGTGGCGTTCGAATAGCGGACGGCCGAGGTCGTCCTCGAGCCGTTTGATCTGACGACTGACGGCGCTCTGGGTCAGGCTGAGCTCGCTGCCCGCCTGGGTGAAGCTGCCATGGCGGGCGGCGGCTTCGAAAGCGCGCAGGCAGGCGAGAGGTGGCAGCGCATCGCGCGTGGACATGGCGGCATCCGCAACCGTGGATTCACGGTTACGGAGCATAACATGCGCGCCGCGCCACGCCTTGCGAGACAGGATCAGATCGCGGTTCGCGGGATCTCTCGCTCCCATGACTTGTCGCTGATCAGCGTCTCGCCCTCGAACGCGCGCTGCTCGGCACTCAGATAGAAGGTCGTCGCGTCACAATGGAGGTGGTAGCGGCTGGTCACTTCTACTGCAAACGCACCATCACCTTCCTCACGGCTGGCCCGGTAGACCCATTCGATATCGGCGCGAGTCCGAGTGGCGTCGGTCGGGTGACTCGTATAGATTTCGCGCGCCTTCTGCTCGACTCGCAGGCCGTGATCGGTGAAGCGGATATCGCCCATGTCGTCTTCGACGGTGACGGTGACTTCTCCAGACCCTACGTCCTCGCTGATCGTGCGCTTCGGCGCCCCTTGCCGCAGCGTCTCGATTCGGCAGGGCGTGGCGCTCTCCGGCGGCTCGAACGGCATCGGGATGGTCTCTACCTTGCAGATTGGTAGGCGCAGCGTCGGCGTGCCGGCCTTGAGGATGAGATCGGCGCGCTCACGCGGCGACCAGACCAGCGGAAAACTGGCGCTCGACAGCGCGATCCGCAGGCGATGACCCTTCGGCAGACGATAGCCGATCAGATCCAGCGGCAGCTGCACGTGCATCGTCTCGCCGGGCACGGGCGGGGTGACGGTGCCCGGATCGTCGCGCAGGTTGAGGTTGAGCGTGCCGTAGGTGATCAGCGCGCTCTCGCCGCTTGGGGCGACATCGCACAGGCGCACGTGAAGTTGTCCGCACGCCGCCGCGCTCGCGATGTCGACGTCGATCGTCGGCTGGCCGAGGATGTCGAGCCCGTAGTGATAGGGTTCGGAGTCGAAGGTCAGCGACAGGCCATCGTCACGGCGTTGATCCGGCGGGAAGTCGGCCCCGAACCAGAGCGGAATGTATTCACCCTGCAGGGCGCCGGCGGTCAGCGGCGACGCGATCAGCCGATCCTCGCTCAGCTGGCTATTCGGCGCGAGGCCGGTGTCGGAGAGGGTGAGCGGGTACCACTCGATCTCCTCATCCGGTGCCGGCCAGCTCGTGGTGCGCACCCACTCGCCCGGCCGTTCGAGATATTTCGGCGCCGGCGGCACGCCGTCCTGCAGATAGAAGGTGCATGGCGGCTCGTCCATGATCCCGGTGTCGATATCCTTGAGCCAGTAGTCCCACCAGCGCAACGCTTCCTGCAGAAAGCCGATGGCCGGGTCGGGGATCGCGAAGTGCGGATACTTGTGCATCCACGGCCCGAGCAGCGCCTTTTTCGGGCAGGAGAGGTTTTCCATCATCCGGGGGATGGTATCGATGTACGAATCCCCCCAGCCGCTGATCATGTAGACCGCGGCTTCTATGTCCGCGTAATTTTCATTGATCGAGCCGTGCTTCCAGTAGTCGTCGCGATGCTGATGCGTAAGCCAGGTTTCAGCCAGCAGCGGCATGTTGTCGAGGCGATGCTTCCACATCTCGCGCCAGCGCTCGCCGACCAGCGCCGGGTCGGGCACGGCCGCGGAGAAGCTCAGCATGGTTGCGGCCCAGCCGAGATTCTCGAGCAGCATGTTGCCGCCCTTGTAGTGGATATCGTCGGCGTAGCGATCGTCGGTGGAGCAGAGCGTGATGATCGCCTTCAGCGGTTCGGGGCGCAGTGCGGCCACTTGCAGGCCGTTGAAGCCGCCCCAGGAGATACCCATCATGCCGAGCTTGCCGTCGCACCACGGCTGGCGGGCGATCCAGTCGATCACCTCCAGCGCATCGGCCTGCTCCTGCGGGGCGTACTCGTCCTCCATCAGCCCGTCGGATTCACCGTTGCCGCGCATGTCGACGCGCACGCTGGCGTAGCCGTGGCCGGCGAAGTAGGGGTGCGTGAGCTCGTCACGCACCGCCGTACCATCGCGCTTGCGATACGGCAGGTATTCGAGGATCGCCGGCACAGGTTTGGTCTCCGCATCCTCCGGCAGCCAGATTCGGGCGGCGAGCCGAGTACCATCGGCGAGTGTGATCCACTGATTCTCGATCTCGCGGACCGGGTGGGGAAATTGCGTTTTGATCTTCATGCGTCATCCTTGGCGGCGCGAGAGGGAGTCGGTTCGGCCGGGGCCGGTGTGTTCGTGGGAGCCGACGAGGATGTCGACACCGGACCGGCGAGCTTCGAGGGGTCGTTCAGCCAGCGCCACAGCGAGCCGGTCGCCAGCAGCACGATGAGCATGGCCGGCAGGCCGCCGAGATTGGAGAGCATCTTGACGCCGTCGATGCCGACGAAGCTCACCATTACCCAAGAGACCACGCCGACGATTACGCCCCAGATCACCTTCATCGGCACGCCGGCGTTGAGATCCGAGTCGGCGGTCAGACCACGGGTACAGAGATTGCCGATGGCGTCGGTCTGCGAGTCCGCCGCGGTGACGTACGAGATGTAGGCGATGAACAGCAGCAGCGGAATCCAGATCCCGGAGAGCGGCAGCTGGCGGAACAGCTCATACAGCACGTTCTCGACGCCGCGATCGTTCAACACCGCGTAGAGGTCCGCACCGCCGGCGTCGGCATGTGACTGCCCCAGATGTGATTGAAAGTAGAGCGCCGTGCCGGAGAAGATCACGATCCACACGCAGGCAAAGAGTGCCGGATAGAGCAGATTGACGCGCAGGAATTCGCGCACCGTATAGCCCCGCGAGATCTTGCCCAGAAACAGCGCGGCGACCGGCGCCCAGGCGAACCACACCGCCCAGTAGAAAATCGACCACCACTGCGGCCACTGATCGTTGGCGGCAGCGCCGGTGAACAGGCTCTTGGTGAAGAAGTTGTCGAGATAGACGCCGAACGACTCCACGCCCAGCGCCAGGCAGAACACGGTCGGCCCGACGATGAACATGAACACGCCGAGGATCGCCAGCAGAATGGCGTTGAGCGAAGAGAGCCGGGCGATCCCTTTCTGCAGGCCGCTGGCGGCGGAAAGCACGAACGTGACGACGATGATGGCGATGATGATGCCAAGCCGCAGCGGGCTGGTTTCGCCGCCGAGATACTGCCCGGCGCCGCCGGCCAGCGTCAGCGCGCCGGTACCGAGCGAAGAGGCCATGCCGGCGACGAGCGCATAGAGCGAGACCGCATCGATCAGGCCGCTGAAGCGCTTTACCTTCGGTCCGAACAGGGGTTCCAGCATGCTCGAAATCGAGAAGCGCAGGCGCAAGTTGTAGAAGGCGAGGGCAAAGATCAGCGCCGGGACCGCGTAGATCGCGTAGGGCGTGAAAGACCAGTGCAGAAACATGGTCGACATCGCGAACAGCATGGCATCGGGCGAGCCGGCTTCCAGGCCGGACGATTCGGGTGGGCCCATGAAGTGATAGAGTGGCTCCGCCGTGGTCCAGAACAGCACGCCAACGGCGAGCGTGGTGCAGAGCGTAATCGAGAACCATCGCAGTTTCGGCAGCAGCGGTGTCGCTTCCGGCCCGCCGATGCGAACGCGGCCGAGCGGCGAGAAGTAAACGATGACCGCCAGAATCAACAGATAGAGGCTGCCGAGGCTGAAGAGCCAGGAGAAGTTGTCGAGAATGGCCGAGTTGAGCGCTTTGGTGGTGGCAAGGAAGGCGTCCAGGTCGACGTAGCTGGCAATGACAGCGGCCAGCAACACCAGAAAGGTCGGCCAGAACACCAGCGGCCGCAGCGAAGTCTGCATTTCCCATCTCCTGCTTATCGTTATCATGGCGCGTCATGCATGTGTCATGCCGAACGACTGCATGCGCTTGAATCATGGCTGTATACCCTAACGCCATACATACCCGGTGGCTCAAACGCTAGATGCGAATGGGGTCATGATCGGGGTGCATGGCTCTATCGACGACGTCGAGGCAGGTCAACACTCTCGCGGGGAGCTACGAAAGCCGAGGTACATCACGATGGAAACGCAAGATCTCGAGAAGCTGGTGACACGCAAGATGCCTTACGGAAAGTACGAGGGGCGTCTGATCGCCGATCTGCCGGGGCCGTACTTGAACTGGTTCGCGCGAGAAGGCTTTCCCAACGGTGAAATCGGTCGCCTGCTGGCACTGATGCACGAGATCGATCACAACGGCCTGAGCGGGCTGCTCGAGCCGTTGCGAGGGCGTTGAGGGGAGATCAGACAGAGAGTCTTCCTGCGATCACGCCGAGGATGAAAAGCACCAGCGCCCCGAGTAGCCACGCGGCACGTCGGTGACGTCGGCGCCGCGACGGGGCGAGCGCTTCCAGTTTCTCCGACAGCTGTCGCTGGCGTGATCCCTGGCGCGGCGGCAGGGAGAAGTCGCTGGCGGTCTCGCCTTGCCAATGGGGTGCATGGGTCAGCCCGAGGCCGACGCGCAGGTGCCCGATGTCCATCAGCAGGTCGTGCAGTTCATCGTACTCGACGCGATGCGCCGCCACCGTCAGCACCGCATCGGCGTCGGCCTTCAAAGTCTGGTTGTCGCAGCGCGCGATGGCCTCGCGAATCGCGGTGATCCGCGCCGATTTCTCGAGCCCCAGACGGCGGTAGAGATCACGCATGCTGCATCAACAGGTCGTAGGCATCGCGGATGCGTTGAAAACGCTGAGAGGCGAGTCGCAGACGCCATTCGCTCTGGCCATGGAAACGATCCGGATGATGACGTTGAGCGAGCCGGCGGTAGGCTTTCTTGATATCGGCGCGTGATGCTTCGGTGCCAAGCTCCAGCTCGATCAATGCAAGCCGTAGCCGATAGCTGGATTGAGACGCCTGGAAAGGCTCACGCCGGCCTTCGTGCTGCCGGCCGCGCGCCTTTTCCTCTCTGTCGGCCTCTTCGCGACGCCGTTCTTCCTGATGCCGTGCCTCTTCCCTGGCGCGCTGCCGACGGGCTTCGCGTTCGGCATGTTGTTGCTGAGCACGGATGCGCTCCGCCGCTTCCCGTGCTTGGCGCTCGGCGGTTTCTTTTCGCAGGCGTTCCGCTTCCTCAATGCGTCTGGTGGCAGCCGCGCGGGCCTGCTCGCGTCGGTCGCGACGTTCTCGCCAGCGGCGTTCGGCGGCCTGCCTGGCTCTGGCGCCCCAGGGCGCTCGTCGCGATTCATGGGTGCTGTCGAAGCCGGCGGTGTCAGGCTCGTCATCGAGGCCGGCAGTCTCCCAGTGCATGCGCCGGCTGGGATCGTCCGGCGCGCCGAGGGAGCGGCCAGTGATATCGCGAAAGAGTGATGAGAGCGCGGCGGGAGAGGCGCCCACCAGATCAGCGAGAAACCGAAGGATATGATGGTTGCGCGAGCTCAGGGTGCCGTCACTGGTCGCCAATGCCACGGCCTGGTGAAGCAGGGATGTCGCTGGCGCCTTGCCGCCGCCGAGCAGAACCTCCGCGGCGAGCTGAATGTCGTCGAGCACGCCGTGACTGGCGCTGGCGATCAGCGTCGGAAGCGCCTGGCGCAGGTTTGCATCGGTGGCCAGCGACTCGAGATAGCGGCGATCTTCATCCAGCGTGGTTCGCTTATTGACGAAGACCCAGGCGAGCAGCAGCAGCGTGGCCGGACAGCGCTGGTCATGGCTTTTGAGCAGCAGCACTTCGAAAGGGGAAAAAGCGTTGGGAGACATCGGCGTTTCCGACGACGCGAGGCATCGCGCGAATGTTGTTTGTCGCCGAGTATAACCAAAGCGCTGGCTGGTTGGTCACCTGAAGAGAATTACCCCATCCCCGACTTCTTGTTCAGATTCTCCGGGCCGAATGAGTCGGGCAGCAGCTCATCCATGGTGTAGCGCTTGAGCGGGGCACCGTCGCCGTCGAGCACGATGATCTCGGTATCAAACGTGGCGAATTCGCGGATGCGCTGGCGACAGTCGCCACAGGGCGTGCACAGATGTTCACCGGGACCGATGACGTAGATGCGGCGAATCTGGCGTTCGCCACTGGAGACCAGGCCGGCGATGGCGCTGGCTTCGGCGCAGAGCCCTTTATAGTTGGCGCTTTCGACGTTGCAACCGGCGTAGGTCCTGCCGCTTTCGCTGATCAAGACGGCACCGACGGGATGATCGGAGTAGGGTACATAGGCGTTGTCGCGCACCGCGAGCGCGGCCTTGCGAATCTCTTCGGGCACATCGATCTGGCTTGTCGTGCTCATGGCGTGGCCTCCCGGTCGTCTCTCAGCAATCCTTCGAGTGTAATCGCCATCATCTCGGCGAAGCCGGTCTGGCGCGTCTGTGCGTCGAGGGCCTCGTCCTTGAGGATGTGGTCGGACACGGTGCAGACCGTCAGCGCCCGAGCGCCGAACTCCGCGGCAACGCCGTAGAGCCCGGCGGCTTCCATTTCGACGCCGAGAATCCCTAAGCGCTTCAGGGTCTGGAAGAACTCGCCGTTCGGCGTGTAGAAGAGATCCGCCGAGAACAGGTTGCCGATCTTGACCGCCGTGCCGCGCTCGCGGGCAGCATCGACGGCGTGGCGGGTGAGGTCGAAATCGGCGATGGCGGCGAAATCGTGGCCGTTGAAACGCGTGCGGTTTACGCCGGAATCGGTGCAGGCGCCCATGCCGATGACGATGTCGTTGACCGCGACGTCGTCGCGCACCGCGCCGCAGGAGCCGACGCGGACCAGGCGTTTGACGCCGTACTCGGTGATCAGCTCCTTGGCGTAGATCGACAGCGATGGGATGCCCATGCCGCTACCCATGATCGAGATGCTGCGACCCTGATAGGTGCCGGTGAAGCCGAGCATGTTGCGCACCCGGTTGACGCAGGTGACATCCTCGAGAAAAGTCTCGGCGATGAACTGGGCACGTAGCGGATCGCCGGGCATCAGCACGGTGTCGGCGAAGTCGCCTTCACGAGCTTCGATATGTGGGGTGGGCATCAGGTCTCTCCCTGGCGAGCGGATTCAAAGAGTGATCGGCCGTGGTCCATCGCGCTCAAGCCGAAATGCTCGGCGAGGGTCTGGCCGATATCGGCATAGGTGTCGCGGCGTCCGTAATTGCCGGGGGCGATTACGCCGCCTGCGACCAGCACCGGCACCTGCTCGCGGGTGTGGTCGGTTCCGCGCCAGGTCGGGTCATTACCGTGGTCGGCGGTCAGGATCAGCAGGTCGCCGGGCGCGAGTCTGGCCTGAATCTCCGGTAGGCGACGATCGAACGCTTCCAGCGCCGCGGCGTAGCCTTCCGGGTCGCGGCGATGACCGTAGAGCGTGTCGAAATCGACGAAGTTGGTCATGACCAACGCATCGCGGGATGCGGCGGCGGCATCATCGATGGCCTTCAAGGTGGCATCGAACAGGGCGTCATGGCCGTGCGCCTTGCGCACTTCACTGATGCCGCAGTGAGCGTAAATATCGCCGATCTTGCCCACGCCGAACACCTTGCCTCCGCTGTCATGCAGTTTCTGGAGCACGGTCGGCGTGGGCGGCTCGATGGCGTAGTCGCGACGGTTGCCGGTGCGCTCGAAGGTGTCCGTAGTTTCTCCGACGAAGGGCCGGGCGATGACGCGGCCGATGTTGTACGGCATCAGCAGTTCGCGGGCGATCTCGCAGAGCGCGTAGAGCCGGTCGAGGCCGTAGTGGGTTTCATGCGCGGCGATCTGGAACACCGAGTCCGCCGAGGTGTAGACGATCGGCTTGCCGCTTCGAATATGTTCCTCGCCGAGCGCCTCGAGGATCGGCATGCCGGAGGCCTGGCAGTTACCGAGTAAACCCGGCAGCTCGGCGCGCTCGATCAACGCTTCCAGCAGTTCCGGCGGAAAGCTGTTCTTGGCATCGAGAAAATAACCCCACTCGAACAGCGCCGGGACGCCGGCGATTTCCCAGTGTCCGGAGGGTGTGTCCTTGCCGGAGGAAATTTCCCGAGCGCAGGCCCAGGCCCCATCGACTTCATCGGGTAGCGTGACGCCGGCCGCCCAGTCGCCGGTGGCCAGATGATGCGCGTGATAGAGACCGAGCCGAGCCAGATTGGGCAGTTCCAGCGGTCGGTCTGCGTTGGCGCGAAACTGGGCAATATGACCGAGCGTATCGGCGCCGGCATCGCCGAAGGTGCTAGCGTCCGGTGCGTTGCCGATGCCGAAGGAGTCGAGTACCAGCAAAATCGCGCGTTTCATTGCGTTTCCTCGCTTTTCCTCGGGCCTGACAAATCTTGCTGGCGAAGCGCGGCGTGAACGAGGGGCGGCGCCTCGGTCGGGGCGTCGCTCAGGGTGACAGCGCGACGCAAACGATGGCTTGCGGCTTCCACGTCGGCACGACTCGCGCCGTGAATCCGCAGCAGCGGCTGTCCAGGCTCGACGGCTTGCCCGAGCGCGGCGATCTGCGAGAGCCCGACACGATGGTCGATAGCGTCTCCGGCGTTGCGACGGCCGCCGCCAAGTTCGACCACGGCGAGCCCCAGCTCGCGGGTATCGATCGCGTTCAGCGTGCCTGCGTCGGTGGCGGTCAGGTCGATCTCGACGGGGGCCGCTGCGAGATAGTGGTCGGCTCGCTCGGCGAGATCGGCGGGCCCGCCAAGGCCGTGGACCATGCGCGAGAAGCGCTCGAGTGCCTCGCCGGAATCCAGTGCCCGATCCAGGCGCCGATCGGCATCTTCAGCGCTCGCCGCGAGGCCGGACTGAATCAGCATTTCCGCCGCCAGTGAGCGGATCACGGTGTAAAGCCGCGAGTCTCTACCGTCTCCGCGCTCTTGATTGCGTCCATCGCCACGCAATAGCCGCAGCGCTTCCTGTATCTCCAGCGCATTGCCGGCGCAGTCGGCCAGCGGTTGGTTCATGTCGGTGAGCAGCACGCTGGTCGTGGTGCCCGCGCCGCAGCCGATGGCGACGATCGCCTCGGCCAGCTCGCGAGACGCTTCCGGTGTCGGCATGAAGGCGCCGCTGCCGACCTTGACGTCCATCACCAGCGTTTTTAGACCACAGGCCAGTTTCTTGCCCAGAATCGAGGCGACGATCAGCGGGATCGACTCCACCGTGGCGGTGACGTCGCGTACGCCGTAGAGGCGTTTGTCGGCGGGGGCGAGCGAGCCGGTCTGGCCGATGATCGCGATACCGACGTCCTGTACGAGCTGTCGAAAGGTCGCATCGGGGGGCGTGACATCGTAGCCGGGAATCGACTCGAGCTTGTCCAGCGTGCCGCCGGTGTGGCCGAGCCCGCGGCCGGAGACCATTGGCACGTGGCCGCCGCAGGCTGCGACCCACGGGCCGAGGACGAGCGATGTCAGATCGCCGACGCCGCCGGTGGAGTGCTTGTCGAGCACCGGGCCTTGCAGGTCGAGGTCATCCCAGCGCATCACCTGGCCGGAGTCGCGAATCGACTCGGTCAGTGCGATCGCTTCGTCGCGATTCATGCCGTTCAAGTAAACCGCCATGGCGAAGGCGCCGATCTGGGCATCACCGATGCTGTCGTCGGCGATGCCCTTCATCACCAGATCGAGCATCTGACGATTGAGTGTCTGGCCGTCGCGCTTGCGGCGAATGATCTCCGAAATGAGCATTCAACCTCCCGCGGAATCTCCGGGTTGCCTGTCGATCAGTAGCCGTCTTGCGCCGGCGCCGAGATGTTGCCTGAGAGAGTCGCCAGCAGGGCGTCGAGTAGCCCCGAGGCGCCGAAGCGAAAGTGTGCCGGCGTGGCCCAGCCCTCTCCCATGATGTCGCTAGCGAGCGCGAGATAGGCGCGAGCGTCTTCCGTGGTGCGAATACCACCGGCAGCCTTGAAGCCGACGTCGCGGCCGCTGTCCCGGATCGCGGTGAGTAGAATCTCGGCAGATTCGAGCGTGGCGTTGATCGACACCTTGCCGGTGGAGGTCTTGAGAAAGTCGGCACCGCTGTCGAGCGCGATATCGGCGGCCTGACGGATGAGCGTCGGGGTTTTCAACTCGCCGGTTTCGAGAATCACCTTCAGTGTTTTACCGTCGCAAGCCGCCCGGCAGGCGCTGACCAGCGCGCGTCCGGCCTCGGCGTCACCGCCCAGCAGCGCCTTATAGGGGAACACGACATCGACTTCGTCGGCGCCGGCCACCACCGCCGCACGCGTCTCACGTGTGGCGCGCTCCACATTGACGCAGCCGTCGGGAAAGTTGGTGACCGTGGCGATCCTGACGCGATCCCGCGTGCCGGCCTCGCGCAATGCACGGTCGGCTGTCTCGATGAAGGCCGGATAGACGCAGACAGCGGCGGGAGCACCGAAGGGAGTCGCCGTGCGTTGGCAGAGTGCGACGATGCTCGCGTCAGTGTCATCATCATTGAGCGAGGTCAGATCCATCATGGCGAGCGCCAGGCGAGCGGCGTGCTCGAGAGTCATCATCTTGCGTTCTCCAGATCAGACGCTGCGAGCCAGGCCACGCGAATCGGCGGGTCTGGCACGGCGTCTGCAGGGTGAGTAGCCGACACGAGACATTTAGGTGTCATTTTGCGTGCCGGCAGTTTCGATTCCGCGTCAGGCAGCCCCCGCCAGCGAGATGAAGAGACCCGCCAGCGTCGCCGACATCAGATTGGAGAGCGTGCCAGCCAGCACGGCCTTCATTCCGTAGCGAGCGATCTCCGGGCGGCGGCTTGGCGCCATGGTGCCGAGGCCACCCAGCAGAATGGCGATCGACGACAGGTTGGCGAAGCCGCAGAGGGCGAAAGAGAGAATCGCCACGGTGTGCGGCGTCATGGCTTCGCCAGTAGCGGCCACCACGGTGTCGCCGCTGATGTAGGGCGCCAGATTGATATAGGCGACGAATTCGTTGACGACCAGTTTCTGACCGATGAACGAGCCGGCAAGCGTCGCTTCGTTCCACGGGATACCGAGCACGAAGGCCAGCGGCGAGAAGAGCCAGCCGAGAATCATCGACAGGCTGAGCGAGTCCACGCCGAACCAGCCTCCGATGCCGCCGAGCAGTCCATCGATCAGGGCGATGAGGCCGATGAAAGCCAGCAGCATGGCGCCGACGTTGGCGGCCAGCATCAGCCCGGAAGACGCGCCGGACGCGGCCGCGTCAAGCACGTTGGCGGGCTTCTCCTCGGCTTCCATCGCCTCTTTTACCTGGCCGGTATGATCGTCCGGTTTCTCCGTCTCCGGCATCAGTATCTTGGCGAACAGCAGCCCGCCCGGCGCTGCCATGAATGACGCTGCGATCAGATACTCCATCGGAATGCCCAGCTCGGCATAACCCGCCAGCGTTGAGCCGGCCACCGACGCCAGGCCGCCGCACATGACCGCGAAGAGTTCCGATTTGGTCATCCGCGCGAGGAACGGGCGCACGACCAGCGGTGCTTCGGTCTGGCCAACGAAGATGTTGGCGGTGGCGGAGAGCGACTCCGTGCGTGACGTGCTCAGGACCTTCTGCAGCGCGCCACCGAGAATGCGCACGATCCACTGCATGATGCCGAGGTAGTAGAGCACCGCGGTCAACGACGAGAAGAAGATGATGATCGGCAGCACTTTCACCGCGAACACGAAGCCGACGTTGGTGGGATCGGCAAGATTGCCGAACAGAAAGCCGATGCCGTCGTTGGCGTAGCCGATGACCTGGCTGACTGCGCCGGAGATCGCCCCGAGGACGCTCTGCCCGACAGGAATGTAGAGAACGAAGGCGCCGATGCCGGCCTGAATCAGGAATGCGCCGAGTACGGTGCGCAGGCGGATCGACTTGCGGTCGCTGGAGAAGATCAGCGCTATCACCAGCAGTACGACGATGCCGACCAGACCCATGAGAGAAGTCATGTTGTTGTCCTTGGTGTTGGTCTTGGTAAAGGGAGACATGAGCAAGTGGAACGTGGCGATCCTGGCGACTGGCGCCCATTTCGCTGCTCGTCTGCTTCTGCTCCATGAAAGCGTTTTAACATTTTGTGGTTTGAAAAGTCACTCATTGTGTTTGTCTAAACAAGCCCATAGAGTAGCCGGAGGCGGCTAGACGTCCCATATCTAGTGTTTTGATGGCACGGAGAGAGGCTTTTCGCCATCCTCGCAGAAGGTCGATGGCAGATAAGACATTGGCTGAATGAAAAATAAGTCACAAAACCGGGCCGCCGACCCGAGGACGACGATGTCACAACAATCCGAACAAGGGGATGACATGAGCAAGCGAGAGACGCGGGCAGTAAAGACCCGGCAAGCAAGCGCAGCACCGACCTGTTTGAGTGGCGCACTGGCCGTAGTGCTGGGCCTGGCGGTCATGCCGGCCTGGGCGCAGTCCAGCGAG
This sequence comes from Salinicola rhizosphaerae, assembly GCF_014652715.1. Classification (GTDB taxonomy): domain Bacteria; phylum Pseudomonadota; class Gammaproteobacteria; order Pseudomonadales; family Halomonadaceae; genus Salinicola; species Salinicola rhizosphaerae. Next base: position 14,626 of record NZ_BMZI01000003.1, on the reverse strand, counting down.
GCAAGCGGTGCGGGCGAGGCGCCGGTGATCGAGCAGGAGACGCCCGACGAGGGGCCGACGGCGGAGGGGCAGACCGCCGATGGTCCTTATCTCTCCGACTGGTATCACCAGAACCTGACGGCGATCGGCAGCAAGAACATTCGCTTCGGCCCGCAGCAGGTCGACGACATCTACCTCGAATACGAGTTTTTCGGGCGTAAAGGGCCGCTAGACCTGTACGGCTATATCGATTTGCCGAAATTCTTCGGCGTCGGCAACGCAGCCGATAGCGGCATCTTCGACAAGGGCTCGCCGATGTTCATGGAGCTCGAGCCGCGGCTGTCGATCGACGACATGACCGGCAAGGATCTGAGCTTCGGGCCGTTCAAGGAGTGGTTCGTCGCCTTCGACTACATCTTCGACTGGGGGCACAACACCGAGAACCGTCAGAATACGCTCTACGCCGGCCTGGGAACCGATTTCGACACCGGCTCGCCGCTGGGGCTTTCGCTGAATCTCTACAAGCGTCGCCAATGGGAGAACTACGGTGCCGCCAACGAGCACTCCTGGGATGGCTATCGGGCTCAGCTGAATTACTCATACCCGCTGGCCAGTTTCGACAACGGCGCCTCGCTGGTCTACGTCGGATTCACCAACCATGACTTCGGTTCGGACCTGGGTGACGACGACCCGACGCGTACCAACGAGTCGACGGTCGCCACCAACGTCCTGCTCTACCAGTTCACGCATCTGCGTTTCATGGCCGTCGCCCGTTACTTCCACAACGGCGGCCAGTGGAACGATGGCGAGATGGCGCCGTTCCCCAATAGCCATGGCGACAGCTTCGAACTGCGCTCGACGGGGTGGGGATACTACTTCGGCGTTGGCTGGCAGTTCTGATTCGGCGTTGGCTGGCAGTTCTGAAAAGCCTCTGCTGGCATCCTTGAACGAGCGAATGGTGAACGCCATTCGCTCGTTCTCGTGAGCGGAAATCGGCGTGCTAGGATACGGCGCTAGCTGTCTCGGACGGCAAGAGCCTGATCGCCAGGACAACAACAGGAGACGCTGATGAACGAGCGCAGCGCCGAGAGGCTCGAGCGACTTCGAGAAGCGCTAAAGCGTGAGGGCTCCATCTCGCTGGCTGCCGCGGCCAGGCTGTGTCGGGTCTCCGAAATGACCGTGCGCCGGGATATCGCGGCGAGCCATGGTGCGATCGCTTCCTTCGGCGGCCATCTGGTCATGGCGGACAATCCGCAGTTTGCCGTGGCCTACCACCTCGACACGCAGCGAGACCGCTTCGCCGGTGCCAAGCAGCGCCTCGGCAACGCGGCGCTCGAGATGATCGAGGAGGGCGATACGCTGTTCATCGACTGCGGCACGACGCTGATGCCGCTCTGCGCGCAGATTCCCCGCGAGATGAACGTGACTGTCGTCACCTATGCGCTCAATGTTGCCAATCTCTTTGCCCAGCGCGACATGCCCAACATGCGGCTAGTCGTGCTGGGTGGGCTCTACTACGCCTCTTCGCAATCGTTCGGCGGACAGGACGTGACCAGCGCCATACGCCGCCTGGGCATCAACAAGGCCTTCCTCTCGGCGGCGGGCGTTCACGCCGACAAAGGAGCGAGTTGTTTCCACTTCCACGAGGTCGCCCCCAAACAGGCGGCCATCGAGCACGCCGAACGGCGCATTCTCGTTGCCGACGAGAGCAAGCTCGACGTCATGCGGGCGGCTTTTTTTGCCGAGCTGAGCGACTTCGATGCGATTCTCACCAGCGGTGAACCTGGGCGAGACTGGTTGGGGCGCGGCGTGAGCGTCGCCCCCGACAGAATCGAGATTGTATAGATATCCGTTTATAGCTATGAAATGGCGCGCTCGAATTCCTGTTTCTGTCAGGAGGATTTCCGTCTGCGGGCACGCTAGGATGAGCCGACATCCGATTCACCGGTCTAGCGAGTCTGCTCATGAGTCTCTCTCACGCTTCCCGTCCCGCCGCCCATTTCATGATCGAGGCGCCCACGCCAGGCGCTGACTACACCGCCGTCATTGCCGGCCTCGAGGCAGAGGCTGTGGGGCGTTATTCGCTGCGTTCACCGGCCAGTGGAGAGGTGATCGCTTCGGTCGCCGACTGCGGCGCAGCTCAAGCCCGGCTGGCAGCGGACAACGCGCAGCGCGGCTTCGAATCCTGGCGCCAGACAACGCCGTTCGCGCGCGCGGCGCTGCTCAAGGCGTGGCACAGTGCGATGCTCGAGGCGAAGGAGGTGCTGGCACTGACCATGGCGCGTGAAATGGGCAAGCCCATCGGCGAGGCGCGTGGCGAGGTCGATTACGCGGCGAGTTTCCTCGAGTGGTATGCCGAGCAGGCCAAACGGCTCGACGGCGATATTCTGCCGAGCCAGCATCCTGACAAGCGCCTCGCCGTGCTGCGCCAGCCGGTCGGTCCGGTGTTCGCGATCACCCCCTGGAACTTTCCGGCGGCGATGATTACGCGCAAGGTGGCGCCGGGGCTTGCCGCGGGCTGCTCGGTGATCGTCAAGCCGGCGGAGCAGACGCCGGTCACGGCGATTCTGCTGGCAAGGCTCTGGCAGCAGGTCGGTGGCCCGGCGGAGGTGTTTCAGGTCATCACGGCCGAGCGGCCGGCGGAGATCAGCGATCTGCTGATAGCAGACACGCGCATTCGCAAGGTGACCTTCACCGGCAGTACGCCGGTCGGCAAGCATCTTTACGCCAAGTCCGCCGCGACGATGAAGCGGATGTCGCTGGAACTTGGTGGCCACGCGCCGTTTCTGGTCTTCGACGATGCCGATATCGATGCGGCTGTCGCCGAAGTCATGGCGAGCAAGTTCCGCAATGGCGGGCAGACCTGCGTCTGTACCAATCGGGTCTACGTCCAGCGCGGCATTTTCGATAGCTTTGCCAAACGCCTGGCTCAAGCGGTCGATGCGCTTAGCGTGGGCCAGCCGGAGGAGGAGACGACCCAGATCGGCCCGCTGGTCAGCCAGGCCGGACGCGACAAGGCACAGTCGCATATCGATGATGCGCTGGCCCAGGGGGCAAGACGCCTGACCGCGGCGCGCGAGGTCGATGGCTTTTTCGTGGCGCCGACGGTGCTGGCCGACGTGACCGAAGAGATGCGCATCATGCAGGAGGAGACGTTCGGGCCGGTCGCGCCGCTGGTCGCGTTCGATGACGAAGCCCAGGCCGTTGCCGCTGCCAACGCGACGCCATTCGGGTTGGCGGCCTACCTGTGGACACGCAACCTGGGGCGGGCGCATCGGGTGTCCGAAGCGCTGGACTACGGCATCGTCGGTGTCAACGACGGCGCCCCATCGGTGCCGCAGGCGCCGTTCGGCGGCGTCAAGGATAGCGGTATCGGCCGCGAAGGTGGTCGTTACGGGATCGACGAATATCTCGATCTCAAGTTCGTTTCGACCCGTCTGGACGGCTGATGGGCATGCCCGACGGGGCTCGGCTCTCGATGTCGCTGGATCTTGCCACGGCGCTTGACGAGACGAGCCTGCGTCACGCCCGCGTGGTCGCCGGCGCAAGCTCGCTGGCGCGGCCGCTGCGCTGGGTTCACATGGTCGATCACCCGGATATCACGGCATGGGTGCGGGAAGGCCAGCTGTTGCTGACCACCGGCTATCACTGGCCGGACGAACCTGCGGCGGAGCGTGCGCTGATCGAAACGCTGGCCGACAAGGAGCTTGCCGGGGTCGCGCTCGCAGTACCGCGATTCTTGAGTGCCTTCCCACCGGCCAGTCTGGCGGCCGCCGAAGCGCTCGACTTCCCGCTGCTGGAGATTCCCTGGGACGTTCCGTTCAGTCAGATCACCGAAGATGTCCACGCCTGGCTGATCGCCCGGCAGGGACAGCTGATCGCGCGCGCGGAGCAGATTCATCGTGATCTCACGCGCTCGGCGCTGACGGCCGAAGGCCTCGGTGATATCGCCGGCGCGCTGGGGCGGCTGCTCGAGCGAGACGTTGTGTTCACCGGACCGGATGGCGAGTGGCTGGGCAGCAGTGCCGGGCTCGCCGCTGATGCGGGCCCCACACCGTCGATGCTGGCGGCTGCGCGGCGAACGTCCTGGCGGGTGACGCAGTCGCTCGAGGACGAGGCGCGGCGCCTGCTGTTCTGTCCGGTTCAGGTCCGCGAGACACTGGTCGCTATCCTCTGGATCGATGAAGCCTCATCCATCGTCGGCGAACTCGAGCGGCGGGCCGCGGAGCAGGCGGCGTTGATCTCCGCGCTGCATCTGTCCCATCAACAGGCGCTGCAGGCGCAGGAGGCCCGGTTAGGTTACGCCTTCGTCGATTCGCTGCTGGAAGGGCGCTTCGAGGCGACGCCTGCGGCACTGGAGCGTGCCGCGCTGCAGGGCTGGGATGCGCAAACCGCTTATCATGTCTGCGGCATTCGGCTCGATGAAGCGGTACCGCTGAGTCTTGAAGGCTTCGCGCGGCGCGAGCGCTGGGAGCGTCGTCTGCGTGAGCAACTCGACAGGCTGGGGGCGCCGGCATTGATTTCGGTGTCGCTCAATCGGCTCACGTTTCTGGTGCGTCACGAGGTGTCGGTCGCCGAGCTGTGGCAATGCCTGAACGACGGCCAGGCCGCGTTGGCGGTAAGCCGCGAAGTGGTCGGCGCGGCTGCCATCGCCGAGGGTGCCAAAGACGTCGCACGGCTTTTGCCCTCTCTGCAGCCGGGAGAGCGTCGCGATTTCGAGGCGATCCTCTTCACCCGCGTACTCGAAGGCGATACCGACGCCCGAACGCTCTTTCTCGAGCGCATCTCTCGCGCGTTGCAGGCCGGTGGCCCTCGTCTCGCGGGATTGGACACGCTCATTGCATTGTCCGACAGCGGTTTTCTGCAGGCGCAGGCAGCGCGAGCGCTTGGCATTCATATCAGCACGCTGCGCTACCGCATCGAAAGACTGGAAGACACGCTGAAGATGGATCTCGGAGACCCTGAGGTTCGCTTGCAGCTTCAGGTGGCGACACGCCTTTTACGTCGCGACGAGCACTGAGCCCATCGGGGCGGACGAAACACTGCCCAACAACCGACAGTATCCGGGAGAGAGACGATGCAACTGACCGATTTCACGACACTGACCTTCGATGTCTACGGAACGCTGATCGATTGGGAAAGTGGCATGGTCGCGGGCCTCCAGCCGCTGTTGCAGCGAGCGGGAGTGGATCTCGACCGCGACCAGATTCTCGAAGCGCATGCGCGCCACGAGTCGACCCAGCAGCGCTACACGCCGCATCTCCAGTATCGCTGGCTGCTGGCGGTGGTCTACAAACGACTGGCGGAAGAGTGGGAAGTATCGGTCACGCATGACGAGTGCCTCGCCTACGGGAATTTCGTCAAACAGTGGCCGGCGTTCGCCGACAGCGCCGATGCGCTCGCCTACCTCAAGCAGCACTACAAGCTGGTGGTGCTCTCCAACGTCGACAACGAGAGCTTCGCCTACAGCCAGCGCAAGCTCGGCATCGAGTTCGATGCGGTCTACACCGCCGAGGACGTGGGTTCCTACAAGCCGGCGCAGCGCAACTTCGAATACATGCTGGAGAAACTCGGCGAGCGCGGCATCGACAAGTCGAAGATCCTGCATACCGGCGAGAGCCTGTTCCACGATCATCAGCCCGCCAATCGCAATGGGCTGGCCAACTGCTGGATCTATCGCCGCCACGACAAGGAAGGCTTCGGCGCGACCATGAACCCGGGCGACATGCCTACGGTCGATTTCCGCTTCAACAGCATGGCGGAGCTGGCCGAGGCGCATCGTCGGTTGGCGTGATCGTCGTCAGCGGAGTGCGCCCCACACCTGTGCTTCGCTGATGCCCAGCGCCTCGAACTCCGCCTGGCGCAACGGTGCTTCGTCGAGCATGAAGAATTCGTCGAGCTGCGGCGGGGCGACCTCGGTATCGCTGAGCATGGCATGAACTTGCCCGCGGTGATGCGTTTGATGGACGAAAAGGTGGGCCAGCACGCGATGCATGGGTTCGATCTGCTGGCGACCGGTGCGTTCAAGCGTGACATCAGCGCTCAGCGTCGCCGGGCTCAGCATCTCGCATATGGCGATCAAGCGGCGGTCTAGCGCCTCCTGCGCCGGCCAGAGTGATTCGATGCTGGCGTAGGGCGTTTCGTCAGCGAAGGCGCTCTGGCCCAGCGTGCCGCCTTCGAGCGCATCGATATAATAGGCGTCGACGATCAGGATATGGTTGAGCGTAGCGTGAATCGAGGGGAAGAAGCTGGTGCGCTTGGCGCTCAAGGCGTCTTCCGACAGCTGGGAGCAGGTGTTCAGCAGCCGGTGGTTCGACCATAGATTGCAGTAGGCCTGCCGGCGAAAATATTCGATCATGGTGGCAGCTTCTCCGCTGGTTCTCCCGATCCTTTCAGCATCGCAGGCATCGTCATGGAAATGCTACACGGCCTTCTGGTCATCACGTTCGTTCATCTGCTCGCCGCCGCGTCACCGGGGCCGGATTTCGTGCTAGTCACCCAGCAGACGCTCAACCATGGCAAGCGTGTCGGTCTTCTCTGCAGCCTGGGCATTGCGCTGGGTCTGTCGATCCATATCGTTTATTCCGCCTTCGGTCTGGCGGCCGTGATCGCCAATTCCGCCGAGGCGCTATGGGCAATCAAGTTGATTGGCGGCGCCTATCTACTCTGTCTGGGGATTGCCGGGCTGCGCTCGCGTCCGGCAACGATCGACGTGGCGCAGGCATCGGTCGACGCGGCACCGCCACGCTCGGCGTGGCGTACGGTCGGAACGGGATTTCTGTGCAACGCGCTCAATCCGAAGGCGCCGATCTATTTCGTCTCGCTCTTCACCATCGTGCTGTCGCCCGACATGCCGCTCTACCAGATCGCCATCTACGGCGTCTGGATCATGCTGATCCAGCTCGGATGGTTCTCGGGGGTGGCGCTGCTGCTCTCGACACCGCCGATCCATCGCGCTTTCAAGCGCTTCAGTCACTGGATCGATCGCGTGCTGGGCGTTGCGATGATCGCGCTGGGTATCAAGGTGCTGACGACGCGACTCTGACCACTCGGTCAAATTGTCTGCGTGCCTGGCTTTCCTCATCGATCCATTTTCGGCATTCTGCAATGCAATCCATCAACCGGTGAGGATCGCCTGTGAAGACGTGGCTGCGTGAGCTCCCCAAGGTCGAACTGCATCTGCATATTGAAGGCTCGCTGGAGCCAGAGCTGATGTTTGCGCTGGCGGCGCGCAACCATATCGAGCTGCCCTACGCCTCTATCGAGGAGGTCAAAGCCGCCTACGACTTCAGCGACCTGCAGTCGTTTCTCGATCTCTACTATCTCGGCATGCGGGTGCTGCGCACGGAGCAGGACTTTTTCGATCTGGCGATGGCCTATTTCGAGCGCGCGCATGAAGAGGGCGTCGTGCATGTAGAGCTGTCATTCGACCCGCAGGCGCATCTGGGCCGCGGCGTGGAACTGGCGATTCCCTTCGAGGGCTTGCGGCGCGCCATGCGCGAGGCAGAGCAGCGCTTCGGCATGAGCACGGCGCTGATCATGAGTTTCTTGCGCGACCGGGATGCCTCGGAGGCCATGACGGTGCTGGAGAAGGCTTCGCCCTGGTACGAGGTGATCGACGCCGTCGGGCTCGATAGCGCCGAGGTGGGCAACCCGCCGGCCAAGTTCGCGGCGGTGTTCGAGCGCGCCAGGGCGCTCGGTATCCCGCGTGTGGCCCATGCGGGGGAGGAGGGGCCCGCCGCCTACATCAGCGAGGCGCTGGACGTGCTCGATATCTGCCGGGTCGATCACGGTGTGGCCTGCCTGCAGGACGAGGCGCTGGTCGAGCGCCTGCGCAATTCGCAGATTCCGCTGACGGTCTGCCCGCTGTCCAATGTGCGGCTCAAGGTCGTGGAGACGATGGTCGATCATCCGCTGCCGGCGATGCTCGAAAAGGGCGTCAAGGTCACGCTCAACTCGGATGATCCCGCCTATTTCGGTGGCGGGATGCTAGATAACTACGTTGCCTGCTTCGATGCCTTTGGCTGGGATCAGCGTGTTTTCAAACAGTTGGCGGGCAACGCCATTGATGTCGCCTTCATGTCCGATGCGCGGCGGCGCGAGCTGGTGGAGCGGCTGGCAGAGTGTTGAAAATGGCCGGGATGGGAGTGGCTTGAATGCGCGTGGGCAGGACATGAGACCGCGTGAGTAGGATACGAGACGAAGAAGCCCGGCCGATAGCCGGGCTTCTTCGTCGATGGCGTCCGGTCAGTCGGCTACTGCCGCACTCTTGCGGGACTCGAGCGCGCGCAGAAACGGAACCAGTCGCTCCAGTGCCTGAGACGCCAGCTCTGGCGCGATCGCGAAACAGATACGCAGATAGGCATCTCCCTCCGGGCCGAAGGCGCTGCCCGGGGCTACGCCCACTTTTGCCTCGCGCAGGATTCGCTTGGCCATATCCAGGCTCGAGCCTTCAAGACCGTGAACCTTGAAGAAGAGATAGAAGGTGCCCTGCGGCGAGAAGACGGTGACGTTGTCTAAGGCGGCGAGTCCCTCGACCAGAACATCCCGTGACGCCTGACAGCGAGCGACCTGATGCGCGATGAAATCGTCGCCGCGTTGCAGTGCTTCGATACAGGCCCGCTGAATGAACGGCGCGACGCCGGTGGTGTTGTACTGGCAAAGTCGCGCGAAGAGTTGGTCCATACCTTTGGGGAAGACGACCCAACCCGCTCTCCAGCCGGTCATGCACCAGTTCTTCGAGAAGGTATTCGTCACCAACAGCTTGTCGCCCGGTCCGCAGATCTGCAGGAACGACGGAGCGGGACCGTTACCGTCGTAGACGAAGTGGTTGTAGACCTCATCGGCCACGATCCAGAGGTCTCTTTCACGGCAGAAATCCCTCAGTCGCTCCATGTCTACGAGCGGCATGCGCCATCCCGTGGGATTGGATGGCGAGTTGATGAAAATGGCGCGCGTACGATCCGTCACGGCGGTGAAAAGCCTGTCGAGATCGAGTTCGATGCGACCATCGTCATGAAAGTCGAACGGCACCGAGACGTTGACGCCACCGACGATCTCGATCACCTGTCTGGCGTTGGGCCAGGCGGGGGTGGGCATGATCACCTCGCTGCCCTCGTCGAGAATCGCCTGCATCGCCATGACCACGGCGTTCATGCCGCCGATCGAAATGCAGAATCGATCAGGGCCAACGTCAACCCGCCAGTGGCGCTGGTGATAGTCGGCGAGCGCCTGGCGCAGTTCCGGCATCCCTTGTGAGTAGCTGTAGCGCGTGTCGTCCTGGACCAATGCATCCATCGCGGCCTGCTTGACGTAATCGGGCGTGGGCAAATCGCCCTCACCGATCCATAGCCTCACGACCGACGCATCATGACGGGCCAGATCCGCGACCGCGACGATCTGGTTGTCGGGCATCTCCTGAACACGAGATGAGCAGAAGGCGCGGAGCGAATCGGGGATGACGTCGGACATGGTCGTCTCTCGGGAGCGGGTGGGTACTCGATCTTAACGCCGCTTCGATTCGGGGGCTAATCGTCGCTTTGCCTTGAGGTTTGTTAGCTAACATTTCCTTACGCAAAGCGTATGCTAGCCTACGAAAACTTTGGGCTACGATTAATCAAACTGCCCTAGGTAATTAATAAAATTGTATTGAGTCCGGATACAGAACGGTTACTTTTCGCTCGATGCATGCTGGGTTCGTGAGACTCCGCTTTCCAGGTTCGTAGAGGTGTAAATCGATGGCTGCTCTCGTCACTGTCGTTCGGGTTGATGGCAACGTTTTCCTGATGGATCCCCGCAAGCTACTCGCCCAAGGGATGGCAGTGCCAGAAGGCGCGATGCTGGTGGCGCCCGATGGCGGGCGTGTCGTCCTGGCTGACGGCACCATCCTGCCGCTGAACGCCGGGCAGCCCGTGACGCTCGAGATTTTCGATGGTGTCGCCACCGTGGTCGTCGCTGATCCGGCGGCTCAGGATGCCGATGTCGCTTCTCTGCAGGCCGCTATCGCTGCTGGGGTCGACCCCACCGCCGTCCAGGAAGCGCCCGCGGCAGGTGCGGGCGGTGAAGGTGGGGGAAGTCTCTCCGGCAGCGGTGGCTTCTCGTCGCCGTTCGATATCGCGCGTACCGGCCGTGAAGAGAGCAGCGTCTATCGCTACGCTGCCAGCTTCACCGATACCGGCACCACGCCGGTCACTCCCGCCACCTTCTCGCCGCAGAGCGCTTCCACAACGGCGGAAACGGGCACGGAGGGCAGTTCGCCTAGCGTTTCCATCAGCATCGATCCGATCGCGGTCGACGACATCGTCAACAGCGCCGAGTCGCAGGAGAGTATCGTCCTGACCGGCAAGGGCAGTGGTGATGCCGTCGCCGGTGATCTGGTGACGGTGACCGTCGGTGGCGTCGCCTACTCGACCGTGCTCGCTGATGACCTGAGCTTTTCGGTGACCGTGCCGGGCGAATTGCTGGCTGAAAACCCCTCGGCAACTGCGACGATCACTCACACCGAGGGTGACGTCAGCGTCACCGCAACGTCGACACGCCCCTACAGCGTCGATCTCGATGCACCGGCTCCGACCGTGCAGCTCGATCCGATCGCGACGGACGATCTGCTGAATGCGGGCGAGTCAGCCACGGACGTTACGTTGAGCGGCACCGTTGGCGGTGATGCGGCGGCCGGGGATACGGTCACCGTCATCGTCGGGGGGCAGCAGTATCAGGCCGTTGTCGATGACGACCTGGGTTTCTCGGTCGTCGTGCCGGGCAGCGCGCTAGCCGCGAACGACTCGGTGACCGCGGTCATTTCGCACGCGGATTCGGCGGGCAACGTGGGGACCTCGACCGCCTCTCGTGACTATGGCGTTGACACGACATCTCCCACGCTAGGTATCGAACTCGATACGATCGCCGGCGACAACGTCGTCAACGCGGCCGAGGCCAATCAGTCGGTCCCAGTCAGCGGCAGCGTCACCGGCGAGTACGCCGCAGGCGATCGCGTTACGTTGACCGTTGGCACGCAAACCTACACTGGCACGGTTGCCAGCAACGGCACGTTCTCGATTAATGTACCCGGCAGCGTGCTGGCGCAGAACAGCTCGATCTCGGCGGCGGTCAGCCACACCGACGCCGCGGGCAATGTCGGCTCGGCAAACACCGCTGCAAGCTACGGCGTGGATACCACCGCGCCGGTCGTCACCATCAGCCTCAATACCGCGGCCGGCGATGACGTGATCAACGCCGCTGAGTCGCGCGGCAACGTTAGCGTCTCAGGCAAGGCCGGCGGTGATGCCGTCCAGGGCGACACCGTCACGATCTCGGTTGGTGGCCAGACCTACACCGCCACGGTTGGCGCCAACGGCACGTTCAGTGCCAGCGTGCCGGGCTCCGTGCTGGCCAATGCCGGCACCGACAGCATCCGTGCGTCCGTGTCTCACACCGACGCCGCCGGCAACACTGGCACCGCGACGACCACGCACGCCTATGATGTCGATACCACGGCTCCTGCCTTGGCAATCACCTTGGGCACCATCGCCGGCGACAACGTCGTCAACGCGGCCGAGGCCAATCAGTCGATCCCGGTCATTGGTACCGTCACCGGCGAGTACGCCGCGGGCGACCGCGTCACGCTGACCGTTGGCACGCAAACCTACACCGGCACGGTTGCCAGCAACGGTACGTTCTCGATCAACGTGCCGGGTAGCGTGCTGGCGCAGAACAGCTCGATCTCGACGGCGGTCAGCCACACCGATGCCGCTGGCAATGTCGGCAGCGCCAATACCGCCGCGAGCTACGGCGTGGATACCACCGCGCCGGTGGTGACGATCAGTCTCAATACCGTGGCCGGCGATGACGTGATCAACGCGGCAGAATCGCGTGACAACGTCAGCGTCTCGGGCAAGGCCGGTGGTGACGCCGTCCAGGGTGACACCATCACGATCTCGGTTGGTGGCCAGACCTATACCGCGACCGTCGGGGCCAACGGCACGTTCAGTGCCAGCGTACCGGGGACGGTTCTGGCCAATGCCGGCACCGACAGCATCCGTGCGTCCGTCTCGCATACCGACGCCGCCGGCAACACAGGCACCGCGACGACCACGCATGCCTACACGGTTGACGTCACACCCCCTGATGCTGCTGCCGATAGTGGTGCAACGGGTGAAAATCGAGTGCTTTCCGTCCCTGCTGCCAACGGCGTCCTTGCCAATGACACCGATGTCGACAGCGCGCACAGTGCGCTCAGCGTCAGCGCGGTCAACGGCACGGCGGCGAGCGTGGGCACCGCCATCACTGGCAGCAACGGCGGCACGTTCACGCTGAACGCGGATGGCAGCTACAGCTTCAACCCCGGCACCGCGTTCGATCGTCTGGCCGCGGGTCAGACCGACACCACGAAAATCAGCTACACCGTCAGCGACGGACAGGGCGGTACGGCCACTTCGACACTGACCGTCACGGTCACCGGCACCAACGACGCGCCGGTGGCCGTTGCCGATACCCAGACCACAGGCGAGAACACCGTTCTCACCGGTCAAGTCCCGGCGGCGACCGATGTCGATGGCACCATCGCGGGTTACGAGCTGGCGACGGATGTTGGTGCGGGTAACGGCAGCCTCAGCTTCAACAGCGATGGCAGCTACACCTTCACGCCGGGTGCGGACTTTGATGCCCTCGCTGCGGGCGAGAGCCGCGACGTCACGTTCAGCTACACCGCCACCGATAACGATGGTGGGGTGAGTGCACCGCAGACCGTCACCATTACGGTGACTGGCACCAACGACGCGCCGGTGGCTGCCGCTGATACTCAGACCACCGGCGAGAACACGGTCCTCACCGGTCAGGTCCCGGCGGCGACCGATGTCGACGGCACCATCGCCAGCTACGCGCTCGATACCGACGTGGGTCAGGGCAATGGCTCGTTGGCGTTCAATGCTGACGGCTCGTACACCTTCGATCCGGGCACGGACTTCGACGCGCTGGCCGCGGGCGAAAGCCGCGATGTCACGTTCACCTACACCGCGACGGATAATGACGGCGGTGTGAGTGCGCCGCAGACCGTCACGATCACCGTCACCGGCACCAACGATGCGCCGGTGGCCGTTGCGGATACCCAGACCACCGGCGAGAACACCGCTCTCACCGGTCAGGTGCCGGCGGCAACGGATGTCGACGGCACGATTGCCAGCTACCAGCTCGCCACGGGCGTGGGCAGCGGCAACGGTAGCCTGACGTTCAACGCCGACGGCTCGTACACCTTCACGCCAGGCGCCGACTTCGACGCGCTGGCCGCCGGCGAAAGTCGCGATGTCACGTTCACCTACACCGCGACGGATAACGACGGTGGGGTGAGTGCGCCGCAGACGGTCACCATCACCGTCACCGGCACCAATGACGCCCCGGTGGCCAAGGCCGATACCGGCAGCACCGGTGAAAACACCACTCTCACCGTGACCGCCGCCAACGGCGTGCTGGCCAACGACAGCGATGTCGATGGTGGCACGCTCAGTGTCAGCGCGGTCAACGGTATCGCCGCAAGCGTGGGTACGGCCATCACCGGTTCCAACGGCGGCACGTTCACGCTGAACGCCGATGGTAGCTACAGATTCAACCCCGGCACGGCGTTTGATCGTCTGGCTGCCGGTCAGACCGACACCACGCAGGTCAGCTACACCGTCAGCGACGGCCAGGGCGGTACGGCGACTTCAACACTGACCGTGACCGTCACTGGCACCAACGACGTCCCGGTGGCCAAGGCCGATACCGGCAACACCGGCGAGAACACCACCCTGACCGTCACCGCCGCCAATGGCGTGCTAGCCAACGACAGCGATGTCGATGGCGGCACGCTCGTTGTCAGCGCGGTCAACGGCACTGCCGCGAGTGTGGGTACCGCGATCGCCGGCAGCAACGGCGGCACGTTTACGCTGAACGCGGACGGTAGCTACAGCTTCAACCCCGGCACGGCGTTCGATCGTCTGGCTGCGGGTCAGAAAGACACCACCCAGATCACCTATACCGTCAGCGACGGCCAGGGCGGTACCGCCACTTCGACGCTGACCGTGACGGTGACCGGCACCAACGATGCGCCGGTGGCGGCAGCTGATACCCAGACCACCGGCGAGAACACCGCTCTCACCGGTCAGGTCCCGGCCGCGACCGATGTCGATGGCACCATCGCCAGCTACGCGCTCGACACCGACGTGGGTCAGGGCAATGGCAGCCTCAGCTTCAACAGCGATGGCAGCTACACCTTCACGCCGGGCACGGACTTCGACGCACTCGCTGCGGGTGAGAGTCGTGATGTCACGTTTACCTACACCGCCACTGACAATGCCGGCGCCAGCAGCGCTCCTGTGACGGTGACGATCACTGTGACCGGCACCAACGATGCGCCGGTGGCCAAGGCCGATACCCGGACCACCGACGAGAACACCGTTCTCACCGGTCAGGTTCCGGCGGCGACGGATGTCGATGGCACGATTGCGGGTTATGAGCTGGCGACGAATGTCGGCGCGGGCAATGGCTCGCTGGCCTTCAATGCCGACGGTTCGTACACCTTCACGCCGGGTGCTGACTTCGACGCGCTGGCTGCCGGCGAGAGCCGCGACGTTACGTTCACCTACACCGCCACGGATAACGACGGCGGTGTCAGTGC
>NZ_BMZI01000002.1:609818-629309 GCF_014652715.1 Salinicola rhizosphaerae | reverse complement strand
CTCCCTGTTACCGCTCGACTTGCATGTGTTAGGCCTGCCGCCAGCGTTCAATCTGAGCCATGATCAAACTCTTCAGTTAAAAGCTTGATAGTCCTTACCTCTTCTCTACCCGAAGATAGATGAAGTGAAGCGGACCAAACTTGGTTCAAGGTCAAACGAATCTTGACGAGTCGCTTGCCTCGATATGTCGTGACTGGCGTCACGCAAGACAAGCGCCCACATCAATTACCTGATCGATTGTTAAAGAGCGCCTTACTGGAAAACGAAGATGATCTTTCGCCTCCTGCCGTTTCGAAGTATGCCTTTCAAGCTTAAGTGCTTGTCAGCGCTGAACTTCTCGGCCGCCGTAAGGAGTGGCGTATTCTAAGGATCTTGGCGGCGATGTCAACGTCTTTTTTCGTCGAATCTCGCTTGGCGCTCGTGGGTCAAAACATCCCGAAACCGAGGCCGATCCTGAAGAAGCCGGGCGAGCATTCTGCTCTCTTCACCGTTGGGCGTCAACCGATATTTTTCAATCTAATCAACGCGTTATTCTGCTTCTTCGCTGCTTCCGAGAACCTGTCTCGTCGTCAGCGGATGCGTACTTTACGGATCGGCCGCCGACTTGGCAAGGCCTGTTTTCAACTTTTTTTGACCCGACGGACCAATCCCCTTCACCGACGCCGCCGAGCGAGCGCACCCGGAGACGACAACGCCCGCGCAGGGCGGGCGTTGTGGCGTTGCTGACGGATAATCAGTCGAGCGTTACCCGGGCATAGCGTTTCTTGCCGGCCTGGATGACGTAGCTCTTGCCGGTGTCGAGCATGGCGTCCTTCGCGACGACCTCACCATCGACCTTGACCCGCCCGTTGCCGAGCATGTCCTTCGCCTGCGCGCTATTGCTGACGAGGTCCGCGCGGTTGAGCACCGCAGCGATGGGGGCCTGCGCTGCGCCATCGAAAGCCACCGTCACCTCCGGCAGATCCTCCGGCAGCTCTCCTTCCGCCAGCTGGTTGCCGGCAGAGCGGTGCGCGCTGGCCGCCGCCGCTTCGCCGTGATAGCGCGTAATCAGCTCGCGCGCCAGCGCCATCTTGATGTCTCGCGGATTGGCGCCCTCATCGATCTGACGACGAATCTCCTCGATCTCATCGTTGGACTTCAGCGACAGCAGCTCGAAGTAACGCCAGATCAGCGTGTCCGGCATCGAGACCAGCTTCTGGAACATGACACCGGGCGTGTCGTCGACACCCACATAGTTGTTGAGCGACTTGGACATCTTCTGCACGCCGTCCAGACCTTCCAGCAACGGCATGGTAATGACGACCTGCGGCTCCTGGCCGAAGTGCTTCTGAATCTCGCGCCCCATCAGCAGGTTGAACTTCTGATCCGTGCCGCCGAGCTCGATATCCGCTTTCAGCGCCACCGAGTCGTACCCCTGGACCAATGGATAGAGAAACTCATGGATCGAGATCGACTGCCCGGCGCGATAGCGCTTCTCGAAATCGTCTCGCTCGAGCATCCGGGCCACCGTACTCTGACCGGCGAGCTCGATCATGTCAGCGGCAGACATCTCGCCGAACCACTCGGCGTTGAAGCGCACTTCGGTCTTTTCGGGATCGAGAATCTTGAATACCTGCTCGCGATAGGTCTGGGCGTTAGCCTTCACCTGCGCTTCGGTCAACGGCTTGCGGGTCACGTTCTTGCCGGTCGGGTCACCGATACGTCCCGTGAAGTCACCGATCAGGAAGATCACCTCATGCCCAAGATCCTGAAACTGACGCATTTTGGTCAGCAGGACGCTGTGTCCGAGGTGCAGATCCGGGGCCGTGGGGTCGAAGCCGGCCTTGATGCGCAGCTTGCGACCGGATTCGAGCTTTTTTACCAGCTCGTCTTCGATCAGAATCTCCTGCGTACCGCGCTTGATCAACGCCAGCGCCTCGGCGACCTCGGTCATCGTATCCGTCTCCACTACTCACGCCATCGAACTGAGAAAGGCGGCAATGGTAGCACGAGTCGGCTATCGACGAGGAAGCACGTCGTCGCCGGGATATCGCGACCTGGCGGCGATCGAAGCGCAAACGCACCGCCACGGCCATCGCGCCAGGAGAATGACATGGCACTGTTCGTGGGACTGATGTCCGGCACCAGTCTGGATGGCGTCGATGCCGCCCTGATCGACATCGACGACACCTCCCGTCCTCGCCTGGTCGACGCCCTCTGCCTGGCGCTACCTGCCGACCTGAGAGCGTCGCTGCTGACGCTGACTCAGGCAGACCGCGTGGACTTTGCCACGCTCGGTGCAACCGAGAGCGCCTTCTGCGACGCGCAGGCTGAAGCGGTCTCCCGGCTGCTGGCGCGCCAGAACCTGCACCCCGACGAGATCGTCGCGATCGGCAGCCACGGCCAGACGATCGAGCACGCCCCCGATGCCGCCTCCCCCTTTACTTACCAGCTGGACAACCCCAGCCGCCTGGCCGAACTCACCGGCTACCAGGTCGTGGCGGACTTCCGCCGACGCGACATGGCGGCGGGCGGCCAGGCCGCACCTTTGGCGCCTATCTTCCATCAGGCGCTGTTCACGGACGCCGAGCGAACCCGTCTGGTGCTCAACCTTGGCGGCATCGCCAACCTGACTCGATTGGCGCCAAGCTCCCGCCATGCACCGGTGATCGGGTTCGATACCGGCCCGGCCAATCTGCTGATCGATGCCTGGCATGCGCGCCACCGCCAGGCGCCCATCGACGAGAACGGTCGCTGGGCGGCGAGCGGCCAGGTCGACGAGACCCTGCTGGCCCGCCTGCTGGACGATGCCTTCTTCCGTCGGCCACCGCCCAAGAGCACCGGGCGCGAAGCCTTTCACCTGGGCTGGGTCGAGCGCCACCTGAGCGGCGAGGAGGCCAGCGCCAACGTGCAGGCAACGCTCGCGGAGATGACGGCCGTCAGCGTCGCCCGCGCCGCGCTGCCGTTCGTGGAAGCCGACCGCACCGACCTGATCGTGTGCGGCGGAGGCGCGAGAAACCGCCACCTGATGGCGCGACTGGCGCATCATCTACCGGCGGTGGCGCTACTGCGCTGCGAGGATTTCGGCTGGTCCGCCGACTGGCTGGAAGCGGGCGCTTTCGGATGGCTCGCCTGGCGCCGCCTGAGAGGCCTGCCGGGCAACCTGCCGGAGGTGACCGGTGCACGCGGACCGCGCGTGCTGGGCGGCATTTACGCGCCGTAATCGCGGCGATGAGGCCGCCGCCTCAATCGCCATCGATCAACGAGAAGCTGTCGCCAGCCGCGCTGCCACTCGCCTTCGGCCGCTGTTCGCCATATTTGATCAGCATGCGGAGATCATTGGCCGAGTCGGCATGGGAGAGCGCCACGCCCTCGCTGATCAGCCCTTGCCGAAATAGCTCGTAGAGCGCCTGATCGAAGGTCTGCATGTCCTGCTCGCGGGAGCGGCGCATCAAGTCCTTGAGCTCGGCGACCTTGCCCCCGCGAATCAGCTCGCTGACCAGCGGTGACTTCAGCATGATCTCGGTCGCCACGCAGCGGCCATTGCCATCCTGGCGAGGCAGCAGCTGCTGTGCGACGACGGCACGCAGATTGAGCGACAGGTCCATCCACACCTGCTCCTGACGCGACGGCGGAAACAGGTTGAGGATGCGCTCGACTGCCTGATCCGCGCTGTTGGCATGCAGCGTGGCCAGACACAGATGCCCCGTCTCGGCAAAACTCAGCGCCAGCTCCATGGTGTCGCGGCTGCGGATCTCGCCGATCATGATCACGTCCGGCGCCTGGCGCAGGGCATTTTTCAGCGCCACCTCGTAGGATTCCGTGTCGATGCCCACCTCGCGCTGGTTGATGATGCCGCGCTGATGCGGGTGCATGTACTCGATCGGGTCCTCGATGCAGATGATATGCCCACCGATGGTGCGATTGCGGTGCTGGATCATCGATGCCAGCGTGGTCGACTTGCCGCTGCCCGTGCCCCCCACGACCAGTACCAGACCGCGTCGAATCGAGGCCAGCTTGCCGATGGCGTCAGGCAAGCCGAGCGCGGCCAGATCCGGAATGTCGTAAGCGATACGACGGATGACCATGGCGGGCTGGCTACGCTGGAAGAAAGCGCTGACGCGAAAACGTCCCTTGCCGCTCAGGCTCAGCGCAAAATTGGCCTCGTGCTCCTGTTCGAAGCCCTCCCGACGCCCTTGGGGTAGCGTCACCGCGACCAGCTCGCGCACCTGTTCGGGCTGCAGCGGGACGTCGCCCAGCGACACCAGCTTGCCATCGAGCTTCAGACAGGGCGGGGCGCCGGTCGATACCAGCAGGTCGGAGGCTTGCTGGGACAGCATGATATCGAGCAGCTGATCCAACCATTGGGAAGGCGTCATGAAAAATCCTGGCAGCTATCGATGAAAAGGCAGCTATCAATGAAAAGGGAGTCAGTCTAGCGTCAGGCGTCGATGCCGGCTCGCGCCTTGGCGTTGGCCTCGTCACGGCTGATCACGCCTTCGGAGAGCAACCGAGCGAGCGCTGCATCCAGCGTCTGCATGCCGAGACTGCCCCCGGTCTGGATCGCCGAGTACATCTGCGCCACCTTGCCCTCCCGGATCAAATTGCGGATGGCGGAGGTCGCGACCAGAATCTCGTGAGCCGCCACGCGCCCTCCGCTCTCGCGCTTGAGCAGCGTCTGCGAGATCACCCCCTGAAGCGACTCGGAGAGCATCGAACGCACCATGCCCTTCTCGTCACCGGGGAAAACGTCGATGATGCGATCGATGGTCTTCGCCGCCGACGTCGTGTGCAGAGTCCCGAAGACCAGATGACCGGTCTCGGCGGCCGTGAGCGCCAGCCGGATCGTCTCCAGATCGCGCAGCTCGCCGACCAGGATCACATCCGGGTCCTCGCGCAGGGCCGAGCGCAGCGCCGGCGCGAAGCCACGCGTATCGCGATGCACCTCGCGCTGATTGATCAGGCAGCGCTTGCTCTTGTGCACGAATTCGATCGGATCCTCGATGGTGAGAATATGATCCTGGCGGTTCTCGTTGATGTAATCGATCATCGCCGCCAGCGTGGTCGACTTGCCACTGCCGGTCGGCCCCGTGACCAGCACCAGCCCGCGCGGCAGCATCGCGAGACGGCGGAAGACATCGCCCAGCCCCAGATCGTCGACGGTCTTGACGCTGCTGGGGATGGTCCGGAATACCGCACCCGCGCCGCGCCCCTGGTTGAAGGCGTTGACGCGGAACCGGGAGACGCCGGTCACCTCGAACGAGAAATCCGTTTCCAGGTCGGCCTCGAAGTCTCGGCGCTGGCGGTCATTCATGACGTCGTAGATCAGACGGCGTACCTGCGCGTCATCGAGTGCCGGCACGTTCAGCCGCCGCATGTCGCCATCGACGCGAATCATCGGAGGCAGACCGGCAGAAAGATGCAGGTCGGAGGCGTCGTGCTTTGCCGAAAACGCCAGCAGTTCGGTAATATCCATGCGTTTTTATTCGTTCCCTGCGTGAGGTCGCAAGCCAGTATGCCAGAAGCGTCGGTGTCCGCATCTCTCTCGTCCGCTCGCCATCGTCTCCAGACGGCGCTGGCTGCGGCCGGTCGACCGCAGGATGCGGCCCGGCTCCTGGCCGTGAGCAAAACCAAGCCGGCAGACATGCTGCGTCAGGCCCATGACGCCGGTCAACGCGCCTTCGGCGAAAACTATCTTCAGGAGGCGCTGGAGAAACAGACGCGACTTGCCGATCTCGACGATATCGAGTGGCATTTCATTGGTGGCCTGCAGTCCAACAAGACACGCGACGTCGCCGAGCACTTCGACTGGGTTCACAGCATCGATCGCGAAAAGATCGCCCGCCGCCTCTCGGCGCAGCGGCCTGCCGAGCGCGCCCCGCTCAACGTCTGCCTGCAGCTCAACGTCAGCGGAGAGACGAGCAAGGAGGGCGTGGATCTCGACGCCCTGCCGGCGCTTGCCGAGGCGATCCTGGCGCTGCCCAATCTGCGCCTGCGTGGCCTCATGGCACTGCCCGCGCCCAGCGACGACCCCGAGACGCAGCGCCGGGCCTTTCGCACGGTCGCGACCGCGCTGGAAACACTGAAGACGCGCTTCCCCGAGGCGCCGCTCGACACGCTCTCGATGGGCATGAGTGGCGACCTGGAAGCGGCCATTGCCGAAGGTGCCACGCTGGTTCGCCTGGGAACGGCCATCTTCGGCAGTCGCCCGCCTCGCTCGCCGGCAGACGCATGAGACCGCCATCGACGGGCGACAGCGGCGCGGCCTGCCCGGTGACCGCCGCGACGCCGACTGAATTTCTCTATCTCGAAAGGAGCTCGTCATGACCGAATCCGCGACATCCCGCCGTATCGTCTTTCTCGGTGCTGGCAACATGGCCAGCGCGATCTTCGGCGGTATGCTCAAGGGCGGTTACCCGGCCGATGCCATCCTTGCCACGTCGCGCACGCAGGCTCGCCGCGAATCGATCGAGGCCGAATACGGCATCCGCACGACCGCCGATAATGGAGTGGCAGTTGCCGAAGCGGACGTGGTCGTGCTGGCGGTCAAGCCACAGATGATGCGCGAGCTGTGCGAGTCGCTTCGCGAGGCATTTCAGGCACGGCGTCCGCTGGTCGTCTCCGTGGCCGCCGGGCTCGATGCCGCCACACTGGATGACTGGCTCGGTGGCGGTCTGGCGGTGATCCGCTGCATGCCCAACACGCCCTCCCTGGTCGGCGAAGGCGTCAGCGGCCTCTACGCCAACGGCAAGGTCAGCGACGACCAGCGCCGCTTGACCACGCAGCTGTTCGAACCCGTCGGACTGGTCGAGTGGGTCGACGATGAGCGTCTGATCGATGCTGTCACCGCCATCTCCGGCAGCGGACCCGCTTACTTCTTTCTCTTTATCGAATCGCTGGAAGCCGCCGGTGTCGACCTTGGCCTGCCACAGGAGAGTGCCCGCCGCCTGGCGTTGCAGACAGCGTTCGGTGCCGCCAAGATGGCGCGTCAGAGCGAGTTCGACCCCGCCGAGCTGCGCCGCCGGGTGACCTCGCCGAACGGCACGACCGAGCGCGCTATCCGCACGTTCGAAGCCGCCGGGCTTGCACAGATCGTCGATGACGCCGCCCAGGCCTGCGCCGAGCGTGCCCGGGAGCTATCACAAGAGCTATCACAAGCGCCAAGCCAGAATTGAGCGAATCTGCGCCCGTCGCGGATCGCATTGCAGAAACGAACCGCCTATCACCAGGAGAAGTCCATGGGCAGTAACCTCGGAAGCGCCGGCTTGATGCTGGTCAACAGTCTGGCCAGCGTCTATCTGTTTATTCTCATGCTGCGCTTTTTGCTGCAATTCTCGCAGGCGGACTACTACAACCCGATGAGCCAGGGCGTGGTCAAGGCGACCCAACCGATCGTCGCGCCCCTGCAGAAGATTCTGCGCCCCATCGGACGCATCGACATCGCCACCCTGTTCGCCGGGTTTCTGCTCAAGGCGATCGTGATTCTCGCCATCTTCCAGTTCGCCGGCTTCGGCATGGCGCCGCTGCAGGGCGTACTGCTGGCCGCCATCGCCGGCGTACTCAACGCGATTCTCAAGATCTACTTTTTCGCCTTGATCATCATGATCATCCTGAGCTGGGTGGCGCCCCAGGCGAGCCATCCGGGAGCGCTGCTGGTGATGCAGATCGTCGAACCGATCATGAGCCCGGTGCGCCGGGTCATCCCGCCGCTGGGCATGATCGACCTGTCGCCGATCGTGGTTTTCATCGCCATCAACCTGCTCGATAGCCTCGTCGTCGGATCGCTGGCGCGCGCCGCCGGGCTGCCTGGCGCGCTCGTCGGCTTCTGATCCTGACTGTCCGGCGCTTACCGATAGCGCCCGGCTCACCGATAGCGTTTGGCTTCGACGCGGCCGACCGATGCCCCAGGCGCGGAATCCCCCTACGAGACGCAAGCGCCGCCTCGGTCACGCTGGAGCCGAACCCGGAGATTACCCCGTTTCATGACCGCTTCCTTCCCATCCGACTCCGTCGGACTGGTCACACCGCAGACCGCGACTTTCGAGTCGCCGCTGGCACTCGCCTGCGGTAAGACGCTCGAGCGTTTCGAGCTGATCTACGAGACCTACGGCGAACTCAACGCCGAGCGCAGCAATGCCGTGCTGATCTGCCATGCCCTTTCCGGCCATCATCACGCCGCTGGCTATCACGATGTCGAGGAGCGCAAGCCCGGCTGGTGGGACGCCTACATCGGCCCCGGCAAGGTGATCGACACCAACCGTTTTTTCGTCGTCTCGCTCAACAATCTGGGCGGCTGCCACGGCAGCACCGGGCCGGCGAGCCTCAACCCCGAAACCGGGCGTGAATGGGGGCCGACCTTCCCCGTGATGACCGTGGCGGACTGGGTGCATAGCCAGGCGAGACTGGCCGATCGGCTCGGGATCGAGTGCTTCGCCGCGGTGGTCGGTGGCAGTCTGGGCGGGATGCAGGCCATGCAGTGGACGATCGCCTATCCCGAACGGGTTGCCAATGCGGCGGTGATCGCCGCCACGCCGCGGCTCTCGGCGCAGAACATCGCCTTCAACGAGGTCGCGCGACAGGCGATTCGCTCCGACCCCGACTTTCACGATGGCTGGTACGCCGAGCAGGAAGCGATTCCCAAGCTCGGGCTGAAGCTCGCGCGCATGATCGGCCATATCACCTATCTCTCCGAGCACTCGATGGGCTCGCGATTCGGCCGTGACCTGAGAAGCGACCAGCTCAACTTCGGCTATGACGTCGAATTCCAGGTCGAGTCCTATCTGCGCCATCAGGGTGATACCTTCTCGACCCGCTTCGACGCCAACACCTACCTGCTGATGACCAAGGCGCTCGACTATTTCGATCCCGCCGGCCAGCACGGCGGCGACTTGGCCGCGGCGCTCGCCCCGGTTGCCTGTCCGTTCCTGGTGGTCAGCTTCACCACCGACTGGCGCTTCGCGCCAGCGCGCTCGCGTGAGCTGGTCACTGCGCTACTGCGGGCGGGCAAGTCGGTCAGCTACGTCAACGTCGACTCGCCACACGGTCACGACGCCTTTCTGCTGCCGAACGACCAGTACGAAGCCGTGTTCGGCAGCTTCATGCAGCGCATTCATGACGACATCGAGCGCCGCCACTCATCGACGGGAGAGCATCGCTGATGCGCGCTGACCTCGAACTGATCTACGACTGGGTGCCGGCCGACGCGCGCATTCTCGATCTCGGCTGTGGCGACGGCACGCTGCTGGCTGCGCTGGCGAAACACAAGAACGTCACCGGCTACGGCCTGGAGATCGACCCCGACGGCATTGCTGCGTGTCTCGGCAAAGGCGTCAACGTCCTCGAGCAGGATCTCGACGATGGGCTGGACAACTTCGTCGATGATGCCTGCGACCTCGTCGTCATGACGCAGGCGCTGCAGGCGCTGCGCCGCCCGGACACCATGCTCGACGAGATGCTGCGAGTCGCGCCGGAGTGCATCATCGCCTTCCCCAACTTCGCCTACTGGAAGCATCGGCTGCACCTGACGTTTCGCGGACGCATGCCGGTGTCACGCTCGCTGCCGCACGCCTGGTACGACACGCCCAACATTCATCTCTCGACCTTCCAGGATTTCGCCAACCTGTGTCGGGCCAAGGGGATCACCATCGTCGATCAGGCCGTGGGAAGCGCGGATCACGAAGGACACTGGAGCTCGCGCTGGTGGCCCAATCTGTTCGGTGAGACGGCGATCTTCCGCGTGCGTCGCGGGCGCTGAGCCGGCAGGACGCGACGTCTCTAGACGCGATATCGCCGCTCGAGGTCGACCGGTAGACGGCGATCGATCTCGAGCCCGAGCGGCTCGACCGGCGTTCCCAGCGCACGGCAGCCGTAGGCGAGAATTTCCACGCCCTCGGCCGCCACCTCGGCTAGCGCTTCCGCGTAGGCTGGGTCGAGATGCGCCGCCGGCGACACGTCTGCGATACCCGTGTGTGCGGCGCAGAACAGCAGCACGCTGCGATGCCCCTCGGCGGCGAGATCACGTAGCGCCATTAGATGCTTTCTACCCCGCTCACTGACCGCGTCCGGGAAATAGCCGTGCCCATCCGCCTCTCGCAGCGTGACCTGCTTGACCTCGACATAGGTATAGATGCCGTGGGCGTAATCCAGCCGGAAGTCCAGCCTGGCGCTCGCCGCCCCGTCACCGCCGACCTTGATTTCGCGCCGGCAATCGTCGAATCCGGCCAGCTCCGTGATCGCCCCTCGCTGCAGCGCATCCGCCACCATGGCGTTGGTGCGCCCGGTGTGCACGGAAACGAGATCGTGGCCGCCGCAATCCCCGGGTAACTCGATCAACTCCCAGGTCCACGCGAGTTTGCGCGCGAGGTTGTCGCTGGGCGACAGCCAGACGCGGCTACCGGGCACGTTCACCGCCCGCATCGAGCCGGTATTGGGGCAGTGCGCCACGACCTCTCGGCCATCGTCGAGCACGACATCGGCCAGGAAGCGTTTGTAACGGCGAACCAGTCGACCTGGTACCAGAGAATCCAGATTCATGAACGATCCTCCGGTTGGAGCATTGCGGTCAAAGACGCTTCACAGGCGCCATCGACGCCCGACGGCGGGCAATTCGGCAGACGCTTGTGATCGCCGCGGATGAGAAAAATAAAGCGTGCATTCGGTTGCAAAGCGGTCACTTTTTCGCTAAATAAGCAGGGCTTCGGGCAGTGGCAAACGCTGCCCCCGGTCGATTCTCGGCCAGATGACACGCGTCACGACACTTGCGTAACGAGGCAGCCCCCATGCCAGTAGCGGAAAAGAAAACGGAAGCGCCCAGCCAATTCACCCCGTACCAGCCGGCACCGGGTGAAGAGTACATGAACGACAAACAGCTTGCGCATTTCCGTGGGATCCTGATGGGCTGGAAACAGGATCTGATGGAAGAGGTCGACCGCACGGTCCGCCACCTGCAGGAAGAGGCGAACAACTTCGCCGATCCCGCCGATCGCGCCACGCAGGAAGAGGGCTTCAGCCTGGAACTGCGCACCCGTGATCGCGAGCGCAAGCTGCTCAAGAAGATCAACGAGACCATCGAGAAGATCGACGAAGAAGATTACGGCTTCTGCGAAGCATGCGGCGTCGAGATCGGCATTCGCCGCCTCGAAGCACGCCCCACGGCCACCCTGTGCGTCGACTGCAAGACGCTCGCGGAGCTCAAGGAGAAGCAGCTCGGCGGCTGAAACCGACCGCATGTGACGTCATGCGGCTGCAGGCACCTGTCAAGGTGTATCAGCGGGCACCATCGAAGGTGCATCAAAGGGCACCTTTTGAGAGTCCCGCCACGGGCACCTGAACGGGTGCCCGTTCTGTTTTCGTCTCCGACAATCCCGGCAGACGCTCGTCTCGATGGGAGCCTCCATGCGCTATATCGGCCGATTCGCGCCGACACCCTCCGGCCCTCTTCACCTCGGCTCGCTGGTCGCCGCCCTCGGTAGCTGGCTCGACGCACGCGCGGCCGGCGGTCAGTGGCTGCTACGCATCGAGGACATCGATCCGCCGCGCTGTCCGCCTGGCGCCAGTGACGAGATCCTGCGACAGCTCGAGGCCTTTGGCCTGACCTGGGATGGAGACGTGCGCTATCAGCGCACGCGCGGCGCCGCCTATCAGGTCGCGCTCGACAGCCTGGTCGAACGCGGCCTGGCTTACGCCTGCGGCTGCTCCCGCCGGGAATGGCAGTCCCACGGTGTCTACCCGGGTTGGTGCCGCCAAGGTTCGCGACACCCCGAGCGACCGCAGGCTTGGCGCCTGCGCACCGATCTCGGTCCGGACCCTGTCACTTGGCACGACCGGGTATTCGGCCCGCAGCGATTCGATCCCAAGACCCAGGGCGACGTCGTGATACGTCGGAAAGACGGCCTGTGGGCCTACCAGCTAGCCGTGGTCGTCGACGATGCGGATCAGCAGGTGAGCGATATCGTGCGAGGCTTCGATCTGCTCGACAACACGCCATGGCAGAGACAGCTACAGTCGATGCTGGGCTACGCCGAACCCCGCTATCTTCATTTGCCGCTCGTCATGGGCGAGGACGGACAGAAACTCTCCAAGCAGAACCTGGCCGCCCCGATTCCGACCCGACCGGAGGACGCGCGCCCGCTGCTTCACCAGGCACTGCACCTGCTGGACCAGCAGCCGCCATTGGCGCTGCGTGATGCATCGATCGACACCCAGCTCGAGCACGCCGTGCACCACTGGACTCCCGCGGCCATCGCCGACAACCCTCGACGTGACCCCGTTCCACCTGCGTTCTGAATCATCGCGTCCGGGCTTGCGACGACCGTGTCACGGCCGGTAGCTGCCGTACTCCCCCAAGAAAAGACTATCGTCTAAGCGCAACCAGCTGCGTTTTGCGCCACCCTGTCGCCAGCGCCGACAACGCTTGCACCACAATCAGGCACGCCCGCTTCTTCATGCCCCGTTATGAAACAGCAAGGCGGAAGCCGATGATGCCAATCGCCAAAGTGGCATGCGTGATATCATCTCAAGCTGTTGTTTATAGGCGAAAAAAAATGGAGTGGCACGATGAGTGCAATAACTAGGACAAGAAAAACAAACATCGGGTGCTGATCGCCCAACAAGAACAATACCCTGATCAGCCGGTGACCCAGGATGCCGATAACAAGAACAAACGGCACGACAGACCCAGGCTTTCGCAGCCGAGCCATAACAATGACAACGGCTCTGGTCTGCGACGAAGGACGACAACAATGACAATATCGTCCAGGCGCCTATTCAGAATCAGGACGCGACGTTCTTCGTCACCCCGGGGGCAATAACGACAAGTCTCCCCCGGTGCGAAGACTTCTCGCAACAACAACAAGAAGCGAGAACGGGCATTGCCTGTCGTGGTTGGATTATTGTTTTGAATACGAGGTGGTCGCACTGGGCGGCGCCGACAACGACAAGTCAGCGACTGCGCCAACGTGATGCGACTGTGATGCGTATTCAAGGCGATGCGCCATCACGAACAAGAAAAAGCGGCATGGACGTTGCAACAGGTGCTTGAAAAGGGAGACCCGGCGGGTCTCCCTTTTTACTATCCACGTTTACTATCCACGTTTACTATCCACATCTACTGTCCACGTCATTGGCGATATACGCCATGTGCCGTGCGCTGGAACGTGTAGCCGATCCCGGCGCCCCTGTGGAAAGCCGTCCCGGTCGACGCAAAGCAGCCACCTTTGCAAGCCCCCGGCCCTCCGCTACACTGAGCTTTTGCTATCTCGCGAGTCTATATCGCCGCATGTTCAAAGGATTTTCCCGCTTTCTTCAACGTCCCGGTGAACGTTTGAAGACCCTCTTCGGCCCCGACGCGGCCCAAGCCGCGGCAGACGACACGCCCACTCGGCAAGTACTGCCTCGAGACGAACACAATGTTTCGCGCAGAGATCTCAGCGAGAGCGCGCTCAAGGTGCTCTATCGCCTCAACGGCGCGGGCTTTGACGCCTATCTGGTCGGCGGCTGCATTCGTGACTCCCTGCTCGGCAATCGGCCCAAGGATTTCGATGTCGCGACCAACGCGACCCCCGACGAGGTGCGCCAGCTCTTCCGTAACTCCCGCATCATTGGGCGCCGTTTTCGTATCGTTCACGTCCGCTTCGGACGAGAAGTCATCGAAGTCACCACGTTTCGCGGCCGCCACGGAGAAGAACACGGCGGCAACCTGAGCCAGCAGTCCGATGACGGTCTGCTGCTGCGAGACAACGTCTGGGGTAGCGTCGAAGAGGATGCGATCCGGCGCGACTTTACGGTCAATGCGCTGTATTACAGCGTGACCGACTTCGCCATTCACGACTGGACCGGCGGACTCAAGGATCTCGATGACCGGGTGCTGCGTCTGATCGGCGACCCGGAGACCCGTTACCGGGAAGATCCGGTACGCATGCTGCGCGCCGCGCGTTTCGCCGCCAAGCTCGACTTCGATATCGCCGATGAAACCGCCGCGCCGATTCGCGAACTCGCGCCGCTGCTGCTGCAGATTCCGCCTGCCCGTCTGTTCGAGGAAGTGCTCAAGCTGTTTCTCTCGGGCCACGCCGTGCAGAGCTTCCGCGTGCTGCGCGACTACGGTCTCTTCGCCATGCTCTTCCCGGAAAGCGACGAGGCCATGGCCGAACTGCCCTGGGCCGAGGCGCTGATCGAGCAGGCGCTGGCCAATACCGACGCGCGGCTGGCCCAGGATCGACCGGTCACGCCCGCGTTCCTGTTCGCGGCCCTGCTGTGGCCCTGCGTTCATCTGCGCACCGCGCGAATCGCCCACGAGCAGGATCTGCCCGATGTGCCGGCGCAGCAGTCGGCGGCGCAGCAGGTGATCAGCCGGCAGCTTCAACATACCTCGATCCCCAAGCGCTTCAGCATGCCGATGCGCGATATCTGGGATCTTCAGCAGCACCTGCCGCGCCGTCGCGGCCGCAAGGTATTCCAGACCTTCGAACACCCGCGTTTCCGTGCCGCCTACGACTTCCTGCTGCTACGCGAAGACGCCGGAGAGCTGCCGGCCGGACTCGGCCAGTGGTGGACCGATTTCCAGGCGGCCGACGAAGAGGGGCAGCGGCAGCTGCTCGACCGGGTCGACGGCGGCAACCCTGCCGGCAACAGCGGCAAGCCCAAACGCCGCCGCCCCCGCAAGCGTCGGCGTTCGACCAACAAACCGACACCACCGACACTGGATGACTGAACCCGCGCTTGCGCTGATCGGGCTGGGCAGCAACCTGGACGCCCCGCGCCAGCAGCTCGAACGCGCGCTGACAGCGCTGGACCGACTGCCGCTGACTCGCTGCATCGCGCAATCGAGCCTTTATGCCAGTGCGCCGGTTGGTCCGCAGGATCAGCCGGACTTCGTCAATGCCGTCGCTGCGGTGCGCACAC
The DNA here is from genome assembly GCF_014652715.1 of Salinicola rhizosphaerae. GTDB lineage: Bacteria > Pseudomonadota > Gammaproteobacteria > Pseudomonadales > Halomonadaceae > Salinicola > Salinicola rhizosphaerae. The sequence continues at coordinate 614,432 of NZ_BMZI01000002.1, read as the reverse complement.
GCCTTTCGCCGCTGGCCCTGCTCGATCAGCTTCAAGCGTTGGAACAGCGCCACCGCCGGGTGCGCGCGCGTCACTGGGGCCCACGCACCCTCGACCTGGACCTTCTACAGTACGCCTCGCTCGAGCTCGGCACGCCGCGTCTCGTTCTGCCTCATCCCGAAATGCTCAATCGACGCTTCGTGCTCGAGCCGTTGTGCGAAATTCTGGCGCAGTTGGGGCTGGAATCCACCAATTTTCAGCGTCAGCTGACCCTGCTGGGAGACCAGGCGCTGCATCGACTTGCCGACTGATTCCCCAGCGGCCAAGGTCGTGTTGCGTCGCCCCGATAACGCTTTACACTCTGCGGCGCCCGTCAGTTCACGGAGACAGTTCCATGAAGCGCGTTACCGTCACCACGCTCGCCCAGTACAAGCAGCGTGGCGAGCCTTTCAGCTGCCTGACCGCCTATGACGCCACGCTGGCGCGCTGCGCCGACGATGCCGGGGTAGACGTGCTGCTGGTCGGAGACTCTCTCGGCATGGTTCTGCAGGGCCACGCGAGCACGCTGCCGGTCACGCTCGACGACATTCGCTACCACACCGAGTGCGTCGCTCGCGGCAAGCACCGCAGCCTGTTGATGGTCGACCTGCCCTTCATGAGCAATGCGGATACCGGTCAGCTGTTGCGTGACGCGGGCGAGCTAATGCGCGCCGGCGCGGAGCTGATCAAGATCGAGGGCGCAGCCTGGATGGCCGATGGTATTGCCGAGCTCGCTTGCCGCGGGGTGCCGGTCTGCGCGCATCTGGGCCTGACGCCGCAGAGCGTCCATCAATTAGGCGGCTTCAAGGTCCAGGGCAAGGCCGAAGCCGAGGCGATGCGTATCGTCGAGGATGCCCGTCAGCTGGCCGAGGCCGGCGCAGCGGTCATTCTCCTGGAGTGCGTGCCGCGCGACGTCGGCAAGGCGGTTCGCGATGCCGTCGAGGTGCCGGTCATCGGCATCGGCGCCGGGCCGGACGTCGACGGTCAGATTCTGGTGATGCATGACGTTCTCGGTCTGAACAGCGGTTACGTACCGCGCTTCGTGAAGAATTTTCTGACCGGCAACGACAGCATCGAAGCGGCGTTTCGTGCCTACGATGGCGCGGTCAAGGGCCGCCGTTTCCCCGCCGAGGAGCACACCTTCTGATGCACCTCGAACACGATATCGCGCCCCTGCGGGAACGACTGCAAGCGTACCGCCGTGCGGGGCATCGCATCGCGCTGGTTCCGACCATGGGCAACCTGCATGAAGGGCACCTGACGCTGATCGACCGCGCTCGCGAGCTGGCCGACATCGTCGTCGCCACGCTTTTCGTCAATCCGCTGCAGTTCGCCGCCGGCGAAGACTTCGGCCGCTACCCGCGTACGCTGGAGAGCGACCGGCAACAGCTTACCGCTCGCGGCTGCGATCTGCTCTTCGCGCCCGCCGTGGACACGCTCTATCCGCACGGGCTGGCATCGCAGACGCAGGTTCACGTACCCGATGTTTCCGAGGGGCTCTGCGGCGGCTCGCGGATCGGCCACTTCGATGGCGTCGCCACGGTGGTCTCGCTGCTGTTCCATCTGGTGCAGCCGGACATTGCCTGTTTCGGCGAGAAGGACTTCCAGCAGCTCGCCGTGATCCGAAAGCTGGTGGCTGATCTCCATTTTCCGATAGAGATCGTCGGCGTGCCGACCGTGCGCGCCGACGATGGGCTGGCGCTGTCATCGCGCAACGGCTATCTGTCGGCCGCCGAGCGCGAGCTGGCGACGATGCTCTACCGCACGCTCGGTGCCTGTCGCGACGCCATCGAGCGCGGCGACGCGGCCGAGAATGCGATCGCCGAAGCCGCTCGGTATCTCGAGGCGAACGGGCTGAAACTCGACTATCTCGAACTGCGGAGACCTGACCTGAAAGCGTTCGATCCGGCCGAGGACACGACCGGTCGTCTACTGGGGGCGGTCTATCTCGGCACGACACGGTTGATCGACAACGTCGCCATCAGCGTCTCGACTGCCCAGGGTCGGGGTGCAGGCGAGGCGCGGTGATGGCTGAACCACGCTGGAGACCCGCGCTGCCCCAGGACCTCGCCATGATCGCGACCTGGATCGACTCGCCGACGGCGCTGACACGCTGGGCCGGGCCGGGGCTCTCGTGGCCACTCGATGCTGCCGTGCTGTGGCGCGAGCTCGATGGCGGTGGCACGCCATCGTTCTGTCTTGCCGAGACGAACCAGCCAGTCGCCTTCGGTCAGCTCTTCGTGAAGGGAACGCATCACCAGCATCTGGCCCGGATCATCGTCTCGCCCGACCGGCGCGGCGAGCGTCTGGGCGAACGTCTCTGCCGCGAACTGCTGCGCGAAGCCCGCGCCGAACGCATCACGCTGAATGTCTTCGCCGATAACCGCGCCGCGCTAACGCTCTATCGCCGCCTTGGCTTCGAGGCCATCGGCGACACCGATTCCCGTGGCATTGTGCCGATGCAGCTGAGACAATTTGACGCGGACGTCGACAGCCCGGACGCACAAGAGACACGATGAATCAGCTGACCCCCAACCCGTTCTCGCCCTATCAGTTCTACGATGCCGAGCAGTGGTCGGCGTTTCGCGCCGATACCCCGCAGACGCTCTCCGCCGAGGAAGTCCAGCGTCTGCGCTCGCTCAACGATCCGATCGATCTGAACGAAGTGCGCCGCATCTATCTATCGCTGTCGCGATTGCTGTCGGCCTATGTCGAGGCGAGTCAGCAGCTCTATACCCAGCGCAAACGCTTTCTGGATATTGATGCGACCCACAAGACGCCGTTCATCATCGGGATTGCCGGCTCCGTCGCGGTCGGCAAATCGACCACCTCGCGCATTCTGAAGGAGCTGCTGGCGCGCTGGCCCTCCAGCCCCAAGGTCGATCTGGTCACGACCGACGGCTTTCTGTTCTCCAACGCCGAGCTTCGCGAGCGCGAGCTGATGACCCGCAAGGGGTTTCCGGAGAGCTACGACATCGGCGCCCTGCTGCGCTTCCTCTCGTGGATCAAGGCAGGTGCCCGCAACGTGCGCGCGCCGCTCTATTCGCATCTGACCTATGACGTGTTGACGGACGAACACCAGACAGTCGATAGCCCGGACATCCTGATCGTCGAGGGCATCAACGTGCTTCAGGTTCGCGATCTCCCGGAAGACGGCAAGATGGTGCCGTTCGTTTCCGACTTCTTCGACTTCTCGATCTATATCGACGCGGAGGAGCGCCATATCCACGACTGGTACCTGGAACGCTTCAAGCTGCTGCGCCAGACCGCGTTCCAGAATCCGGCGTCCTTCTTCCACCGCTACGCAGAGATCGGCGAACAGGAAGCCCTGCAGATTGCCGAAGGGCTCTGGCGCGACATCAACCGTCGCAATCTGCGCGAGAACATTCTTCCGACCCGCCCGCGCGCGGATCTGATACTGCGCAAGGGCCCCGATCATCTGGTCGAGCAGGTGGCGCTGCGCAAGCTGTAATTCGCGTGTGCGTCCCCTCGAGGCTGCGTCGATAAGAAACGCTGTTTTGTAATATCGCGTAAAATCCGCGAACTTTTTGCGAGCGCTCCCTTCAGACTTAGTGACCGATGACGGACCGAATGGGAGAGTGACAAGGATGTTGATTTCCGTGCAGGCGCTGCGCGCCCTGGCGGCATGGATCGTGGTCTTTCACCATTTCATGCAGGTGTTCTACGGTTTCGATGCCAACAACTGGGTCGAGTACCTGTTTTCCACCCGCGGGCAAGTGGGTGTGGATATCTTTTTCATCATCAGCGGCTTCGTGATCACCGTCTCGACACGGGGCAAATCCCTCTCCATGCCGCAGTTCCTCGCCCATCGTCTGGTCAGAATCGTGCCGGCCTACTGGCTCTACACCGCCATCACCGCGACGATCATCTACTTCGCCAGCAGCGTGATGCCGGATTACGGGCTGAGTCTCTCCGGGCTGATCAAGTCGCTGTTTTTCATCCCCGCGGAGAATCCCGCCGGCTACGGCTACTACCCGATTCTGCCGGTCGGCTGGACGCTCAACTTCGAGATGCTGTTCTACGTCGTATTTGCCGCCTCCCTGATGCTCAAGGTGAAATGGCAGCTGTGGGCGGTCGTACTGGCGATCGTGATCATCAACACGCTGTTCGCACATCAACCGTTCATCAGCAGCTTCTACGAAGATCCGATCATCTTCGAGTTCCTGCTCGGTATGGGCATCGGCGTACTCTACTCGCGCCACGGCATCCCGAGCGGGCGCTGGTGGCCGATGGCGCTGGCACTCGCCTCCGCCGCCACGATTCTCGGCTTCAACGACCCATCCGGCGTGCTGCGATTCGTCGCCTGGGGACTCCCCAGCGCGCTGCTGGTGATCGCCTTCATCGCGATGGAGCCGAGGCTCGGCCATAACCGGATCATCAAGGCCATGGGCGACTGGTCATACTCGACCTACCTGCTCCACGTCATCGTGCTGTGGTCGGGGGACTACGTGCTGACGCGCCAGTTCGGCCTCTCTCCCTGGCTGGCGCTGGCGATCTGCCTGCCGATCATCGCGCTCTGCTCCTGGTTGAGCTACGAGTTCGTGGAGAAGAAGCTCTCGCGCAGGCTCAAGCGCC
>NZ_BMZI01000002.1:587334-609667 GCF_014652715.1 Salinicola rhizosphaerae | reverse complement strand
GGGCGTTGTTGCCGTCGAGAACGGCGTGTAAAGCACCGAGCCCGCAGGCTCGGCTCGATCACTCTTCGGTGGCTTCGAGAGACGCTTCGAAGGCCGCTTTCTCTTCCGGGGTGATCTCCTTGATGGAGAGCTTGACGCGGTTGCGGTTGTCGATGTCGAGCACCTTGACCGTCACTTCCTGACCTTCGCTGAGATAGTCCTTCACGTCGTTGACGCGCTCGGGGACGATCTGCGAGATGTGCACGAGGCCATCGGTGCCCGGCATGAAGTTGACGAAGGCGCCGAAGTCGGCCAGACGCACCACCTTGCCGCGGTAGAGCTTGCCGATCTCCGCTTCGGCGGTGATCGCGGTGACGCTGTCGATCGCGCGTTTCGCCGCAGCGCGGTCTTCGGCATAGATACGCACGAGGCCGTTGTCGTCGATGTCGATGGAGGCCCCGGTCTCTTCGCAGATACCGCGAATGGTGGCACCGCCCTTGCCGATGACGTCACGAATCTTGTCCGGATCGATCTTGATCGTCTGCATGGCCGGCGCGTGGTCGGAAACCTCGGTACGGCTCTCGGCGATCACGGCATTCATGGTCTCGAGGATCTCGAGGCGCGCCTGATGTGCCTGCGACAGCGCGGTCTCCATGATCTCCTCGTTGATGCCCTCGATCTTGATGTCCATCTGCAGCGCGGTCACACCGTTGGCGGAACCGGCCACCTTGAAGTCCATGTCGCCGAGATGATCCTCGTCACCGAGAATATCGGTCAGCACGGCGAAGCCGTCGTCGTCCTTGACCAGGCCCATGGCGATGCCGGCCACCGGCGCCTTGAGCGGTACGCCGGCGTCCATCAGCGCGAGCGAGGAGCCACACACGGAGGCCATCGAGCTCGAGCCATTGGACTCGGTGATCTCGGAAACCACGCGGATGGTGTAGGGGAAGTCGTCTTCGTTGGGCAGCATCGCCTGGACGCCGCGACGCGCCAGACGGCCGTGACCGATCTCGCGACGCTTCGGTCCACCCATGAAGCCGGCTTCACCGACGCTGTACGGCGGGAAGTTGTAGTGCAGCAGGAAGCGATCCTTGCGCTCGCCCTCGAGCGACTCGATCAGCTGGGCATCGCGCAGCGTACCCAGCGTGGCAACGACCACCGCCTGCGTCTCGCCGCGGGTGAACAGCGCCGAACCGTGAGTGCGCGGCAGCACGCCGACCTTGACGTCGAGCGGACGCACGGTCTTGTGATCGCGACCGTCGATACGCGGCTCGCCAGCGATGACGCGGCGACGCACGGTCTTCTTCTCGAGGCTAGCAAGCGCCCCGCCGACTTCATCGGCGCTGTACTGCGGCGCATCGCCACCGGCGAGCTGCTCGAGCGCTTCGGCACGGATGGCGGCCAGCGCATCCTGACGCGCCATCTTGTCGGTGATGCGATAGGCTTCGCCGACCTTCGCTTCGAAGGCGCCAGCGACGGCCTCCTTGAGTGCGACGTTGTCGGCTGCCGGCTGCCAGTCCCACTTCGGCTTGCCCGCATCGCGCGCGAACGCCTTGATCGCCTCGACGACGACCTGCATCTCCTGATGGGCGTAGAGCACCGCACCGAGCATCTCGTCCTCGGTCAGCTCTTTGGCTTCCGACTCGACCATCAGCACGGCCTTGTCGGTGCCGGCGACGACCATGTCGAGCTCGGAATCCGGCAGCTCGTCGACTTTCGGGTTGAGGAAGTAGCCACGGGATTCGCTGAAACCGACACGCGCGGCACCGATCGGGCCGTTGAACGGCAGACCGGAGATCGTCAGCGCCGCGGAAGTGCCGATCATGGCGGCGATATCCGGGTCCTGATTGCGATCGGTCGAGAGTACGGTACAGATGACCTGGACTTCGTTCATGAAGCCCTTGGGAAAGAGCGGACGAATCGGACGGTCGATCAGGCGCGACGTGAGCGTCTCTTTCTCGGTCGGACGGCCTTCACGCTTGAAGAAGCCACCGGGGATCTTGCCGACGGCGTAGGTCTTCTCCTGATAGTGAACCGAGAGCGGGAAGAAGTCCTGGCCGGGCTTGAGCTCCTTACGACCGACGACGGTACACAGCACGACAGTGTCGTCCATGGTGACCAGCACGGCGCCGGTGGCCTGGCGCGCAACGCGCCCGGTTTCGAGAGTGACGGTGCTGGCACCGTACTGGAATGTGGTCTGTACCGGATTCACGGCGTTTCCTTTGACTTGTCGAATTCGTAGGGTCTTTTGACTCGGCGCTCATTCTAGGCGTTCACGGGGGCGAGAGCTACCGATGGCGACCTTGGTCCCATACGCTGTGCCTGGTAACGCAAAGACCCCCGCCACAAGGACGGGGGTCATTTGCATCTTCGGTCATCGGCTCAGACATTCTGAGCCGGTAACAGGCGCGGCAATCAGCTCTCGCGTTTGCCGTCGACCAGGCGCTTCAGCTTGAGCGGGTTGTCGTGCTTGACCGCAGTGGGCAGCAGCGCATCCGGCAGATCCTGGTAGCAGACCGGGCGCAGGAAGCGGAAGATCGCCGCCGTGCCCACCGATGTCGTGCGCGAGTCAGACGTGGCCGGGAACGGACCACCGTGCACCATCGAATCGCACACTTCGACACCGGTCGGCCAGCCGTTGACCAGAATCCGGCCCGCCTTGCGCTCGAGCGTCGGCAGCAGCGACTTGGCCGCATCGACATCGGCGTCGTCCATCTGCAGCGTGACGGTCAGCTGACCTTCGAGATGCTCGGCGACCTTTTTGAGTTCAGCGGCGTCGGCGCACTCGACCACCAGTGAGGTCGAACCGAAGACTTCCGCCTGCAGCGCCTCGTCACTGAGGAAATCCTGTGCCGAGGTGACGAACAGGCCGGTCTGGCACTGGTTCGGGCCTTCGCCCTTCTCGCCACGCGCCACTTCCTTCGCCTTGCCACTCTGGGAAAGCGCCTCGACGCCGCTGGCGTAGGCATCGGCGATGCCCGGCGTCAGCATGGTCTGGGCGGCACTGCCCTTGACCGCGTCACCCGCCGCTGCGACGAACGCATCCAGATCGGGCCCCTTGAGCGCGATTACCAGTCCCGGATTGGTACAGAACTGGCCGGCACCCATGTTGAGCGATGCCACGAACGCCTCGCCCATCGCCTTGCCGCGCGCTTTCAGCGCCGCCGGCAGCGGGAAGACCGGGTTGATCGAGCTCATCTCGGCGTAGAACGGGATCGGCTCGGGACGCGACTGCGCCGCTTTCCACAGCGCCAGACCGCCGCTGCGCGACCCGGTGAAGCCGGCCGCCTTGACGCGAGCGTCGGTCACCAGCGCGGTGCCGACTTCACGGCCGGAGCCGTACATCAGCGAGAACACGCCTTCCGGCAGGCCGCACTTCTTGACCGCCGACTGGATCGCGCGACCGACCAGCTCGCTGGTACCGGGGTGGGCACCGTGCGCCTTGACGATCACCGGGCAACCGGCGGCCAGCGCCGATGCGGTATCGCCACCGGCCACGGAGAAGGCCAGCGGGAAGTTGCTGGCGCCGAAGACCACGACGGGACCCAGCGCCACGTGACGCTGACGCAGGTCGGTACGCGGCAGCGGCTGACGATCAGGCAGCGCCGGGTCGACGCGCACATCGAGCCACTCGCCGTCACGCACGACACGGGCGAACAGACGCAGCTGGCCGCAGGTGCGCCCGCGCTCGCCTTGGATACGTCCCTGCGGCAAGCCGGACTCCGCCACCGCCCGCTCGATCAGCGGATCGCCGATCGCCTCGATCTCGTCGGCGACCGTTTCCAGGAACTTGGCGCGATCTTCCAGAGAGGTTTCGCGATAGGTGTCGAACGCGGCCCAGGCGAGCTCGCAGGCACGCTCGACTTCTGCTTGCGTCCCGCCGGGATACGCCGGCTCGAGACGCTCGTTGGTGGCCGGATTGATCCCCTGGATCGCATCGCGGCTGCCTTTGACGGCCTGCTGGCCGATCAGCATTTCACCTGTCAGATTCATCTTGCCTCCTGCAGTGGTGGTGGATTCCTACCGAGTCGACACCGCAGACGAGTCCGTGACTCGACGCCGTGTCTCCCTGATGCCCCGCTCGTCGGAGCGGAGCGAACTCACGTCGCATCCCCGGCCATTGGCCCGGCCATCTGCCCGGCCACCTGATAGGACGCATACATCTGATAAGGCCGATCAAAGTGGCGCTGCATCGCGGCAAAGGCCGCGTCGCCATCGCCACTGAGTATGGCCATCAATACCGCTTCGTGCTCACGTTCGATGCGCTCGAGATAGCCGCCGACCGCATCTTCCTCCATTTCGCCGGCCAGTAGCCGCGCTCTCGGGATCGCCTCCTGATGCAACGGCTGGTAGAGCGCCAGAAAACAGGGATTGTGTGTCGCTTCGATGATCGTGCGGTGAAAACGATAGTCTTCGTGTCGCGCCTGCCCACCGCGCCGACAGGCATCGATGAACTGCTCGTGCGCCGCCTGCAGACGCAGTGCCTCCTGCGGAGTATGTCGCTGCGCCGCCAGCGAGGCGGCCTGCGGCTCGAGACCCATGCGCAGCTCGAGCACCTGCAGGATCTCCTCGGCCGTGGTGGCACGAATGTGGCGCACCGGCGAAGCATGACGCCGCTCCCGTCCGACCACCCGCGAGCCCACGCCGCGCTGCGTCTCGATCAGCCCCTGCGAGCGCAGTAGGGCAATGGCCTCGCGAACGGCGGTCCGGCTGACACCGAACAGCTCGCAAAGGCGCGTCTCGGTTGGCAGCTTCGCGCCGACGTCGATCTTGCCCTGAGCGATCTGCTCGCCCAGCTGCCGTGCAATCTGGCGGGACAGACTCTCCTGCGGCGAAATCCGCTGCAGCGCCAGCTCGCTGGGCGGCAAATTCGACTGTGGTGCCTTGGCACTCATGCGCGGCTCCCGCAGGTGAATCCTCGACTATCGAAGCGGCAGATCAAGACAGCGCTCGCCTCAACGCACCAGCGCCGGGCGATCGGGATCGAAGGTCCAGCCATCGATCAGATACTGCATCGCCATGGCGTCGTTGCGTCCGCCCGCTGGCAACCCTTTGTAGAGCGCGTGCGCCTGCTCGATGCGTGCCATGTCGATCTCGATGCCGAGGCCGGGCGCATCGGTCACCGCGACCTTGCCATCGACGATCTGCGGTGGCTCCCGCGTCAGCTGGGCATCGCCCTCCTGCCAGATCCAGTGCGTGTCGAGCGCCGTCGTGCGGCCGACCGCCGCCGCGCCGACCTGAGCAAACATCGCCAGCGAGATATCGAAATGATTGTTGGAGTGCGAGCCCCAGGTCATGCCGTGATCGCGGCACAGCTGGGACACGCGCACCGCGCCGGACAGCGTCCAGAAGTGCGGATCGGCCAGCGGAATGTCGACCGAGCGCAGCATCAGCGCGTGCGCCATTTCACGCCAGTTGGTCGCCACCATGTTGGTCGCGACCGGCAGCCCGGTGGCGTGCCGGAATTCGGCCAGAATCTCGCGCCCGGAGAAGCCCTGCTCGGCGCCGCAAGGATCTTCGGCGTAGGCGATCACGCCATGCAGATCCTTGCACAGACGAATGGCTTCGTTGAGCGACCAGGCGCCGTTGGGATCGATCGTCGTACGTGCTTCGGGGAAGGCAGCGTGGAGCGCGGTCACCGCCTCGATCTCCTTCTCGCCGGGCAGCGCACCGCCCTTGAGCTTGAAGTCCTTGAAGCCGTAGCGATCGTGCGCCGCCTGCGCCAGCTCCACGACCCGCTGCGGCGTCATGGAGGCCATGTCGCGTTGCCGATACCACTCGTGACTGACGCCTTCGGTGCGCTCGCGATAGCCGAGCGGCGTCTGCTGACCATCGCCGACGAAAAAGAGATAGCCAAGCACCTCGACGCTGTCACGCTGCTTGCCTTCGCCGAGCAGCTCCGCCACCGGCACGTCGAGAAACTTGCCCATCAGATCGAGCAGCGCCGCTTCCAACGCGGCCACCGCATTGACACGCAGCTCGAAGGTCCATGACCCCTTGCCGAAATCCTCGAAATCGGCGCTTCGGCCGGCCGTGTGCAGCGAGGAGACCATCGATCGCAGCTTGCCGATCGGCTGACCGACGACCAGCGGTCGCGCCTGCTCGAGCGACTTCTGAATCGTCTCGCCGCCGGGTGCCTCACCGACCCCGAGGTTGCCCGCGCTATCCTTGAGCAGAATCAGATTGCGGGTGAAATGCGGTGAGTGAGCACCGCCGATGTTGAGCAACATGCTGTCGCGACCGGCGACCGGGATCACCTGCATTTCGGTGATGGTGGGAGTGCCATGACTGGCCATGAAACGTCTCCGTCAGCAAATTCGGGAACGCATCGCGCTAGCGCCTTACGATGCGACACGCGAGACGGCGGCGCGGCCGCCGCTCGCGACATGAGCCAGCGTCAGAGCGACTCGGCCTTGTCGATCAGCTTCTTGAGCGTGGCCATCTCCTGCTCGCTCGGCATCGTCAGCGGCGCACGCACGCTGCCCCCCGGGTAGCCGACCAGCTCGGCACCCGCCTTGATCAGGCTGACCGCATAGCCTTTACGCGTGTCGCGCAGCGTTACGAAAGGTACGAAGAAGTCGCGCGTGGCCTGCCGAATGAAGTCGCTGTTGCCCTTGCGCAGTTCCTGATAGAACTTCACCGCCATCGCCGGCACGAAGTTGAACACCGCCGAGGAATAGGTGCTGACACCGATCGCCAGATAGGCTTCGGCGATGATCTCGGCAGTCGGCACGCCGCCGACATAGGCCAGGCGATCGCCGAGCGTCTTGATGATGATATTGAGCGCCTGCATGTCGCCCTTGCCGTCTTTCAGGCCGACCAGATTGGGGCAGCGTTCGGCCAGTGCCTTGACCGCATCGACGTGCAGATACCCGTTGGCACGGTTGTAGTAGATGATGTTGAGATCGGTCGACGCGCAGACGCTGGCCGCGTATTCGACGATGCCCTCTTCCGGGCACTCGGTCAGATACGGGGGCATCAACAGGATGCCATCGGCGCCGGCCTCCTTGGCCGCCTGGCAGTGCGCTTTCGCCAGCTCCGCGCTCTGGCCGGCACTCGCGATGATCGGCACGTGCCCACCAATGGTATCGACCGCGACTTTGACGATCTCGCGGTACTCGTCGATGGTCAGGTTGAAGAACTCTCCTGTCCCGCCGGCGACGAACAGTGCCGACACCTCGTACTCCTTGAGCCACAGCAGCCGACGGCGATAGCTCTCGGCGTCGAATTTACCATTGTCGTCGAAGTCGGTTACCGGGAACGACAACAGACCGTCAGTGATGGAGGCAACGACCGCTTCTCTGGAAAAATTCACCTTGATTCCCCTCATCCGGGTTAACGAAACCTGCAGTTCAGTCGTTCGGTTACCGAGGCGACAGCCAGGCCAGCCAAACGAAATGCTGGAAGCATGTTGTCATACATCATACTAGATCACAGTTAGACCTTTGGGGAAGGCAACGCCTTTTCGGCTGTCGACCTTGGTATGACAGACGATAGCCGTAGCGACCAACGTCTCATCGCCTAAGGTCGAATGGCCGAAAGTCGACCCTCTCGCCAGACTTGTATGATGTTATATCAAATGGCTGCAACGGAGTGTAGCACCCCGTTGCCGGCCCGGCGAGTTCGCGTCCGTGACGACGGCTCGCGGCACTTCGGAGATCTCCCATGGCTAGATCACACACGCTGCCCCGGAACGATTCACCGGCCCGAGGCTTCAGTTTGAAGGGCCTGCTGGCGCTGCTGGGACCGGGTATCATTGCCGTACTGTCGTGGCTCGGGGCCGGCGACCTGATCACCTCTTCGGTGGCTGGATCGAACTACGGCTATGCGATGATGTGGGTGCTGGCCGTTTCGCTGCTGCTACGTTTTCTGATCGTCAACATCATCGCGCGCTTCCAGCTCTGCAATAACCAGGGCATGAGCATTCTCGAAGGCTACGCGCAGCTCCACCCTCTCTTCGCCTGGTTCATGTTCGGCTATGCCCTGCTGATGGGGCATCTGATGAATGCCTACATGATCAAGGGCGCCGGTGAAGCCCTGGCAACGCTTCTGCATATCAACCAGCCGTTGCTCTGCTCGTTCGCTGTCGTGCTGGCGGTATGGCTGCTCGTCGGTCGTAACGTCTATAGCCTGATCGAGGGCGTGATGAAGCTGCTGCTGGCGATCATGACGCTGGCGTTTCTGTCCCTGGCCATCATGTCCAAGCCCGATGTCGGCAGTATCGTCGCCGGCACCGTGGGCTTCAGTATCCCGGCTGACGAGGGCGTTCACGGCGCACTGCTGGTGGCCGTCTCGATCATCGGTGCGGTCGCCGGCTCGATCGCCAATTTCGTCCACCCTTACGTCATGCGCGAGAAGGGCTGGACCGGACCGGAGCACAAGCGCCTGCAGCGCAACGATCTGCTTTTCGCGGTCATCGTCGGGATTGTCATCAACCTGGCGATCTGGATCGTGGGGGCCGAGATTCTGCGACCCAACGGCCTGGAGGTGAACACGCTGAACGATCTGGCCGCGGCGCTCGAGATCTACTTCGGTCAGTTCGGCTGGTTCCTGTTCTTCATCGGGGTCTTTGCCACGCTCTTCGCCAGCATCGCGGGCAAGACGACAGCCTTCCCGCGCCTGATCACCGATGCCTTTCAGCGGATCCGCCCCGCCCGGCGCGAGCGCTACGGCAAGGTGTTCCACGCCGACCCGCTGCACAAGTGGTTCACGCTGTTCATTCTGGTCACGCCGCTGGTCTGGTCGCTGCCGGGCATGCCGGATTTCGTCACGCTGACGCTCGCCGTCAACGCGCTCAACATCGTCGGTCTGCCGATCATCTCGCTGGGGCTGCTGATCATGTCCAACCAGAAGTCTCTGCTCGGTAACTATCGCAACAACTGGTTCGAAAACCTGGCACTCGGGGCCGCGACAATTCTTGCCGTGTGGGTCGCCTTCACGCTAGCGACGGATCTCTTCGCCTAGACCGCGACGATCCCGGGGATGCGCTATGCTGGCGGCTCACTTCCCGGATATCACCGAGTCATGACCGCCAACAACAACGATGCCCCGTCCGCGCGTGGGGCGAAGCTGCCTGAACTTCTGCAGTGGCGTGCGACGACGCTGTCTCGACGCCTCCACGCCCGCGACATCTCCTGCCACGAGCTGATGAGCGCGACACTCGAGCATATCGATGCCGTCAATCCTCGGGTCAACGCGATCGTCTCGCGACGAGAGCCCGAGTCGCTGCTGCAAGAAGCGAACACGGCCGACGCCGAGCTCGCCGCCGGCCGATCTCGCGGCTGGCTTCACGGGATTCCGCAGGCGATCAAGGATCTGTCCGATGCCGCCGGGCTGCCGACCCGACAAGGCTCGCCGCTCACGGCCGGCCACGTCGCCGGCGAAGACAGCCTGATGACCGCACGCATGCGCGCCGCCGGTGCGCTGATCGTCGGCAAGACCAATACGCCGGAATTCGGCTTGGGCTCGCAGTCCTACAACCCGGTTTTCGGCGCTACTCGCTGCGCATTCGATACCTCGCGAACCGCCGGTGGCTCGAGCGGCGGTGCAGGGGCGGCGCTGGCGACACGGATGCTGACCGTGGCGGATGGCAGCGACATGATGGGCTCGCTGCGCAACCCGGCCGCATTCAACCACGTCATCGGTATGCGTCCTTCGTTCGGCCGCGTACCGGGTGTGGCGGCCGAGCCCTTTGGCCAGCAGCTCTCGACCAACGGCCCGATGGGGCGCTGCGTGGAAGACGTCGCGCGGCTTCTAGTGACGCAGTCAGGTCACGACCGGCGCGCGCCGCTTTCGCTCGCCGAGCCGCTGCTGCCGGTCGATGTCGATGTCGCGCAGGCGTTGCCGCGTGAACTCAAGGGCACGCGCATCGGCTGGCTCGGCGACTGGGATGGCTATCTGGCGATGGAGCCGGGCATTCTCGAACTGGGCCGCTCGGCGCTGGAGCGCTTCACGACGTTGGGCTGCGATATCGAGCCCGCCGCGCTTCCCTACTCCGCCCACGCGCTCTGGCAGAGCTGGACGACGCTACGCCACTGGTCCGTCAGCGGCCTGCTCGGGGCCTACTACGCCGACCCGGCAAGCCGCGAACGGCTCAAGCCGGAAGCGTGCTGGGAAGTCGAGCGCGGTCTCGAGCTCTGTGCTCAGGATATCTACGCCGCCAACGTGCAGCGCGGCGAGGCGTATCGCGCCTGGCTGGCCCTGTTCGAGCGCTTCGACTATCTCGCGATGCCCACCGCCCAGGTGTTCCCGTTCGATGCCGAGACCCACTGGCCAACATCGATCGCCGGTCGCCCCATGGATAGCTACCACCGCTGGATGGAAGTCGTGATTCCCGCCTCGATGCTCGGCGCCCCGGCGATCAGCCTGCCCGCCGGCGTCAACGCGCTCGGCCTCCCTACCGGCTTTCAGCTGATCGGTCGCCCGCGCGACGACTGGGGCGTGCTGCAGCTCGCCCACGCCTTCGAACAAGCCTCGGGTGATCTCGCCCCGCTGCCGCCGCTGCTGACGTAGCCACGCCGCCTCGGCACCAGCTAAAAAAAAGCGACGGCCGGAGCCGTCGCTTTTTATCAGTTGTCGGTCGCTCTGCGCCTGCGCGTCAGAACACGAACGTCAGCAGCAGATTGAAGATCAGCGCGGCGGCGAAGCCGAGCGGAGCCGCGCGGAACAACAGCTTCGGCAGCAGACCCGCGCGAGCTTCATCGTTGGGGCAGGAGCCGAGGATCAGACTGCCACCGGAGGAGAACGGCGAGATCGAGGTCGCCTGCGCGCCGACGACAATCGCGATGAAGATGATCATCGGGTCGATACCGAGCGTGCCGGCGATCGACGGCACCAGCGGAAACAGCGCCGGCGTGACCACACCAAGAGTGCTGGCGAACAGCGACATGAACGCCGCCACCACGCCGAACACGACCGGCACGAGGACCGGAGGAATGCTGGTGCCGATCCACGAGCCGAGCATATCGATGGTGCCGGCCTTGATCGCCACCGAGATCAACATGCCGACGCCGCAGATCATGATGATGGTGCCCCACGGTAGCGAGGCGATCGCCTTGCGCTCGTCACCGAGCTTCATCAGCAGCGCAATGACCGAGAACACGCTGGCGATCAGGCCGATATCGACCTTGCTGTTGATCAGCGAGATCGTCGCATTGTCCGGCGCGATCAGGTTGGCGATCGGCGGCAGCAGCACGGTCGCCATCATGATCAGCGTCAGCACCAGGGTCGACTTCTGCTCCCGATTGAGCGGACTGGGCCGTTCGACGTGATCCATCGACGCCATTGCCACGCCGCGCTTGCGGCTGACCAGAATCAACCCGCCGATCACCACGATCGGCACCACCATGGTGCTGACGAAGATACCGAAGCTATTGATGAAAGCGGTGTTGTCGGCAAGTCCAGCATTGGTCATCAGGGTGCGGAAGATGATGCCGCTCTGGCTCGAGACGAAGTTGGCACCGGCCAGCGCGCCGTAGTTGACCGCCATGGCACCGACGATCAGGTTGAGCTTGGTGCGCTCGCAAAGGAGCAGTGTGATCGGCGCCATGAAGGCGAGCACGGTGTAGTAACCGGCACCCAGCGCGGAGATGATCACCGCCGCGAGGAAAATCGCGAACGGCAGCAGATGCGGAAAATTGCGGCAGCGATACATCAAGTGCTCGGCCAGCTTTTCCAGCGTGCCGTTGACGATGGCGAAGCTGTAGAAGAGACAGACCGAGAAGATGATGAAGAAGATCTTCAGCGGCCAGGTCGCGATGACCTCCTTCGGGCTCATTCCCAGACCGAAGCAGCCGAGAAGATAGGCAAAGGCGATCGCAAATAGACCGATGTTGATCTTGAAGCGATACCCCAAAACGATGGAAACGATGATCGCTCCCACCACCAGCAGACTCATCATGGCAAGGTTCCCTGTGTCGCGTTATAGGCTGGCCTTAAAGGGCCCGGTCGATCTGAAACAGTGTTGCCGGGTTGTCGACCAGAATCCGGCGACGCTCGCTCTCTTCGGGCAGTAGCGCCTGCATGACGCCGAATTGGTCGTCGTAGCCGGTCTTGTCCTCGAACCGGGTGTGAGGCCAATCGCTCCCCCAGACCAGGCGGTCGCTGTGCCCGTAGGCATCACGCAGGCGCTCGAGCGACGCTTTTGCCTGATCCAGGCCAAGACGCGCACGATAGGTCGCTGACAGTTTGACCCAGATCTCTTCGCTCGAAAGCAGAGATAGCAGCCCCCGATGGTGCGAATTGATCGGATCGATCTCGCCGCCGGGGAGCCCGAAGTGATCGACGATGACGCCGACACCCGACGCCAGGATCTGCGGCAGGATCGCGTCCAGATCTTCCAGGCCGCGTTGAATCTCCACGGTCCAGCCACGACGGGCAAGCCGCGTGAAGAAATCACGCCACGCGGCGCTGCGGTAGTCGTCCAGCGGCTGGCCGATCAGATTGAGGCGGATACCGACGACGCCCGCCTCTGCCATCTCGTCGAGCGTCTCGTCGTCGACATCACGCGCGACCACTGCCGTACCGCGCAGACGAGTCGGGTGCTTTCGCAACGCTTCGACAAGGTAGCGATTGTCGGTGCCCAGAAAGCTCGGCTGTACCAGGACACCGTGGGAGAGCCCGCAGCGATCCAGATGCGCCAGATACTGATCGACCGTCGCATCGTAGTCGGGGCTGTAGCGTCTATCTCCCGCCAGTGGCAGGCCTCGCTCGAAGATGTGCGCATGGGTATCGACCCCCGTCAGCGCGTTGGCAGGTTGTGTCATGACGATCCTTATGCCTGAGGCCACTCAATCTCTGTAACCGTTATCCCTGCAACCGTTAACGGCAGTGTTTCGAGCCGCCTTGAATTGAAGATTTATTCATATATATGTCTAGAAGTTTGCGCAAGCATACACGCAATTAGTCGCAATCTTCGGTGACTACGACTAAAGGTGGTAAAGTTCCTGCCACAATAGGGGTGACCAGATCATGAAAGGAACAGGGATGATGACCGACGAACGGCTGCCTCTTTATCAGCGCCTGCGTGACGACATGCTGGCGAAGATCGCCTCCGGTGAGTGGTCTCCCGGCATCGCGATTCCCACGGAGGCCGAGCTTACCAAGCAGTATGGCGTCGCTGTCGGCACGCTGCGCCGCGCCGTGGACACGCTCGTCCAGGATGGCCTGATGGAGCGTAGCCAGGGCCGCGGCACCTTCATACGCCGCCCCAACTTCGATGGCTCGCTGTTTCGCTTCTTCCGCCAGGTCGACCCGCAGGGCGGCCGCCGAGTGCCGACCGGAGAAGTGCTGTCGCGTTCGCTGGAGTCCGCCGACGAGACCGTCGCCGGCGCCCTCGCGCTGCCGCTGGGCG
The DNA here is from genome assembly GCF_014652715.1 of Salinicola rhizosphaerae. Classification (GTDB taxonomy): domain Bacteria; phylum Pseudomonadota; class Gammaproteobacteria; order Pseudomonadales; family Halomonadaceae; genus Salinicola; species Salinicola rhizosphaerae. The sequence goes on along the minus strand of NZ_BMZI01000002.1, from coordinate 596,337 downwards.
CCGACGTCATCTGTCTGGAGCGCGTGCGCCAGATCGATGGCCGCAACGTCTATTACGAAGATATCTGGCTCCCCTACCGGCCATTCGCCGCCCTGCTGGATATCGCACCGGAAGATTTTGGCAACCTGCTCTATCCGTTCTACGAGTCGGAGTGTGGCCAGTTGATCGGCGCCGCCCGCGAGACACTGACGGTCGAGATGGCAGACGACAGGATCGCGAACATCCTCGGCATCGAGAGCGGCAAACCCGTAGTAGTTATCGAGCGCCTGGCCACCGGCTACGACGGCGGCCCGCTCGAGTATCGTCAGTCTCGCGGCGACGCCCAGACCTTCCGCTATCAGGTCAACATTTCCTGAACCGTCGCGGGAGCCGACCTTCACCGCGTAAGGGAACGTAACGCGCTGAGCGAGGTCGATGAGAGTCGGGGTCCGGCTACGCGCTCGGTCCCGACCTTCATCGTCATCCAGGATTCTCGTCGTGTTTCGATCGTTCTTCCCTCGACCTCGTCTCTTTTTCCTCAGCGCCCTGATCTGGACGCTTGTCGCCGTCCTCGTCTGGGAATTCGGTGCCAAGGCCTGGGGAGCCGTCATCGGCTTGCCGCCGCTCGGCGCCGATGCGTCCCTGCCGGTGGGTGTCTCCCGGTTCATCGCCCCCAGCTTTCTGTGGTTCTATCTCTACTATCTGATCGTGGTCGGGCTATTCGCGGCCGGCTGGTCTCGCTTCTCGCCCCACCGCTGGCAGCGCTGGTCGATCCTGGGAAGCGCTCTGATCATCTTCCTCACCTGGTTCTCGGTGCAGACCAACGTCGCCATCAACGACTGGTACGGCCCGTTCTGGGACATGGTGCAGAAAGCCCTGACGGGCAACGGTGACGTCACGGCGATGGATCTCTACGGCGAGATGCTGACCTTTGCCGGTATCGCCTTCGTGGCCATCACCGTCGGCGTCTTCAATCTCTTCTTCGTCAGCCACTACATCTTCCGCTGGCGCTGGGCGATGAACGACTTCTACATGAGCCACTGGCAGCAGCTGCGCCACGTGGAGGGTGCCGCACAGCGTGTCCAGGAGGACACCATGCGCTTCTCGAGTACGCTGGAGGGGCTTGGCGTGAGTCTGCTGAAGGCCATTCTGACCCTGATCGCGTTTCTGCCGCTGCTGGTGACGATGTCGAGCCATATCACCCAGCTGCCGCTGATCGGCCACGTCTCCAACGCTCTGGTATGGGCCGCGATCGCCTGGTCGATCTTCGGCACCCTGTTCCTGGCGACGGTGGGCATCAAGCTACCCGGACTCGAGTTCCGCAATCAGCGCGTCGAGGCGGCCTATCGCAAGGAGCTGGTCTACGGCGAGGACAACGCGGATCGCGCCGAGCCGGTCACGGTCCGCGAACTGTTTGCCGGCGTGCGCCACAACTACTTCCGGCTCTACTGGCACTACGCCTACTTCAACATCGCGCGGATCTTCTATCTACAGGCGGACACCATCTTCGGGCTGATCGTGCTGACGCCCTCGATCGTGGCCGGCAAGCTGAGCCTGGGGCTGCTTCAACAGATACTCAACGTGTTCGGCCAGGTGAGGGATTCGTTCCAGTATCTGGTCAACTCCTGGTCGACGATCATCGAGCTGATCTCGATCGTCAAACGCCTGCGCGCCTTCGAATCGATGATCGACGGCGAGTCACCCAAGCCTGCCGAGCTCGCGACCGACCCGGCGTAGGTGATGTCCCTGGCCGGACGAATCCGGCCAGGGAGAATCAGGATTCGGTCTCGCTCTGCGGAACGTGGTAAGTCACGACCGGGCAGGACGCGGACTCGGTGACCTGCTGAGAGACACTGCCGAACACCAGACTCTGGAACTGGCCCTGGCCACGGCTGCCCATGACGATCAAATCGGCGCCGAACGTTTGCGCCTGCTCGACGATCGTCGGCGCGGGGCTTCCCGTCGCCACCCGTATTTCGACATGACCTTCTGCATTGCCAAGTTCACGCCAAGCCGCCTGCAACAGGCGCCGCTCTTCGCTGTCGTCATCCGCCTCCAGCGTTTCCACCGGCGGCACGCCGACCATTGCACCGAGGTGTTCGTCGGCCGAGGGCGGCTCTCTCACCATCAGCAGGCACAGCGTCGCATCGCTTGCGCGCTGCAGCCAACTTGCGTGCGCGAGTGCCTGTCGCGCCCCATCGGAGCCATCCAGCGGTACCAGTATCCGTTTGATCATCGTACGTCGCGTCCTTGATCGCAGCTGTCTCGCGGCGACGTCACTGTCGCCGATTCGTTCAGGGTTTCGACGCAAGCGTAGACGACGATGCCGGATCGGCGCGACCGATCCAGCATCGGTGCCACGTGTCACTCCGGCACGTGCAGCGTGATGACCTGGCATGGCGCCACGTGCGTCACCTTGTGCGAGACGCTACCGACCATCAGGCCTCGAAGATCGCTCAAGCCCCGGCTGCCCATCACGATCAGGTCGATATTCAGCGAACGAGCCTGCGCCACGATCACCTGCGCGGGATGGCCGTCCTCGACCAGGAAACGAACGCTGCCATCGTGGCTGCCTGTCGCCTGCCATGCCTGCCTTAGTAGATTTTCGCCCTGCTCTCGTGCGCGGGCCGGGGTGTAGTCGAGTGGGGTCGCGCCGGTTTTTCTCCCCAGGGCATCCTGGGCAACCGGCACTTCGGGAATATGCAGAAGGTGAATCGTCGCCCCGTCTGCGCGTTGTAGCAGACAGGCATGCTCGAGCGCCTTGGCGGCGCTCTCGGAGCCATCGATGGGTACCAGAATCTGTCGAGTCATCAGTATCATCCCCCTTCGAGATTCATTGCAGGATGACCGGGGCAACGCATCGAGTGCCGGCCCGGTCATCAAGAAAGCGCTGTGCACGCCCTATCAGCCTAGCGCGAAGCACTGCTCGGGGGATGGCGCCAAAAGTCGCATGAGGCGCTCTGGGTTCGTTCGCCAGCGCCGGGGCTCAGGCGCTCGCCGTCTCCAGCGCAGCAATCGAGCGTTCGACATGGATGCAGGCGACCTTCACGGTCTTGTCATCAGCCGCCTCGCCGCCAACCGGCTCGAGCGGCGGATCGGCGCGCGTACACGCGTCGGTCGCCAGATGACAGCGTGGCGCAAACGGGCAGCCCGGCGGCGGATTGAGCGGCGAAGGCGGCTCCCCCTTCAACTTGACCCGCTGGCGGCTACGGTTGGGATCAGCCACCGGCGTCGCCGAAAACAGCGCCTGGGTGTAGGGGTGACGCGGAGTCGTGAACACCTCCTCGGCCGGCCCGGTCTCCACCGGCTGACCGAAGTACATCACGATCACGTCATCGGCGATTCGCCGCACCACCGAGAGATCATGCGAGATGAACACGTAGGCCAGCCCGAACTCCTCCTGCAGGTCCGCCAGCAGATTGAGCACCTGGGCCTGGATCGAGAGATCCAGCGCCGAAACGGGTTCGTCGAGCACCAGAATCTTCGGGTTGAGCATCAAGGCACGCGCGATGGCGATACGCTGGCGCTGTCCGCCGGAGAACATGTGCGGATAGCGGTCGGCGTGCTCGGGGCGCAGGCCGACCTTTTCGATCATCTCCAGCGCCTTCTTCCGCCGCTCGGCAGCGCCCATCTCCTTGCGATTGAGCTTGAGCGGCTCTTCGAGCATCGTCGCCACGGTCTTGCGCGGATTGAGCGAGCCGTAGGGATTCTGGAAGATGATCTGCACCTCGCGGCGCAGTTCGGCCGGCGGGCGCTGGCCCTCCTTGAGCGACACCTGGTGCTTGCCGATCGAGAGTTCGCCGCTGGTCGGCGGTTCGATCATCGTCAGCACGCGCGCCAAGGTCGACTTGCCACAGCCCGACTCGCCGACCACCGCGAGCGTCTGCCCCGGGAAGAGCTCGAAAGACGCCTCGTTCAGTGCCTTGACCGTGGCCGGCTTCGAGAACGGCCCGCCTTTGATCTGGTAGTGACGCGTCAGATGACTGGCGCGCAGAACGGCTTCGCGACTCATGGGCGCACCTCGCTGCGATGGTCGGTCGACTCGGGTCGGGGCGGCGGATTCGGCGCATCGTCCGGCGTGGCACCGGCGGCGTCCGCCTCGCCAAGCGGATAGTGGCAGAGGGTTCTGGCAGGGTCATCCGGGGCCGCCACCGGCTCCACCTCGTGACAGTGGTCGGTCGCGTACTGGCAGCGCGGGTTGAACAGACAGCCGGTCGGCCGATCGTGCTGACCCGGCACCACGCCCGGAATCGTCGGCAGACGGTCCTTGTCGCCAGCGCGCTCCGGCAGCGCCGAGAGCAGCGCTTCGGTGTACGGGTGACGCGGGTTGGCGAACAGCGATTTCACTTCCTGCTTCTCGACCTGACGCCCGGCGTACTGGACGATGACGTGCTTGGCCGTCTCCGCAACCACGCCCATATCGTGGGTGATCAGGATCAGCGCCATGCCGGTCTCTTCCTGCAGCTTCAGCAGCAGCTCGAGAATCTGCGCCTGGATCGTCACGTCCAGCGCCGTGGTCGGCTCGTCGGCAATCAGCAGTCGCGGATCGCAGGAGATCGCCATCGCGATCATCACGCGCTGACTCATGCCGCCGGAGAGCTGATGCGGATAGGCCTTGATGCGCCGCGCCGGATCGGGAATTCCGACCTGCGCCAGCAGCTCGAGCGCCCGCTCGTGGCGCTCCTTACGCGAGCCGCCCTTGTGCTGCTTGATCATCTCGTCGATCTGGGTGCCGACCGTGAAGCAAGGGTTCAGACTGGTCATCGGCTCCTGAAAGATCATCGACATCTCGCCGCCGACGATCCGCCGACGCTGGCGTGAGCTCAGTCGCTGCAGGTCCTGGCCGTCGAACTCGAGCCGATTGGCGGTGACCTGCGCCGTCCACGGCAGCAGGCCCATGGTCGCCAGCATCGAGACCGATTTGCCCGACCCGGACTCGCCGACGATCGACCACACCTCGCCACGGTCGACCCGGATATCGACATCCTCGACGGCGGTAAACAGCCCGCTGCTCGTCTGAAAACGAACGCTGAGGCCTTCAATATCTAGAAGTGCCATTGTGAACTCCTCATCGCAGCGTCTCTCACGAACGCTTCATCTTGGGATCCAGCGCATCACGCAGGCCGTCACCCATCAGATTGATCATCAGCACCGTCAACAGAATCACCAGCCCCGGGAACGTGACCGCCCAATAGGCGCTGGTCATGAACTCGCGCGCGTTGGCCAGCATCGCGCCCCACTCAGGCGTCGGCGGTTGCACGCCCATGCCGAGAAAGCCCAGCGCGGCGATATCCAGAATCGCGGTGGAGAACGACAGCGTCGCCTGCACGATCAGCGGTGCCATGCAGTTGGGCAGCAGGGTGTTGAACATCAGGCGCATGTGCCCGGCGCCCGCCAGCCGGCTGGCAGTAACGTATTCGCGGTTCTTCTCGCCAATGACCGCCGCGCGGGTCAGGCGCACGAAGTAAGGCAGCTGCACCATGGCGATGGCGATCATCGCGCTGGTCAACCCGGGACTCAGAATCGCCACCAGGCCAAGCGCCAGCAAAAGACTGGGAAACGCCAGCACCACGTCCATCACGCGGGTGATGACAGTCTCGACCCACCCGCGAAAGTAACCCGCCAGCAGGCCGAGAAAGATACCGCCACACATCGAGATCACCACCACCATGGCGCTGATGGAGAGCGAGTAGCGGGCGCCGAAGATGAGACGCGAGAGAATGTCGCGGCCGACGGCGTCGGTCCCGAGAATATAGTTCCAGCTACCTTCGGCGTGCCACACCGGCGGCACCAGCAGCGCGGCGCGGTCCTGCATGGCAGGGTCATGCGGCGCGACCCAGGGCGCGAGCAGTGCCACCAGCAGCACGAAAGCGATGAAGATCAGGCCAAACAACGCGCCGCGACTGGCGCTGAAATCGCTCCAGAACGACTTGAGCTGGTAGCGAAACGTTCCCGGCGCCGCGGCAGAAGAGCCTTTGGAAGATATTACTTGAGACATAGTTTACTCCCCGTCGGACGCACCAAAAAATGCGCGAACGAAGACAAGACAAGGCGAAGCCGGCCGAGACAGCGGAGTTGACGGGGTGTCAATGAGCATGTCGAAGCCGGGTTCAACGCCGTATTGTCGAGTGCAGCCATTTTTTTGGCCCTCAGTGACGGATGCGCGGGTTGACGACGCCGTAGGCCACGTCCACCAGCAGATTGACGATCATCACGATGAAGGCGATCAGCACCAGACCACCCTGCACGGAGGGATAGTCGCGCCGCGAGATCGCATCGATCATCCATTTGCCGATGCCCGGCCAGGAGAAGATCGTTTCGGTCAGGATTGCGCCGGCCAGCAGCAGACCGACCTGCAGACCAATGACGGTGATGACCGAGATCAGCGCATTGCGCAGGGTGTGCACCATGATCACGCGGTAGCTGGATAGCCCCTTGGCGCGCGCGGTGCGCACGTAGTCTTCGCCCAGCACCTCGAGCATCGAGGAGCGTGTCTGACGCGCGATCACCGCCAGCGGAATCGTACCCAGCACGATGGCGGGCAGAATCAGGTGGTGCAGCGCGGAAAGAAACGCGCCCCAATCGCCGGCGATCAGGCTGTCGATGGTCATGAAGCCAGTCACGGGCTGGATGAAATAGATGAACGACATGCGCCCGGAGACCGGCGTCCAGCCCAGCGTGCCGGAGAAGAGCATGATCAGGAGAAGCCCCCACCAGAAGATCGGCATCGAGTAGCCGGTCAGACTGATGCCGACGATGGTGTGATCGAGCGTCTTGCCGCGTCTGATGGCAGCGATCACGCCGGCCGGCAGTCCGATGATGACGGCGAAGGCCAGGGCAAAGATCGATAGTTCCATCGTCGCCGGAAACCGGCTCATGAATTCGTGAATCACGGGGGAATGGGTCACCAGGGAGTTGCCCAGGTCACCTCTGAACAGACCGGAGAGAAAGTCCCAGTACTGCACGATCAGCGGGCGGTCGAACCCGAACTGTGACTGCAACTGCGCATAGCGTTCGGCGGAAATACCCCGCTCGCCCGCCATGAGAAGAATCGGATCGCCCGGCAACAGGCGAATGAAAGCGAACGCCACGATGGTGACGCCGATGAAGGTCGGCACCAGCTGGGCCAGCTTGACCAGTAGAAATCTGAGCATATTGGAGGTCTGGCTAGTCACGCGGAGGCACGCAGCGGTTGTCAGGACCGCTGCGTGCCCGCGAAGGGAGGGAATTACTCTTCGATGTCGACGCCTTCGAAGCTATGGCCGCCGAGCGGATCGATCGTGTAGCCGGTAACGTTCTTGGTCATCGGCATGAACACCGTGGAGTGGGCCAGGGTGTCCCAGGGCGCCTGCTCCTTGAACACCTCCTGCGCCTGCCGATAGAGCTTGGCGCGCTCGTCCTGGTCGTCCAGCGTCCGCGCTTTCTGAATCAGATCCTCGAACGGCTGATAGCAGAACTCCGCCACGTTGTTGCTGGTACCGACGCCCGCGCAGCTCAGAAGCGTGCCCATGAAGTTGTCCGGGTCACCGTTGTCGCCGGTCCAGCCGAGGATCACCGCACCATCGTGGTCCTTGTTGGCGGCGCGCTTCAAGTACTCGCCCCACTCGTAGGTGACGATATTGGCGGTCACACCGACCTTGGCCAGGTCCGATTGCATCAGCTCGGCGGTACGCCGCGCGTTCGGCATGTACGGGCGCTGCACCGGCATGGCCCAGATGTTCATCTCCAGGTTCTTGACTCCGGCATCGGCGAGCATCTGCTTGGCCTTGTCCGGATCGTACTGATCGTCCTGGATATCGTCGTTGTAGCTCCACATGGTCGGCGGGATCGGATTCTTCGCCGTCTGGCCGGCACCCTGGAACACCGCGTCGATGATCGCCTGCTTGTTGATCGCCATGTTCAGTGCCTTGCGCACTTCCGGCTTGTCGAACGGCTTCTGCGTCGTGTTATAGGCGAGATAGGCGACGTTCAGTCCGGCTTCCTGCAGCACCTGGATATCATCGTTCTGCTTCATCGAATCGACGTCGGCCGGGTTCGGGAACGGCATCACCTGACACTCGCCCGCCTGCAGCTTCTGATAGCGCACCTGGGCATCCGGCGTGATCGCGAACACCAGGTTGTCGATCGGCTGCTTGCCGCGGAAGTAATCCGGGTTGGCCTGATAGCGGATGGCCGCGTCTTCCTGATAGTTCAGGAACTGGAACGGACCGGTGCCGATCGGCTGCTGGTTGGCCATTTCCGGCTTGCCTTCATCGACCAGCTGCTCTTCGTACTCCTTGGAGTGGATCGAGGCGAAATCCATTCCCAGGTTGGCGACGAACGGCGCGTTGGGCTCGCTCAGCACGAACTTGACCGTATGATCGTCGACCTTCTCGATCGATTTGATCAGCTCACCCATCGACATGGACTGGAAATACTCGAAGCTGCCGTTGGCCAGCTTGTAATAGGGGTTGTCCTTGTCCATCTGGCGCTCGAAGGTCCAGATGACATCGTCAGCGTTGAGCGGTCGGCTCGGGGTGAAGTAGTCGGTGGTCTGGAAGTCGACATCGTCACGCAGGTGGAAGGTGATCTCCAGCCCGTCATCGGAGACTTCCCAGCTCTTGGCGATCGCCGGCTCCAGCTCGGTGGTGCCCGGCTTGAACTGCACCAGACGATTGTAGATCGTCTTGCTCGACGCATCGAAAGTCGTGCCGGTCGTGTAGAGCGAGGGATCGAACCCTTCCGGGGAACCTTCGGAGCAGTAGACCAGCGTCTTCGCCATGACGGGTGTCGCACTCATCATCATGGCTGCCACGCCGGCTGCAAGCAGCGTCTTCTTCATTGTCGATCTCCTGCACAGCATTCGCTGTTATTGTGGGGTCGGCTTATGGCCGTTTATCGTTGTCTCGGTGTTGCCTGCGTCTTGATCCAGACGTTGGCCGCCTGTCAGACAGGCGAGCCATCAAAACAGATTAGTCCGTTGAAGAGCGTTTAATCAATGGCACGAAAGCCTGCCTCGGCGAGGTTGCTTCCATCGCTAAATCG
>NZ_BMZI01000002.1:517117-587194 GCF_014652715.1 Salinicola rhizosphaerae | reverse complement strand
AACGCCGCGCTCGATGAGCGCGGCGTTTCAACGTCAGGCCAAGGCTTACTGGTCCACGTCGTCACCCGCGGCCAGCCACGCATCGACCTCGTCCTGATTGTCGGCAAGCCAGTCACGGGCACCTTTGACCGGGTCACCGTCGGCTTCGATCTGCGCCATCAGGTCGCTCAGACTCGCGTCACTCATGTGCCACTGGTTGAGCACGGCGGTCAGCCACGGGTCGTCCTCGGCAAAACCGGCGCGAGAGAACCAGTAGATGGTGTCGCCATCGCCGTAGACCTTCTTCGGATCTTTCAGATACTTGAGATCGTAGTTGGCGAACGCCCAGTGCGGGTTCCACAGCGTGACCACGATCGGCTCTTCACTCTTGTAGGCGCTGTCCAGCGCCGACATCATCGCCGGCCCGGAGCTATTGACCTGCTGGAGATCCAGCCCGTATTCATCGATGGCATCATCGGTCATACCTGCGATCGCGGAGCCCGGGTCGATGCCGATGATGGTCGGACTGCCCTGATACTCGAACTCGTCGGCGTGTTCGGCAAGCTCGGGAATCGAATCAATATCGACGTAGTCCGGCACGACCAGGCCTAGGCCAGTCTTGTCATACCAGGCGTCGTGAACTTCGAGGGTGTCTTTGTAGGGCGCCAAAAACTCCTTGTCGGTGTACGGCAGCCAGAGTTCGAGGGAAAGATCGAAGTCATCGTTGGCCAGCCCGGCAAACAGCGCGCTCTTGCCGACATCGGAGAGCGTCACGTCGTAGCCGTGGTCGTCGAGCACCAGCTTCCACAGATTGGCAACGGCCACATTCTCGGCCCAGTTGTTGGTGCCGATGGTCAGCGGCTTATCCTGCGCGCTCGCCGTGGCCGCCGTCAGCAGCGCGGTCGCAGCCAGTGGATACAGGAAAGTCTTCATAAAAAATCCCCTCGATTTATTGTGCGAATTAAAAACATGACGTTATGAGTATCGCTGAGGTCGTGAGAAATTGCAGCTGTCGATCCAGCGTCAGAGGCGCTCGAGCCGAGCGACGTCGCCATCGATCTCTCGAGTCCATTTCGCTGTATCGGACACCGCCGAACGCCCTGAAACCAAAGCAGCCGGATTGACGCCGGCTCACGTCTCTTTTGCAAACCGCTCGAGCCCCTGAAATTCGACGAACTCGAGCATGCGTTCCCACAGTCGATCGCCATAGACATAGCGGCTTTCGGCTGGCGCGCCGGGCGCCTGGATTACCGCATCGACCGCCGGCTCGAAGAAGAACGGAATCGAGTGACGCGAGCGGCTGCCACCGACGATGCGGTGTTCGGTGGCCTGAATCCGCCCGCCGGACCAGTCCGCCAGCAGGCGGCCGAAGTTAACTACCAGCGCGTTGTCACGCGGCGGCACCTCTTCCCAGCCGCCATCGGGCGTGTGCACCTGCAGGCCGCCGACCCGGTCCTGCCATAACAGCGTGATGAAGCCGTTGTCGAAATGCGGCACGCCGACCAGCCAGCGGCGCGCGGCACCTTCGCCATCGACGGCCGGCATCGTTGCCAGCGTCTCGGCCGGGCGCTCGGGATAATGAATCAGGCGCAGCGTGGAGTTACCGGCATCGAAAGGGGTGACCAGCGTCTCCCGCGAGATATCGAGACCTTCCGCCAGCGCACCGGCGATCTGGCGTCCGAGCCGCTCCATCGCCTCGTAGTAGGCGGCGATGTCCGCCGCCCAGCCTGGCAGTTCGCTGTCTGCCGGCAGCGGGGTCGGCTCGCGCAGCGGATCGCCGTCGTTGGTCCGAACGCGCTCGGGGTGCGCCACGTCCGGCCCCATGTCGATCCCTTCCTTCCAGGTCGGGTCTTCGTTCTGCGGCGGGAAGTATCCCCGATAGACGTTGGCGTTGTCCGGCTCGAACTTATGCCGGGCGAGTTGGCGCTTCGCCGCGTCCTCGAGCGTGAAAAAGCGCGCCAGACGTGCGTGGATGTCCGCCGGTAGACCGAGCTGCTCGGGCGCCACGCCGATGGTCATGAAGCCGGAGTGACAGGCAGCAGCGGTGATCGCCTCGATCACCGCGTCGCGCCCCACGCCCGCCTCGAGCAGCGGCGTCAGGTCGATATGGGGAATCAGCGTTTCGGTCATGGGGCTCTCCTTGTCCGGTGATCTTCTGCTGCCGGCCGCGCGGGTGGCTCGCCGGCACACGCGGGTATCAGCCCGCCAGCAGACGCTCGTCGAGGTGATAATCGGAGAGCAATTCGACCTGACCGTCATCGCGGATGTAAAGCTGCTCTTCCAGCTTGACCCCTTCGCCACCGGCCTCGTGCCCGATGTAGCTCTCGACGCATAGCGTCATGCCAGGCTGCATGATGCCATCGTAGCCTTTGGCATCGATGTCCTCGCGATGAACGATGTACGGGTACTCACCGGTCATGCCGACACCGTGGGCCAGCGCAAAGTAGCGCCTCGCCTTGTAGGGCTCGGGAATCTGCCACGCCTTCTGGGCGTACTCCTTGAACGAGACTCCCGGGGCGATCAGCGCCATGTTGGTGCGCACCTGGTCGAACGCCATGCGATAGAGTTCGCGCTGGGTCGCGCTCGCCTCCCCCTCGCCGCAGAGGAAAGTACGCGAAAAATCGGCGTAGTAGCCGTAGCGGCCGACCACATCGGTATCCAGCGCGACCAGCTCCCCGGCCTGCATGACGCGATCCGAGCACTCCTGGAACCACGGATTGGTCCGCGGCCCGGAGCTCATCAGCCGGGTTTCGACGTAGTCGGCATCGGTGGCGATGATGTGCTGGTGCAGCTGCGACCAGACCTCGTTCTCCGTCGCGCCGGGGCGGATCGCGGCCTCCAGCTTGCGCACGCCCTCCTCGACCGCACGCAGCGAGCTACGCACCATCTTGATCTCGTTTTCCACCTTGATCGCCCGCGCCCGCTCCAGCGGCACTTGAGCGTCGCAGATCTGCCAGCCGCGCTCGACCAGCGCGAACGCGGCGTGAGAGGTGGCGCTCTCGATTGCCACCTTGTCGCCTTTCTGTCCGCCGCACTGGCGAATCAGCGCATCGATCTCGTCGGCCCAGGAATGCGTGGTCTGCTTGAGATGGTCGTCGCAGAAGTAATAGGAAATCGCCGTCGCGGGGCGTGTCTCGTCGATGCCGGGTAGACCGTCGGTCAGGTGATCGCAGCCAGCATATTCGAACATCACCACCGGTCCCTCCGCCGGCACAAAAGCGTAGCGCGCCGGATTGCGCGCCGAATAGACCTGCATGTTGCGCGAGCCGGTAGCGTAGCGGACGTGCGTCGGGTCAAACAGGATCGCGGCGACGATGTCGCGCTTTTTCAGCTCGGCGCGGGTGCGTGCCAGGCGGTCGAGCAGAATCTGGCGGATCTCGGCCTGGCTCGGCTCGCAGGCCGCCGGATCATGAGTCGGCGCAAGAATGCCGGTCCCCCCCAGCATGGAAGGCATGGCGATGGAGCGGTCAGGCGTCAACAGGCTGGTCATGGTCGGTATTTACCTTTGTCGTTATCGGGTCGATGGCGGAGCCGTCAGGGAGTCGATAGAGAAATCAGGGGCGAGAGGGCCAAGGGTCCGAAACGCCGGGCGCCGGGCGTTTCACGCGATTCAGTCGAGCAGACCGTCGGCCCGCGCTTCACGGCGCTTTTCAGCCTCGATGTGCGCTTCCGATACCCGCCCGTATAGCTGGCGCGTGCGCTCCAGACGGCCCACGACGCCGGGCTGCTGCGAGTAGGCGAAAATCGCCGTATGGCGCTCGCGATCGCCGCTGACCTGGGTCACCCGATGCAGCGAATAGCGTCCCTTGAACAGCTGCAGATCTCCCGGCTGCAGCGCCAGCGTGCGTGGCGTGAAAAGATCCTCTTCGCGAATCACCGCACCGACGCCTGCGTAGTTCTCCCCGGCCGGCGTGCGGATGTTGGGGCAATACTGAAACTCGCCGCCGGCATCCGGCGCCTCGGTCATCATCGAGACGATGTATTCGTTGGTGTCGTAGTGCCACGGCTGCTGCGTCCCCGGCGGCAGCACGTTCTGGACCAGACCGGCGAACGGGTCGGCATATTCGTAGACCGCCTCCTCGTTCAGGCACTCGGCCACCAGTCGTTTCATGACGGGCGCGACATAGAGCTGGTGGATCACCGCATCGGCGGGGATCAGGTCACGGGTGACGAAACCGCTGGTGCGCTCCATGAAGATGCGCCGCGGATCGTTGGCCGGCAGGCTCTCGTCGTCGCTGGTGAACCAGGCGTTGACGCGCCGACTGGAGTAGTAGCTCTTCGGCGAGAGTTCACGCCCCTGCGTTCTCGCCTGCTCGAGCGCTTCCGGGCGCAGAAAGCCACGCAGTACGGCACAGCCCTCGCGCTCGAGGTCCGCGCGGACCCGGCCGATTTCGGCCTGCAGCTGCGGATCGTCGAAATCGTGAAGCGGGTAACGCGCGGTATCGACCAGCGCGCTCAGGTCGGTGCGCTCGGCGTCCGCCAGCCAGCGCCTGGCGGATTCGGGTTCAATGGCAGCAGCTTGCGGTTTCATGACAGACGTCCTCTGATCCGGTGGCGGTGGCCGGGGCCGAGTTTCCTTCATCGCGGCGGCGATGGGTCTCGGCGGCGACGTGTCCTATGCTGAGCGCATCGAATCGATCAGGGAAACGAGTCATTTCAATGGCAACCATCGGCGCAACCGATAGCAATCGACTCGGCGGACTCGACAGTGACCTTCTGCTCGCCTTTGTGACCGTGGCCGACAGCGGCGGATTCACTGCCGCCTCGCGCCATCTGCACAAGACGCAGTCGACCATCAGCCTGCGTATCGCCACGCTCGAGACGCGCCTCGACACGGTGCTGATCGAGCGCGGCGGTCGTCAGCTCAAGCTCACCGCCGACGGCGAGACGTTTCTGGTCTACGCCAGACGCCTTCTGCACCTGCAGCGCGAAGCCATCGCCGCCCTGGGACGCTCGCAATCGGTCACGCTGCGTTTCGGACTACCGGAGGACTATGCGGACACCTGGCTGCCGGCGCTGCTCGAGCGCTTCGGCGAAAGGCACCCGGAAGTCCACGTCCATATTCACTGTCGCATGTCGACCGAGCTGCTCGAGCAGCTGGAACAGGGGTCGCTGGACATGGTGCTGGCGGTTCGCCACGCCGAGGCCAGTCGCGGACGTCGGCTGGCGACCGAAGAAGTGGTATGGGCCGCTCACGAGCGCTTCACCCTCGACCCGACGCGCCCGATTCCGCTCGCGCTCTTTCCCGAGCAGTGCGTCTACCGTCGCCGGGCGCTGGCGGCGCTGGCCCATATCGGCCGCGACTGGCAGCTCGACTCCACCAGCCAGAGTCCCAGCGGCCTGCGCGTGATCGTCAATCAGGGGCACACCGTCACGGTCACCGATCGCCGCTCGCTGTCACCGCACTGGAAAGCCCTAGGCGACGCCGAGGGGTTGCCGGCACTGCCGCCGGCGATTCTGGAAGTGCATCGCTCGCCGAGCCTGACTCATCCGGCCTTCGACGATTTCGAGGCACTGATCGATGGCGTCGTGAGCGAAAACACCGGCCAGTCGTGACGAGGCTTCACGCCGGGCGCCTATCCAAGGCCAGCCAGCCCGCCAGCGCGATCATCGCCGAGCCACCGATGCCATCCAGCCAGCGCTGACGATTCATCGTGGCGCCGCCATGGCCCAGTAGTCGACCGACGCCGGCGTATAGCCAGGCGCAGACGAACTCGATCAGGATATAGCTCAGTCCCACAAGCACGATGGCTGACGTGAACGACTCGCCGTCGGCCTGCAAGAATTGCGGCAAAAAAAGCGCAAACAGCACGTAAGCCTTGGGGTTGGAGAGCGCGACCAGGGCCTCCCGGCGTATCAATTGCCAGGTACTCGCACTCTCAGGTGTGCCGGGTGCAACAGCCGCTGGTCGCCATGCCGACGTCAACGCTCGCAAGCCCAGGTAGAGCAGGTAAGCCGCGCCTACCCATTTGAGCACGCTGAAAAAAAGCGCAGATGTTGCCAGCCAGTTGCCGAGACCAATGGCCACACCGACCACCATCAGCAAGAAAGCGGCGAAGCGACCGCAAGCCGCGGTCATGGCGGGGCGAACGCCAAGACGAAAACCGTTGGAAAGCGCGAGCAGTTGATTCGCTCCTGGTGTCAACGCCATGACAAAAGAGGCCCCGATCAGCAGCGGCCAGTGGATAGCCTCGATGGCATTGGGGATCAGCGCTGCCATCACGCCGATGCCGCCCAGCAGGACGATGGTCAAAGTTACCGGAATCACCATGTTCGTCACCTCGTCATGGTTGGAAAGTAGTCGAGAGACTGCCGACATCCTCGACGGTGGTTTTCGAAGTGCTTCCCCACCTACGCTCTCTCATGCAGTGCTCGGCGATCCAGAGCCACCGAACGAAAGGCCACCCAAGGGCGAAGCCTGTACAGTTCGGGATGCAGTCACTATGATCGAGAATCTTTCTTATTGGCTGGATTCTCGCTTCATGCCCCGCCCTCACGCACCGCCCTGCCGCTTCGATTCATGACCGTTACCGCTGCCCCCTCGCTCACCAGTGTCGATCACTACCTGAAGCGCCGCCGGCGCCACATGCTGCTGCTGATCGCGACCGCCATTCTAACGGTCATTTCGCTGTTCACCGATGTCGCGATCGGCCCCGGCGGGTATCCGCTCTCCGAGGTGCTGCAGGCGATCGTTTCACCCGCTGACGCGTCGCGCATCGTTGGCGTCGTGATCTGGGATATCCGCCTTCCCGTGGCCCTGATGGCGATCGTGGTCGGCATGTCGCTGGCCAGTGCCGGCGCCGAGATGCAGACGATCCTCAACAACCCGCTGGCCGACCCCTTCACGCTCGGCGTGTCGGCGGCAGCGAGTTTCGGCGCGGCGCTCGCCATCGTTCTCGGCATCGGCCTGTTCCCGGGTGCCGAGGCGCTGCTGACAACGCTCAATGCTTTCATCATGGCGATGCTGGCCTCGCTACTCATCTGGCTGGTGAGTCGGCTGCGCGGTGTCAGCGTGCAAACCATGGTGCTGATGGGCATCGCGCTGATGTTCTTCTTCAACGCCTTGCTCGGCGTACTCCAGTACGTGGCTTCCGAACAGTCGCTGCAGCAGCTGGTGTTCTGGTCGCTGGGCTCGCTATCGCGGGCGAGTTGGCCCAAGGTGGGGATTGCCGTGGCTGCGCTGGTGCTGACGCTACCGGTCTTCTTCATCGCCGGCTGGCGACTGACCGCGCTGCGCATGGGCGATCTCCAGGCGCGCGCGATGGGCGTCAACGTGGCCCGGCTGCGGCTGCTGGTGCTGCTGTGCAGTTCGCTGCTGGCGGCGACCGCCGTGGCCTTCGTCGGTACCATCGGCTTCATCGGTCTGGTCGGACCACATATCGCCCGCCTGCTGGTGGGCGAGGATCAGCGCGTGTTTCTGCCCATGTCGGCGCTGACGGGCGCCCTGCTGATGTCGCTGACCTCCATCGCCTCGAAGACGATCATTCCCGGCGTACTGCTGCCGATCGGAATTCTCACCGCGCTGATCGGGCTGCCGTTCTTCGTTTCGCTGATCCTCAAGAGCCGCCGCGAGGTGTGGGGATGAGCACCGTGAACCAGGCAACACTCGACGTCGAGTCGCTCTCCGTCACGCTGGGGCGTCATCCGGTGCTCGAGCGCGTCAGCGGGCTTTCGGCTCGCGCCGGAGAGATCACGGCGCTGGTCGGCCCCAACGGTGCCGGGAAATCGACGCTACTCAAGGCGATAGCCGGTCTCGAACGCTACCACGGCAGCGTCCGTTTCGACGCCACCGATCTGGCCGAACTGGATGCGACCGAACGGGCACGACGTGTCTACTATCTGCCCCAGGAGAGCGGCACGCCGGCCGCGCTCAGTGTGTTCGAGGCGGTCCTGCTGGCGCGCCGGACCTCACACCCCACGGCGGGTCAACGCGATCTCGAGCTCGTTCGGCAGACGCTGATCATGCTTGAGCTGGAACCACTGGCCGAGCGCACGCTCGATCAGCTCTCCGGCGGTCAGCGCCAGCGCGTCGCCATCGCCCAGGCTGCCGTGCGCGAGCCGCGCGTGCTGATGCTCGATGAGCCGACCAGCGCGCTCGACCTGCACCATCAGCTGCAGGTGCTCGAGTGGCTCGCCGCGGTCGCCCGCCAGCGCGGGATCATCGTGCTGATCGCGATTCATGACCTGAGTCTCGCCGCCCGCTTCGCCGGCCAACTCTGGATGCTCGGCAACGGCGGCAAGGTCAAGGCCACGGGCACGCCGCGGCATGTACTGACCGAAGACCGACTTCGCGAGGTCTACGCCATCCACGCCCAGGTCGAGTGGTCGGACGATGAGCCACCGCGAGTCACCCCGCTGGCCGCTCTGACTTCCCTTGGTGGTGTGAAGCGCTAGTTTTGGCGACTCAGCGGGGCTCGAACGCCGCCGATGGGCTCCGCTTCCGACCTCTCCGGCCATGGCTACCGATCGCAGCGCCGCTCCCCCGAGACGAAGCGCCTCCAAACCCGGATAATGGCCGCCATTCGGCTCTCGCGTCGCGAGCGCCCTGCCATTTGCCAACCCGGTCCGTCTCATGGAAATCAAGGTCAACTATCTCGACAACCTGCGCCAGGAAGCCAAGTTCGACGACTTCACGGTGATCACCGACCAGCCGATCCGCTACAAGGGCGACGGCTCGGCGCCAGGACCGTTCGACTACTTCCTCGCCTCCACGGTGCTCTGCGCGGCCTACTTCGTGCGCGTCTACTGCAACGCCCGCGAGATCCCGACCGAGAACATCAGACTTTCGCAGAACAACATCGTCGACCCGGAGAACCGCTACAACCAGATCTTTCGCATCCAGGTCGAGCTGCCGCCGGAGATCTCCGACAAGGATCGCACCGGCATCCTGCGCTCCATCGAGCGCTGCTCGGTCAAGCGGGTGATCCAGAACAACCCCGAGTTTCAGATCGAGGCGGTAGAGAACATCGACGAGGATGCCCAGGCCCTGCTGATGGGCGGAGTCGCAAAAGAGGACGGCGAGACCGCCAGCACTTGGATCGAGGGCAAGGATCTGCCGCTGGAGCAGACCATCGCCCACATGACCGGCATTCTCGAGCGCCTCGGCATGAAGATCGAGATCGCCTCGTGGCGCAACATCGTGCCCCATGTCTGGTCGCTGCATATTCGCGACGCCGCTTCGCCGATGTGCTTCACCAACGGCAAGGGCGCGACCAAGGAAGCCGCGCTCTGCTCGGCGCTGGGCGAGTTCATCGAGCGGCTCTCGTGCAATTTCTTCTATAACGATCAGTTCTTCGGTACCGAGATCGCCGACGCCGACTTTGTCCACTATCCGAACGAGCGCTGGTTCCAGCCAGGGCCGAACGACGAACTGCCCGAAGAGATTCTGGACGACCACTGCCGCGAGATCTTCGATCCGGAAGGCGAGCTCAAGGGGTCGCATCTCTACGACACCAACTCCGGACGCACCGACCGCGGCATCGTTTCGCTGCCGTTCGTGCGCCATTCGGACGGCGAAACCGTCTGGTTCCCCTCGAATCTGATCGAGAACCTCTATCTCAGCAACGGCATGAGCGCCGGCAACACTGTCGCCGAAGCGCAGGTACAGTGTCTCTCCGAGATCTTCGAGCGGGCGGTGAAACGCCAGATTCTCGAAGAGGAGATCGCGCTGCCGGACGTGCCGGAAAACGTGCTGGCGCAGTACCCGACGATCCTCGAAGGCATCCGCGCACTCGAAGCCCAGGGCTTCCCGGTGCTGGTGAAGGACGCCTCGCTCGGCGGGCGTTTCCCGGTCGCCTGCGTCACGCTGATGAACCCACGCACCGGCGGCGTCTTCGCCTCCTTCGGCGCGCACCCGAGCCTGGCCGTCGCGATCGAGCGCAGCCTGACGGAGCTTTTGCAGGGCCGCAGTTTCGAGGGGATGGACGACCTGCCGGCGCCGACCTTCAACTCTCAGGCGGTCAGCGAACCCAACAACTTCGTCGAGCACTTCATCGACTCCTCCGGGCTGG
This sequence comes from Salinicola rhizosphaerae, assembly GCF_014652715.1. Lineage (GTDB taxonomy): Bacteria > Pseudomonadota > Gammaproteobacteria > Pseudomonadales > Halomonadaceae > Salinicola > Salinicola rhizosphaerae. Next base: position 577,205 of record NZ_BMZI01000002.1, on the reverse strand, counting down.
TCTCCTGGCGCTTCTTCAGCGCCACCCCGGACATCGAGTTCGTCGAGTGGGACTTCTCCGGGGCCGAGGCGCAGGACAACGACGAGGAAGCCGCGGCGCTGTTCGACATCCTCGAGCAGGAGGGGCTCGAGGCCTACGTCGCCGTGCATCAGGATCTCGGCGCGCCGGTCTGCCGTATCCTGGTGCCGGGCTATTCCGAGGTCTACCCGGTCGAGGATCTGGTGTGGGACAACACCAACATGGCGCTCGCCTTCCGCGAGGATATCCTCAATCTGCACGCGCTCGATGACGAGCCATTGGCCGACCTGCTCGAGCGGCTCGAGGAGAGCGAGCTAGACGAGCAGATGAAGATCGTCACCCTGATCGGCATCGAGTTCGATGACAACAGCGTGTGGGCGGAGCTGACCATCGCCGAGCTGAAACTGCTGATTCAGCTGGCCCTGGGGCGCTTCGAGGAGGCGCTCGACGGCGCCCAGATGTTCCTGCAGTTCAACGACAACAGCCGCGACCGCGGACTCTTCTACCAGGCACTCTCGGCAGTGCTGGAGATCCGGCTTGACGATGACCTCGAACTGGATGACTACCGCCACAACCTGACGCGCATGTTCGGCGAGCAGAAGATACATGACGCCACCGGCGCGGTGGAGGGAACCGTGCGCTTCCCGGGATTGACGCCGACCAGCCTCGAGCTCGAAGGCATCGAACGTCACCAGCGCCTGCTCGAGAGCTATCACAAGCTGCACGCCTGGCGGGCAGCCCAGGCGCGCTGATCGACGCTGTCCCCGCCGTCACCGGTCGGCCGGGTGATTCACGCCATCGCCGATCGGGATCGGCCCGGGCAGGTCGAAGGGATCGACGCCTTCCAGGCAGGCGATGTTGTAGCCGTACTGGTCCGGATTGGAACGCCGCTGATGGTGAGTGTAGATACCGCAGTTGCCGCAGAAATAGTGCCGTGCGGTCATGGTGTTGAACTGATAGCGGCGCAGGGTTTCCTCTCCGCTGACGATGCGCAGTCCCGCCAGCGGCACGCTCGCCACGATTGCGCCGCGGCGTCGACACATCGAGCAGTTGCAGCGACGCGGATCGACCACGCCATCGGGTAGTTCGAGTTCGAGCACCACCGCACCGCAGTGACAGACTGCACGGTGGCGTGGCTGAATATCGGTACTGCCGATGCGCTTGATCATCTAGCCCCCTTGCGCTCCCGCGCTCCGTCGCCGCTCTCTGCAGCATAGCGCCACGACGCCAATCTTCACCATCATCAAACGATTACGTCTCTTCACATATCTCTGCCTCCGCTTCATGCAAGCGTCACGGGACGGCGCTAGCCTGCCGCTCATCGACGACCATGCTTCGAGGAGACGAGATATGCCGACACAACGAAAGCCCTTCACGCGACGCGACTTCCTGGCCGCCAGCGGCCACGTAGGGCTCGGTGTGGCGGGAATCGGGCTCCTCGGCGCACCGGCGATCGTGCTAGCCGAAGGGCGACGCCCGACGGTGGAAGGCGGCGTGATGAGCGGCGACGTGCTGCCGGACCGCGCCATGCTGTGGGGACGAGCGAGCATGCCGTCGCGTATGCTGATCGAGGTCGCCGACAACCCCGAGTTCCGCGGTGCGCGCCAGTTGCCCTGGATCGATGTGCTACCCGGCACCGACCTGACCGGCAAGATCGACGCGACCGGCCTGCAGGGCATGAACACCGTTCACTACCGGGTGCGATTCGCCGCACTGGGCGATTCACGCGCTGCGAGCGAGCCGGTGGTCGGACGGCTGCAACTGCCGCCCTCCCAACCGAGAGACATTCGCTTCGTCTGGTCCGGTGACGTGGTCGGCCAGGGTTGGGGCATCGATGAATCTCGCGGTGGCATGCGCACCTGGGAGACGATGCGACAGGTTCGGCCGGATTTCTTCATCCACTCCGGCGATACGGTCTACGCCGACGGGCCGCTGGAAGCGCAGACCGAGCTCCCCGATGGCGGCGTGTGGCGCAACATCGTCACGCCGGCCAAGCAGAAGGTCGCCGAGACGCTGGACGAATATCGCGGCCAGCACGCCTACAACCACCTCGACGCCAACTTCCGCCGCTTCGCCGCCGAAGTGCCGATGCTGGCCCAGTGGGACGATCACGAAACGACCAACAACTGGTATCCGCAGGAGATCCTCGACAACGATCTATACACGGAAAAGAACGTCGCGCTGCTCGCCGCCCGCGGCCGTCAGGCGTTTCTCGAGTACATGCCGATCCGGATGTCCACTTCCGCCCCGCAGCGGATCTATCGCCGTTTCTCCTACGGGCCGGGGATGGAGGTCTTCATGCTGGACATGCGCAGCTATCGCGGCCCCAACAGCGCCAATCTGCAGCGTGCAGAATCCGCCGCTACCGACTTCATCGGTGCCAACCAATTCCGCTGGCTACGCCAAGCGCTGGTTGATTCCACCGCGACCTGGAAGATCATCGCCGCCGACATGCCGATCGGCATGGTGGTGCCGGATGGCGAGTCGTTCGAAGCGATCGCCAACAACGACCCCGGCCGGCCGCTCGGGCGCGAACTCGAGATTGCCCGGCTGCTGCAGGCCATTCGCGACGACGATATTCAAAACGTGGTCTGGTTCACCGCCGACGTGCATTACACCGCCGCGCACCACTACGCCCCAGAGCGTGCCAGCTTCAAGGCGTTCAAGCCGTTCTGGGAGTTCGTCAGCGGGCCGCTGCATGCTGGCACTTTCGGTCCCAGCGAGATGGACGCGACCTTCGGCCCGGAAGTCATGTTTGCCAAGGCCCCGCCCGAGGGCCAATCGAACCTGCCGCCCTCAGCGGGCTATCAGTTCTTCGGCCAGGCCGATCTGGATGCCGAGAGCGAGACACTGACCGTGCGGCTGAAAGACAGCGAAGGCAAGACACTGCATACGCAGGTGCTGGAGCCGGAGCCCCGCGTGGCGAGCGCGTGATGCGTACCGGACGCTTGGGAGAGGGAGAGGCAGACGCCGCCATCCGCGCCGCGGAGGCGAGCTCAAGCCGCCGCACGGCCAGGTGCGGCGGTTTGCGGGAAGGATTGCTCAGGCGGACTGGGTAATGACGCTTACCAGTTCGTCTTCGGCGGGCAATTTGGCGGGGGGCAGCTGTAGCGCCTGCTCCGGGACGACTCGGCGTTCCCGAGTCATGGGTTCCAGCGCCACCGTTTGTCCGGTCTCGAGCGACTGCTCCACGGCGGCCAGCACGCGAACGTCCAGCAACCCTTCCTGACCGTCCGGCTCGGGATGCCGATCATTGAGAATGCAGTCGGAGAAATACTGGGTTTCCCCACCGAACTGATCGACCGGCTCGAAGCGGTGCGTCTGACTCCCTTCCGCAGTCGTGACGACATAGCTGATCCCCACGTCAGGGCCGAAGCCGAAGCAGGGATGGGATTGCACGTTGGCTTGGGTGCCCACGACCGAATAGGTCTCGACCGCCGCCGTGGCGTAACTCACGGTGAACTGGGCGGTGCGATTTTCCGGGAACAGCAGCGTCACCGCGACCGAGTCGTGGAAATCGAAGCCGCGGGTGGGGTCTTTCGTGCCAATGGCGTGAACGGCGACGGGTTCGGCGGCGAAGAGATTGCGCGCTTCATTCAGCGGGTAGGTCCCCAGATCCGGCACCGGGCCACCCCAGTAGCCGTTATGGCCGCGAGAGTTGTTCTCGTCGACGTTCTGACCGAAGTTGGCGCAAAAGGCCCTCAGCGTGCCGAAATCCCCGCGTCGAGCACGCGTGAACAGATCGACCGTGCCGGGCTCGAAATGCAACCGATAGGCGGTCATCAGCTTGGCATTGCTTCGCTGCTGGGCCTCGAGCATCTGCTCGCACGCCTCGACCGAGGTTGCCAGCGGCTTTTCGCACATCACGTGGATGCCCGCCTCGAGCGCTGCGGTCACGAAGGAGGTGTGGCGGAAGTTCGGCGTTGCCACATAGACGGCATCGATCTCACCTGACTTCAGCAGGGTCTCGTAGTCATCATAAGTATAGGCCCGGATACCATATTGCGCCGCGAGCTTCTCGGCCTTTTCGGCATCACCCGTCACCAGCGCGGCGAGTTCGGAATTGTCAGTCTGGCCAATGCCCGGCATGAACGCCTGCTGGGAAATCTGGCCGCCACCAACGACGGCATAGCGAATCTTTCGAGCGGTCATGTCTAATCCTTTAGTCATGAATGGAGTCGCCCGATCAGCATGGCACAGACCTGCCGAGATGCCAGCGCTCGCGCTCAGGCTCCGTCGCTACACCAGCTTGCCGGGGTTCATGATGCCGAGCGGGTCGAGGGCGGCCTTGATCGCGCGCATCACGGCCCAGCCTTCACCGTGTTCGGCCTCCATGTACGCGCGCTTGCCGGTACCGATGCCGTGTTCGCCGGTGCAGGTACCGCCAGCGGCAAGCGCTCGGTCGATCAAACGTTGATTGAAGGCGGCCAGCGTTTCGAGTTCTTCCTCGCTATCGCGGTCCACGGCAACGACCAGATGGAAGTTGCCGTCGCCGACATGACCGAGCAGTGGTGCCACCAGGCCGCTCTCGGCGACATCCGCCTGGGTCGCCTCGATGCATTCCGCCAGTTGGGAGATCGGCACACAGATATCGGTGGCCAGAAATTCCATGCCGGGGCGTAGCGCCTTGGCCGCGTAGGCCGCATCGTGGCGCGCCTGCCACAGGGCGTTACGCTCCTCTTCCTGCGTCGCCCAGGCAAAATCGCTGCCGCCGAACTCCTGGCACAGTTCCGCCATGATCTCCGCCTGCTCCTTCACCCCGGCGTGGGTACCGTGGAACTCCAGGAACAGCGTCGGCTTCTCGGCATGGTCGAGCCCGGAGAATGCCTTCACCGCGCGCATGGCGAGCGCATCCATCAGCTCGATCCGCGCCATCGGAATGCCGTACTGGATCGAGGCGATGACGGTGTTCACCGCGCCGGCGACGTCGTCGAAGGCCACGGTGGCGCTAGAGATCGCCTCCGGCAGGCCGTGCAGTTTCACGGTCAGCTCGGTGATGATGCCGAGCGTCCCCTCGGCGCCGATCATCAGATGGTTGAGGTCGTAGCCGGCAGCGGACTTGCGCGCCCGCGAGCCAGTCCTGACCACGCGGCCGTCCGGCATCACCACGGTCATTGCCAGCACGTTGTCGCGGATGGTGCCATAACGCACCGTGTTGGTACCGCTGGCACGGGTCGAGGCCATGCCGCCCATGCTGGCATCCGCGCCCGGATCGACGGAGAAGAAAAGCCCCGTGGCGCGCAGGTCGGTATTGAGCTGGGTGCGGGTGACGCCTGGCTGTACCGTCGCGTCCATGTCCTCCGGGCGCACGGCGAGAATGGCGTTCATCTGCGAAAGATCGACGCAGAGACCGCCGTGATCGGCGATCACCTGACCTTCGATGGAAGTGCCCACGCCGTAGGGAATCACCGGCACGCGGTGCGCCGCGCAAGCCTTCACCACCGCGGCCACTTCCTCGGTGGAGTGCGGAAAACAGACCGCATCCGGCGCGGCGGGGTGGTGCCAGGACTCGTCGTGGCCATGCTGCTCGCGAATGCTCGCCACCGTGGTCAGGCGCTCGCCGAGCACAGGCTCGAGCTCGACGATCAGCGCCTGCAACGATTCAGTCGTGGGGCGGGCAGAAGATTCGGCGGAAAACGCGGCAGCGGATGACATGAACAGCACCTCGGATGAGTCGACTCGGGGAGAACCGTCTGAAAGAAATCCGTTCCGGCACGCTGGAACGGGTCGACAGTGAGCACGCTATCGACCCGTTCAGCATACCGGAGTTTCCCCCCTTCGGTCGCATCCGGCGCGCATTCAGGCGTCGAGTGTCTCGACGCCCTCGGAGACGGCCACCCGACCAAACACCTTCTCCAGATGCTCGCGGTACTCGCGCTGGTAGCGCTCGACCTCGGGCGCCTTGATGACGTCGTTGGCGATAAAGCTCGGCAGTCCCTCGAGACCGACGAATTCCTGGGACTTATGGAACGGGAAGTAGACGCCCTCGACGCCCTTGCCCTCGAAGAAGTTACCCGGCTCATCGAAAGCCTCGCGTGGTGCGTTCCAGGTCAGCGAGAGCAGGTAACGGCGGCCCTGGAGGAGACCGCCGCTGCCGTAGTGCTTGCTCGGATCATGGCGCGAACGTCCGTCGCTGGCGTATAGCGAACCGTGGCCGGCGGTGAACACCTCGTCGATATAGCGCTTCACCGTCCAGGGCGCGCCCATCCACCAGCCCGGCATCTGATAGATGACAACGTCGGCCCAGAGATAATGCTGCACTTCGGCGTCGATGTCGTAGCCATCTTCGATCACCGTCTCGCGCACCTCGTGGCCTAGCCCGGCGAGTGTGTCGCGAGCCAGCCCGTGCAGCGTATTATTGAGTTCACCGTGGGAATGGGCGAACGGCTTGCCACCATTGATCAGCAGAAATTTCATCGTCGTGCCTTCTCGAATTCGTTCGAAAACCGGTAAACGAGGCGCTCGAACTGTCAGAGTGCCTCCGGGAATGAGCGATATTCTGGGCAAAACGACACGGAGAAAAACCGTTTCTGAGGCAAGTCACTATTGATCCGGCATCAAGAACGTGGACCCTACGGCGTCAATAATTCTCGCACCAGCGATTATCTTGGGGGCAGGCTTTCCATGCAGGCTGGCATAACAGGACGATGGGAATGAAAAGCACGCTCGAGGAACAGCAGGCGTTCGTCGCCGTAGTCGACTGCGGCTCGATCACCGGCGCGGCCGAGCGGCTATCGCTGACCGTCTCCGGCGTCAGCCGCATGCTCAATCGGCTGGAGAAGAAGCTCGAGACGACACTGATGCGCCGCACGACGCGGCGGCTGGAGCTGACGCAGGAGGGCGAGACCTTTCTCGAACACTGCCGCCGCATTCTCGAAGCGGTGGAAACTGCCGAGGAGTCGGTCGGCAGCCATCACGATCAGCCGCGTGGGCGGCTGCGCATCAATGCGGCACCGAGCTTCATGCAGTACACCATCGTGCCTCTGATCGGCGAATTTCGGCGCCGCTACCCCGGCATCACACTGGAGCTCGATACGCACGACCGTTTCGTCGACCTGCTCGAGCAGGGTGTCGATCTCGCCATCCGCATCGGTGAACTGGGAGATTCGTCGCTACACGCCAAGCCACTGGTAGACGTGCCACGGCGACTCGTCGCGAGTCCGGGCTACCTCGAGCGTTGCGGTACGCCGACTCGCGTCGAGGATCTGGCCGACCACACGCTACTGGGTTTCAGTCAGCTCGATCATCTCAACGACTGGCCATTGATCGACAGCCAGGGCGATCCGTTTCACGTGAAACCGACGATCGCGGCCTCCAGTGGCCCGACGCTGCTCGAACTCGCCATTGCCGGCGAGGGCATCACCTGCCTGACCAACGACGTGCTTCAGAGGCCACGCAGCCGAGGTCAACTGGTCGATGTCCTCGCCGAACACATCCAGCCCAACGCGTTTCGCATCAACGCCGTCTACTATCGCCAGACGGCGCTGACCCAGCGCGCGCGGCTATTCATGGAGTATCTCGCCGAGAAGCTCGCGGGTGACTCTCTGCACCACTGAGACCCATCTCCCAATCAGCCGTCGTCCCACTGTCGGTTCCGATCCTGGCCTTCAATAGTTCCGATCCTCGATCGGGCCGCCGGAAAGCGCATTGGCGGCACAGATCTGCGCCAGATGGCTCAACCCCTGCGGCACGTTGCCGAGAAAGCTGCCGTCGGCCGGGTCGATCATCTCGGTCATCAGGCCCAGGTTGAGATCGGTCACGGCCTGCATCTCGTCCATCAGCGCGCGCGCTTCTTCGTGTTCGCCCATTGCTGCCAGCCCCTCGACCAGCCAGTAAGTGCAGGCGACGAAGGTACCTTCCGTCTCGGCGGCACCGGAGAAACGGTAGGTCAGCGGGCCACGACCCAGCTCTTCGCGAATGGCGCGATAGGTCGACAGCATCCGCTCGCGATTGACCGCGTTGCCATAGCGATGGACCAGCGCCATCGATGCATCCAGCCCCTCGGTCTCGGTATGGAACACATAGGCGCCACGAGACTCCGACCAGCCATGCGTCTCGATCCATTCACTGATCCGTTCGCGTTCACGCTCCCAGCGCGTTTTCCAGGTCGCCTCGAGATAACCGGCTTCGGCGAGCTGGACCGCGTGGGTCAGCGCCAGCCAGCAGGCCATCTTGGAGTGGACGTAATGGCGTTGGGCGGAGCGTTCCCAGATTCCCGAATCCCGCAGCCGCCAGCGGTCGGCACACTGGTTGGCGAGATCGCAGAGCAACCGCGCCGTCTCGAGATCGATCACGTGACCGGCATCGATGAAGAGCGTCGCCGTCGCCAGCATGTCGCCGTAAACGCCGAGCTGGCGCTGATAGCGCACGTCGTTGCCGATACGCACCGGCTTCGAATCGCGATAGCCCGGCAGATCGGGGTGCCACTCGGGGGCGATCATCTCGCCGTCGAGCTGATAACAGACATGCGGATCGGGACCGTGGCGTCGGATCACGCCGGCCAGCCAGGAAAAGGCCGCCTGCGACTCTTCCAACGCGCCGATCTGCAGGAACGACTTGATGGTCAAACAGGCATCGCGCACCCACGCAAAGCGATAGTCGTAATTGTCCACGCCACCGATGCCCTCGGGCAGCGAGGTCGTCGCAGCCGCCGCGATCGCGCCGCTTGGGGCGTACCACAGAAACTTCAGTACCAGCGCCGAGCGCACCACCGAATCGGCGTAGAGCCCGGTATAGCCGAGTTTGTCCGCCCAGTCCTGCCAGGCAAAGTGGCTCACTTCAATGCGCTCATCGATCTTCTCGATCGGCGGAATCGCCAGCGGCTGACTCTCGGAGGCCAGCAGCGCCACCATCGAACGGGAGTCGGCCCGCGTCGTCAGCTCGCCACTCACGCAGCGATCGCCCCACTCGTCGATCGTCACGTCGTCGGAGCAGCGCAGCATCGCCATGACGCCATCGACGTTGTGCACCTTGCCCTGCGGCGTCTCCTGCATCCACGGGCTGAAGCGGTCGTTCTGGGTGCCGACCACGAAGCGGATATCGAATTCGACTTCACCCTCCAGCCCCTCGACGCGCCGCGCCAGCTCGCACCACGGCTGACGTCCGGCGGTGGAGCTGTTGATCGACTCGGTCACGCGGGCCCGGCCACCCTCGGTGATGAACTCGGTCTCAAGCACGTTGCTGCGCTCGCGGTAACGGCGCTCGACGCGGTAATCGCCTCTCGGCGTCAGTGCAAAATGGCCGCCGACCTGCGGATTCAACAGCCGGTCGAACAGCGCGGGTGAATCCATCGACGGCACGCACCACCAATCGATGGCACCATCCAGCGCCACCAGCGCCAACGAGCGACCTTCACCGATCGCGGCATAGTCCTCCAGCGGCGCATTGCCGTCGAGTCGAGTCGGGTTCGTCTTCTCTCTGAGCATCGTCATCGGTTGCCTACTTCCCTGTCTGAGACGTGACGATCGTCCCTGTCGTCACGGGAACTACTCAGTAAAGCGTAGACGCTACGACACAAAAGCAAGCCGGCGAACGATATTCCCGTTCGCCAGAATCCATGCGGGAGTGAGCATCGGGAACGAAGCCGTTGAGTGGAGACCGTTGCGGCCATTCGCGAGCAAGCTCGCTCCTACCAGGATCCGTTCCATCCGGCCCTTTTCTTTCGAACCCGGTCGCCAGAATCCATGCGGGAGTGAGCATCGCGAACGAAGCCGTTGAATAGCCGCGACACCAAACGGCGTGCAGGCTCGGCCTATTAGCTGATCGATGAGTCATGTCATATGAACGTCGATGCATTCAGGCTAGTACCAACCCGGTCGCCAAAGCCTCGAACAGCGCCCGAACACTGGCCGCCCGGCGCATATCCGGATGCGTCAGCAGCCACAGCGGTATCGCCAGCGCTTCGATAGGCGCTCCGACACGACGCAGGTCGGGCATCGAGTCGGCCAGGTAGCAAGGCAGCACGCCCTGCCCCAGGCCGGCGCGGATCGCCGAAGCCATGCCGAGCGTGGCGTCAGCTCGCAGGCTGACGCAATCCGCCAGGCCCTGATCCGTCATCCAGCGCTCCAGCGTCCGGTAGCCCATCGCCGCATCCGGCCCGACCCAAGGCGTCGTCGTTTCGACGACCATGCTTCGGGGTGCGTAGACCGCCTGAGGAATTTCGCCGAGCGACTTGCCGACCCAGTGCTCGGGAGGCGAGAAGGTGGGCCGTAGCGCGACGTCAGCGTCACGCCGAGTGAGGTTTTGGCGTTCGGTCGACGTGCTCACTTCCAGGACGATACCGGGATGGGCGCGTCGATAATCGCCAAGTACCGGCATCGCGACGTTTAGCAGGGCATCCGTGGTCGTAAGACGTAGCGTGCCGGTCAACGATGTCGTCTGACCGAGCAGCAAACGCTCGGCCTCGGCAGCGGCGTCTCGCATGCGCCGCGCCCGCTCGACTACGGTCTCGCCGGCAGACGTGGCCGAGTACCCGCCGACCGCGCGCTCGAAAAGACGAATGCCAACCCTCGCTTCCAGCTTTTCCAGCCGCCGATAGACCGTCGCGTGATTGACCCCGAGCGTTCGTGCCGCCCCCGCGAGCGAGCCGGCCTCGGCAATGGCAAGCACGACGCGAAAATCGTCCCAGTGTTTAGAGGCCTGCATGATCGAGCCTTGCCTTTATGCAATATCGATTTGCCACTATCGGGAATACTCGTGCCTTTTTGCAATCGGTAGCCTGTCCTTTCTCCGCCCTATCACGCCCGACAGGGCACGAGACGCTGTGAGGTAACCGTCATGAACGTACTGATCGTGCATTGCCATCCCGAACCTGAGTCATTCAACGCGGCACTCACCTCCTCGGCGCATGAAGCGCTAATACGGAATGGTCATGACGTGAAGGTCAGCGACCTCTACGCCGAGGGGTTCGAGCCGCTGGAAGGGCCGGAACGCTACGCGACTCGCCGGGAACCTGGCTACTTCCAGGCGCTGGACGAGCAGCGCTGGCATCACGAACGAGACGATCTGGCTGCCGATGTACGCCGCGAGATCGACCGTCTGACGTGGGCAAATCTGGTCATTCTGCAGTTTCCACTCTGGTGGCATGGGGCGCCAGCGATGCTGAAAGGGTGGTTCGACCGTGTCCTCGTCTACGGGGGTCTCTACACCGGCAATCGTCGCTTCGATCGGGGGCCGCTGCGCGGACGGCGCGCCATCTGCTCCGTCACGACCGGCGCCCCGGAAATAACCTTCGGCCCCTTCGGGCGCAGCGGTGATATCGCGACGCTCATGTGGCCCACCCACTGTTCGCTCTACTACGTCGGCTTGTCGGTACTCGCTCCCCATCTGACTTATGGCGTACAGGGGGGCGGTTTGAGCTATCGGCAGGAGGCCGATTTCCGTGAGCATCTGGAGGCAGAGAAGCGGCGATGGGGACAGCGTGTGCTGACATTGGAGGAGGCCTCGCCGCTTCCTATGAGCGGCTGGTCGGATTGGAACGATCAAGGTGTATTGAACGGCGCGCATCCACTGCGCTGGCGCATTTGAAAGCGTCGGCGAGCCATCGATCCGTAGGTACGAGAGGCAATCAGTCTTACGATCTTGCGCCGAAAGTCACCTGCCGCATGTCCGCCACCTCACCGCCGGCATGAGATGGGTCATGGTAGTCGAGATACTCCACCCGGTTGCGCCCGTTCGCCTTGGCCCGGTACAACGCCTGGTCGGCACGCTTTAGCAAAGACTCGATGCCTCGCGTGAGTGATTTCGATGATGCGCGGTTGAGACTCGAGACGCCGACGCTGACCGTCACGCTGGCCTTTTTACCGGCAGCCGCGTTGGGAATCAGCAAACGTTCGACCGCTTCTCGCAACTTCTCGGCCAGATACCGAGCGTCCAATTCGCCCGTGTCCGGAAGCAGCAGCGAAAACTCTTCGCCTCCATAACGCACCGCCAGATCGGCAGGCCGGGAAAGTACGCCGCTCAGCGCCTTCGCGACCTGACGCAGGCAGCGATCGCCCGCGTCATGACCATAATAGTCGTTGAATTTCTTGAAGTGATCCACGTCACACATGATCACGGCCAGCTTGCCGGGATGCCGAGAAAGCCGCGACCGCTCCCGTTCGAGAGCAGCGCCCAGCGCCCGACGGTTGGCCAATCCTGTCAGCGGATCCGTATGGCTTAACGTCTCCAGATACGCATTGTTGAGCGTCAGTTCTTCCTCGGCCTGATCGATCTGCTGGCGAAACAGATAGAGTAGCGTTCCTGATAAAATCAGCACGCCAGCCACACTGCCCGCGTACATGATCTCGACCCATGGCGACGGGACAGGTGCCACAGCGTCACCCGACGCGAACAGAAAGTGCGTCAGCAGATACAAAATACCCAGCGAGGCCATGATCGCAGTGTAAAGCCACTTGGACAGGCGCTGATAGAAAAAGCACAGCACGGCGGCAAAGGTGAAATAGAACAGGTTTACCCCTGCCTCGGCGCCGATGAAATAGGTCACCACGAAAAGCTGCGTGCAGCCGTTGACCAGTAGCACATTGCTTGCCGCGTTGTACCATTGCCGATAATTGCACAGCAGGACAAACAAGTAAGCAGCAATGAAGACCAGGTTGGCTAAGAAGACATCACGGTAGATGGCAAAATCATAAAAGCAATAGAACAGCTGGTAGGGCGTCGTTGCGGCAATACCGAACACGCCGACCTGATTGCACAATGCCACCTGACGGCGCAAATTCACCGAATTGCCGCCCAAGCCGGGTGACCATAGCATCTTAATCATCTCGATCATGAAACCGCCTCTACGACACACTGTGGAAAACCACCTGCCGCTGCTGCCGTATGATCAGCGGTCATCACTCTATCGGCAGACTCTCCAGATTGGCTTAGCCATTATGACTCCCCTTTTCGCCGAGACGGCCATCGTCTAACACGTCACTACCATCACCCCCGCCAGCAGCAGGACACCACCGGTCAGCGATGCCGCCCATTCGCGAGCAAGCTAGCTCCCACCAAGGTCAAAAGCTGTTCCATCGAAAGCAGGAAAGATCGGCAGGACCCGAGTCTAACGCGTCACTACCATCAACCCCGCCAGCAGCAGCGCACCACCGGCGATGAAACCGCCCGTCAGCGGCTCATCGAGCAGTAGCGCGCCGAACAGCACGCCGAAGACGGGAGAGAGAAACGAGAAGATACCGAGCTGGGAGGCGAAGTAGCGGCGCAGCAGCGCGAACCATAAAAGCAGCGCCGCCAGCGAGATGACCAGCGTCTGGAACGCGAGACTCGTCACGGCCGCGCTGGTGAACTGGATATCGCCCAGGTAGCCCAGAAACCCGGTTACCGGCAGCAGTAACAGGCCGGCGAACGGCAGCTGATAGCAAAGCGTGTGCACCGGCGGCACTTCCGAAAGCGTCGAGCGGCGGATGATCAGCGTGGTCGCGGCCCAGGAGAGGCCAGCCAGCAGGCCCAGGAAATCCCCCAGCAGAATGTCGCCGGCATCGTCGATCGCCGTCGATGGTGCCATCGCGAGCACCATGCCACCGAACGCCAGGCCTACGCCCAGCCACTGGCGACGTGAGAGCTGCTCACCCGGCACCAGCCAGTGCAGGCCGAGCGCGGCGAATATGGGCGCCGTGTAGAGGAAGACGGACATGTGGGACGCCAGCGTGTAGTTGAGCCCCCACGCCACGAATACGAACTCCGCGGTGAAGCCCGCACCGACCAGCAACCCCGGTGTCAGATGTGCACGCAAGTCAGGCAGCCGGATGCCTTGGCGAAAGGCCAGAACGGCGATGAACAGTGACGCCATCGCCGAGCGCAGCGCGATCTGCGCCAGCGGCGCGATATCGGTCGCGACCGCCTTGATCGCCACCTGCTGAAAACCGAGCGCAAGACAGAACACGACCATCAGCGAACCGCCCTGGAGATCCAGCCGCCGGCGGACCGATGCGGGTACTGATGATGTCGTCTGCCTCGACCGATCCGTCTGCTGCATGACCTTCTGCTCCGATGAGGACATTTTTTCTGAAAGCTCGGATCGGATGGACGTCAGCCGAGCGGCACCGACAGCGAATCCGCTCGGACGGCGCCTAGACTAGGCCGTCTCGATTTGACCGTCGAGCCTGCCTGGCGCCGATCACGTCGTTGCCAACCCCGCATACCAGTCCGCGTAGGGCGTGTTTTCGACCTTGTACTGGGTATAGTCCGGCGCGCCGTCCTGCCACCAGACCGGGCCGCGTTCGCCCAGTGCCCGCTTGGCGTCGTCGACCTCGTCTCGCGCAGCGCGCTCGGCCTTTTCATCATTCGCTCGCTTGGCCTGCCCCACCGCCCGGCGCGCCCGCATCAATTGCTGCACCCGGCTTTCGCGCTCCGACTCCGCGAGCTCGGGATTCGTGCAGCGCCACAGTCGGCCACGCACCACGATGTAGCGCCCGTCCGGCGTGGTCGGAGGTGACGATGAACTCATGAACTCCCGCTCCCGATACGATGGGAAAAACAACATGGCGCACTCATCGGCTGGCGCCGCCTGGAGAGCAGAATAGTCGGTTTTGCCGGTAGACCTAGCCGACGGCCCCTGATGCCTCCACATCGCGCCCTCGGCATCCACGGAAAGACGCGCGATCCCGACTTCATGCTCCCACCGTTTTACGGCACCATGAAGACCCCTTTCGCGCCGAAGGATGCCTCATGCCCGCCAGCCTTTTCCATGGCCCCGAACTCCAGCCCGGCTTCATGGTGATTCACGGCAATCGCCTGGAGTCGCTGCGCGATCTCGCCGTGGAGTGGCTGCGCACGCATCCGCTGGGGCCGCTGGAGGACGAGGTGGTGCTGGTGCAGAGCAACGGCATCAGCCAGTGGCTGAAGCTGGCGCTGGCCGCCGATCCGCCCGCGGGGGCGGGGATCGCGGCGGCGATGGAGATGCCGATGCCGGCGCGCTATCTGTGGCAGGCGTACCGCGCGGTGCTGACCCAGCGCGACGGCCCGGATGCCGTGCCGCAGTCGTCGCCGCTCGACAAGCCACGTCTTGTCTGGCGGCTGATGCGCCTGCTGCCCGAGCTGCTGAATGATCCTATCTTCGCCCCGCTGGCGCGCTTTCTGTCCGACGACGATGACCTGCGCAAGCGCCACCAGCTCGCCGAGCGACTGGCCGACCTCTTCGACCAGTATCAGGTCTATCGCGCCGACTGGCTGGCGGCGTGGGCCGAGGGGCGTGACGAGTTGATCGACGCCCGCGGTCAGGCACGCCCGCTGGCGGAGGACCAGTGCTGGCAGCCCGCGCTGTGGCGAAGACTGCGTGACGACATCGGCAGCGACGGCCTCGCTGCCAGCCGCGCCTGGGTGCATAACCGCTTCATCGAGGCGTGCCGGGAACTGACACCCGAGAGCCCTCAGCGGGGTTCTGGAAAGAGCAGACCGCGCGACCTGCCACGCCGCGTGGTGGTGTTCGGCATCTCATCGCTGCCGCGCCAGACACTGGAAGCGCTCGCCGCCGTCTCGACGGTCACTCAGGTGCTGCTGTTCGTCCACAACCCTTGCCGCCACTACTGGGCCGATATCATCGAGCACAAGGATCTGCTGCGCGCGGCGCGACGCCGCCAGCGCCAGCGGCCGGGCATGCCGATCGACCTGGACGACACCCAGCTTCACCTGCATGCCCAGCCGCTATTGGCGGCGTGGGGCAAGCAGGGGCGCGATTACCTGCGTCTGCTCGACGAGTTCGACGACCACGGCGGCTACCGTGCGCTGTTCGACGCCGAGTCGCTGCGCATCGACCTGTTCGACTCGCCTACCGAAGACTCCGACGCCGCGCCCGGCCTGCTACAGCAGCTGCAGGACGATATTCTCGAACTGCGCCCGCCGCAGGAGACCCGTGAGCGCTGGCCCGCCGTCGACCCGACGCACGACCGTAGCCTGCGTTTCCATATCGCCCACAGCGCCCTGCGCGAGGTCGAGATCCTGCACGACCAGCTGCTCGCCGCCTTCGATGCCGATCCGAGCCTGCGCCCGCGCGACGTGCTGGTGATGGTGCCGGATATCGACACCTACGATGCCGCCGTGCAGGCTGTCTTCGGCCGCCTGCCGCCGGAAGACCCGCGCCATATTCCGTTCACGCTCTCCGACCGCAGCCGACGCCATCGCCAGCCGCTGCTGGTCGCGCTGGAGTCGCTTCTGCATCTGCCGGAAGCACGGCTGACCGTGAGCGATCTGCTCGACCTGCTCGAGGTCCCCGCGCTGCGGGCCCGCTTCGGGCTGGACGCGGAGGCCCTGCCGGTGCTGCGCCGCTGGATCGAGGGGGCCGGCATCCGCTGGGGGCTGGATGCCGAACAGCGCGCCAGGCTCGACCTGCCGGACGGGCTGGCGGCCAACACCTGGGCCTTCGGCCTGCGCCGGCTGCTGCTGGGCTACGCCGTTGGGCCCGATACGCGAAGCGACGCTGCCGACGAACCCTGGCACGGGATCGAGCCCTTCGACGATATCGGCGGCCTGGAGGCGGCGCTCGCCGGCCCGCTGGTGGACCTGATCGACGTACTGGAAACGCAGTGGCGCGCGCTCTCCGAGCCCGCCGACGTGCCCGGTTGGTGTCAGCGACTGCGCGAACTGCTGGCGGCCTGTTTCCGCGCGCAGGACGAAACGGATCTCGCCACCCTGAGCCGGCTCGAGACGCTGCTCGAGGAATGGCAGGAGACTACCGAAGACGCCGGCCTGACGGAGACGCTGCCGCTCTCCGTGGTGCGCGAACACTGGCTCGGCCAGCTCGACGAAGACCATCTCTCGCAGCGCTTTCTCGCCGGCGCGGTCAATATCGCCACGCTGATGCCGATGCGCGCGATCCCGTTTCGCCATGTCTGCCTGCTGGGCATGAACGACGGCGAATACCCGCGCACCCAGCGCCCGCTGGATATCGACCTGATGGGGCGCGACTACCGCCCCGGCGACCGCTCGCGGCGCGAGGACGACCGCTATCTGTTTCTCGAGGCGCTGCTCTCCGCGCGCGACAGCCTGACCATCAGCTGGGTCGGGCGCAGCATCCACGACAACGCCCCCTGCCCGCCCTCGGTGCTGCTCGGCCAGTTGCGCGATCACCTCGCCGACGGCTGGCGGCTGGTCGGCCATGAGCGAGGGGACGACGGCGGCCCAGCCCTGCTCGATGCACTGACCACCGAACACCCGCTGCAGCCCTTCAGCAAAAGCTACTTCTCTGAAGGTGGCACTCTTTTCACCTACGCCCACGAGTGGCGCGCGGTGCATGCGGCCCAGCCCTCGCCGGTCGCCGCCGATGCCGAACTGCCGCCGCTCGCGCTAGAGACACCGCTGACGCTCGCACGCCTCGCCGCCTTCCTGCGCGATCCGGTCAAGGCGTTCTTCACCACCCGGCTCGGCGTCTTTCTCGAGCGCGACGCGCAGGAGAGCCCCGACCACGAGCCGTTCGCACTCGACGGCCTCGACACCTGGCAGCTGCAGCAGGCGTTGGTCGAATCCGGGCGCCGCGCGGTGGACGACGGCCACTCGCCCACGCCCGCCGTCGACGCCACGCTTGCGCGGCTGGAGCGCGAAGGCCGCCTCGCCATGGGCGGTTTCGCCGAGCGCATGCGCGAAAGCCTGGTCGAGCCGCTGGATAAGCTGTTCGAGGACTACGCCGAGAAACTCGCGGCCTGGCCTCATGCCTGGGAGACCTCGGCCGCCGTCTCGCTGACGCTGGCGACGCCCGAAGGGCCGCTGGCGGTGGAAGACTGGCTCGACGGCCTGCGCGAGAACGACGCCGGCGATCGCTGCCGGCTGGTGCTGATGACCAGCAGCCTGGTCAGCCAGGGCAAGTACAACTGGAAGCACTGGATCGCCTCCTGGGTCGCGCATCTCGCCGGCCAGATCGCGCTCGGCCCGATGACCACCGTGCTGCTCTCCCGCGCTGGCGGCGGCACGCTGGAGCCGCTGCCCGCCGAGACCGCCCGCGTGCATCTGGAAGCCATCGCCTGTGCCTGGCGCAGCGGCATGGCTGCGCCGCTGCCGCTGGCCCGAGATACCGCCTTCATCTGGCACGAGAAAGGCGGCGACGAGCGCGCACTGGCGCGTCTCTTCGCCGACGAAGAGACGGCGGAAGAGACCGACCTCAAGGCGTGGAAGGCCGCGCAGAGAACCTTCGAGGGCGACGACTACAACGCGGGCGAGCGAGACCGCGACCCGTACCTCGCCCGCCAGTGGCGCGATCTCGAGAGCCTGGCCCGCCATCGCGTCGCCGGACGCCACTTCACCGAGCTGACGAATACGCTCTACGCCCCGCTGCATGACCGGGTTAAGACGCGAGGCGACAAGCGCGGGGGCGGGAGCGGAGACAAAGGCGGCAAACAGCTAGCCGGCAAGCCAACGGGAGAGGGAGCATCGGCATGACGGCCAGCGAAGCACAGTCACCGGCCACGCCGCGCCTCGACCCCGTGGCCCTGCCGCTCGTCGGTAGCCGCCTGATCGAAGCCAGCGCCGGCACCGGCAAAACCTTCACCATCGCCCTGCTCTACGTGCGACTGGTGCTCGGCCCGCGCGATACCGACGATCGCGCCAGCTTTCCCCGGCCGCTGACGCCGCCGGAGATTCTGGTGGTGACCTTCACCAATGCCGCCACCCAGGAGCTGCGCGACCGTATTCGCGCCCGGCTGGTCGATGCGGCCACGGCCTTTTCACAGGCGCCTCTCTCTATGGCGCCCGACCATACGCCTATCTCCATGGCGCCTGAAGCCGCGCCATCGTCTTCAGCAGAGCCCGATGACCAACCGGGTGTGGACAACACGGCACCGCCGGGCGGCGATCCGCTGATCGGCGATCTGTTCGCCGAACCGGCTGTGGATAACGCAAGTGTCGAGGCGGCTGCCCCGCCCAGCGGCGATCCGCTGATCGCGCTGCGCGACAGCTACCCGCGCGAGAGCTGGCCGGCCTGCGCCCGCCGTCTGCGGCTGGCCGCCGAGTGGATGGACGAAGCGGCCGTCTCCACCATCCACGCTTGGTGCCATCGCATGCTGCGCGAGCACGCCTTCGACAGCAGCAGCCTGTTCGCGCTGGAGATGGCGCTGGATCAGTCGGAGATGAATCGGGAGATCGCCCGCGACTACTGGCGCACCTTCTATTACGACCTCGATCCGGACGCGCTGGCCGTCATCGCCCGCTACTGGACGACACCGGATGTGCTTAACGACACCGCCGGCCGGCTGCGCAATCACGCCGCCGCCCTGCCCGTCGCCCCGCCACCGGGCGAGGCGCTGGCCCATTACCGCGAACAGCGCGCCGCCGCCCTGGCCGAGCTCAAGGCGCCGTGGCCAACCTGGCTCGACGAGCTGGAAGCCGTGCTCGAGGACGCCGCCAAGCGCAAGGCGTTCAACGGCCAGAAACTCAACGCCAGAAGCCGCGCCAACTGGCTCGCCGCGCTGCGCGAGTGGGCCGTTGATCCCGAACTCGCTAGCCCGGCACTGACCGACGCCGCCTGGAAACGCCTGACGCCGGAAGGGCTAGCGGAGATCTGGAAGGATGGCGCGCCGCCCAACCTGCCGGCTCTGGCCGCGCTGGCCGAACTGCCCGAACGACTGGCCGCGCTGCCCGACCCGTTCGCCGACCTGCTCGCCCACGCCGTGCACTGGATTGCCGCACGCCGCGAAAGCGTGCAGCGCCGCCGCGCCGAACTGGGCCCCGACGACCTGCTCCACCGTCTGGACGCGGCGTTCGAGGGCGAAGCGGGCGAGACGCTCGCCGCGCGCATTCGCGAGCAGTTCCCGGTCGCGCTGGTCGACGAATTCCAGGACACCGATCCGGTGCAGTATCGGCTCTTCGACCGCGTCTACCGCCTGGCCGAGAATCGCGGCGGTGGCGATGACGATCAGGTAATCGTAGGAGCAGGCGCGGCTTCGGGCGCCATAGAAAGCGGCGCGGCCCCGGGCGCCATAGACAGCGCCAGCGCCCTACTGCTGATCGGCGACCCCAAGCAGGCGATCTACGCCTTTCGCGGCGCGGATATTCACACCTACCTGCAGGCCCGCCGCGACACCGCCGGCCGCCACGTCACGCTCGGCACCAACTTCCGTTCCGCCGAGGCGATGGTCGCAGCGGTCAATCGCGTCTTCGGCTATGCCGAGAGCGAACGCGACGCCGGCGCCTTCTTGTTCCAGCAGGGTCACGACAACCCGGTCCCCTTCAGCCCCGTAGACGCCAACGGCCGCAAGGACTCACTCACCCGCCACGGCGCCACGCAGGCGGCGTTGACGCTCTGGCACCTACCGAGCGACAAGCCGCTCTCAAAATCCGCCTATCTCCATGAGCTGGCCGGGCGCTGCGCCAGCGAGATGGCGAGCCTCCTGCGCGAAGGCCTGGCGGGGCAGACCGGCTTCGTCACCGGCGAGGATGGCACCCTACGCCCGCTGGCGCCGTCGGATCTCGCCGTGCTGGTCAACAACGCCAGCGAGGCCCGCGCCATCCGCAGCGCGCTGCTCGCCCGTGGCATTCGCAGCGTCTATCTCTCCGACAAGGAGGGCGTGTTCGAGACCGAGGCCGCCCTGGAGTTGGAGGTATGGCTGGCCGCCTGCGCCGCGCCGGACGACGAGCGCGCCCTGCGCGGCGCGCTGGCCACGCCCAGCCTGGGTCTCGGGCTCGCCGAGCTGGATGCGCTGAACGGCGGCCCGCAGCAGGACGAGCTAGCGTGGGAAGCGCGGGTGATGCAGTTCCGCGATTACCACCGCCAGTGGCAGCGGCGCGGTGTGCTGCCGATGCTGCACCGGCTGCTGGCCGATTTCGGCGTGCCCGGCCGCCTGCTCGCGGTGCCGGAGGGTGAGCGAAGACTCACCGACCTGCTACACCTCGGCGAACTGCTGCAGGAAGCCAGCGCCGAGATCGACGGCGAACACGCCCTGCTGCGCTTTCTGAGCGAATCCCGCGCGCAGCCGCAGGCGCAGTCCGACGCCCACCGGCTGCGCCTGGAGAGCGACGCCGATCTGGTCCAGGTGGTGACGATCCACAAGTCGAAGGGGCTGGAGTATCCGCTGGTATTCCTGCCGTTTATCGCCGCCTTCCGCGCGGTGAAAGCCGGCGATCTACCGCTGCGCTGGCACGATGACGACGGCCGGCTGCATCTCACGCTGGAGGCGGACGACGTGACGCTGGCCCGCGCCGACCGCGAACGCCTGGGCGAGGACCTGCGCAAGCTCTACGTCGCGCTGACCCGCGCCCGCCACGCCACCTGGCTCGGCCTCGCGCCGCTGGAATCGATGGAGCGCAGCGCCATCGGTTATCTGCTCCACGGTAGCGAGCCGCTGACGCCGGATAACCTGCGCGCCGCACTGGAAGCGCTGGCCGGCGGCGATTCGAGCCACATCGCGATCCACGACGCGCCCGATCCCGACCCGACACCGCTGCGGATCGAGGCCGACGAGACCCCGCTGGCGGCAGCCCGCGCGCCGACGCGGGCGATTCGCGAACACTGGTGGATCGCCAGCTACTCGGCGCTGCGCACCGGCGCCACGCCCGAAGGGTTCGATCCGAGCGAGGAGATCGCGCCCGTCCCCGAACCGACCACCGCCGACGAGGCCACGGCGATGGAGGTGATCGACGAGCCCTTCGATGCCAGTGCCGCCACGGTGAGCGAGGGCTCACTACACCGCTTTCCGCGCGGCCCTTCTGCCGGCACCTTCCTGCACGGCCTGCTCGAATGGGCCGGCGAACAGGGCTTCGCCCGCGTCGCCGAGGACGCCACGCTGCGCGAGGATACGCTCGCCCGCCGTGCCAACCGGCGCGGCTGGGAGGGGCAGATTCCCGCGCTGGCCGCCTGGCTGCCGGCGCTGCTGACCACCCCGCTGCCGGTGCCGGAGGCCAGCACGCCGCTGCGCCTGGATGCGCTCGACGGCTATCGCATCGAGCTGGAGTTCTGGTTCGCCGCCCACCGCGTGAATACCCGCCAGCTCGACGCGCTGATCCGTCAGCACACGCTGGAAGGCCGCCCCCGCCCGGCGCTGGAACCCGATACGCTGAACGGCATGCTCAAGGGCTTTATCGACCTGGTCGCCGAACACGACGGACGCTTTCACGTGCTCGACTGGAAATCCAACCACCTGGGCGCGGACGACGCCGCCTATACCGAGGCCGCCATGCGGGATGCCGTGCTCGAGAAGCGGTATGACGTGCAGTACTGTCTCTACCTGCTGGCGCTGCACCGGCTGCTCGAATCCCGCCTGCCGGATTACGATATCGAGCGCCATCTGGGCGGCGCGCTCTACGTCTTCCTACGCGGAACTCAGGCGCCCTCTCGCGGCGTGCACGTCGAACGCCCGCCGAGCGCGCTGATTCTCGCACTCGACGCCCTGTTCCGTGACGCCGAGGAGGCCGCCGCATGACGACGAACGATTTCCATCAGCGGCCCCTTTCACAGCGGCCCGAAACCGCCGCCAGCATTTCACAGCGGCCCGAATCCGCGCCGTTCGACCCGGTCGCACTGGCGCTGGCCCCCGAGCGCGCCCTGAGCGAGACGGCGATGCTGTTCGCCCTGCTCGACCGCTGGGTGGATCGCGGCTGGCTACGCTCGCTCGATCGCGCCTTCGCCGCCTTTCTGCGCCGCGAAGTGCCGGATGCCCCGCCCCTGCTGCTGCTTGCGGCAGCGCTGGCGAGCCATCAGCTCGGGCGCGGGCATGTCTGCCTGGACCTGCAGCAGACGCTGACCACGCCGGATCTGGCGCTCTCGCTGCCGCCGGAGGGCGACAGCCTGGAAGACCCGCCGCCGCTGCCAAGCCGTGTCATGGCCGGGCTCGATCTGGACGTCTGGCGTTCCGCGCTCGATCGACCCGAATTGGTCGCCTCGGTTCTAGGCGCTGGCTCCGGTCCTGGCTCCAGCCCCGGCAACACGCCGCTGGTGCTGGCCGGCACCGGCGAGCGCCCGCGTCTCTATCTGCGCCGCTACTGGCAGCACGAGCAGGATATCCACACCCGGATTGGCGCTCGACTGGCTGGCGAAGCGGATGAGAAGGCGGGAGGCCAAGCCGAGCGCCAAGCACCGGACGCCACCCGCCTGCGCCCGATTCTCGACGCGCTCTTTCCCGGCCGAAACGGCGCGAATCCTCCTATTGACTGGCAGAAGACCGCCTGCGCGCTCGCCGTGCGTTCGCGCTTCGCCGTCATCACCGGCGGCCCCGGCACCGGCAAGACCACCACGGTCGTGCGGCTGCTCGCCCTGCTGCAGGCACTGGCGCTCGCCGAAAGCGGCCGAGTGGAAGGCACCGCAAATCATGGCGCGCTGCGCATCCGCCTCGCCGCGCCCACCGGCAAGGCCGCCGCCCGGCTGAATGAATCCATCGCCGGGCAGGTCGCGAGTCTCGATCTCGCTGGTCTCGCCGACGACCCCGAGCGGCTGCGCGAGGTGATTCCCAAGGACGTCTCGACGCTCCACCGTTTACTAGGTTCAAGACCCGATACTCGCCGCTTCCGTCACGACCGCCACAACCCGCTGCCGCTGGACGTGCTGGTGGTCGACGAAGCCTCGATGGTCGACGTGGGCATGATGGCCGCGCTTCTCGAGGCGCTGCCGCCCCGCGCCCGGCTGGTGCTGCTGGGCGACAAGGACCAGCTCGCCTCAGTGGAGGCCGGCTCCGTGCTCGGCGACCTCTGCACCCGCGCCGACGGCGGCCACTACACGCCGGCCACCGCCGCCTGGTTAGCGGAGGCCACCGGCCAGCCGCTGCCCGAGACGACGCTCGCCCCCAACGGCCAGCCGCTCGATCAGGCCATCGCCATGCTGCGGGTCAGCCATCGCTTCACGGCGGAAAGCGGCATCGGCCAGCTCGCGAGCGCGATCAACGCCAACGCAGAACCTGCTGCCAAGCGCCAGGCCATCGGCGCCGCGCTCCGCCACGGCTTCGCGGATCTCTCGCATCTCAAGCTCGCCAGCGACGACGAGCGCGGCCTGGCCCGGCTCGCCGTCACCGGTTGCCCGGAACGCTTCCCCGGCGCCGAGGCCGCCAACGCGCCGCCCGTGGGCTACCGGCATTTCCTCTCGGTGATGGCCGAACGGCGCCCGGCGGATGACGCCCCGCAAGAGGCGTTCGATGCCTGGGCCCGAGCCGTGCTCGCCGCCCACGGCGACTTCCAGCTGCTCTGCGCGCTGCGGCGCGGCCCCTGGGGCGTGGAAGGATTGAACGAACGCGTGCGCGACGCGCTGGAGCGGGAACGGCTGATCGACAGCCAGCAGGGCCGCCAACGCTGGTACCCCGGCCGCCCGGTACTGGTGACCAAGAACGACTACGGCCTGGGGCTGATGAACGGCGATATCGGCATCACGCTGGACTGGCCGCGCCCGGATGGCACGTTGGGAAGCGAATACTCGCGACTGTTGCGCGTCGCCTTCCCTGCCGGCGACGGCACCGACCGCATCAAATGGGTGTTGCCCTCGCGCCTGCAGTCAGTGGAAACCGTCTTCGCGATGACGGTACACAAATCCCAAGGCTCCGAATTCACCCACGCCGCCCTGGTGCTGCCCGACGCCCCCAACCCCATTCTTACCCGCGAGCTGGTCTACACCGGCATTACCCGCGCCCGCCACTGGCTCACGCTCGTCGAAACCGGCCGCGGCCAGCTGATGGACGCGGCGCAGCGACGCGTCATGCGGGTCAGTGGGTTGGGGGGATGAGGAGTGGAACTTGATCCGAGCTGGAAGGAATGTCCGCTTTGGCCAGAAGCGGTCGTTCAGCCAGAGTAGATCTAACGCCTGCAGCATGCGCGGCTTTGTAGTGGAGGCGAAGCCGCAACGGAAAAGCTGTCGCCGTGCTTGGCCTTGTTAGAAGCATCTCAGTGGGCAAGTAAGATGAACGAGTCCATCACATGAATGCATGCTGATCTTATCGTCATAATCTTATTATTAACCTTCCATAAACGAAGACCAAAGGGATACTCAACCAGCTCCATTGAAAACGTAAACATTTGAGGATACCCGCCGGTATCGTTTGCCCGAATATGACCATCGCCACTTTTGTAGAACTTCACTTCCAAGTTGCCCCTTTGAATGTTGAAGCTAGAGCCTTCGTCTCGAATGGTAATCTGCGCTTTACTATCCGCCTTGGAGTTTATTTTCTCTGCTATCTTCTCAATACTGTTCCTGCACTTTTTTAGTGCTGCCTCAGTATCTTCAATCAAATGAGCGCGCGCAGGGCGAAATTGCATCCTTGGGAGTGTTTTTGATTTTAAGTTAATTAAAGGCAAGATCACGCAGCATGATGTGATTTGCCTGAATAACGCCTCAACAAGAGCGCCGATCAATTTAAAAACTTTTAAAGGATAGGTGGCAATATTTCTTATTGACCAAACAGGCTTCATTAAATAAAAACCTATATACTTACCACTTATGCCTTTATAAATTCCAATTTCAGGCGGCTTTAGTGAATTAGCGGCCTCTTTCCTCGCAACTGAATTATCTAGCAAAGAATACTCTATGACCCCATTTGGATCTTCTTGCTCGTTGTGTCCTTTAAAGTAATACGGCATGAAAGACCCAGAAATTCTCCAACCTTTTTTAGGAAGGTAATAGAGTAAATCCAACTTTAAGCCTCCCTCAGGTTTTAAAGTGACGCCCATGTATTTTTCAGGCTTAAATTCTACAACAATATTTTTAGTTGACCTGCCTAGAATAGAAGCTGGAGAAAATGAGCTAAATTCACCTTTTCCGAAATATGAAGATTTACTTGGTAGTTGCTCAAGCACATTCTCAGCATAAAGCATAAAACCAGAAGGAAAAGTAGCTCTTGAGTCATATATTCTTATTGCGAAGTCGTCGATCCGGCCAATTTTGTTTCTCCTATTAATGGCTTCAACCTTCAATATGACAGATTCAAGAGACTTTCCTTGTATCGTTGGATGTTTTTCTTCAGTTTTATAGCGGAAAAACAGCCTGTTTGATATGTTCAGCCTTGGCTTGAACTTCAATATGTAATTGTCGATGAAGACAAAAAAGCCCAAAACGCCCCCGATCATGCCTACGATTGAGCTTAATAATTTTAAAGTTTCTACATTCAAGATGGAATCCATACGTAGCTTCTAACGCCTCAAACACCGGCTCAGCTTTGCTGCGTCCGTGTGCTTTGACTTGTATAACCCGCAGCACTAGTTTAGAAAGCCAGCCATTGTTGTGAACCACGCTTTCACTTCCCGTTAGGGTCTCTTTCATGAATCATATCCGCAGTCATAAGTGGAAATGCTCTTTCAGCAAGACGTATTTTGGCATTACTGTCTTTCATGACACCATCATATCCCTGTGCAACAGAATATACCTCTGCGAAAACCTTAGGCGTTGCTTTCCCATCTTCATTAGGGTGATCTGTTACAACAACATCCACATCAAAAGCCGCCTTTATTACATCCGAGTGTAGGTAACTCTCGATTTCGTGTTTTTGTGTAATAAAACCAATTGAGCCGTCGCCACGCGCATTAACCTGCTCAATTACACCAACATAGCTAGACACATCAGCATCGTAGATATGCAATTCAGGTCGTCCGAAATCTTTTAAATAATTATCGTTCACCCAATGTTTTAAATTACCACCACCAAGAACAACGAAAGCGACTCCATCATTATTAGTTAAATCAGGAATCGAATTGTCTTCCAAGTGTAATGCACGGCTTAGCGCTTTTAACGCTTTGACGTCTGTTGGGCCTTCAACACAGCAAATTAATTTAACTCGACTATCTGGCGTCACTCCCAAAGCTTCTGCTACTTTTCCGAGTACATCTATACCACCTTCAATGCAAGGTTTTGCATCTTTATCTCGTGTAACGAAACGAATACCTTCTATTGGAAGATCGCTCGCAAACCCAGGGCTATGAGTTGTAAGTATTACCTGACAATTATGTTCACTCGCAAGATCTGAAAATGCTTGTTGAAGTATCTTTTGATTGTTGGGATGTTGCGCGGTTTCAGGCTCCTCTACAGCGTATATAATTCCTTTTCTGCTGCCTTGAGTGAGAAGTCTTTCTGCTTCAGCTTTAAAGAAGCTAACTAAAACCAATCGACGCACACCGCTTCCACGTTTATTTAATGGTATCCCATCAGTACTAAGGCTTACGGAAAATAGGCCAGTCCATTTCGCTGGAGTTGGAGGAATAAAGTCGGGCACAAGTTCTGATGCAAGAGCTTTATCTATGGTTTCAAGTGCTTTATGAGTATTATTGGCAATCTCTTCCGTCCTTGATTTTACTCTTTCCTGAATCCGTTCAATATCATCCTTAACTTCCGCTATTGCTGTAGCAACAGCAGCCTTCATAGGATCTTGAACCTCGCCATCTGAATCTTTACTGCTTCTGTCACTTTGAAACAGAGCAAACAGAGGCAAATACTTATCAAGTTGTTCCCAGATCCTTTTGCTATCTTCCTTTGGTTTTGTTACCGGTATTTCTATTTCTTGAAGCTCCAAGTTTTGAGCATTATCCCATATAGCCTTTCGCATTAGAGGGTTGCCTTTAAGCGCGCTATCAATACCCTGATCTTTTATTATTTTTTGAAGATCTTTTTCTTTAAGCTCAAGTAAGTTGTTTACACCAGCGGCTGTAGGGTGGTGAGCAATAATAAAAACATCACAACTTGGTGTTTTCTTTCCACAATCAAAGGCCTTTTTGATTTTCAAAGTTGACTCAGACGTCAACAAATACTCATTCCCCAGGACAGTTTCATACCCACTATCAAGGATTAATTTGTGTGGAAGATTCGTGAATTCACAGGTGATACATACCACTTTATTCTCGTTGGAGATGTTTGCATCATCTTGACTAATCTTCACAGTATCATTATTGAAGAAGATCTCTAAAGCTTCTAATACCGTAGACTTCCCTATATCGTTTTTGCCAATAAAAGTAGTAAGGTCATCAATCTGAACCTTAACGCGCTCTTTGTAGCAGCGTATATTTTCGATTTCTACAGATACAAGTTTCATAAAAATCCCTTTTAAGGGTTATAACAGGTATTAGACCGCACGCTCGTTTATTGACTTGAACGAGCACGCGCGTTCAACATTCTTATATCGCCAGACCAACCCATTGTTTTTTCTTGGCATTTCCAATGACGTGGCTACATAACACTAATAAACGTGCCTGTTGTCTTTGCCGGAATGTCGACTTTGGGTCGATAGCGGACAACCCATCTTTCAACTCAGACTAATACGCTAAAAACATAATGTCACTACATTGTTACTATGCGATTCCACGCACCTTAAACATGTAGATGAAAGGCATTAATCACCGGCCCGAGGGTCCGCCCCTCCGCCAACGAGCCCTTCCCTCCCCAACCCTCATTGAAAATTCCAAAAGGGCATATAAATTAAAGTTCTTATTTCTTTTTCATCACTTGCGCTATCCTGCCGCCATCGTCGCGGTGGTCAGCGGCTTAGCAGAGCGTTGAATGGACCGCGAGGCGGTGCCAGGCCAGACTGAGTGTCAGTCGGCCATTCGCCGCACCCTGTTTTTTCTATCGGCAATCGGGAGTCTCTCTTCATGTCGCAGAATCGAAATCGCTTCCGGGCGGCGCTGCCGTCTTCTCTGGTCCGCCATGCGTTGGCGCTGGGCGTAGGTGCCGTCGTAGCGTTTGGCGCGGTCAGCGCGCAGGCGGATACGCTGCGCGTCGGCATGTCGGGCGGCTATTACCCGTTCACCTACGTCGAGCAGGATCAGCTCAAGGGCTTCGAGGTGGATCTGATGAATGCCATCGGCGAGATCACGGGGGATGACGTCAAGTTCGTCACCGCGAGTTTCTCCGGGCTGGCCGGCATGCTGGATTCCAACCGCATCGATACCATCGCCAACCAGATCACGATCACGCCGGAGCGCCAGAAGAAGTATCTGTTCAGCGAGCCGTACGTCTACGACGGCGCGCAGGTGGTGGTGCGCAAGGGCAACGACGAGATTCACGGCGTGGAGGATCTCAAGGGCAAGACCGTGGCGGTCAACCTGGGCTCCAACTACGAGCAGCTGCTCGAAGAGTTGCCTTACGCCGACGAGATCAATATCAAGACCTATGACTCCAACATCGAGCAGGATGTCGCGCTGGGCCGCGCGGATGCGTTCGTGATGGACCGGGTCAGCGCTACGCAGGTGATCAAGGACAAGCCGCTGCCGCTGCAGCTCGCCGGCCAGCCGTTCTCCAAGATCGAGAACGCCTATCCGTTCCGCGATGACGATGCGGGCAAGGCGCTGCGTGACCGGGTGAACGATGCGCTGGCGCAGTTGCGTGACAGTGGCAAGCTGAGCGAGATCTCCGAAAAGTGGTTCGGCACCGATATCACGCAGCCCTGAATCGTTAATATCGGCCACAATAAGGCCGTAGGCCCATGACGCCTCTCGCGTCATGGGCTTTTGTGTTGTAGAAGCCATCGCTTTTATCGAAACGGCGAACCGGGAGCCGCGGCATGCACGGACTCAATCTCGACTACATGGCAGAGCTGGTGCCAATTCTGCTCAGCTATCTGCCGCTGACGCTGGAGATGGCGGCGGCGGGCATGCTCTGCGCGCTGGTGCTGGCGTGCCTCTTGGCGGTGATCCGCGTGACGCGGGTGCCGGGCTTGAACGCGTTCGCGCTGCTGTTCATCTCGTTCTTTCGCGGCACGCCGCTGCTGGTGCAGCTCTTCCTGTTCTATTACGGGCTGCCGCAGGTGCTGACCTTCCTGGTCTCGATCAACGGGATCACGGCGACCATTCTCGGGCTGACGCTGCACTTCTCCGCCTACATGGCGGAGTCGATCCGCGCGGCCATCGTGGGTATCGACCGTAGCCAGACGGAGGCCGCACTCTCCATCGGCATGACCCAGAGCCAGCTGATGCGGCGCATCGTGCTGCCACAGGCGACCCGCGTGGCAACGCCGACGCTGATGAACTACTTCATCGACATGATCAAATCGACCTCGCTCGCCTTCACCCTCGGCGTGACCGAGATGATGGGCGCGACCCAGAAGGAAGCGGCGAGCAGCTTTCTCTACTTCGAGGCGTTTCTGGTCGTCGCGGTGATCTACTGGATCGTGGTGGAAGCGCTGTCGTGGCTGCAGAAGTGGCTAGAAAACCGACTCAACCGGGCCTATCAGCGATGATCGAACTCAAGGGAATCGGCAAGCGCTTCGGCGCGCACAGCGTGTTTGAGGGCATCGACCTCTCGCTGGAACGCGGCGAGATCATCGTCATCGTCGGGCCTTCCGGCACCGGCAAGTCGACGCTGTTGCGCTGCATCAACTTTCTGGAAACGCCGGATGCCGGCTCGCTCACGGTGGGCGATCTGACGGTCGATGCGAGCCGCGCCACGCGCGAGCAGATTCTGGCGCTACGCCGGCGCACGGCGTTCGTGTTCCAGAACTATGCGCTGTTCGCCAACAAGACGGCGCTCGAGAACATCGCCGAGGGCATGATCGTGGTCGATCACATGCCGAAGCGCGAGGCGCATGCCCGGGCGCGGGAGATCCTCGAGCGGATCGGGCTTGCCGACAAGGCGGATGCCTACCCCGCCTCACTCTCCGGCGGCCAGCAGCAGCGCGTCGGCATCGGCCGCGCCATGGCCGCCAACGCCGAGGTGATCCTGTTCGACGAGCCAACCTCGGCGCTCGACCCGCAGTGGGTCGAAGAGGTACTGGGGCTGATGAAGCAGCTCGCCGCCGAGCACCAGACGATGATCGTCGTCACCCACGAGATGCAGTTCGCTCGCGAAGTCGCCGACCGCGTGGTCTACATGGACCAGGGCCGCATCATCGAACAAGCCCCGCCGAGCGAGCTGTTCACCGCGCCGAAGGACGAACGCACGCGGCAATTTCTGAGGAAGATACTGCCGGCGCAGGAAGGAGTGTGAACCGTTATTACAGATCAGGTGCCTGCGACACGACGCATCAGCGCCTGGTTTCTGATATGACGCGGGCCCAATCTTCCACCGTCAGCGTAAAACGTTCGTGATCTCGCCACTGCCCGGCGATCTTGAGATAACGCGGCGAGTAGCCTCGGATGACTCTCCCGGCAAGCCATAGAGACGCACATTTCGCACATTCGCTTGATCGTGCGTGGCGCTGGGCTGCGTGACGGCTATGCCCGGAATCCCGTCCGGTCGGCCTCGGTAATCTCGCGAATCGGCCTGGCGGGAACGCCCGCGGCGATGACGCCAGCCGGGATGTCTTTGGTAACGACGCTCCCCGAGCCAATGATGCTGTCTTCACCGATCGTCACGCCGCCATTGATATGGACCCCGGCGCCGATCCAGACACGATGGCCGACAGTGACCGGGCGAGCGCGGCAGGCGCCGGCCGCGCGCTCTTCCGGATGAATCGCATGATCGGAGGTATAGATGCCGACTCTAGGGCCGAACAGCACCTTGTCGCCGATCGTGACGCCGCCGGCATCCAGTATGATGCAGTCGAAATTGGCGTAGAAATCATTGCCGATCTCGATACCGACGCCGAATTCACAGCGAAAGGTCGGCTCGAAGTGGACGCCTTTACCGACTCGGCCCAGCAGCTTTCTCAGCAACGCTTCCCTTTCATCCGGCGTCGCGCCGAAGCTGGCGTTGTAGCGGTTGGTCAACAGAACGGTTTGTTCTCTGGCGTCGATCAGCTCGGCCGTCAGATCGTTATAGACCGCGCCCGTGCGGGCGTGGGCAAGTTGCTCGGCAAGCGTCATCCAGGCTTCCTGTCAGTGTCATCCGTGGGCTTCGTCAGGATATTGCCTGAGCCAAGGATCGCCCGCGACCCGATTTCTCGTGTTTCGCAGAAACTGAAACCTGAGCACGTAAATGGTATCGATATCAGCGATGCGGATGCTCGATCAAGCGCTCGCGGTAGGAGGAGTGGGTGATGTGCTGATCCATGCGCTGAAACTCCCTGTCATAACTGAGCAAAAGTCTGGAATATCCGAATCTGCCCACGCTAATTTGGCCCCAGCCAACTTACCACTCTCCAACCCATCCTGAAGTAGATCTGCAGGGATCATCGAAAAGGCATCGCCGAGCAAGATCGCCGCGAGCATCGAGCGACGCCTTTTCAACCACTTCCTACTCCACCAACCCCTCCAACACTTTCCCGTCCAGCGAATCCGTCGAGAGCCCGAGTAGCCGAGCGAAGGTGGCGCCGGGGCTATCCATGCGCTGGACGCCGCGGGTGGTATCGAACGGCAGTTCGACGCCGGTGCGAATCCCCGCCCCGTGGAAGAAGGCAATGCCGTGGTTGGAGGCGAACGCGGTACTCGCGGAGGGTATCTGCGGGCCGTGGTTGGCGCCGGGGGTGACGAGCTCGGCGACGGTATCGCCGCGCTGATTGGTGCCCCAGACGAAGCCGGGGGCGTAGGCGAAAAGCACGTCGCCCATGCGCTCGCCCCAGTAGCCGAGCGGTGCGGCATCCTGCTTCTTGAGCGCGAGTGCCACGACATTGCGCTCACCAGCGTCGGTCTCGACATACCAGGTCGTCAGCGCCTTGAGGATGCGCGTCTGCACGCGTGCGATCTCGGCGGCCGGCACGAGATCGCGGTTGACGAAGATCTCCAGCCCGCCGCGCTCGTCCTTGAGAAAGGCCTGGCTTTGCGCCACATCGGCCTTGCCTTCGGCGTCGATGGTGCACAGGTCGAATTCCGCCAACCGCCTGTGGATATCACAGAGGTGCGAGTTGGGCACGTCGCCGTGATCGGAGGCGAGCACCAGCGTGGTGTCGTCGTCGCAGCCCTCGAGGGCGCGGCCCACGGCATCGTCGAGAATGCGATACGAACCCCGAATCACCTCGAGATAGCGCTGGTGATCATCGGCCTGATAAAACTTCGACTCGGGATCGCACTGGGCGAGACAGGTGTGATGCGTCTCGTCGTTGAGCCGGAACACGGTGGCGAAGAGCGAGAAGCCCTCGTCATTGAGCAGCGTGAGGGCGCTGTCGACCAGCCATTCGAGCTGATAGCGCCCCTCCTCGAAACTGGTCTCGAAGTAGCGCGTGTCCGGGTCGGCGGAGACGGTCCATTTGGAGATGAACGGACCGTGGCGCTCGATCAGCCGGCGCGCCAGCCCCGGCCGGCCGCTGCCGCCCGCCGGCGCGGTGACCTGGGACTGCAGCAGGTCGATCTTGCCATTGGTAACGTCGTAATCGAGCAGCTTGAAGCGCACGGCGCCGGGTTTGCCCGTAATGGCGTGCACGCCCACCAGCGGCAGCCAGTCGCTCCATTCGCCCACGCCGAGGCTCGCTTCACTGCCCGCCACCGTCAGGCGCAGGCGTTCGCCGTCCGCTTGCAAGTTGACCCTCACCGGCTCAGCACGATGCGCGGGAATCAGCGCGACGAAGCCATCGTCCGTGCGCTCGATGGCGAATCGGTTGTGCTTCTGATGATGGGCGAGCGTGCCGGTCGGCGGCCAGCCCAGCGCTTCGGTCGTGGCAGTCGAAACGGTCCTGGTCCACTGATCGAGATGGGTGCTGTGCAGACACGCCGGCGCCAGCTCCATCGGCGCGGGGCCGCTGCCGCTGTAGAACGGCGCGAAGCAGAGATCGCGTTCGCCCGCCGGCACCAGGCTCTCGGGGAAGTGGACCAGCGCGGCGCGCTGCCCGGCATCGCGCATCAGCTCCAGCAGATGCCCGGTGCCGCTCGGCGGCTGGCGCTGGCCGACCCAGCTCGTGCCCGGCGCCTGGCCGGTGAGAAAGCTGACGAAATTGGTGTCGCCCCAGGTCGAGATATAGGGCAGCAGGCGCGTCGAGCCGCCCTCGTCGCGCAGGCGCTGGATGTTCGGCAGCACGCCCTCGGCGCAGAAGCGCTCGACCAGTTCGGGGATCAGGCCGTCGACGCCCAGCAGCAGAACTTTTCGATTCCGGTTCATGCGATCTCCTGTCGGCGTCGATTAGCGGATTGTGTACTGGTCGATGATCGAACGATCGATCTCGATGCCGAGGCCGGGCTTATCGAGCACCTCGACGCAGCCGTTGGCGTTGAGCGAGAACTCGCCGCCAATCAGCTCCTGACGGAACGGGTGCGCGGACTGGTCGTATTCGAGCATCGGCTCATCCGGCGTGAGCGAGAGCGGCTGTGGCGGCAGTGTGGCGATGAACTGCACCGCCGCGGCCAGGCCGACACCGGAGCCCCAGACGTGCGGAATCAGCGGCACGTGAAACGCCTGGGCGAGCGCGGCGATCTTCTGGCATTCGGTCAGGCCGCCGGCGGCGCCGAGATCGGGCTGGATCACGTCAAGCGCGCCTTCGCTGATCCAGTCGCGGTAGCCGATCTTCGAATATTCGTTCTCGCCGGCGGCGATCCAGGTGCGCGATATCCCCTTGAGTTCACGATAGCCGTGGCGGTTTTCCGGGCTCAGCGGCTCCTCGAACAGATGCACGCGGGTCTCCTCTAGCTCCATCAGAATGCGCCGCGCCGCCGGCACGCTGTAGGCGCAGTTGGCATCCATCATCAGGACGATGTCGTCGCCGACCGCTTCGCGCACCGCGCGCATGTCGCGAATGTCCGCCTCGATGCCGAAACCGGTCTTGAGCTTCATTGCCCGGTACCCGTTGGCCTGATGGCGCAGCGCCTCCTCGACGACCTCTTCGGGATACTTTCCGCCCTCGCGGCGGTAGAAGCCGGTGGCGTAGGGGCGAATCTCGTGGCGAAACGCCCCGCCCATCAGGCGGTGAATCGGCTGTTTCAGCGCCTTGCCGGCGAGATCCCACAGCGCGATATCGATCGCGGCGATACCGAAGAGCGCCGCGCCCTTCTGCCCGAATGGCCGGGTCTGGTTGTACATCGTCTCCCACAGCACTTCGCGCTCGAACACGGAACGCCCGATCACCAGCGGCTTGAGCGCGTGCTCGACCATCGCCTGGGCGACCTGCGGCGGTTGCAGCCCGTGGTTGACGCATTCGCCCCAGCCGATCAGGCCATCCTCGGTATGGATCTCCACCAGCATGGCGGTGCGTTGATGCACCCAGCCCTGAGAGAACGAGAATGGCTGCTCCAGCGGCGCGGCGAGGACGTGTGTCTTGAGATCGGTGATGATCATTGGCGGTTTCCTGATGACGGAACGGCATCCGCGCGCGCATTCACGTGCTGGCGCCATTGGATAAACGAGGACCACAGCGTCCACACCACGAACAGGCCGATCAGCACGAACAGAAAGCTCGCGATGCCGCTGTGAGTGAAGAAGGCGAAGAAGTCGCCGCGCGAGATCAGAAGTCCTCGGCGCAGCGAGCTCTCGAGCTCCGGCCCCAGCACCATGCCTATCACCAGCGGTGCCAGCGGATAGCCACCGCGGCGCAGCACGTAGGCCAGCACGCCGGTCAGCGCCATGACGATGAGATCGAGCGGATTGCCGCGCACGGAGACCGCGCCGATGAAGCTGAACATGACGATGCCGCCCATCACGTAGCCTTGCGGCAGCTTGAACAGATAACGGAACAGACCGATCGATGGTTTGCTCAAGATCAGCATCGCCACGTTGACGATGATCAGCACCACGAACAGCGAATAGACGGTCTGGGCCTGGTCGGCCATCAGCCGTACGCCGGGCGTGATGCCGTGAATCACCATCGCGCCCATCATCATCGCGGTGACCACGTCGCCGGGAATACCGAGCGCCAACGTGGGGATGAACGAGCTGCCGGTGACGGCGTTGTTGGACGACTCCGAGGCGATGATACCGTCCGGCTCGCCCTTGCCGAGATTGGCGCGGCGTGGCGAGAGCTTCTGTGCCGAGGCGTAGCTGATGAAGGCCGCCGCCGCCGCGCCGGTGCCCGGCAGCGCGCCGACGAAGCTGCCGATGAACGAGCCGCGTATCAGCTCGATCCCGCGGCGCACGATCTCGCGCAAGCCGGGGAGACGCAGGCGCGCTTCGGGAATCTTGGCCGCCTCGTCGTCACGGGTGGCGAAACGCACGAACACTTCCGACAGCGCGAACGCACCGACCACCACCGGAATCAGCGTCAGGCCGGCGCTGAGCGAGTAATTGCCGAAGGTGAACCGATCCGCGCCGGTGATCGGGTCACTGCCGACCATCGAGAAGAAGAAGCCCATCATCCCGCAGACTAACCCCTTGAGCGTGCTGCCCTGGGAGACGCCGACGATGCACAGCATCGCCAGACAGACCAGCGCGAACACCTCGACCGAGCCGAAGTTGACCGCAAACTTGGCCAGCTGCGGCGCGCAGAAGATCAGCAGCACACACGACAGCACGCCGCCGAAGAAGGAGGCGAAGGTCGCCCAGCCCAGCGCCTCGTCGACGCGGCCCTGCTGGGTCATCGGGTAGCCGTCGAAGGTGGTCGCCGCCGACTGCGGCGTGCCGGGCGTGTTGATCAGGATCGCCGTGATCGAACCGCCGTAGACGGAGCCACAATAGACGCCGATCAACAGCGCCATGCTGGTGATGACATCCATACCGAAGGTAAACGGCAGGAAGATAGTCAGCCCGACGACCGAACCGAGCCCCGGCAAGCCACCGATGATGATGCCGGCCCAGGTGCCGACGACGATGGCGAGCAGCGCGTGCCAGGTGAAGGCATCGCCGGCCGCAGCGAGTATCACGTCCATTTTCGACCTCTCCTATGTTCGCAGAATCTGCTCACGATTTAGCGAGCTAGCGCTATGCAAGGCGAAATCAGGCGAGAAGGCGCAGTTTACGGGGGTGTAAATGAGCATTTGGAGCCTGTTTTCAACGCGGCAGAGCCGACGCGCAGCAGATCGTGTAGGTTTTCAGATCAGCCCACTAGTCAGCAGCGCCGGTAGTCGAATCAGCAGCACGTGGTGGAACAGAAACCACAGTCCGCCGCCGATGATCAGCGTGCCCAGCACCAGCGGCAGCGGACGCTGAATGCGAAACAGCCACAGCGTCAGCGCGACCAGCGGCAGAATCGGGATCAGAAAGCCGAGACTCGCCATGGCGATCGCCGCCACCAGTACCGCCGCCATCAACAGCGGCAGTGGCGAGAGGCCGCCTCCCTCTCGCGGCAGGCGTTTGGCGCACTCGCCGATCAGCACCAACGCTGCCACCGCGCACCAGATCGTCAGCACGATGCGCGGCACCAGCATGGCGTCCGCCGGCCCCTGCCAGGCGCTGATCGAGAGACCAGCGCCCGCCAGCAGCAGCATCAGTGCGGTCAACACACGGGGATGAATCAGGCTTGCCAGCATGGATCGCTCCTCCAACGTGGCGCGGATTCGCGCATCACTCGGTCAGGCCAGCGTCTTTCAACACTTGCTTGTTGGCCTCGACGCGCTGCTCGACATATGCCTTGAAGTCATCCGGCCCGAGATAGGCGATCCCCGCCTTGGCCTTCTCGGCGAAGGTCTTGAACTTCTCCGACTCGACCGTCGCCTTGCAGGCATCGGCGTACTGCTGGGCGCGTTCATCCGAGATGCCCTTGGGCGCGACGACGCCCTGCCACACGGCGAAGTCCATCTCCGGCAGGCCAAGCTCCTGCATCGTTGGCACGTCGGGATAGCCCTCGACGCGGTGCTCGGCAAACACCGCCAGCGGGCGCAGATCGTAGTTCTCGAGAATGGTCTCGGTATCCGCCATGATCTGGATCTCGTTGCCGGCGAGCGCGTTCATCGCCGGGCCCGAACCGCTGTAGGGCACGTGCTGGGCTTTCAGATCGCTATTGACGGTGAGCGCAGCCATTGCCAGATGCGGCAGCGTGCCGGGGCCGGAAGAGCCGTAGAGGAACGGCTGCTCCTGGGATTCGTCCGAGAGCTGCTGGAACGAGGTGATGTCAGAGGATTTCGACACCATCAGGAACATCGGATTGGAGACGGTGCGGCAGATGTAGGTGAAGCTGTCCGGGCCGTAGGGCAGATCTTTCAGCGAGGGCTGAATGGTCAGGGCGCCGGCCGGCTCGTAGCCGATGATATTCGGGTTGCCCTCGCTGTTGGCGACCTCTGCCGTGCCCACCGTGGCGCTGGCCCCGGCCACGTTGCGCACAACCGAGGTGACGCCCAGCTGCTGCGAGAAAGTCGGCTCGAAACTGCGCGCGACGATATCGGTGGCGCCGCCAGCGGCGAACGGCACGACGACGTCCAGCGTGTCCGCCGCGCTGGCGCTCGGACTCGTGCCGATCAGCGCCGCAGCAACGAGAGAGGCGAGAGAGGTGAGAGACGCTACCCGTGTCGTGCCGCCGGAAGTGCGAATAGATGTCATGTCAGGCTCCATTTTCGTAGCGCTGCGATTTCTGCCGATACCGGCACTCTCAGCGCGATGCATCTCTTCAACGTTCGTCGATGGGCGAACAAGATCGAATTGGCTTAAAATCGTAGCGCTACGATTCAGGCGCAACAATCGACTGCCATCGTCCATTCGTCGCAGGTCGCGACCAAAGTCTTGTTCGACCGCAAGCGACCGAGGGCTGCAAAGTCACGCGCTTGAATCGGTACACTACCGCGACGGGGCGAAATGGGAACGATCAATAATTCATGACCTTATTGGCGCAAGGGGCTTGAGTTCATAGCGCTTCGATATATATCCAACAGGCGCAAGATAGCGGCTAGCCTGCTGACCAGCAGGTCAAGTCCGTAAGGAGAGAACGGATTGGCGAAACGACAGCGACGCGGTTCCCAACGCATCACCATGGGCGAGGTCGCGAGGCTGGCGAATGTCTCGCCCAGCACCGTCTCGCTCTACCTGCGCCGCCCGGACGAGGTCTCGCCGCAACGCGCCGAGCAGATTCAGTCGGCCATCGACCGGCTCGGCTACTTGCCCAACACCATGGCGGGCGGGCTCGCCTCGTCGCGCTCCAACGTCATCGGCGTGCTGGTGCCGACCATCACCAACTCGTTCTTCTCGGAGACACTGGAAACACTGGAGCGCCATCTGCGCAGCGCCGGCTATCAACTCCTGATCGGCAATACCGAATTCGACGTCTCCCGCGAGGAGGAGCTGATCCGCTCGATTCTGAGCTGGAATCCTGCCGGCCTAGTGGTGACCGGTTTTCTGCACAGCCGCAGTACGCTCTCGCTGCTCGCCAGAACCCGGACGCCGATCGTCGAGATGTGGGACTTCGGCCAGCCGGGGCTGGATATGGTAGTGGGATTCTCGCATCACGCCTGTGGCCGCCTGATCGCCGAGCACATGCTGACCAGTGGCCGCCGCCGTACCGCGTTCGTGAGTACCAACTTTCAGCGCGACGTGCGCGCGCGAGATCGCTACGCCGGCTTTCGCGATAGCGTCGAGGCCGCCGGCGGCACGGTCGAACTTTGCGAGCTGAGCGGGCGCAGCGACGCTTCGGAGACCGGCAAGCTGACCCGTGATCTGCTCGAATCGCACCCGGAGATCGAGGCGATCGCCTGCTCCAATGACATGGTCGCGCTCGGCGTGCTGTTCGAGTGCCAGCGCCAGAACATCGACATTCCCGGCCGCCTCGCGCTCGCGGGCTTCGGCAACCTCGACTTCACCCGCAGCACCGTGCCGCCGCTGACCACCATCGAACCGCCGCGCCGAGAGATCGGCCAACATGTAGCGCGGCTGCTACTTGCCAGTCTCGAAGACGAACTCGCCGAGGACGAGAAGCGACTCGACCTCGGCGTGAGACTGGTGGTGCGGGAGAGTGTCTGAGCACCTGAGCACCTGAGCATCCGACACGACGACTCGATCCAGGCTCGCTGCCGCTTGCCGCCAGGAGGTGGCCGGCTGACTTGCCGGCCACGCTCGGAGCGGCTCGCCGACGGCGCCGGACTTAGATCTGGGCCTGGCCGCCGTCGACGAACAGCTCGGTGCCGCTGATAAAACTCGAGTCATCCGAGGCGAGGAAGACTGCAGCCTTGGCGATCTCGTCGGGCTCGCCGACACGGCCCATGGGGATCTTCGCGGCCAGGAAGTCGAGCAGGCCCTGCTGCTCGGCAGCGCCGGGCCCGGCCAGTTCGACCAGACCTGGCGTCCGGGTGGCGCCGGGGCTCAGCGTATTGACGCGGATCTGGCGGCCCTTGAGATCAAGCACCCAGTTGCGGGCGAAGGCGCGCACGGCAGCCTTGGAAGCGGCGTAGACGCTGAAGGCTTCGGTCCCTTCGCTGGCCGCCGTCGAGCCGGTCAGGATTACCGAGGCGCCCTCGGCCAGCAACGGCAGCGCCTTCTGCACGGTGAACAGCACGCCCTTCACGTTGCGATCGAAGGTATCGTCGTACTGCTGTTCGGTGATGCTGCCGAGCGGCAGCATCGAGCCGCCGCCAGCGTTGACGAACAGCACGTCGAGACGCCCGTGTTCAGCCGTGATCCGTTCATACAGGGTATCGAGCTCTTCGAGCTTGCTGGAGTCGACCCGGATGCCGGTGGCGTTACCGACGGCGGCCACCGCCGTCTCGAGTTCGACGGGCCGGCGTCCGGTGATGATGACGTGGGCCCCCTCCTGCGCGAAGCGTTGGGCGGTGGCCAGGCCAATGCCGCTGGTGGCGCCGGTGACGAGTGCGATCTTGCCTTCGAGTTTGCGTGACATGGTGTTTTCCTCGGGTGGGTGTCAGTGACTGAGGAAAAGCATAATCCCGCCCCGAAAAACGCAAAATAGAATTGATTGCAAAGTATCATTGCAAAAATGAAGACCAAGAAAGGTTCCCGTCATGAGCAGATTGCCGGATTTCGAAGGCCTGGCCATTTTCGCCAAGGTGGCGGAGGAGCGTTCTTTCGCCGCAGCCGCGCGCGTGACCGGGCTTTCCGTGGCGACAGTTTCGCGGGCGATTGGCCGGCTCGAAACGCGTCTCGGGGCCCGGCTCTTCAATCGCACCTCGCGGCAGCTGGCGCTGACGGAGTTCGGTCAAAGCCTGCTGGCGCGCGCCAGCCGCCTTTACCAGGACGCCGAGGAGGTGGAACAGGCGGCGCGGGAGCTATCGGCCAGTCCACGGGGGCTGATACGGTTTGCGGTGCCGATGGCGTTCGGACTGCGCTGGGTGGCGCCGATCCTGCCGGACTTCTTCCGCGCCTACCCGGATATCTCGATCGATCTCCATCTCTCCGACGAGGCGGTCGATCTGATCGGCCAGGGCTTCGACGCCGCCCTCAGGATCGCGATTCTCCCGGACTCGTCGCTGGTCGCACGCCGCCTGTGTCCAGTGGCCCGCTATATCGTCGCGGCGCCGGCCTACCTCAAGCGCCAGGGCAGGCCGCGGCATCCACGCGAGCTCGATGGCCGGGACTGCCTCGGCTACGCCTATCGGGCGCGCAGCGACGCCTGGCGCTTTGTCGACGCGGCGGGAGCCGAGGAGACCGTCATGCCCGCTGGCTGCCTGCGGGTCACCAACGCAGAAGCCCTATTGCCGACGGTGCTCTCGGGCCTGGCCGTCGCCGAAATGCCGGAATTTATGATCGGCGAATACCTTCGCGATGGACGTCTGGAGACGATACTGACCGACTGGCCCCTGCAACAGGGCGGTCTGTACTTCGTCACCCCGACGATTCGCGCTCGCCCCGCCAAGGTAGAAGCGCTCGCCCGGTTCTTCGCCGAGCGGCTCACCGACCCGGTGTGGCGCTGAGCACCAGATGACGCACCGCCGAGAGCGTGAGTCATTCAGCCAAACCGAAGCGCCAGGCTGAACGGATAGCGAAGCGCCCGGCTGGAGAGATGACCAATCATCGGCCATTCTGAACACGATCATTCGGCAAGGAGGCCAGCATGAAACCGCAAACGCTCTGGACGATCATCGGCACATCCACCGCAATTCTCTCTGGCGTGGCGACGCGCCAATCGCTCAAGCACACCTCGCGGCGTCATGCCTTCGAGCCGCCGGTCAATCCGGACGATCCCGAGGTGCGCTGGCGCGAAGCGCTACTCTGGGGTGCCGCTTCCGGCATGGCAGTCGGCATCGGCCGCATCGTGGGCTGGAAGCTCGCCTCCAGCGGCATGCGCCGAGCTCGTCGGACGCGACGCGGGCAGAGAGTGCTTTCAAAGCTCGAGGATTGATCAGTCACAAGAGACGAAACGACCGCCATTCACCTCGCGTGGATGGCGGTCGAGTTTTTGGCGCCGCGAGAATCGCGACGGGATCAGAACGAGTACGACAGCGTCGACGTCACGTTCATCGGCTCACCGTAGACACCGTAGGTGTCGAAATAGCTGTAGTACTTCTTGTCGAACAGGTTGTGCACGTTGACCTGCAGTGCCAGATCCGGCGTGAACTGGTAGCGCCCGAAGACATCGACCAGCGTGTAGCTGTCCTGCTCGTACTCGCGATTCCCGCCACCGGGCGCCGGCTGATCGACGAAGGTATCACTCTGCCAGCGGGCCCCGCCGCCGACCGTCAGCTGGCGCCACTGCGGCACGCGGTAGCTGGCAAAGAGATTGGCCTGAGTGCGTGGGCGATCCGTATTGAATGAGCCCTCAGCCGATGTTGCCGTGTAGTGGGTGAATCCGGCCGTGACGTCGAGATCATCGGTCACGGCACCTGTGAGCTCGGCCTCGAAGCCTTCGCTGACCACCTCGCTGACCGGCGTGGCCGTGGTAATCAACGAGCCCGGCGTCAGGACGACATCCGCCACGTTGTCCTGCTCGAGCCGGAAGACCGAGAAGGAGGCGTTGAGCAGTCCGTCGAACCAGGCCGCCTTCAGGCCGGTTTCGTAGTTCTTGCCCTTGAGCGGAT
This sequence comes from Salinicola rhizosphaerae, assembly GCF_014652715.1. Classification (GTDB taxonomy): domain Bacteria; phylum Pseudomonadota; class Gammaproteobacteria; order Pseudomonadales; family Halomonadaceae; genus Salinicola; species Salinicola rhizosphaerae. The sequence goes on along the minus strand of NZ_BMZI01000002.1, from coordinate 534,689 downwards.
CGAGATAGCCATTGCCGCCCACCTCGAGATAACTCTGCGGCTGAAAGATTTCGCTATAGCTGACGAACGCCGACCAGACCTCGTTGATGTCGTAAATCAAACCACCGTACGGCGTAATGTCGTCTTCGCTTTGTGAGGCGTTGCCGAGGCCGCTCGACCAGGTTCTGCCCTGCCAGTCGGTATAGCGTGCACCGACGATCAGCGTCAGCGGGTCAGCTAGCGAGAAGCGCACGGCGCCGTACACGGCTTGCTGACGGGTACTCGCGCGCTCCGACGGCACGAAGGAGGGCCAGCCATCGTTCGGCGCCGCGCCGTTCCAGTTGTCGAGATCGCCGGGATCGAATCCATCGATGAAGCTGTTTTCGTAATCGTTGCTCTGGTCGCTGTAGCTGCCACCGACGACTAGCTCGTGCTCGCGTCCGAAAAGCGCAAATGGTCCCTTGGCATAGCCATCGAACGAGTCCACCTTGCGCTCGCCGCGATTCCACCCCGTAAAGAAGAAGGAACCTTGTCCTGTGGCCGGGTCGGGTGATGAGTAATAAGGCTCGTAATAGGGAGAAGCCAGCTTGCCGTCCAGATCCGTCTCTTCGTGGGTCACCGTACCGTGCAGTTCCCAACCGCTGTCGAAACGGTGCTCAAGCTGAGCAAAGACCTTCTTGGACTCGAAATCGTAGTAGGACCAATCCGGCGCCACGCTGAACGAACGCGTGTAATTGGTTTCGCTACCGTCGCTGTACCAGAGCGGCATCCCACCCCAGGTCGGTGAGGATGCGTGGGTATCCTGATAGTCGTAACCGACCGATATCGTCGTGTTGTCGGTGACGTCGGCATCGATGATCGCGTAACCGAACTTCTCGCGGCTTGAATAGCGATCCAGGTAAGAATCACCGGAGTCATAGCCACCGATAAAACGCGCCCTGACGTCGCCTGACCCAGTCAGCGGGGTGGTGACATCGACCACGCCTCGGCGCTGATCCCAACTGCCCAGCGTGCCGGATACCGAACCCGTCAGTTCACGACTGTCAGCGTGCTTGCGCACGAAGTTGACCGAGGCGCCGGGGTTCCCCGCTCCCGTCATCAGCCCGTTGGCGCCGCGAACGACCTCGACACGGTCATAGATCGCCGTGTTCTGAGAGCCCTCGCCAAAGTACCAGCGACTATCCGTATTGAGTGTGGGGATACCGTCGTACTGATAGCTGTTGAGACGAAAACCGCGGGAGTAGAACGACACGCGATTGCTGTCGATCTGGCTGGTGGAAATTCCCGTCGTATTGGAGAGCACATCCTCGATGTCCTGCAGGTCCTGATCCCGGATGCGCTGCTCGGTGACAATACTGACTGCTTGCGGAATCTCGCGCGGGCTCAAATCGAAGCGTGTCCCGGCCGTTGTCGAGCGACGCGTGTAACCCACATTCTCGTAGAGGTTGGAGGCAGTGACAGTTACCGCGTCAAGCTGGGCGGCCTCGTCATCGGTCTGCGCCGAGGCCAAGGGAGAGAGCAGTGCAGCCACGGACGAGAAAAGAACGAGCGGCGCTAGGCGAACGACATGGCCGTTCGCACACACCGGTATCACCGGCAGGCAGGAGCGTTTATTCATTGTGTTCCCTTGGAGGCGTGTCCGGCACGCCGAATTATCGATCAATCAGCCCAAGGATTGTTATCAGCCGCACCAAGACTGTCAATAATTATGACAATCATTCGCATTTTCAGGAAGAAGACTCGCGATCCACGGCCGGGCTCGGTAGCAGCGAGCGGTTGGCTTCGACGACCTCTTTCAACACTTCGATGAATCGCTCGGCGGCGAGCGAGAGTTCGCGCCGCCGGGAGGTGAGCACACCGATATCGCGATAGAGGCGTTCGCGGATCGGAATCAGACAGACGTCGTCGCGGCGAAACATCATCTTCAGCGATGACGGCAAGGCGCTGACGCCGATGTCGTTGGCGACCATGCCGAGAATGGTCGATTGATAGGCCGCGACCTGCACCGGCGTCATCGGTTTTCCCGCGATCTCGAACCCCCGCTCGGTCAGACGTCGCATGCTGGTGCGTGTCTTCATGGCGATGAACGGCCACTCGACGATCTGGTGCCAGCTCACCTCGTCGGCCTCCGCCAGCGGATGACGCGGCGAGCAGACGAAATAGAGGTAGTCCTTGTAGATCGGTTGAAAATCGACCTCGTCGACGGCGGCGGGCGCGACACTGACACCGAAGTCGACGTCGCCGGCCATCACCTGCTGATAGATCGGCTCGTCACTCTCCTCGAGATACTCCAGGCCGATATCCGGATAGCGCGACTGGAATTCGGCCATGGCGGCGGGAATCAGACTGCCGCCGACGGTGAGCAACGCGGCGAAGCTGAGCCGTCCACGCTGCCCTTCGGCCAGTGCGCGCATATCCTGCATGCCGCGTTCCAGCCTCGCCAGTACGCGCTCCGCGACCGGCAGGAACGCTTGTCCGGGCTCGGACAATCTCACCTTGCGCGTCGTCCGCTCGAACAGTTTCACGCCGAGGATATCCTCGAGCTGACGCACGAGATGACTCAGCGAAGGCTGGGATAAATGAAGCTTTTCAGCGGCTTCCGTGAAGCTGCCGAGATCGGCGACGGCGATCAGTGCTTCGAGCTGGCGGGCGGTAACGTTATTCATCGGAATATCCAATCAATCCATTCTTCATTCAAATTTATCCGATTAATTCCGCCACGTATTCTGCCTTGACTCGAAAATCCCTTTCTCGCCTATCTGGACCGACAACCATGCTGAAGCAAGTCATCGATCTGCACGAAATCCTGGATAGTCCGAGCGCCTCGGGCGAGCGGGTCAAGGCATACCTGGTCGCCTGCGGCGCGGCGCCCGAGACGGTCAAGGTCACCCGTGTCACCTCCGAGAAAGGCGCTTCGGATTTTCTGCATGTGGTCATTGCCGGTCACAGTGGCAAGCAAGCCGGTGGCGACGCCCCGACACTCGGCGTCATCGGCCGCCTCGGCGGCATCGGTGCGCGTCCGGAGATTGTCGGCTATGTCTCCGACGGCGATGGCGCCCTGGCAGCGAGCGCCGCCGCGGCCAAGCTGATCGGCATGGCCGTCAACGGTGACCGGCTGGCCGGCGACGTGATCGTGACGACGCATATCTGCCCCGATGCGCCGACGCGCGAGCATCATCCGGTGCCGTTCATGGACTCTCCGATCAGCTTCGAGGACACCTGGGAGCACGAGATCGATCCGGCCATGGACGCGATCGTCTCCATCGACACCACCAAGGGCAATCGCATCATCAACGTACGTGGCGTGGCGATGTCGCCGACGGTCAAGCAGGGCTACATCCTGCGCACCAGCGAGAGCCTGATGGACGTGATGTCGCGCGTTACCGGTCGCCTGCCGGAGGTCTTCGCGCTGACCCAGCAGGACATCACGCCCTACGGCAACGGCCTGCATCACCTCAACAGCATTCTGCAGCCGGCCGTTGCCACGACGGCGCCGGTCGTCGGCGTGGCGCTGGCCGCCGAAACCGCCGTCGCCGGCTGTGCTACCGGCGCCAGTCATGAGGTCGATATCGAGCAGGCCGCGCGCTTCGCGGTCGAGGTCGCCAAGGACTTCACTGCCGGCCTCTGTCAGTTCTTCGATGCCGAGGAGTACGCACTGTTGGTGGAACTCTACGGCGAACAGACCCGCTTTCAGCAGGGCGGAGCGCGGGGATGAACACGGCCTCCGCCCACGTACGACTCGGCATCGTCACCATTGGCCAGGCACCGCGCACGGACCTGCACGACGATCTCGCCGTGCTCCTGGCAGCGGATATCGAGGTTGTCGAACGCGGCGCGCTCGACGCGCTGACGCTCGAGGAGATCGAGTCTCGCTATCCGGTCGGCGATCAGCCGCAGTTGCTGGTCTCGCGCATGCGCGACGGTCGCCAGGTGACCATCGCCGAACCGGATCTGGAGCCGCTATTGGACAGCGCGATCCGCACCATGGCGAGAGAAGACGGCGTCGACGCCATCGTCGTGCTGTGCACCGGAGAACTGCCGGACTATCGCGACCTGGGCGTGCCGGTGCTTTCGCCCAAACGCCTGGTGCGTCATGGCATCCAGGCGCTGTTCCCGGAAGGCCGCCTGCTGGTGATGAGCCCGGAAGCGCGGCAGATGGCAAATACGCGGGCGCGATGGGAAGCGGCAGGCTTTCGCGTCGGGACTTTGAGCGCCTCGCCTTATGGGGATCTCGCCGAGCTGGAGCGTGCCGCGCGCGAGGCGACGGCGTACCGAATCGACGGTGAAGCGCCGGACCTGCTCTATCTGGACTGCATGGGTTACACCCTCGCCCACCGGGCTCGAATCGCCGAACTCTCCGGGCAGCGCACGCTCACGCCGCGCCAACTCGTGTTCAACGCAGCGAACCTGCTGCTCGCACGCTGAACGCGGGCCCGAACCGCCGGCACGGTTCCTCGGCGCCCGCTGTAGCAACGACAACAACCGTAATGACGGGAACGACAACGACATGAACGACAACGATCTACAAGTCACTTCGCCGCCGACCGCCGTCAACACCGACGATGCCACGCCATCGGGCCGGCACCCGCGCTTTTTCTCGCCCGGGCAGATGGTCATCAACGTCATCGTCTGCGTGCTCGGTGCGATCATCGGCATGGAGTTGATCACTCGCGTCGGGGTGACACCCAATACTTCGATCATCGGTGCGCTGATCGCGATTCTGCTCTCCTACATCCCGCTGCGCATGTTCCGCCGCTACCGCTCGCTGGAAAGCCAGACGCTGGTTCAGACGACTATCTCGGGGGCGACCTTCTCCGCCGCCAATGGTCTGCTGCTGCCGCTGGCGATTCCGTTTCTGATGGGCGAATCCGAGATGCTGATACCGATGCTGATCGGCGCCGCGTTGGCGGTCATCACCGACGCCTCGATTCTCTACTTCTCGTTCGACAGCAAGATCTTCTCGGCCCGCGCGGCCTGGCCACCGGGGCTGGCCACGGCGGAAGCGCTCAAGGCCGCTGCCGCCAAGGGCCATAACGCCGTGATTCTGCTGGTCGGCATGGTCGGCGGCGTGGTCGGCAAGGCGTTCGGCATTCCCGCCGACATGTTCGGTATCGCCTGGATCGCCAACGTCTTCGCCATGTGCGCGCTGGCACTGGGGCTGATCCTGCGCGGCTATTCCGAGACCCTGTTCGGGTTCGACATCGCCAGCGCCTACATCCCGCACGGAATCATGATCGGCGCCGGGCTGGTCGCGTTGGCGCAGATTCTGCTGCTGATGCGCCGCGACCGCCGTCAGAAGGAGAGCGACGGCGAATCGACTCAGCGCCCGACCCGCTCCGCCCTGCAAATGCGTACCGCCATGCTGAGCGGCTTCGGCGCCTATCTGATCATTGCGCTGATCCTGGCGCTCGGCACCGGCGTCTATACCGGCATGTCGATGGGCATGCTGATCGGCTGGCTGGTGTTCGCGGCGCTGGCGGCCATGGCCTCCGAACTGATCGTCGGCATCGCGGCGATGCATTCGGGCTGGTTCCCGTCGTTCGCCACCGCGCTGATCTTCCTGGTCATCGGTATGCTGCTCGGATTTCCGACCACCGCGCTGGGCGTGCTGGTCGCATTCACCGTCGCCACCGGCCCGGCGTTCGCCGACATGGCCTATGACCTTAAGGCTGGCTGGACGATTCGAGATGAGGGTCGTGACGAAGCGTATGAGCTGGATGGACGGCGCCAGCAGTACTTCGCCGAACTGTTCAGCTTCGGCGTGGCGATCGTAATCGTGGCCTTTGCCTTCAGCGCCTACTTCGCTGCCGACCTAGTGCCGCCGGTCGCCCGCGTCTACGTCGCCACCATCGACGCCGGCGCCAGTCTCGAAGTCGCCAAGCAGCTCCTGATCTGGGGCGTCGTCGGGGCGATCATCCAGGCCGTCGGCGGCGTTTCGCGCCAGATCGGTGTGCTGCTGGCGACCGGACTGCTGATTACCTCGCCGATCGCCGGTATCGTGATCTATCTGGCCCTGATCATCCGCTGGCTCGTCGTCAAGCGCTTCGGCAACACCGGCAGCCAGAAACTCTATGTCCTCGGTGCCGGCTTCATCACCGGCTCGGCGCTCTACAGCTTCTTCTCCTCGACCCTCAAGCTGGGCTCGAAGTAAATCCGATACCGGACGGCCCCGTCCGCCAACGCCGGGCCGTCCGTTGCAGCCGGGAGTCATCGCATGTCACGTCTTCTGTTGTTGAGCAGTTCCCGCGCCGGCACCACCGGCTATCTCGATCACGCCCAGCCATTGATCGCCGATTTTCTCAATGCCAATCCCACGCCGATTCGTCGGGTGCTGTTCATCCCTTTCGCCGGTGTCGGCAAGACCTTCGACGCCTATCTCGAGCAGGTTCGCCCGGCGTTCGCGGCTATCGGACTGACGCTCGAGAGCCTCCATCAGGCCGCCGATCCCATCGCTGCCGTGCGTGATGCCGAGGCGGTCGCCGTGGGCGGCGGTAACACCTTCGCGCTGGTCAAACGGCTCTACGACGCCGACCTGCTGGACGCGCTTCGCGAGCGCGTCGCGGCGGGCAGGCCCTTTATCGGCTGGAGCGCCGGTTCCAACATCGCCGGCCCCACGCTCTGCACCACAAACGACATGCCGATCGTCGAACCGCCAAGCTTTACTACGCTCGGTCTGGTGCCGTTCCAGATCAATCCGCACTTCATCAGCGGCAAGGTGGCTGGTCACAACGGCGAAAGCCGCGAAGAGCGTCTGGCCGAGTATCTGGCGCTCAATCCCGAGGCGCGAGTGGTCGCACTGCGCGAGGGTACGGCGCTGCGCCGCGACGGCGATTCGTTGACGCTCGTCGGCGAACTCGACGGCGTGAGTTTCACCGCCGATGGCGAGCAGTCGATCGCGGCGGGCAGTCGCTTGGACGATCTGTTGACGACGAGAGCGAAGGCATGACACGCATCGGCATTCTGCGCGTGGTGACCTCGGCGGATCAGACCTTTCTCGAGCATCATCAGCGCCTGATTCAAGCCAGTCTTGCGGAAAGATATTCGACGCTCGCCTTCGAAACCCGCTGCCTGCCCGATCAGCCCAATGGCATCCATGACGCCGCCACGCTGGCCCGAGCGCTGCCGCAGATCGAGGCGCTGGCGCGCGACTGGGCGCCGACACTCGACGGCCTGATAGTCAGCTGCGCCGCGGACCCGGGCCTCAAGAAGCTCAAGGCCACGCTATCGATTCCGGTCGTTGGCGCCGGTGAGGCATGCTGCGAGCGGGCGCTGACACTCGGGACTCGTATCGGCGCCATCGGCATCGAGCTGGACGCCCCGCCGGTCTTCCACGCCCGCCTCGGCGAACGCCTGATGCGCTATCGCCAGCCGGACGGTGTCGCCTGCACTCACGACATTCACACGGACGCCGGCAAGCTGGCGATCATTGCCGCCGTGCAGGCACTGGAGGCCGAAGGCGCCGACACCATTGCGCTCGCCTGCACCGGTATGGCGACGACCGATGTCGCCGCACTGGTCGCGCCTTACACGAATCTCCCCGTCGTAAATCCGGTGCTGGCGGCGGGCGCGGTCATGGCCAGGCGGCTGACGGATGTCTGAGCTTGCGTCGAGAGCTCACTGACTCGGGCCGTTAAACGGGTCGCCGTAACCGGCTCGATCTGGCGCCGGCGTCGGCCTGATCGTCAGCCAGCCAGGCCGCTGCCGGCTCATGTCATACCGAGCTTCGATTCGATCTCGGCCGCACACTGGCGCAGCGCCGCTTCCAGCTTCTCCTGCTGACGCGCGAAGCGCTGCGACGGCACCGCCAACGACAGCGCATAGCGCTCGGTGGCGCCGGTGTTCAGGACGATACCCAGCCCGCAAACGCCTTCGGCATGTTCTTCCCGGTCCACGGCCACGCCGCCTTGCCGAATCGTCGCCAGCTGCCGCATCAATGCGGTGGCGTCGGTCACCGACGCTGGCGTGCGAGCCTCCAGCGGCGATTCGTTCAGCACGCGCTCGGCTTCCGTCACCGACAGCGCCGCCAGCAGCGCCTTGCCATGCGCGGTGCAGTGAATGGGAAAGGCGGTACCGACTGGCGAGACGACGCGCAGCTCCTGATCGGAGGCGAACTGGTCGACCGAGACCGCGTGCCGGCCGCGATAGACGCTGAGATCGACCGTCTCACGCGTGCGCCGCCCCAGCGACTCGACGAACGGCCGGGCAATATCGGCCACGTCCACATGGGCCGCAGCGGCCAGCCGCGCCAGCGCCGGGCCCAGGCGGATGCCCTCGCTGCCACTCGCGACCAGCTGCTGCGCTTCCAGCGAGACGACCAGCCGATGCACCGTGGTACGCGGTAGATCGGTCGCCTTGGCGATTCGTCCAAGGCTCATGCCCCGCGGCTCGCTCTCCAGCGCGTTGAGAATCGCCGCGGCCCGCGCCACCACCTGCTTGCCGCCGCTGTCGTTTCCGCCTGTCTCGCTCACCTCGTCTCCTTTTACGTCATCCGCCTGCCAGCTCGTGGCTTCCTCCTATCGCGCCCCGAACCCGGCGCGCTCGTCGCTTGACAGCATAGCGACCGCCAACCAGCATGACACCATCCCTATATACGGAACAGTGTACCGATGAACGGACAAGTGAAAATTTCTCGTCTAGGGGCCTTCACGCTACTGATGGTGGCATGCCTGACGATCATGGTCGGTTGCGTCATCGTGCCCGGCCTGCCGGCGATCGCGCGGGAGCTGGGCGTCGCCGATGCAGCCAGCTGGCTGGTGACGATTCCGTCGCTGGGCGTGGTCCTGTTCGGGCCGCTAGCGGGCCGGGCCATTCAGGCGCTCGGGCTCTATCGCGCGCTGTGCATCGGTCTGTTTCTCTACGGCTTGCTGGGCGCTGGCGGCGTCTTTCTGCATGGCCTCGTGCCGGTATTTCTGGACCGACTGCTGCTGGGGGGAGCCACGGCCGTGGTGATGTCTGCCGGTACGGGGCTGATATCGGCGTTTTACGAAGGAGAGGCGCGTCTGAAGATGATCGCGCGCCAGGGCATGAGCATCGAGTTGGGGGGCGTGATCTTTCTGAGCCTGGGCGGTTTTCTCGCCGGACTCGCCTGGTCGTGGCCCTTCGCGCTCTATCTCTTCGCCTGGCTGATGCTGCTCATGGTGTGGCTATTCGTGCCCCGACCGCCGGCTTCCTCGGAAGGGGCACAAACGCCGGACTCGACTGCGCTGGGGCGTGCGTTGAAGCGGGTCTACGCCGCCGCCTGTGCCTCGATGATCGTGTTTTTCCTCGGCGTCATCGTGCTGCCCTACCAGCTTCACGACCTGGGGTTGAACGAAGCGGAAACCGGCAACTTTCTCTCGTTCGTGTCACTGGTGGCGGTCGGCGCCGCCGCGCTGATGCCCCGCGTCGTCGGGCGAGTCGGCGAATCGACAACGCTGCTCGTGGCATTCACGGCCTATGCCGTCGCCCACGGTCTGTTCTCGTTGGCCGCATCGCTGCCGCTGATGCTCGTCGGCGCGGTTCTCATGGGTATCGGCTTCGGCCTCTCCGTGCCGCTGGTCAACCACATGACGGTCGAGCAGAGCCACGCCGCACTGCGCGGCCGCAACCTGGCCTACCTGTCGATGGCGATCTTCACCGGCCAGTTTCTCTCCGCCTTCAGCGAATTCATTCCCGGCTCGCGCAGCCTGATCTTTCTCGTCGCCGCCATGTTCGCGCTGATCGTCGGTGTCTGGCTATGGACCAGCGCCCGTGTAGATCGGCGGCTCGCCAATATGTAAGGAGCCGATATCAGGCCGAGCTCGCGAGCGGCGCCGACCCGACGCTCGCCCTATCGCGAATTCGCGCTTCACTGTCCGGATCGAAGGCCACCATGCGCGAGACGTCGAAGGCGAAGCGGGTTTGCGTTCCAGATTGCGGTGGCGAACCGGGGCGCATGCGGGCGTTGACGTTGGTGCCACCGAGCCGGGTGACGACGTAGAGATCGGCCCCCGTCGGTTCGACCAGATCGACCTCGAGATCAGCCTCGAAGATCTCGCCACCGTCACGATTGGCGCTCGCCGGGTCGGTGATCGCCTCCGGGCGCAGCCCTAGCATCACCGCTTTATCACACCAGTCGGTGAGCGCCTGCCGGTCGCGTACGATGGGCAGCGCGAGGGTGGCTTTCTCGGTCTCGATCAGCGCCACCAGGGCGCCCGCCTTCTCGGCAATACGCGCTGGCACAAGATTCATCGACGGCGAGCCCATGAAACCGGCAACGAAGAGGTTGTTGGGATCGTCGTACACCGACTGCGGCGTGCCCAATTGCTGAAGCTCGCCAGCACGCATCACGGCGATTCGTGTCGCCAGCGTCATCGCTTCGATCTGGTCATGGGTGACGTAGACGATTGTGGTGCCGAGGCGCTGATGCAGCTGCTTGATCTCGGTACGCATGTCGACGCGCAGCTTGGCATCGAGATTCGATAGCGGCTCGTCGAACAGAAAGAGCTGCGGATCGCGCACTAGCGCTCGCCCCATGGCGACGCGCTGGCGCTGGCCGCCGGAAAGCTGGGCCGGTTTACGCTTGAGCAGGTTCTCGATCTGCAAAAGCTCGGCGACACGCTGGATGGCGGCCCGCCGCCCCGCCCGCGGCACCTTGCGCATCTCCAGGCCGAAGCCGATATTGCCGGCGACCGTCATGCTCGGGTAGAGCGCGTAGGACTGGAACACCATGGCGATGTCGCGCTTCGAGGGGTGCAGTTCATTGATGCGCTGGCCGTCGAGACGCAGCTCGCCTTCGCTGATCGAGTCGAGCCCCGCGATCATGTTGAGGAGTGTCGACTTGCCGCAGCCGGAGGGGCCGACGAGTACCAGGAAGTCGCCCTTTTCGATCTCGATGTCGACGCCCTTGAGCACATGGGTCTCGCCGAATCGCTTGTGAACGTGATGAATGTGCAGAAAGCTCATGAATTCCTCAGCCCTTGACCGATCCCGACATCAGACCGCGCAGAAAGTATTTGCCCGCCAGGATATAGACGAGCAGCGTCGGCACCGCAGCCACCATCGCCGCCGCCATGTTGACGTTGTAGGCCTTCACGCCGGTGGAGCTGTTGACCAGATTGTTGAGCGCGACCGTGATCGGGGCGCTGTCACCGGAGGCGAAGGAGACCCCGAACAGGAAGTCGTTCCAGACGTTGGTGAACTGCCAGATGATCGTGACCACGATGATCGGCACCGAGGCCGGCAGCAGAATCCGGAAGAAGATGGTGAAGAAGCCGGCGCCATCGAGTTGCGCCGCGCGCACCAGCTCATCGGGGAAGTTGGCGTAATAGTTGCGGAAGAACAGCGTCGTGAAGCCGATGCCGTAGACGATGTGCACCAGCACCAGGCCGGAAGTGCTGTTGGCCAGATGCAGAATTCCCAGCACCCGCGCCATCGGCAGCAGGATGATCTGAAACGGAATGAAGCAGCTGAACAGAATGAGGCCGAAGACGATCTTGTGGCCGCGAAACTTCCATTTGGTCAGCACATAGCCATTGAACGCCCCGAGCAGGCCGGAGATCAGCACCGCCGGCACCACGATCTTGATGCTGTTGAAGAAATAACCGTGAACCCCGCTGCACTCCAGGCCGATGCAGGCGCTGCCCCAGGCCTCGCGCCAGGGGGCGAAAGTCCACTGCTCGGGCAGCGCCAGCATGTTGCCCTGATGGATTTCGGCCAACGGCTTGAACGACGTCGTCAGCATCACGTAGAGCGGCAGCAGATAGAGCACGGCGAAGAACAGCAGGAGCGCATAGAGAATCGCGCGGCCGAGGGTGATACGACGCCCCGGTGACGAGGCCGCGCGGGCGGACGTGGCGACACTCATGAGCGCGGCTCCCGCAGTTCGGAATAGAGATAGGGAATGATCAGCGCAGCGATCACCGCCAGCATGAACACCGCACTGGCCGCCGCGATGCCCATCTCGTTGCGCGAGAAGGCGTAGGAGTACATGAAGGTCGCCGGCACGGCGGTGGCATTGCCCGGCCCGCCGCCGGTCATCGCCACGATCAGGTCGAAGCTCTTGATGGCGAGATGGGCGAGCACGACGATGGCGCTGAGGAATACCGGCCGCAGCTGCGGAATGATGATCCGCGCGTAGATCTTCCAGGCCGGCGCGCCGTCGATCTGGGCGGCCTTAATCATTTCCCCGTCGATGCCGCGAAGGCCCGCCAGGAACATCGCCATCACGAAGCCGGTCGCCTGCCACACCGCCGCGATCACCACCGTATAGATCGCCATGTTGGCGTCGATCAGCCAGTTGAAGCTGAAGCTCTCCCAACCCAGGTCGTGCATCGTCTTCTCGAGCCCGAGCCCGGGATTGAGAAACCACTGCCACGCCGTGCCAGTGACGATGAACGACAGCGCCATGGGATAGAGATAGATGGTGCGCAGCGCGCCCTCGGCACGAATGCGCTGGTCGAGCAGAATCGCCAGCAGCAGCCCCAGGACCGTGCAGCTGACGATATAGAGCAGCCCGAAGACCCAGATGTTGTGCAGCGCGATGCCCCAGGTCCAGGAACTCCAGAGACGCGACCACTGACGCAGCCCGGCCCAGGCGTAGTCGGGCATCATGCCGGAGTCGCTGAACGAGATATAACTGGTCCAGGCAATGAAGCCATAGACGAAGAACAGAATCAGAACGCAGGAGGGCGACAGCACGAGCTTGGGCAACCAGTGCTGCAACCGCTCACGCACTCCCTTGCCGTGTGGCGAAGCGGTATCGGACATCGTGACCTCGATACGTGGTTTCGATCCAGGGATCTAAGGAAGCGCTGCATAAATCGACGAGCGAGATAACCGGGGCGGCGTTCCGCCGCAAGGCGCATGGAACACAGAACACGAGACATAACTTGGGGTTAGGCGAGTGTCGATCGGACTGGCGCCCCAGTACCACGCAACGCAGCGATTCGCTCGCGCAGACATTTATGCAGTGCTTCCCTAAAGGTCAGGAGGTCGCGCTCTGTACTGCCGCCGCGAGTTGCTCGGCCGCCACGTCGCTGGGCATGTCGCTGTTGACGAACGACGAGATGATGTCGAATACGGCGTTCTTCACGGAAGCCGGCGCGGCGTAGCCATGAGCCAGACTGCCCATCAGCGTATCGTTGTCGGCGGCGGCCTTGACCTGCTCGTAGCCACGCTGGGCGCAAGCGTCCAGTTTGTCGGCGGAGAGCCCCGTGCGTGCAGGTACCGAGCCCTTGATCTGGCTGAAGGCGATCTGGAAATCCGGCGAGCCGATGATCTGGGCCATGGTCTTCTGCATCGCTTGTTGCTGACCGTCGTCGGTCTCGAACATGATCATCAGGTCGCTGTTGAACGTGACGGCATCCTGCGTACCCGGCGTGCGGAAACACATGAAATCCTTGCCCGGTTCCAGGTTGGCGTTGAGGAATTCCCCTTTCGCCCAATCCCCCATGATCTGATAGAGCGCCTTGCCGTTGATCACCATGGCCGTTGCCAGGTTCCAGTCCCGGCCCGGCGAGTTGTCATCCTTGTACTTCAGCAGTTCGCGCAGATTGTCGAAGGTTTCGACCATGGTGTCGGAGTCGAGCGCCTGTGGATCCAGATCGATCAGCGCCTGACGGTAAAAATCCGCGCCACCGGTGGCGAGCACCACGTTTTCGAAGACGGTGGTGTCCTGCCAGGGCTGTCCACCGTAGGCGAGACCGGTATAGCCCGCCTCCTTGGCTTTCTTCAGAGACGCGATGAACTCATCCCAGCTGGTCGGCTGTTCGATGCCCAGTTCATCCATCATCGATTTGTTGGCCCAGACCCAGTTGGTCGAGTGGATCTCGAACGGCGCCGCGATCCAGTGACCGTCGTGCTTGGCGAAGTCCTGGATCGCGGCAGGAAACACGTCGTTCCACTGCTCCGACGTTGCCACGTCATCGAGCGTGGCCAGCGCATCGCGCTCGGCCCAGTCACGGGCGTCATAACCGAGAACCTGAGCGGCGGTTGGCGGATTCCCCGAAGTGATACGCGAACGCAGCACCGCCATGGCGTTGGTGCCCGCGCCGCCGGCCACCGGCATGTTTTTCCAGCCGATGCCCTTTTCGGCAAGATCGTCCTTGAGTGCTCCCAGGGCTTTTGCCTCACTCCCCGATGTCCACCAGTTCAGAACCTCGACTTCGCCGTTATCCTGCGCCTGGGCGACGCCAGTGATGGCCAAGGCCAAAGGCAATAATGCGCAACTCATGCAGTTGAGCAGCGTTCTAGCTTTCGTTGTTCTCGTCATGGCGTGCATTCCCAAAGCCCTCGTTTTTATTGATTGCCCCGGTTCGCGTCCACGCGAGATTCCACTAGCGCAACCATGCCGACCGGACTGAGGGGGAATATCATGCAGCCATTCAAGAGTCACAATACAACCATAGACGCAGACCGTTAACGAACTATCTTCCAGCCCCCTTCATCACCATCCCGAGCGTATAAATCTGACAGCTCGCGGACCGAAATAGCACACCGCACTCACACTCTCCCGCCACCTTTCACAAACATGTTTTATAAAGAAAAGTTGAGGGCAGCCGCGCGGCTTGTCTGTCTTTAACGCGACAAAGATCAAGGGTAACAAAACCACCAGGCTGCGTAATATTTAATACTTTTGTATGAACAAACGTTTGAATAATATGCCGCCGCATGACTAATACCCTATTCCACAAGGCTTTATATCGAACCCCTGCAGAGACAGCTAAGACCTTGGTCTGCCTAGACCATAGTCAGAATGAAAGTTTACAGAAACCTGTCATTATCGGCGCGAGATGCCAACGCCGCACTTTCGACGACGTCTTTATCAAAGATGTCTTTATCGACAACGCCACGCTATCGACATCCTCTCGCCGAAAAGCCGTTGGCCGATGGAATTCATCCAATGAATCGAACAATCAGCAGGACATGATGAAACGCCGCCTCGATCATCAAGTCGATAGGGCGTCACGGGCGGAACACATTCGAGACCAAACGAGAGAGATTTCAATGATAAAAATCTCCATTCACACGGCCACGATTCAATGAACAGACCTGGGTAAATCCGTTACCCATTGTCTCATTATCGATAAAAAAGCCCCGCGGACTTTAAAGCCGAAGGGGACGACCGAGCACGGCCATCGGCAATGTCAGGAAGGCAAATGGCATTCGTCATGAGGCGCTTGTCATTGGCGATGGATGTTGCGGCAACACTCGATGGATCGAACAACGCCAATCGACATTCAAGACACCACTCGACATTCAAGAGGAACGGGAACCATGCTGGGCTCACACGACTTGCCTCGCCGACGGCTATGCGCAGCCATCGTTGGCGCCTTTTGTACGTTACCGATGTTGGCGCATGCCGATATCGACCCGGAATTCTTCGGTTACGCTCGCTCGGGCATCGGCTCGACCTCCGGTGGAGGTAGCCAGACCTGCTTCAAGGCCGCCGGGGCACCTGCCAAATATCGTCTCGGTAACGAGTGCGAGACCTATGCCGAGATAGGCCTGGGCGCGCAGCTCTATCAGCAGCAGGACACGACCTTCGATTTCGCCAGCCGCGTCGCCTACGTCACCGCGCAGGACAACGACGACGAGTCGTTGAAGGACGACGACAACAATATTTCCCTGCGAGAGATGTACGTCTCCGGCACGAACGTGTTCGGCGGCCTGCCCGGGGCGACGCTGTGGGCGGGCAAACGCTTCTACAAGCGTCACGACATTCATATGAATGACTTCTATTACTGGGATGTCTCCGGGCCAGGCGTGGGCATCTCGGATATCGACGTCGGCACCGGTGCGCTGAGCTTCTCGTGGACACGAAGCGAGGGCGACGACGATGGCGATGGACTCTTCCCCGACGCCGGACAGCAGATTTCCGACGACACGCTCGACGTTCGGTGGGGTGGCATCCCCGTCAATCCCGGTGGCTCCCTGGAAGTGGGCCTCGATTACGGCCGCTCGTCGCTTTCCGATTGGCAAAAGGATTACTACGACGAGTACGGCGTCGACTACGACGAGGGTGACAAGGGCTGGATGGGCACCCTCGAGCATACCCAGAGCGACTGGTTCGGCGGCAGCAACAAGTTCGCCGTGCAGTACGCCACCGACGGCATCATCACGCGGGATGGTAATGCGGTCGGCCGTGGCACCGGCTCGCTGCGCCAGGAAGGCAGCATGTGGCGAGTGCTCGATCATGGTCAGGTATGGCTGGTGCCGGATCAGCTCGACATGCTCTACGCTCTCGTCTACGAGGACAAGGACATGGACGACAACACAGGCCGGCAGTGGTTCTCCGCCGGTGTGCGCCCGGTCTACTACTGGAGCGACATCATGAGCACCGCGGTCGAGCTCGGCTACGATCACATCTCGCCGCAAAGCGGTGGCGTCGGCTACAACGACAGCGACCATCACGTGACCAAACTCACCATCGCTCAGCAGTGGTCGGCGGGACGCGGCGCCATGATCAGACCGACCATTCGCCTGTTCGCCACCTATGCGCAGTGGAACGGGGACGCCTACGTGGAGCAGAACGACGTTCGCAGTTCCAATTCCCTGGATACCGGCGCCGGGCCCAACAACGTCGACTTCGACGACACGGACGGTTTGACGTTCGGCGCGCAGATGGAGGTGTGGTGGGGTAGCTGAGAACGCCGGTCGGCCGTCTGCCGACGGTACTGTTTCGATCCTTGCGGCTCCGGAGCGTGATGCTCTGGAGCCATTTTCGACGCCGCGGGAGTTCTCGAATGTCGAATTCGTATCGCCTGATCTTGCCCTTGGGGGCGCTGATGCTCGCCTTGGCGGGATGCAGCACCCCTTTGATGACGCCACCACCACAGAGCGTTTCCGCGCAGGCGGGAGAGCAGGCCTTGGCCACCGCTCCCGACTGCTGTACCTCGCTGGCCTCGCTACCCTATCGCCCGTTGGACGTGCAGGAGCGCATCACGCTGAATGCCACACCGCAATCGCCGGCGCACGACTTCGGTGACGGCAAGAGCTTCTTCCATGCCTTCGAACTGCCACAGAGTCGGGGCCCCCTCTCGTTGAGCGTGACCAGCCCGATTCGCGACGGTCAGCTCTTTGCGCCCACGATACTGATCCTGGATGCTTCGTACCGCCCCGTCAGGGAGATGCCGAGCGAAGCGCTGACGCTGCGTCGCCCGAGCGGATTTTCCGGCGCCCGTCTGACGGGTGAATTCAGTCTGACGCCCGGTCCGGCCGCGAGCTACCTCATCGTCTACTCCAGCGCCGCGGACCGCGCGTCCACGACGCGCTACGAGTCGGAAGAGAAAGCCTATGCCCGGGTAAGAGGGCTGGCCGAACCCGCGACCGCCGACCCGCTCGCGACGCACACGGCAACCGGCGATATCATCCTGGAAGTGGCTCCCTTGATGGGCGAAGCGCCTATGCTCGTCTCGGATCAGAGCCCCCGGCCAGCACCTATGCAGCGCACGGCTGAGGTCGCCGAGCCGCCAGCGTCGGTCAGAGGCCGTGAGTCTCCCGAGACGAGTGAACCGCTGGATTACCGCCGCATGATCCAGGCAGCACTCAAGGCCGGCGATATCGAACTGGCGCTTCAGCTAGCGGACCGTGCCGAGCGCGAGGGCCAAGCCGGCACACGGGCCTGGCTCGCGGA
>NZ_BMZI01000002.1:493936-516976 GCF_014652715.1 Salinicola rhizosphaerae | reverse complement strand
ATCGATGACATGACAGCGGCGGCCGAATGGCCGCCGCTGTCGTTCGTCGTTCCCGGTGACGTGCACTGCTTACAGCGCGCCCTCGGCAATCGCTTTCGCCATGGTCGGCGAAAGCGGCAGACGCGGCAGCAGCGTGGCCTGATAGGCGTGGTAGAGATCGGCCTTGCCGCTCCAGACTTCGCTGGAGGGGTTGTTGTGCCGATCGAGCTCCTGCCACCAGCTACCGCGCTCGCGGTCGATCAGGAAGCGATCGATGTAATCCCAGAAGGTGCGATACCAGGTTTCATAGCCGGCATCGCCGGTGCGCTTGAGCAGCATCGCGGCCGTGGCGGCAGCTTCCGCCAGCGTCCAGTGCATGCGCTCGTGGACGACAGGGCGATTGTTCCAGTCGTGGGTGTAGACGATGCCTGGCTCGCCGTCGACGTTCCAGCTCAGCTCGCAGGCGCTGTGGAATAGGCCGCGGGCGTCTTCCAGCAGCCAGCCCGGCGCGTCTTCGCCGTGACGCAGCAGACCGCCTTCGAGATGCAGCAGCAAGCGCGCCCATTCGAAGGCGTGCCCCGGCGTCGCGCCGTAAGGTCGGAACGGATCTTTCGGTGTGTCCTGGTTGTACTCGCGCCACTCGTTCCATTCGCTGTCGAAGTGTTCGACGACGCGATAGTCGTTGGGCCCAGCATGCGCGTGAATGATCTTCTCGACGATGGAGAGCGCGCGCTTGCGCCACTTGGGTTCCTCGAGAACGTCCGCCAGCTGCAGGAAGGCTTCGGTCGCGTGCATGTTGCTGTTGCCGCCGCGATAGGCCTCGTCCTCGCGCCAGTCCCGCGAGAACCCTTCGCGCATGCGGCCTTCGGCTTCCGACCAGAAGCGGGTCTCGATCACTTCGATGATGTCATCGAGCAGCGGCTTGGCGGTTGGTTCGCCGGCCTGCCAGGCGCTGGCGGCGGCCAGCGCCACGAAGGCGTGAATATAGGCCTGCTTGGTCTGCGTCTCGCCTGCCTTCGGTAGCTCGCCGTACCAGCCGCCATGCTCGGCATCTCGCAGGCCACCTTTGAGCGCCGCGACACCATGAGCGACCAGCGGCATCGTTCCCGGCTCGCCACGCATGGCGGCGAGCGCGAAGCAGTGCGTCATGCGGGCGGTGATCATGGTGTCGGGAGTGGCGTCGCTCGGCAGATTGCCGTCTTCGTCCAGCGCCCCGAAGCCGCACTCGGGATGACGCGAGGCGCGATAGAACGCTAGCAGGCGCGCGCCCTCGCTCTCGAGCCAGTGATGATGCGCGGGCCGGTCGAGCCAGCTCGATCGCGACGACGGTAGATTAGCGGTGGTTCCTGGCATGGGTTGTCGGGCCTCCTCTGCCCGAAGCGATGCGGTGAACTCTGGATACATCATCGACAACACCCGACGCCGACTCAACCGTTGACGACCGTGCCACCGTTGGGATGCAGCGTCTGGCCGCTGATGAACGACGAGTCCAGTGAGGCCAGAAAGACATAGCATGGACCCAGTTCCGAAGGCTGGCCGACACGGCCCATCGGCGTCTGCGCGCCGAAATCCTCGAGCATCTGCGGGTCGTAGGCGCCCCAGGTTGCCGGCTGCAGCGGCGTCCAGACGGGCCCGGGCGCCACGGCGTTGACGCGAATGCCACGACCGACGACCTGGTTGGAAAGCGCGCGGGTGAAGCTCACGATCGCGCCCTTGGTCGCCGAGTAGTCGATCATCGCTTCGGGGCCGACATAGGCGTTGATCGATGTCGTGTTGATGATGGCATCATCTTCGCCGAGGTGAGGCAATGCCGCTTTGGTCAGGTAGAACATGCCGTGCATGTTGGTGGCAAAGATGTTTTCCCACTGGCTGTCTTCGAGCTCGGTGAGGTCATAGCAGACCTGCTGGGTGCCGGCGTTATTGACCAGGATGTTGAGCCCGCCGAACGTCTCGATGACCTTCTCGAGCGAGGCGCGACAGAACGCGGCGTCTCGAATGTCGCCGGCGATCGTGAGGCAGCGCTGGCCTTCCGCCTCGACGAGGCGCTGCGTTTCGCGAGCGTCATCGTCCTCGCTCAGGTACATCACCGCCACATCGGCGCCCTCGCGGGCGAAGTGGATCGCCGTGGCACGGCCGATGCCGCTGTCGGCGCCGGTGATCAGGGCGATCTTGCCCTCGAGCTTGCCACTGCCGCGATAGTCCGGGCGGATGAACTCCGCCGGCGGCTGCATCAGGCTCTCCTTGCCGGGCAGTGACTGTTGCTGCGCGTGAATCTCGGTCTTCTTGACCATGTCGACTCCTCCTTGAGCGTGGTTTGCCACCGTGAACCGGTGTCGTCCGTCCGCGGACGATAACCCCCAAGGTAGTACAGAGCGCGATCACCTTCTCGGCCAGACGGGCGCGCTATTCAGCCTCTGGCCGCAGGCGTCACACCCGCCTTGCGCATGGCGCCAGACCACGAGCCGTGGCCATCAGCCGCCCGCTATATCGAACAGCCATCCCACGGTACCGGTCGCGAGCATCGCCAGCGCGCCCCAGAGCACGACCCGCACGACGGCGGCGCCGATACGCGCCCCGCCCACGCGCGCCGAGAGCGTGCCGAGCAACCCGAGCGCCAGCAGCGAGCCTGCCGCCACGACCATCACCGAGGCCTGCTTCGGCGCCGCCAGCACGGCAATCAGCGGCAGAACAGCGCCACAGAGGAAGGTAAGCGCCGAGGTCAACGCCGCCTGTAGCGGGCGCGCGCGATTGATCGTGCTGAAACCCAGTTCGTCGCGGGCGTGCGCCGCCAGCGCATCGTGCGCCATCAACGTGATCGCGACGTCGTGGGCCATCTCGGCCGAGAGACCGCGTGTCTCGTAGGTTTCCGCGAGTTCCCGCACCTCCTCGTCATAGTTGGCGGCGAGCTCCCGTCGCTCCCGCTTGAGATCGGCATGCTCGGTGTCCTTCTGGGAGCTGACGGAAACGTACTCGCCCGCCGCCATCGACATCGCACCGGCAACCGCGCCGGCCGCGCCCGCCGTGAGAACGCTGACCAGCGTCGCGCCAGCGGTCGCCATGCCGATCACCAGGCTCGCCGTCGAGACGATGCCATCGTTGGCGCCCAGCACGGCAGCGCGCAGCCACCCGAGACGATCCGAATAGTGCCGCTCCTTGGGAATACTCATGGCCCACTCCAACGTGATACCGCACGGCGGCGAATCTTCAGTTTGTCTTCCCCAGCTTAAGCCAAACCTAAGCCGTGGCCGCCTAGGATCGATTCCGTCGCTCTTTTGAAAGGAATTCAAGCCGTGGATCGCGTTTCACACCCCAGGCCTTCGACGAATCGCTACTCGGCGACGGCGCGTCACCTGCACTGGACCGTTGCCGCGATGGTCGCTCTCGCCTATGCCCTCATCCTGTCGACGGACCTGTTCTCACGCTCGGCCAACGAGATTCTGCTGCAAAGTCACTTCTGGGCAGGCATTGCCGTCCTGCTGCTGACCGTTCCGCGGTTGATCGCGCGATTGAGGCGGGCGCCGCCCCCGCTCGAGGTGCCGCTGTCGCCGCTGCTCTCGAGGCTTTCGCACGTAACGCATTGGGCACTGTATGCGTTCTTGCTGGCGCAGCCGCTGCTGGGCGTCTTCACCGTCTGGCTCGGTAAAGGGGCGATTCCCGTGCCCGGCCTGGCGCTGAGCCTCCCCTCTCCATGGGGGGAATCCCACGCGATTGCGCACACGCTGGAGTCGATTCACAAAACACTGGGGAACGCTTTCTACTACGTGATCGGGCTGCATATCGCCGCTGTACTGTGGCACCAACTGTTTCGTCGCGACAATCTGCTCAAGCGGATGTGGTAACGCCAAGGGGCACTCGATGCCGCCCCGCCGTCACTCGTCAGTGACCAGCCTGATGCGGGTCTCCTCGATCGTGATCCGGCGCTGCTTGTAGAGTCGGCCGATCGCTTGCTTGAAGGCGTTCTTGCTCACGCCCAGCTGGCGCTTGATCTCCTCGGCGGGGCTCTTGTCACCCAGCGGGAGATCGCCACCCGACGACGCGAGCGCGGCCATGATCTTGTCACCGACCAGATCCAGCCGTGCCTCGCCCGGCGGCAGCAGCGAAAGATCGAGCCGTGCATCGTCGCGAACCCGCCTGACGTAGCCTGTCATCCGGTCCCCGCGCCGCAAGGGACGCGAGATGTCATCATGGTAGAGCAGGCCCCAGAAGCGGTTGTTGACGATCGCCTTGGCGCCGAGATCGGTCAGGTCGCTGATCACCAGTGTCACCGGTTCGCCGGCCGCCAACCCCTCCGACTCATCCTGCAGAAACTTGTCGAGTTTCATGCTGGCGACGGGGCGCATGCGGTCGTCGACGTAGATCATCACCAGCACCCGCTTGCCCGCTTCCGGCCGAAAACGCTGCTCGCCGAACGGCAGCAGCAGATCCTTTGGCCGCCCCCAGTTGAGAAAGGCGCCGATATCACCCAATTTGGTCACGCGGAGATAGGCGACATCGCCGACGTTCGCGCGAAATTCGTCGGATGATAGAGACGCGTCGGGGCGAGATTGCCGGGGAGGACGGGACATAGTGACTCTCGGAATGGGCGGTCGTTGAAGGCGACATTATGGAGCGCCCGGAGAAGTGGGGCAAAAGCGCTTCATCGAGGGGCAGGAGCGCTTCGCTCAGCGTTCCACCGATACGAACCGACAAGCCGCCAATACCCCCGAAAGTTGCACATCGACGGTTACCCCTGGGCAGTTGACCCATGGACAACGCGCCGCAATAAATCCGGCTATCTCATCAGGATATGGACCATGAACCCAATATCGATCGTATCGATAGTCGAATTCACCCGACTTGATTAGCAGACTAAAAGGTAGCCTCCCATAATGCCTCCACAGATCAAGGCCGGACCGGCCAAGAGAACGAACGTACAGTTGGAGGTACACCATGAAAACTCGCATTCTCGCCGCTATCGCCATCGCCGCTGCACTCCCGGCTATCGCCCAAGCCAACAGCGCCGTGACCGAGCGTCATTTCGATCGCCAGAGCCAGGCACTGAACATCGAGCAGACCGCGCAGTATCACGCGCTGCCGACTCGCTACAGCGTCGATACCGTCCAGGGTGGCCACAGCGCCGCTGCCGACGCCGCGCTGAATAACGTCGCAAGCTCCACGCAGCTGCGCACTCACGTGGCCCCCGTCAGCAGCACGCTTGCCAACGACGGCCAGAGTGATGCCGCCGCCCAGGCGCTGCAGAACGTCAGCCAGGTGAATCATAGCCAGAATGGCAGCGTCGAAGTCAGCTTCACGCAGATGTAACTCGGCCTAACGGCCCTGACTCGGGTCACGCGTGAAGTCAGTATTCGCAAGCGCCCGATAGCATGAGTCAGAACCCAAGGGAGCCCGATATCGGGCTCCCTTTCTTTATGCCTGTGCTTTCTCCAGATCGACCCTTGCTCAAATCGATCCTTGGCTCGAATCTCTCCTGGCTTCGTACCTGCCTTGCGACTCTCCACGGAACCGGTGCGATCCGCGCCCGACCTTCCGACGCGCAGGCGCTCAGGCTTTTTCCAACTCGCTATGCAGCTTCAACACCCGCGTACCGTCCTCCTGCTTGATCAGGTACGCCGGGGTTTCATCGCTGCCCTTGCGGGTGACTTCACTGCCCTGCAACTTTCGCGTGACCTTCTCGCGAAACGTCTTGGTCACTTGCCCCTGCGCCCAGTTAGGCCCCCATTTCCACTTCACCCACTCGCGCTGCTTGTAAGCCGCCATCGGAAATCTCCTCCATAGCTGTACAAAGATAATTCTTGTACAACTTTTGAAGTCGTGCCATTCTCTCCTCATCGCTGGCACGGATGGCCAGCGAGGTAGCAGCGGCACGGATTGCTGAGACCAACCCGGCATGGATTGCCTCTACATCAGGTTCTGCGTCAATCAGCAGCGCCAGACTCATGAAAGCCAAGGAAGGCGGCATGAAGCCAAGCATCACCCAGCAAGCCGATGCTCGCATGGAAGCGGGCATCGGCTCACGGCCCCAACGGCCCAACGACATTCACGGCAGGACCCCGGTCAAACTGGACATGAACTGCAGTATCTGCAGCCACGACCAATTCTACATTCCACTGAATGCGAGCCACGGCCGCGGCGTAACCTGCGCCAACTGCACCGCACTGCGTTGCCAGATCGACGATCTGGAAAGCGTACTGATCCAACTCAGCGCCGAGACCAAACGTCCCGCCGCTTGACTGACTGTTCCCTTCGCCGCGCTCCCCCCGTCTGCGCGGCTTTTTTACGTCTGGCTGATCGATCGGGATACGGCCAGCGCTTAGAAGCAGCCAGCGCTTAAAAGTTATACAAACAAGTTCCCAGCATCAGACACGCACCTCAGCGTCGCACGGCGCCTTTGCGCTCGGTGACAGGCGCAGCATCAGCGGTTGGTGCTGGCCTCTCGCATCCATTCGCAAGCATCTTCTCCAGCAGGAATCCGCATAGGCGCCGTCGGGTCGGTCGCGGCGAGCCATACCGCTTCGGCCACGTCGGAGGCATGAGTCATCGGCCCAGACTCGTCGGTCATCTGCTCGACCGTCTTCTGGATCAGGTCCGCGTAGTCGGCACTCTCCAAGCCGTGGCGATAGGCATTGCTGCCGAACTGCGTCTCGAGCGAACGCCCTGGCAGCACGATCTTGACACCGATACCGAACGGCGCGAGTTCCACCGCCAGGGAAGCCGAGAACGCGTTCACCGCAGCTTTGCTGGCCGTGTACATCGAGACCAGCGGCAGAGCTTTCAGCGTCACGGATGAGGTCACGTTGACGATGGTGCCAGTTCCACGCGCGCGAAATTGCGCCACGAAAGCCTGAGTCACCGCCATGGTCCCCAGGGTGTTGGTCTCCAACAATTGACGTGCCAGCTCCACGCCAGTGAGCTCGAACGGCGCAGCGGCCCCCACGCCGGCATTATTGACCAGCACATCCACCGGCCCGGCCGCGTCGACGGCTGCCGCTATGCTGCTGGCATCGGTCACGTCGAGTGCCAATATGCGAAGACGATCGGAAGGCGCCAGAACACTCGCATCCGGCTTGCGCATGGTGGCGATGACAGACCAGTCGCGTTCGAGAAAATACCGAGCGATCTCCAGACCGAACCCGGAAGAGCAACCCGTGATCAGAACCGTTTTCATGCAGAACACTCCTATCTGAGCAATGAGCGACTTACGATAGGCGGCGTTCGACGAACTCACTACAATCTAAAGTCCGAATATCATTCGCGAGAGTCCGGTCATGACGGATCCCCTGGCCGAGGTCGTTTCCCTGCTCCAGCCCAGCATGCGGTTCTCTAAACTGATCCTGGGCGCGGGAGCCTGGCGCGTTCGCCGCAGCGACCCCGGTGATCTGTTTTACTGCGTGCTGCTGGAAGGCGCGTGCCTGTGTTCGCCCGCAGACGGTTCGTTTGATGCCAGCGAGCCGATCCTGCTCTCGGCCGGCGACTTCCTGCTGGCTCCTTTTGCGCCAGTGATCACCGCATCCAGTCATCCCTCGCCTGCGCCAGACATCGAGAGCCGACCGATCGCCCTAGGCGGCGGCGCATTCCGGCTCGGGACGGCGGACACAGTGCCCGATGTGCGCATGTTGATCGGCCACTGCCATTTCGACTCTGCCAATGCGGCGTTACTGGTTTCGCTACTGCCGCAACACGTTCACGTTCGCGGTCAGAAGCGCCTCACGATGCTGGTCGACCTGTTGAATGAAGAGTCGCGGGCCGAGCGGCCTGCCCGAGACATGGTGCTGTCGCGCCTGCTCGAAGTGCTGATGATCGAAGCCCTGCGCTTCACCGGGGAAACAGCCGCGTCGCCCGGCCTGGTACAAGCCCTGGCAGATGGCCGCCTGGCAAGCGCAATACGCGCAATGCACGCCGAGCCAAAGCGCACATGGACGATCGCGGAACTGGCGCGCCGGTCCGCGCTATCGCGCTCGGCGTTCTTCGAGCGCTTCAAGCGAACGGTCGGCGTCGCCCCGATGGCATATCTGCTCATGTGGCGCATGGCACTGGCCAAACAGATGTTGAAAAACGATCAAAAGCGCATCGCCGATGTGGCGGAGCATCTCGGCTATCGTTCAGCGAGCAGCTTCAGCGTTGCCTTTACACGCCATGTCGGCACGCCGCCGAGTGTCTACGCCAGCGAAGGTGAGGCCCTGATCGCACCCTTCGATTGATCCTCGTAGTGCCATGGCCCGACGACTCGACCATGTTCAATACGAAGGCCCGAGGGTCTGATGATGGGTTGGCGGCCATAAAGTCGGATCGGCACGCATGGCCGGAACTGCCCCGTAGATTCAAGAAATGAGTGGCTGATGATCGCGAGATGATGGCTTGATCATCAAAGTCGATAGCCAGCCAATAGGTGGCTGGTATTTATTGGCGCGCCCAGTAGGATTGCATAATGATAGTCAACCATCTGTTTTTGTTGAATATTATTCAAGATCGATAATCAAGATATACCATCCGATATACTTCTCAGCTTCAAAAGCTGGCTGTATGGTTGCGCATCGCACGACCAAGTAGCTACGGCTCCACGCCGCCAAGCCAGCTCGCCTGAGGGCACTGTGTGCTCCAGAATGATCGCTCATGGCGATTTTCAATCGCTGCCAAGGGAATCGATCCATGCCAATTCAAGTGAGAGAAGCGAGAGAGACAGACACTGGGGAGATTTTCGCCATTCGCACCAGCGTGGCGGAGAACCACCTTTCACTCGAGCAGCTCGCCGAACTGGGCATCACACCCGAGGCCATTGCCGCCGAGATCGCCCAGGGCCCTTGTGTGTGGGTTGCAGAAATTGATGAAGTACCCGTGGGCTTTTCGATGGTTCGTGACGAGACCAGGTGCGTGTTTGGACTGTTCGTTCGGGCCGACCATGAAGGGCAAGGCGTGGGCCGCTTGCTCCTCGAGAGAGCCGAGCACCATCTATTTGCCAAATACGACGAGATTTGGCTGGAAACCGAGATCGGTAGTCGAGCCTATGTATTCTACGAGCGTGCCGGCTGGCTTCCCGTTCAGAAACGGGATCGCGGTTTGATGAAATTCGTCAAAGTACGATCCGCGGCGAGTGGCTGTGAAAAGCGGCATTCGACCATGAGCATACATTAAGAGAGTAGATATAACGCGGCTTTAAGCGACTAATTGCAGCTGGCTATAATGTGTGAGTAACCAATAAAAGCCAACTGCAACTTGCCCGTCCTAAAAACACTTTTTATAGGACACTATACCTCAATATAGACAGCTATGGGATCAATGACGACTTCATTTTCTTGCTTGCCTGAAATAGAATTTTCAATATTAGTTAAATGATCGACAAGATTCAAAAGCGCAGCCTTCATGTTTGAATAACTTTTACCTCCCTCGTCTAACTCTACTTCATTACCTGAAAATGCTTGAGATATTATTCCGAAGACAACAACTTCCTTTTCAGTTTTCCGAGAATATTTTTTAACTAATATATCCTCACTTTCCCTCAGGAAATCACGCTTTAAGCATGAAGTAAAAAATGCTTCACCGATAGATTGAGTGATTTCAAATTGATCCGAAAAACCATACTTTGTCAACAACCCTAAGTTATCTAAAAACTTTTGATCTTGATAAAGGTTTTTCTCTTTAGCTAATGTTTTAAGATTAGTTAGCTTTTTATGCTCAGTTTCGAGTTGGGATTTCCTATTCCTATCTGGTGTTTGCTGCTTCAACAACGCAAGCTCGGCACTTACTTCATTAATTCGCTCGAATGCTGCCACATGCGCCAGTGCTTCACCAATCGTATTAAATTCGGAAAACAATTCCGTTATTTTATTTACATCATTAAATATTGATTTAGCCTTGATTTTTATAAAAGAAAAGTCAGTAATAGATGCTTTAAGATCTTCTAAAGAAAATACTGAACTTGTTAGATCTAAAACCCGGTCTTGCTCCATCAGGTGGTTTTCAAATAATGTAAAAGAGTAGTCGTGGAAAAACTTTTTCTCAGTTGCCTTGCTACTTGAAATAATTACATCAGCTAAAACTTTACCACTCCCTACTGGACCTTTTTGAGTTTCACTTCCTTGGTTATCTGAAGAATTTTCATTTAAAACATATTCAGTTATCCCTTAAAATATTTGAGATGATAATGAATACATTTTATCTTCATCTAAGTATATAAAATTTTTTATCATTTGCTGCGCTTCCTTGACTTGTATTCTTCGTAAAACTTGTTTCTTGTATTGATGAATGACCAAACAACAGTGGAAATACCGGCAACGCCTACAACCAAAGCTAATGAGATGATAATTGTAGTAGCCATTATACTGTCGCCTCATTAGCTGCAATTTTAGAAATTCTATGGTACACAGAATAACTAATTAAAAACGAAATCACAGCTAAGCCTACAGCGCAATTTTTTATTGCTTCAATATCTATAAAACTTGGAACCCCCTCACTTATCATTATTAATGACAATAAAACACTATAAAAAGCAATGAAGGCGATAGACGTACCATTTTGAACAGTTTTCCATGACTTTTCATCGCCAGCTAGATGTTCAATTTCATTAATATTGGAAACGTGCAGAATCAGGCCAAAAGCAATAAAGTCTGATGCCGTTATTAAACTGACTACTCCAGATTCAGTTACACTCCAGACAAACATCCTTGAGAGGATAGGAATTAATCCCACTAGGACAGTGTAAATCAGCCATTTTATTTTTCTGTTTTCCATGCTCAATGCTACTCCGTGCGAGGATGTGCCCTGTAACGCTTTGGCTTTGCGACGCGCCGGAGTGCCAGCGCAGGCGCGTCCGACAACAGCCACTTGTTAGCCTCTTGGTCGAGCAACATTTGTTGGCAGCTTCGCGGGGTACATGCGCTTCACACCTTCCAAAGCAGCCTCATAGCTATCGTATATACTTGGTTCAAGATTGCACCTTCCACTATCGATCAAAAAAAGGTAAATGGCTTCTCTGCGATCGGAATCTATAAATCCCTCTGCAACACGTAAAGCGGCTGGAATATGGGCCTCTGACGCTTCAATTTCCTCGATAGAGGACCCCACGCAGCATATCAACACTGAACTATCCACACCTCTTTTGTGCGCAGCTATCGATAATGAATACTTTTTATTATTTCCACTCTTTTCGATGTATTGCCCCAGGCACTCCTTAATCGCGGGGCCTATCTTCGCATCGTAGATTTCGTCGAGAAACTTTGTTCCGGCCCAAGTTCCGAGAAACACTGAAACTCCAATTAATGCCTCTAGACCGGACAGGAATGCCGTAGGTCTAGATTGCACCTTCACCTGAATCTCATCAGTACAAGGATATTCTTTGGCCAACTTCTCAATCTTTTCGCCCGCGGGAATTACCACCTCTTTGATGAAGGAGCTCTGACCAAATGCAAGATATCGTTCTGAAACCTCGTACATATCATGCTCCTTTCGGGGCTAACAGGTGTTAGGTAGCGCGCTCGTTTATTGATTTGAACTCGGATGCACATTTAACAATTTTATTGCACATGGCAACAGGCCATTAACCTATTGAAATTGCTCCCATTAAA
Source organism: Salinicola rhizosphaerae (assembly GCF_014652715.1). Classification (GTDB taxonomy): domain Bacteria; phylum Pseudomonadota; class Gammaproteobacteria; order Pseudomonadales; family Halomonadaceae; genus Salinicola; species Salinicola rhizosphaerae. The sequence goes on along the minus strand of NZ_BMZI01000002.1, from coordinate 505,439 downwards.
TATAGCTCGGTAACTTAGCACTAATAACTGTGCCTGCTACATAACACTCCTGAGCGTGCTTGCGGCGGTCCTCGGGCCATCCGATGTGGGCCGTAGCCCGTCAGCCTTCTCAAGTCCTGTCAGGAAGACCTTTCGTATCAATCTGCCACATTCCGTTTCACTTCTCTATCTAACGCTCCCCGCCTTTCGTCGAGTGCACTGCAAAATGCATCATTTTGCATCGTTTTTATGGACTCGGAATTGTCCAGCCGCCCCAGTGCTGGCGCGGCCTAGCGTCCTCTGCAACGCTGCATCAAAACCGACCCACTTAGCGCGCGGGCGGGGAGTCGACAGCGAGCCGGGGGGGGGGCAAGGCTATGGAGAGGCGGGCGGTGGCCACAGGGTGGCCGTTGGCTATTCCGCTCGTTGAATGGTCAAGGCGACGTGCCGCGTCTCGACTCACTCGCTGCCGTCGAGTGAGCTTCTCGAGCTTGGCGCAAGTCTTCCGCGTGCTCGAAGATCCAGAGCCACATAGGGATGATCTTCAAGAGAAATTCCTCCCCCAGCCGAGTCAGCTCGTAATCGACTCGCGGCGGGACTTCCTCGTAATCCTGGCGAAGAATCAGCCCATCGCGCTCGAGCTGCCGTAGCGTTCTCGTTAGCATCCGCTGAGTGACGCCATCGAGCCGTCGGCGAAGCTCGGCGTGTCTCAACCGCCCTCCCTCCTTGAGCGCGTGAATCACCCCAAAAGCCCAGCGATTGCCGGCATGGGTTAGCACCTCTCTCTTCAGCCAGTCGTCCTCGTTTTCCATCGCGTCGCAGAGCGCCCGGGAGCGAGCGAGCAGGTCGTTCTCGTCTTTCGGTATCACTGATGTACCTACTTATGTGGGGAATCCTGACGTGCAAACATCCGCTACCTCAATCAAAGCCGTCAACGTTGGAGATAGCATGAATCGCACCGACAGGAAGGAATCGATATTGGTATTGGGTGCGGGGGAGCTGGGCTTCGAAGTACTGCGCCACTTGGCAAACCACGCTCGCAAGCATCAATCAGTGCGTATCTACGTCCGGTTGAGACAATCCACGATAGAGACGACCGATCCGGTCAAGAAGCAGCAAATCGAGCAGTTGCGGGCGTTGGGCGTCGAGACTGTCCCTGGCGATGTCGCCGCAACCGGCACGAATGAGCTGGCCGCCCTTCTCGCCCCCTACGATACGGTCATTTCCTGCATCGGCTTTTCGGCTGGGCGTGGCACGCAGACCAAGATTACCCAGGCAGTGCTCCAGGCCGGCGTGAAGCGCTACGTGCCGTGGCAGTTTGGCGTCGACTACGACACGATTGGCCGAGGTAGCGCCCAGGACGTATTCGACGAACAACTCGATGTACGCGACCTGCTCCGGGCGCAGAACCGTACAGAGTGGCTCATTGTCGCTACGGGGATGTTCACCAGCTTTCTGTTCGAACCGGCTTTTGGCGTCGTGGACCTTGAGCAGAGCGAGGTTCACGCCCTGGGTAGCTGGGATAATCAGGTTACCGTGACAACGCCGGAAGACATCGGACGCTTGACCACAGCGATACTGTTTCACGAGCCACGGTTCCAGAACGAAACCGTGTTCGTCGCAGGAGACACCATCAGCTACGGGGAATTGGCGGATGAGCTGGAGCGGCAACTCGACCGCCCTTTCAAGCGAGAAGCGTGGTCGATTTCCTACCTTGGCGATGCGCTACGTGCCGATCCCGACAACAATCTGTTCAAGTATCGCGCCGTGTTCGCGGCAGGCGTTGGCGTCGCATGGCCCAGGGAAACCACGTTCAATTATCGCGAGGGACTCGAAACGGTCGATGTCCCAACCTGGATAAACCGCCATCTGGTCGAGTGATGGCCGGCCCATTTATGGCTGAGAAGGATGGCAGACAAAGAAAAACCGCCGTGCGACGAGCGTCGTAGCGGCGGTTTTCGCAATCCTGGCGCGCCCGGTCATGATCAAGCTGGCGATCTAACTCTCGGGCCCCCTTACTCTTGAGCGAGAGCGGGCAGCACATGTCGAGGGTCAGTGTGGATAGCCCTTAGCAGCGCACGCGCTGGGCCGGTCGGTTCCCTGCGGCCCTGCTCCCAGTTACGCAGCGTCGCGACTCGAACATCGATCAGGCTTGCGAAGCGTTCTTGAGAAAGCCCGGTCTGGAGACGAATGTTGCGAACGCTAACCGGCGTCACGACAAACTCGCGAGACGGTTCAGCATCGCCTTTCACGATATCGTCCATTTGTTGGACGCTTTCAAAGAGGCCGTGAAAGATGGAAGACATATCTCACCTCCCGTTCTCGATGATGCTTCGAAGCTTGGCTCGCTCTTCTGCGGTCAGGTCATCACGTTCGTTCTTGGGTGGAAATGCCACTGCGTGATGCCTACAGCCGTGCCTGCACGAGATGGGCACGTGGACACAGCGGGAAAACGGGTCGTCTCGGTCGAGAGGAAAAGCATCGGAGTCACTTGAGTGGCGCGCCCAGAAGGATTCGAACCTTCGACCCCTGCCTTCGGAGGGCAGTACTCTATCCAGCTGAGCTATGGGCGCGCATTGCCGCCTTGAGGGACGAGCCGGGAGGCCCGCTAACGGCGCGGCCATCCTAACCGGTCGCTCAAAAGCTGTCCAGCACGGGTCAGGCCGACCCGCCTTTCGGGTTGGGCGATCAGGATTATACTGAGGTCGACCGTGTACGACATCGATACCCTGATTTGGCCCATGACTCTGGCAACAATCGCCTTGGCAATAATCGTCCTGGCAACAATCGCCCTGGCAACAATCGAGGAGAATGCCCGATGCGCAGTTCCATTCTGACACTGAGCGCCGCTCTGTTTTCGTTAATGACCGTGACCGTTCAGGCCCAGGCCGCCGATGGCAAGGCCGTGTTCGAGGACAACTGCGCCGGCTGCCACGGCGGCGGCGGGGCACCGCAGATCGGCGACAGCGAGGCCTGGCAGCCGCGCATCGACAAGGGAATGGAGACACTGTACGCCAATGCCATCGATGGCGTCGGTGGCATGCCGGCGAAGGGCGGCAATTCGGACCTGAGTGATGCCGAGGTGAAGGCCGCCGTTGATTACCTGGTCGATCAGAGCCGTTGAGACCGTGACAGCTTTCGATCGAGATCGCGCATCGCGCCTGCTGGTGCTGCGGGAGACGCTGCGCGCAGAAGCCCCGCTGGTCCACTGCCTGACCAATCAGGTCACCGTGAACTTCGTTGCCAACGCGCTGTTGGCGGCGGGGGCGTCTCCCGCGATGACCGATCATCCCGCGGAGGCCGGTGATCTGGCCAGCGCTGCCGGCGCGCTGCTGATCAACCTCGGCACGCCGAACGAGTCGAGTCTTGCGGCCATGCGTCAGGCGACGCAAGCCGCAGAGCGCAGCAATACGCCTTGGGTGCTGGACCCCGTGGGCGCCGCCGCCCTGCCGCTGCGTCGGGAAATCAGCCTCGAGCTGATGCATCACGGCCCGTCGGTGATTCGCGGCAATGGTTCCGAAATTCTCGCGCTGGCCCAGGCCGAGGCGCGGGGTCATGGGGTCGATACCCGACATACGGCTGCCGAGGGCGTCGGCGCCGCTCGACACCTGCTGGCCCAGTGGAGCGCGCTTGGCGGCGTGGCAATCTCGGGCAGTACCGATCATCTGTTGGGTCGAGGCGATGGCGATGCGGTGGATCTCTTTGCGCTGACTGGCGGCAGTGCCTGGCAGCCACGCGTCACCGGTACGGGATGCGCGTTGGGCGCGCTAGTGGCGGCGTACCTGGCCATCAGCGAGGATCCGATGGACGCCATGCTGATCGCTCATGCCCACGCCGCTGCCGCTGCCGAGCAGGCCGAGACGCAGGCGAAAGGTCCCGGCAGTTTTGCGATGGCCTGGCTGGACGCGCTCGACGGCGTCGAGCTGGAGCCATTCCTGCTATCGCGGATCGATTCCGGCGCCCAAGACCGCGCCTAACGCCCGCAGCAGAGTTTCGGGTCTCGGGTGACCGCTCGAGCATCAGCCTGGGCATGCTCGCCCGCGATACCGCTCTTGTCGTAGCAGTGCTGCATTTCCCGCGAGGGAGCGTCACAGCCGGCATCGCCGATGATCCTCGCTGGCACACCGACCGCCGTGGTGCAGGGTGGCACGGGCTTGAGCACGACCGAACCGGCGCCGATGCGTGCGCCTTCGCCAATCTCGATGTTGCCGAGCACCTTGGCGCCGGCGCCAATCAGCACACCGCGACGGATCTTGGGATGACGGTCACCGGCCTCCTTGCCAGTGCCGCCCAGGGTCACGCCCTGCAAGAGGGACACATCGTCGCCGATGATCGTCGTCTCGCCGATGACGACGCCCGTGGCGTGATCGATGAAGACGCCATTGCCGATCTCGGCTGCGGGGTGAATATCGGTCTGGAACACTTCGGAGCTGCGACTCTGCAGGTAGCGCGCCATCTGGCGACGCCCGCCCAGCCACAGCGCATGGGCGAAGCGGTGCACGCTCAGTGCATGAAAGCCCTTGAGATAGAGCACGACCTCGGTGATCTGACGAATCGCCGGGTCACGCTCGAGTACGGCGGTCAGATCGCGAGCGATGTCCTGCTCGATGGCCGGTTCGCCGACGAGCAGCTCGTCGAACAGCTTGACCAGCTGCGCCGCTGCTAGGTCCGGATGTGCCAACCGATGCCCCAGGCGATAGGCCAGCCCGGCGCCAAGCGTGGCGCGGTTGAGCACCGCGCCCAGCATCAGCGGTACCAGAGAGGGCTCCTGACGCGAGATCGTCATCGCCTCGTCGCGGGCCTGCTGCCAAAGCTCCGTTGTGTTCATGCTCTCTCCTTGAAACGACAGTCGCGTACGCGGGGGCGGCGACGTCGACAGTCTAGCCCAGCAGCGAACGTAACCCGGCAATCGCGCTCTGTCCGCGCTCCTGTTTCTTCTCGGGATTCTCCTTGTCGGCGCGACCTTCCCATTCGAGATCGTCGGCCGGCAGTTCGTCGAGAAAACGGCTCGGGGTGCAGTCGAGCAGCTCGCCGTAGGCCTTGCGCTGGCGCGCCAGCGTCAACGTCAGCGTGCGCCGGGCGCGGGTAATGCCAACATAAGCCAGGCGGCGCTCCTCCTCGATGGTGCCGGACTCGATCGCGTTGCGGTGCGGCAGCAGCTCCTCCTCGAGCCCCATCAGATAGACATGCGGAAACTCGAGCCCTTTGGAAGCGTGCATGGTGAGCAGCTGCACGCGGTCGGAGTCGTCTTCCTCGGCCTGCTGCTCGAGAATGTCGCGCAGCACCAGCCGCGAGATCGCCGACTGCACGTCGTCGGTCTCTTCGCTGGCTTCACCGTCCTCGTCGTCACGATGCATCGACTTCTCGAGCTGGTCGATCAGCGTCCATACGTTGGCCATGCGCCGCTCGGCGATGGTCGGTGCGCTGGCATTCTGGTAGAGCCAGGCCTCGTAATCCATGTCGCGGATCATCTCGCGGATGGCGGCGATGGCCTCATTCTGATCCATGCGCTTGCGCACACCGTCGATGAAGTGGGCGAAGCGGCCCAGCCGCTCGACGGCACGGGTCGGGAGTACCTGCTCCAGCCCCATCTCATGGCAGGCGGAGAACATCGAGCCGCCGCGATCACTCGCGTAGTTGGCGAGCTTTTCCAGCGTGCCGGGGCCGATCTCACGGCGCGGCACGTTGACGATGCGCAGGAAGGCGTTGTCGTCGTCCGGGTTGATCAGCAGCCGCAGATAGGCCATCGCGTCCTTGATCTCGTTGCGCGAGAAGAACGAAGTGCCGCCGGAGAGCTTGTAGGGAATCTGGTGGTGCTGGAGCTTCAGTTCCAGAAGCCGCGCCTGGAAGTTGCCGCGATAGAGCACGGCGAAATCTCGCCACTCGGCTCGCTCCTTGATCCGGCGCGTGAGGATCTCGGTGGCCACGCGCTCCGCCTCGGCCTCTTCGTGACGATTGACGACGACACGGATCGGCTCGCCCTGGCCCATGTCCGACCATAGCGTCTTCTCGTAGACGTGCGGATTGTTGGCGATGAGCGTGTTGGCGGCGCGCAGAATGATCGCGGTGGAGCGGTAGTTCTGCTCGAGCTTGATGACGTTGAGGCGCGGAAAGTCCTCGCCGAGGGTAACCAGATTTTCCGGCCGCGCACCACGCCAGGCGTAGATCGACTGATCGTCATCGCCGACCACCGTGAAGGTGGCCCGGTCCGCCATCAGCATCTTCACCAGCTCGTACTGACTGACGTTGGTGTCCTGATACTCGTCGACGAGCATGTAGTGAATGCGCTTGCGCCAGCGGGTCAGCGCCTCCGGATCGGTCTTCAACAGCACCACCGGCAGCATGATCAGGTCGTCGAAGTCGACCGCGTTGTATGCCTTCAAATGCCGGTTGTAAGCCTCGTAGATCCGCGCGGCGTACTGCTGATCTTCGTCCTCCGCGTGGGAGAGCGCCGGCCCCGGTAGCACCAGGTCGTTCTTCCACTGGGAGATCTGGCTCTGCACCGCACCGATCTGCTCGGCGTCGGTGTCCGCCTCTTTTTGCATCAGATCCCGCAGCAGCGCCTTGGCATCTTCGGGGTCGAAGAGCGAGAAGCCGGGGCGAAAACCGAGCGCCTTGAGCTCGCGGCGAATGATGTTGAGGCCGAGATTATGGAAGGTCGAGACCGTCAGGCCGTGGCCTTCGCGCCCCTTGAGCATCTGCCCCACGCGCTCCTTCATCTCCCGCGCCGCCTTGTTGGTAAAGGTGACGGCGGCGATCTTGCGCGCGCTCATGCCACACTCCTTGACCAGATAGGCGATCTTGGTGGTGATCACGCTGGTCTTGCCCGAGCCGGCGCCGGCCAGCACCAGGCACGGCCCATCGATGAAGCGCACGGCTTCCTGCTGGCGTGGGTTGAGCTTGGCGAGGCGTTGGCGAATATCGGACATGAGGGCAGAATCGCAGGGGTAAGGACGGGGAGACATCAGAACAACAGCCAAGGAATGATACACCTCATGCGCATCATCCGAGACGATTTACGCGGCCCGGAGATCGCCGCGCTGCTCGAAGCCCATCTGAAGGACTTCGAGCCTCACTCGCCACCGGAGAGTCGACACGCGCTCGATCTCGAGGGGCTGCGCCATCCGGATATCCACTTCTATACCGCGTGGGAGGATGGCGAGCTACTCGGCTGCGGTGCGTTCAAGCGCCTCGACGCCACGCACGCGGAGCTGAAGTCGATGCGGACCGATTCGCGGCATCTACGCAAGGGCGTGGCACGAGCGTTACTGGCGCATCTGATCGCCGAAGCGAGAGCGCAGGGCTTCAACCGGCTGAGTCTGGAGACGGGTTCCGTGGCCCACTTCGCCCCGGCAAGAGAGCTCTATACCGCTTTCGGTTTTCACGACTGTGAACCTTTTGCCAATTATGTGAAAGATCCGAATAGCGTATTCATGACGCTTGGACTTGACGCCTGACATCCCGAGTCGAGTATCTTGACCTGCGATAAAAAGCCCCGTGTGACAAAGTGCCACACACACGAATTTGTCTCTATTTATCAGGGATTTATTCAAAATAATAGCTAGCTGACTAATGAAGTGAGATGCCGAATTCGAGATCTGCGCTTAATATGCACACCCCCTGAGAAATGCGCCAGGTATCAATAAGTCATCTAACTTTTAAGGCGCTAAAAAGCCGATAGCACAAGTGATGAGGAAACAGGCATGAATCGACGAGAAGCGCTGCGCTCGCTCGGCGCGCTGACGGCGTCCGTCACGGTCGCCCCCTATGTCGGCGCCAATCAGCTCAAGAACGTGCCGCTGGAGACAGCGCTGAGCGAAGACAGCCTGCCCCGACCGGCCCGTGTGGATGGTTTCAGCGTGCTCGTCGAAGACAGCGACCGCAAGACGCTGGCTGCCGCGTTCGATCGACTGATCCCCGCCGACGATTACGGCCCCTCCGCCACTGAAGCGGGCTGCCTCGAGTTCCTTGATGATCAGCTCGCTGGCGATTACGGCGCGGGCAAGGCGCTCTACCTTCAGGCACCGCTCAAGCCGGAGAACGAAGAGGCCCTGATGGGCTCACCGCAGTTTCTGGCCACGCCGAAGGAGCGCTACGCCACCGGCGTGAAAGCGCTCGAAGCCTATGCGCAGAAAGCCCATGGCAAGGCATTCGCCGACCTCTCCGATGATCAGATCGACGAGATCCTGACCGGCCTCGAAGCCGGCGACATCAGCCTGGGTGACGATGTCGACGGGCAGGCATTCTTCGAGCTGATGCTGCAGAACGTGCGTGAAGGGTATCTGGCCGACCCGATGTACGGCGGCAACCGCGGCATGGCGGGCTGGAAGATGGTCGGTTTCCCCGGCGCCCGCTACGACTACCGCCCCTATATCGACCGTCGCGGTGAAGACCTCGGCCTGATCCCGGTCAGCCTCATTCCCCAAGATTGATTCCACGCGCCTGTTTGCAGGACTAGCGTCAAGAGAGAGATAACATGGCAAAGACACTTCCCAAGGCCGACGTCGTCATCGTCGGTATGGGCTGGGCCGGCTCGGTCATGGCCGAAGAGCTGACCCGTGCGGGCCTGAACGTCGTCGGCATCGAGCGTGGCGCGTGGCGCGACACCTCCACCGATTTTCCGCCAGCCGTCGATCCTGACGAGCTGCGCTGGCACACCCGCCGCAACATGCTGCAGCCGATGAGCGTGGAAACCACCACCTTCCGCAACCGTACCGACCAGACGGCGGCGCCGGTACGTAACTGGTCCGCTTTTCAGTACGGCTGGAACGTCGGTGGCGCCGGCGCCCACTGGGCCGGCATGTCCTGGCGCTTCCTCGAGTGGGACTTCCAGGTCGCGACGAAGACGCGCGAGCGCTACGGCGAAGAAAAGCTGAACGGCCTCGAGAACGTTCAGGACTGGGGCGTTACCTACAAGGATATGGAACCCTACTACGATCGCTTCGAGCGCATCGCGGGGACCTCCGGCTACGCTGGCAATATCCAGGGCGAGAAGCGCCCGGGCGGTAACATCTTCGAAGGGCCGCGCAAGCGCGACTATCCGACCCCGGCGCTCAAAGACACGCACTGGATGAGCATGTACCGCGAGACCGTGAACGACATGGGCTACCACCCGTTCACGATCCCCGCCGGCAACATTTCCCAGGCTTACGTCAATCCGCTCGGCGTCAACATGGGGCCGTGTACTTACTGCGGCTTCTGCGATTTCCACGGCTGCGGCAACTTCTCCAAGTCATCGCCCCAGGCCTGCATCCTGCCGACTCTGATGCGTCGCCCCAACTTCACGCTGCTCACCGAAACCGAAGTGCTGCACGCCGTGAAACACGACGATGGCAAGACCGCCAAGGGCGTCAAGTTCATCGCCAACGGCGAGGAAGGCTTCCAGCCTGCGGACGTGGTCTGCATCACGGCCTACCAGATGGACAACGTGCGTCTGATGCTGCTCTCCGGCATCGGCGAACAGTACGACCCGCAGACGCGCCGCGGCACCATCGGCCGCAACTACAGCTACCAGACCTGCTCTTCGGTCACCGGCTTCTTCGATAACGAGCGCATGAACCCGTTCATCGGCGGTGGCGCACTCGGCGTACAGATCGATGATTTCAACGGTGACAACTTCGATCACACCGATCTCGACTTCATCGGTGGCGCCGGCATTATGGGCTACTCCACCAACGGTCGCCCGATCCAGAACATGAATGGCCTGCGTCCGGGCACCAAGCGCTGGGGCAGCGAATGGAAAGCCGGTTACGCACGTGACTACCAGACGTCCGCCTCCATCTTCTGCCAGGGCACCTCGATGCCGTCGCGAGACGTCTACCTGGACCTCGATCCGACCTACAAGGACCGTCACGGCCAGCCGCTGATTCGCCTGACCTTCGACTGGAACGAAAACGACAAGAAGATGGCGAACTACGTGACCGACAAGGCCACGGAGATCATGAAGCGGGCCGGCGGCAAGCATCTGCTCACCGACAACCAGGCGTCGCGCAGCTGGAATCCGTACATGCAGCACAGCTCGCACACCATCGGTGGCGCCGTGATGGGTGCCGATCCGACAACCTCTGCACTGAACCCCTACCTGCAGAGCTGGGATGCGCACAACGTCTTCGTCGTTGGCGCTTCAGCCTTCCCCAACAACGGTGGCTACAACCCGACGCTGACGGTCGGTGCCTTGGCGGTTCGCGCAGCGCAGGCGATTCACCAGACCTATATCAACAATCCCGGACCGCTGGTGGAGGCCTGATCGATGGCGAACTGGAAAAAAATCGGTGCCGGTGTCGGCGTAGTCGTCGTCGTGGCAGTCGTGGGAGCGGGCATCTGGACTTGGAAAACGCTGGATACCTCCCGTTCCGACGCGGCTGACGATCAGACCAAACTGGCGGATTTCACAAGCGACGACCAGGACGCCATCAAGCGTGGCGAGTACGTCATGCGCCTGGCTGACTGCGCCGCTTGCCACAAGGGCAATTTCGCCGGCGGCTACGAGATCGAGACGCCCTTCGGCAAGCTGCTGACATCCAACATCACGCCGGATACCGACACCGGCATCGGCAACATGACCGAGCGTGATTTCTTCAATGCGGTGCGTCAGGGCATCGGATCGCACGGTCTGCTCTATCCGGCCATGCCGTACCCGTCCTATACCAAGCTGACCGACGAAGACATGCATGACCTGTGGGCCTACATGTCGACGATCGAACCGGTGAAGCAGGATATCGACGAAAACGGCCAGATGCCGTTCCCGTTCAATGTACGTCTCGCCATGGCCGGCTGGAACCTGCTGTTCTTCGATAACGAAGGTTTCCAGAGCGCCAGCGACCAGAGCGATGAGTGGAACCGCGGCAAGTACATCGTCGACGGCCCCGCCCACTGCTCGACCTGCCACTCGCCGCGTAACGCGCTCGGTGGCGAAGTCGGCGGTGGCTACATGTCTGGCGGTAGCCTCGGCGCCTGGTATGCACCGGATATCACATCGAACCCGCATACCGGCATCGGCGACTGGAGCAAGGACGAGCTGGCCGACTATCTGAAGAGCGGCTCCAACGGTACGGCCGTCGCGGCAGGCCCGATGGCCGAAGCCATCGAGCACTCCACGCACTACTTCACCGACGAGGACCTGCAGGCGATCGGCACCTACATGCAGTCGGTCCCGGCTTCCGATGGCAAGCCGCGCGAGCCGATGACCATGGACGATGCCGTCAAGAAGTCTGCCGCGCTCGACTACGAAGTGAACTGCTCGGCGTGTCACGGTCTGAAAGGCGAAGGCATCAGCGGCATGGTGCCGGCATTCGCGGGCAATGGCGGGCTGCTGGCTGACGATGCCACCAACCTGATCCACGCCATGCTGAAAGGCGCCCGCGCACCGCATACCGAAGTGCGCCAGACCGCTGCCGGCATGCCGTCGTTCGCGTGGAAGATGGACGATCAGGAAATCGCTGACGTGCTCAACTACGTGCGCAACAGCTGGGGCAACGGCGCGCAGGAGATCACCGCCGATCGCGTCGGCGAGCTTCGCACTCAG
>NZ_BMZI01000002.1:428812-493827 GCF_014652715.1 Salinicola rhizosphaerae | reverse complement strand
GGCCCGGCACCGTCTCGCTCACCGAGCGAGGCAGTGCCGGGCCGCTGTCGTTAGAACGTGAGGCGGCGGTATCGGGCCGCTTATTCTTAGAAAGCGAGGCGGCGGTATCGGGCCGCTTGTCTACAGAAAGTGACCGAACGAGCAGTGGCTACTGGTGCTCGATCAGAGATCCATCGCGCCAGCAAAATCGAGCTGGCGCCAGGCTTCGTAGACGATGATGGCGCAGGCGTTGGAGAGGTTGAGACTGCGACTGTCGGCCAGCATCGGAATGCGCACACACTGCGCTGGCGGCAAGGCATCCAGCATGGACTGCGGCAGGCCGCGGGTCTCGGGGCCGAAGACCAGCGCGTCGCCTTCCCGGTAGTGGATATGGCTGTAGCCGTGGCGCCCACGGGTCGAAACCGCGAAGACCCGTTCGGGGCCGACGGTTTCGAGAAACGCCGACCAGTTGGCGTGTACCTGAACCCTGGCCCATTCGTGATAGTCCAGCCCGGCACGACGCAGGCGCTTGTCATCCAGGTCGAATGCCATCGGCTCGATGATATGCAGGCGGAAACCGGTATTGGCACACAGCCGAATGATATTGCCGGTGTTGGGCGGGATCTCGGGTTCGAACAGGACGATATCGAGCATGGTGATCGACTCGTGACGACGATGATCTTCGCATCATACGCAAAACGGTGCTGCCTTCCACCGCTCACACACGTGAACCGTGACAGGCAACACCGTTGTCTTCGTCTGCATCCCGTTAAAGTGCAGTCGCAGGTTGTGCTTCGTAGCTCGTAGCTCGTAGCTCGTAGCTCGTAGCTCGTAGCTCGTAGCTCGTAGCTCAGTACAGCCTAGAAACCGACGCTGACTCCCAGCACCGGCCCACTATCCAGAGTGTGATCGTCGTCGTTATCGAAATCAGTGCGCAGATAGCGATAGCCGACGTAAGCGTAGGTCTGGGAAATGAGGTTCACCCGCGCCTGCGCACCATACTCGTAGCTCTTCTCGATATCGCCGCTGGTCATCCCGTCCGGCGTGTAGAAACCGTAGGCGCCGATCGAGGTCAGCGGAATCGGTGTATCGACGAAGGCCGAGCCGCCAAGGCCGACACCGCCACCGTTCCCATAGTGGGTGTCCTGATACTGATAGCGTGCACCGACCGAGAGATCGAGCCCCGGCAGATAGGGCGAGAACATCAGCGAACCGGAATACGCTTTGGCGTTGTGTCCGCTGTCGTCCGTGTTCAGATAGCCGACGCCGGCGCGAATGCTGGGGAAAATGGTCTGGCTCGCTTCGGCGCCGAACGAGTTGTCGCCACCGTTGGCCGATATGCTCAGCGCCATGGCCTGCTGACTGGCTAGAAAGACGGTCGCTGTTCCCAGGGCAACGCCCAGGGCCTTGATGCTGCGGTTGATCATGTCACTGCTCCCGAAGGTCGCGCGGTGCGCGTTGGACTGCAGCGAAGAGCGTGACACAATCCCGGCAATTATCAAACGGCGTTTTTAAACCTTTTGTAACGCCACCACCCCAGCGAGAGCCGATCAGCCCCGGGTGACACCGTAGCGGTCGCGGTACGCCCGAATGGCCTCGGCATGGTCGGCAATCGAATTCGACTCGCCCTCGCGCGGCGTGCGGGTCTCGAGATACGTCAGCATCTGATCGAGATTGACGATGCTGATCACCGGCATACGGTAGGCGGCCTCGACTTCCTGAATGGCGCTGAGCGCCTTCAAGCCATCGCCGTCCGGTGCACGCTCCTGGCGATCGAGGGCGATGACCACGCCAGCGGCACGCGCCCCCGCCCCCTGGATGATCTGCATGACTTCGCGGATCGCCGTCCCCGCCGTGATGACGTCGTCGACGATCAGGATGTCGCCCTCGAGCTCGGCACCGACGATACTGCCGCCCTCGCCATGATCCTTGGCCTCCTTGCGATTGAAGGCGAAGGGAATATCGCGCTCGTGATGATCGGCCAACGCGATGGCGGCACTCGCGGCCAGCGAGATACCCTTGTAAGCTGGACCAAACAGTACATCGGCCTCGATTCCACTGTCGGCAATGGCACTGGCGTAGAAACGCCCCAGTCGGGCCAGGGCACGGCCGGATCGAAACAGCCCGGCATTGAAGAAATAGGGACTGACACGACCCGACTTGAGCGTAAATTCGCCGAACCGCAGAGCGCCCTCGGCGATCGCGAATTCGATGAACTCCTTCTGATAAGGCTGGATCTCCACGCTCACGCTTCCTCCTGTCGCGTCGGCCACTGTCCTGGCTCGAGAACGTCGTAACGAACGGCGTTCTGCATTTACCTAAATCGCTCAAGCTCGGGTATCATACACGCGCGACAAAGAAGGAACACGGTATGAAAATCGCCAGCATCAATGTCAACGGGATCCGCGACGCCGTCGAACGAGGCTTTCTCGACTGGCTGGCCGAACAGGATGCTGACGTCGTCTGCGTGCAGAACCTGAAGGCCAAGAGCTTCGAGCTCGACGACAGCATCCTCTATCCGGAAGGTTACGAGGGCTACTTCCTGGACGCCGAGAAAGACGGCTTCTCGGGGGTTGGTCTCTACTGTCGCAAGATTCCCAAGGCGATCATGTATGGCCTGGGCTTCGAGCAGTGCGATAACGAAGGCCGCTTCTTGCAGGCGGACTATGACCGCTTCAGCATTGCCACCTTCCTGATGCCCGACGGTCAGGATCCGGAAGCAAAGCAAGCGTTCATGACGCAGTATCTCGAGTACTTGAACAAGATGGCGCGCAAGCGTCGCGAGTACATCATCTGCGGCACCTGGCATATCGCCCACAAGACGCTCGATCTCGCCAACTGGGCCGACAACCAGGCCACGCCGGGCTTCAAACCCGAAGAGCGCGCGTGGATGGATCAGGTCTTCGGTCCGACCGGCTTTATCGACACCTTCCGCGAGGTCAATCGGGACGCCGATCAGTACACCTGGTGGCCCAAGCTCGACCAGGAACAGCCGCGTAGCCGGCAGGAAGGATGGCGCCTCGATTATCAGATCGTGGGGCCCAACTTCCGTCGTCACGTCAAGGATGCCTGGATCGACGAAGACGCGACGTTCAGCGAGTTTGCACCCCTGATCGTCGAATACGACCTCGAGCTGTAATCGCCAGACGACAAGCACGCCAGCAGACGTCAGCGATCCCGACACCCCCTTCGGCCCACCGATGCGGGGTGTTTTTTGTACCGCACTCACCCAATCTCAACCCTTGCCCAACTGCAGCGCCGTATCCTGCGCGTGGTCGAGATGCTCTCCCATCAGCTCGGCGGCTCGCGGACGGTCGTCGTCGCGCAATGCTGCGAGGATCGCGAGGTGTTCGTGACACCAGTCGGTCACGCGGCGGCGGTTACCGTAGCCCAGATACTCGAGCATGCGGCGCTGCCGGTTCTGCGCCTGCACCGCCTGCAGAAACAGGCTGTTGCCACTGCAACGGGCCAGGGTTTCGTGGAACGTGGCATCGATTCGAAACAGCAGCGTGCCGGGCGCCGGCGTCGCGTCGTCCAGGATGAGTAGATCGCGGTGCTGATGCTCGAGGTCGTCGAGTACCGAGCGCGAAGCCTGGAATCCCGGCAGCAGCAACGCCGTAGGCTCCAGCGCTCTTCGATATTCGTAGCTGGCGCGGCGTGCTGCCTGCGTGCCGAGCGCAGACAAGAATCGCCAGCCCTGCCCCGCGTTACGCTCGATCAACCCTTCGTTGGCCATCTGCTGCAGCACGGCCTGCAACGTCACCGCGTTGGTGTCGTAGCGTCTCAATAGCTCGACTTGGGTGATGGATTCCGGCAGGGCACCGTTGACGTGATCCTCGACGATATGCAGATAGAGCGTCTCATGGAGCGAATTGGGCATCTCGAACGGACGCGCGTGCAGTGCCTGGGGCGCGGCTACCAGCACGTAACCCTGATACGGCTCGGACCGAACCACCCCCTGATCTTCGAGAAACTTCAGTGCGCTCCTGACGGGTGTCCGTGAGACGCCAAGGCAGGAGGCCAGCGCCATTTCACGCAGCCGCTCTCCCGGCTTCAGTCCCGACTGCCGCACGTAGGCAACGATTCGCTCGGCCATCTCCACCTGGCGGCGTGTCCCTCTGCTTGACCCCATGATCGCTGTCGCTCCCGCAAGCCGGTCGGTCGCCGAATCCGCCACGGCGAAATTTATTGAGATAGATGTATTGACATAGCGATTGTACAAAACCTAGTGTTTAAAACAATTCATGCCGAAACGCCATGCCATCATGACGTCATGCATGACAACAACAACAAACACAGGAAATCCGACCATGAACACCAGAATCCTTCTGGGTAGCGTTGTAATGGCTGCCGGCTCTCTGTTCAGTGCTTCTCTGCTGGCCGCCGATGTCCCCCCGCCCGATGGGCTCGTCCATGACGGGCAACTCACCTATGGCACGGCAGCGACATTCGCCCCCTTCGAGTACATGAAGGATCAAAAGCTGACCGGCTTCGATATCGAACTGGGGCAGATGATCGCCGACCGCATGGGGCTGGAGGTCAATCCGTTCAATGTCGATTTCAAAGGCTTGATCCCGGCGTTGCAAGGCAAGCGTGTCGATATCATCAACTCCGCGATGTACATCAACGAGGATCGCGCCAAACAGGTCGACTTCGTGCCCTACCTTACCGTCGGTAACGAGGTCATCGTGCGCCAGGGCAACCCTGCGGGCATCGACGGTCGCGATTCGATCTGCGGCCATTCGGTCGCCGTCACGCTAGGCGGCATCCAAGAGTCCTACGCCGTGGAAGACAACAAGCGCTGCCTGGCCGACGGCAAGCCTGAAGTCGACGTCATGACCTTCCCGACGGCCCAGATGTCGGCGATGGCTGTGGCCAAAGGCCGCGCGGAGGCGTTCTACAACTCGACGCCGGGGGCCGCGCAGCTGCTTTCCGAGGTTCCCGATACGTACGAGATCGTCGGCGACACCTTCAAGGCGGACACGCAGATCGGCATCGCCGTACGCAAGGGCGACGAGGCCATGGCCAGCGCCATCGAGCAGGCCCTGAAGTCGATCGTCGCCAGCGGCGACTACGATGCGCTGATCGAGCGTTACAACCTGCCGCCCTCCGTCGCCCTGCTCAGCCAGGGTTCCTGAGACTCGACGCCCGACGCTGTCGGGCGTCATTCGTTACGAGCCGCCTTCAATGAACGACTCCGTCACGCTGATCCTGTCCTATCTGTCCTCCGCCAATTTTCTGCGCGCCGCGGGAATGACCCTGGCATTGACGGTCTGTTCGATGCTGCTGGGTATGCTGATCGGATTGATCGTGGCACTGCTGCAGGAGCGACGCAATCGTCTGGTCCGCGCGCTGGTCATGCTCTATCTGTGGCTATTCCGCGGAACGCCGGTGCTTTTGCAGATCATCTTCATTTTCAACGTCCTGCCCAATTTCGGCATTCTGCTTTCCGGTTTTACCAGCGGGGTCATCGCCCTGGCGCTCAACGAAGGCGCCTACATGGCCGAGATCTACCGCTCCGGCCTGCAGTCGGTCGGCGCACGGCAGCGCACGGCAGGCTACGCGCTCGGCATGCGCGGATGGCAGGTCATGCGCTATGTGGTGCTGCCCCAAGCCATGAAAGTCGTCATTCCACCGACCGGCAATCAGTTCATGGGCATGCTCAAGAACAGCGCGCTCGTTTCGGTGATCGCCGTCGAGGAGCTGCTGCTCGTCGCCGACCAGACTGCCAGCGCCAATTTCCGCTACCTGGAGTCACTGACAGCGGCAGCGGTCTACTACCTGATCATGACGACGCTGTTCATGCTGATCCAACAACTCATCGAGCAGCGCTTCAAGACGCAGCGCAGCCAGGAAGCACCGCGCTCCTGGTCCCAGCGTTTTCTGCGAATGACCCGTGCCTGAAGGAGAGCACGCCATGAAGACCGATACCGTTTCGCTGCTCGACATTCAGCGGCTGAACAAGTCATTCGGCGACAAGCCGGTGCTCAAGAATGTCGACGTCAATGTCGAACAGGGCAAGACACTGGTGATCGTTGGACCCTCCGGCTCCGGTAAATCGACACTGCTGCGCTGCATGAACCTGCTCGAGCCGATCGAGAGCGGCGTGATCACGTTCGAAGGACGCGATATCGCCACGCCGGAAGCGCGCCGTGAGGCCTGGCGCTTCCGCCAGGAGATGGCGATGGTATTTCAGCATTTCGAACTCTTCCCGCATCTCAGCGTGATCGACAACATCATGCTCGCGCCGGTCAAGATCAAGGGCGTGCCCAAGGCGCAGGCGCGCCAGAAGGCGCTGGAGCTGCTCGAGCGAGTGCGTATCCCGGACAAGGCCAATGCCTGGCCGGAAGAGCTTTCCGGCGGGCAGCAGCAGCGTGTCGCCATTGCCCGCGCCCTGGCGATGGAACCTCGCGTCATGCTGTTCGACGAGCCAACGTCGGCGCTCGACCCTGAGATGATCAAGGAAGTCCTCGACGTCATGACCGAGCTCAGCGATCAAGGCATGACCAGCGTCGTCGTGACTCACGAGATGAGTTTCGCGCGGCGTGCGGCGCACCGCGTGGTGTTCATGGCCGATGGCGAGGTCGTCGAGAATCTTCCCACCGACCAGTTCTTCGGTGGCGAGGTCAAACCGCGCACGCGCCAGTTCCTCGACCAGATTCTTCATTGAGCCGGTGTTTCCTTGAACCCGTGCTTTATTGAACCAAAGCCTCGTCGCTCGGCGCCGACACGCTCCCGAGTCGTGCGCCGTGCCCCGTATCCCACCGCTTTCCATTTCGGCTCGTTTTCATGAGCCTTGACGAGAACCCTCCGATCATGACGTCATCGAGCGATACCACGATCGACCTGCTCCGCCGGCTGGTCGCCATCGACACGCAGAACCCGGGCAGCCCCGAACTGCCGGCCATCGAGCTGCTGGCCGACGCGCTGCGCCAGTCAGGCTTCGCGGTCGACATCGATGAATTTCTGCCCGGCCGCGCCAATGTGACCGCACGGCTCGAGAACGGTCCCGGCCCCACCCTCGCCTTCAATACGCACGTGGATGTCGTCCCCCACGGCGAGGGCTGGACCGACTCGCCGCTGAGCCTGACCGAGCGCGACGGGCGTCTCTACGGTCGCGGCGCCTGTGACGCCAAGGGTCAGGCCGCGGTGATGGTCGAAGCGATGCGGCGTCTCGCGGCCGATCGCGAAACTTGGTCGGGCACGCTGATGGGCGTTTTCGTGGCCGACGAGGAGGTCGGCAGCGCCGGCGCCCGCCACTTCGCCGCCACGACCGCCCCCGGTAGCATCGACTACGCCATCATCGGCGAGCCAACCGGCAATCGCCCGGTCATCGCCCACAAGGGCAGTCTGCGACCGATCGTGCGCGTGCGTGGCAAGACGGCGCATTCGGGCACGCCGGATCTCGGCATCAACGCCATCTATCAGGCGGCGAAGTTGATCGATCACGTCGAGCGCACCCACCCGGAAATCCGCCAGCGGACGCATCCGCTGGTCGGCAATGCCAGCCTGACGATCACGCGCATTCACGGCGGTCATGCCGATAACGTGGTGCCCGAGGGCTGCGACATCATGCTCGACCGGCGCCTGATCCCCGGCGAAACCGACGCCGGCGTCAAACACGAGCTAGCCGAGATCGTCACCCGCGCCGGCGAAGCGCTCGGCTTCGAGGCCGAGATCGTCGAGTACAAGCCGACGACCGGTGGCGCGGCCGAGACGCCAGCCGATCACCTCATCGTACGTACCGCGCTGGCCGTCTGCAGCGAAGCCGTCGGTGAAACGATCGAAGCCGGCGGGTTCCAGGGCGGCTGCGACATGGTGCATTTTGCCGGCCTGGGCACCGACTGCGTGGTCATCGGGCCAGGGTCGCTGGCGGTTGCCCACCAGCCGGACGAATTCGTCCCCATCGACGAACTCCTCCAGGCCGTCGATATCCACCGCGAGATGGTCCGTCGCCTGCTGCCGAGACAGGCATGACGTTCTCGCTGCATCGCCGCACGCTGCATTACGGCGGAGACGTCGTCCTGCACACCGCGACCTCGGGCGCCATCGCAGGGCTGGATGAGCTCTATCTTCGACTCGAAGCGGGCGCGGATCGAGGGTGGGGCAGCGTGCGCATCAACATCGACTACCTCAGCGGCATTCCGGCGGCGCGCGTTGTCTCTCAGGTCGTCGAGCGCTGCCGGGCCTGGCAGACCCTCGACGATATCCATGCGCTGCGTCGCCATCTCGAGACCGACGAAGCCCTGTCGCGCCCCGCCCGCGCGCTGTTCGATCAAACGCTGGCGGACGCCGAAGCGCGCCGCGCCGGATTGCCGCTGGCGCGATGGCTGAATCCACAGGCGACGGCCGCACGCATCGAGAGCAATCAGACTCTCTTCTGGGGCGATGAGGCGACTCTGGACGGACAGGCGCGGCGTTATCGAGAGCGCGGCTTTCGGGAGCTCAAGCTTCGCGTGGGCGTAGCGGATTTCGATACCGACCTGCGCCGGATCGCGCAGGTACGCCGGATCGTCGGCGCGGAGGTGGCATTGGCGATCGACGTCAACGGCGGCTGGTCGCCGGAGCAGGCTGCGCACTATCTGGAGCGACTGGCGCCGCTCGCGCTCGATTACGTGGAGCAGCCGCTCCCCGCGGGCGATTGGGACGGCCTGGCGTGGCTCGCCTCGCGCCACGCGACGCCGTTGCTGCTCGACGAATCGCTCGCCAGCCACGCGGATATTGATGCGCTAGCCTCGCAGCCTCTTCACGTCGGCGCGCATCTCAAGCTGGTCAAACTGGGCGGCGTGACGCCACTCATGGCGGCGGCAAAGCGGGTTCTCTCGCAAGGCCGCCGGCTGATGATCGGCCAGATGAACGAAGGCGCGGCGGCTACTGCGACCGCCGCCCACTGCGCCATCGCCTTGGGCGCCACGCGCGGCGAGCTGTATGGCGCCGATGGACTGATCGATGACCCCTTCACCGGGCTGCGCTACGCCAACGGCAGCCTCGATATTCCCATGACGAGCGGCATCGGCCTGGAATGGCCCGACGCGCTCGACGCCTTCAGCGAGGTACCCGCATGACTGACTCCTCTCAACTGTCTCGCCGCGGCCGTGAGGCCGTCTTTTCACGCGACGTCTTCGAAAGCCGAATCGAGGCCGCCCGTGCGCTGATGGCCGAACGCGCCATCGACGACCTGATCGTCACCGGCCCCGAGAACATCTTCTACCTCACCGGGCAGCAGACGCCGGGCTACTACACCTTTCAGGCGCTCCTGCTGCCGGTCGACGGCGAACCGCGCTTCATCGTCCGCGGGCTCGAGGAGATGAACTTCCGTGCCAATACCTTCCTCGAGGGTATCGAGGCCTATGACGACGGCACCGACCCGCTGGCGCTACTGGTCGATCTGGTCGGCCGAGGCGGCGCCAACCGCCGTATCGCCATCGACAAGCGCGGCTGGTTCCTGCCGATCGCTACCTACGATCTGCTGCGCGACAAGCTTGGCGAGCTCAAGGACGGGGCGGGCCTGGTCGAGACGCTGCGCGCCGTCAAATCCGCCGACGAGATTGCCTGCCTCGAGCGGGCGGCGGGCTACGTCGATGCCGGCATGGCGGCGGGTATGGCCGCCGTTCGCGCCGGAGCCAGCGAGAACGACCTGGTCGCGGCCATGATGGAAGCCGCCATCCGTGCCGGATCGGAGTATCTCGGCATGGAGCCGCTGGTCTCGAGCGGGGAGCGCACCGGCGTTCCCCACGGCACCTGGCGTCGTCGCAAGCTGGCCGCCGGCGAACCGGCCTTTCTCGAGATGGCGGCGAGCCATAACCGTTACCACGCGGTCGCGATGCGCTCGGCCTGGCTGGGCACGCCGCCGGACCGCGCCCGCCGCATGATGGACACCTGCCAGGAAGCCCTCGACGCAGCACTCGCCGCACTCAAGCCCGGCAATACCTGTGCGGATGCCCACAACGCCGCCCAGCGCGTCATCGACCGGGACGGCTTCACCGACAACTACCGCAAGCGCACCGGCTACAGCGTCGGCATCTCGTTCGCGCCGGACTGGGGCGAGTTTCAGGTCGCCAGTCTCTACGCCAATGTCGACCGCGTTCTGGAGCCGGGCATGGTCTTCCATATTCCGCCGGCACTGCGCGACTACGGCGTCTTTACCGTCGGTGTCAGCGAGACCGTGGTGGTGACGGCCGACGGCCACCGCGTACTTGGCCGCACGCCGCGCGACATGCAGATCGTCGGCGCGTGAGAGCGATCGTCTTTCGGGCGTCTCCGGCGCCCGATGCCGATCCGACGCCAGCAGAAAGCGCTCTTGCGCTGACGCTGCGCGGAGTCGCACTGTTCGCCGAACGCTACACGAAAGGCGCGTGCCGCATCGTACTGCCGTGGCGCGCGCTTGCCGACGATGCCAGTCCGGCACCGTGGTATCAGCACATTAGCGCCGATGGACAGCGCCTGCACAACCACGTCACGGCGCTGGAGCGGGCGCGGCTGGACTATGCAATAGGCTCTGCAGGGGAGTCCGCGGTCGGCTCCGGCGACAGCCTCACGCTCCATGCAGAACGAGTGAGCGACGAACTCGGCGAGCGTCGCTCGATCGCCGTCGAGCCGACCGCCACCGGTCTGAGGCTGCGCGCCGGCGACTGGCACGCCACGGCAGCCCTGGACCCGTTCGTCCGCGATCGCTGGCCGGAAACGTCCCGCCCCGAACCCGCCACGCCGAGCCGCCCGTACCGGCTGTCGATTGCCGGCGAAGTCGAACATTTGCAAGAGATCTATCCCGCCGTACTTGCCGCCATTGGTGACGCCGCGGACGCCATCGGGTTGAACATCGCGTTACGCATCGTCTCGCCGCGCGAACTCACTCTCGCGAAGGCGGAATCGCTGGTGGCGGAGAGCGACGGTCTCTTGCTGCCGGGCGGCTGCGACAACTCCCAGATCGATGGTCAGATTCTGCTGGCTGCCGCAGCGCTCGCCCGGGATCTGCCGACGCTCGGTCTCTGCTTCGGCATGCAGAGCATGGCCACTGCGTTGATCCGTCAGCGCCTCGGCGTGACCGGCGCCCATCTCGAAGAGGTGAACCCGGCGGCAACGACACTGGCGATCTCGAGACTATCGAGCATGCAGCCGCGCCTGGGCGATCGTCGCGTCGACCTGCTCGAGGGCTCGCGCGCGGCCGACGCCTACGGCGCTACCCGGGCCGTCGAGCGCATGAACCATCGTTTTGGGCTGGATGCGCACTGGTGGGAGCCGCTACGGCGCGCGGGCGTCATCGTCAGTGGGAGAGGAAGAGACGCCCCTCACATTGCCGACATTCTCGAGGTGAAAGACCGGCGCTTCTATCTGGGCGTGCAGGGCCACCCGGAACTTCGCAGTCGGCCTGATTTGCCGCATCCGGCCCTCGTTGCCTGGCTGCGTGCGCTGTCGAGCACAAGCAACTAGCGCGTAGCTGTCCGCAAGCGGATACGTTCTAACGGGGCCTCATCGAGGCCCCGTCCCCTTTCGCCCCCTTCCCTTCAGTCGGCCAGCCGCTGGCAAGCCGCCTCGATGGCGTCGAGCGCGGACTCGAGCGTCGGCGTCGGCACCCCGTAGGCCAGCCGCAGCCAGGGCGAGAGCCCGAACGCCGTACCGGGCACGACACCGACGCCCGCCTCCTTCACCAGCCAGGCCGCCACGTCCACATCCGTCTCGAGCCTCTCGCCATCATTGGCGCGGCGCCCGAGCAGCGCGGCACAGTCGATGTAGAGATAGAAGGCGCCAGCCGGACGCTCGCAGCGCAGGCCATCGATCGCATTGATGCGCGCGACCGCCAGGTCGCGCCTGGCCCGCAGCGCGGCCACGCGCGGCTCGAGAAACGACAGCGACCCGTCCAGCGCCCCTACGGCTGCCGCCTGACTGATGCTCGCGGCGTTGGTCGTGCTCTGGGACTGTAGCGTGGTCATGGCATGAATCAGCCATTGCGGGCCACCCGCATAGCCGATGCGCCACCCGGTCATCGAGAAGACCTTCGAGACGCCGTTGACGGTCAGAATGCGTGATTTGAGATCAGGCCGGCAGGCGGCCGGGGTCGCAAAACGCCCTTCGTAGACGAGATGCTCGTAGATATCGTCGGCCAGGATCAGCACGTTCGGCCAGGCGTCCAGCTCGAGCAGCAGCGCTTCGAGCTCGGCTTCGCTGTAGACCGCGCCGGTCGGGTTGTTGGGCGAATTGAGCACCACCCAGCGCGTCTGCGCCGTCAGTCGCTCCCGCAGCCCGGCCGGTGTGAGTTTGAAGCCTTCCTCGGAGGTGGTCTCGATCGTGACGGGTGTCGCGCCGGTCAGGGCGACGATGTCGGGGTAGGAAACCCAGTAGGGAGCGGGAATCAGCACCTCGTCACCGACATCCAGCGTGGCTAGCAGCGCATTGAAGATCAGCTGCTTGCCACCGGTGCCCACGATCACTTCATCGGGGCCATACTCGATACCGTTCTCGCGCGCGAACTTGCGCCGAACGGCGTCCTTCAACGCATCGGTTCCCGCGACGGGTGTGTATTTAGTCTGATTCGTCTCGATGGCAGCCACCGCCGCCAGCTTGGCGGTCTCCGGGGAGTCGAAATCGAGTTCACCCTCGCCCAGATTGATGACGCTGCGGCCGGCGGCCTGCATGGCGCGCAGCGTATCGGAAACCGCGGCCGTGGGAGACGGCCGAATGGCGGCCATGCGCCGAGCGAGGCGAGAGTCGGTCATGATATCGAAATCCAGATGGCTATTTTTGTATAAAATTAAACATATAATACAATCCGCCACCAAGACAAGCGCTCCGGTCTCGCATGACGCAACAGGCCGTCACGGATCACGAAAGAGATCGACTGATGAGAGACAGAAGCGGCGGGCGACGTCGCGCCTGGCGAGCGCGACGAGAAATACGTCTGGGTCGAGGGCGGGGCCTACAGATCCCCGAAGTGGTGCTGCAGCAGCGTCAGCGCGACCACGGGCGCGGTCTCGGTGCGCAGAATGCGAGGACCGAGCGTGAGCGGCAGGAAATCGGCGCGCCGCGCCGCCTCGACCTCGGCATCGCTGAGCCCGCCTTCCGGACCGATCAGCAGCGCCGCGGAGTCGATTGCCGCATGCTGGCGCCAGCTATCGTCCGTCGCCGGATGCAGCACCAGCCGCAACGCCTCGTCGCGGGCGCTCAGCCAGGCGGCAAGCGTCTGCGGCGGATGCACCAAAGGAACGGTAGCGCGGCCGCACTGCTCGCAGGCACTGGTCGCCACCCCCTGCCAGTGCGCGACCTTCTTCGCTTCGCGATCGCCCTTGAGGCGCACGTCGCCATGCTCGACATAGAGCGGTGTGATCGCGGCCACGCCGAGTTCGACCGCCTTCTGAATGGCGTAGTCCATGCGATCTCCCTTGGAGATCGCCTGGCCGAGATGGACCGCCAGCGGCGACTCACCGCCGCCCTGGCGAACCGATTCGACGGTCGCCACCACCCGCTTGCGACCGACTTCGGAGAGTGTGGCATCGGCTTCCCGGCCCGCGCCGTCGAACAGAATCAGCCGAGCGCCCTCGCGCAGCCGCAGCACGAGCGCGACGTGGCGCGCCGCACCCTCGGGCAGAACGACGTCGCCGCCAGCGACGAGGCCGGCGGCGACATGAATGCGGGTATTGGCCATCGCGCCGATTCCCGCGTGGTTACTGCGTGGTTTCGCTGGCCTGCGCGGCGCGCTGCTTCTTCTGGGCGTACATCGCCTCGAAGTTGACCGGCGCCAGCATCAGCGGAGGGAAGCTGCCGCGGCTGACCAGGCTGTCGATGCACTCACGCGCGTAGGGAAACAGCACGTTCGGGCAGAATGCACCCAGGGTGTGATCGAGCTGGTCACCGGCAAGCCCCGAGATACGGAACAGCCCGGCCTGCTCGACCTCGGCCAGGAAAGCGGTCGCGCCATCTTCGTTGTTGGAGACCTGTGCGGTCACCTTGACGATGACTTCGTAGAGATCCTCACCGACCGACTGGCTGGTGGTATCCAGATCGAGGCCGACCTTCGGCTTGAACGCCTGCTGAAATACCGCCGGCGCGTTGGGCGACTCGAACGAGATGTCCTTGACGTAGATCCGCTGCAGCGAGAACTGAAGCTGCGGCTGAGAACCCTGCTGATTGTTGTCTTCCGCCATGATGCGTTTCCTTTACGTTCCTGAATGACTGGGCGCGGCGCGCGGCTCTGCGCTTCAGCGCTTGACCACCGGGAGGCTGTCCGCCTGCCACTGGGCCATGCCGCCCTTGAGCTTGTAGACGCGCGAGAAGCCGGCCTGGGTCAACTCGGTGACAGCCGCGGCGGCCGCCTGCCCCTGCTTGCAGACGACGATGACCGGCTTGTCCTTGTGTTTTTCGAGCTGCGTCAGCCGCTCCTTGAGACGCGCCTGCGGCACGTTCTTGGCGCCGGCGATGTGGCCGGCCTTGAATTCGGGGCTCTCGCGGATGTCGATCACCACGCCATCCTCGCGGTTGATCAGCGTGGTCGCTTCACTGGTGGACACGCCGGAAGCGCCGCTGCGTTTGGCTTCGAAGGCGAGCCACGCCAGCAGCACCACCAGAAAGGCGCTGACCAGCAGCGGATGGTTTTCGACGAATTCGAACAACTGATCGATCATGGGTCTGCCGACACTCTTTCCATTCAATGGGCAATCGATGCACTGCGCGATTCACGGAGGCGCTGCCGATCTCGAGCTGCGGTCGATTTCTGTTGGCCAGATTGTGTAAATCCTGGCTTGATGGACGCCGCGCGAAGCGGACCGAACGGACGACGAGCGCATCGGCATCACGGCGCCAAGACCTCCACGCCGCCGGCGCGATGGCGCCGCATCGCCTGGCATGAAGGACGATGATTCGAGACCCGGATTCGGG
The DNA here is from genome assembly GCF_014652715.1 of Salinicola rhizosphaerae. Classification (GTDB taxonomy): domain Bacteria; phylum Pseudomonadota; class Gammaproteobacteria; order Pseudomonadales; family Halomonadaceae; genus Salinicola; species Salinicola rhizosphaerae. Next base: position 478,980 of record NZ_BMZI01000002.1, on the reverse strand, counting down.
CGCCGGCCATTATACACGAGGCAGCCGCCGAAACGAGGAAGCGCCGCGTCGACGCCAGATGCGGTGGCAGTGATGGCTGACCCGCCCTGCCCGGTGCGCTATGCTTTTCGCATAGTCAAAAAGGCCGATTCGGCTTTTCGGAAGCCAGGTTCGATGGTTCCCGAAAAGCCGGCTCGACTTCGCTTCATCGCCGATCACCCGACTTTTCGAGGCCTGTCATGGCAGAGACTTCCACTCCGCGCCCCGTGGCGCTGCTGATTCTCGACGGCTACGGCCAGAACGACAATGCCGACAACAACGCCGTTGCCAACGCCGATACGCCGGTCATGGACCGGCTCAAGAAGACCTTCCCGAACACTCTGATTCACACCGACGGCCCTTACGTCGGCTTGCCCGAGGGGCAGATGGGCAACTCGGAAGTCGGCCATATGAACATCGGCGCCGGGCGCATCGTCTATCAGGACTTCACGCGCATCACCAAGGCGATCGACGATGATGAGCTCGAGAAGATCGACGCCCTGACCCGACCGATCGATGCGGCAGTCGCCAGTGGTCATGCCGTCCACCTCATGGGCCTGCTCTCGCCGGGTGGCGTGCATAGCCATGAAGACCACCTGCTCGCGGTTGCCGAGCTCGCGGCGAGCCGCGGCGCGAAGCGGATCTACCTGCACGCCTTCACCGATGGCCGGGACACCGCGCCGAAAAGCGCCGGCGCCTCGATCGAGCGGGCCAATGCCAAGCTGGCCGAGCTGGTCGGCGCCGAAAACGGCTTCGTCGCCTCGCTGGTCGGGCGCTATTTCGCCATGGACCGCGACAACCGCTGGGACCGCGTCGAAAAAGCGTATCGCGTAGTGCGTTTCGGCGAGGGCGAGCACGTTGCCGAAAGCGCCGAAGCGGGCCTGCAGGCCGCCTATGATCGAGGCGAGACCGACGAGTTCGTCGCCGCTACGGCCGTGCGCCCGACAGGCGAGACGATCGCCATGACCGACAGCGACGCCGTGCTGTTTTTGAACTTCCGCGCCGACCGCGCACGCGAGCTGACTCGCGCCTTCGTCAATCCGGATTTCGACGGCTTCGATCGCGGCGAGAAGCTCAAGCCGGCCGGCGACGGTCTGGTCATGCTGACGCAGTACGCCGATGACATCGACGCACCGGTCGCGTTTCCGCCGAAGGATCTGGTCAACACGCTCGGTGAGGTCGCCGAAAGTCATGGTCTGACGCAGCTGCGCATTGCCGAAACCGAGAAGTACGCGCATGTCACGTTCTTCTTTTCCGGCGGCCGCGAAGCCGAGTTCAAGGGCGAGGAGCGCGCGCTGATCCCCTCGCCGAAGGACGTCAAGACCTACGACGAGAAGCCGGAAATGAGCGCCTTCGAGCTCACCGACACGCTGGTCGAGGCGATCGAGGCCGGCAAGTACGATCTGATCATCTGCAACTACGCCAACGGCGACATGGTCGGACACACCGGCGATCTCGCCGCCGCCACGAAGGCCATCGAAGCCGTCGACGTCTGTCTCGGGCGCGTCGTCGAGGCGATTCAGAAAGCGGGCGGCGAGTGCCTGGTCACCGCCGATCATGGCAATGCCGAACAGATGGTCGACCCGAAGACCGGCAACCCGCACACCGCGCACACGACGTTCATGGTGCCGCTGGTCTATGTCGGGCGTGACAAGGGCGCCAAACTGAAGAGCGACGGCCGCCTCTGCGACCTCGCGCCGACGCTGCTGCACATGCTGCGACAGCCCCAGCCGCAAGAGATGACCGGTAACGTGTTGATTGACGATGCGTAACCCACGGCATGGCTTTATGACCGCGCTGGCAAGGCGCGGCTTCCCCACCGCAACGGATGCCGAATGACGTGAGAATTCGGCAGGACAGGGTTCGACGCACCGAAGGCAAGGCGCTGAAGATGGCGCTGGCCGGGGCACTGCTGCTCGGCGGGGCCCTGGTGACAGATACCGTCATGGCCCAGGCCAGCCCTCGGGAGGCGCGTGCGCGGCTCGATAGCCTCGCGACCGATATTCAGGCGCTGCAGGGCAAGCTAGAGAACACGCAGGCAGCGCGAGGCGACGCCCAGCAGGATCTGGAAACGGTCGAGACCGCGATCGGCAAGACCCATCAGCGGCTGACCCAGCTACAGGCCGAGCGACATCAGCTCGACGGTGACGTTGCCAAGCTCCAGGCGCGCCGACAGACCCTGAGCACCGAGCGCGACCGTCAGCGTCAGGCACTGGCCAGCCAGTTCGATGCGCTCTACCGGCTCGGCAAGACGCCTCAACTGAAGCTGCTGCTCAATCAGGACGATCCGGCCGAAGTCGACCGTCTGCAGCACTATCTCAACGCGCTCTCCGCGGCGCGGGAGCAGCGGCTCGAGCAGCTCCATGCGCTCGACCAAGAGCTCGACGACAACCTCGCCGCCATCGACCAGCATCGCGAGCGGCTGGACGGCGTGCAGCGCGAGCTCAAGGATCAGCAGCAGCGACTGGCCTCGAATCGCGACGAGCGCCGCAAGCTGGTCGCCAAGCTCGACGCCCGCTACGACAGCGAGCAGTCGCGACTGGAGGACCTCGGCCAGGACCGCGCACATGTCGAGCGCCTGCTCGATCGCATGCAGCAGGAACTGGCCAATCTCAAGAAGCCACCGCCCTCGACCGACATCCAGAAAACGCGTGGCGATCTGCCGTGGCCAGTGCAGGGAACGATGCTCTCGAGTTACGGCAGCGGCGATGGCGTCAATCGCAATGGCATTCTGATCGGCGCGCCGGCGGGTACGGCGGTCAAGGCGGTGCATGCCGGGCGCGTCGTTTTCGCCAACTGGATGCGCGGCTTCGGCAACCTGCTGATTCTCGATCATGGCGATGGCGTACTGACGCTCTATGCGCATCTTCAGCAGATCGATGTCAACCCCGGCGCCAAGGTCAGCAACGCACAGGTCGTCGCTACGGTGGGCGATACCGGCGGCCAGTCGCGGCCGGCGCTCTACTTCGAGGTGCGCCAGAACGGCGACCCGATCAATCCCGGCAACTGGATTGCCAGGCGCTGATCCTGCCTTGCGCCAACGGCCAGCGTTCGCCCGCCGGCGCTGGATCATCGCCACGACAAGGCGCTATGCTGCCGTTATAGAACGCCGTTCCCTCTCGAACGGTCACGCATCAGCGCCCCATTTCTCGTTCGAGTCGCGGAGACCCCATGCCCCTGAACCGCCCGAAGCTCCCGTTATCCTCCGGCAAGGCCACGGCGCGGACGCGGGTCGCTCCGCTCGCCCTGAAAGTGCTCTTCTCGGGACTGCTCGTGCCGGGGCTGCTGTTCATCGGCGTGCCGAATGCGTCGGCTCAGACACAGACACAAGCGCAGTCGACCGACGCTGCCTCGCAGGACGCAGCCAACGGCCTGCCCGTCGAAGACGTCCAGACCTTTGCCGAGGTGTTCGAGCGGATCAAGCGCGCCTACGTCGAACCGGTCGATGACAAGACGCTGCTGCGTAATGCGATGCGCGGCATGCTCAGCCAGCTCGATCCTCACTCGGAGTATCTCGACGCGGACGCCTTCGAGAACCTGCGCGAGACGACCGAGGGCGAATTCAGCGGCGTCGGTATCGAGGTCGGGCTGCGCGACGATCAGCTCACGGTGATCGCGCCGATCGACGATACCCCGGCAGCGCGGGCCGGCATCCAGCCTGGCGACCGCATCCTGGCCATCGACGGCACGCCGACCAACAACCTGTCGCTGCAGGAAGCGGTCGACCTGATGCGCGGCGATGCCGGGACCGAGCTCGAACTGACACTCCTGCGAGATGGCGAGCAGGAGCCGAGAACGCTTACCCTGACCCGCGCGTCGATCCAGTCGGAAAGCGTCTCCAGCCGCCTGCTGGAGCCGGGCTACGGCTATCTGCGCATCAGCCAGTTCCAGAGCCGAACCGGTGAGCAGACGCGCGATGCGCTGACCTCGCTCATGCAGAAAGGCCCGCTGCAAGGGCTGGTGCTCGATCTTCGCAACAACCCCGGCGGCGTGTTGTCGAGCGCTACCGACGTGGTCGATCAGTTTCTGACCCAGGGTCTGATCGTCTATACCAAAGGACGACTGGCCGATGAGGACCTGCGCTTCAGCGCCCATGCCGCCGGCACCACGGCGCCGAACGTGCCGCTGGTCGTGCTGATCAACGGCGGCAGCGCCTCGGCCGCCGAGATCGTCGCCGGCGCCTTGCAGGATCAACATCGCGGCGTACTCATGGGCACCCAGAGTTTCGGCAAGGGGTCGGTGCAGCAGGTGCTGCCGCTCGGCAACGGTGACGGGCTCAAGCTCACCACCGCGCGCTACTACACGCCGAGCGGCCGCTCGATCCAGGCCGAGGGCATCACGCCGGACGTGCGCGTGGTTCGTGGGCGCCTCGAAGTCGAGGACGATGCCGGCTTGCAGCTACGCGAATCCAACCTGCGCGGGCACCTGCTCAACGGCGACCCGAGCGAGGCACGGCAAAACCCGGATACGCCGATCGCCGCCGACGACTATCAGCTCGGCGAAGCGCTGAACCTGCTCAAGGCCCTCAACGTGGTCAAGCGCCCGGCCGGCGGCACGGTCGCACCAACGAAGTAGGCCGCGGGCAGTGGGCCTCAGGCACGACACCGCGCTGGCAGGTCTCCGTACTCGCCCAGCGCCTGGCGGATCAGCAGGCGCTTGACCGGTGACAGGCGATCGAGTCCGGCAAGCCCCCAGTTTCGCGCCAGCCTGAGCGCCGGCTGGCGACTACCGAACAGCCGCTGGAAACCCTGCATGGCGGCGAGCATCGCCGCGTTTTCGCTGCGACGCCGTCGCTCATAGCGTGCCATGATGCGGGGGTCACCCGGCTCGGCACCGCGCTGCTTGGCCCGTATCCACTCTTCCGCCAGCACGGCGGCATCCATCAACCCGAGATTGACGCCCTGTCCGGCGAGCGGATGCAGGCTGTGCGCGGCATCGCCAACCAATGCCAGACCGTCATCGACGTAGCGCCCGGCGTGGCGCTGAGCGATCGGAAAGTGCGGTGCGGCGTCGATCACGTCGACCCGGCCCAGGCGCTCACCGATGGCTCGCGTCAGCATATGCCCCAGGTCGGCCCGGCCGGCCTCGTCGCCAGCCAGCGACGTCATGCGGCTCGCGGCCTCGGGCGTCGTCGACCAGACAATCGAACAGTGATCGTCCCGACCGTCGATCATAAGCGGCAGAAAGGCCAACGGCCCGGTGGCGAGAAAGACCTGCCGAGCGATACCGCCATGACCGTGCTCGGTGCGTACGCTGGTGACCATCGCCGCCTGACCGGTCTGAGTCTCGCAGACGGGAATACCCGCGAGCGAGCGCAGCGGCGAGCGCCCGCCGTCGGCGCCGACGATCAGCGGAGCACGAATCGTTTCCGGTCGTCGCTCAGTGGCGTTATCGAGGCCTACAACAGCTTCTCCAGCCTCGCGCCGGTAGCCGACCAGCCGCACGCCGTGACGCAGCCGCACATTGGGTAGCGCTTCGAGCCGCCGGGTCAGCGCTGCCTGCAACAACTCGTTTTCGACGATATGCCCCAGCGCCGACTCGCCGACGGTCCCTGCATCGAAGCGGATCTCGCCGCTGCCTTCGGCATCCCATACCGCCATGCCCTGATAGGGGGAGACGCGTCTCGACTCAAGCGAGGGCCAGACACCCAGCGAGCCCAGCAGGCGCCGAGAGGCGGCAGTCAGCGCGCTGACGCGCAGCGAGGGCGCTCCTTCGCCGAGGGTATCGATATCGGCAACCGGCTCACCCGCGTCCAGCAACTCGACCGACCAGCCCGCCTCGCCGAGCAGCAGCGCGAGCGATGCGCCAACCATGCCCGCGCCGACGATGATCACGTCGCCATCGTTATCGCTCATCTCGTTCTCCGTCGCGCTTGAATTCGTGTCTTGCGTCGCCCGCTCATCGCTCGATCCCCATGGCTCGCCGCCCTAGCGCCCGACGCAGCGGCCCGACAGCGTTGAGTCCCATCAACCCGGCTCCGCGGGCATGGGCCATCAATTCATGATCGATGCCGAACAGGCGAATCAGGCCATCGCTGAAGCGCACGATTTCGCGATAGTCCGCGCCGCGCCGGGCCTCGAACGCGTCGAGCGTCGCCGCCTCGCCCGCGCCCCGTCCCTCGGCTCTGGCGCGCGTCACGGCATCGACGAGGTCCATGACGCCACGCAGCGCCAGGTTGAAGCCCTGGCCCGCGACCGGGTGCAAGGCATGCGCCGCGTTACCGAGAATCGCCAGATGCGGACGCACGGTTTCACGCGCGGTCACCAGCGAAAGCGGATAGGTGTGGCGCTTGCCGACGCGGCGAAAGCGGCCGGCGCGGTCACCGAAGGCCTGCTGGAGCCGTTCGAGAAAAGCGCCGTCGGGAAGCGTCAGAACATCGTCCAGCGCGTGGCTTTCGTGGGTCCAGACCAGCTCCATGCGCCGCCCATCCAACGGCAGAAGCGCCATCGGCCCCTCGGTGGTGAAACGCTCGAACGCCCAGCCCTGATGGTCTCGACTCATCTCGACATTGGCGATCAGCGCCGTCTGATCGTAAGCGTGATGATCGCTTTCGATCCCCAACTGCTCCTTGAGTCCCGAGCGCCCGCCATCGGCGAGCACCGTCAGCGCCGCGTTCACGTTCTCGCCGCTGTCCAGCTCGAGCCGGTAACCCGAAGCGCTCGGCACAAGCGACGCCACCCGCGCCGGGCAGTGCCAGTCGATCGGCAGTGTCGCGAGATGGCGGTGAAGCACCTGGCCCATCCAGGCGTTGGGCACTACATAGCCCAGCGCCTCGACCTGGAGTTCGTCGGCGTGCAGACGCGTCGTGCCCAACCGGCCACGCTGACTGACGTGAATATGCCGAATCGCCGAAGCGGCTTCGGCGAGCTGCGCCCACAGCCCCAGTCTTTCGAAGTGACGACGCGATCCGTAGGCGATAGCGCTGGCGCGCGCATCGAAGCTCGGCTGGTATTGACACACGTTGGCGCTCGGTATCGGCTGCGCTTCGATCACGGCCACGCGCAGGCCCTGGTGTTCGATCAGCGGCTGCAGTGCGCAGGCCAGGCTCGCCCCCACCAGGCCACCGCCGATGATCGCGACATCGACGTGGCCACTCCGTTCATGATTGCGGTCTTGCTCCATGCCGCTACCTGCTCCATTACGATTGAATACCGGAAACCCGCTAACGGCCTACCCTACACAACGCTTACGCCTTTTACGTAACGAAGACGACCAGCACAGCCGTGCTCAAAAAACGATCAATCCGGACGACCCATCAGCGCCTCGATCTCCTCGGCGGCCTTCGGCACCTGCGGCGTCAATACCTCGCCGCCGTCGGCCGTCACCGCTACATCGTCCTCGATACGAATACCGATACCGCGATACTCGGCGGGAATGTCATCGGCGTCGGGAATATAGAGTCCGGGTTCGATCGTCACCACCATGCCCGGCTCGAGCGGACGGGGTTCGCCACTAACGCGATAGCTGCCGACGTCATGAACATCGAGCCCCAGCCAGTGCGACGTGGAGTGCAGGTAGAACCGGCGATAGGCGCCTGACTCGATGCAGGTTTCCAGATCGCCGCTCAGCAATCCCAGTTCGAGCAGCCCGGCAGTCATGTCACGCACCACGCCCTGATGAATGGATTCCAGCGTGGCGCCCGGTTTCACTGCGGCCACCGCGCGCTCCTCTGCGGCCAGCACGATGTCGTAGAGCGCGCGCTGCGACGCGCTGAAGCGCCCGTTGACCGGGAAGGTGCGCGTGATATCGCCGGCGTAGAGATCGAATTCGCCACCGGCATCGATCAGCACGAGATCGCCGTCGACCAGCGGCGCGCTGTTCTCGACATAGTGCAGCACGCAGGCGTTGGCGCCACCACCGACGATGGTGCCGTAGGCGGGCGCGCGTGCACCGTGCCAGGCGAATTCGTGCTCGATTTCGGCCTGCAGCTGGTATTCATGACGTCCGGGGCGGCTGGCGCGCATGGCACGACAGTGCGCCAGTGCGCTGATATGGGCCGCGTGGCGCATCAGCGTGAGTTCCGCCTCGCTCTTGGTCAGCCGCAATTCATGGATCAGCTCGCTGACGTCGGCGAAGCGCGTCGGCGCTACCGCGCCGCGTCGTGCCCGTGTGCTCAACTGGCTGCGCGCGCGCTCGGCGAGCGCCATTGCCACGCCGTCGCCGAGCGGCAGATAGAGCGAGGTGTAACCATCGAGCATGTCGACCAGATCGGCCCGACGCCCATTATCGAAGCCTTCATCCATGCCGTAGTCCTGCACCGCGCCTTCGGGGCCGATACGAATGCCGGTCCAGGCCTCCTTCTCGGGGTCCTTCTCCTGGCAGAACAGGACGGCTTCGCCGGCGGCTCTGCCGGGCAGCAGCAGCAGCAGAGCCTCCGGCTCGGGAAATCCGCACAGGTAGTGGAAGTCGCTCGACTGGCGGAAGGGAAATTCGCTGTCGTGGTTGCGCGTCTTGAGCGTGGCGCCCGGCAGCAGCACGGCGCTGCCTTCCGGTAGTTCGGCCATCAGGCGCTCGCGACGGGCGGCGAACTCCTCCGGCGAGATCGGCGCCGGACGAGGAAGCGGTTCGGGCAACATACGGGGTCTCCTGGGCGGGTTCCGGTCGGTGGTTGAAGAGGGCCATCAAGGTGAAAGACAGTTCGCGGAGCCGTCGAAAACCCGGCCCTCAGTGGAGCTGGGGCGGCGGGGTATTGCCATCGTCGGCAGGCAGCTCCGCGTCGTCGACCTGTTCGACCTGCGGCTGGCCGGGATGCTGCTCGGTGTAAAGCATCATCGCCGCCATGCGCGCATGCTCGGTCAACGCGAAAAGATCGTTCTCGTTCTCGGCATCGTCCTCTAGCTCGACCTCCATCGCGGCGAGCTGACCGAGATCCTCGACCGCCTCGCGCAGCTGCGGTGACCATTTGTCGTAGGTGTCGCCGTCAACCTCGTTGGCCAGCTCGAGAAAGCCTTGCGTCCACTCCTTGAGCCCTTGCGCGCGCTCCGACAGCGCGAACAGCTCGTCCGGCAACAGCGGTTCGAAATTGAGTTCGGCCGCCGCCAGCGCGTCGAGCGTCTGGCGCCGCCAGCGCAGCAAAATTTCGGCATCTTCAGGGCTCTGCGGCTGCTCCACGTTGAGCGCCAGGCAGACTTCCTCGAGCCAGCGCTCGGCCGTGAGATCGGCCAGCGCAAGCTCGGCGCAGAGGCGGCCGTCGAGAAACGCAGGGGACTGCATGCTGCCGTGAGCCAGAAAGACGTTGGCAACGGTGGAGAAATCGAGCTGGTCGTTGATGATCGACATGTCGGCATCCATGGTCGAGAGCCCGCCCCCCGCCATCCGGAGGCGGCCGGGGCCGCGTTGACCCCTCAGGGGCGGCTCTCTATAGTGGCTTGATCAATGGTTTGGTCGGGTCAATGACATTAACGGTCAATGGCGATAACGATCAGTGGCGAAACGCTCGCTTGAAGCGTAGCCGATCGCCTGGCATCGCGAACGGCTGCCATCTTACCGCATCGATCTTCACCGCCCACCCCGGAGCGTCTCATGAGCGACACGTCGCGCCCCACTACCGAAGTCACGCTGCTGGGCAAATCCTACGTGATCGCCTGTCCCCCGGAAGAGCAGGACCAGCTCAAGCGCTCTGCGCGCTATCTGGACCGCGCCATGCACGGCATCCACGCGCGCGGCAAGGTGCTCGGCTCGGAAAAGATCGCCATCATGGCGGCGCTCAACATCACACACGAGCTGCTGGCGGCACTGGACACCCACCGCAGCGGTGAGCAGGCACTCGGCGAGCTGAACGATCGCCTCGAGCGTGCGCTGGCCAAGGTCGGCGATTCGCAGCCGGCTTCCTCACCTTCTCAGTGAGCCGATCACTACGCTTATTGCGATCGGCGATTGGGCAAATCGCGCGGCTCTGCTAGGATGGTGCCGTTCCCTGGGGTGTTCGCCAGTCGTTACAAGTCCCTCGAGCCTATGCGCAGTACCCAGGGGGCCAATAGCTAGACAGGCCCGTGTGCATGTCCGCGCGACGGAAAGCCTGAAGGCCTGTCTGCGGCCACCCACCTTGAACCAATAGGTTCAGGGCCAGAATGACAGCGGCACTCTGGGGAACTCTCTTTTGTCTCTCGCTTCCACTCTGACGAATTCGGATGTGCCTACCGCTGATGGGCCCGCCGAACGCCGGCAGCTGCGTCGCGATCTGCGCCGACGCCGACGCGCACTGACGCTGCGCCAGCAGCGCATGGCATCGAACCGACTCTGCCGTCAGTTACGTCGCATGCCCGAAGTCCAGCGCGCCCGCCGCGTCGCGCTCTATCTGCCTAGCGATGGCGAGATCGATCCGCGGCCGCTGATCGCGTGGTTCGAGAAACGCTGCGTGGCTGTCTACCTTCCCGTGCTTCGCCCCCTTTCCGACAATCGGCTATGGTTCGTGCGCTATCACCGCGGAACGCGCATGGCGATCAACCGCTTCGGCATTCCCGAACCGGACACGCGCCACGGCGCGCACCGCGCCAGGCGTCTGCCCGCCTGGGCACTGGATACGATTCTGCTGCCGCTGGTGGGGTTCGACGATGCCGGCAATCGGATCGGCATGGGTGGCGGGTTCTACGATCGCACGCTGGCGTTCGCGCGGCGTACGAGACCCAAGCCCAGCCTGATCGGGCTAGCCCATGACTGTCAGCATGTGGACGCGCTGCCCGTGGCCGGCTGGGACGTGCCGCTGGATGCCATTGTGAGCGACCAGCGGCTGGTGCGAACGCGATCCGGCTGCCCGGCCAGAAACGACGACGGCCGGTAGCTCTCGCTACCGGCCGTCTCGATCTATCGTCGCCGTGTCGCCGTGTCGACGATGTCGCTCGATACGCCACCGACCGCCGACTATTGATGTCAGATCCGATGAAACTCAGCGCTCTCAGGCGCCGAGAAGCGTCTGCGCATACCCGGTTGCCACGACACCCACGCCGAAGATCAGTACCAGTGCCATCACCAGATCGGGTTTGCGTTTCATCTTGGCTCCAAGTCTTATTTGGCCCTGCGAGTCATTTGACTCGACAAGGTTCGGTTGCGTCGCTACCCCCCGCAGCGACGCGCACGACTATAGGGTCAGGCTAAAATCTTGACAAGATGGATTCCAGCCGCATTGACGCCTTTTTTCGTTACCGAACATTATCGACTTTTACATAAAAAGTTTGAGGCCGATTTGGATAGCAAAATGTCGCCAATTCTCTTCCAGCAACGCCAACTGCACGAAAACATACGTTGCCCCAGCGTGAAATCCGCGCTCAGGCCATGAACAGCCGATAAGCCGTATTGTCCGTCTCTTTCCAGTAGCGATAGCCGATGCGGTCGAAATGCTTTTCGGCGTGGGCGCGGTCGCCGTTGGGCATCTGCAGCCCCACCAGTACCCGACCGTAAGCGGCACCGTGATTGCGATAGTGGAACAGCGAGATGTTCCAGTCCGCCGGCAGGTGGGTCAGGAAGTTCATCAGCGCACCGGGGCGCTCGGGGAACTCGAAGCGGTAGACCTCCTCTTCGAACCGCTCTCGCGGGCGCCCGCCGCCGAGGTGACGGATGTGCAATTTGGCCAGCTCGTTGTCGGTGAGATCCTCGACCGGATAGTCGGCCTCGCGTAGCCGGCGAATCACCTCGGCGCGGTCTTCGCCGCCAGGCTTGACCTGGACGCCCACGAAGATGTGCGCACCGTCGGGATCGGCATAGCGATAGTTGAACTCGGTCACCATCCGCCGTCCGATCACGCGACAGAACTGCTTGAAACTGCCGGGACGCTCGGGAATCTGCACGGCGAGAATCGCCTCGCGCTGCTCGCCGAGTTCGGTACGCTCGGCGACGTGCTGCAGCCGATCGAAATTGATGTTGGCACCGGAGTTGATGCACAAAAGCGTCTGATCGCGCACCTGGGTCTGCTGGATGTACTTCTTGAGCCCGGCCAGCGAGAGCGCGCCGGAAGTTTCCGAGACCGCGCGCGTATCGTCGAAGATGTCCTTCACCGCGGCGCACATCTCATCGGTGTTGACCGTGATCACCCCATCGACGTGGTGGCGCAGAATCTCGAACGGCGCCTCGCCGATCTGCGCCACGGCCACACCCTCGGCAAAGACACCGACCTGATCGAGCGTGACACGTTCGCCGGCCTCCAGCGCCGCCTTGAGACAGGCGGAGTCTTCCGCCTCGACGCCAAAGACTTTCGTCTCCGGGCGTAGATACTTGATATAGGCAGCCACGCCCGCCAGCAGGCCGCCCCCGCCCACCGGCACGAAGACGGCATCCAGCGGCCCGGAGTGCTGGCGCAGAATCTCCATGCCGACCGTACCCTGCCCGGCAATGACGTCGTTATCGTCATAGGGCGGAATGTAGGTATAACCGTGCTCGTCGATCAGCTCTTTCGCGTGCGCCAGCGCTTCGCCGAAGGCATCGCCCTTGAGCACGACGCGGGCGCCCCAGCCTCGGACCGCCTGAACCTTGATCTCCGGCGTGACCCTTGGCATCACGATGACGGCCTTGACCCCCATCTGCCTGGCCGCCATCGCCAGCCCTTGCGCGTGGTTGCCGGCGGAAGCGGCGATGACGCCTTTCGCCTTCTGTGCTTCATCGAGCTGCGCCATCTTGTTATAGGCACCGCGAATCTTGAACGAGAAGACCGGCTGCAGATCTTCACGCTTGATCAGAATCTGGTTGGAAAACCGTTTGGAGAGCGAAGGCGTGGGAGAGATGGGCGTCTCCCGGGCCGCTTCGTAGACTCGGGCCTGGAGGATCTTCTTGACGATGTCTTCGAGTAGCATGGAAATGTGTCCTGGCGAGCGGCGTTCCCGCTTCGTACGGCGGGTTATCGTGGACCGATATTGTTAACAGACGCCGGCGCCGAGCGTCCAGCGCCATCGGCATGCCCGGTGGCTTGCTCTATAATGGGCGCGCTCGCTGGCGTGCCTGGCCACGCTCCCACCTCTCCAGCCCTGCCGGAATCGACATGACCCAGGATGACCTCAAACGCGCCGTGGCCGCCGCCGCGCTCGACGACATCGATGCCCTGCTGACCCCGGATGCCGTGATCGGCGTCGGTACCGGCTCGACCGCCAACCATTTCATCGATCTGCTGGCGACACGACGACAGGATTTCCGGGGCGCCGTGGCGAGCTCCGAAGCCACGGCCGAGCGACTCAAGTCCCACGGCATCGACGTTCTCGAGCTCAATCATGTCGGCACCGTACCGGTGTATATCGACGGCGCCGACGAAATCGATCGTCAGCTGCGCATGATCAAGGGCGGTGGCGCGGCACTGACCCGCGAGAAGATCGTCGCCGCCTGCGCCGAACGCTTCATCTGCATCGCCGATGCCAGCAAGTCTGTCGAGACGTTGGGCGGCTTTCCGCTACCGGTCGAGGTCATCCCCATGGCGCGCTCCTACGTCGCCCGTGAGATGGTGAAACTGGGAATCACACCGGTCTATCGCGATGGCGTGCTGACCGATAATGGCAACCGCATTCTCGACGGCTACGACAAGCTGTTCGACGACCCCGAAGGCATGGAAACCACCCTCGACGGCATCGTCGGCGTGGTCACCAACGGGCTTTTCGCCCGCCGTCCCGCCGATGTGCTGCTACTCGGCGGCGACAGTGGAGTGACGCGTTTCACCCGTTGATTCATAGCCGATTTGCGCACTCTCTGCCGTTGGCGAAGGCTTGCAGATTGCCACAGGTCACTTCGGCGATTTCACGCAGCGCCTCGACCGTGAAGAATCCCTGATGGCCGGTGATCAACACGTTGGGAAAGCTGGTCAGGCGCGCGAAGACATCGTCGGTGATGATCTCCGCCGAGTGGTCGCGAAAGAAGAGTTCACTCTCCTGTTCGTAGACGTCGATGGCCAGCGCTCCGAGCTGGCGCGATTTCAGCGCTTCGATCACCGCCGGTGTATCGATCAGCGCACCGCGCGAGGTATTGACCAGCATCGCATCCGGCTTCATCAGCGCCAGCGCCTGCCGGTCGATCAAATGGTGCGTCTGCTCGGTCAGCGGGCAGTGAAGCGAGACGATATCGGCATCAGCGAGCAGCTCGTCGAGCGATACCATCCGGCCGAACGCCGCGAAAGCCGCCGAGGGGAACGGGTCGTACCCCAGCACCTGGCACCCGAGGCCCTGGAAAATCCGCGCCATACAGAGACCGATACGGCCAGTTCCTACCACGCCGGCGGTCTTGCCATACAGCGTTCTTCCCAGCAGGCCGTCGAGTGCGAAATTGCCCTCGCGCACCCGGTTGAAGGCGCGATGCGTCTTGCGATTGAGCGTCATGATCATCGCCAGCGCGTGCTCGGCCACCGCCTCGGGGGAGTAAGCCGGCACGCGCGCCACGAATAGACCGAGACGCTGAGTGACCGCCAGATCGACGTTGTTGAAACCGGCGCAGCGCAGCACGATCGCGCGTACACCCTGCGCCGCCAGCGCCTCTATGACCTCGCTGTCGAGCCGGTCATTGACGAAGACGCAGACGGCATCGCTGCCGTCTGCCAGCGCAACGGTCCCGGCATCGAGGCTCGTCTCCTGGAAAATGAACTCGAACCCGGCATCGGCAAAATGACGTTCACGAACCTCATCGAAAAAGCGACGGTCGTAGGGCTGGGCACTATAGAACGTGATACGCATGACGGCAGACTCGCGGCAGGCAGAGGGTGCTCCTAGCTTACTGCGTCCCGTCAGGCTTGCCACCGCGCCATTGTCGCAGGCCTGCTGTCGTCATTTAGCTGCCACCCCTGACATACGGGAGGAGAGAGCCTTGTCGCCGCTGCCTATCGTTCATCATCCCGGCTACAGCTGCGCCTGGCCCGAGCGGCATCCGTTTCCCATGGCCAAGTTCACGGCGTTGCGCCAGCAGCTGTCCCGGCTCGGCTTCGATGATGACCGTCGGATCGACTGGATAACGCCCGCGCCGGCGAAGAGCCACGCGCTGCTGCGCGCTCACGGCACGGAATATCTACAACGGTTTCTGCTCGGCGAGGTGACGACGAGCCGCCGCACGCCGAGCGGCTTTCCCTGGTCGCCGGAACTGGTCGAGCGAACGCTGTTAGAGGTGGGCGGTACGCTGGCGAGCGTCGACGCCGCGCTCGAGACCGGGATGGCGCTGAACAGCGCCGGCGGCACGCATCACGCCTACGCCGATCGCGCGAGCGGATACTGCCTGCTCAACGACCTCGCCGTCGCGGCCCATCATCTATTGGCGGAACACGGCCTGAGCCGCGTGCTGATCGTCGACTGCGACGTGCATCAGGGCGACGGCAGTGCCGAGATCTTTCGCGACGACGCTCGCGTCTATACGCTCTCGATCCACGGCGAGGCGAATTTCCCGTTCGCCAAGCGCAAGAGCGATCGCGACGTGGCGCTGCCACGCGGTACCGGTGACGCGCGCTATCTAGAGATTCTGAAATGGGAGGTCGATGCGGTGCTGGCGCGATTCGCGCCGCAGTTCGTGCTCTATGATGCGGGGGCGGACGTCCATGCCGGCGACCGGCTCGGCCACTTCTCGCTCAGCAACGCCGGGCTCTATCGTCGAGACCGCTTCGTGCTATCGCGTTGTCTCGAGGCAGGCATTCCGGTCGCCGGCGTCATCGGAGGCGGCTACGACCGCGATATGGCAGCGCTGGTCGAACGTCACGCCCAGCTCTTTCTTGCCGCGCGTGCGCTACTCGACCCGACAGGCAGCAGCGCCGAATAGTCTTCGCTCGCCGGCGCCAGCTGGCCGGACAGCTTGAAGTAGCGATGCATCGTCAGTAGGCCGACCCACGTCTCGATGCGTGGATCGAGAAACTGCCGGACGTGGGCGTTGGCACGCCGGACGATCGCTTCCGCCTCTGCGGGATTGGCCAGGTAATGATCCATCTTCTCTTCCATGTCGCTGCAGTCCTCCGCGAGCGGCACGTAGTGAACGTATGGCTCGAGCCGCCCCTCCATGAACCAGGTCTCGAAGCGCGGCGGCGGCATGAAACAGAGTGAATTCGACGACAGGATCCATTTCAGATTGGTCGCCACGTCCTTGCCCTCGAGACTGAGCACGAACTGGTAGCGAAGCTGCTCGGCGATGGAGAGATAGGGCCGATAGTCACGCTGATGACGGCGCTTGGCGTGACTCTGACCGATGTTCATGCGCGGGTGGTCGCGATAGGTCCGCAGCACCGCGGCGCGATGCTCGTGAAAGCATTTGCCACGCCAGACGATCCCCGGCAGCTTGTCACGGAAGGCCAGTCGGTCCCGAGCGAACTGAAAATGGCGCACACTATTGAGCTTGAGAAGCAGGTTGTTGGCGTTACCCGGCGTCTCTCCGCCACTCACCTCGCTACCGACTGCCTCGCGACAGATCGGCCGACTCTTGACGATACTCGGCGTCTCGCAGATCCAGGTTACATCGCCGAAACGATACGCAAAGCGCAGGTCGGGATCGAAATGGCGCACGACGCGCTTGGCGTCGAGATAGTAGGCACCGCGCTTTTCATAGCGGAAATCACCGATCCGCACCGCTTCGGCGCCGAGTTCGAAGGGCCGCCGCAGGCGATTGTAGTAATACACGCGGTCCCATATCGCCTCTGTCTGCGCGCTGGAGAGCCCGCGAGAGCACTCAGCGAGCATACGCTCGAGACGCTGACGAAAGAGGGCGTCGGGCACCAGCAGGCTGGCCAGCCCGGTGGCGTAGAAACGAAGCTTGCGGCTCTTGAAACGAACATCCATGAACGATTACCGGTGACAAGGGCGCCAGGCCAGGCGCGGAATCCGTCGACGATTGTCAGTGATGAATTTGACGGTTTTCTGACAATCCGGCGTCGCGGGGATTCCCGGTAACGTTGTTACTTTTGGTGCATGACTCGCGCAATCCGTTCACGCGTGCGCGCCAGTGCACCGCGGTTGGCCGCCACCACGGCACGCCCGGCCGCTCCCAGCCCCAGGCGCCGCTCGTTATCGTCATGCAGCGCGATCAGCACTTGCGCCAGCGCGTCGGCGTCAGCGACTTCGAGACGGGCCTGGTGTTCGGCCAGAGACTCGGCGATCTCGCGCAGACTCTCCAGGTGCGGGCCACTGACCACCGGCACGCCCAATGCCGCCGGCTCGAGCAGATTGTGGCCGCCGATCGGCACCAGCGAACCGCCGACGAATGCCACGTCGGCGCAGCCGTAGAGCCTCATCAGATCGCCCATGGTATCGCCGAGCAGCACCGTCGCCGCCGAGTTCACCGAAGGGTTCTCGCTGAACCTGACCACTGACTCACCGCGCTCACGGCAGAGCGTTTCGACCGCCTCGAAGCGCTGCGGATGACGCGGTACCAGTATCAGCAGCGCCGTCGGATCGTGATGCCGTAGCTGGGCATGTGCCGCAAGCACCTGCTCGTCTTCCCCGGCATGCGTCGAGCCGGCGATCCAGACGAAGCGCTTGCCCCACGACAGACGCAACGTCTCACTGGCATCGGCAAGCCCCTCATCCAGCGCCAGATCGAACTTCAGCGCCCCGGTGACGGTGACACGACCCGCCGACGCGCCCAGCGCCGTGAAGCGTTCGGCATCCTCGGGGGACTTGGCACCGATCCAGGCGATGCTCGTCAGCATGCCGCGGCTGAGCGCCGCAAAACGGCGATAGAAACGATAGGTCGAAGCCCCCAGACGGCCGTTGACGATCACGACCGGCACGCGGCGGCGCCGGCAAGCCGCCAGCAGGTTCGGCCAGAGCTCGGTCTCGGCGACGATCGCAAGCTGCGGATCGAGTCGCGCGACGAACCGCCGTGTCGCCAGCGGATAGTCCAGCGGCAGGAAATGGTGACGGACCCGATCACCGAAGATCGCCTGAACGCGCTCGGCGCCGGTGCGCGTCATGGTCGTCACGACCAGCGCATGCGCCGGGAAGTCATCGAGCAGCGCGCGGATCAGCGGCGTCGCGGTCACCACCTCTCCGAATGAGGCGGCGTGCAGCCAGAGGCAGGGGCGCCCTCCCGTTTCGGGGACGAACCCGAGCCGCTCGAGACGTGAGTGAGTGGGCACCCACTCACGCCATACGCGCCACCATACCAAGGGGGAGAGGAGATAAAAGACCAGCGAATAGAGCCGGCGAGCCCATGTCGTTGACACGGTCGATCAGCGCTCTCGGTCGAGAATCGTGTCGATCATGGTGGTGGTCGACACACCATCCTCGAATCCCAGCACCTTGACCTCGCCACCGTTGGCGATGACCGCTTCGCCGCCAGCGATCTCCTCGGGGCGGTAGTCGCCACCTTTCACCAGGAGATCGGGCAGTACCTGTTCGATGAGGCGCTGCGGCGTGTCCTCGCCGAACGGCACGACCCAATCGACCGCCGCCAGTCCGGCCAGTACTTGTGCGCGCCTCGAGAGTGTATTGATCGGCCGCTTGGGCCCCTTGAGCCGCGCTACCGAGTCATCATCGTTCACCGCGACGATCAGACGGTCGCCCAATTTTCTTGCCTGCTCGAGATACGCGACGTGTCCGGCATGCAGAATGTCGAAACAGCCGTTGGTCATCACCACACGCTCGCCCCGCGCCTGAGACGCACGAACGGCCTGGACCAGCGCCGAGGGCTGGATCACGCCGAACTCCGCGAGCTTGTCGCCGTGCAGCGCCGTGTAGAGCTCCGCGACCGACAGCACCGCCGTGCCCGGCTTGGCGACGACCAGACCGGCAGCCAGATTGGCCAGCATCACCGCTTCGCCGTAGGCATGGCCGGCGGCCAGTGCCAGCCCGAGCACACCGATGACGGTGTCACCCGCACCGGTGACATCGAAAACCTCACGCGCGTGAGTGGGCAGATGCAGCGGCGCGTAATTCTCGCGGATCAGCGTCATGCCGCGCTCGCTGCGGGTCACCAGCAGCGCCTCGAGCTCGAGTTCCGCTCGCAGCCGCTCGCCCTTCTCGGCGAGTTCCGCGTCGTCGGCGCAGGGACCGACGATCGCCTCGAACTCACCGAGATTCGGTGTGATCACGCTCGCGCCGCGGTAGCGCCGGAAATCGCTGCCCTTGGGATCGACCAGCACCGGCTTGCCTGCCGCGCGTGCCGCCTCGATCAATGTCTCGACGCGGTTCAGGCTGCCCTTGCCATAGTCGGAAAGAATCACGACGTCGGCATCGGGCAATGCCTGCGCCACCGCTTGCGTCAGCGGCGCGGTGTCGACATCCCACAGCGACGACTCGAAGTCGAGACGAATCAGCTGCTGGTTTCGGCTCATCACACGCAGCTTGGTGATCGTCGGCACTTCCGGGCTGCGCTGGAAGTGAGTGCTCACATTGGCCGTCTCCAGCGCGAGCGCCAGCCGGTCGGCGTTGTCGTCGTCCCCGACCAACCCGGCCAGGCTCGCCCGACCGCCGAGCGAGGCGATATTCAGCGCCACGTTGGCGGCCCCACCCGGCCGGTCATCGGCGTCTTCGACCTTGACCACCGGCACCGGGGCCTCCGGCGAAATGCGCGAGGTGCCGCCGTGCCAGTACCGATCCAGCATGACGTCACCCACGACCAGCAGGCGGGCGTTTTCCAGTTGCGAGAGATCAACCTTCATCGGACGACTCCATCCGGGCGGCGGGTTCGGCCGTATCGGCCAGTAGGGTATCGAGATGACCGACGACATCCTCCAGCGTGATCAACGCCATCGCATCGGCGTGACGCACGCGCGTCCCCCAGGTCACGTCGCCGGGCGACTTCTGGAGATAGCGCTCGACCGCGTCCGGATAGCGATTGACCACATAATCACGCCATAGATAGGGCGCCGCGCGGTCCGGATTGGTCGTGGCGTAGAGCCCCAGGGTCGGCGTGCCGAGCGCGTTGGCCATGTGCACGGGCCCGGAATCCGGCGCAATGACGACACGCGCTCGATCGAGCAGCGCCAGGAGCCCCTTGAGCGACGTGCGGCCGATCGCATCGATGATCTCGACATTCGGCGTCAGGCGCCGTATCTGTTCGCCCATGTCGCGCTCCTGCGGGCTGCCGCCGCCGCTCATCACCGTTTTCAGCCCGTGGCGCTGCCAGGCATGTTCGATCACCGCCGCATAGCCCTCGGCCGACCAGTTGCGGAAATTGCGCAGGCGCGGGTTGGCACAGGGGCTGATGACGAGGTACGGCGCATCGCCGGTCAGCGCGCGCGCTTCCTCGAAGGCCGCTTCCGGCACCGGCAGCGACCAGTCGAGATGCGTATCCTCCACGCCGAGCAGGCGAGCGAAATCCATGAAAGATTCGAGCACATGCGCCTTCGGATGCGGCTTGAGCTGACGCTGGGTAAACCAGTGCTGCCAGTCCTTGGCCCGCGCCTTGTCGTAACCGATGCGCAGATCGCACTTCAGACCCAGAGACAATACGCTCGCTCGCAGTGCTTGCTGCATGTGCAGCAGCACATCGAAGCGCGTGTCGGCGAAGCGGCGCCATAGCGCGCGCATTCCCTTGACCCCGGTCGACTTGTCGTAGACGACGAGCTCGACGCCGGACAGGCCTTCGAGCAGCGCGGACTCGGCCTTGCCGACGATCCAGGTCATCCGCGCCTCGGGCCACCGGCGCTGCAGCGCGCGCACCGTGGGCACCAGGTTGCAGACGTCGCCGAGCGCCGAGAGACGCAGGATGGCGATGTGCTGGGGATGCTCCGGCAATGAGTGCTTCATGGGCGAAAATGTCTTCCCACTGGATAAAGCAGGCATTCTAACGAAAGCACGCAGGGAATGCGTCCTGCGCATCGGTGGCCTGGCCAGCGCCGCGTGTATCAGGGCTCGCCAGCGCGGGCCTCGATCACACGCAGCCCATGTCGGGCGACGGCCTCACGTTCGAATGCCCAGGCGTGGCCGTACCACTGCTTGCCACCGCCACCGTCGCTGAACCCGACGAGGACAATGTCGAAGTCGAGATCCAGCGCCGTCCGGATCTCTATCAGCAGCGCGATCATGTAGAACCCTGTCGATGCGCCGCCCCGCTCCGGTAACTCGTCGAACGGATAGCCATCCAGCAGCGCAAGATCCCCGCGCATCGGAATCCAGTGCACATTTTCTGCGGTCGTGGCTGGCGCCTCCCCGCCGAGCAGGAACGTCTCGGACTCTCTCGCCAACCGCTTGAACAGCGCCACTTTCCATCGCTGCGGGTAGCCGAAGAATCGCTGCTTGCGAATGCCGAACCGGTGCACGAAGACGTGACTCGTGTTCCAGGGGAGCCTGTAGAGCAGACCGCATTTATTGAAACTCAAAACCAGACTGCGAGGCGTGATGCCCGCCCGTCGCACATGCCTGCGACTCACGTCGGGATTGCTGGCGACCAGCACGACCCGATCCACCGCTCTCAGCTTATCGATCAGGCTCTCGGGCACATCATCCAGCGCCGATACGTGCGCGTTTGTCATCATCAAGTCATCCAGCCAGTTTTCGACAGGCATTTGGCTACGGCTCTCGTTGACTCGGCGGCCACCGACTCAGCGGGATAGCGTTTCGAAAGAGGCGCGAAGTTTCTCCGTCTGACGACGATAGGAAAAATCGACCACCAGACGGGATAGCGCGCTTCCGCGAGACGGTAGATCCTCTTCGAGCAGGGCTTCGAGCCGCGACACCCAGGCGTCGGTATCGCGACTGTCGAGGACGAGATCGGCGTGATCGCCCTCCAGCAGTTCGGCAGCGCCCGTGGTGCGAGAGAGCAGCACCGGCGTGGCACAGGCCATCGCCTCCAGCGCAACGCGCCCGAACTCTTCGATATGCGCCGGCAGCACGAACACATCGAGTGCGCCATAGAGTGCCTCGACATCGCTTACCGTGGTGCGCCAGAGAAAGGCATCGGCCACACCGATTTCCTTCGCCTCGCGTTGATAGGGCGAGACATCGTCTTTGCCGACGACCAGGAAGCGGCAGCGGCCGGGGTGCCGACGGTTCAGCTCGGCGGCCATCTTCACGAAGCCGGAAACGTTACGCTTGGGGAAGTTGCCGGAGGTGATCAAGCCGATCAGCCGGCAGTCTTCCCGCACGCCCAGTTCGCGACGCTTCTCGTCACGCCCTGCGCTGGCGCGCTCGACATTGAAGATGTCGGGATCATAGCCGGGATAGCTGATCTCGATCTTGGACTCGTCGATCCCGTATCGGTCACGAAGATCGCCCGCCATGAGGCGTGAGTTGACGGCGACCCGGCGGAATCGCCCACCGCTCAGCACGTGATCGTGGATGGCAGCCACTTCGTGCCCGGCCGGCAGCTCCCGCTGATGGATCAGCTGGCTGGCGAGATGCACGCAGTTATGCATGTAGACGATGTCGGGCGTTTCGACGTCGCCATGGCTGACCAGCAGTGCGGGGCGATGACGCCGACACCAGGCCTGAACGCGGCGATTGAACCAGAACCGGCGAAACGGCCCCTTGAAGGGCCAGCGCTTGAGTCGCACCCAGCGCGCGCCGGCAGCATCGACCAACGCCTGCCGCCCTCGTTCGGAGAGAATCGTCACGCGATACCCCAGGGCCTTGAGTGCCGCTGCCTGCTCGAAGGCGTTGCGGCTGGCGCCGGTGCTCTTCTCGACCTGTCGAATGGCGATCACCGCCAGCGGTGCTTGTGAATCTCCAGTCACTACGTGTCCTTCGGCGTCATTAGAGCCGGCGCGATCAACGGCGTTCGGCCTTGGTGAGACGCGACGCGCGGCCAGCATTACAATGCATTCCCCAAGGCCGAATCGAGATAGCGGCCACCGGCTCAATTCCGGGAGTTTTCATGTCACTGGTACAAAGCCACCACCAGCGCACGCACATCTTATACGATCGAACGCGCCTCGCGAGGCCCGATTGCGCTTCACTTCCCTCGCCGCTCAGCCGCTGGCTCGAGCCCGATGCCTGGCGAGAGCGAGGGCTGGTGGTTGGCGAAGCGCCAGGACGCGGCGCGACCCAGTTCCTGGACATTCAGGGACGCCGATGGGTGCTGAGGCCTTATCTGCGCGGCGGGTTGGCTGCCCGCATCAGTCACGCGGATTATCTCTGGCTGGGCCTGGAGCGCACCCGCGCCTTCCGGGAAATGCGCCTGACGCAGGCGCTCTTCGACAAGGGGCTGCCGGTGCCCGCGCCCGTGGCGGCCATCGTCCATCATGGCGGGCCACGCTACCGCGCGGCGCTGATCACCGAGCGGCTTCCCCGCAGCGAAGCGCTGGCCGATCGCCTGAGAGATGCCCCCGAACCGCTGCTGGAACAGGTCGGCGCGACGATCGCGCGCTTTCATCGAGCCGGATTGGATCATGTCGATCTCAACGCCCGCAATCTGCTGATTTCAGACGACGATAAGGTTTGGCTGATAGATTTCGACCGCTGTCGTCTGCGCCGCCCGGGCCGCTGGCAGCAGGACAATCTTTCGCGATTGAAACGATCGCTGGTCAAGCTTTCTGCCGATAACGCGGAGTCGAGCCACGCAGCCATTCTTCGTGGCTATCAGCAGACCGTTCTCGCCCGCTCCTCATAAGGCTCTCTCGGTTCATGGAAGACACGTTGAAGCGCCGCTGGCGCACGACCCTGCTTTTCTCTCTGTTTCAGCTTCCCCTGGTCTGGTTGATCGCCCTTCGCTACCTCCCCTATCTCGCGGTCCCGCACGATGCGATGGGGATCGCCTACCTGGTCCTGACCTGGGTCGGCCATTTCGGCATGCTCGTCCTGCTCGGCTGGCTACCGCTCGGCGCGCTGTCATTCGTGATCCGGGCGCGCTGGCTCTGGCTGCCGGCAGCGCTGCTCAGCGCGCTCGGCCTGTGTGCGCTTCTGCTCGACACCGTGGTCTATTCGCAATACCGGTTCCACGTGAACTACTTCATGATTTCGCTATTTCTCGACGACAAGAATGGCGAGATATTCAGCTTCGAGCCGACGACATGGGTCGTGGTCGGCGGATGCGTGCTGGCCACCCTCCTGCTCGAAGGCTGGCTTGCGCGCCGGTTGATCGTCGACGGCCGCGGGCGCCGGTTGCCGGCCGGATACGCCACTCTCGGGATCGTGCTGATGCTGCTCGGCAGTCACGCGCTGCACGTCGTGGCAGACGCGCGCTACGTGCGCAGCGTGACACAGCAGGTCGGCATCTATCCGCTGCTGTTTCCCGCGACGGCCAAGGATTTCATGGAAGATCACGGCTGGCTCGACCCCAGGGCCGCACGCGCCGCGCGAGCCGATATCGACGCCAAGCAGGCGGAGAATCTGAACTGGCCCAAACACCCGCTGACCTGTCAGGCAGACGAGCCGCCCAACATTCTCGTCGTGCTGATCGACTCCTGGCGCGCCAATGAGTACGGCCCGAAGAACACGCCGAATCTCTATGCCGCGCTCAACCAGACCGGGCGCCGCTATCTCGACCACTACAGCGGCGGCAACGCCACGCGTAACGGCACCATGAGCCTGTTCTACGGACTCACCGGCAACTACTACCACTATCTCAACAATACCCAGACGCCGGCCCTGCTGATCACGCAGATGCAGAAACAGCGCTATGCGCTCGGCATCTTCTCGTCTGCCAGTCTCGACAGCGTCGGCTTCGATCGCACGATCTTCTCCTCGGTCAGTCCCCTCAGACTCAGCACCCAGGGCGACTCGCCGGCCGCTCGCGATCGCCAGATGACCGAGGACTGGCTCGACTGGCTGGCACGCCAAGAGAGCGAGAACGATCCCAACCCTTGGTTCGGTATGCTGTTTTACGACGCTCCCCACGGCTATGACATTCCGCCCGACGGCGAGACGCCCTACCAGCCGGAAGCCCCGATGGACTACCTCGACCTCGGGCCTGACACCGATCCGACGCCGTATGAGAATCGACACCGCAACGCCGCGCATTACGATGACGCCCTGATGGGCAAGGTGATCGACGACCTCAAGGCCAAGGGCGAGTGGAACGACACGATCGTGATCGTCACGGCCGACCACGGGCAATCGTTCAACGACTTCGGCAAGAACTACTGGGGTCATAACAGCAACTTCGCTTCACCGCAGACGCACGTACCGATGATCGTCAACGGCCCCGGCATCGAGCCTGGCGAGGTTCAAGGCATGACCAGCCATCTGGACGTTGCGCCGATGCTGATGCGTCACGCGCTCGGCTGCACCAATCCGCTTTCGGATTACGCGCAGGGCGAGGACCTGCTGGAACCCGGCATCGATCATCCCTGGGTGCAGTCATCGAGCTACATCGACTACGGTATCATCGAGCCCGACCGGATCACGGTGATCGACGGTACCGGCCAGTACGACATTCTCGATCGCCAACTGGACCCGGTCCCCGACGCGCAGTTCTCACCGGCCGTGTTCGAGGCGATGCAGAAGTTTCAGCAGTTTTATCGATGAGTCTCGCGGCAGCCGATCTGCCATAGCGCCTCGCCACTTCCAAGGCGAGGCGCTCAAGGCGCCGCCGGGTCCTGTCCCTTGTCAGGCGGGCTGCCCACCAGATTTACACAAAGGAAAGGTCAGGAAAGCGCTTCTTGAATTGATAAAAAGCCACCTTATACGCCAAAGAGGCTCGAAGGCTTCGTTTCCAACGCTCGCGAGGCATCTTTCGCCACGGCTTCTCCGCGCCGTGAAAGTGGAGAATGCGAGCAGACTCTCTGCGCACTTCCTCACCTGAATAACCTAGCTCTTTGGCCCACCTAGCCTGCAGATGATGCCGTCCCCAAGACGAGTTCCAGGATGGATTGAGATGCAGAATACGTCCTTTAAAGAGCTCGTTGATATAGTCTTGATCAACTAACGAGTATTTATTGGCACGCTCGAATTTTAGCATGTCATCGGCTAACGTTGGCTCCCTACGAATGGCAGCGCAATCGATAACCAGCACCCCTGAATTGATATAACTCTCGATAGGTGACGGGCTAACAATTGCTTCGACTTCTGAACGCGTCGACCATGACCGCCCTCGTTGAAATTTGCACTCTTTTTTTAAACGAGAAAAGTCGCGAACCCCGGCAATCAAACTCCCGCCCATTGAGATATCGAATGCCGATCTCAGATTCCGCTGAATCAGTGTGTCACCGTCAATATATAGTACTCGCTCGTCAACGATGTGAGGGAGATAGAGCCGAGCCAAAGCCGCATTGGGAACGTGACCACCTTTATACGTCACACCGGTAAAAGAAGACTCCTCCAGTTCGTGAATCACCAAACGTGTTTTTGCCTCGCCCGCGATACGATGCAAGATATTTTTCGCGGCTAAGGTTAGAGACACCCCGAGAATATCCACCTGCGAGACCGAGGTAGTTCGAAGAGCGGAATCGAGCGCCAAAGCTGTCGGAGCGAGCAATCCCATATCGGTACCAAACGCGATTCGCACATCGTGGTTCTGCACATCAACCTCTTTGGATACTTTCTGCTGAAAATCGGGGCGACATCTGGACGGCCCGATAGACCCGCCTCAGCTGGACGCTTCAGGGATTCGATGATCCAATTGCCACTGATACCGGCAATCTCGTACTTATCCTCGCGACGACCCCATGGCGCACTTCCAATGACCAACCTCACCGGCGTGGTGATCACGCTCAACGAAGCCGACAACATCGAAGACTGCCTCGCCTCGCTCGCGCGTGTCTGCGACGAGCTGATCGTGGTCGACTCCGGCTCGCGGGACGATACCATCGCTCGCGCTGAAGCGCTCGGGGCACGCGTCATTCATCAACCCTATCTGGGTGACGGGCCGCAGAAGCGGGTCGGTCCGCTTGCCGCAAAACATCGCTGGGTGCTCTCGCTAGATGCCGATGAGCGACTGACCGATGAGGCGGTCGCGGCGATCCAGGCGCTCGATCTCGAGACGACCCAGCATGACGCCTACGCGCTGCGCCGGCGCAATTTCGTCGGCAGCCGCTGGGTCAAGCGCTGCGGATGGTATCCGGATTACTGCCTGCGGCTTTTCGATCGTGACCGCACGGGGTTCTCCGAAAGCCGCCAGCACGCCTCGGTCCAGGCCGGGAACCCGCAGCGCCTGAACGCCGATATCGAGCACTACTCGTTTGCCAATCTCGGCGAGCTGTTCGGCAAGGCGAGCGGGCGCTTCTCGAACCGCGCGGCGAAAATCATGTTTCTCAAGGGCAAGCGAGCCAATGCCGCGTCTCCCGCGCTCCACGGCGCCAACGCCTTCGTGCGCAAGTATGTGTTTCAAGGCGGCTGTCTCGCCGGGCTGGACGGAATGTCAGTGTCGCTATCCGCCGCGGTCAACGCCTATCTGAAGTATGCCAAGCTGCTCGAACTGCAGCGCGACGCGAAAGTCCACGATGCGGAAGACTTCGATCGTGTGTGGTGACGCGATGACGCAGAAATCGGGGCCTCGGGCCGCGCTGCACGTTCGCCATGTCAATCTGGCCCGCGGCTTTCGCGGCGGCGAGCGTCAGACGATCCTGTTGATCGAAGCGCTGGCGCGCATCAATGAGGAACAGGGCGGCACCGAGCACAGGGGTATCAAACACAGGGCTATCGAACAATCCCTGGTCTGCCGTCGCGATTCACCGATGCGAGAACGACTTGCCTCGACCGATGTGGCGCTGATCGATGCCGACCACGCACTGGCCGGCCACTGGCGCCATCCGCGTGCCGATATCGTGCATGCCCACGAGGCCAAGGCCGTGCACTGGGCCTGGCTGGAGCGCCGCCTTCGCGGTACGCCCTACCTGCTGACCCGGCGCGTGCCGCAGCCAGTCAAGAACAAGCCGTTCAATCGCCTGACCTACGGCGGCGCCGCCGTCGCGGTCGCCATTTCGTCGGTCATCGAACGGCATCTGCGCGAGCGGGCCTGGTGCCAGGTCGCGCGCATTCCCAGCGTGCTCTCGGGGCAGCCGAGCGATCCCGCGGCCGTCGCCGCCCTGCGCGAGCGTTTTGCCGGCCGCACCGTCATTGGTCATATCGGCGCGCTGGTCGACCGCCACAAAGGGCAGCGAGTACTGCTGGACGCCGCTCGCCGGCTGCGCCAGAGCCATCCGGAGGCGCTGTTCCTGCTGCTCGGCGAGGGAGAAGACGGCGACGCGCTGAAGCGCGAGAGCGCGGATCTGGACAATGTCGTCTGGGAGGGGTTTCACGCCAACGTCGGCGATTATCTCGAGGTCATGACACTGTTCGCGTTCCCCTCGCGCAACGAGGGACTCGGCTCGACGCTGCTGGACGCCATGGACCACGGCGTACCGATCGTCGCAAGCGATGTCGATGGCATCCCCGATCTGGTTGAACATGAGGTCAGCGGACTGCTGACCCCACCGGGTGACGGTGACGCGCTCGCTGGCGCACTGGCAACGCTGCTGGAAGACCCCGTCCTCGGCGAGCGGCTGGCATCGGCGGCAAGCGCCCGCCTGGCCGAGTTCACGCCAGCGGCCATGGCGCAGGGGTACCTCGCGCTATATCGACGCGTGACGGCCGGCGAGGCGCTCGGCGACTGACGGCAACGAATACATCGATGTGTTCGACGTGGCATCATGCGAGCATTCCGGGATACCGAACCGGTATCGTCAGTAGCGTTTCAGCGGAGCGGTTGTCATGAGCAAGATTCGGGTCGGGGTGATCTGCGGCGGCAAGTCTGCCGAACATGAAGTCTCACTGCAGTCGGCGAAGAATATCGTCGACGCGCTCGATCGCGAGCGCTACGAGGTCAGCGTCATCGGTATCGACAAGCACGGTCAGTGGCATCTGAACGCGGCCGATGACTTCCTGCTGCATGCGGACGATCCGCGTCGTATCGCACTCAACCCTTCTCAGGGTGATCTCGCGCTGGTGCCAGGACGTCATGAAGGGCAGATGATCGCTGCGGAGTCGGACCATGGCGCCCTCGGCCAGCTCGACGTAATCTTTCCTATCGTCCACGGCACGCTCGGCGAGGACGGCTCGCTGCAAGGGCTTTTGCGCATGGCCAATCTGCCGTTCGTCGGCTCTGGCGTGCTGGGCTCGGCCGTCGGAATGGACAAGGATGTCGCCAAGCGCCTGCTTCGCGATGCCGGCATTCCGGTCGCACCGTTCATCACCGTGACACCGCGAAGCGTAACCGATCTCGATTTCGCCAGCGTCAGCGCGCAACTGGGGTCGCCGCTGTTCGTCAAACCCGCCAACCAGGGCTCTTCGGTTGGCGTGAGTCGCGTCGATAGCGCCGAGGCGTTCGATGAGGCGATCGAGCTCGCCCTGTCCTTCGATCACAAGGTCCTGATCGAGTCGGCCATCGTCGGCCGCGAGATCGAGTGCGCCGTTCTCGGTAACGAGGCCCCCGAGGCCAGCGCCTGTGGCGAGATCGTGGTAACCCAGGGCTTCTACTCCTACGACACCAAGTATATCGACGACGATGCGGCGACCGTGGCGGTACCTGCCGATATCGATCCCGAAGCAAGCGAGCGCATCCGCGACATCGCCGTGCGCACCTTCCAGGTGCTCGAGTGCGCGGGACTCGCGCGTGTGGATGTCTTTCTGACGCCAGCCGGCGACATCCTGGTCAACGAGATCAATACGCTCCCCGGCTTCACCCGCATCAGCATGTATCCCAAGCTGTGGCAGGCCAGCGGCGTGAGCTACTCGTCGCTGGTCACGCGGCTGATCGAGCTGGCGCTCGAGCGCCACGCCGCCGGTGAGGCGCTCAAAAGCTCGCGCTGAGTCGATATTCCGGCGACACGCGTGAGCCCTTGGCTCTGCGTGTCATCCAGCCGTCATGATAAAGTCACAAGTCAGTTTGCAGCGCCAGGAATCGGTGCTGCCGAGATCGGGTGCTATCACAGGCCCACGACGTTCACGGATCGAGAGACGTCATGACCATTTCCCGCGACACCCTCCGCTGGTGTTCTCTGACTTATATCGGGCTGTGCCTCGGCTACGCCATCATGGTGGTCTGCGTGCTGCCCTGGTGGACACCGGCGCTGGTCACCCTGCTCTGGCTGGCCATCGGCTACCGCTTCCGCTGGGGTGGCGCAAACCAGCGTGCCACGTCGCGCAAGGCTTGGCCCTGGTCTCTGCTGCCGCTGTTCCTGTGGTGGGTCTACATCTACCTCGACGACAGTTTTGGTCAGCTCGACATCGGCGCGGTGATTTTCCACCTCCAGGCCGGAATCGAGGAAAACGGCAGCACCGACCGCCAGATTGCCGGCGTCGTCTACGTGCTCGCGGCGATCGTCATGTCGATGGCCGTCACCTGGCTGGTGCGGGCCGATCATCGCTGGCGGCTGTGGGAGCGTGTGCTGAGCCTGTTCCTGCTCGCCTTCAACCCGCTGCTGTTCGGCCTCTCGCTGCGCGGCGCTTCGGTGATCGATGACGACGAGTCCTGGCTCAACGATCGCTACCGACCGCCCGAGATCGTCAAGGCACCGCAGAAGGCGCCCAACCTGCTCTATATCTACATGGAGAGTACCGAGCGTACCTACAGCGATACCGCGCGTTTCGGTCACGTCTACGACGATCTGGAGGCGTTGGGAGAACGCGGCGTGGTCTTCCGTGGGGTCAAGCAGCTCGACAACACGGGCTGGACGATGGCCGGCATGGTGGCGACGCAGTGTGGCGTACCGCTGATGCCGGCCGGGCTGATGCACGATAATCAGTTCGAGCCGCTGGCGGATGTGCTGCCCGGCGTGAACTGTCTCGGCGACCTGCTTCACGAGCGCGGCTATCGGCTGACCTACATGGCCGGCGCCAGCACCAAATTTGCCGGCAAGGCCAAGTTCTACAACGGCCACGGCTTCGACACCGTCCTCGGTCGAGACGAGCTGGCAGACAAGGTTGCGCCCGACTATCTCAACGACTGGGGACTTTACGACGATACGCTGTTCGACCTGGCGGAGGAGCGAATTCGCCGGCTTCACGACAGCGGGCAACCCTACGCCTTCTTCGGCCTGACGCTGGCCGCGCATCCGCCGTTCGGCAATCCCGCCAAATCCTGTCTCGAGCATCAAGGGCCTTTCGATGGCACGGACATGCTCTATTCGGTCAAATGCACCGGTTGGCTGGTCAAGAACTTCATCGACCGTCTCGACCGCGAAGGACTGCTCGACAATACGCTGGTCGTCGTCTCGAGCGACCATCTCTCGATGAAGAATTCTGCCTGGGAAGACCTGATCGCCGAGGACCGCCAGAACACGCTGATGATGCTGGGCAACGGACTGCGACCCGAAATCATCGAGCGGCCGTCGACGATGGTGGACGTGCTTCCGACCGTGCTGGAAGCGATGGGCTACGAGATTCCCGACCATCGGGCGGGTCTCGGATCGTCGCTCTTCTCGAACCAGCCGACGCTGGTGGAGCGTTACTCGCTGGACGAGGTCAATCGCCGCATGCGAAGCGAGAACCTTTTGCAGGAGCGGCTCTGGCAGGGCGTCAACTGACGTCGGCGGCAGGCCGGCGCGGCGTTGGCCACTCGATGGGGCCAAGGTCGTCCCCCGGGTCCAGCGGCCCGGGCTCGAGCTCGGGCCGGCAGTCCGTCAGCGCTGCCCGAACGCGTTCCAGCGCCGCCTGGCCGCGGTTATCCTGAACGACACGATCCCACCACAGGCGGTGAACGGCCCGCACTCGGACCGGTACGCTGCGTAGCCCCAGACGCTGCGCCATGGCCAGGCGATGAAGCCCGCGGTTGATCTTGAGCAACCGCCCATCGCGGGTCACGGCGACCCCGAGATCGTCCTTGCCGAGCCCGGCATCGAAACCGTTGACGGCCATGTCGTCGAGAAAACCCAGATAGGTCTCGAGATACGCCAGTATCCGCGCGTCGCTATCGAGCAAGAGACCCTGCCGGTAGGAAGAGAACGGCTTTCCCGACTGAGCCCAGGAGTGATACTGGCGAAAGCGCTCGGTCTGCGTGAGATCGTGGCGATGCTCGTCGAGATCGCTGATGAAGCGATAGCGGGAACCTCGCCGCAAATCTCCACGACTCAGATCCCAATCGCCATCCCAGATGAAATTCGAGGATGACGGCTTCTTGCCTCCGACCCCCTTGGCATTGAAGTCCCGGATCAGCTGACGGGGATCGACATCGAGCACGAGGCTGCCATCGAGGTGCATGTCGAGCGCTCTTCTGGGCAACCCCTTGGCTTCGATTCGAGCGGCGCCCATCCGGTCCTGTAGCCAGCGCTCGAACAGATGCTTCTCCAGGGGCAGGCTAATGCATCGATGCAGTGCGGCGGCGGTATTTTCCTGCCAGCGAGCACGACGCAGGCCCCACCTCATTCGCGGGTCTGACAACGTCTGGAATGCCAGCTCCTCGGCTGGCAACCGAGGAGGCGATGACGAGCGCGAAGCGAAAGCTCTGGTCATGGCCGATTCACTCAATGGGGCGGGTTATGAAACAGTGTTCACCCAGCTTACCATGTTCATAAGCAGGCTATGCAATTAGTTTGACGATCTCCCGTGTTCGCCGATATCCGTTACCGACCGCCGCCGGTCGGTAACGCGAGGAACTGTTCCATGATGCGCGTATCGCGAAAGCGCTCGATCAGCTCCGGGTCGGCTGCGAGGTCGGGCGGATTCGACAGCCCCTCGCGAATCTTGCCGGCAAGGCCGCTGATCGAGTTCTCTGCGATCAGTCTGGCCTGATCGTTGATCAGCACGTTGCGCACGCCTCCCGGGCAATCGACGGCGACACAGGGCGTTCCACAGATCATGCTCTCGGCCAGCACGATACCGAACGCTTCGCTGCGCGAACTCAAGATGAAGAGCCTTGCGTGTTTCATCCATGGATAGGGGTTGGGGCGACTACCGATGAAGTGAATACGCTCGCGCGCGCCAAGCTCATCGGCCAAGGCCTCCAGGCTCGCGCGCTTGGGACCGTCACCGACGATCACGAGATCCTCGTCGATGCCGGCCTCCAGATACGCCCGTATCAGCCACTCCTGCCGCTTGACGTCGGACAGCCGGGAGACATGAACGACAAAGGGGCGCTCAGGCAGCTCGACCGGTTCGGCAGCCTGACGTCGAATGGCCTCGATATCGCAGGGATTCATGATCGTGGCCCAGCGCTTCGGACGAATATTGTGATGCGCCAGCTGACGTTCCAGCTGTTCGCGCACGTTGGGCGTATTGCAGACGACCTGCTTGTCGTCGTAGAGGCGGCGCAGATAGCTCCCCTTCAGACGCCCACCGGGATCACCGGGCCAGGAAACGGTCACCTGCCATAGTCGCGGGTCGCGCCACGACCAGACGGTCTCGAACGCGCCCTGGCCGCGCATGATGACTCGGTCTATCGGCCCCTGCTCGCGCTCCAGCTTTTCCACGAAGCGCTTGAGATACCCGCCGCCATACCAGCCGCGCCACAGGAAGCCCGAACCCGGTAATACGGGTTTCAGCAGTGCCCGCGTCAGCAGATCGTAGAGCAATCCGATACCTGTCCGGCGGAAAGCCTTGTCGAAATCCACCCGATGAACCGTGACACCGGCGTCAGGCTCAAGCTCGTGCCCACCTTTCAGGACGAGCACATGCACCTCATGCCCTTCGCGCGCCAGCACGTTGGCCAGGTTGACGGTGACGCGCTCGATGCCACCGATACTCAGTTTTCGTACGACGAGCAGCACTCTTTGTGTCATTGACTCACCGGTTTTTCCGCCGTGAGGCGATCTTCGTCAGGGCCTTGCTGGAGACCGAAGATCAGTGGCTTGATGTCGGGGAAGCGCGTCAAACAATTGGCAAACTGCCGATCGTTACCACCGCGCTTGATATTCTCTTCATGTAGCGCCGACTCTCCCGCTGCCGGTGTCGGCAAGAAGTCGACATTCTCCGCATTGATGCGAACACAGGGCGTTCTCGCCTTGAGCGAGGCTACCTTGAACCAGATGTCGTCGGCGTTGGGTGCCAGCTCGCGGAAGGCTTCGACATCCGACACGAGCGGATCGAGCGATCGCGGGGGGTAAAGCACCCCGCCGCTTCCCGTCGGCATCAGCGCAAAATTGGGGCTCGTGGCGCCGGGTTCCTTTCGGCTTCTGACGACACGATAGGAAATCTCTCCCGATCCCGGCGACGTCTCGCACAGCATGTGACCGCGGTGACAGACGATCGCACCCGGGTAGCGCTCTGCCCCCTCGACCAGACGCCTCGCCCAGTCCGGTGGATACATCACGTCGTCATCGGCGGTGATGATCGTGGCCTCGGGATACGCAGACAGCGCGTGTAGCAGCTTGTCGTAGGAGCGGTAATCCTCTTCGGTCACTACGACCTCGACCCCGCGTCGCGCCAGCCGCGTTAGCGTCTCCGGCCAACGCTCGATGCTCTCCCTGTCACGACGAGACAGGTATAGATGGACGTCGAAGGCCTCGAGATCCTGTTCGCACAGCGATTCGAGCGTGGCGAAGACTTGCCTGAGACGAGGCGGATGAGTCGTCAGCGAGATGATCAACCGCTTGCCGCTGGACGGCACGCGGCGGCGTGAGACAAGGTTCTTCCAGCGGTAGCGCCAAAATCTCAGCGCCGAGCGCACCTTGCGTTTTCGTTTGGTCGTGAGCAGCGGCATGCGGGTTCTCGTGGCCAGAGCGATATCAGAGGGGCGAGCCACATACCGCGGCTTCGATTCGCGCCGGCAGCATCTGTTTGAGGCAGTTGCGATGGCCCAGCGGGCAGGTGCGTTCGAAGCAGGGCGAGCAGGAGAGCCCGAGATAGTGGATGTCTGCATTGTCGGTCAGCGGCGGCGTATACGCCGGCGTGGAGGAGCCATAGAGCGCCTGGATGCGCGTGCCGACTGCGGCTGCCACGTGCATCAGCCCCGAATCGTTGGTGACCACCTGCTCGCAGGCGGCCAGGAGATCGACGGCGTCCGCCAGACGCGTCTTACCGCAGAGATTGTGGGCGTAATCGAGCTCGGCCGCGATGACCTCGCCCGCTTCGGCATCCTTGGGGCCACCCAGAATCCAGACGGCATATCCTCGCGCGATCAGGCTCTGCGCCAGCTCGCGGAAATACTCGAGCGGCCACTGCTTGGCGGGGCCGTATTCGGCACCGGGCATCATGCCGATGGCCGGACGTTCGCCGAGGCCGAGCTCGGCCCGCAGCGCAATCTGGCGCTGCCCATCGACGCTTAGTGCCGGCCTGGGTATCGCGAAGGCGCCGCTCGCTGCCTCGTCGGCAGACAGCCCAAGCGCCACGAAGCGTTTGACCGTCTGATCGAGCACGGTCTTGTCGAGCTTGCGTCGATCGTTGAGCAAAAGATAGCGCTGCTCGCCGGTGAATCCCGTGCGAAGCGGGATTCCCGCCAGAAACGGCACCAGCGCCGACTTCAGCGAGCGCGGTAGCACGATGGCACGGTCGAAACGACCTTTGAGCGTGCGCGCCACGTCGCGGCGCGTCCGCCAACCGAATTCACCATGTTTCACGTCGAGCGCGATCGCTTCGTCGACTTCCGGCATCCGTTCGAGAATCGGCAGCGACCAGCCCGGCGCCAGCACGCCAACGACAGCGCCGGGATGCCTCGTCTTGAGCGTCATGAAGAGGCTCTGTGCCATCACCATGTCCCCGACCCAGGACGGGCCGACGACGAGAATGCGAGGCGCCTCGCGCGAAGCGGCGGCTTCAGCCATTCAACCATTCCAGGTAGGCATTCACCCCTTCGCGAACGGTCTTGAACTCCGCCGCATAGCCAGCCTCGCGAAGCCGAGAGATATCGGCGCGCGTGTAGCTCTGGTAACGCCCCTTGAGCTCATCGGGAAAGTCGATGTACTCGATGTCGCCCTTCCCGTAGAACTCGATCGCGGTCTCGGCAATCGCCTTGAACGGCTCGGCGCGGCCGGTGCCCAGGTTGAAGATGCCCGAGACTTCCGGGTTATCGAGAAACCATAGATTGACGTCGACGACGTCACCGACGTAGACGAAATCACGGCTCTGCATGCCGGCGTCATAGCCATCCCAGGCCCCGAAGAGTTTGGGATTCTCGCCGCGTTGCACTTGCGTGTGATGATGGTAGGCAACGCTCGCCATCTTGCCTTTGTGCTGCTCGCGCGGACCGTAGACATTGAAATAGCGGAATCCGACGACCTGGCTGTCGAAACTGTCCCAGCGTGCGCGTACGTACTGATCGAACAGCAGCTTGGAGTAGCCGTAGACGTTGAGCGGCTTCTCGTGCGCCGGGTCCTCGACGAACACTTCGCTGCCACCGTAGGTCGCGGCTGACGAGGCATAAAGAAACGGAATCCGCTTGGCCTGGCAGTACTCGAGCAGCACCTTCGAATATTCGAAGTTGTTCTCCAGCATGAAGCGACCATCCCATTCGGTCGTATCCGAGCAGGCACCCTCGTGGAAGATCGCCTCGATCGGCGGCAGACCGCCGGTCTCGCCGCGCATCTCCCCGTTGAGCTCTGCCTTCACGCGAGCGAGGAAGTCGTCCTTGTCGAGATAGTCTCCCAACGTGCAGTCCGCCAGATTGACGAATTTCGTGCCGTCGCTGAGGTCGTCGACGACCATGACGTCCTCACGGCCACGCGCATTGAGTGCCTTGACCAGATTGGCCCCGATGAAGCCGGCACCGCCGGTGACTACGATCATGTCGCTCTCCTGTCTGTCTCGACTCGGCCAGACTACCGCCGCGAGAGCCGCGATGTCGCTCTCGGCGGATTCATGCCGGTGCCTATAACCGATTAGGCGCTAATTGTATACTTGGCGGCTCACGAATTCATGGGCAACGGTGCGCAGTCAATGACAGAGCCGACGGCAGATGCAAAAACCTTTCAGGGGCTGATACTCGCCCTTCAGCAATACTGGGCGGAGCAGGGCTGTATCGTCATGCAGCCTCTGGATATGGAAGTCGGTGCGGGCACCTTTCATCCCGCCACTTTCCTGCGATCCATCGGCCCGGAGAGCTGGAACGCTGCCTACGTCCAGCCGTCTCGACGTCCGACCGACGGCCGCTACGGCGAGAACCCCAATCGCCTGCAGCACTACTACCAGTTCCAGGTCGTGATGAAGCCCTCGCCGAAGAATCTGCAGGAGCTCTACCTCGGCTCTCTGAAGCGCCTCGGCATCGATCCACTGGTCCACGATATCCGCTTCGTGGAAGATAACTGGGAGTCACCGACGCTGGGCGCCTGGGGACTCGGCTGGGAAGTCTGGCTCAATGGCATGGAGGTGACGCAGTTCACTTACTTCCAGCAGGCCGGCGGTCTGGAATGCTTCCCGGTCACCGGCGAGCTGACCTACGGCCTCGAGCGCATTGCCATGTATCTGCAGGACGTCGAGAGCGTCTACGACCTGGTCTGGACGATCGCGCCCGACGGCTCGAAGGTGAGCTACGGCGACGTTTACCTGCAGAACGAGCGTGAGCAATCGGCGTACAACTTCGAACACGCCGACGTCGACTATCTCTTCGGCGCCTTCGATCACTGTGAGACCGAGTGCAACAAGCTGCTCGAGGCCAATCTACCGCTGCCCGCCTACGAGCAGGTACTCAAGGCCTCACACACTTTCAATCTGCTGGACGCGCGCCACGCGATCTCGGTGACCGAACGGCAGCGCTACATTCTGCGTGTGCGCACGCTGGCGCGCGATGTCGCCCACGCCTATTACGCCTCGCGCGAGGCAGCCGGCTTCCCGATGGCGCCGGAGGCGCTGCGGCGCGAGCGACTTCAGGACACACCCGAAACCACTCAGGGAGACGCATGAGCATGGCAGCCAACACCCTACTGATCGAACTGGGCGTCGAGGAGCTGCCGCCGGGCGCCCTGAGCGATCTGGCGCATGCGTTGCGCGATGGTATCGTCAAAGGCTTGAGCGACGCCGAAGTCCCGATGGGCCAGGCCAGGGCGCTGGCCTCTCCCCGCCGGCTGGCCGTGCGTATCGAAGCACTTGCCGACAAGCAGCCCGACCGCGACGTCGAGAAGCGCGGACCGGCGCTGGCAGCCGCATTCAAGGACGGTCAACCGACCAAGGCGGCCGAGGGCTTTGCTCGCTCCTGCGGTGTGACGGTCGACGAGCTGATTCACCTGGAGACGGACAAGGGCACCTGGCTCGGCTATCGTGAACAGCAGCAAGGCGAGCCGGTTGCACAGCTTTTACCGGCAATCCTGTCCGCCGCCGTCAACGCGTTGCCCGTTCCCAAGAACATGCGCTGGGGTGCGTCGCGGATCGAGTTTTCCCGCCCGGTTCACTGGCTGATCGCGCTATACGGTGCGGACGTCGTTCCCGCTTCCGTACTGGGCCTGGAGTCCGGCCGCACGACTTACGGTCACCGCTTCCACGCACCTGCGCCGATAGAACTCGCTCATGCCGATGATTACGTCGATGCGCTGGAGCAGGCGTACGTCCTGGTCGAACTGGATCGCCGTCGCGAGCGTATTCGCGAGCAGGTGCTGGCCGAGGCCGAGGTGCACGAGGGGCAGGCAGTGATCGACGAAGACCTGCTCGATGAGGTTAACGGGCTGGTCGAGTGGCCGGTGGCCCTCACGGGCAGCTTCGACGAGCGGTTCCTCGAGGTACCGGCGGAGTGCCTGATTTCGTCGATGAAGGCCAATCAGAAGTACTTTCACATGCTGGATGAGTCCGGACGACTCAAGCCGCAGTTCATCACGCTGGCGAACATCGAGAGCGATGATCCGCAACAGGTCATCTACGGCAATGAAAAGGTGATTCGCCCACGGTTGGCGGATGCTGCCTTCTTCTTCGAGACCGACCGCAAGCGAACGCTCGAGTCGCGCCGTACGGCGCTGACGAATGTCGTGTTCCAGCAGCAGTTGGGTACGCTCGCGGACAAGGCCGCGCGCAGCGAGGTCATTGCCCGCTTCATCGCCGGCAAGATCGGTGGCGACAGTCACGCCGCTGCTCGCGCGGCGCAGCTCGCCAAGTGCGATCTCGTCACCGAGATGGTTCTCGAATTTCCTGAGCTTCAGGGCGTCATGGGGACCTACTACGCGCGCCATGACGGCGAGCCGGCGGCCGTCGCCGAGGCGCTGCACGAGCAGTACCTGCCCCGCTTTGCCGGCGATGCCATTCCGCAGACACCAACCGGCCTGGCCATCGCGCTGGCCGACCGGCTCGACACGCTCACCGGCATCTTCGGTATCGGCCAGCGTCCGACCGGCGCCAAGGACCCGTTCGCGCTGCGTCGTGCCACCATCGGTGTGCTCAATATTCTGATCAAGGGCGAACTCGACCTCGATCTGCGTGAGCTGCTGGAGCTGGCGGTATCTCAGCATCGCGACTTGCCCAAGACCGAAGGGCTCGTCGATGACGTGCTGACCTACATGCTCGACCGCTTCCGCGCTTGGGCGCAGGATGAAGGGCTGCCGGTATCGGTCTATCTCGCCGTTCGTGCGCGCCCGGTCACACGCCCCCTCGACTTTGCCCGTCGACTGCAGGCCGTTCACCACTTCGAACAGCGCGAAGAAGCTGCAGCGCTGGCGGCGGCCAACAAGCGGGTTTCCAACATCCTGGCCAAGCAGCAGTACGGCGGCGAGCAGCGAGTCGATGAATCACTGCTGAGCGAAGATGCTGAAATCGCGCTGGCGAATGCGATCACGGACTGTCGAGAACAGGTCGAACCGCTGTTTCAGCAAGCCCAGTATGCGCAAGCCCTGGACATCCTCGCGACGCTCCGGGCGCCGGTAGACCGATTCTTCGACGAGGTCATGGTGGCGGTGGACGATGACGCCACACGGCGTAACCGGCTGGCACTGTTGGCGGGCCTTCAGGCGGTCTTCCTCGCTGTTGCGGATATCGCCGAGCTGCAGCAATAAACTAGGCGCCCTCATCAAGACGTGTTTCACGTGAAACAAAAGGCTCGGTGGTCATCACTCCGAGCCTTTTTAGTGGGTGGAAGCCCTGATCCGAAGTTGGAGACTCCCTGCCTCGGGAGCCTACCCCGGCTCGACGCCGTTCGTGTTCCACGTGAAACATCGGGACTTCACTCGTGATCTGCGCACCAGGCCTTGAGCCAGTCGACCAGCGCCTGAAGCCTTTGCGGTCGATAGCGGTCGCGAGCCATCACTGCGTAGAGCGCAGACGGTGTCGGCAAGTGTTCATCGAGAACGCTTTCCAGCCTGCCGTCGTTCAGTGGCGCGGAGATATCGCGCTCGGACTTGAGAATGACGCCATAGCCGTTCATCGCCCAATGGCGAAGAACGAGGCCGGAGTTGGCTCGCAGCGTGCCCTGAACATGCACCGCCAGAGCCGTACCCTGATCCTGGAAATGCCATGGCGTCTGCGGCTCGCCATCCCGTGTCAGCACCATGCAATTGTGGTCGGCCAATTCCTTTGGATGCGTCGGCTTGGGATGCTCGCGCCAGTATTCGGGAGACGCAACGATACGGCGGCGATCTTGCGACAGGGGAACAGCAACCAGCGCACTATCCTGCAGCGGCCCGGTTCGAACGGCCAGATCGATCCCCCGCCCTACCCCACGCGAGATGGCATCGCTGAGGTGAAGTTCGGCGCTGACCCAGGGATGCTCCGCACAGAATGCCGAAATGGCGGGCGCAATCAGCCGCTGGCCAACGTCGTTGGGCGCCGTGACGACAATATCTCCCGATAGAGACTCCTGCCGACGGTGCAGACGATCCTCGGCACGATTCATGGCGGAGAGCGCCTCTCGGCACCCTTGAAGGTAAGCAGCACCCTCCTCTGTCAGAGATAGAGTGCGCGTGGTCCGGTTGAGGAGCGTGGCGCCCAGCTCCTTTTCCAGCTGCTGGAGGCGATGGCTGGCAGAGGATAGCGCCAGCTCATGGCGTCTCGCCGCTGCCGACAGGCTACCCGTTTCCACGATGTCGACGAAAAGTCTGAGCGTGCTAAGCGATGCTGACATTATTCGAGTTCCTCGAATTTCGATTTCGCATTGCACCAGTTTATCAAACCTTTCCGCTCTACCAGACTGCTTTCAGATCGAATTCACCATCAGGAGCGCAAACTATGGGACTGGAAGCACTCACGCAACGCACGATATTCATTGCCGGCGGCGGCTCGGGAATGGGAGCAGAGCTGGCAAGACAAGCATCTGTTGCTGGCGCCAAGGTCGCTCTCGCCGGCCGTTCGAAAGAAAAGCTGACAAGCGTCGCGAGTACGCTTCCTGGGCCTGTAACGATCCACCCTCTCGATATCAGCCAGCGCGATCAGGTCGAGGCGGCATTTCGCGAACTGGAGCGCGTGGACCACATTGTGTCGACTGTCGCCGACCTGACATTCAAGCCATTCATTGAACTGACCGACGGCGAGATCGAGCGCACGCTGGCGAGCAAGATCTGGGCCTCGATCCAACTGGGCCGGGCAGCACATCGCTTCCTCAATGAAGACGGCAGCCTCCTCTTCTACTCGGGTGTTGCCGCCTATCGCCCCGTTCCTGGCGGCAGTATGGTGTCCGCCGCCAATCATTGGCTGGAAGGCATGATGAATGCCCTTGCCGTAGAGCTTAAGCCGCGTCGCGTGAACATCGTCTCGCCCGGCATCGTCGACTCCCCGACCTGGGACGGCATGTCCAATGAAGACAAGCAGGCAATGTTCACCGATACCGCGGATTCACTGCCTGTCGGTCGAGTCGGCAACGTTCAGGAGCTTGCCGAAGCCGGCCTGAGCATCCTGACCAACGGCTACATCGACGCGCAGGTTCTCCATGTGGACGGCGGCGGACGCATCGCCTGAGTCCTCTCGCGCAGACGGACCTGCCGCAGCGACAGATCTATCGCAGCGCCAAACCCATTGAATATAAATGCATGTTTCACGTGAAACAGGGAGCCAACGCATGAAAGCATTGATCGCCGGTGCCAGCGGCATCATCGGACATGGCGCGCATGAAGCGCTTCGAGAACATGGTGCGCAGGTCAAGGGATTGGGGCGCCGCCCTGTCGAAGGCATTGACACCGTCACCGCCGACCTGACCAACGCCGAAGAGACGTTGAACGCGATTCGCGAACAGGCAGCTGGTACGACCCATCTGTTCTACGCCGCTTTGGCACCGGACTCGGATCTGGCGGTCGAGGCAGATCGCAATGGTCAGATGCTGGATAACCTTCTCGACGCCCTGGAGCAAGCCGGTGCGCCGCTCGAGCGAGTGGTCATCTACCAAGGGTTCAAGATTTATGGCATCCATCTAGGGACCAAGGTACCGACGCCCGCTCGAGAGTCCGATCCCAGCCATATGCCGCCCAATATCTATCAGGCCCAGGAAGCGATGCTGGCTGCCCGAGCGGAGACTGCGAACTGGGACTATGTCGTGCTCAGGCCCGATGTCGTGGTCAGCGGCAACATCAACGGCAATCCCATGAATATTGCCACCGTGCTGGGTACCTTCGCGGCTATCTCCCATGAGCTTGGCATCCCGCTCCGGTACCCCGGGAGTGAAACCGCCTATCGGGTATTGATGCAGATCACGGATGCGGCCCTGCTGGGTGATGCCAGTGTCTGGGCAGCCGAAGCGGATGGCATCAGCGGTGAAGCTTTCAATATCACCAATGGCGATGTTTTCCGTTGGGAGCGCCTGTGGCAGGACATCGCCAACTATTTCGATATGGAAACGGCTTCCCCGGTCCCGCTGACGCTAGCCGACCACATGGCCGATAAGCAGCCCGTTTGGCAACGTATCAGCCAGAAGTACGGACTTGCCGAGAACGATCTGGAGAAGGTCGTTCAGTGGGGCTTCGGGGATTTCGTCTTCAACACCGAGACGGACGTCATATCAGACGTCAACAAGATCTATCGCTACGGATTCACCCCGCGCATGGACTCGCGACAATCACTATTTGCCGCGTTCGACCGGCTACGGGAGCGAAAGATCATCCCCTAGGCAAGCAGGCACTGGCAGTACCAAGCGACAGCACGCTTCCCACTCATTGTCTGTTCCATAAAAGATCGGCATGTTTCACGTGAAACATGCCGATCTTTGAGTTTGGTCTAGGGTGTGCCGAGTGCGCAATGGGTCGGCTTGCCTGGAACGCCGATCGCGATACCATAGGATTGCACCGTCTCACTCAGGCTGCAGGGGCAACTTCGCGCATGGACAGACTCATCATCCTCGACAGGGATGGGGTGATCAATCAGGACTCCGACGCTTACATCAAATCACTGGATGAATGGCACCCACTGGATGGCGCGGTCGACGCGATTGCCAAGCTGAATCATTGTGGCTGGACAGTGGCAGTGGCCACCAATCAGTCCGGTATCGCCCGGGGCTACTACACCCTCGATACCCTGAACGCCATCCATGACCGAATGTCGTTGCTGATCCAGAAGGCCGGTGGGTACCTGGCCGCGATTGAATATTGCCCTCATCTACCGAGCGATGAATGCGCTTGTCGGAAGCCCAAGCCCGGGATGCTGACCAATATCATCGATCACCTGCGAACTGATGAGGATGCTGATCGATGGATGGTTGGCGATAGCCTTACGGACATCCAGGCTGGCATTGCGGCCCGTTGCCG
The DNA here is from genome assembly GCF_014652715.1 of Salinicola rhizosphaerae. GTDB lineage: Bacteria > Pseudomonadota > Gammaproteobacteria > Pseudomonadales > Halomonadaceae > Salinicola > Salinicola rhizosphaerae. Next base: position 435,728 of record NZ_BMZI01000002.1, on the reverse strand, counting down.
GACAGTACTTGTGCTGACCGGCAAGGGGTCTCGGTTTGCCAGTGAAGTCAGGAGGCGTTATCCGGATACGTGGATCTGTCACGATCTCGCCGCCTTTGCAGAACGACTGATCTCCGAAAGCCGACCGAGCGTTGGCGAGAACTGAACCCCAAAGCGTCTTCGAGGCACAAGCAGTACATCTCCGGACTAAGCCTTGTCACGTCTCTCGCCACCCCCCCCCGATGTTTCACGTGAAACACACCCGGTAGCGATTCCCAACCAGCTTTCACATACGAACGGCAGCCCCTGGTCTATGCTTCCAGGACCCAACGGATGGGGGCTCGACCATGACAACCGGCAAGAAAATATCGCTATGGGCACTCGCGGTGGTCTTGATGATCCTGCTCGTGCTCGTGGTAGTCATCATTACGTTCGACTGGAATCGACTCAAACCGACGATCGAAGCGCAAGCCTCGGGCGCGCTGCATCGCGATGTCTCCATCGACGGAGACCTCTCTGTCGACTGGGAATGGCCTTCCCCGACGCAGAGTTGGCAACGATGGATTCCGTGGCCACGGGTGCAGGCCCAAGGTTTGCATATCGCCAGCCCTACCGATGTCACGAGCGCCGACCTGATCAGCCTGGACAGCCTGAGTATCACGCTCTCGCCACTGCCGCTGCTGGATAAAGACGTGGTCATCCCGCAAATCGCGTTAGGCGGCGGCTCCGTCAACCTCGTTCGACTGCTGGACGGCACCAATAACTGGACGTTCGACACCACCAGCGATGCCGAAAGCAGCGATGCCACCTCGACAGACAGCGGTGGGTGGCGTGTCGATGTCGGAGACATCCAATTCGACCCCCTCAGCCTGAGCTATGACGACGATCAACTACCGGCCAACATCGATGCCAAGCTTCAGCTACTCGGGAAGCCTATTGCGGTCGGTGCGCTGACGACTGGCAACGATGACGCAGCGAATACGCAGAATACGACAGAGTCAGATCTGAGTTACCGCTTCGGCTGGCAGGCAGAGGGACAATATCGAGGGCAGTCGTTTTCGGGCTCCGGGAAACTGGGCGGGCCTGAGGCGCTCAGGCAACAACGCATGCCCTATCCGCTGCAGGCGAAAATTCAGGCCGGCGCCACCAAGGTATCGGTCCAGGGCGCGGTGACCAATCCGCTGGCGCCCACGAAGATCGATGTCGACCTCACGTTCGCGGGTCGGAATCTCGGCGATCTATACAACGTCATCGGTGTCACGCTGCCGGACACCCCGCCCTATTCGACCCGGGGGCATCTTATCGCTGACCTCGACACGCAGCAGCCGCTGACGTTCAGTTATCAAGATTTCGACGGCGCGGTGGGCGACAGCGATATTCATGGAAACCTTACCTACCGCATGGGTCAGCCGCGCCCCTCGCTGACCGGGGAAGTCGTATCTCGCCAGCTTCGCTTCGCCGATCTGGCGCCGCTGATCGGTGCCGATGGCGGCGGAGATGATGGTAGCGAAGCGCAGCCTGCCCAGGTGGACACCGATCAGCCAGCCGATAAAGTTCTTCCCGTGGACGAATTCCAGACCGACCAGTGGAAAGCCATGGACGCCGACGTGAAATTCACGGCACAGCGTATCGAGCACGGAAAGTCCCTGCCGCTTCGGGATCTCTACACCCACGTCACGCTCGACGATGGCGAGATTCTGCTCGACCCGCTTCGATTCGGCGTCGCCGGCGGCGATCTCAATACCACGCTGCGGCTCGACGGGCGCCAGACGCCAATGCAGAGTCGGGTCGATATGCACATACGTCGCCTGCGTCTTGGCCAGCTGTTTCCCGACGTCGACATGATGGACGAGAGCCAGGGTGAGCTGAATGGCGATGCGACCCTGACCGGCAGCGGCAATTCCGTTGCCTCGATTCTGGGCTCCAGCAACGGCGAACTACGCATGATCGTGAGCGACGGGCTGATCAGCCAGAACCTGATGGAGCTTGCGGGCCTCAACGTCGGTAACTATCTCGTCGGAGAGCTTTTTGGTGATGAGCAGGTCAAGATCAACTGCGCGGCCGCCGATTTCGAGGTCAATGACGGCAAGGCCGATAGCCGCTTTTTCCTGATCGATACGGAGAATGCACTGATCAAGATCGATGGCAGCGCGGATTTCGGTTCCGAGGCGCTAAACTTCACTATCGAGCCAGAAAGCAAAGGCGCCAGAATCCTGACACTGCGATCTCCGCTCTATGTACATGGGACTTTCAAGAATCCCTCGCCCGGCGTTGATGCAGGTTCACTGATCGCCCGGGGAGCGGCGGGCGCCATTCTCGGCACGGTGGCAGCTCCCGCTGCCGCACTGTTGGCCCTTGTCTCTCCGAGCACGGACGAGAAGACGCCGTGCAATGACTTTCTGAGTCAGGTGCAGACGCAGGAGTGAGACATCTCAACGCAAAAGTCGCGCGGGCAGCGGCGACGACTTGTTTCACGTGAAACTACTTTTCAATCCCGGTTTTTAGTTCCGGTTTTAATTTCAGGAGGGAAAGGCATAAAAGCGGGCTCGGTTGCTTGATTGGTCACGGCAACCGAACCCGGGAGGCAAGCTTTGATAGACGGGAAGCTTTACAGAGCGAAAGCATTATCGGAAAGAAGAAGCTTCGTCGATGGCACGCCACCAGCTTGGGCAGCGCTCGCGTCGGGCGCGACGCCCTGCTGCCTGCTACTTACCCGAACCTCTTACCTGAACCTCAGCGGGTGCCGGACTCTTGCCCCTGATCCGCCCGGTACTGGCGACCGAGAGCCTCCAGTGCGCCGATCAACTTGTCGATCTCGGCATCGAATTTCTGCTGCTGCTGGCGGTAGAAGTGACTCCTGAACGAGGCAGCCTTGTGCTTGTCGACCAGCTGCCCAAATTGCGCCTGCAGCGACTCGGTGTGAAATCGTAGCCGCTCGGTCAAAAACTCGGCCTGTCCCTGGTGACAGGCAACGTCGAGTAATGCCCTTACCTGAACCGTCAGCAGGTAGAGCTGCATGACATTGCGCTCCTGGACCTCTTTCTGTGTCGATACGCTGTCATCCAGCAAATTGATCGCCGTCATCTCGCAGCAACCGCGATCATCGACGGTCGTCGGTTCACGCATCGACTCATTACCTATCGCATGCATCATCATTCAGTCCTCCTGAAGATCCATGACACGACCTACAGAGTATCACTGCAACGCGGCGTGACAGTTCGCCAATGGTCGAAGTGCGTGATCTCGATCATCGTCCGAGGTCGCTACTCAGGCAATACGCCGCACGCCTAAAGCGTAATGGCGAAACCGCAGGGAGACTCGCAAAGTGACGGAATGAACGCCGCACTGACCGAGCGCGGCCCCGGCGACAAGGAGACTCACCATGCGTTATGCCAACCCCAATACGGCGGATGCCATCGTCAGTTTCGACAAGCGCTACGACAACTACATCGGCGGGGAGTGGGTAGCTCCGGTGGAGGGTCGCTACTTCGAGAATGTCACGCCCGTCACGGGAGAGGTCTTCTGTGAAGTCGCTCGATCCAGCCAGAAGGATATCGATCTCGCACTCGACGCTGCCCACCGAGCTGCGCCGGCCTGGGGCAGGACGTCGGTCCAGCAGCGATCCGACCTGCTGCTGAAGATCGCCGATCGCATCGAGCAGAACCTGGAGATGCTGGCGGTCGCCGAAACCTGGGAGAACGGCAAGGCCGTGCGCGAAACGCTGGCTGCCGACATCCCGCTCGCAGTCGATCACTTCCGTTACTTTGCCGGCTGTATCCGCGCCCAGGAAGGCTCGACTGCCGAAATCGACGAGAATACGGCGTCCTACCATTTCCACGAGCCACTGGGCGTCGTCGGTCAGATCATTCCGTGGAATTTCCCGATCCTGATGGCGACCTGGAAGCTTGCGCCCGCGCTGGCGGCGGGCAACTGCGTCGTGCTGAAACCTGCCGAGCAAACACCGGTGTCGATCTTCAAGGTGATCGACGTCATTCATGATCTGCTGCCCAAGGGCGTGATCAATATCGTCAACGGCTTCGGCGAAGAAGCCGGTCAGGCCCTGGCGACCAGCAAGCGGATCGCCAAGATCGCTTTCACCGGGTCGACCCCGATCGGCTCGCATATCATGAAGTGCGCCGCTGACAACATCATCCCCTCGACCGTGGAGCTCGGTGGCAAGTCGCCGAACATCTACTTCGAGGATGTGATGTCAGCCGAACCGGCCTTCATCGACAAATGCGCCGAAGGCCTCGTCATGGGCTTTCTCAATCAGGGCGAGGTCTGTACCTGTCCTTCTCGAGCTCTGGTTCAGGAGAGTATCTACGATGACTTCATGGCGCGCGTCGTCGAACGCGTCAAGAAGATCAAGCGCGGACACCCGCTGGATACCGAGACCCAGGTCGGTGCGCAGGCTTCTCAGGAGCAGTTCGACAAGATCATGTCCTACATGGATGTGGCCCGCGGCGAAGGTGCCGAATTCCTCACCGGTGGTGAACGGGAGTCGCTGAGTGACGACCTCTCGCGCGGCTACTACATCCAGCCGACCCTGCTGAAGGGTAACAACAAGATGCGGGTGTTTCAGGAGGAGATCTTTGGCCCGGTCGTTTCGGTCACCACTTTCAAGGACGAAGCTGAAGCGCTGGCCATTGCCAATGATACGGAGTTCGGACTGGGAGCCGGGGTCTGGACCCGAGACATCAACCGTGCCTACCGCATGGGCCGCGGTATTCAGGCCGGGCGCGTCTGGACCAACTGCTACCACGCCTATCCGGCTCACGCCGCGTTCGGTGGCTACAAGAAATCGGGCGTCGGCCGCGAGACGCACAAGATGGCGCTCGAACACTACCAGCAGACGAAGAATCTGCTGATCAGCTACGACATCAACCCGATGGGGTTCTTCTAGACCGGTTCGAGAATTTGGCGGAAATCGAGCGCTCCGTCGTGTTGGCGGGGCGCTGACTTTACGGGCGGCCGGGCTGTCACGTCAGGCGCTTCTTTAGTCGAGCTCGCCTGCACTCCATGGCTTTGCCTGCTCTCGGATCATCTCGTCTACACTGATCAGGACATTCACTGCGGGACGAATGCCATGACAGATCTCACGACGTTCATCGATACGCTGGACCGACCGATGCCGCCAAAGACCCTGGGTTGCGAGCTGCGTGCGCTGTGGTGGGCAGGAAAGTCGGAGTGGTCGCGGGCCCACGATCAGGTAGACAACGCGAGCGGATCCCATGCCGCCTGGGTCCATGCCTACCTGCACCGCTGGGAGGGCGATCTCGGGAACGCCGGCTACTGGTATCGCCGGGCCGGGCGCCATCTACCGGATCAAAGCCTCGACGACGAATGGCGCGATATCACCCGTAAGCTACTGGGCGAGACCACCCCGGCGCTATGAGCCGGGCGTCCTAGCGCCGCTCGTCGGAGCGAACCAATTGCGCAAACCGGTCGACGTCCACATTGCCACCTGACAGCACGATGCCGACACGCTGGCCCGCGATCTCTACCCGACCCGACAGCGCGGCGGCCAATCCCAGGCAACCGGTCGGCTCCACGAACTGCTTCATTCGACTCGCCAGAAACCGCATGCTCTCGACGAGTTCGGTATCGCTAACGGTCACGATCTCGTCGACGTGTCGCTGGATGATCGGGAACGTCAGCTTGCCCAATGCCTGAGTTTGCGCCCCGTCGGCTATCGTGCGGGGCGTGTCGATAGCGACGATTTCACCACAAGCAACGCTTTGCTGAGCGTCGTTTCCCGCCTCCGGCTCGACGCCGATGACGCGGCACCGGGGAAAGCGCGTCTTCGCCACCGTGGCGCATCCCGAGATCAGTCCACCGCCACCCAGCGGTACGATCAGCGTATCCAGCTCCCCCACCTCATCGAACAGCTCCAGCGCCGCCGTCCCCTGCCCGGCCATGACGTGTGGATGGTCGAACGGCGGGATCAGTGTCAGACCTTCAGACGCCGCCAGCTCTCGGCCAAGCGCCTCTCGATCCTGCGTGTAGCGATCGTAGAGCACGACTTCGGCACCATAGCCCCGCGTCGCCGCGATCTTGATCGCCGGTGCGTCCTCGGGCATCACGATGACGGCGCGAATCCCGTGCAGACGAGCCGACAGCGCGATCGCCTGTGCGTGATTGCCGGACGAAAATGCGATCACGCCCGCTGCCTTCTGCGCGGCATCGAACTGACTGATGGCGTTGTAGCCTCCTCGAAACTTGAACGCACCGATACGTTGCAAGTGCTCCGCCTTGAAATGGAGCGTTGCGCCAGTGGATGCGTCCCCCGTGGTCGATCGCAGCACCGGCGTGCGGTGCACGACACCCGCCAGGCGTCGCTGCGCCGACGCTACATCGTCATAGTCGATAGCCAGTTCACCAGGTTGTGTCATCTCGTCTCCCGTCTTCGTCAAAGCCGCTGTCATGACATCTTCAGTGCGCGTACGTAAGATGCCGAGGTTCCCCGATTACCGATGATGATGGCTGCAACGACCCGAGGAAAGCGACAGATGGAATCATACGCCTGGCGGTGGCAGCAGGGCAGCGAGCTAGGTGCCGAGCGTCTCTATGAACTGCTCGCGCTGCGCGTCGCCGTGTTCGTGGTCGAGCAGCAGTGCCCCTATCAGGAGCTGGACGGTCTCGATCTGCTGGCTTCGACGCAGCATCTCGCCGTCGAATCCGGCGGCCAGCCCGTCGCGACGCTTCGCCTGCTGGTGCCCGAAAACGACAGAGAAGCCGTGGTGATCGGCCGGGTCGTCATCGCGCAGGGACACCGCGGCACGGGGCTGGGCCATACACTGCTGCAGGCCGCGCTGGAGCGCATCGAAACGACCTGGCCAGGCCGGGAGGCCTATCTATCGGCGCAAGCGCATCTTCAGGCCTACTACGGCCGCCATGGCTTCGAACCGGTGACCGAGGTCTATCTCGAGGACGACAT
>NZ_BMZI01000002.1:373213-428661 GCF_014652715.1 Salinicola rhizosphaerae | reverse complement strand
CCTTCATCGATGGATCACTCCCCGCTCTGATTCCAAGCGGGCATCCGCCGCTTGCTCGATGACCGCAAGCCTTCGCGATCAGGCGCCGAATTCGCTCAGCATGGCCTCGATCAGATCCAGCCCCTCGGCGAGCACCTCGTCGCTGATCGTCACCGGCATCAGAAAGCGAATGGTGTTGGCGTAGAGCCCGCAGGAGAGCAGGATCAGGCCGCGCTCGCGAGCCGTTTTGCAAAGCCGGCCCGCAAGCTCTGCATTAGGCTCACCGCTCTGCTTGTCAGTCACCAGGTCGAACGCCGCCATGGCGCCGAGATTGCGGACATTGGCAACGCTTGCATACGTCTGCTGCCAGGTCTCGAAGCGGGCCTTGAGCTTCTCGCCGAGCGCCAGGCTCTTGTCGAGAATACGCTCCTCCTCGAACACCTCGAGCACTGCCAGCACCGCGGCACAGGAGACCGGGCTGCCGGTATAGGTCCCGCCGAGCGAGTTGCCGCCGGAGGCATCCATCACCTTGTCGGTGCCGACAACGGCCGAGATCGGCATGCCATCGGCCATGCTCTTGGCCATGGTCATGATGTCCGGTTCGACGCCGCTGTGCTCGATCGCGAACAGTTTGCCCGTACGACCGAACCCTGACTGCACCTCGTCGACGATGAGCAGGATGCCATGCTCGTCGCAGATCTCGCGCAGCGCCTTGAGAAAACTCGGCGGCGCCGCGTGAAAACCGCCCTCGCCCAGCACCGGCTCGATGACGATGGCCGCGGTATCGCGCGGGTTGGCATCGGTCTTGAGCGTCATCTTGAGGCTGCGGATAGCATCCTCCTCGCTGACGCCGAGAGACGGTACCGGGTAGGCCGCTCGATAGACCTGACCGGGCATCGGACCAAAGTCGTTGCGGTATGGCGCGACCTTGCCGTTCATGGCCATCGTCATGAACGTCCGACCGTGATAGCCGCCGGTAAAACAGATCACGCTGGAGCGGCCGGTCGCGGCGCGTGCCACCTTGACCGCGTTCTCCAGCGCCTCGGCACCGGAGTTGGCCAGCATCACCTTGGCATGGCCGCGCACCGGGCTCAGCTCGCTCAGCTTTTGCGCGACGCGCACGTAGCCTTCATAAGGCATGACGGTCTGACAGGTGTGCATCAGCTTGTCGAGCTGGGCCTTGACCGCCGCGACCACCTTGGGATGACGATGGCCAATATTGAGCACGCCGATACCCCCGGCGAAGTCGATGAAGCGCTTGCCGTCTTCGTCCCACAGTTCGGCATTCTCGGCACGGGCGGCAAACTGGCCCGCCGGGCTCGCCGCGCCATCGGCGACATAGCGTTTCTTGAGCTCGTCGAGCTGCGCATTGCTCATCGACGATTGGGTCATTGATGTTTCGGACATGGGACACTCCTCCTGACGCGGCACCAACGGTGCCGCTTGCATGAACTGCGCGTCGTCGGCAATCGGCAGGCGGCGCGCCCTGAAAACTCGGGATCGATATCTAAGCCTGAGGCTGTGAATCGTAGCTCTGGCGAATGAGACGATCCCCCATCTCTCGACCGTAGTGCCGTCGCGCCCATCCGTACAGGGCCAGCCCTACGATCATCCAGACACCGAAGATCCCCCACTCCACCGGCGTCAGTGCCGACGGACTTCCCGGCAGGTAGAGACAGGCCATACCAAGCGACAGCAGCACGGCCAGCGCACCGACCAGCTTGCCGGCACCGATCCGGTAGGGGCGCGGCATTTCCGGCTCGCGCAGGCGCAGGATCAGAAAGGAGAGCGCGACGAAAAGGTAGGCAATGACAATGCCCAGGCCGCCGGCGTCGACGAGCCACACCAGCGCCGGACGCCCGAAAAACGGCGCCAGTGTAGAGAGCACGCCGATCAGAATGATGGCATTGGTGGGTGTCTTGTAGCGCGGATGGAGCCGACCGAGAAAGGCCGGCAGCATACCGGAGTGTGCCAGCGCGTAAATCGCCCGCGAGCCACCGATGTAGAACGCATTCCAGCTGGTCACGATGCCGGCGATACCCGCCAGTACCATGAGGTTGCCGGCCCAGGCAGCGTCGAAGACTGCCTCCATGGCAGCCGGCACGCTCAACGTGCTGGCCTCGATGGCCCCGTTGTCGAGCATCAGGCTGGTCCCGAGGACGATCAGCGTGTACCACACCACGGCCATGACGACGGAGAGAACCAGTACCTTGCCGATATCGCGAAACGGCAGATTGATCTCCTCCGCCGCCTGGGGAATCACGTCGAAGCCGACGAACAGAAACGGCACCAGAATCAGCACCGACATGATGCCGCCGATGGCACCGCTCTCTCCGTGGGAGAAGAGCGGCTGCAGATTGCCGAAATCGCCGCTGAACAGCGAACCGGTCACGAACATCACGCCGGCCACGAGTATCAAGCCGGTCACCACCTTCTGCAGTAGCGCGGCGGTCGAGATACCCAGGTAGTTGACCACCATCATGATCAACGAACCGACGACGCCGACGGCCACCCAGCTCGCCTTGACCTCCCATCCGGCGATGGTCCAGAGGTGCCCGACCGAATAGCCGGGAAAGAGATGTTCAAAAACGGTCGGCAGTGCCACCGCCTCGAAGGACGCGACGCTGACGTAGCCGAGCACGATGCTCCAGGTGCACACGAACGAGGCGAAGTGCCCCAGAGCGCGATAGCTGTAGACGTGCTCACCGCCGACCTGCGGCATGGCCGAGGCGAGCTCGGCGTAGGTCAATCCCACCAGCAGCACGGCGATGCCGCCGATGACGAATGCCAGCATGGCACCGAGGCTACCGCCGTCCAGAATGGCGCTGCCGGTGAGGACGATCCATCCCCAGCCGATCATGGCACCGAAGGCGAGAGCGAGCACGTCGGCTCGTGCGAGAACGCGGACGAATTCCTGAGGGCGAGAGGGTTCGGACATGATGTTTGCTCGTCGGGTTATTCTTGAAAGCAGCGGAGACGCCGATGCCGTTGACGTCACGCTATCACTCTCCCCCGACCTTCCGACTAGACCACTTTTGTCCGACGATGGACCACTTTGCACAATCGCCGCATAATCCATGAGCCGGACTTGGACACCAGCGCCGTAGCGCGCTCTTGCGTCCCCCAACTCGCCGGCGTCCGGTGTAGGGAACGTCAAAAGCCATAGCCCCGAGGCCCCTTGATGAACCAGTCTGACGACGACCTGCTGACGGAAATCGGCCGTCACTACCGCCGCCAGCCCGGTCAGCTGACCAAGCAGACCCGTCTCGAACAGGCGCTGCTTTTCCTGATCGAGGACCACTGCCAGGACGGTCAGCGTCTACCGAGTCATCGCAAGCTCTGCCGCGAACTCGGTGTCGCCCGCAATACGCTGGCCGGCGTGATCGACGCCCTGGTGCGGGAGGGACACCTGGTCACCGATCACGGTCGCGGCACCTGGGTGCGCAAAACCGGGCAAGGGGGCGCCGTCGCGGTCGAGCCTCGACGGCTGTCAAATCGCGCGCGCAAGGTGATGGCCGATGTCGGCGCGAGCCAGCTGCAGACCGGCGCCTTCCTCCCCGGTGTTCCCGACATTCTGCAGTTCCCGATGGCCAAGTGGCGCCATCTCTACTCGCGCATCACGGTGGCGCACAACACCTTGCTGCTCTCCTACTCCTCGGGTGGATATGGCCCACTCAAGCGCGCGATCGCCGGATTTTTGAAGCGCTGGCGGGGTATCGACTGCGAGCTAGAGCAGATCATCATCACCGAAGGCGCCCACCACGGCATGCAGCTCTGTGCGCTGGCGCTCGCCGATAGCGCCGACCGTGTCGTCATGGATTCGCCCTTCTACTGGGGGGCACGCAACGTCTTCGCCGCCAACGGTCTCGAGATCGATCACGCCATCTGGCGCCCTCGCTCCGGCTACGATAACCGCCTGCCGTCGCGCGGTCCGCAGCTGCTTTACCTGACCGGATCTCATCACTATCCGTTGGGTCACAGGCGAGCAAGCGCTCACAAACGTTGGCTCGTCGAGCAGCTGGAGCCCGCGTGGACGTTAGAGGACGATTACGAGTTCGGCAGTGATCGCAGTCCCGATCTCCTGTTCGATCCCGAGGCGGCGGATCAGGTCCTGATCGGTTCGTTCTCGAAGTTGATGTTTCCCGGACTGCGTCTTGGCTACCTGGTCGTGCCTCGCGGCCTGAGTCCGGCCATCAACCGGCTGCGCAGCGAAATCTTCCGCGAGGGGCGCTTGCTCGATCAGGCGGTGCTGGCAACCTTCATCGACGATGGGGCACTCGATGCGTGGTGTGCGCGCATGGCGACGGAGTATTACCAGCGCCAGCAGTATCTGAGCGCGCTGCTCGAAGCGGTGCCTGGCGTGCGGGACATTTCTCCACCGGCGGGCTGCATCAGCCTCAGCGTTCAGTTCGCTCCGGCCATCGATGACGACCATCTCTCGCGCTATCTGCTGAACCGCCATCATCTGATTACCCGTCCACTGAGTGCCGTCTGCGCCCCCGGCGACGACCGGCGAGGTCTGGTGCTGGGCGTCGGCATGATTCAGGGAGAGGCGCTCATCGAAAAAGGTCGTCGCCTGGCCCACGGCATCGAGACCTATCTTGCGCATCACGCTTGGGATGTGAGGCGTGAGGTGTGAGGCGTAAAGGGATCGCGACCTCGCCTTCAACCTAAGTCGAATCGACCAATGCCCTATGTCGGGACGCAGCCCGAACGCGCTACCTTTTTGTCATACATCCTACATTGCATCGAGGTAGACCATGCTGACTGCCACCGTGACGCCAGCGGATCTGCAGCGCTCGGTCATTGCCGTGCCGCCGCTGGCGCGACGCACCGACCTGACGCTGGCGACCGAGGAAAATCGCAAGCTGGTCGAGGATCTCGCTATCGGCGGTGTCCACACGCTGCTCTACGGCGGTAACGCCAATCTCTACCACGTGGGAGTCGAAGACTACCCCGCGCTGCTGGAGATGCTCGAGGCGATCGCCGGCGAGCAGACCTGGATGATCCCGTCGATCGGCCCTGACTACGGACGCCTCATCGCCCAGGCGCGCCTGCTGAGAGATCGTCGATTCCCGACCGCGATGGTGCTGCCCCAGGGCTTTCCGGCCACCGCGACCGGCATCGAGACCGGCATCCGCCACGCCGCCGACACCTTCGGCAGACCGCTGATCGCCTATATCAAGCAGGAGCACTATCTGCCGCCCGAGGCGCTCGCGGGTCTGATTGACGCCGGCGCCGTGCTGGCGGTGAAGTACGCGGTCGTGCGTGACGACCCGACCCAGGATGACTACCTGCGCGCGCTGATCGAAGCCATCGGCACCGAGCGCCTGGTCAGCGGCATCGGCGAACGCCCTGCCATCGACCACTGGGAGACTTTCGGGCTCAACGCCTTCACCTCCGGATCGGTCTGCATCGCACCGACGCTCTCCAGCGGGCTGCGCCAATCCTTGATCGACGGTGACATCGATACTGCCTGGCGGCTTCGCGAGACCTTCATGCCGCTGGAAGATCAGCGCGACAGCCTCAGCCCGATCCGCGTGATGCATGACGCCGTCAGCCTTGCCGGCATCGCGGACATGGGCCCGATGCTGCCGCTCATGAGCGGGCTCGACGATGCCCAGAAGCGCGATGTCCGTCCGGCCGTTGCCGCCCTTCGGCAGGCGGAGATCGCCGCTCGCTAGGCCCTGTCAGGCGCCGAGCACCGACATCCGTTTTCCGGCCTGCCAAGCGCGTTTGTCATACATAAGACAAAAGCACAATGGCCGGGCCCCCCCTTTACCGACAGACTGCGATCGATCACTCCCTTTTTACGGCATCGATCGGCTTCATCAGGAGGCGACGTATGGCTAAACACGGCAACTATCCGCTTCAGGCCTCGGGCTCGAGCGGCTTCTGGCACAAGCTGAAGATGACTGCGCGAGACTACGGCCCCGGAATCGTCATGGTTCTCACCATGATGGGTGCCGGCGATCTCGTGACCTCTGCGGTATCGGGCTCCAACTACGGCTACAACCTGATGTGGCTGCTGGTGCTGTCGCTGATGCTGCGCTTCGTGATCCTCAACATCATGGGCCGGTTTCAGATCTACAACACCGGCGGGATGACGATCCTCGAGGGCTACGCCAAGATCCACAAGATCTTCCCGATCTTCTTCGGTATCGCCGCCATTTTCATGGGCCACCTGATCACCGCGCAGATGATCAAGGGCTCCGGGATCGCCCTGGCCTGGATGTCCGGCATCGACTATCCGTTCATCTGGTCGATCTGCGTCGTCATCGCGAGCGTCATTCTCATGCGCCGCAACGCCTACTCCAGCGTCGAAAAAATGATGAAGGTGCTGCTGGGCGTACTGACGTTCTGCTTCATCGGCCTGGCTGTCTACAGCGGGCCCAACCCGGCCGACATTCTGATGGGTACGGTCGGCTTCGGCTTCCCGAGCGAGACGGGCGCCTACGGCGCATTCCTGGTCGGCATTGCGCTGGTCGGTTCGGTTGCCGGGTCGCTGACCAATCTGATCTATCCCTATTTCCTGCAGGACCGCGGTTGGATTCGTCCCGAGCACAAGCGTATTCAGCGCAATGACCTGCTCTTCAGCTTCGGGGCGGCGATCGTCATCGATCTGGCAATCTGGGTCGTCGGCGCGGAAATTCTGCGTCCCAACGGGGTCGAGGTCAGCGACATCGGCGACATCGCGCAGGCACTGGTGCTCTACATGGGCCACCTGGGCGCCTGGATCTTCTACCTCGGCGTCTTCGGGATTCTCTACTCCAGCGTGATCGGTACCGCCAACGGTTACGGCAAGATCATCGTCGACAGCTATTACAAGCTGTCCGAAAAGGCGGTGAAGAAGACCGACGATCTGGACAAGGACCCGAAAGTCTTCTGGGTCACCATGTTCCTGCTGTTCACGCCGCTGGTCTGGTCGATTCCCGGTATGACCGGCTTCGTGACCCTGGTGCTGTTCACCAACGCGCTGAGCATCCTGGCTCTGCCGGCCATCGCCGTGGGCCTTCTGATCATCTCCAACAACAAGGCGTACCTGAACGATAAGACCAACAACATCGTCGAGAACGTCATTCTGGCTGCCACGACGCTGCTGACCCTATGGGGCTCGTACACGCTGCTGATGAGCTTTTTCAAATAGGTGGATGTCATCACGCGACAACGGCCCGCGCCGAAAGCACGGGCCTTTTGCCTTCCAGCCGCACCGGTCTGCGTTGACGCGCCATCAGAGACGGCCGTCATGACATCCGGGTATGCTGGCCGTGACAGAACCCGCCGACAGGAGCGCGCATGACACCCATCATTCAAAAGGAACCCACCGGCTGCGGCATCGCCGCCTGCGCAGCGCTTGCCGGGCTGGACTACGACACGGCCCGAACCCGCGCCGCCGCGCTGGGCATTCATGCCGCTGATCGCACGCTCTGGTCGCAGACCGCGCACGTCAGAGCGCTGCTGACAGAGCTGGGCATCGAGGCAGTGGCGGGGGAACAGCCCTTTACCGGCTGGGACGCGCTACCGGACCGGGCGCTGCTGGCGATCAAGTGGCGCGAGATCGACGGCGTGCCGTTCTGGCACTGGGTGGTGTTCGTGCGCACGGCTTTTGATGCCGTAGTGCTGGATTCAAAGGCAGCGCTTAAAACCAACGTGCGCCGCGACTTCGGCCGCATGGCGCCGAAATGGTTTATCAGGATCCATCCGACATAAAAAAACCGGAGCCTCTGGCTCCGGTTTTATCAACGATGGCACGGTCGGATCAGATGTCCAGGTTGGCCACCAGCGCAAACCGTTCGATGAAGTCACGACGCGGCTCGACCTCGTCGCCCATCAACGTGTTGAACATCTGATCGGCAGCAACGGCGTCTTCGATCGAGACTCGCAGCATGCGACGCGAGCCCGGATCCATCGTGGTTTCCCACAGCTGCTCCGGGTTCATCTCGCCAAGCCCCTTGTAGCGCTGAATGGAGAGACCGCGCTGCGCTTCGACCATGAGCCACTCGAGCGCATCGTAGAAGTTGTCGATCGGCTTCTGCCGCTCGCCGCGAGCGATGTAGGCGCCCTCTTCGATCAGTCCATCGAGCGTCTCGCCCAGACCGGCCAGCGCCCGGTAGTCCGCGCTGCGGAAGAAGTCGATGCCCCAGACGTAGTCGGTGGTCACGCCGTGCGCCGTCAGGGCGACACTCGGCAACCACTGGCCACGTTCGGTGTCTTCGTGCAGCTGGAAGGTGTAGCGCGGACCGCCTTCGTGAGCGATCAGCGAGTCCATCTCCTGCTGCAGCGACTCGATCCAGGTCTGCATCGTCACGCGGTCGGCGAGGTTCGACTCCTCGAGCTTCGATGCGTGCACCATCTTGCGCAGCACCGCGTTGGGGTAGACGCGAGACAGACGATCGATGCGCTTCATCACATCACGATACTGGTTGACCAGCGTTTCCAGATGCTCCCCGCTGATGCCCGGCGAGTCCGCGTTGACGTAGAGCCGAGCCCCATCCAGCGCCGTGGTGGTGAGGTAGTCGGTCATCGCCTGCTCGTCTTTCAGGTACATCTCCTGCTTGCCGCGCTTGATCTTGTAGAGCGGCGGCTGCGCAATGAAGACGTGACCGCGCTCGATCAGCTCCGGCATCTGGCGGAAAAAGAACGTCAGCAGCAGCGTGCGGATGTGCGAACCGTCGACGTCAGCGTCGGTCATGATGATGATCGAGTGGTAGCGAAGCTTGTCCGGATTGAACTCCTCGCGACCGATACCGCAGCCGAGTGCCGTGATCAGCGTGCCGACCTCGGCCGAAGAGAGCATCTTGTCGAAGCGCGCCTTCTCGACGTTCAGGATCTTGCCCTTGAGCGGCAGGATCGCCTGCGTACGGCGATCGCGCCCCTGCTTGGCGCTGCCGCCGGCGGAATCACCCTCGACCAGGTAGAGCTCGGAGAGACCGGGGTCCTTCTCCTGGCAGTCGGCCAGCTTGCCCGGTAGACCGGCGATGTCGAGCGCTCCCTTGCGTCGCGTCATGTCGCGCGCCTTGCGGGCCGCCTCGCGGGCGCGAGCGGCATCGATCATCTTGCTGACGATCGATTTCGCCTCGTTGGGATGCTCGATCAGGTAGTCTGAAAACTGCCGGCTCAGCTCTTGGTCCACCGCGGTCTTGACCTCGGAAGAGACCAGCTTGTCCTTAGTCTGGGAGGAGAACTTCGGATCCGGCACCTTGACCGAGATGATCGCGGTGAGGCCTTCACGTGCGTCATCGCCAGACGTAGCGACCTTCGCCTTCTTCTGGATGTCCTCGGCCTCGATGTAGCTGTTCAGGCTGCGCGTGAGCGCCGCGCGGAAACCGGCCATGTGCGTGCCGCCATCGCGCTGCGGGATGTTGTTGGTGTAGCAGTAGACGTTCTCGGCGAAGGTGTCGTTCCACTGCATCGCCACTTCGACGGCGATACCATCTTCGCGCTGGGTCTCGAAGTGAAAGACCGGATTGAGCGCGGTGCGATTGGTGTTCAGATGATCGACGAACGCTTTAAGGCCACCTTCGTAATGGAACAGCTCTTCCTTCGCATCACGCTCGTCGATCAGACGGATCGCCACACCGGAGTTGAGAAACGACAGCTCCCGCAGACGCTTGGCGAGAATGTCATAGCTGAATTCGATATTGGCAAAGGTTTCCGGCGACGGGCGGAAATGCACGCGCGTACCGCTCTTCTCGGTCTGGCCGACCACCGACAGCGGGGCCTGCGGCACGCCGTGCTGGTAGATCTGCTCGTGAACCTGACCCGCGCGCCACACCGTGAGCTTGAGCTCTTCCGATAGCGCGTTGACCACCGAGACCCCGACCCCGTGCAGACCACCGGAGACCTTGTAGGAGTTGTCGTCGAACTTACCGCCGGCGTGCAGCACCGTCATGATCACCTCGGCGGCGGAGACGCCCTCTTCCGAGTGGATATCGGTCGGGATACCGCGGCCGTTATCGCTGACGGTTACCGATTCGTCGGTGTGGATGATCACCTGGATCTCGCTGCAGTGGCCGGCCAGCGCTTCGTCGATGGAGTTATCGACGATCTCGAACACCATGTGGTGCAGGCCGGTACCGTCATCGGTATCGCCGATGTACATGCCGGGTCGCTTGCGCACCGCGTCCAATCCCTTGAGGACCTTGATGCTCGATGAATCGTAGGCCTGTTCGCTCATTGCTCACTCCATGGTGAAATCATTCCGGGTGCAGCCGACCCCGAGCAAGGCTCGAGATCACGACGTCCGTGCCGGGCTGCCAGACATCGGCCAGCGCCTCGCGATCGACGCTGGTAATGAAAACCTGACAGTTCAGTCGCTCCAGCCACTGGCAGAAGATACGTCGGTGATCACCGTCCAGCTCCGCCGGCAGATCGTCGATCAGATAGAGGCAGGTACGTCCGCTCACCTGATCGAGAAGCCGTCCCTGAGCCAGCTTCAGCGCACTCACGACCAGCTTTTGCTGACCGCGGGAGAGCACCTCCACCGCCGGATGACGACCGACGCGTATTCGCAGATCGGCGCGCTGCGGTCCTTGCTGGGTGAATCCCATCTGGCGGTCGGTATCACGACCGCTCTCGAACACCTCGAGCAGCGAACGTTGGCGATCCCATCCGCGCGAGTAACGCACCCCAAGATCGGGCAGTGGCAGAAGCGCCGCCAGCGTCTCCTCGAAGACCGGTGCAAAGCGCGTCATGTAGGCTTCGCGAAGGGTATGGAGATGCTCGCTCCAGTGCGCCAGTTCGCGCTCCCAGACACCTATTGACGCGACATCCATTCTATCATGCCTGAGCAGGGCATTCCGATGTTTCAGCGCCCTTCTCACGCGTTTCCAGGCATCCAGAAAATCCGGTTCGAGGTGGAACACACCCCAATCGAGAAACTCGCGCCTTGCCGCTGGCGAGCCCTCCAGCAATCGAAAGGCATCCGGATTGATCAGCTGCAGCGGCAGCGCTTCGGCCAACTGCGTGATTCGCTCTGCGCGCTCGCCGCCGATGCGGATATCGAGCTCCTGGACGTCGCGGCGGCGACGTACGCCGAGCGGGCGCGGCGGATCGCCGGCCAGAAGCCCGTGAAGCGTCACCTCTGCGGCGTCGTGGGCAATCAACGACTTGAGTTTCTGGGTGCGAAACGAGCGCGCCATACCGAGCACGTGAATCCCCTCCAGCAGCGACGTCTTGCCGCTGCCGTTGGCCCCGCTGATCAGATTGATGTGCGGACCCGGCGCCATCTCGAACGCGCCCAGATTACGCAGGCCCTGAAACTGGAGACGATCAAGCGGCATGGCACTCGACAACTCGTGGCATGAGGTGGCAGGAAACGCGCGATCTGTCATCAGCGACACCACGCAGACAATCATCCAAACACCCGACCACCGAGACTGAGGAAGTCGGCGAGCGAAGATCAGGCGCGGCAAAAATCGGCGAACCGGCGGAGCTTATGGGGGTATAAGTGAGCAAGGTTCGCCGGTTTTTAACAAAGCATGATCGAGCGCAGCCACTTCTCTGCACTCAGAGGCGCATCGGCATGACGACGTACCTGGCATCCCCACCACCCGGCTCCTCCATCAGCGCCGAGCTGTTGGCATCCGAGAGCGTCATCTGCATGCGATCGGCATCGAGCACGTTGAGCACGTCGATCAGGTAGCCGACGTTGAAACCGATCTCGAGCGCGTCGCCCGAATACTCGATACTGACGTTCTCCTCGGCCTCTTCCTGCTCGGGATTGTTGGCCATCACCTTGAGGTTGTTCTCCTCGAGGTGCAGGCGCACGCCGCGGTACTTCTCGTTGGAGAGAATCGCGGTACGCGCCAGATTCTGGCGCAGCTCGCCACGCTCGGCGATGAAGACCTTGTCGCCGCCCTTGGGAATGACGCGGTCATAGTCGGGGAACTTGCCGTCGACCAGCTTCGAGGTGAAGGTGAACTCACCGGTATTGGCGCGGATATGGTTCGCGCCGAGCGCCAGCTCCACCGGCTCGTCGCTGCCATCGAGCAGACGCGCCATTTCCAGCACGCCCTTGCGCGGGATGATCAGCTTGCGCGATGTTTCGAGTTCGACATCGGCACTGCGCTCGCAGACCGCCAGGCGGTGCCCGTCGGTCGCTACCGTGCGCACCAGATGATCGGCCAGCTCGAGCAACATGCCGTTCAGGTAGTAGCGCACGTCCTGCTGCGCCATGGCGAAGGAGGTCGCATCGATCAGGTACTTGAGCGTGCCACGCGGCAGCGACAGCGTCAGATCGTTCTGGCCATCCTCGATATTGGGGAACTCCGCCACCGGCAAGGTCGAGAGCGTGAAGCGCGAACGTCCGGCACGCAGTACCACACGCCCCTCTTCCAGCGAAAAGCTGATGTCGGACTGATCCGGCAGCGATTTGCAGATATCCATCAGCTTGCGCGCCGGCACCGTCACCGAACCCGGCTCGTCGACCAGCGCCGGCGTCGCGCGTCCGATCAGCTCCACCTCGAGATCGGTGCCTGTCAGCGACAGCTGCTCGTTCTGCACCTCGATCAGCACATTGGAGAGTACCGGCAGGGTCTGGCGACGCTCGACCACCCCCGCCACCAGAGTCAGCGGGCGTAGCAAGGCTTCGCGGGAGATGGAAAATTTCATTGGAGCTCCGTATTCGAATCAATGGCTGGATCGAGTCTGTCTGCGGCAGAACCTGAGCGCCGTCCCATTCTTGCCTCGCCAGGCGCCGCTCGCAATCCCTGTCGGCGGCGAGACGAGACGGCGACGCCTCAACTGGTCAGCAGTCTCATCAGGTTCTTGTAATCTTCGCGGATATCCGCGCTCTCCTCCTGCAGCGCCACCACCTTGCGGCAGGCGTGCAGGACGGTGGTATGGTCGCGCCCGCCGAACGCATCGCCGATCTCGGGCAAGCTGTGGTTGGTCAGCTCCTTGGCCAGCGCCATGGCGACCTGGCGTGGCCGGGCGACGGAACGCGAGCGACGCTTGGAGAGCAGATCCGCCATCTTGATCTTGTAGTATTCGGCCACCGTGCGCTGAATGTTCTCGATGCCGACCTGCTTGTCCTGCAGGGCCAGCAGATCCTTGAGCGACTCGCGGATGAAGTCCTGCGTGATCGGCTTGCCCATGAAGTGGGAGTCCGCGATCACCTTCTTCAGGGCGCCTTCGAGCTCGCGGACGTTGGAACGGATCTTCTGGGCGATGAAGAACGCCGCATCGTGGGGCAGGTCGACCTTGGCTTGATCGGCCTTCTTCATCAGGATCGCCACGCGTGTCTCGAGTTCCGGCGGCTCGATCGCCACCGTCAGCCCCCAGCCGAAGCGGGACTTGAGACGCTCCTCGACGCCGCTGATCTCCTTCGGATAGCGATCGGAAGTCAGAATCATCTGCTGACCGCCCTCGAGCAGCGCGTTGAAAGTATGGAAGAACTCCTCCTGCGACCGCTCCTTGCCGGCAAAGAACTGGATGTCGTCGATCAACAGCGCATCGACACTGCGATAGAAGCGCTTGAAATCGTTAATTGCGTTAAGCTGAAGCGCCTTGACCATGTCGGCCACGAAACGCTCGGAGTGAAGGTAGACGACCTTGGCATTGTCGCGTAGCCCGGCCAGATGATTGCCGACCGCGTGCATGAGGTGGGTCTTGCCCAGGCCGACGCCGCCGTAGAGAAAGAGCGGGTTGTAGGCACCGCCGGGGTTTTCCGAGACCTGCCGCGATGCGGCACGCGCCAACTGGTTCGACTTACCTTCGACGAACGTCTCGAAGGTGAAGTTGGGATTGAGGCCACTCTGGTGCTTGAGACTGCCCTCGACCTGTACCTGGCGATCGCCGCGGTCGCTGGCGCGCCGGCCACTCTCTTCCCGCCCCCCTTCCCGGCTCCGATCCTCCTCGCGCGCGTCTGCCGCTTCCTCGCTGCGCGGCGGCGTCTGCACGCTCGGCGCCGCGGGCCGCTGTTCCGATCGTCCAGGAGCCGATACCGGAGCCCCCAGATCGCGCGGCGAGACCGCCGCAGCGCGACGGCTGCCGACGCTCAGACGAACCTTGGGCGGCTTGTTGCTGGTACCGACTTCGCGCAACAGTTCATTGATGCGCTTGAGATACTTGTCGCTCACCCAATCACGCACGAAGCGGTTGGGGGCGAGCAGGCAGAGTTCGTCCGAGTCACTGTCCTCCGCCTGCAGCGGGCGGATCCAGGTATTGAACTGCTGCGAACTCAACTCATCCTGCAGCGAATTGAGGCATTGTTGCCAGAGCGCGACGGACACACGACCTCACCGGATAACAAGAGATGAATGAGAAACGGCCGCACATTGTAGCGTCCGACTCCCGGGTTATCCACACCGAGTCTCGCACGCTAAAAGCTGTGGATAAACAGCCGACAAGCGGTTGGCAAGTTGCGGAAGAAGACGGAAAAACCGGCGGTCGTGTGCACCATCGTGCCGCTTCATCGGTGCACAGTCCGCAGCTTTTGCACCAGGGATACGCATTTTCCTCACAAGCAAAGATAGATCGTAGGCCGTTGATATCATTTATATAATAAGAGTTATTCACAATAACTATCCCCATCCTTAACCACATGGTGCGATTGACAAGCTCCCGTGCTCGCGCTCAAGACTTCAACCGGGCACGGCCGGCCGCGATATCCTGAAAACCTTTCCGAGTAACCTAGCAGCGCGAATTCTGTCATTGGGCAGTGCGTCGTTTCGCTCACAACCGGGTGTGGATAATTCACGGAAAAATTGCACCTGACCGCCGTATTCACTAGAATTCCCGCTCTTGAGCCGAGTGACCCGGACCCGTCGCGCGTGTCCGACGTCCCGTATCGAACCTTTTTTATAAGCTGAATCATCAGCTTAGCCACTCAACTACCTCGGGAAGCAGCAGTCATGAAACGTACTTTTCAGCCCAGCGTTCTGAAGCGCAAGCGCGTCCACGGTTTCCGCGCTCGCATGGCCACCAAGAACGGCCGTCAGGTCATCAACCGTCGTCGTGCCAAGGGCCGCAAGCGTCTCAGCGCCTGATCGGACAACGGGTGTCCGATCATGGCTTCCCCCGGCAACTCCGTTTGCTGACCGCCGGGGACTACAAGCACGTATTCGACCACGCTCCTCTCAAGGTCCACGGTAAGGGAATGCTGGCGTTGGCACGTCCCAACGCACTGGGCCATCCGCGGATCGGGTTGATCTTCAGCAAGAAGAACGTGCGTCGTGCCGTCGACCGCAACCGTCTCAAACGCCTCGTCCGCGAATCCATCCGTCATCAGCAGCACCGTCTACCGGCTGTGGATATCGTACTGCTTGCGCGACGAGGCCTTCACGAGCAGGACAACGACAGCGTCAGCCGTCAGCTCCACGGCATGTGGCGACGTCTCGAGAAGTCCGCTCGACAGGCTCGGCCCGACACATCGACCTGACCGGACACGACCGCGCCTACGGCCGGGGAGTCTTGCTGATCGTCGCCGGACGATCGCCGATACCAAGGCGCCCACCGACCCACTCCCTTGACGGGCAGACCTCTGTATGGACTTGAAACGACTCCTTTTCGTGATTCCGCTGGCCGTGCTGGCCTACCTGCTGATCATGCAGTGGAATCAGGACTACCATCAGAATGTGGTGGACAATCCGGCGCCGGAAGTCGCCGCCTCTTCGGGTAGCGGTGACAGCAGCGGTAACGGCGCGCTCTCGGCACCGACCGATGGCAACGGCAATGCCAAACCGATCGAAGACGACATGCCCGCGGGCTCCGAGCCGGCCAAGGGCAACAATCTGATCCAGGTTCAGAGCGACGTGCTCGACCTGCGCATCAACCCCAATGGCGGCGACATCGTCTACGCGGCGCTGTTCGGCCACGACCAGGCGCTCGATTCCGACACCCCCTTCGTGCTGCTCAGCGACAACAACGTGCGCAGCTACGTGGCTAAGTCCGGCCTGCAGATCGAAGGCCACTCCGGCCGTATCAATTTCAGCGCCGATCAGCGCAGCTATCAGCTGAGCGAAGGCCAGGATTCGCTGAACGTCGATCTCCATGGCAGCGTCAACGGTGTCGACGTCGTCAAGCGGTTTGTCATCGATCGCGACAGCTATGCGGTCAAGGTCGAGTATCTGCTCGACAACGAAAGCCAGCAGCCGGTAACCGCACGCTTCATCGGCCAACTCGCCCGTGATCAGAGCGCGGATCCGACCAACGGCTCCGGCGTCGGCATGCACTCCTTCCTGGGTGCGGCCTTCTCTTCGCCTGACGAGCACTACAGCAAGGTCGACTTCGACGATATTCGTAACGGCGACTTCCAGAACCGTGACGTCAAAGGCGGCTGGGTCGCGATGATCCAGCACTACTTCACCTCGGCCTGGGTGCCCAACGCCGATCAGCAGAACCTCTACTACGGCAGCGTCGACAACCGTGACCGCACCGTGGCGGCCTTCGCTGGTCCGAATCAGACCCTGCAGCCGGGCGCGCAGTCGACGCTTGCCGCGACGCTCTACGTCGGCCCGAAGGTGCAGTCGCGCCTGGAAGCGGTCGCGCCGAATCTGGAGCTGACCGTCGACTTCGGCTGGTTGTGGTTCCTCGCCAACCCGCTGTTCTGGCTGCTGGAGCACATCCACAAGATCGTCGGCAACTGGGGCTGGTCCATCGTCCTGCTGACCGTCTGTGTCAAGATCGTGCTCTTCCCGCTCGCCGCCAAGGCCTACAAGTCCATGGCGCGCATGCGCAAGATGGGCCCGGAGATGAAGCGGCTCAAGGAGCAGTACGGCGACGACCGCCAGAGAATGTCGCAGGAGATGATGAAGTTCTACCAGAAGGAGAAGATCAATCCTCTGGGGGGCTGCCTGCCGATGGTGATCCAGATGCCGGTGTTCATCGCGCTCTACTGGATGCTGATGGAGTCGGTGGAGCTGCGCCACGCACCCTTCATCCTCTGGATTCAGGACCTGTCGGCGAAAGACCCGTACTTCATTCTGCCGATCATCATGGGCGGCACCATGCTGCTGCAGCAGTTCCTCAACCCGACCCCGCCGGACCCGATGCAGGCGAAGATCATGAAGATGCTGCCCGTCGTCTTCACCTTCTTCTTCCTGTGGTTCCCGGCCGGTCTGGTCATCTACTGGATCGTGAACAACTCGATCTCGATCCTGCAGCAGTGGTTCATCACCAAGAAAGTGCTCAACGATGACTCGGGCGGCAGCAAGGCGGTCAAGGCCAAGGGCTGACGGCCGTCACCTGAGAGAATCTCCAGACCCCCGCCTCGGCGGGGGTCTGGCGTTCAAGGGTCTGGTCTTTCACGCACCGTCACCGGACAATCGACGCCTGAACGACACGCCCAAACCCGATGTCATTCAGCGACTCAATGGGAGATTCCATGCACGCGCCGTCCTCTCCAGTCTCCTCGGCTCAAGGCACGCCGCTCTACCGTCAGGACACCATCGCCGCGCTGGCGACGCCTCCTGGACGCGGCGGCGTCGGCATCGTGCGCGTCTCCGGGCCCGCGGCGGGTGAGCTGGCCAGTGCCATGCTAGGCTACACGCCGAGGCCGCGCTACGCTCACTACGGCCCGTTTCGCGGCGCGCAGAACGTGATCGACGAAGGCATCGCGCTCTATTTTCCGGGACCGAACTCCTTTACCGGTGAAGACGTGCTGGAACTGCAGGGCCATGGCGGACCGGTGCTGATGGACATGCTGCTGGAGCGCTGCGTGCAGCTCGGCGCGCGACTCGCCCGACCCGGTGAATTTTCCGAACGCGCGTTCCTCAATGACAAGCTAGACCTGGCCCAGGCCGAGGCGATTGCCGACCTGATCGATGCCAGCTCCCGAGCGGCAGCGGAAAACGCGCTGCGCTCGCTGCAGGGGGAGTTCTCCACGCGCGTCTCTCGCCTGGTCAGCGAGCTGATCGAGCTCAGACTCTACGTCGAAGCGGCGATCGATTTCCCCGAGGAAGAGATCGACTTTCTCGCCGACGGGGTGGTCGCCGGCAAGCTCGAGACGCTGCGCCAGACCTTGGCGGGCGTGCGCGCCAGCGCCAATCAGGGCGCGCTGATGCGCGAGGGCATGAGCGTGGTGATCGCCGGGCGCCCCAATGCTGGCAAGTCGAGTCTCCTCAACCGGCTGACCGAGCGCGACAGCGCCATCGTCACCGAGATCGAGGGCACCACTCGCGACGTGCTGCGCGAGCACATCCATATCGACGGCATGCCGCTCCACGTCATCGACACGGCCGGCCTGCGTGATACGCCCGATGCGGTGGAGAAGATTGGCGTTCAGCGCGCCTGGGCGGAGATCGAGCGAGCCGATCGCGTTCTGCTGCTGGTCGATGGGCGCGAGACCGACGCCACCGATCCGCGCCTCATCTGGCCCGAATTCGTCGAGCGCCTGCCCGATCCCGCACGACTGACGCTGGTACGCAACAAGATCGACGAGAGCGGCGAAGGCAGCGCATTCGATCTATCCACAACCCCTCCCGTCATCCGCATCTCGGCAGAGACCGGTGCCGGTGTGGATAACCTGAAATCGCATCTGAAGGCCGTGATGGGCTTCGACGCAACGACCGAAGGCCACTTCTCCGCTCGCCGCCGTCATCTCGACGCGCTCGATCGCGCCGCCATGGCGCTCGAAAGCGGTGTTGCCCAGCTCGAGGGCGCCGCCGCCGGCGAACTGCTCGCCGAGGATCTGCGCGACGCCCAGCACGCGCTCAACGAAATCACCGGTGAATTCACCGCCGACGACCTGCTCGGCGAGATCTTCGGCAGCTTCTGTATCGGCAAATAGCACGGGTATCGATCTGCTTGTATCGAGAAGAAAGGCACGATGCGCCGAATGACGCCTCCATTCGGCTCATTTATTGAGCCGATTCCGCCTCGCGGACGGCGCTCGCTTCACGGGAAACCTGCCCGGATAGCTCGTGAACCCGCTCCCCGACCCGCCTCATCGCTCGCCGAGTCGGTTCATCGAACACCGTGTAGTTGATCCGCAGGCAGTTGCGATATTTGCCGGTCGCCGAGAACATGATGCCGGGTGCAATACGGATGCCTTCCGACATCAATTCCCCGTTGAGGGCGACGGTGTCGACCTCGGCGTCGCACTCGAGCCACAGCAGAAAGCCGCCCTCCGGATAGCTGACCCGCGTCGAGCCGGGAAACACTTCGGCGATCAGGTCGAGCATGGCGTTACGGTTTCTCTGATATTGCGCCCGCATCCGCCGCAGATGTGGCTCGAAATGTCCTTCGCGGATGAACTCCGCCACCGCCATCTGCCCCTGGGTCGCGGTCGAACCCGTGCCCACGTACTTCATGTGCAGCGCGCGTTCGAGATAGCGGCCCGGCGCCATCCAGCCCAGCCGAAGTCCCGGCGCCAGGGTCTTGGAGAACGAGCTGCATAGCAGCACGCGACCGTCTTCGTCGAACGACTTGACCGTCACCGGTCGCGGGAAGGCGTAGGCAAGATCGCCGTAGACATCGTCTTCGATGATCGCGACATCGAAACGTCTGGCCAACGCGTAGAGCGCCCGCTTGCGCTCGACCGAGAGCGTATAGCCAAGCGGGTTGTTGCAGGTCGCCGTGATCTGAATGGCCCGGATCGGCCACTGCTCCAGCGCCAGTTCCAGCGCCTCCAGGCTGATGCCGGTTTCCGGGTCGGTGGGGATCTCCATCGCCTTCATGCCATAGGCGCGTATCGACTGCAGCGCCCCATAGAAGCTCGGCGAGTCGACCGCGATGATGCCGCCGGGCTCGCACACCGCGCGCATGGCGATCGAGATCGCCTCGTGACAGCCGGTCGTGATCACGATGTCGTTGGGATGCAGGCGACAACCATGGCCGGCCGACAGCCTGGCGATCTCCTCGCGCAGTTCGGGACGCCCGTAGAGCGTGTCGTAGTTGAGTCCGATCAGATCCTGGCGACGGCTGACGCGGGAGAGCGCGCGCATCAGCGGCTTGAGCGTCGGCGCCTCGATGTCCGGCATGCCGCGGCCGAGATGGAAGAGCCGCGTATCCGGCAGCACGCAGGTGCCCTCACGAACCTGATCCCAGTGCGAGACCTCCACCGGACGCTGGGCCGTGCGTCCGACCGGCGGCGGTCGCGGCCGCTCGCGAGTTGGCGCGACGAAGTAGCCCGATTTGGGCCGCGCCAGGATCAGCTGGGCATCCTCGAGCTGGTGATACGCCTGCTGCACCGTGGACAGACTGACGCCATGCGCCTTGGCCAGCGAGCGCACCGAAGGTAGACGATCCTCCGGACGGTAGTACCCGGCCTGGATGCGTTCGCGCAGATGATCGGCCAGTTTCTCGTAGCGGTGCATGAAGCGCTCTCCAGGGCGGGCGATCGCACCATTGTGTATGCCATGGTTTTCGGATTCACGATACAGATGTCGACAGAATCCGCCATACAGATGCTGTTATCCCTCATCTGTATTCCTGAATTCGACGCTTTCTGAATCTGTGTGGCGATGCGGCTCCGGCGTAGCCTGACTCACTCATCCAGAGCCCGAGTGACCGATACCGCAGGAGAGTGCCGCCATGAGTACCGTCTACCTCACGTCCACCCCGCCCAGCCTGGCAGATTCGACACCCGCCTTCGGCCGAAGACAGGCTTCGACGATGCTCGTCGCGCCGCCACAGAGGCTCGGCTGGTGGCAGCGTCTACGCACCCGGCGCCAGCTGGCTCGGCTGAATGCCGAACAGCTTGCCGATATCGGCGTGACGCGACGGGAGGCGCTGGTCGAGGCCGGCAAGCTGCCCTGGCGTTAATGCCGCGCCAGGCAGCGACAACGGAACACCGACGGGCCATCGAGCGTGGAAGCGTTCACCGCCTCCGATGGGAAGCGGTGAAGGGCATCAACCGATTCGGCGCTCGTCGAGCAGGCGCCAGACGCGGGCGCTGTGACGGATCTGGTCGTCGAGCATCGCCTGTTCTTCGGCGTTGCGTGGCAGCCCGGTCGGCGCAAGGTGCGGCAACACCAGTTCGACCGCGACCGGCCCGCTGAAGCCCCCGCGCTTGAGCGCATCGTGCTGATTGATGAAGTCGACACGCCCCTCGCCGATGCCGCCCCGATTGGAGTCCGAGATGTGATAGATCGCGCTGCGCTCGGCGAAGCGTTCGAGCGTGGCGTAGGGGTCCTTCTCCTCGATATGCATATGGAAGCTGTCGAGAAGCGGGCGAACCCGATCGCTGCCGATATCGGCGATCCAGCGCTCGGCGTCAGCTGCCGTGTGAAGCAGCGGAATTTCATAGCGGTTGCAAGGTTCGATCAGCAGCTCGATACCCCGAGCTTCGGCGTGCGCCGCCAACTGCTTGCCGCACTCGACGATCATCTCCCAGGCAGCCTCGCGGCTATCGCAGTTGCCGGTCCAGTCGGTCAGGCCGTGGATCGTTGCCGGCACGCCGCCGAGATCGGCCGCGAAATCGATGACCTTGCGATAGAACGCGACCGCGTTCTCGGCCGTCGCCTCCTCACTGTCGTGCGGCGCGTGGTCGAAAGGGTCGACGGCAATCAGCGAAAGTCCGTGACTGGCTGCGCTGGCGGCGACCGCCTCGGCGCTATGCCGATCGACAGGCTCGCAGTACTGCACAGCGTCCAGTTCAAGCGAGGCGATCTTCGCCATCAGCGGGTCGAGCTCGTCGATCCCCAGCGTCCAGGTACAAATGCCAATCGTCATGCTGCCTCCTTGCGGTTGTCGATGAGAGTCCGGCGATGCCGGCTATACTGGCGGCAACTCCCTGCCACCCCGATGAGGTTAGACGATGGTCGAACGTTCGCACCAGGATGAGACGAGATGCCACGGCGAGTACAAGGTGCCAGGTGGCAAGCTGGTGGTGGCCGATCTCGGAGTGCGAGACGGCCAGCTCGTTTCGGCCATGCTGTCGGGCGATTTCTTTCTGGAACCGGAAGAGGCGCTCGAGGCAATCAACGAAGCGCTGATCGGCGCCCCTGTCACCAGTGACGCCAGCGTTCTGATCGAGCGCATTCAGCGCGCTCTGCCGGCCGGCACCGAGATGATCGGTCTTTCCGTCCCCGCGATAGCGACCGTGGTCCGCCGAGCGCTCGCCCGGGCGTCGGACTGGCGCGAGCATCGCTTTGGTCTGATTCATCGGCCGCCGGAATCACCCGCACTGCACATGGCACTCGACGAAATACTGACGCGAGAAGTTGCGGCCGGACGGCGTGGACCGACGCTGCGCGTGTGGGAATGGGAGCGCTCGGCCATCATCATCGGGGTCTTCCAGTCACTGGCCAATGAAGTCGATAGCGAAGCGGCAGCGGCCGAGAATATCGAGGTGGTCAGGCGCATCAGCGGCGGCGGTGCGATGTTCGTCGAGCCGGGCAATACCATCACTTGGTCGCTGATCGTGCCGGAGACACTGGTGCAGGGACTTTCGTTCGTCGAAAGCTACGCCTTCCTCGATGACTGGGTGATTCAGGCGCTTGGCGATATGGGCATCAACGCCTGGTACGTGCCGATCAACGACATTACCTCTCCCGGCGGCAAGATTGCCGGTGCAGCGCAGAAGCGCATCAATGGCGCCGTGCTGCATCATGTGACGATGGCCTACGACATCGACGCCGACAAACTGACGCGAGTGCTGCGAATCGGTCGGGAAAAGCTCTCGGACAAGGGCACCACCAGCGCCGGCAAGCGCGTCGACCCGCTCAAGCGTCAGACCGGTCTGGATCGAGAGACGATCATCCAGCGCATGATCGACTCCTTCGCCGCTCGTTTCACGCTCAAGCCGGACACGATCACCGATGCCGAAATGGCAGCCGCCGAGCGCCTGGCCAGGGAAAAATTCGCCAGCGCCAAATGGACCCATCGCGTGCCCTGAGCCACGTTTGGCCTGCTACGCTAAAGCCGATGCACTTCAAAGGTGCAAATTGTTCGATAACCTGTAATATTTCTGATGCCGACTAACGATAATATACTCTTATAAATACGGCGATTTCCCGACAATTCCACCACGACGGCACGCTTACTGCATGGATGAATCGAGAAAGCCGCCTATCGGTTTCGCGTCACGCCGGTAGGGACTTTCCGAATGCGATGACAAGGAGAGCGCCATGTGGTCGTTGCTGCGACCCATTCGAGCCCTGCTGGGTAGCGTTGCACTGCTGCTGCTCGGCAATGGTCTGATCAATACCCTGCTGACACTGCGCGGCGCCGACGAGGGATTTTCCACGACGTTGATCGGTCTGATCATGTCGGGTTACTTCGTCGGTTTCATCTGCGGCACCTGGATCAGTGGCCGCCTGATTCGGCGCATGGGCCACATCCGCACCTTCGCGTTCTGCGCCGGTCTCTGTGCGTCATCGGCACTACTGCACCTGATTTTCATCAACCCCTGGGTATGGCTGGCGCTGCGTGTCCTCTACGGGCTTTCGTTCATCACGCTGATGACCGTGATCGAGAGCTGGCTCAACAGCCAGGCGGCCAGCCATCAGCGGGGGCGTGTGTTTGCCATCTACATGGTGGTCAATCTGGGGTCGCTGGCGATCGCCCAGCAGATCCTGCGTCTCGACTCGCCGGAAGGCTTTCTGCTCTTCGCGCTGACCTCGATCCTGATCTGCTGGGCGTTGTTACCTATCACCATGACGCGGCGTGCACAGCCGGTCATCGCCGATCGCCCCAAAAGTAGCCTCAAGGCGCTCTTGAGCTTCGCGCCGCTGGCCGTCGCCGCCTCGGCAATGTCCGGGCTGGCCATGGGCGCGTTCTGGACACTCACACCGGTCTATGCGCGCAGTGTCGGCTTCGACGTCGCGGGCGTCGGGGTGGTGATGAGTTGCGCAATCCTCGGTGGCGCCCTGCTGCAGATTCCCATCGGGCGTTTTTCCGACAAGCACGATCGCCCCAGAGTGATGACTTACGTAGTGATTCTGGCCGCCCTCGCGGCGGCGGCGATGCCGTTCGCCCCCAACCAGAGCGCGCTTCTCGGTCTGTATTTTCTGTGGGGCGGACTATCCTTTTCTATCTACCCGATCGCCGTGGCACAGTTGATCGATCAGCTGAGTCCCGATGAGATCGTGTCCGGCTCCGCCGACATGCTGGTGGTACAGGGCGCCGGCAGCGCAGTGGCACCGATTCTCGCCGGTGCGATCATGCATGGCGTCGGCGATCAGGGATTGCCGCTCTACATCGCCGCGGTGCTGGCGCTGCTTGCGGTCTATGCCATCTACCGCCGTCGCCGCGTCTCGACGCTGGTTAGCGGCGACACCGCCCATTTCGAACCCATGACGCCAACCAGTAGCCAGGCACTGGAGATGATGTACGACGACGTGCAGAAGGATCTGTTCGCCGACCCCAGCTTCTACGAAGAGCACGAACGCCAGCGGATCGTCGAGATGGCCGGCAAGGCCTGATCGATTCGACAACGCACCAGTGCGGCTCACGCAGGGAAATCGACCCGGCCACGATGACCGGGCAGGAGGAAAACGATGTTACTCGCAACCGATCTCGACGGAACCTTTCTTGGCGGCGACCCCGACGCGCGCCTGAGTCTTTACCAGACCATCGCCGCCCATCCCGACATCCAGCTTGCCTATATCAGCGGGCGCAGCCTGGAGGCGATTCTGCCGCTGCTTTCCGATCCGACACTGCCGCAGCCCGACTATATCGTTGCCGACGTCGGTGCCAGCCTCTACACCGGTGATGACCTGCAGCCGATCCAACCGCTGCAGAACGAGATCGATCAGCGCTGGCCGGGCGAGTCGCGCATCGCCAGCGCCATGGAGCGCTTTCCCGATATCGTCCGACAGGATGAGCCCCAGCTGCGTCGCTGCTCCTACTACTGCCCGCCGGAGCGCGCCGGCGACCAGGCGCTGGCGGGGCTGGCCGAAGAGCTCGACTGCGAAATGCTCTACTCCGCCGGCCGCTATCTGGACTTTCTCCCCAAGGGCGTCAACAAGGGCTCGAGTCTCAAGAAGCTGATCGACTGGCTGGGTATCGACAACGAAGAAGTGCTCGTCGCCGGCGATACCATGAACGATCTCGCCATGCTGACCGCCGGTTTCAAGTCGGTCTGTGTCGGCGGTTCGGAACCCGAGCTGCTCGAGCAGACGCAAGGGCAGACTCGCGTGATGCACGCCACCGAAGCGGGCTGCGCCGGGATCATCGAGGCCTTCGCGCATTTCGGCTTTCTCGGGGCGCATGGCGTGGCGGCGGAGCATCGCCGCGACGAGACGCAGACCGGCAAGGCCGAGCTGGTCATGGTCTATCACCGTCTGCCTTACGAGGAGTATCGTGTCGACGGCAAGATCCAGCGTCGGCGCCCCACCTCACCCAACGGCATCATTCCGACACTGCTGAGCTTCTTCGCCGACCAGCGAGGCTCGTGGATCGCCTGGTCGATTCATGAAGAGGATGATCCCGAGCCCTTCGAGACGCACACCAGCGTCGATGCCAAGCAGTACCCGCTGTTGACCGCTGCGCGCGTACCGCTGACCAAGTTTCAGGTCGACACCTTCTACAAGCGCTTCTCCAAGGAAGCGTTCTGGCCCACCCTGCACACCTTCTGGGAACGCGCCGTCTTCCGCGAGGAGGACTGGGAAGTCTACTGCGAGGTCAACCGCGCCTTTGCCGAGCGCACGGCCGAGGAGGCCGCCGAGGGCGCGCTGGTCTGGATCCACGACTACAACCTGTGGATGGTGCCGGCCTACCTGCGAGAGATGCGTCCGGACCTGCGAATCGCCTTTTTCCACCACACCTACTTCCCGTCGGCGGACGTCTTCAACGTATTGCCGTGGCGCCGCGAGATCATCGGCAGTCTGCTGCAGTGTGACTACGTCGGTTTTCACATTCCGCGTCAGGTCGAGAACTTCGTCGACGTCGCCCGCGGCGTCGTGCCGCTGACCACGCTGGCCCAGCAGAGCTGCGCGCCGCGCTTTCTGACCTACGGCTGCGCGGTCGGGCTGGAAAGCATGACCACGGCGGTCGATACCGGCTCGCGCGTGGTGCGCATGGGCGCGCATCCTGTCGGCCTCGACCTCAACCGGATCAAGAACGCGCTGGCCCAGGAAGGCGCCGATTCGCGGATGGCCGAACTGCGCGAGGAGTTCGCCGGGGTCAAGCTGATCCTCTCGGTGGAGCGCCTCGACTACACCAAGGGTATTCTGGAAAAACTGCAGGCCTACGAGCTGCTGCTCGACGAGAACCCGGAGCTGCGCGGCAAGGTCACGCTGGTCAGCATCTGCGTCCCGGCGGCTCGCGAGATGACGATCTACAACGAGCTGCAGACCCAGATCGAACAGACCATCGGGCATATCAATGGCCGTTTCGCCGACGTCGGCTGGACGCCGGTGCAGTTCTACTTCCGCGGCTTCCCGTTCGAAGAGGTGGTCGCCTGGTACGCGATGGCCGACGTCATGTGGATAACCCCGCTGCGCGACGGCCTGAACCTGGTCGCCAAGGAGTTCGCGGCGACTCAGGGCATGACCCAGGGCTGCGGCGTACTGGTGCTGTCCGAATTCACCGGCGCCGCCGCCGAGCTCAAGGGCGCGATCCTGACCAATCCGCACGACCTGCACGACTTGGCGCGCACCTGCTATCTGGGTCTCAACCTGCCGCGTGCCGAAGCCGAGGCGCGGCTGCGTCAGTTGAACGATATCGTCAGCTACAACGACATCCGTCGCTGGGGAGAAGAGTTCATCGCTGCGATTCAGGGCGAGGAGCCGGAGGCGACCGAAAGCCCGGTCAATCCCACCACGCATCTGGTCTGACGGCCCCGTACGAGCTGCGAGCTTCGACTGCGCCGGTTTCGGGGCGCGGTAGACAGCAGCTGCGAGAAAAACAGGATGGCGGCGTTGAACGCCGCCGTCACGTTTCTCCCGTCCACCATTCGCTCTGGTGGCTGGCGTTGGCCGCAAGCATCGGCGCCAGCGTCGAGAAAGTCGAGTCCAGGGTTTGGTCGAGCTGCCAGGGCGGATTGAGCACCAAAAGGCCACTGCCGTACATGCCGTGCGTGGCATCGGGTTCGCGAATCTTGAGCTCGCTGCGCCACAGTTTGGGGATGCCCGCGTCGCGCAGTGCGTCCAGCATCGAGAGATGACGCCCGGCCGGTAGCAGCGGATACCAGATCACGACCACCGCATGGCGCACCTTGTGCGCCACTTGCTTGAGCGTCTTGACGACCTCCTCATACTCCGCCTTGCGCTCGTAGCTCGGGTCTATCAACACGCAGAGTCTCGGTGTCGAGACCGGAACGAGTCGAGCCAATCCCTCGAGCCCATCGGCGTGGCGACGCTGAATTCGGCCGTCAGCCGGCAGCGTCTGATCGGCCAGATGGCGATGCTCGCCGGGGTGAAGCTCGAAGAGCGTCAGCCGATCCTGTTCGCGCAGCGACGCGCCAATCCACCAGGGCGAGCCGGGATAGCGCGAGAGCCGGTCGCTCTTCTGCAGTGTGGCGAGTCGCGCCACCCACGCGGCCAGTGCCGAATCGGGTTCAAGCCTGCTCCGTCGTTCCCAGAGACGCGCCACGCCCTGATGGAACTCCCCGAGTTTCTGCGTTTCCGGTGCATCCAACGGGTAGACGCCGCGCCCGGCGTGGGTATCGACGAAACTGATGGCTGACGGCTTGCGCATCAATGCCTCGACGAGACACGAAAGCCCCAGGTGCTTGTGTACATCGGCGAAGTTGCCGGCGTGATAGGCGTGCTGATAGGCAAGCATGACGGCGCAAGAATCCTTTGAGCGATAGCCCCCGAGCGAGGGAGCGGCAAGAAGACGGACTAGCATCGAAAACGGGCGCATCCCGTCGGATACGCCCGCGTGACTGGCACCCTGCTGAAATCGATCAGGATTGCTGCGTGGGGGTCAGCGTGATCTCGACACGGCGATTCTGGGCACGACCGGCGTCGGTGTCGTTGCTCGCGACCGGGTTGCTCTCGCCATAGCCGATGGCGTTGATCCGGGTCGACTCCACGCCGCCCTGTTCGAGATAGGTCGCAACGGCGCTCGCGCGGCGCTCGGAAAGCTTCTGGTTATAGCTGTCGCTACCCGTGCTGTCGGTGTAACCCGCAACGTTGATGCGCGTCTCTGGATAGGCTCGCAGTACGGCGTTGACGTCATTGAGCGCCTGGCGCGCCGGCGTCTGCAGGTCGCTGGAATCGATGTCGAAGGTCACGCTGCTGGGCATGTTGAGAATCAGATTGTTGCCATCACGCTCGACGCCGATGCCGGTGCCATCGAGGCGATTGCGCAGCTCCTTCTCCTGCTTGTCCATGTAGGCGCCCACGCCACCGCCGATCGCGGCACCGGCGGCGGCACCGATCAGTGCACGATCGCGGGTGCTGCTGCCACCGTCCCCGGTCAAGGCCCCGGCGACTGCGCCGGCGACTGCACCGATACCGGCTCCGCTCCACGTCTTGGTATTGCCGCCGCCCTGCTGAGAGGTATTTTCACCACCGCTGGAAGCGCAGCCCGTCACACCGACGGCGAGCGCCACCGGCATGGCCAGCCAGAGATTGCTGCGCGTTTTCACGTCTTTCGTCACACCGTTGCTCTTCATGCTTCCAAAACTCCCTATCTAACGTCCTAATCGCCATACCGGAGATCACTGCCGAGCCGCGATATCGTTACCGCGACGTGTCGAACAGCGCCAGCAGGTCATTCAAGAATAGCAACCCCTGCGGCGTCGCCTGCAATCGAGCCTCCGATGCTTCCAGAAGACCTCGCTCGCGCGCGACGGCAAGGCGCGGCGAGAGTTCAGACAACGCGCGGCCGGTATGGTTTTGCCAGCAGCCGGCATCGACTCCCTCGACCAGGCGCAAGGCGTTCATCAAGAACTCCAGGGGCAGCGTATCGGCATCGATCTCGCGCGATCCGGCCACGAATCCCCGCGGGTCACGACTGCGACGGAGATAGGCATCCGGCTGGCGGACTTTCCAGCGGCGTTCGAGCCTGAGACCACCAGCTCCGTCACGCCGCGTCAGCTTGCCGTGCGCCCCTGCGCCGATACCGAGATAATCCCCGAACTGCCAGTAATTGAGATTGTGCCGCGCCCGCTTTCCACCACGGGCATAGGCGGAAATCTCGTAGCGCGACAGTCCAGCGGCTTCGATCCGTTCGTGCCCCGCATCCTGAATGTCCCACAGGTGCTCTTCGTCAGGCAGCGTCGGCGGATGAGAAAAAAACTCGGTATTCGGCTCGAGCGTCAGCTGATACCAAGAGAGATGCGTCGGCTCTAGCGCCAGCGCCTGATCGATATCGGCCAACGCCGTCTCGAGCGTCTGCCCGGGCAGACCATGCATCAGATCCAGATTGACGTTGTCGAACCCCGCCGCCCGCGCGCTCGTCATCGCGCGCGCCGCCTCATCGCCGGAATGGATACGGCCGAGCGCTTCGAGCTGAGCTGCGTGAAAGCTCTGAACGCCGAGGGAAAGACGGTTGATTCCCGCTTCCCGGAAACCTTCGAAGCGCTGCTGCTCCACCGTCCCCGGATTGGCTTCCAGCGTGATCTCGATTCCCGCCGCAAAGCGCAGACGTTCACGCAGCCCGGCAAACAGACGCCGATAGGCCGCGGGCGACAGCAGACTCGGCGTGCCGCCACCGATGAAGATGCTGACGATCTCGCGTCCCTGAACCGCTTCCAGATCAGCGTCCAGATCCGCCAGCAACGCCTCGACGTAAGCGACCTCGGGCAGCTCGGCACCGCGGCCTACGCCATGGGAATTGAAGTCGCAGTAAGGACACTTGCGCACGCACCAGGGTACGTGGATGTATAGCGCCAGCGGCGGCAACGCCCTCATTCCTGAAGCATCTCCATCATCTGGCGCAGCGCGCGGCCGCGATGGCTGAGACGATTCTTCTCCTCGCTGCTCAGCTCGGCAGCGCTCATGCCACACTCGGGCACCCAGAACAGCGGGTCATAACCGAACCCGCCTTCGCCGCGGGGGTAGGCTAGGATGTCGCCACGCCAATCGCTCTGGACGATCAGCGGCACCGGATCGTCGGCGTGGCGCAGATAAATCAGTACGCACCAGTAGCGCGCCGTTCGTTCGCCCTCCGGCACCTCCTTGAGCGCCTCCAGCAGCTTGTCGTTATTCGCCAGATCCTTCGAACCGTCGCGCCGGGCACCGTCGGCATACCGCGCAGAATAGATCCCGGGGGCGCCGCCGAGCGCATCGACTGCCAGACCGGAATCGTCGGCCAGTGCCGGCAAGCCACTGGCTCGGGAAGCGGCACGCGCCTTGAGCAGGGCGTTTTCGACGAAGGTCAGCCCCGTCTCCTCGACATCCGTGACACCGAACGCCGATTGAGGCTGGATGCGATAGCCCAACGGCCCCAGAAGACTTTGAAATTCGGCCAATTTACCGGGGTTGGCGCTGGCGATGACCAGCGCTTCCTCACGCTCGCTCATGGTTCGGCTTCCTGACAAAACGCCCATTTTACGGATGGTGGCCAGACGGGTATAGCACTGCAGGCCTGGCGTGGCACCAGACGTGGCGTGACACATTAGACCGATAGGTCCAAATCGGTATGAGGAAATTCATGGAATGAGCGTAGCCGTTGCGTACTACGCGACTAAGGTCGCGAATGTTTTTTCTCCGATAAGAAACAATGTTTTTCAATTTTCTTTGTAATGATACAAAAAAGTCTTTGATTAATATGGTATTTTTATCGCTTACAAAAATCTTAAATGTCTCAGTCGTGTCACTTTGTGAAAATCTCGACGCCGTATATTTACAAGCCTGGCGGTTTATCAACATGATTGAGCTCCGGCACTCACCGGATAGCGGTAAGCATTTGACCCGAGGATCTCG
This sequence comes from Salinicola rhizosphaerae, assembly GCF_014652715.1. Lineage (GTDB taxonomy): Bacteria > Pseudomonadota > Gammaproteobacteria > Pseudomonadales > Halomonadaceae > Salinicola > Salinicola rhizosphaerae. The sequence goes on along the minus strand of NZ_BMZI01000002.1, from coordinate 397,978 downwards.
ACGAAAAATGTAAAAGACTAATTAAAATCCTTCCAAGGGATCAGACCATGAACACTGAAAATACCGACATTTTACTTGTTACGGATTGTAATTCTCAGTCCGTTTTATTTCTGGATTACATCCATCAGAAGACCGGCTGTCGCGTCTTTGCGCTCAATCCGCAGGAGCGCTACACGCTGGGCGAGGGGCGACGTGCCCTGGTCCTGCTGGACGGCGATCACGTGCAGGAGAAGGATCTGCTCGCCTGGAACAACCGCGCCGAGGAGAACGGCTCGATCATCCTCTCGGCGTTCAACGTTCGCGACAACAAGCAGGTCATGGAGCTGCTGATCGGCATCCATCTGCGGGGCGTGTTCTACCGTCAGGACAATCTCGAGCTGATCTGCAAGGGCATCCTGCGGCTGCTCGATGGGGAGCTTTGGATCTCACGGCCGCTGTCGGCCATGCTGATCGACTTCTACCGACGCCAGCAGGTCAACACCTATCGCCCGGTCTGCGGTCTGACCCGGCGTGAACTGGAGATCGTCACGCTGCTCGTGTCCGGCGCCAGCAATACCGAGATCGCCGAGAAGCTGTTTGTCAGCGAACACACGGTGAAATCGCATCTCTACAACCTGTTTCGCAAGATCAACGTCCATAACCGGATTCAGGCGACCAACTGGGCGCGCCAGAACCTGGGGACCATTCCGGTCATGGCGTCACGCTACGCCAACGGCCGGCGCTGAATCTCGCGTTATCTCGAAAAGAGGTCAGTGGAAAGGTTCGTGAGTGGCACGATGGCTGATGCCGCCATCGACATCGAATCGCGAAGGGAGTCGCCAATCGCTACTCCCGTCGCGTTCGATGTTGCTGTCAGTTGAGCCGCATGCGCTCCTGGATCAATGACGCCAGCGTCAGGTTGGCATCGGGCGCCGTGGTATCCAGGTGGACCAGATGGGTCGTCTCGTCGCTCTCGAACGGCTCGAAGCGCGCCAACTGATGCTCGAGCACCGATAGACTCTTCTCGGATGATTCGCCGCTGCGTCTTGCGCGTTTGACGATACGTGCGCGCAACGTCGATTGATCGGCCTCGAAGCTGACCATCAACACCGGCAGCCCACGTTTCTCCGCCTCGAATCGCAGCCGCTTGCGCTGCTCCTGCAGCAGACAGGTCGCGTCGACACAGACCGGTAACCCGGCCTCCAGCACACTCCCCGTCAGCGCCGCCAGTCGGCGATAGGTCTGATCGGTCGCGGCCTCGCTGTAGACCTCCCGCGCATCGGCAGGCGCCGACGTGAAGTCGAATAGACGCTTGCGCTCGACGTCGGAGCGAATTCTCACCCCACCCAGCCGCCGCACGATCTCCTCGGTGAATCGGCTCTTGCCGCTGCCCGAAACGCCGACGGCGAGAATCAGATACGGAAAACGGAACTCGCTGTAGTCGCGCGCCATCGCCAGAAAACGGCGGAAGACGTCGATCGGTTCGGCCTGCGGGGGAAGATCGTCGATCAGACCGGCGTCGTGGTCTCTCACCAGCTCGATACGGGCGCGCAGCAGCGCCCGGTGACGCTTGTAGAAGTTGAGCAGCCGCACGACCGGATAGTCGCCGGATAGCTCGAGATAGCGATTGAGCGCGTAATGGGCGAATTCATGCTCGCCGCGAGCTTCCAGATCCATGATCAGAAACGCGAGCTCGCAGGCGACGTCGCACCAGCGCAGACGCTCGTTGAACTCGATGCCGTTGAAGAGAATCGCGCGCCCTTCGAAGCGCACTGCATTACCAAGGTGAATATCACCATGACTTTCACGGATGAAGCCGTCGCGCCGACGCGCTTCGAGAATCGGTTCGAGCCGGGCGAAGCTCTCGAGACTCAGGGTCTTCACGCGCTCGAGGTCGGCCAGATCGGCCGGCGTCTGGAGTAGCGACTCGATCAGCTCGAACTCCTCCACCAGCATCTGTCGAATATGCTCGGGCGAACCGTAAGGGCTCTGCTCGTCGACGCGTGCGGCAGACTCGTGGAGCGCAACCAGCTGATCGATCAGGTCGTCGATCAGCTCGACCGACAGCTCCCCGCTGGCCTGAAGCGAGCTGAGCAGATGGCGGCTGCTGAACTGCCGCATCTTGACGGCATACTCGATCGGCGCACTGTCATCGTTGACCCGAGGCGCCGTCTCGCTACCGGAAATCGCGACACAGCCGAGATAGAGCGCAGGCGCGACGCGACGGTTGAGCGCGACTTCCTGCTCACAGAGCTGGTGGCGCTTTTCCAGCGTGGAGAAGTCGAGAAAGGTGCCGTAATCCAGCGGCTTCTTGATCTTGTAGGCGTATTCGCCCGTCAGCACGACCCAGGAGATCGGGGTCTCGAACACGTCGACGGCGCCGATCGGGTGATCGAAACAGTCGCTCTCCTTGAGCGCCTCAATCAGCGTCCGGCTCATGCATTCTCTCCCAGTGGTTGAATAACTGCCCGTTCCATAGCTGTCCGATCCGTCACCGATCGTTGCATGGCTGACAATCGACGCGATGACAGCCAAGGCCTCGAGGGCCTCTCACACGTCGCCGACCATCACGCCGACGACAGAACCCCAGATCGTCATGGACGCAGGACAGCGAAGGCGCGCTCGCTGGCGGTCAGCGTCGCTTGAATGTCGTCATGCGTGTGCGCGCTCGACATGAAACCGGCCTCGAACGGTGACGGCGCCAGGTAGACACCACTCTCGAGCATTTTCGAGAAGAAATCGCGAAACGCCTGGGCATCGCAGGCCGTCGCCTGGGCGAAGTTGTCGACCCGCTGCTGCGCGGTGAAGAAAAGTCCGAACATGCCACCGGCACGCTGCGTGATCAACTCCACGCCGGCTGCGTCGGCGCGTGCCTGAAGCCCATCGCACAGCGTATCGACCCGCGTGGCGAGAGCGTCGTGGAAACCAGGCTGACGAATCTTCTCGAGCAGCGTGATGCCTGCCGCCATGGCCAGCGGATTGCCGGAGAGCGTGCCCGCCTGATAGACCGGACCCAGCGGCGATATCTGCTCCATGATCTCGCGCTTGCCGCCAAAAGCGCCGACCGGCATGCCGCCGCCGACGATCTTGCCGAGGCAAGTGAGATCGGGGGTGATGCCGTAATGCGCCTGAGCGCCACCCAGCGCCACGCGGAAACCGGTCATTACCTCGTCGAAGATCAGCACGGCAGCGTGAGCGTCACACACCTCGCGCAGCGCCTTCAGAAAACCGGGCTGCGGCGGAATGCAGTTCATGTTTCCCGCAACGGGCTCGACGATGATGCCGGCGATCTGATCGCCGATCGACTCGAAACAGTCGTGAACGGCGTCGATATCGTTGTAGGAAAGGGTGATGGTGTGCTCGGCCAGCGACGCCGGAACGCCCGGGGAGCTCGGTTCGCCGTGTGTCAGAGCCCCCGACCCGGCCTTGACCAGCAGAGAGTCGGAATGCCCATGGTAGTTGCCCTCGAACTTGACGATCTTGTCACGCCCGGTGAACCCGCGAGCCAAGCGAATCGCGGACATCGTCGCTTCGGTGCCGGAGTTGACCATGCGCACCATATCCATCGACGGCATGATCTCGCAGATCAGGTCGGCCATGGTGGTCTCGATCGCCGTGGGCGTGCCGAACGACAGGCCGCTATCGAGGCGCTCGCGCACGGCCGTCAGCACTTCGGGATCGGCATGACCGGTGATCATCGGCCCCCAGGAACCGACATAGTCGATGTAACGCTGCCCTTCGACATCGTAGAGGTAGGCGCCCTGGGCGCGCTCGACGAAGATCGGCGAGCGCGACATGCCCTTGAAGGCGCGCACCGGCGAGTTGACCCCGCCAGGAATATGGCGACAGGCGCGTTCGAAGAGTTCGGCGGAAGTGGTCATGTCGTATTCTCTCGCAGAAACAGTGACAAAATTAACGTTGGCCGACGGCGGCAGTGGCATCCACTGCGGTCGCAAGCGCACGAACGGCGCCGGCGATATCGGGCATGCCGAAAATGGCATGAACCACCGCCAGCATCTCCGCACCGGCGGCGCGCGCCTGGCCGGCGGTATCGATGTCGATGCCGCCGATGGCGACACGCGGCAATCCCAGGGTTGCCACTTCCGACAGCACCGAAAGCCGCGCCGGGGAAGCCTCGGGCTTGGTCTTCGAGGCGAAAAAGCGTCCGAACGCGAGATAACTCGCCCCCGCTTGCGCCGCCGCCGTCGCGAGTCGGGTCGAATCGTAGCAGGTCGCGCCGATGATCGCCGCCCCGCCCAGCCGTTCGCGTGCCTCGCTCAGCCTGGCATCCTCCTGCCCCAGATGAAGGCCGATGCTCGCGCCCCACCGCTGCTGAAGCCGCTGCGCCAGCGCGAGGTCGTCATTGATGATCAGCGGCACCGCATGACGCTCGCAAAGCGCGGCCAGGGCGTCGCTCTGGCGCCAGCGCAGGGCGTCGTCAGCAGACTTGTCGCGGTATTGCAGCAGGGCAATGCCGGCTTCGAGCGCCGTCTCGCAGGCGCCGAGCAGGCTTCGGTCGTCAGGCAGCAGGTGGCTATCGGTAATGGCATAGATCCCGCGCAGCGCGGGGTTATCGAGAGCGGCGACCATGATCACTCCAGCGTGGCATCGAAATCTGGCGCCCGCCAGGCGCGGTCCGGCAGGTACTGCCCCTGGCCAAGCGCCAGGGCATTGTCGAGCGTATCCCAGGTAAACCGCTGCGCCTGGGCGCAGGCAGCGGCCAGCCCCTCGCCAGCCGCCAGCCGCGAGGCGAGCGCAGAAGCCAGCGTACAGCCGGAGCCGTGATAGTTGGCCGGCAGACGCGGCCACTGCCACTGACGATTGAGCTCCGGCGTATGCAGGGTATGCACGACATTACCGGCTGCCGCTTCTCCCTCCAGCGGATCGGTACCGGTAACCAGCACCGCAGCGCAGCCAAGCGACATGATCTCCACCACCTGGGTGACCTCGTCGGCCTCCGGCGCCGCGGCGAGCAGCGCCAGCTCGCGACGATTGGGCGTCAGGATATCCACAAGCGGTAGCAGTCGGCTTCGGAGCGTCTCGGCCAGACCGGGTGTGGATAACTCGGTTCCCGCGCCGCTCGCCACGACCGGATCGAGGATCAGCGGCACGCCGGGCGCCATCCGCGCCACGTCAATCACCGCCTCCAAGACTTCCAGATCGGGAATCAGGCCGACCTTGATCGCACTGACGCGAAAATCATCGAGCAGTGCCCGGGCCGCGCGACGGATGAAATCGCCGCGACAGGCTTCGACGTCAATGACGTCGCGCGTCGATTGCACCGTCATGGCGGTGGGCACCGTCACCGGCCAGCCGCCGCAGCCGCGCACCGCTTCGGCATCGGCGACCAGGCCGGCGCCACCACTGGGATCGTGACCCGCCAGAATCATGACAACGGGTTTATCGTCATAGCGAATCATGGCGCCACTCCGCGGCTGGCGCCATCAGCACTCGCGACGAATTCTCTCGTCGCCAGCATCACTGCTCTTTCCAGCCCATTCGATCGGTCAACGAGGCAGCCAGTCGGATATCGCATCGGTGCTCTCCTCTTCGATCGTGTCGGCTCATCAACGCTTGCGACAGCGCTCATCAGCGTTTGCGCCGATAGTAGTTCTCGATCGCTTCTCGCGTGATGATACCGGAAATCCGCCGTATCATCGGCGCCGTGGTGTGTTCGACGTAGAGCGCATCGACGCCCGATTCGGTCAGTGTATCGTAGGCCTCGGACAGCGTGGCTTCGAGATGCACGGGAGCGAGATCGAGGCGCTGTCCCGGCACCTCCTCGAGATCGATCTGCTCGTGTTCGGCAAGCCACGCCTCGTCGTGGAGCACGCGCGCCAGATGGGCGGCCTTCATCGCCAACGGCGGCTTCTCCTTGTCATCCTGAGTGATCACCAGCCAGGTGGGCTTGGAGTCCAGCAGCGCCTTGGCCCGCTCCTGGTCGATCACCCGCGGCGTGCGTACCAGATTGCGTTCCATCACCGCCGGTACCGCGACCCTCGAGAGCGCCTGCATTAGCGGCTGCTGCAGCGGATGCAGACCCTGCTGCGCGAGACTGGAGAGGAAAAATCCCTGGCAGCGGCAGAGCTGGCGGGCCGTCATCACCGCCACCACGACCGCCAGCATGCCGGGGAGCACGATCTCGGTATTGCGCGTCAGTTCGAGCAGCGCCAGCAGCGCCGCCAGCGGCGCCTGCAGCGCGGCCGCCATCATCGCCGCCATCCCCAGCACCGCATAAAGATCCGGCGCCGTGGTCACGCTCGGCAGCAGAGAGCCGCCGATCACCCCCATCAGCGCGCCCACGGCCGCGCCTGACACCAGCATCGGACCGATGATGCCGACCGGCACGCCGCCGGCGATGCAGATCGCGGTCAGCGCGAGCTTGCCCACCGCCAGCACCAACAGGACATCCAGCGCCACGCTCCCGTTGAGCATGCGATCGATGCTGTCGTAACCGATCCCCTGCACCTCGGGATACCACCAAGCGACTGCGGCCGTCAGCAGGCCGATGACGCCCAGACGCAGGGCAAACGGCAGTCGAGTCACCGCACTGTGGCCCTGGGAAAGCCGCACGAATCCACCCGCGAGCAACCCCACCACCAGTGCGGTGACCACGATCCCCGGCAGGTCCATCAGCGAATCCAGATGCAGCGGCGGGACGCTGAAGGCAGGCTCGGCACCGTAGACGGTCCACGACACCAGCGCGCCCATGGTCGAGGCCAAAATGACCGGCATGAAACCGGCGATGGTGTACTCCATCATCACCACTTCCATGGCGAAGATGACACCGGCGATCGGCGTATTGAAAGACGCGGCGATGCCCGCCGCCGTGCCGCAGGCAACCAGGACGCGCAGACTGTTGTGCGGCAGACGCAGGCGCGTACCGATCCAGCTCGAGGCGGCCGATCCCAGATGAATGGCGGGGCCCTCACGACCAGCCGAGAGGCCACCGAGCACGGAAACGATGCCGACCCACCATTGATTGACCCAGTTGCGCAGCGGCATCTTCCCCTGCTGGTAGGCGAGACGCTCGATGACGTGACTGATCCCCATCTTGGCGGCGCGGCCGGGCTGCGGCCAGAGCCAGAAGCCGATCAGCGCGACCGCCGCAAGCGGCAGTGCCGCTCTCAAAAAGGGTGACAGCGACTCGAACGCCTCGGGATCGGCATCCGGCATGAAGAAGAGCGCGCCAAAATTGAGCAGCAGGCGAAACGCGACCATGACGCTGCCGGTGAGAATGCCCGCGAGAATACCGAGAATACAGAGCTGCGGCATGGCATCGACGCTCGCGAGCTGGCGTCGAAACCGTTCGAGACTGGGGCGTTTCATAGCGAACCGAGGCACGCGCGACAAACCGTTCTCCTTGCCCGACTCACCGCTCGTCTTGTCATCGATCGCAGCCCGGCGTAGCGATGACGAACGAGCCATTCGATCCTGCAGCGCCCGGTTCGCCATCGATCAAGAGGCTGCCGTACCGTGCGAGCGTACGACGGCGCAATCATCATACACCGATCGGCCCCGCTCCGCGGACTTGTCGGAGCAGCCCTGGACCCGACAAAGTTGACCCTTTTACTGGGTATTACCGATAATGAGTCGATATCCGCGGCGCTGCCGCCAGACCGATTCACCCGCCGAGCACCGTCGAACCGGGCTCGGCCCTCTCGAGGGAGCGTGACGATGAGTACAGTGGAGTCCTTCGCTCCAACGCCGATGTTCTTCACCGACGCGGCGGCCAGGCGCGTCAAGGCGCTGATCGCCGAAGAAAACAACGCAACGCTCAAGCTGCGGGTCTACGTGACCGGCGGGGGCTGCTCCGGCTTTCAATACGGGTTCGATCTCGCCGACCAGACCGCCGAAGACGACACGATCATCGATAACGACGGCGTCAGCATGGTGATCGATTCGCTCTCCTATCAATATCTGGTCGGCTCGACGGTCGACTTCGAGGAGGGGCTCGCCGGCGCACGTTTCATCATCAAGAATCCCAACGCCCAGTCCACCTGCGGCTGCGGTGCCTCCTTCTCGGTCTAACGCGATCTCGGTCTGACCCGATACGGCGGGACTTGATCCGATACTCGGCCTGGTGCAGCTCTCGACGAGCAAAACCTAGGTCGACTTGACGTTCCGTAACACTCTTCCTCAAGGTAGATGGTGATTGTCGAAACCAATCAACAACTTGAGGAACACCATGAAAAACAACACCACGATCGGCCAGTGGCTGGCCATTCCCGCCATGGCGCTATCGCTGGGGGCTACCACGCTCGCCCACGCCCAGGACGATACCCTGAACGCCGCCACCGATCCCAGCTTCGTTCCCTTCGAGATGATGGATCAGGACAGCGGTGAAATGGTCGGCTTCGACATGGACATGCTCCACGAGATCGCCAACCGCGCCGGGTTCGACATCGATCTCAAGACCATGGATTTCAACGGCATCATTCCTGCCGTGCAGACGGGCAACGTCGATCTGGCCATCGCCGGCATCACCATCACCGATGAACGCCAGAAGATCGTCGACTTCAGCGATCCTTACTACGACTCGGGCTTGCGTGTCCTGGTTCCGGCGTCGAGCGACGCGAGTTCGCTCGATGACCTCGCCGGCAAGCGGATCGCCACCAAGATCGGCTCCACCAGCTACGACTACCTGCAGAAGAAGCTCGGGGACAACGCGGAAATCACGCCGTATCCAGGCAGTTCCGACATGTACATGGCCCTGATGGGCGGTAGTGCGGACGCCGTCTTCTACGATGCGCCCAACGTCGGTTACTTCGCCCAGACCAAAGGCCAGGGCAAGGTGAAAGTGGTCGGCCCGATGTACGAAGGCCAGCAGTACGGCATTGCCTTCGCCAAGGGCAGCGACTGGGTCGAGCCGGCCAACAAGGCCCTCGCGTCCATGCACGAAGACGGCACCTACGACGAGATCTACGAGAAGTGGTTCGGCAAGGCACCCGACGCCAAGTAACCGCCATCGTCCGAATCGAGGCCGGAACCCAGCGTTCCGGCCTCGCTGGTTAGTGGAGTCGCCAAGGCTCCCCGCTACCGCTGTCGAGGAAATACCGCGTGGAATTCAACTTCCAGTTCGACTGGCAGGCGGCGATCGCGTCGCTGCCCTTCCTGCTCAAAGGCCTGCCCTACACTCTGCTGATCTCCTTCGCCGGTCTCGCCATCGGCTTCGTCGTCGGCATTCTCTGCGGACTCATGCGGATCAGTCCGACCCGCTGGTTGCGCTATCCCGCGATCGTCTATATCGAGGTTTTCCGCGGCACCCCGGTACTGGTGCAGGTGCTGTTCATCTTCTACGGCTTGCCGTCGCTGCTCGGCGGGCCGATCAATGCCCTGACTGCCGGTATTGCCGCAATCGCGCTCAACGCCGGTGCCTACATCTCCGAAATCGTGCGCGGTGGCGTGCAGTCGATCGAACGCGGTCAACGCGAAGCCGGGCTGTCACTCGGTCTCTCCGGAGGACAGACTTTCCGCTATATCGTCTGGCCGCAGGCGCTCAAGCGCATGATTCCCGCACTCGGCAATCAGGGTATCGTCAGCATCAAGGACACCTCGCTGTTCTCGGTGATCGGCGTCGGCGAGCTGGTCCGTCAGGGCCAGGTCTATATCGCCCAGACGTTCACCGCACTCGAGGTCTACTTCATGATCGCACTGCTCTATCTGGTGATCACGCTGAGCCTGTCGATGGCTCTGAGTCTGCTCGAACGCAAGGGGCTGGTGGGATGAATGACAAAGTGAAACGCAACCGGCCGACAGACGAGACGGCTGACACGACGCCCATCGTGCGAATGGAGCGAGTCAACAAGCATTTCGGCGAACTGCACGTGATGCGGGATATCGACCTCTCGGTCGCCCCTGGCGAAGTGGTGGTGATCATCGGTGCCAGCGGCTCGGGCAAATCGACGCTGATTCGCTGCGTCAACGGCCTGGAGCCGTTCCAGTCAGGACGGATCGAGGTCGACGGCAACACGCTCTCGCCCAACGGTGCCAGCGGCAAGTCGCTGCAGGCAGTGCGTACCGAAGTCGGCATGGTGTTTCAGCAGTTCAATCTGTTTCCCCACCTGTCGATTCGCGACAACGTGACGCTGGCCCCGCGCAAGGTCCGTGGCTGGACGCGGCAGCAGGCCGACGATACCGCCAGACGCCTGCTCGAACGGGTCGGCATCATCGATCAGGCCGACAAGTTTCCCGGCCAGCTCTCGGGTGGTCAGCAACAGCGCGTGGCGCTGGCGCGTGCCCTGGCGATGGAACCTCGCCTGATGCTGTTCGACGAGCCCACCTCGGCGCTCGATCCCGAAATGATCGGTGAAGTGCTGGATGCCATGCGCGAACTGGCCAATGACGGCATGACGATGATGATCGTGACACACGAGATGGGCTTCGCCCGCGAAGTCGCCGATCGCGTTGTGTTCGTCCACAACGGCCAGATCGTCGAACAGGGCCCGCCGGCTGCGCTTTTCGACACACCGCAGCACGATCGCACTCAGGCATTCCTCTCGCGCGTGCTCAAGCACTAGACATACCCTCGAACGCGACGCCGTTTCGGCTGCCGGGACACTCTCGCCCATGGCAGGGACGGTGTCGCCAACCTGGCCACGCCTTGCGTCATTTCCTCTCCAGCGACGCTCCTTCACCGGCCCGGTAGCTACACTTTTCCCGCGCAACCTGTCAACACGACTGGAATCGGTCATTCGACATCCTCCCCAGGGCTGACTTTCCCCTGTGGACAATTTTTTTCACGACCTGACGATAGCCCGCACCGCCTCTGCCTCCGAGCCAATATCGGCGGTTGTTGAGAGTCGCGGTGACAGTTAGCGTATGCAGCGGTGGAAAAGTCGTGCGCTCGCTGGCCTGTGCATAAACCCCGGAGTCATCCACAGCTTGAACAGCGCTCGTCAGCAGCCTTCCCAGCGTTTTTCAAACCATTCGATAACAATTTAAGCTACCGTTTTCGTTGAAGAAAAAACAGATATCCACAGAAAATGTCCACACCAATAGTCACTATCACAACAGAACTTCTTTATATTTTTCTTTTTTTATATTGATGAAGTATCGGTAGCGGACCCGGACGAAAAGTCGGTGTGGAAAACCCCCTGACGGTTACCCACAGGAGGTTTATACTGTGCGGCTTTCGTCGCCATCGGCGGCTGCCGTTCCGGGTTCATTGACGCTGCGTCAATAATCTTTCGGGACGCCCTTTGCCCAGATTCATTCACTGTCGGGTGCCGGCGGGTACCCAACGAGGTGAGACGTGGAATACCCCGACCGTTTTCAGGTCATCGTGATCGGCGGTGGCCATGCCGGTACCGAAGCGGCGCTCGCCGCTGCCCGCAGCGGTGCCCGCACGCTGCTTTTGACGCACAACATCGAGACGCTGGGCCAGATGTCCTGCAACCCGGCGATCGGCGGTATCGGCAAGAGCCATCTGGTCAAGGAGATCGATGCGCTGGGCGGTGCCATGGCCGAGGCAACCGATCTCGCCGGTATCCAGTTCCGCGTGCTCAATTCGCGCAAGGGGCCGGCAGTGAGGGCCACGCGTGCCCAGGCGGACCGGGTCCGTTACAAGGCCGCCATTCGCGGCATGCTGGAGAATCAGGCCAATCTCACGCTGTTCCAGCAGGGCGTCGATGATCTGATTGTGGATAACGACACCGTGACCGGCGTGGTCACGCAGACGGGTATCCGGTTCATGGCCGATACCGTGGTGCTGTGTACCGGTACGTTTCTCGGCGGGATCATTCACGTTGGGCTCGACCATCACGCCGGTGGCCGCGCCGGCGACCCGCCTGCGAATGCGCTGGCGCAGCGGCTACGCGCGCTGCCGTTTCGCGTCGATCGGCTGAAGACCGGTACACCGCCACGAATCGATGCCAAGAGCGTCGACTTCTCGCGTCTCGAACCGCAGCCGGGTGACACGCCGCTACCGGTAATGTCCTATCTGGGGTCTCGCGATCAGCATCCGCGCCAGGTCGAGTGCCACATCGCGCACACCAACGAGCGAACTCACGAGATCATCTTCGCCAATCTCGATCGTTCACCGATGTACTCCGGCGTCATCGAGGGCGTCGGGCCGCGTTACTGCCCGTCGATCGAGGACAAGGTCCACCGCTTCGCTGACAAGACCAGTCATCAGGTCTTCATCGAGCCGGAGGGCCTGGAGACTCACGAGCTCTATCCCAACGGGATATCGACCTCGCTGCCGTTCGATGTGCAGCTGCAGGTCGTGCGCTCGATCGTCGGCCTGGAAAACGCTCATATCACGCGCCCGGGATATGCGATCGAATACGATTTCTTCGATCCGCGCGATCTCAGGCACTCGCTCGAGACGAAGTTTATCCACAACCTGTATTTCGCCGGCCAGATCAACGGCACCACGGGCTACGAGGAAGCGGGCGCCCAGGGGCTGCTGGCAGGACTCAACGCGGCGCGGCGCGCCCGAGGCGAAGACGCCTGGTGGCCGCGTCGTGACGAGGCCTATCTCGGCGTTCTGGTCGACGACCTGATCAGCATGGGAACGCAGGAGCCCTACCGCATGTTCACCTCGCGCGCCGAGTATCGGCTGCTGCTGCGCGAGGACAATGCCGATCTGCGACTGACCGAGGCCGGGCGCCGTCTGGGGCTGGTCGATGACCGTCGCTGGCAGGCCTTCTCGACCAAGCGCGAGCGCATCGAACGCGAAAACGAACGTCTACGCACGACCTGGATTCAGCCCGGCACGCCCGGGGCTGAACGGTTGGCCGAAAAGCTCGGCCAGCCGCTCGCTCGCGAATACAACCTGATGGATCTGCTCAAGCGCCCCGAGCTCGGTTACGCCGACGTCGCCTCGCTCAAGGGCGAGCCGGTCGATGACGAACCCGTCGCCGAACAGGTGCAGATCGAGGCGAAATACGCGGGTTATATCGCGCGACAGCAGGACGAGATCGAGCGTCTCAAGCGCCACGAGGCAACGCCGCTGCCGGAAGGACTCGATTACGCCAAGGTCGAGGGGCTTTCGCACGAGATTCGCCAGAAGCTCGCCTCGGCGCGTCCCGCGACGCTTGGCCAGGCCGGGCGTCTCTCGGGGGTGACGCCCGCGGCAGTCTCGATCCTGCTGATCCATCTCAAGAAGCGTCGCCTGATCGACGACAGCCGGGCGCTCAGCGCATGAATTCAGGCTGTGAACGTCTGCTCGACACCGGCCTGGCGGCACTCAAGGTCGAAATCGATGCCGTCCAGCGCCAACGACTGCTGGGCCTTCTGGGGCTGTTGCACAAGTGGAACCGCGCCTATAACCTCACCGCAGTGCGCTCGCCCGAGGCGATGGTGAGCCGGCATCTGCTCGACAGCGCCAGCGTGGCGTTCGCCGTTGAAGGGCCGCGTCTGCTCGATGTCGGTGCCGGGCCGGGATTTCCCGGCCTCGTGCTGGCCATCCTGAATCCCGACCTCGAGGTCACGCTGGTGGACAGCAACGGCAAGAAGGTTCGCTTTCAGCGCCAGGCCGTCATGGAACTCGGGCTTGCCAACGTGCGCTGTGAGCAGGCGCGGGTCGAGGCGTTCAGCGACACCTTCGATCAGATCATCTCGCGAGCCTTCGCGGCACTCGGTGACTTCGTCGGCTTGACCGAGCCGCTGCTGAAGCCCGGCGGAGAGTGGCTGGCGATGAAGGGAGGGCTCGACGCCGAAGAGCGCGAGTCGCTGCCGCCGAACGTGGCGATCCGGGAACGCCGGTCGCTGACGGTGCCGGGGCTCGAGGACGCCGAGCGTCAGCTCCTGCGCCTCGAGCGAATCGCCGGATCATGATGGTTTCATCCCGTGGCTTGAACCACGGGTCGCGCGTAACGCTGTGGTTTCGTCTTGACGAAGGGAGTCGCCAGTGACCCGAATCATCGCATTGACCAACCAGAAAGGCGGGGTTGGCAAGACCACCACCGCGGTCAATCTGGCGGCCTGTCTGGCGGCGCTCGACCGGCGCGTGCTGCTGATCGATCTCGATCCTCAAGGCCACGCCACCATGGGCAGTGGCGTCGACAAGCACGATCTGGACGGTAGCGTACTGGACGTGCTGCTCGGCGAACTGAGTGCTGCCGAAGCGATCGTCGACTGCGCCGTGGCCGGCTATGCGTTGCTCCCGGGTAACGGGGATCTGACTGCTGCCGAGGTCGACCTGCTCGACCGTGATGGCCGCGAACGTGTTCTCGAAGGGGCGATCGAAAGCGTCGCCTCCGATTACGACGTGGTCATCATCGACTGCCCGCCATCGCTCAACATGCTCACCGTCAATGCATTGACCGCCGCTCACGGCGTCTTGATCCCGGTGCAGTGCGAGTTCTACGCGCTGGAGGGGCTGTCGGCGCTGCTCGATACCGTCGAGCAGATCCAGGAGAGCGTGAACCCGAGCCTCGAGATTTTCGGCATCGTGCGCACCATGTTCGATCCGCGCAACAGTCTGACTCGCGACGTCAGCAAGCAGCTTGGCCAGTATTTCGGCGATGCGCTACTCAAGGCCACCATCCCGCGCAACGTGCGGGTCGCCGAAGCGCCGAGTCACGGCGTGCCGGTCACCAAATACGCGCGGCTCTCGCGCGGCAGCCAGGCGCACCGCGTCCTGGCCAAGGAACTGATTCGCCGCCTGGCGCTGTAATGACGATGATTGCGAGGAATACGCCATGACGACGCGCAAACGCCCGCTGGGACGCGGTCTCGATGCCCTGATCGGCTCCAGCGCCCGTCGTCGGGATAGCCTCAACGGCAGCGATGCGTCAGGCCAGGAGGACGCCACGCCGGCCCAGGCGGCGCCCCAAGCTCAGGGTGCCGACGAGCGTCTCGAGCGCCTGCCGCTGCGCCAGCTGACGCGGGGCAAGTATCAGCCCCGACGCGATATTCAGCCCGAAGCGCTTGAGGAACTTGCCGATTCGATCCGCGCCCAGGGCGTGATGCAGCCGATCGTGGTGCGACAAATTGGCGCAGAGCGCTACGAGATCATCGCCGGCGAACGTCGCTGGAGAGCCTCTCAACTGGCCGAGCTGGAGACCATCCCGGCGGTCATTCGCGAGGTCAGTGATGAGGTCGCGCTGGCGCTGGCGCTGATCGAAAACATCCAGCGTGAAAACCTCAACCCGGTCGAAGAAGCGATGGCGCTGAAGCGCCTGCTGGAGGAGTTCGAGCTGACCCAGCAGCAGGTGGCCGATGCCGTGGGACGCTCCCGCGCCCAGGTGGCCAATCTGCTTCGGCTGCTGGCGCTCGACCCCCACGTTCAGACCCTGCTCGAACGGGGCGATCTCGACATGGGGCATGCCCGTGCCCTGCTGACGCTGTCCCCCGCCAAGCAGCGCCACGCGGCGCACGAAGTGGTCGCTCGCGAGCTGACGGTGCGTCAGACCGAAGCCCTGGTGAAGCAGATCGCCAGTGGTCAGAAAAAGAACGAGGAGAAGCGTCAGCCGGCGGATGTCGGGCGGCTCGAGAATCGCCTGGCGGATCTGCTCGGCGCGCCGGTCAAGATTCATCACAACAGCTCCGGCAAAGGGCGTGTCACCATTCGCTACACCAGCCTCGACGAGCTCGACGGCATCCTCGGGCATATTCGTTGATCGGGCATGCGACGGGCGGGAAAACTATTTAGCGCGTTAACGGAATTTGCGCACTTTTCCTGTTCGTTTGCTGCGCAAGACGCATCAGATCGGTGCAGGTTCGGTTGAAGCCCCCTGACCGCTTCTCTATAATCCGCCGAGATTTGCCGGGCTGACGCCGGCTGTAGCAAAACAAGACGCTCTCAGGATCCGACGATTCACCGACAGGCGAGACCGACGCCATGCAGACAGCGGCACCGGCCAAGCTTCCACGACCACGGATCAAGGCGCTGATCGGGCTACAGTGCGGCCTCGTGGTGGGCATGACCCTCGTCGCCTGGGGTATCGGGAACAGTGGCATCGCGCTTTCCGTTCTGTGCGGCGGCCTGGTGGCTGCGCTTCCCAATGCCTTCTTTGCCTGGCGCGCTTTCCGCTATCAGGGGGCGAGCCGGGCAAGAGACATCGTCAAGAGCTTCTATCAAGCCGAGACCGGCAAGTTCGGTTTGACGGCGGTACTGTTCACGCTGGTTTTCGTGGCCGTGCCCCCCTCAAACCCTGCTTTCTTCTTTGGCGCTTATGTGTTGACGTTGCTGGTGCAGTGGCTTGGCCCCTGGTTCCTGCGTCGACCGTCACACACACAATCTCGAGGCTGATCCATGGCTGGCAACAACCCGACGAGTACGGAGTACATTCAGCACCACCTCCAGAACATGACCTTCGGTCTGCACCCGGAGCATGGCTGGTCGATGGCGCACTCCGCCGAGGAAGCCTCGCAGATGGGCTTCTGGGCCATTCACGTCGACACCATGCTGTGGTCGATCGGCCTCGGCGTGCTGTTCCTGGTGCTGTTCCGGATGGTCGCCAAACGGGCTTCCACCGGCGTGCCGACCGGCTTGCAGAACTTCGTCGAGATGATGGTCGAATTCGTCGACGGCTCCGTGCGTGAGACCTTCCACGGCAAGAGCAAACTGATCGCGCCGCTGTCGCTGACGATCTTCTGCTGGATATTCCTGATGAACCTGATGGACCTGGTGCCGGTGGATTTCCTGCCGATGCTGGCCCAGAAAGTGGGTGCCTGGTTCGGCGCCGATCCCGCCCACGTCTACTTCAAGGTCGTGCCCACGACCGACGTCAACGCGACCTTCGGCATGTCGCTCTCCGTGTTTGCCCTGATCATCTTCTACTCCATTCGCACCAAGGGCGTGTCCGGTTTCATCGCCGAGCTGACGCTGCATCCGTTCAGCACGTCCAACAAGTTTGCCCAGATCCTGTTGATTCCGATCAATTTCCTGCTCGAGGCCGTCACCCTTCTGGCCAAGCCGGTTTCGCTGTCGCTGCGACTGTTCGGCAACCTCTACGCCGGTGAATTGATCTTCATCCTGATCGCGATGATCGGATTGTGGCAGCTGCCGCTGCACTTCCCTTGGGCGGTGTTCCACATCCTGATCATCACGCTACAGGCCTTCATCTTCATGATGCTCACCATCGTCTATCTCAGCATGGCGACCGAAGAGCAGCATTGAGACGCGTTTCCCACTAACCCTTAACCCTTGTAAAACTCGACTGAGCAAGACTCGACTGAAACTGGAGACAACCATGGAAGCACAAGTTCTGGGCATGACCGCGATCGCCGTTTCTCTGCTGATCGGCCTCGGCGCACTGGGTACCGCCATCGGCTTCGGTATCCTCGGCGGCAAGTTCCTGGAAGGCGCCGCGCGTCAGCCGGAAATGATCCCGCAGCTGCAGGTCAAGATGTTCATCGTGGCGGGTCTGCTCGACGCCGTAACCATGATCGGTGTCGGTATCGCCCTGTTCTTCACCTTCGCCAACCCGTTTGTCGGTTAACGTCGCCGCTTGCGGCCCGCGTGGCCCCGGTGACATTAACCCCAAACTTGTGACGCGAGAGGTGCTGGCGTGAATCTGAACCTTACACTGATTGGTCAGGCCATTGCCTTTGCAGTCTTCGTCTGGTTCTGCATGAAGTACGTATGGCCGCCGGTCATGCAAGCGCTGCAGGAACGACAGAAGAAGATTGCCGACGGTCTGGATGCGGCCAGCCGTGCTACCCGAGATCTCGAACTGGCGCAGGAGAAGGCCAACGAGACCCTCAAGGAGAGCAAGGAGCAGGCGCAACAGATCCTCGAACAGGCCAACAAGCGGGCCAATCAGATCGTCGAAGAAGCCCGCGAGACTGCGCGGGCCGAAGGCGAGCGCATCATCGAGAGCGCTCGCAGCGAAATCGATCAGGAGATCAATCGCGCGAAGGAAGAGCTGCGGTCCCAGGTGTCCGTACTGGCCGTGGCCGGTGCCGAGCGCATCCTGGAATCCTCCATCGACGAAGCGAAGCATCGTGAGCTCGTCGACAAGCTCGCTGCCGAGCTCTAAGGAGGCGCACCATGGCTCAATCGTCTAGCGAAACCGTGGCACGACCCTACGCCAAGGCGGCGTTCGAGTTCGCGCGCGACCAGCAGGCGCTTCAAGCGTGGTCCCAGAGTCTGTCGCTGGCAGCCGCTGCTGCCAGCGACGCCGATGTTGGCGAACGCATCCTCGGCAATCCGCGTCTGACCCAAGCGGACAAGACCCGGTTGCTGCTCGAGGTATGCGGTGACGATGCCTTCGACGAACGCGTGGAGAATTTCCTGCGCCTCGTCGGTGAAAAGGATCGTCTGGCCGCGCTACCCGACATCTTCGAGGAGTTCGAGGTGCTGCGCGCCCAGGAAGAGAAGCGAGTCGATGTCACCATCGTCTCCGCATTCGAACTGGACGACGCGCAGCAGACTCGCCTCGCCGAGGCTCTGAAGAAGCGTCTGAATCGTGAAATCTCCATTACCACTCAGGTGGACCGCGAGCTGTTGGGCGGCGTGATCCTGCGTACCGGCGATACCGTCATCGACGGTTCCGTACGCGGTCGATTGCAGCGTCTGCGCGAAGCGCTCACCGCTTGAGTTCGAGGGACATGGCATGCAGCAACTGAATCCTTCCGAGATCAGCGACATCATCAAACAGCGTATCGAAAAGCTGGATGTCGCCTCCGAAGCCCGTAATCAGGGCACCGTCGTCAGCGTCGCTGACGGCATCGTTCGCATCCACGGCCTGGCCGACGCGATGCTGGGCGAGATGATCGAATTCCCCGGTGGCGTCTACGGTATGGCGCTCAACCTCGAGCGTGACAGCGTCGGTGCCGTCATCCTGGGTGACTACCTCGAGCTCGAAGAGGGCATGACCGCGCAGTGCACCGGTCGCATCCTCGAAGTGCCGGTGGGTCCGGAGCTTGTCGGCCGCGTCGTCGACTCGCTCGGTAACCCGATCGACGGCAAGGGCGATCTCGAGACCAAGATGACCGATGCGATCGAAAAGGTCGCACCGGGCGTCATCACGCGCCAGTCGGTCGATCAGCCGGTGCAGACCGGTCTCAAGTCGATCGACGCCATGGTGCCGATCGGTCGTGGTCAGCGCGAGCTGATCATCGGTGACCGCCAGATCGGTAAGTCCGCGGTGGCGATCGACGCGATCATCAACCAGAAAGGCACCGGGATCACCTGTATCTACGTGGCCATCGGTCAGAAGCAGTCGACCATCGCCAACGTGGTGCGCAAGCTCGAGGAGCACGGCGCGATGGATCACACCATCGTCGTCGCTGCCGGCGCTGCCGACCCGGCCGCCATGCAGTATCTGGCGCCGTATGCCGGCTGCACCATGGGCGAGTACTTCCGTGATCGCGGCGAAGACGCGCTGATCGTCTACGACGACCTCTCCAAGCAGGCCGTCGCTTATCGTCAGATCTCGCTGCTGCTGCGTCGTCCGCCGGGCCGCGAAGCCTATCCGGGTGATGTGTTCTACCTCCACTCCCGCCTGCTCGAGCGTGCCGCGCGCGTCAATGCCGAGTACGTCGAGAAGTTCACCAACGGCGAAGTGAAGGGCAAGACCGGTTCGCTGACGGCACTGCCGATCATCGAAACCCAGGGTGGCGATGTCTCCGCGTTCGTACCGACCAACGTGATCTCGATCACCGACGGTCAGATCTTCCTCGAGACGGGCTTGTTCAACTCGGGTATCCGCCCGGCGATCAACGCCGGTCTCTCGGTATCTCGTGTCGGCGGTTCGGCGCAGACCAAGATCATCAAGAAGCTGGGTGGTGGTGTGCGTCTGGCGCTGGCGCAGTATCGCGAGCTGGCTGCGTTCTCGCAGTTCGCTTCCGATCTCGACGAGGCGACCCGAAAGCAGCTCGAGCACGGTCAGCGCGTGACCGAACTGATGAAGCAGAAGCAGTACTCGCCGATGTCGGTTGCCGAGATGGGGGTGACACTGTTCGCCGCCAACGAAGGCTTCCTCGACGATGTCGCGGTCGACAAGGTGCTGGATTTCGAGCGTGCCCTTCAGGATTACATGAAGGCCGAGCACGCCGACCTGCTCGACAAGATCAACCAGAGCGGCGGCTACGACGACGAGATTCAAAAGGGTCTCAAGTCGGGTCTCGAGTCGTTCAAGTCCACTCAGACCTGGTAAGCGGCACGGCGCGCTCTGCCAACATCGAGCGCGCCGTATCGCCCAGCTGAGCGGCATGAATCAGGTGATCCGCGATGGCAGCTGCAAAAGAGATCAAATCCCAGATCGGAAGCATCAAGAACACGCAGAAAATCACCAGTGCAATGGAAATGGTGGCTGCGTCGAAGATGCGCCGGGCGCAGGAGCGCATGGCGGCAAGTCAGCCCTATGCGAACCTGATCCGTCGGGTGGTCGGCCATGTGGCCAAGGCCAACCCGGAGTACCGCCACGACTATATGGTCGAGCGTGAGGTCAAGCGCGTCGGCTATATCGTCGTTTCCAGTGACCGCGGCCTGGCCGGCGGCCTGAACGTCAACCTGTTCAAGGCAGTGGTCAAGCACGCCCGTGAATGGGACCAACAAGGCGTCGGTGCCGACTTCGCGGCGATCGGCAGCAAGGCAGCCGGCTTCTTCAACAAGCACGGCGGCAATCTGCTGGCGGCGAAGAAGGGGCTCGGCGATGCGCCCGAAGCCCAGGATCTGGTCGGTAGCGTCAAGGTGATGCTCGATGCCTTCGACGAAGGCAATCTGGATCGGCTTTACGTGGTGTATAACGAGTTCGTCAACACCATGAGTCAGAAGCCCGTCGTTCGTCAGCTTCTGCCGCTCGCCGCGGCCGAGGATGACGCCGAGGGAGAGGAACAAGTCCGTCCCGACAATTGGGACTACCTGTATGAGCCGGATGCCAAGACCCTGCTCGATCACTTGCTGGTTCGCTACGTCGAGTCCCAGGTGTATCAAGCCGTGGTCGAAAACGCTGCCTGCGAGCAGGCGGCGCGGATGATCGCGATGAAGAACGCGACCGACAACGCCGGCAATCTGATTGACGATCTTCAACTGGTGTACAACAAGGCGCGTCAGGCGGCCATTACCCAGGAAATTTCGGAAATCGTCGGTGGTGCCGCGGCGGTATGACGATGTCGTCGCCTTCGCGGCGGCGGTCTCGAGTACGGCTTGGCCAAGCGCCGCGTGGATGAGTTCACTTCGCGCGACGCCCTGAAGGTTTCATTTGCAGGTTTACGAGGAACCACTATGAGCGGACGTATCGTACAAATCATCGGCGCGGTGATTGACGTAGAGTTTCCGCGGGACAATGTCCCCAAGGTCTACGACGCGCTGACGGTCTCGGGCAAAGAGGCCATTCTCGAAGTGCAACAGCAGCTCGGCGACGGCGTGGTACGCGCCATCGTCATGGGCTCCAGTGAAGGTCTCCAGCGCGGCATCGAAGTGCAAAACACCGGTGCCCCCATCTCCGTGCCGGTCGGTACCGAGACGCTGGGCCGCATCATGAACGTGCTGGGCGAGCCGATCGACGAGGCCGGCGCCATCGGCGGTGATAAAGCCGCCGACGTCGAGCGCATGCCGATCCACCGTCAGGCGCCGAGCTACGCCGATCAGGCCGCCTCCAGCGAGCTGCTCGAGACTGGCATCAAGGTCATCGATCTGGTCTGCCCGTTCGCCAAGGGCGGCAAGGTCGGCCTGTTCGGCGGCGCCGGTGTGGGCAAGACCGTCAACATGATGGAGCTTATCCGCAACATCGCCACCGAGCACAGCGGTTACTCCGTGTTCGCGGGTGTCGGTGAGCGTACGCGTGAAGGTAACGACTTCTATCACGAGATGCAGGAGTCGAACGTTCTCGACAAGGTCGCGCTGGTCTACGGCCAGATGAACGAGCCGCCGGGCAACCGTCTGCGTGTCGCCCTGACCGGTCTGACCATCGCCGAGAAGTTCCGTGACGAAGGTCGCGACGTGCTGCTGTTCGTCGACAACATCTACCGCTATACGCTGGCCGGTACCGAGGTCTCCGCACTGCTCGGCCGCATGCCGTCGGCGGTGGGCTATCAGCCGACGCTGGCCGAAGAGATGGGTGCCCTGCAGGAGCGTATCACCTCGACCAAGACCGGTTCGATCACATCCGTGCAGGCCGTCTACGTGCCCGCGGATGACTTGACCGACCCGTCGCCGGCAACGACCTTCGCGCACCTGGATTCGACCGTGACACTGTCGCGTTCGATCGCCGAGCTGGGTATCTATCCGGCCGTCGATCCGCTCGACTCCACGTCACGTCAGCTCGACCCGCTGGTGGTTGGCGAGGAGCACTACAACATCGCACGCGGTGTGCAGAACGTGCTCCAGCGCTACAAGGAACTCAAGGACATCATCGCCATCCTCGGGATGGACGAGCTGTCCGACGAAGACAAGCAGGCCGTGGCCCGCGCGCGTAAGATCCAGCGCTTCCTGTCGCAGCCGTTCTTCGTCGCCGAAGTGTTCACCGGAGCGCCCGGCAAGTACGTCTCGCTGAAGGAGACCATCCGTGGTTTCCAGGGCATCCTCAACGGCGACTACGACGACATGCCGGAGCAGGCGTTCTACATGGTCGGCACCATCGACGAAGCGGTCGAGAAAGCCAAGAGCATGAAGTAAGCCTGCCGCGTTCCCGAGGCCATCGTCTCGGGAACGGGCTCCGTTTGGAAGGATATCGATATGGCCACATTTCAGTGTGACATCGTCAGTGCCGAGAAGGAGATTTTCTCGGGAGATGTCGAGCAGCTGATCGCTGCCGGCGTGGCTGGCGATCTGGGTATCCTGCGCGGTCACGCGCCGCTTTTGACCGAGCTCAAGCCCGGTCCGGTGCGCGTGATCCAGGAGAACGGCGAGGAAGAGCTCTACTACGTCACCGGCGGCTTCCTCGAAGTGCAGCCGGACGTGGTTTCGGTACTGGCGGATACCGCCACTCGTGCCAGCGATCTGGACGAGGCCGAAGCCGAGCAGGCGCGCCAGCACGCGTTGCAGTCGCTCAATGACAAGCAGTCCGAGATCGACTACACCCGCGCGGCAGCCGAGCTGGCCGAAGCGACCGCACAGCTGCGCACGCTGCAGCAGCTGCGTCGCAAGAGCGGCCGCGGCTGAGACGGGCGCCAGGCTCGTCGGTTCTCCAGGCAGTATTCTCGAGCAGTAATCTATAGGGCGGCTCTCCGGAGTCGCCTTTTTCTTTGCCTCTCGCACGTTTCATGTCCAGCCTCACCTCACCTTGTCGACGCTGTGTGGCTGGCGCTCACGCGCTAGAATGACGCCCAATTTCCACTGACCCAAGGATTGATGCCCATGACTCTCGACGTCGTGATTCTGGCTGCCGGCCAAGGCACGCGCATGCGCTCGAAGACGCCGAAGGTACTCCACCCGCTGGCGGGACGGCCGTTGGTGAAACATGTCGTCGATACGGCGGCCGGGCTCGATGGCGCCAAGCTTCACGTCGTGGTCGGGCATGCCGGTGAGGCGGTGCGCGCCTCTCTGGGCGAGCGTGAGTTGACGTTCTGCGAGCAGGCCGAACAGAAGGGCACGGGGCATGCGGTGGCACAAGCGCTCGCTGGCCTCGGTGAAGGCAAGGTATTGGTACTTTACGGTGACGTGCCGCTGATTCAGGCGAAGACGCTGGAGTCGCTGCTGGAGACGGTCGATGAGTCGCACATGGCACTGTTGACCGTGACGCTGGAGGATCCGACCGGCTACGGGCGCATCGTGCGTGGCGACAAGAATGCCGTCACTGCCATCGTCGAGCACAAGGATGCCGACGCGGGTCAGCGCGCCATCCGCGAATGCAATACCGGCATCATGGCGATGACTGCCGCTCAGCTCCGGCGTTGGCTGCCAGAGCTCTCCGCCGAGAATGCCCAGGGTGAATACTATCTGACCGACGTGATCGCCATGGCGGTCGCCGATGGCGTCGAGGTCTCCGTCAGTCAGCCGACGTCGCCGGTCGAAGTCGAGGGCGTCAATGATCGGCGCCAGCTCGCCGCGCTGGAGCGCGCCTATCAGCGTCGCCAGGCTGAACAACTGATGAGCGCTGGCGTCACTCTGGCCGACCCGGCGCGCTTCGACCTACGCGGTGAGGTGACGGTGGGGCGTGATATCGCCATCGATATCAACGTGATTCTGGAAGGCAAGGTGACACTGGAGGACGACGTGGTGATCGGCCCCAACTGCGTGATCAAGGACAGCGTTCTGCGTCGCGGTGCCGCGGTGAAAGCCAATAGTCATCTCGAAGGCGTCGAAATGGGCGAGGGCAGCGATTGCGGCCCGTTCGCTCGATTGCGCCCCGGCACGCGCTTGGGCGCCAAGGCCCACGTCGGCAACTTCGTCGAGACCAAGAACGCGATGCTCGGTGAGGGCGTGAAGGCGGGGCATCTGAGCTATCTGGGCGACGCCGAGATCGGCGCCGGCACCAATATTGGCGCCGGTACCATCACCTGCAACTACGACGGCGCCAACAAGCATCGCACCCAGATCGGCGAGTACGTCTTCGTCGGCTCCAACAGCGCGCTGGTCGCCCCGGTCACCATCGGCGATCGCGCCACGATCGGGGCAGGCTCCACGATCACTCGTGAAGTGAAGGACGATGACCTGGCTTTAGGCCGCAGCCGTCAGGTCGCCAAGGCGGGCTGGCAGCGCCCGGTGAAAAAGCCGAAGCCTTGATAGGTTCGGGCCCTCACTCGGGGCTTATTCACTTCAGTCAAGATTACGACTGACGAGAGCTTTACGGCTGTCGTCGTCGTGACTGCGAGGGGTAAGCCCCTCGCGCTCCCCTTTTTCGCGCCACAGGCTCAATGAATCCCGAACGCCTCCGTCAGCGCTTCGGGTCGGCGCGCAAGGACATCTGACCGCCATGGATGGCGGAAATGCAGAAAATGCAGGAG
>NZ_BMZI01000002.1:336501-373056 GCF_014652715.1 Salinicola rhizosphaerae | reverse complement strand
GAACCAGACATCATTCAGATGTCTGGTTCGCCGAACCCATGTCGCTAGACCCGGCTCGCCGGAGGTCGTTCGGGTTGAGCCTGAAAGGCGCTATCAGGTGGCTTCTTTCCGACAGCCGTGGAAATTCCGTCGCTTCCAGCTTGGAATCCCGGTAATCAACGCTGCATGCACTGCTGCCAGCGCTCGTCGACCCGCTTGGCAAACCAGGCGGTGGTCAGGTTGCGGGTGATCTTGGGGCTCTCGAGCTTGATACCCGGCAGGTGAGCGTAGGGGATGGGCTGGCCTTCCTGCCGTGCCGCCAGCGCATGGACCTTTTCGTAGAGTTCGGTCTGCTCGAATTCGAGTGAATTCTCCTTCTCGAGCGCATCGCGAATTTCGCCATCATCCATCTCGAGCTGGCGCTTCAGCGTGCGCACGGCCAGCTCGGTCTGTCCCGCCTTGCGCGAGCCAGGAATGATCAGATCGCCATCGAGCGCCAGCGGAATGCCGGAAAGCTGCGTGACGGCGGCCTGGAACGCGGCATTGCGGCTGGCGTACCAGCCGGCGTTGAAGTCGGCGAAGCGATAGATCATGTCATCGTAATGGACGGGATAGCCGAGCAGATGGGCGATGCCGAAATAGAGTCCACCGCGTCGGGTGAATACCTCGTGGCGGATCGAGCCGTCGATCGGATAGGGATAATGGTCGGCGTGCGCTTCGGCGAAATCGACGCTCACCTGCATCGGCCCGCCGGTATGTACCGGGTTGAGACTGCCGAAGAGCTGGCGGCCCAGGGGCGCCATGCCGATGAAATCCTCGAAGATCTCGCTCATTTGCCGCTCGGTGGTGATGTGATCGAGGCGCTCGTTGTAGGTCTCGCCGGTCGGTGATTCCAGATTCAGGCCCGCGTCGACGAGAAACCCGGGGATGTGTAAGGCGCTGGCGCGGCGCTCGATCTCGTCACGCGCAATGGTCGAGAGATTGGGCACGCTCGGGTCGGCATCATAGGTGGACTCCTGTTCGATCACCGCCAGCGTGGCGCAGAGATTATCCCTGGTGGCCGGCAGATCTTGCGCTGCAAAGGCGGCAGTAATATCGGTGGCCCAGCCCTCTCGGTCACGGGTACTCGCCGGTATCAACGAGACCAGTTCATCCTGGACCGTCGCCGGGCGCTGCTCGAAGCCGGGCTGCGGTGCTTGGGTGCTGCAGCCGGCCAATATGACAGAACCGAGCGCCAAACTGAGCGCGAGAGCCCGGCGTAGTCCGGCAAGCATCGTCGATCTCCTCATGCGCCAAGATGCTCCACTAGCCGCTGCATCATCGCGTCGCATCGCTCGAGCTGTTCGATGGCGATGAATTCGTCGGGCTTGTGACCTTGATCCATGCAGCCCGGGCCACAGACCACGGTGGGAATGCCCGCCTCGTGAAACAGCCCGCCCTCGGTGCCGTAGGCGACCGTGCCGAAGTCGTTGCGTCCGGCGAGCGTGGCGATCAGCGCGGCAACCTCGCTCGAGGCTTCCGTGGTCAGTCCCGGATAAGACTGCAGCGGCTCGAAGACGATGTCGGTATCAGGCACCACCGCGCGCATCTTCGGAATCAGCTCACTCTCGGCGTAGTCACGCATTTCGCGCTCGACCTCACCGGCATCGAAGCCGGGCAGTGAGCGCACTTCCCAGTTGAAGCGGCAGTCCGCGGGCACGATGTTGAGCGCTTGGCCGCCCTCGATCACGCCGGTCTGCACCGTCGAGAAGGGCGGATAGAAGCGCTCGTCGCGACGGGAAGACTCGGCCAGACGCTCACCGATCTGGGTCAGCTTGGTGATCAGCTTTGCGGCATTCTCGATCGCGTTGACGCCCTCCGGCGCATAGGCCGAATGGCAGGGAGCACCCTTGACGTGACAGCGCACGCCGAGCTTGCCCTTGTGGCCCAGCACCGGCTTGAGTTCGGTCGGCTCACCGATGATGCAGGCGGTCGGCTGATGCGGCTTGTCTTCCAGCATCGACAGGATCGAACGCACGCCGAGACAACCCACCTCCTCGTCATAGGAGAACGCCAGATGAATCGGCGTCTTCAGATCGGCGGAGACAAAACTCGGCACAGCCGCCAGCACGCAGGCGATATAGCCCTTCATGTCCGCCGTGCCGCGCCCATACAGCTTGCCGTCGCGTTCGGTCATCTCGAATGGCGGCAGCGTCCACGGCTGGCCATCCACCGGCACGACATCCGTGTGACCGGAAAGCACCACGCCGCCGCGGTCGGTCGGACCGATCGTCGCCCACAGATTGGCCTTCGAGCGTTCGTCGTTGTGGATCAGCTCGCACTCGACGCCACACTCGGTGAGGTAATCGCGGATGAACTCGATCAACGCGAGATTGGAGTCGCGGCTGACGGTAGCGAAGCCGATGAGTTTTTCGAGAATCTGCTGACTTTTCATGAGTGGTGCGGGCCTATTGTGATTGTCGGCGAAGGCCAACCATGATGCCGAGACGGCGGTGCAGTGACTACTCCGTATCGCTATTCCGCGGCGCCCTCTCGACAATGTTCAGTATTTACATTTTGACTCGCTCCAATTATCTTTCGATTCGAAACTTTGTAGAGCGATTTTCGAAAGATGACGAAACGTGATACCGCCCAGCGTCGTCATGCCATCCTGACCTACGTCAACGCCCATGGGGAGACCCCGGTCGAGGCGCTGGCGAGCCGCTTCGCCATCTCCGAAGTGACAGTGCGCAAGGATCTCTCGATGCTCGAGCGCAGTGGGCTGCTGTTGCGCCGCTATGGCGGGGCCGCGCCGCTGCCGCAGGAAATGCTGAGCGAACCGGCTCATGTGCTCTCGCCCTACAAGCAGGCGATTGCCCGTGCAGCGCGCGAGCGCATCCGCGAGCACAATCGCATCATCGTCGACAGCGGCACCACCACGGCCGCGCTCATCGGCGAGCTGGGCGGACTGCGCGGGCTGGTGGTGATGACCAACTCGCTGGCCGTCGCCGCAGCCCTGCGTGAGCTGGAGTCCGAACCGGCGTTGTTGATGACCGGCGGCACCTGGGACCCGCACTCCGAATCCTTTCAGGGGCAGGTCGCCGAGCAGGTGCTGCGCGCCTATGACTTCGACCAGCTCTTCGTCGGCGCCGACGGCATCGATCTCGAACGCGGTACTACCACCTACAACGAGCTTTTCGGTCTGACCCGCGTGATGGCGGAAGTCGCCCGCGAGGTGGTGGTGATGGCCGAGGCCGACAAGATCGGTCGCCGTATTCCCAATCTGGAGCTGCCATGGGCACGCCTCGACACGCTGGTCACCGACTGGCGGCTCGACGACGCGTCGGCGGCCGCCATCGAAAGCCACGGTACCCGGCTGGTCGTCGCCGCCGAGCCGACTTCCCGAACTGACGTATAAGGACATCGATCATGTGTGGAATCGTCGCCGCGCTGGCCGCGCGCAACGTGCAGGGCATTCTGCTGGAAGGGCTCAAGCGGCTCGAGTATCGCGGCTACGACAGCGCCGGTCTGGCGGTGCTGAACGCCGACGGCGAGCTCCGCCGCCAGCGCGCCGTTGGCAAGGTCGCCGCGCTCGAGGAGAAGCTGGCTCAGGGCGCCTTGAGTGGGCATATCGGCATTGCGCACACGCGTTGGGCCACCCACGGCAAACCCTTCGAAGTGAACGCTCACCCCCACGTGGCGGGCGACGCGGCGGGCGGGTGTCTGGCGGTGGTACATAACGGCATCATAGAGAACTTCGAACCGCTCAAGCGCGAGCTGGAGGCCGACGGTGTCGTCTTCGAATCGGAGACCGATACCGAAGTCGTCGCGCACCTGATCGAGCGCGCCTTTGGCGAGACCGGTGATCTGCTGGCGGCGGTCCAGACGACGCTGGCGAGAATCGACGGCGCCTACGCGCTGGCGGTGATGCACGCCGAGGCCCCTCGCGAGATCGTCGGCGCGCGCAAGGGCAGCCCGCTGGTGGTCGGTGTCGGCATCGACGAGAGCTTCATCGCCTCCGATGCGCTGGCGCTCTTGCAGGTCACCGACCGTTTCATCTACCTGCAGGAGGGCGACGTGGTGCGCCTCTCCGATGGTCGCGGCATCGAGATATTCGCGGCCGGCGAGCGGATCGAGCGTTCTACACACACCTATGAGCACGGTGACGCGGCGGCAAGCCGGGGCGAATATCGCCACTTCATGCTCAAGGAGATTCATGAGCAGCCGGCGGTGATCGCGGCCACGCTGGAAGGTCGCCTCAGCGGTTCCCGCGTGCTCGAAAGTAGCTTTGGGGTCGGTGCCAAGACGTTGTTCGCTCGAGTCGAGCAGGTGCATATCATCGCCTGCGGCACCAGCTATCACGCCGGCATGGTGGCGCGTTACTGGCTCGAGAAACTGGCGGGATTACCGACGCAGGTGGAGGTCGCGTCCGAATATCGCTATCGCGACGTGGTGGTACCGAAGAACACGCTCTTCGTGACGCTCTCCCAGTCCGGCGAGACCGCCGATACGCTGGCCGCGCTACGCTACGCCAAGACCCTCGACTATCTGGGTGCGCTGGCCATCTGCAACGTCCCCGGAAGCTCCTTGACCCGCGAGTCCGATTTCGCGCTGATGACCCAGGCCGGCCCGGAGATCGGTGTCGCCTCGACCAAGGCATTCACCACGCAACTGGTCGGCCTGTTGATGCTGACGCTCTCGCTGCGGCAGACCCGCGGCGATGCGTGCGAGGCTGCGCTGGTACAGGCCCTGCGCGAGCTACCAGCGACGCTCGATCGAGCGCTGGAAATGGATGCGCCGATCGCCGAGCTCTCCGAGGCCTTCGCCGAGAAGCATCATGCGCTCTTTCTCGGTCGCGGAACGCAGTTTCCGATCGCGCTGGAAGGTGCGCTCAAGCTCAAGGAGATCTCCTACATTCACGCCGAGGCCTATCCGGCGGGTGAGCTCAAGCATGGCCCGCTGGCGCTGGTCGATGCCGACATGCCGGTAATCGCGGTGGCCCCCAACGACGAACTGCTGGAGAAGCTCAAATCCAACCTGCAGGAAGTGCGCGCCCGTGGCGGTCAGCTCTTCGTCTTCGCCGACGAGGGGGTCGCGCTCGGCAGCGCCGACGAACTTCGGGTGCTGCACGTGCCGCGCATCGACGAGATTCTGGCCCCCATCCTCTACACCCTCCCGCTGCAGCTGCTCTCCTATCATGTCGCCGTGCTCAAGGGCACCGACGTGGATCAGCCGCGCAACCTGGCTAAGAGCGTCACGGTGGAGTGAGCTTCAGCTCACCGCCACCATCACGCTCTCCAGCGACTTCCGGGGGATGTCGCGGGTGATGAAGACGAGCCGTGAGCGGCGGTCCTCATCCGGCCAGGCGTCCAGTTCCACCGGTGGGTGAAAGATGTGCTGCACGCCATGGATGACGGTGGGTCTGTCGCGGCCTTCGATATTCAGAATGCCTTTGATTCGCAGCATGTTCTCGCCCATCAGCGCGAGCATCAGATCGAGCCAGGCTTCGAACCTTGCCAGGTCGATGGGCGTGTCGAGCGTGAAGCTGTGGGCGTGGATATGATCGTCGTGGCGATTGGGATCGTTATGAAGGCCATAGGCTTCGCGACTGCCGATGGTCAGCGGCGATAGGCCGGTGGCGCCGCCCGCATTGAACGAGAGGCCATCCATGACCGGTGGTTCGGGATCGAGATAACCGTCCAGCCAGCGCGCAAGATCCGCTCGGGTGCCATCGGCATCCATCAGCCCCAGGCCGATCAGCGCCGTGGCATCGATCTCGCCCGCCGTGATCACGCGCTGTGCCGCACCGGGATTGATGGTCGTCAGACGCCGGCGCAGCGCCGCGAGCGAAGCCTCATCGGTCAGATCCGACTTGGTCAACAGCAGCAGATCGGCGATGGCCGACTGTTTCACGGCCTCTGGATGACGGTCGAGCGTGCTGGCGCCGTGGGCGGCATCGACCGTGGTGACGATGCCGTCCAGCCGATACTGTGCCACGAGTTTGGCGTCGGTCATCAACGTGTGCAGGATCGGCGCGGGATCGGCGAGCCCGGTGGTCTCGATCACTAGCCGGTCGAACTGGCGCTGACCGCCGCGCGAAAAGCGCCAGGGCGCGTCGCGCAGCGTGCGGGCGAGATCGCCGCGAATGGTGCAGCAGAGACAGCCGCTATCCAGCGTGACGACTTCCGTTTCGTCGGTGGCGCTGAACAGCTGATGGTCCAGGCCGATCTCGCCGAACTCGTTGATGATGACGAGAATGCGGTTCATGCCCGGCTGACGCACCAGCCGATTGAGCAGCGTGGTCTTGCCGCTGCCGAGAAAACCCGTCAATAGCGTGACGGGAATGGGGTGATGGCGGGTCGAAGGCATGGTTTCATCCGCTCGAGCGTGAGAGAGACGAGATCGGCAGACCGTAACGCGTCAGCCGGCTCAGCGCATAGAGGCCGAAACTCAAGGCAGCGATGCAGGACGATGCCGGCAGGTTGGCATAGTAGGAGATCACCAGCCCGCCCAGGGCTTCGCCGAGCGCGAGCAGCGCGGTCAATGCAAGCCCGATGCCGACGCGTCCGCTCCAGGCCTGGGCGGCGCTGGCGGGGCCGATGAAGATGGCGAAGCTCAAAAGCGCACCGATCACCGGCACCGCAATGGCCGATGCGGCGCCGAGCAGCAGCAGGAACAGGGTATCGATCAGCGAGACCGGAATGCCTTTGGCGCGCGCGGCATCCGGGTTGAGACTCGAGAATCGCAGCGGCCGGAACAGCGCGATGAGCCCCGCCAGCACGACCAGCGAAGTGATCGTGATCCAGCGAATCTGGCTGGCATCGATGCCGAAGACGCTGCCGAACAGGATGCCGATGGCGGCGTTGGCGTTGGCGCTGTAGAGATTGATGAAGAGCGCTCCGAGACCCAGCGAGAACATCAGGATCATGCCCACGCTGACGTCGCGTTCGCCCACGTTGCGCCCCGACCATGCCATCAGCAGTGCCGCTCCGAGCACGAAGACCAGCAGCCCGACCATCGGCTCGGCGCCGATCAGCGACGCCCCGGCAGCGCCGGCAAAGCCGATGTTGCTCAACGCATGCGAACCGAACGCTTGGCGGCGCAGCACGACGAAATAGCCCACCAGCGAGCCCATCAGCGCGATGACCGTGGTCGCCAGGAAGGCGTTCTGCATGAAGTCGTAGCGCAGAAACTCGGGCAGCATCACTGGCCCACCGCCCGGAGCCGACGCTGGCTCCCCTCGAACACGAAGCGGCGCCCGCCTTCGCTGATGACGCGCATCGACGTGCCGTAGAGCTCGCTCAGCGTAGAGTCGCAGATGATCTCGTCGACACGTCCGGCACGTCCGCGACCGCCGGCCAGGTAAAGCACCTGATCGCATACCTGCAGCACAGGGTTGATGTCGTGGGTGCTGAAAATGACGGCGATCCCGCGGCGCGCCAGCGCATCGGCTACCGAGACGATGCGATCCCGCGCGGCGGGGTCGAGTTGGGAGAGGGGCTCGTCGAGCAGGATCAGATGAGGATCGTTGACCAGTGCCTGGGCGATCAGCAGGCGTTGACGCTGGCCGCCTGAAAGCGTCGACAGGCGGCGCCGTGCCAGATCGCTGGCATCGACCGTTTCCAGTGCCGCGTCGACGACCCGCGACCGTTGCCGGCGACGGTTCGGCAGCGGCATGCCCCAACGGTGTGCCTGATAGGCCGCGCTGACGAATTCGCGACCGATCAACGCATCGTCATGAAGCAGTCTGGAGGCCTGCGGCACGTAGGCGATGTGGCGCCTGGCGCGCCGGGGCTTGTCGCCCATGACCGCCAGGGTGCCGGCATGCAGCGGCACCAGCCCGAGCAGCGTCTCGAACAGGCTGGTCTTGCCGGCCCCGTTGGGACCGACCAGTGCGGTGAAACTGCCGGGCGCGATCGTGAACGACAGGGCCTCGAACACGCTCGCCGACCCTTTGCCGGCGGCGATGTCTCGGGCGTGAATCAGTGGCTCATCAGCCATGATTTTCCGGGTTCGCGTCCTGATCGGCCTGGTTTAGCGCCTGATCGATGGCGTCGAGCTGCTCGATCTGCCACTGGGCATAATCTTCGCCGTGCAGCGGAATGGCGCTGACACCAACGGTCGGGATGCCCGCTTCCTTGGCCGTACTGACCTGATTTTGCGTCAGACGGTTGTTGACCTGCAGGTTGTAGATCAGTAGATCGACCTGGTGTTGCTTCAGCGCGTCGGTGAAGATCGCGACCTGCTGGGCGCTCGGCTGATGGTTATCCATCGAAGCGAACTGGATATCGTGATAGCGATTCTCGTAGCCGAGCAGCGCGATCATGTAGCTGTAGACCGGCACCGTGGCCGTGATGCTCAGGTTGGGGTGATCGGCGATCACTTGCTGAACGGCGCCGTAGACCGGCAGCAGCGACTGCTGAAATGCGGCGAGATTGTCGCGATAGTCGTCGGCGTTGTCTGGGTCGATCGTCTCCAGCGCGCTAGCTACCCGGCTGGCGGTCGCCAGCATGATCTGCGGGGAGTAGAACAGGTGCGGATTCTTGTCCGCCATGATCATGTGGCTGCCGGCTTCGCTGGCGCGGATGACCTGACGCTCGGCGCCATCGGTGCTCTTGAGCAGCGGCTCCATCCAGCCGTCGAAACCCAGTCCGTTGAGCACGACCAGATCGGCCTGTTCCAGATTCCTGACGATCTTCGGATCGGCGCGGAAGGCGTGCGGGTTGACGTCGGGGCTATCGAGCAACGAGACGACATCGACATGATCGCCACCGATCGATTCGACCATGCTGCCGTAGCTGCTTTCGGCGGCCACCGCGTGAATGGCTGCCTGGGCCGAACCGATGCCGGCAACGGAAATGACGGAGAGCGCCACGAGGGATGACAGTAAACGGCGGGATAACGACATGAACAAGGCTCCGGATGAATGACGTAAAGATGAGATTGGCAGGCGGATGAACCCTCGAATCGCCCTGCCGCGGCAGGCGTCGGGTTGACTGCGACGAGGCTTGGGCCTGCAGCGGAAAGACTCAGGTGCGGTACACGCGGGCACGAGAGGTGGATACACGCATTTACGTTATAACATAACATTAATGAGCAATGTCTTCAACGTCATGACTCGACGCGTGGCGACTTCGACCTGGCTAATCGGGCCAACGGGCCCCGGTCAGTTCGCAGGACACCGCCCACAACCGATCTTCAACGATTTGATCCCTGGCCGCGTTGCTGCGGTGAGCGTGCTTGGGTTTGCCGCGAGTCTCGGCGAAGCCATTGGGGCCGAAGTAGTCGCCGCCGTGAACGCCCTCGGCGAGTGCGGCGTGCAGCGTGGGACGGGCGCCATCGGCGGCGGACTGGCTCAGCAGCGGCATCAGTAGTTTGAAGATCGTGCCTGCCAGCGGCCGGCTCTTGACCCCATGATCGAATAGCGCCGTGCGTGAAAGACCGGGGTGAGCAGCGACGCTCACGATATCCCAGCCGTGATCGACGCTGCGCTTCGCCAGGGCTTGCGCGAACAGCAGCATGGCGAGCTTGGACTGACGATAGGCGCGCCAGGGATCGTAGCGACGCGCACCGTCGAGGTCGTCGAACTCGATCCGGCCGCTGCGGTGGGCCAGGCTCGAGAGCTGGACGACTCTGGCCGGGTCATTCTCGTGGCCGGGAAGCCGTGAATGAGCGCTGAGCAGCGGCAGCAGCAGACTGGTGAGCAGGAAGTGGCCAAGGTAGTTGACGCCCAGCTGACGCTCGAAGCCGTCTGCGGTCAGCTCGCGGCGGGGCAGCGCCATCAGGCCAGCGTTATTGATCAGCCTGGCCAGCGCGTGCTCCCGCTGGCGAAGCGTCGCGGCGAACGAGCGCACCGAGTCCAGACTATCGAGGTCGAGCAGCGCGAACTCGACCGCGGCGGCAGCGTCGTGCTGGCGAATCGAACGGCAGGCAAGCTCGCCCTTGTCGGCGTTGCGACCGGCGATGATGACGCGATAACCGGCCTTGACGAGTCCTCTTGCGGTTTCCAAGCCCAGACCCGCCGTGGCGCCGGTGACGACGGCCAGCGACGGCGTGGGCGATTCGGTTTTCGGCATCGATGTCGCTCCTGTCAGCGTCTATGGTTATTAGCAGGTTCAGGCAAGGAGGAGAGCGATGGCAACCGTTTCCAGAAGTTTGGTCGGGCGAAGCTGGTGGATTCTGATGGCGTTCGGCGTGATCGCTATCGTGTTCGGTCTGATCGCGGTATTCAAGCCGCTGGTCGCGATCGCGGCGCTGACCTGGATCATGGGCATCATGGCGCTGGCGGAAGGGATCACCACGCTGGTCACGGCGGCAACCTACCGCGGCGCGGGCAAGGGCTGGCTGATCTTTTACGGCGCCTTTTCGGTGCTGTTCGGGTTGGTGGCGATCTTCGATCCGCTCTCCATGGCCAGCGCACTGCTGATCCTGGTGGGAATCTGGCTGGTCATCGCCGGCATCTACCGGCTCATGCTCGGGTTGAAGATTCGCCGTAGCGCACCCGGTGAAGGCTGGACGGTGTTAAGCGGTGTGCTGGCGCTGCTGTTGGGGATTCTGCTGGTGGCCAGCCCGCTCAGCGGTCTCGTGGTGACCGCCATCTGGATCGGCGTGGTCGCACTGGTCTACGGCATCATCCAAGTCATCGCCGCACTGCGGGTGAAGAAGGCGTTCTCCGGCGCGCTCTAGCGCGTGCCGGACGGTCCTGGCGGTGCCAGGACCGTCCGACGCCGCTTCATCGGGGCAGCAGTACCCACATTTCGCCGCGCTGCTTCATCCGGCTTGCCGCTTCGCCTGCGGCATCGCCATGTCCCCAGTAGAAATCCGCACGCACGGCGC
The DNA here is from genome assembly GCF_014652715.1 of Salinicola rhizosphaerae. Lineage (GTDB taxonomy): Bacteria > Pseudomonadota > Gammaproteobacteria > Pseudomonadales > Halomonadaceae > Salinicola > Salinicola rhizosphaerae. Next base: position 362,262 of record NZ_BMZI01000002.1, on the reverse strand, counting down.
CCTTCACCGCGCTACCGGTGTCCTGAGCGACCATCAGCCGCTGCAGCGGCTGATTCGAGAGCGGCTGGGTGGTCGATAGGAAAACCGGTGCGCCAAGCGGAATCTCGTCGGGGTCGACGGCGATACTGCGCTCCGAGGTGAGCGGTACCCCCAGTGCGCCGATGGGGCCGCTGGTCTCGTCAAGCGCGTCGGCGCCTGCCAGCTCACGAAAGAAGACGACGCGCGGATTGACGTCGAGCATCGTCTCGACCTGATCCGGGTGCGCCTTGGCCCAGGCCCGCACGCCAGGCAGCGTGGCCTCCGCCGGCGTGATCTCGCCGCGCTCGATCAGGCGTCTGGCAAACGACTGGAACGGCTGATTGTTGGTGCCGGCATAGGCGACCCGCATGGTGGTGCCGTCGGTCAGCTCGACCCGACCGGAACCCTGAATCTGGAGATAGGCGGCCTCCACGGGATCATCGACCCAGACCAGTTCGGTGCCGTCGAGGTCGCCGCTGGCGCGGAGTTCTCGACGAGTCGGTCCGACGTGCGTGTGTTTTTTCCAGTATCTCGGGTATCGATAGAGCGGGGTTTGATACGGGCCACCGCGAACGCGCGAGCCGCGCAGGATTGGCTCGTAGTAGCCGGTAATCAGGCCGGTAGCGCTGCCGTCGCTGTTGGTGATGCGATAGGGCGTGAAGCGAGTCTCGAAGAAGTGTTGAATCGCTACGGCGTTGAGCGGATCGACCGATCGGGCGTCATGACAGACGCTTTTCCACGCGGACTTTCGCTTGAGCCGGGTGCAGCTCTCCTGAAAAGCACTCCAGGCCGCCATGGGCTGATCCTGACTCCAGCCGGGAAGATTGTGCCAATCGGTGACGCGGTCGCGCTGCGTGACCCGGTTCTCTGCGTTGCCGCCGGGTATTGTGGTTACCGGCGCGCTACTGCAGCCGGCCACGATCAACGCCAGCAGCAGTGAGACCAATAGCGCCGGGGCGCGGTGAAAGCGGTAATGCGCGGGAATCCGCCCGGCATGGAGCATGAGGTTTCAGTCCTTGAAGCAGCACAATCGGCGTGTCGAAAAATCAGCAGCGAGCATAACGTCACCGCCCACCGGCGTCGAGCAAGCGGCCTCGAGCGTCGTCGTCTGCGGTGCCACGGGTGCGAATGGACGTTTACACTAGGCGTTTTGCATCCGCATCGGAATTCTTCATGACTCACGTCATCTCCATTCAGAGCCACGTCGCTTACGGCTATGTCGGCAATCGCGCTGCCGTCTTCCCGCTGCAGCGTCTGGGGCTTGAAGTCACCGCCATCAATACCGTCCAGTTCTCCAATCACACCGGCTACGGTGCCTTCACCGGCGAGGTCTTCTCGCCCGATCATCTCAAGGACGTGCTCGACGGTGTCGAATCGCTGGTCGGACTCGATGGCGTCGATGCGCTGCTGTCGGGCTACATGGGCGACGAAGGCATCGGCCGCGCCGTGCTGGAGAGCGTCGACCGGGTCAAGCAGGCCAACCCGGCGGCGCTCTACTGCTGCGATCCGGTGATGGGCGACGTCGGCCGCGGCTTTTTCGTGCGCGAGGGCATCCCCCAGTGGATGCGAGACCACGCCATCGGGCGCGCGGATATCGTTACCCCCAATCAGTTCGAACTCGGCTTTCTCGTCGGGCGGGACATCCGGACGCTGGAGGACGCACTCGCCGCCACTGCCGATCTACGCGCCAAGGGGCCGAAGGTCGTGCTGGTCACTTCACTGGAGATCGCGGGCGATGACGGCGAACAGATCGGCATGCTGGTCGACGCGCCTGCCGGCAGCTGGCGAATCGCCACCCCCAAGGTCGCCTTCGAAGTGCCGCCCAACGGCGCCGGTGACTTCACCGCTGCGCTGTTCCTGGCACACACGCTAAGAGCGGGCGTCAAAGATGAGGGCCCAGCTCGCGCGCTCGAACAGACGGCGGCGGCCGTGCAGATGCTTTTCGAACATACACATCGCGCCGGATCCCGCGAACTCGCCATGATCGCGGCGCAGCACGATATCGTTTCGCCGACGGTGACCCTGCATGCGGAGCGTTTACGCTGACGGCTGACGAGACATCGTTGAATGCCCGGGCCGAGCCGCCGCTCTACCTGGGCATGGCGATGTGGGCCAATGCTGACTGGAGAGGCAGTCTGCTGCCCGCGCACGGCGATGTCGACCTTGCCGATTACGCTCGCGTTTTCAACGCCGTGGAGGGCAACACCACCTTCTACAGCGGCATTCCGAAAACCGAGACGGTGGCTGCCTGGGCCGAGCAGGCACCATCGACGTTCCGCTTCTGTTTCAAGCTGCCCAGCCAGTTGACTCACGGCAAGCGCTTGCGCGATGTCGACGACGAATTCGAACGTTTTATCGAACGGCTTTCGCCGCTGGAAGATCGACTGGGGCCGATCATGGTTCAGCTACCGCGAGATTTTGGCCATGCCGAACTGCCGGCGCTCGAACGACTGCTTGCCCGGTGGCCAAAGGGCATTCCGTGTGGTGTCGAGGTCAGGCAGCATGATTTTTTCCACAAGGGGATGGCTGAGCAGGCATTCAACCGCTTGTTGATAAGTCAAGAGGCCAATCGCATTTTGCTGGACGTTCGTGCGCTCTTTGCAACGCCTGCAGGGCTTGACAAGGAGCTCGAGTCAGCGCAAAGCGAAAAGCCGAAAGTCCCATTACACGTGCTCTCCACGGCGGTCAACCCCGTTATTCGCTTTATTGGACACTTCGACGAAGGCATCAATCTGGCCCGATTCGAACCGTGGATTGAACGGCTCAGCCTGTGGATAAAACAGGGGAAAACCCCTTTTCTCTTTGTGCACACACCGGATAACCGACAGGCCCCGGAACTCGCACGATTGTTCTACACCCGCCTTGCCGAGCGCATCGAGCTGCCCCCGCTGGCGGAATTTGCCGGCGAGCGTCAGGTTTCGCTGTTTTGAACGCCAAAACCGGATGCCAAAAACGAATGCCAAAAAACAATGACGGGATGGATGACTCTTGGATAACAGATCACGGCTCGGCGCGATCGCCGCGAATTTTCAATCGCGGTTCGCGGCTCACACGATTCTGCTCTACGGCTCTGCCGCCAATGGCACTGCCACGCCGGAGAGCGATCTCGATATCGCCGCTTTTGGCCCCGTCGAGCGTGCGGTTCGGGAAGCCTATGTGCACGAGGGAATCTTCGTCGATGGCTTCGTCTATTCGGAGTCCGTGCTCCGGGATCCGGAAGACGAGCACCTACGTTTTCGTGGTGCCATCATCCTGCTTCAGCACCGGGGCACGGCAGACGCTTTCATGGGATTACTGGAGCGAAAATGGGTTGCCGGGCCCGCCGCGTTGCCCGCCGATGAGCAGCAGGCCCGCCGTGTCTGGATCGAGAAGATGCTGAGGCGCACTCGCCGCGGTGACGCCGAGGGTAACTATCGGCGGGCCTGGTTGCTCACCTCGCTGCTCGAGGACTATTTCCTGTTACGCAATCTGTGGTTCGAAGGGCCCAAGAAGGCGCTGCTGTGGCTGGAGCGACATGATCCCGTATCAGCAGAAGCCATTAGCGCAGCTCTGGTGCCGGGCGCTGATTTTGCGGCCATCGAGCGGGCGGCTCAGCGCGTACTGAACCACCAGACGTAAAATGGTTTGAAACTGTGTATTTGTGATTTAAATCGACAACAATAACGAGGTTTTTCCATGCTTTTGATGGCAACAAGTTTTATTGGGTTTTTTATCTTGATGCCTTTGGCGACATTTTTACATGAGTTGGGGCATGCGGCTTTGCCATTGCTGATGGATAAGCCAGTGAAAATTGTTATGGGAAACGCGAATTTTGTATGGCGGTTTTCTCTGCGAAATCTCGAAGTGAAAAGTTCTATATTTCCTTTCTATAAAGGACACTGTTACTGGGAAAACGTTGACAGCATCTGGCTTCAGGTAATGATCTTGAGTGCAGGTCCTTTGACATCATTGGCCAGTGCTGTAGCGCTTTACTGGCTCATGAATCATGGGCCCAGCAGTGAAATTTTCGATTATGGCATCCGATTCTGCTTTTGGTTTTGTTTAATTCAATTCTTCATGACGGCGATTCCTTGGCAGTATCCATCTTTTTTTCCCGGCTACACGGCTCAATCCAGTGATGGATATCAAATTTTTCGGCTATTACATGGGGCCTGACAACTGTTTAATGATTAAGTTATTAACACGATATACTGTACATTCGGCTCGCGATCTTTTTACTCTGCTCGGACGCAGATTCTGAGTGCAACACCTGGTCACTTCGGAAAGGTGTTGCCTGATCTTGGCCAGAATTGATGGATGCCGACTCAAGTGATCACTCGGGCCTCGAAGGCCTCCGGGCTACACTGTGTCGACGTTGCCGATTTTTGCGGTCATCGAGCGGGCGGCCAAAAGGGTGTTGGCCGCATCTCATGCGCCCTCTCGGATACATTCATATCCGGATACAGAACGATCATGACGATCGATGGGTCTTCACGTCATCGGCCAACCAAGCCTTGATCAACGATTGATAGGGCATATCTCGCTTGTGGGCTTCGATCTTGATTCGGTCCAGCAGCGACTCGGGTAATCTAAGGGAGATCGTCTTGGTCGAGGGCTTCAGGTTTGGCATCTCGGCGCGTTGGGCCTGGGTCCAATCGACGTGTTCGGTGGAGTCGTGACTTTCCCAGTACGCGCGTTCATCCGCTTCGCTCTTGAACTCAGGCGTCGTTCTGGTCTTGTTCATAAACCCTCCTCTCCTTGCGGTGCATGTCGCGGGCGGAAATCACGCGGATCAGGGTGCCCGAACGGCGCAGCGTGAACGTGATGTGCAGCCGACGCCGATCATCAGTCACGCCGAGGGCATGATAGCGAGGTTCGTCAGCGCTATGACGGGCGTCCTCGGTCAGCAGCAGTGGCTGATTGAAAAACAGCTGTTCGGCTTCGGATTGGCGAACGTCGTGCTTGTCTGCGCTCTTGCGAGCGTTACCCTCGTCCCAATCAAAGCCGGTAATCTGCGCCAGATCGATCATGCTTTGTATATTCTCAAAATATACATCTATTGCAACCCATCCAATGATTACTGGAGTCAGCGTCAGGCGAGCTCGTCTGCAGGCATCTGTGCATCCCCGTGGGATGGATATTGCTGCTGAAAACCGAATTTAGTGGCTACCCTTTCTAAAAAATCTTCAAACTGTCGTCGATTTGCGCCAATCGCGAGCTTTAGGCACGATATGCCACCTTCTGACGCGGGTCAGGGAATCTGGCAGTGCACTTTGGCTGCCTGGCTCGACACAATGGATGACAGCAATGGCTAAAAACCACACCCATGCGCAGTGGTCTTCGCGCACGGCGTTCGTTCTCGCGGCGACCGGTTCGGCGGTCGGTCTCGGCAATATCTGGAAATTTCCCTACATGGTGGGCGACAGCGGCGGCGCGGTCTTCGTGCTCGTCTATCTGGTCTGTATTGCCTTGATCGGGCTGCCGATTCTGGTTTCCGAGTGGCTGCTCGGCCGGCGCGGGCAATCCAACCCGGTCAACACCATGCAGACGCTGAGTCGCGAATCGAAGAAGTCGCCGGACTGGGTGCTGGTGGGTATCGCCGGGATTCTCGGCTCATTTCTGATCCTCTCGTTCTACAGCGTCGTCGGCGGCTGGTCCCTCAACTATGCCTGGAGCACGCTGACCGGCGATCTGGGTCAGTCCAGCGGTGTGGCGGTGGGCGATTACTTCGACACGCTGCTGAAGCAGCCGGGTACGCTACTTTTCTGGCATACGCTGTTCATGCTGTTGACGTTCGGCATCGTCGCCGGGGGCGTCAAGGGTGGGCTGGAGCGCGCGGCGAAGTGGTTGATGCCGCTATTGATCGTGGCGTTGATCGGGCTGATCGGCTTCGGCGCAACCACCTCCGGTTTCAAGGAGGCTGCGACCTTCATGTTCTCGCCGGACTGGAGCAAGCTGAACGGTGGCGTCGTGCTGGCCGCGCTGGGCCACGCCTTCTTCACCCTGTCGCTGGGGATGGGCATCATGATGGCTTACGGCTCCTATCTGGGACAGGACGTCAACCTGATCAAGACGGCGCGGACCGTGGTCATTCTGGATACCGTCATTGCGCTGGGTGCCGGCATGGCGATCTTTCCGGTGGTGTTTGCCAACAATCTCGATCCGAGCGCCGGGCCGGGTTTACTGTTCGTCACCCTGCCGCTGGCCTTCATCGATATGCCGGGCGGTTTCGCGTTCGGAGCGATCTTCTTTGCCCTGCTGACCGTGGCCGCGCTGACCTCGGCGATCTCGCTGCTGGAGCCGGTGACGGAGTTTCTCGAGGAGCGTACGCCGCTCTCTCGTCTGGCCTCCGCCTTCGTGGCAGCGCTGGCAACCTGGACGCTCGGGATCGCCGCGCTGCTGGCGTTCAATCTATGGTCCGGCTTTGCGCCGTTTGGCCTCGATATCTTCAATCTGCTCGATGCGTTGACCAGCAAGCTGATGCTGCCACTGACCGGGCTCGCCGCGATCGTTTTCACCGCCTGGTTCCTGGATGGCGAGAGTGTGAAACAGGAGCTGGGTCTCGGGCCGAAAGGGCGTGTGCTTTGGCACTATGTGTCGCGTTACGTGGCGCCTATCGGTGTGATCGTGGTGTTCTTCAACAGCCTGTAGGACAAGCGATTCGAAGGCGAGAGAGGCCTGACCTCGCTGCCTGAGTGGACTGCGAGGTGGATGAATCGACGGCCGCTTGATTAACGAGGCGGCCGTCGTTGTCTTGACGGTATGGCGCTGAGCGAAGGCGTCAGTCGGGTAGTTCGGCGATATCCTCTGCCAGACGGCGTTTCTCCTCGCGACGCTCGATCCCGCGGCGAGCCTTGAGGTAGCGGACGGCGGCCTTGCGCTTGCGCTGCTCATGCTCGTCGACTTCGATATGCATGAAAATGTCGAGAATTTCGCTCTTCAGGGTGTGAAGATTTTCGATGTCTTTCATTGACCGAATCTCCTGGCATCCTCGGAACCGTCGGGTTTGACGCCGACATGCATACTATACCCGAGATGACAAGAGTGTGACGTGTCACTTTTTTCATGCTGTCAACGCTCGCCTTCAACGTGTGACCCGGTAGCGACTCGGGCATACTGAGCGCCATGCTGACCAGAGAGAATTTGCCATGAGCCGTTCGTTGTTCGATGAATTGCGCGTGCACATGGATACGTTGCGCCGCTCGGAGCAGAAGGTGGCGCGCTTCGTGCTGCGCCATCCTGAGGAAGTGATTCTGATGCGAATCACCGATCTCGCCAGCGAAGCCCAGGTCAGCGAGCCGACGGTGGTGCGTTTCTGCCGCGCCATGGGCATGGCCGGTTTTCAGGAGTTCAAGCTCAAGCTGGCGCAGATGATGGCGAAGGGCAGCCAGTACGCCCAGTTCACCATGACCGACGGCGACAGCGTCTCCGAGTTCTCCCACGGTATCTTCGACAGCACCATCGAGACGCTCGAAGACGTTCGTGATCGACTCGACAACGAGGCGCTGGGCAAGGCGATCGCTGCGCTGGTGGTCGCCAACCGCGTCGAATTCTACGGCTACGGGGCCTCGGGTATCGTCGCCGCCGATGCGCAGCACAAGTTCTTCCGCCTGCAGATCCAGACCTCGGCTTACTCCGACCCGCACATGCAGGCAATGTCCGCCGCGACGTTGAAGGAGGGCGACGTGGTCGTGGCGATTTCGCAGACTGGCCGCACGCGCGCGCTGGTGTCGAGCGCCAAGACGGCGGTCAAGGCGGGGGCCACCGTGATCGGGCTTTGCCCCAGTGGCTCACCGCTGGCCGACGCGGTGAGCCTGACGCTACCGGTCGACGTTCAGGAAGATACCGAGATCTACATTCCCATGACGTCGCGAATCGCGCATCTGCTGACCATCGACGTCCTCGCGGTGGGCGTGGCCAAGAACCGTGGCCCCCAGATCAGCGACCAGCTCAAGGCAATCAAGAAGAGCCTGGGAGCGCTTCGCGTCTCGAATAGTGCATCGTGACGGGCGATAGCCGCTCGCGCGCGTCAGTGTTTACGATCGTGGATGGAAGTGACTGAAACGCAGAGATCGCGGTAACTCAGTCCATGTTGACCACGAACGATAGCGCGATTGACTTGGTTTCGACTTTCTATCGTATCAATCCCGCCATAGTGCTGAAGCGCCTTGAAGACGAGTGCTCTGCGGGGGTCTTCTTCGTCCATATCCCAGAACCGCTCTGACGCCAAGTCGTAGATGCGTACCAAAATCAGCTTTCCTTAGACTTATATTAAGACATCTTAAAGGGCGAGATTTGCTTTTGGCAAAGGCCTGCTCCGGCGATTGCTGACCGGAAATATACTGTATATATAGACAGTATTTTCTGTTTGCGCGACACTGACCTTTCCGATTCATGCTTCCGGTCATCACCATGTCGCGTCGCTTTCACCTTTTGCAACGAGTCGATTCGCCTCTGTGCGCCTGCCGGAATACTTGGCGATGAATGAACTCGAATCGCTCATCGACAGCCGCCAGGTTTGGCGTGTGCAGTCGGACGTCGACGAGCCTCGCGATCGTGTCGAGGCTACGGGGCACGCGGCACTGGATAGTGTGCTTCCCGGTGGCGGCTGGCCGCGCAGTGCGGTCAGTGAGCTGCTGTCGAACGGTACTGGCAGTGGTGAATTGGCGCTGCTGTGGCCGCTGTTGGCGCGTCTGACCGCCGCCGCCGAGCCGGTCGTGCTGATCTCGCCGCCGGCGATGCCGTATCCGGCGGCGTGGCGCGGCGCGGGGCTGACGCTTTCCCAGTGTCACTGGCTGGATGTGACAGGGCGCGAAGCGCTCTGGGCTACCGAGCAGTGTCTGCGTGCCGGCTGCTGCGCCGCCGTGGTGGCCTGGCTGCCGCAGGCCGACGCTCGCGCCATGCGTCGGCTGCAGGTGGCGGCGGCCAGTGGCGAGACGCTGGCATTCGTCAGCCGCCCTGTCGGCCGTCTGGAAGAGGCCTCGCCGGTATCGCTGCGCCTGCGTCTGCATCGTCACGGCGAAGCGGAAATCCTCAAGTGCCGTGGCGGTTGGGCGCCCGTGAAGCGCATCGCCTTCGGCGGTGGCGGGTGACGCCATGCGCTGGATCTGTCTTCTGTTTCCACGCCTGGCGCTCGAGGGTGCGCTGCGCCGTCGCGCCGACCCCGAAGCCCCTTTCGCGCTGACCGACGGCCCACCGCAGCGTCAGATCATTCGCGCGGCGAATGCCGCCGCTCGAACGCGCGGGGTTCGGCCCGGGCAGGCGCTGGGATTCGCCGAGGCGCTTTTTATGGCGCCGCTTTCCAAGGCGCCCGAAGCCGCGCCAGGTCGCTTTAGGGTGCCCGTAGCCGCGCCTGGCCGTTTCAAGGCGCCCGAAGCCGCGCCAGAGAAGGGCGCCGGGTTCGAGTCGAGCCAGCGCCTCGAGACGGCGGCCTACGAGTCGGCGCTGGTGGAGCGCTGGCGCCATCGACTGGCGGCCTGGGCGTATGGCTACAGTGCGCAAGTGAGTCTTCACTATCCGCACGCGCTGGTGTTCGAGGTGGCCAGCGGCTTCTCACTCTTCGGCCCCTGGCCGAATCTGGAGGCGCGATTGCGCCGCGAACTGGACGAGCTCGGTTTTTCGCATCGTCTGGTCATCGCCCCCAACCCGGCAGCCGCGCGGGTGCTGGTCAACGCGCATGACGGGATGGCGGTGGACGATGCCGGGCTGGAGTCGGCGCTCGGCGCGCTCAGGCTCGAACGGGCCGGTCTCGCGCGCGAGGAGGTCGAGACGCTCAAGCGCAGTGGATTTCGCTATCTCGGGGAGCTTTTTGCCCTGCCGCGCAGCGCGCTGGCGCGGCGTTTCGGTGCCAGCGTGATGCGTCATCTGGGTGAGCTTCGCGGTGAGTGGCCGCTGGCGCTGGATCTCTACCGACCGAGTACGCGCTTCTCGCGACGGTTCGAGTTCGACCGGCCCGTTCATGCCGTGGCCAGTCTCGCTTTTCCGCTCAAGCGCTTGTTGCAGGAGCTGGGACTCTTCTTGATCGGGCAGGATGCCGGTGTCGAGCGCTTTCGTCTGACCTTGGAGCTGGAGGACCGATCGCCCCAGTACGTCGACATCGGACTGCTTCGCGTGCAGCGCGATCCTGACACGCTGCTGACGCTGACCCGAGCGCATCTGGAACGCGTTCGACTCGAGGGGCCGGTCATGGCGCTCGAGCTCGGCGCCGAACAGGTGAGCGATTACACCCCTCTGCGCCGGGAACTGCTGGATGGCCCGGCACGCCAGGCACAGGCCTGGACCGAGCTGCATCAGCGGCTGGTCGCGCGACTGGGGGCGTCGGCACTGAAACCTTTGATCGAGCACCGTGAGCATCGTCCGGAGGCGGCCGTTCTCGCCGCTGCCGGCCCGCGCGCGGGGGAAACGCTCGAACGGCGGCGACGGCCTGGCTGGCTGGTCGCCGAACCGCAGCGCTGCGAAGCGGAAATCACGCGCCTGCTGGCGGGACCGGAGCGTATCGAAAGCGGCTGGTGGGATGGCGATGACGTGCGCCGGGACTACTACCTTGCCGAATGGCACGACGGCCGCCATGCCTGGGTCTGGCGCCAACCCGGGCAGCCCGGACTCTATCTTCACGGTTGGTTCGGATGAGCGATCTTTTCTCTCGCGTGGGTGGCACTCGCGCAGGTGGCGAAAAGGCCACAAACGATGCTCTCGGCGCATCTACGGACGCCTATGAAGGGTTTGGCGCGGCTTCGGGCGCCTATAAAGAATACGCCGAGCTTCACTGCCTCTCCGCGTTCAGTTTTCAGCGCGGCGCTTCCACGGCGGATGAACTGTTCGCCCGAGCGGCCCGGCTGGGTTACCGGGCGCTGGCGATCACCGACGAGGCGACGCTCGCCGGCATCGTGCGTGCCTGGCAGGCCGCGCGCGAGCATGGCGTCGCGCTGATCGTCGGTGCCGAGTTCACCACCGACAGCGGCATCAAACTGGTGCTGCTGGTGGAAAACCGCGCCGGTTACGCCGCGCTATGCGGGCTGATCACTCGCGTGCGCGGTCGTGCTCCCAAGGGTGAATATCGGCTTCACGAGCACGACCTGGCCGAACTCGAGGGCGCTGAGGGGCTGTTTGCGCTGTGGATTCCCACGGTCGACGACGATGCTGCCGTGGGGGCGCGTCTGGCAGGTTATTTTCCCGGTCGTCTGTGGCTCGCGGTGGAACTCCACTATGGCTTCGAGGCGGGACTCGACGATACGACCCGGCTCGAGAAGCTGACTCGGCTGGCCGCTGAGCTTGCGATACCCGCGCTGGCAGCAAGTGACGTTCACATGCACGCCCGCGGTCGTCGTGCGCTGCAGGACTGCCTGACCGCGATTCATCATCACGTCAGCGTGTTCGAGGCCGGCTGCGCGCTGTTTGCCAACGGTGAACGTCACCTGCGAACGCGCGATGCGCTGGCGGCGATCTATCCGCGCGAGCTGATGGCAGAGACGGTGGCGCTGGCGGCACGTTGTCGTTTCGATCTCGGCGAGCTCGAGTACACCTATCCCCATGAGGTGGTGCCGCCCGGTCTGACGCCGGCTGCGCACTTGCGCGCACTGACGCTTGAAGGCTGTCATTGGCGTTGGCCCGAAGGCGTGCCGACAAAGGCCGCCGGGCAGATCGAACACGAACTGACGCTGATCGAGTCGCTGGGCTACGAGCACTATTTCCTGACCGTGCAAGACATCGTCGACTTCGCTCGGCGTCAGGGCATTCTGTGTCAGGGGCGCGGCTCGGCGGCTAATTCGGCGGTCTGTTTCGCGCTCGGCATCACCTCGATCGACCCGTCGAAAAGCGAGCTGCTGTTCGAGCGCTTCATCTCCAAGGAGCGCGACGAGCCGCCGGATATCGACGTCGATTTCGAGCACGAGCGCCGCGAGGAGGTGATCCAGTACGTCTTTCGCCGCTACGGACGCCATCGCGCCGCGCTGACGGCGGTGGTTAGCCACTATCATGCCGCCGGTGCCATTCGCGATATCGGGCGTGCCCTCGGCTTTGCTCCGGAGCGGATCGATCAACTGGCGCGCTGTGCCGGTCGCTGGACCGATGAGATCCCCGATGCGACGCGCCTTCGCGAGCAGGGCTTCGAGCCGGACGAGCCGCAGCTCAAGCGGCTGCTGGTGCTGGCGGGCACGCTGATCGGCTTTCCGCGCCATCTTTCCCAGCACCCCGGCGGCTTCGTCATCTCCGATCAGCCGCTCGACACCCTGGTGCCGGTGGAAAATGCCGCCATGGCCGAGCGCACCGTGATCCAGTGGGACAAGGACGATCTCGATCTGGTCGGGCTTCTGAAGGTCGATGTTCTCGCGCTGGGCATGCTGAGCGTGCTCAGACGCAGCTTCCAGCTGCTCGAACGCCACCGTGGTCAGGACTGGGGGCTTGCCGAAATTCCGTCCGAAGACGCCGACACCTACGCGATGATCCAGCGCGCCGACACCATCGGCGTGTTCCAGATCGAATCGCGCGCGCAGATGGCGATGCTGCCGCGGCTCAAGCCGGCCACGTTCTATGATCTGGTGATCGAGGTCGCGATCGTGCGTCCGGGGCCGATCCAGGGCGACATGGTTCACCCCTATCTCAAGCGCCGAAACGGCGAGGAGGCGATCACGTATCCGTCCGAGGAGGTCAAGGCGGTGTTCGAGCGCACCCTCGGCGTGCCGCTGTTTCAGGAGCAGGTCATGGCGCTGGCGATCGCCGCGGCGGGCTACACTCCCGGTGAAGCGGATCAGCTGCGCCGCGCGATGGCGGCATGGAAGCGTCACGGCGGGCTCGAACACCATCGCCAGCGGATCACCGAGGGGATGCGCGAACGCGGCTACACGCGTGAGTTCGCTGAGCGGATCTTCGAGCAGATCAAGGGCTTCGGCAGCTACGGTTTCCCGGAATCCCACGCCGCGAGCTTTGCACTGCTGACCTATGCCAGTTGCTGGTTCAAATGCCACGAACAGGCGATTTTCGCCTGCGCGCTGATCAATAGCTGGCCGATGGGCTTCTACACGCCGGATCAGGTACTGCAGGATGCCCGGCGCCACGGCGTCGAAGTGCGTGCCGTCGATATTCTCGAAAGCCGTTGGGAGAGCACGCTGGAAGACGCGCCAGAGAGCACCGGCGGCCTGGCGATTCGACTCGGACTGCACATGATCAAGGGACTGGCTCGGTCCGATGCGCAACGGGTACTGGCGGCGCGAGACATGCCCGGCAGCGTCAGCGTCGAACGACTGGCTGCGCGCGCCGGCGTCAAACGTTTGGTGCTCTCGAAACTCGCCGATGCGGGTGCGCTGGAGCGGCTTTCGGGCGATCGCCATCACGCGCGCTGGGCGGTCGCCGGCGTGGAGGCTTCCCTACCCCTGTTTGCCGAGCTCGACGCCGCCGAGCGCGAGGATGACGAAGAGGATGCCGAGGCGGCAGCGGTCACGCTCAACCCGGTCGAGATCGGCGATGCCATTCGCGCCGACTACGCCAGTGTCGGCACGACGCTGGGCCCGCATCCGATGGCGCTGCTGCGGGCCGCCCAGGGCGCCGATGATCGACATGGTCTCGGCAGTGTCGTCGACTCGCAGCGGCTCGCCACGCTGCCGAGCGACCTGGGAGTCGCCGTGGCCGGGCTGGTGATCGGGCGCCAGCGACCGGGTTCGGCCAAGGGGGTCGTCTTCGTCACGCTCGAGGACGAGTTCGGCATGGTCAACGTGGTGGTGTGGAAGGATCTGGCCGTTCGCTATCGCCGCGTGCTGCTCGAATCCCGGCTGCTGCGCGTCGTCGGCAAGCTGGAAAGCCACGCCGGCGTGCGCCATGTCATCGCCAAGCGTCTGATCGACCAGACTGCGCTGCTCGATGGGCTCAGCCCACGCAGCCGCGATTTTCATTGAGTCTGTGAGCGAAGAGCTGCGAGCTTGGAGCGACGAGCTTCGAGCTGTGAGCTTCGAGCTGCGATTCATGGGCGGCTAGAGACGCGCTGCGGGCTGGCCGAGCGGGGCTGAACTATGATTAGGTGGGGAACGCGCGAAGGAACTCGGTGACCGGATGGCCGGTCTATTCGAGCGTGCATCTCAAGCCCGGCGGGCCGCTAACCCGCTTCGGCAGCGCACCGACACATAAAACATTCATCGATATTTCGAGAGGCGGCGGAGTTATGGAGAGTCTTGGCGTGGGTCCCTGGATTGCGATCGTGGTGGCAGTGGGGGCTGTCTGCCTGCTGATCGGTTACTGGCTGGGCACCAAGCTCGGTGGCCACAACACCGAGCCGATGCGCGAGCTCCATCGCGAGCACAAGGCCTACAAGGATGAGGTGCGCGATCACTTCCAGCAGGTCTCCGCGACCATGACGCGCATGGTCGACGACTATCGTGAGATGTATCAGCACGTCGCCAAGGGCGCCGAGAAGCTCGCCGACATGCATCACGAGACCGTTATCGAGCCGCCGCCCAAGCCCGAAGCGATTACGCAGGATCTCTCGACTGCCGACGAGGGCGCCGAGAAAGCCGAGAAGAGAACACCGGCCGCCGCGGCTGCCAAGGGCGAAGCCGAAACCGACACCTCGGCTGCTGGCTCGAGCGATGCCACCGAGCGCGACGCGAAGACCGCTCAGCCCAAGGCGACTGCCCAAGATACGAACGCCACGGACACGAGCGCCAAGGCGACGACCTCCAAGGGCGCGGCTCTCGACGAGAAGCAGCAGGCGGCGGGTTCTCAGACGCCCTCCGATCTGGAGCGCCCGCAGGATGCGGCCATCCGCGCCGCCGCCGAAGATGCCGCGGCGCCCAAGCGCTGAGACGCCCCTCGGGCCTCGTCTCGCCGGCGCCAGCCGGGTGAAACCGATGGTTTCGGCGGGCTGTGTTAAGCTGGCGCGTCACTTTTTCAGCAGGCCAGCGCACGGTTCCCATGGATGAAGTCTCGGCATTAATCGATTCTCTCAACGCCAATCAGCGCGAGGCGGTGGCCGCGCCGCCCGGCAACATGCTGGTGCTGGCCGGTGCGGGCTCGGGCAAGACCCGAGTCCTGGTGCATCGCATCGCCTGGCTGCTGCAGGCCGAAGGCGTCTCCCCTTACGCCATCCTCGCGGTGACCTTCACCAACAAGGCCGCGCGCGAGATGCGCACACGTCTCGAAGCGCTGCAGGGCGTTTCGATGCGCAGCCTGTGGGTCGGTACCTTTCACTCCATCGCTCACCGTTTGCTGCGCACCCACTGGCACGACGCCCGTCTGCCGCAGCACTTTCAGATCATCGACAGCGACGATCAGCTGCGTCTGGTCAAGCGGCTGCTGCGCGATCACAACGTCGACGATGAGCGCTGGCCGCCCAAGCAGGTGCAGTACTTCATCGGCGGCTGCAAGGAGGAGGGGCTGCGCCCGCAGCAGGTGCCGACTCACGGCGACGCCTACATGGCGAAGATGGTCGAGCTCTACGAGCTCTATCAGCTGACCTGCGAGCGCGGTGGGTTGGTCGACTTCGGCGAGCTGCTGTTACGAAGTCTCGAGCTTCTGCGCGACAACCCGGCGCTGCTCAAGCACTACCGCGATCGTTTCGGGCATATTCTCGTCGACGAGTTCCAGGATACCAACACGCTACAGTACGCCTGGCTCAAGCTACTCGCCGGTAGCGAGAGCGATGACAATCATGCCGCGATGACCGTGGTCGGCGACGACGACCAGTCGATCTACGGCTGGCGCGGCGCCAAGGTCGAGAATATCCGTCGCTTCGAGAGCGAATTCGCCAATACCCAGACCGTGCGTCTGGAGCAGAACTATCGCTCCACCAGTGTCATCCTCGATGCCGCCAACGCGCTGATCAGCCAGAACAGCGGTCGCATGGGCAAGGAGCTGTGGACCGAGGGCGACACCGGCGACAAGATTTCGGTCTACGCCGGGTTCAACGACCTCGACGAGGCGCGCTTCATCGTCGATACCGTCAACGAGCAGGCGCGCAACGGCTTCTCTCGACGCGAGATGGCGATCCTCTACCGTTCCAATGCTCAGTCCCGCGTGATCGAGGAGGCGCTGATCAGAAGCGGCGTGCCCTACCGTATCTACGGCGGGCAGCGGTTCTACGAACGTCTCGAGATCAAGAACGCGCTGGCCTACCTGCGCCTGCTGCTCAATCGCGAAGACGACGCCTCCCTGGAGCGTGTGATCAATGTGCCGGCTCGCGGCATCGGCACGCGCACGGTCGAGATTCTTCGCGCCCGCGCCCGCGACACCAATGTGTCGCTGTGGCAGGCGCTGCACGACAGCCTGAGCGACGCCACGCTCAAGGGGCGCGCCGGCAACGCGGTCAACGCCTTCGCCGAGCTGATCGAGCGGCTCGACAACGACACTGCCGGCATGGCGCTGCACGAAATCATCGATCATACGATTCAGATATCGGGACTGATCGAGCATCATCGCAGCGAAAAGGGCGAGAAAGGCCAGGCTCGGGTCGAGAACCTCGAGGAGCTGGTCAACGCCGCGCGGGCGTTTTCGCAGAGCGAGGGCAACCCGGTCGATCTGCAGGAGGCCGGCGAGGGTGCCGCGGCGCTGGAGCCGTTTCTGGCCGAGGCGGCACTCAACGCCGGCGACCATGAAGCCGACGAGTTCGAAGACTGCGTGCAGATGATGACGCTGCACTCGGCCAAGGGGCTGGAGTTTCCGGTGGTGTTCGTCGCCGGTATCGAGGAGGGGCTGTTCCCGCACAAGATGTCGCTGGAGGAGCCGGGGCGGCTCGAGGAAGAGCGCCGACTTTGTTATGTCGGCATGACGCGAGCCATGCGCAAGCTCTATTTGACCTATGCCGAGATTCGTCGTCTGCATGGCCGCGAGACGCTGGCGCGACCGTCGCGATTCCTGCGCGAGGTTCCGGAAGAGCTGCTCGAGGAAGTCCGTCTGCGCGGTCAGGTTTCGCGGCCGGTGACGTCGCGACCGTCGACCGGCCTATCTCGGCAGTCGAGCGTCGAAGGCGGAGACGATCTGCCGTCGCTTTCGCTCGGCCAGCGCGTCAGTCACCCGCTGTTCGGTGAAGGGGTGATTCTCGATGCCGAAGGTGAGGGCGCCCGCGCGCGCGTTCACGTCAGCTTCGAAGGCGAGGGCGACAAGTGGCTGGTGCTGGGGTTCGCGAAGCTGACGCCGCTCTGACCCCCGCCTTCGCCTCCGGCCAGGCACTCTCGCGAAATAGACGTTTTCGCAAGATGGGGCGACGTCATCGAAATGACACAATGTTGTGTCATGATCGTGCGATGAGTCGCATTGGATAAGATCGGACTCAGTCACCGCCACGCCGCCGGAGTCAGTCATGGATATCACCAGCGATACCCACAGTCAGCATATTTCCCAGCAGTACAATCAGGATCTGGAAACGCTCAAGACACAGCTGATGGCGATGGGCGGACTGGTCGAGAAGCAGCTTCAGGAAGCGCTCTCGGCGCTGCTCGAAGGTGACGGCAAGCTGGCCGCTCGCGTGCGCGACAACGACGCCAGCGTCAACGAGATGCAGCTCAGGATCGACGAGGAGTGCGTGCGCATTCTGGCGCGGCGCCAGCCGGCGGCGTCCGATCTGCGCTTGGTCATCGCCGTGATTCGCGCGACCAACGACCTCGAGCGCATGGGCGACGAGGCCAACAAGATCGCTCGCACCGCGATCGATCTGATCGATGCCGGGCGCATTCCCCAGGGCAGCGTCGAGATTCGCCACATCAGCGAGCACGTGCGCAACATGCTGCGCGACGCCCTGACCGGCTTCGCACGCTTCGATACCGATCTGGCGCTCAAGGTGGTTCAGGAAGACGCCTCGGTGGATGCCGAGTACACCACCGCCATGCGCTCGCTGGCGACGGTGATGATGGAAGACTCGCGCTCCATCGGCGGCGTTCTGAGCGTGATGACGGTGCTGCGCGCACTCGAGCGTATCGGCGATCATGCCGACAATCTCGCCGAACACGTCATCTATCTGGTCAAGGGACGCGATATCCGCCATACCCCGATCGACGATCTGGATCACGAAGCCCTGCGCCAGAGCGGCAAGCGCTGACTCGGCGCTTTCCCCACCGCCGCCAGCCGGACTGTGTTAGCCTCGCACGCACTGTCTGGCTAGCGGATTTCGCATGATCTACTCCCTTCAAGCGATCGCCAACGGCACGCGGCTGGTGTTCGAACCCGGGCTGCGTCGCTTCGTCATCGGTCCCGTCATCGTCAATTTCCTGCTCTATGGCGGTGCGATAGTCTATCTGATCGACAACTTCGGTGGCTGGCTCGACTACGGCATGGCGCAGGTGCCGAGCTGGCTCGAGTGGCTCGAGTGGCTGATCTGGCCGCTGCTGGTCGTGGCGCTGATCCTGATCGTCTTCTTCACCTTCACGCTGGTGTCCAACCTCATCGCCGCGCCCTTCTACGGCTTTCTCGCCGAGAAGGTCGAGACGCGGCTGACCGGACGTCCGCCGAGCGACGAGCGGGGCTGGGTCAAGGCCGGTGTCGACGCGCTGGGACGGGAACTGGTCAAGCTGGGCTATCTCTTGCCGCGCATGGCCGTACTGTTTCTGCTCGGCTTCGTGCCCGGTCTCAATTTGATCACGCCGTTTCTTTGGGCGCTCTTCTCCGCCTGGATGATGGCCGTGCAGTACCTGGATTATCCGATGGACAACAACCAGGTCGGCTTCACCGAGATGCGGCGTCGCCTGCGCGCCCGCTGGTGGCCAACGCTGACCTACGGTGCCGGCATGTCGCTGGCGACCTGGGTCCCGGTGCTCAACCTGATTCTGCTTCCCGGTGGCGTTGCCGGCGGTGTCATGCTGTGGGAGCGCTACTATCGTTCGCTCACGCTGCCGACGAGGCATTGAGCGAGATCGAGCTCAACAGGGGTTGAAAGCGTCCGCCAGGCACGCCATCTAATGGATAGCGTTCGGATTAGTGAGCCGCGACCGGCGTGGGTTCCAACCCGATCGACTTTGGCAAAATCCGGCGAATATCAAGGTGATACGCGAGAACGCCAGTGCTTCAGAGCCGTTCGGCCCGCTTGACACTCCATTGCGTTGCTCACTAATTTGATTCACCACAGTGTTAGATTCACTCGCGAGGCGCCCAACCTCGGGCAATGCCTCCTTCACGAAAGGGAGTTTGATCATGGCTCACGAACTACCGTCACTGCCGTACGCCTACGACGCGCTGGAACCCAAGATCGATGCGATGACGATGGAGATCCACCACACGCGTCACCATCAGACCTACGTCAACAATCTCAACGCCGCGCTGGAAGGCACCGGCATGGAAGACGTGCCGGTCGACAAGCTGATGGCCGACATCGACAAGGTACCGCAGGACAAGCGCCAGGCCGTCATCAACAACGGCGGCGGTCATGCCAACCACTCCCTGTTCTGGACCGTCATGTCCAAGGACGGCGGCGGTGAGCCGACCGGCAAGGTTGGCGAAGCGATCGCCTCCGAGCTGGGCGGTTATGACAGCTTCAAGGATGCCTTCAAGACCGCAGCGACCGGCCGTTTCGGCAGCGGCTGGGCATGGCTTGTCGTCACGCCGGAGAAGAAACTCAAGGTCATCAACACGCTGAACCAGGACAGCCCGCTGATGGAAGGCAACACGCCGATCCTCGGTCTGGACGTCTGGGAGCACGCCTACTATCTGAAGTATCAGAACAAGCGTCCTGACTACATCGCGGCCTTCTATGACGTCATCAACTGGGATGAAGTCAACCGCCGCTACGCCGAAGCCACCGCCTGATAGGTGCGATGCTTCGAGATGCCCCGTCCGGCGCTGCCGGGCGGGGCATCTTGCATTCTGGCCTCGCATCCGACACGCTAAGCGCTGGCCGATAACGCTCAGTTGGATCGCGCCCTCAGCACCTTTCGATCTTCTCGTATCCCATCTTGCAACACGGTTTTTCTCGATGACTGCTCAGCGCTGCGATGCCACTTTGACGCTTACCGATGTAAACGATTTTCAATTGCGCCTGAAAAGCTTTCTGGATGAATACGATGTCGCCTATACGAGCGGCGAGCAGGAGATGACGGTCGAGCTACCGGGCGGGACGGCGAAATTCAGGAGCATTCGCGTCGGGCTTCACATGGAGGCGCGGGGTGAGAATCGCGACGACCTGGAGACGCTGCGTGGCATCATCGAGTATTACGTGTCGCTGTTTGCCGGTGACAACGCACTGCCGCTGCACTGGCATGGCGATGTCGTTGCCGCGCCGACATTTGCGAATTTCCGCGAGATGCGGGTCACGGCGGTCGAGGATCTGTCGCCCAGCATGCGGCGTCTGACACTCGCCGGAGAGGATCTGTCTCGCTTCGACCAGCCCGACGAATGGCATGTGCGCCTGCACCTGCCGCCGCAAGGCATCACGCAGCCGCAGTGGCCGCGCCCGACCGCGGAAGGGGGGACCTACTGGCCGCCCGAAGACCAGCGCGCCGAGGTTCGCTATTACACGATTCGTCGCCTGGACGTGGCGCGTGGCGAGGTCGAGATCGATTTTCTGCTGCACGAGGCACCCGGGCCGGGTGGCGATTTCGCGCGCCGCGCCCGGCCTGGCGATCTGTGCGGCATGGCCGGCCCCTATGGACGCGGCGTGGCGCCCGCGTCGCGCTATCTGCTGGCGGGCGACGAAACGGCGCTGCCGGCCATTTCTCGATTGCTCGAAACGCTGCCGGCGACGGCTACCGTCGAAGCCTGGCTCGAGGTGGAGTCTCCGGTCGACGAGCTGGCGCTTTCGGTGCCGGCTCACTGCCGAATCAATTGGCGTCATCGCTGTCGCGGTCATGCCCCGAGCGAGCAGCTCGCGTCAGCCGTGATCGAAGCGATGCCCGCAGCGCGGGAGGACCTGTTCGTCTGGTTTGCCGGCGAGGCGGAGGTGAGCCAGCGCCTGCGCAAGCGGCTCAAGAAGGAGTTCTCCCTCGACAAGGGCCAGCATCTCGTCACCGGCTACTGGAAGCGCGAGAGCGCCTGAGCGACCGGTCACTGCCGGTTCAGCGAGTTCGCTCGAGCACCAGCAGCGGGTCGATCCGCGTGTCGAACCAGTTCATGCCCCAGTGCAGGTGCGGCCCGGTGGCGCGCCCGGTCGACCCGACGGTGCCGATCGTCTGCCCCTGTTCGACGCTATCGCCCACGGCCACGTCGATGTGCGACAGATGCAGAAAATTCGAACTGATTCCGTAACCGTGATCGAGCAGCACCGTACCGCCGGTGAGGTAGAGATCATCGGCAAAGGTGATCACGCCGCTGGCCGGCGCCTTGACCGGCGTGCCTTCGGCCGCGGCGATGTCCATGCCCGAGTGTGCCGACCCCGGCGTGCCATTATAGATTCTCTGATTGCCAAAACGCCCGCTGATGCGCCCCTCGACGGGCCAGATGAAGGCCTGAGTGAAGCCGATCCGGTCGTCGTTTCGCGTGCGCTCGGCGCTGACCGCAGCCTGCTCGCGGGCGATACGCGCGGCGATCTCCGCCGGTGGCGAAACGGTTTTCGGCGGCACACCGTCGATGCGCTCGATCGGCCATTCGCGCGGCGTGATGGTCACCGAAACCCTGAGCTTCTCGCCGGCTGGCGTAATCACGTCGACGCGCTGTGCACCGCTCGCATCACGGCCGACGCCGAACACGACCGTGCCATAGTCGGTCACGCGCAGCTCGCGCCCGGCAACCGTGACCCGGCTGCCGGGTGGCACGCGGCCGATGACCATCGATCCCTGCTGGGCCTTCGCGGGGAACGTGACGGGAATCGATTCGGCGGCGGCGGAAGTCGCGACGACGAGCACCGCAGCGAGGATCAGAAACAGGGTCAGAACGCGAGTTGGGTAGCGGGCCAGAAAAGCCACGGCGGCGAGCGGTCGGCGCTCGGGGAATAACGACATCGCAGACACCATGTCGGGTCACTTCGCAGCGATTGGAGTGGCCACATTAACTCGATAGTAGGCGTAAGCAAACGGGACGGCCGAAGCCGTCCCGTGGTCGCAGTGTGCGTTCGATGCGTACCGCTCGCACGGCTACCCTTTGGATGGGAGCCGCCTAGAAAGACTCCCAGTCGTCGTTATCGTTGGTCGTCGCCGCGCGGGTAGCGGCGGGTCGGGTCGGCGCGCTCGCGGTCAGCTGCGGCGTCGGCTTGTGCGTCGGCTGGCTGTAACGCGACATCATGTCGTCGTACTCCACGCCAGCGACCTTGAAACCGGCCAGCGCGCGCTCCAGCGTTGCGACCTGCTCGTTGAGCGTGGCGGCGGCTGTGGTCGCTTCCTGCACCAGCGAGGCGTTCTGCTGGGTTACCTGATCCATCTGCACGATCGCTTCGTTGACCTGATCGATACCGTTGGACTGCTCGCTCGAGGCGACCGAGATCTCCTCGATCAGATCGGTCATGCGAGCCACCGAGTCGACCACGCGACGAATGGTCTCGCCAGCGTGAGAGACGATCTCGGAGCCGGCGCCGATCTTGCGGTTGGAGGCGTCGATCAGCTCGCGAATCTCGCGGGAGGCATCGGCGCTGCGACTGGCCAACGTACGCACCTCGTTGGCGACGACGGCGAAGCCGCGGCCCTGCTCGCCGGCGCGTGCCGCTTCCACGGATGCATTCAGCGCCAGAATGTTGGTCTGGAAGGCGATCGAGTCGATCACGCCGACGATCTCAGTGACCTGACGCGAGCTGTCGGTGATGCCCTGCATGGTGGTGACGACCTGATCCATCATGTCGCCGCCCTCTTTTGCCGTGGTGCGCGCCTCGCCGGCCAGGCCGCTGGCCTGGCGGGCGTTGTCGGCATTCTGGCGCACGGTCTGGGTCAGCTCTTCCATGCTCGAGGCGGTTTCGCCGATGGAGGCCGCCTGCTGGTCGGTACGCGACGCGAGATCCTGGTTGCCGTTGTGAATCTGGCCGACGCCGACCGTGATGGTCGTCGAGGCCTGGCGGATATTGGTCATCGACTCGGCAAGGTGCGCACGCATGCCTTCGATGGCGCTGAGCAGGCTGCGATCGTCCCCGGCCTTGACGGCCAGCGGCGTGGTCAGGTCGCCCTCGGCGATCTGTCTGACCCGGTCGCGGGCCTCGCGAGGGTCGCCGCCGAGATCGGCGATCACGTTGCGGATCACCCAGGCCATGACGGCGGTCACTGCCAGCCCGATCGCCAGCACGATCAGCCCCATCTTCAGCACACTGGCCCAGAACGCCTGCTGAATGTCGGTGACGTAGACGTTGGAGGCGAGATACCAGTCCCATTCGGGCACGTAACGCACGTAGTTGATACGCGACACGTTGTTGCCGTCGTCGTCGGTGGAGTCGTACTTCAACGTACCGTCGTTCGGGTCGTCCGCGAGCGCCTTGAGATTGCGATAGAAGTAGTCGCCGTTGTCGTCGCGGAAATTGCTCATGTCGGTGCCGATCTCGCGCTTCGGATGGTAGGTGAGATGCAGATCACCATCGAAGGCGTAGACGTAGCTACCGTCGAGATCGAGCGCAGAGAGGTTGCGGCGTACGCGATTCTTGGCCTCCTCGACCGAGAATTCGCCATCCTCGGCGCGCTTGACGTAGCGTTCGACCAGCGTCTGGGCGCTGCCGACGAAGCTCTTCAGGCCGTTGACGCGCTGTTCCATCAGGGTGTCGCGCTTCTCCAGCGCCATCCAGCCCACCACCAGTATCATGCCGAGCCACATCAGCCCGACGGTAAACCAGAGTTTCTGCCGCATCGTCATGAGTAAGGCGTCCTTTGTCCCGGGACAGGTCGATGATCTAGAGGTTTAGATCGTTGAATTTAGATTTTATCTATCGGCCAGGGGCGCCAAGGAATTGAGGGTAGGGAGGAAAAACATCGATGCGACGCGAGTGGCGGGCGTCGTCAGAGGTCGTCGGTGCCGGACAGCGGCGACACCTGCAGGCGAGATAAGGGAAACGCGCAGCGAAAGCGGGCGCCCTTGCCAGGGCGGCTGACGATATCCAGCTTGGCACCGTGGCGCAGCATCACGTGCTTGACGATGGCCAGGCCCAGCCCGGTACCACCGGTGGCGGCGCTGCGCCCCTTGTCGATACGGTAGAAGCGTTCGGTGAGGCGTGGAATGTGCACCGGGTCGAAACCTTCGCCGTCATCTTCGACCTCGATGGCGGCGCCGTCGTGCCAGGACTTCCAGCGCAGCACGATGGTGCTGCCCGCCGGCGTGTAGCGTACGGCGTTGAACGCCAGGTTGGAGATGGCGCTGCGGATCTCCTTGGTGTTGGCCAGCAAGCGTCGCGGCTCGTCGACTTCCAGCAGCAGGGTCTGGCGTCCGCCGCTGAGCCCGCGAGCGTCCTCGACGATGCTCTCGAGCAGCGCCGGCACATCGACCGGGTCGCTGTCCGCATCCGGCGTGTCGATCTCCAGACGCGAGAGCAGCAGCAGATCTTCGACCAGATTCTGCATGCGCGTGGTCTGCGCCTGCATCTGATTGAAGCCGCGCTGCCAGCGCTCGGGCAGCATATCGGCGTTGTCCGAGTAGGTTTCGAGATAGCCGGCCAGCACGGTCAGCGGCGTGCGCAGCTCGTGGGACACATTGGCAACGAAATCGCGCCGCATCATCTCGAGCTGATGCAGACGGGTGATGTCACGGGCCATGACCAGACGCTCGTTGTCGCCGTAAAGCGTGAGCTGGAACTGCAGCATGCGGTTATCGTGGATCGGCGACGGCAGCAGCAGCGGTTCGCGATAGTCGCCGGCCTCGAAATAGTCGATGAAACGTGGATCGCGTAGATAGTTGGTGAGCGGCTGACCGCGATCGTGATCGGCCTTGAGACCGAGCATCTCGCTGGCCGCGCTGTTCCACCAGTCGAGATCGCCCTGTGGATCGAGCATGACGACGCTGTCACGCATCGCCTCGCAGGAGTCCTGAATTCGGCGCAGGATGTCGCGTAGCCGCTGCTGAAGCTGGC
Source organism: Salinicola rhizosphaerae (assembly GCF_014652715.1). GTDB lineage: Bacteria > Pseudomonadota > Gammaproteobacteria > Pseudomonadales > Halomonadaceae > Salinicola > Salinicola rhizosphaerae. The sequence continues at coordinate 337,394 of NZ_BMZI01000002.1, read as the reverse complement.
TCTGGGCCTTCTGATAGCTGTAGAGGCGATCGAACAGATCGCCCCACACGCCGGTACCTGGCGGCGGCGCCTCGCGTGGATGGCGCAGCAGCCAGATGTAGAGCAGGCGCACGTGGCGCAGGTGCAGAAAGACGTAGAGCCCGAGGCCGGCAGCGACGCCCCAGCCCAGCCCGGCGAAGAGGCTGCCGAAGAACTCGCCCAGCAGCAGGCCCATGGCGCCGAGCCCGAAGAGCAGGTAGCCAAGGCGCCACAGTTCATTGATCCAGTAGCGCACGCCGCGAATTACTCCCTGATCGAGAAGCGATACCCGGTGCCGCGCACGGTCTGGATCAGATGCTGGTGCCCGTCACCCAGGGATTTGCGCAGTCGGCGAATGTGGACATCGACGGTGCGCTCCTCCACGTACACATTGCCGCCCCAGACCTGATCGAGCAACTGGCTACGGGTGTAGGCGCGCTCCTGATGGGTCATGAAGAACTGCAGCAGACGGTATTCGGTGGGGCCGATCTCCAGCGCACCGCCGTGGGAGGTCACGCGATGGCTGGAGGGATCGAGGCGCAGCCCCTCGACCTCCACGGCCTCTTCGATGCCGGGCGGCGTGGCGCGCCGCAGCACTGCCTTGAGCCTCGCCACCAGTTCGCGCGGCGAGAACGGCTTGGTGATGTAGTCGTCGGCGCCGGCTTCCAGTCCCTGGACCTTGTTATCCTCCTCACCCTTGGCGGTGAGCAGAATGATCGGCATCTCGGCGGTCGCCTCCTCGCGCTTGAGTCGGCGTGCCAGTTCGATGCCGCTGGTACCGGGCATCATCCAGTCGAGGAGGATCAGGTCGGGCTTGCGATCCAGGGCGATGGCGTGGGCGGTCTGGGCGTTATCCGCTTCCAGCACGTGGTAAT
>NZ_BMZI01000002.1:246889-336327 GCF_014652715.1 Salinicola rhizosphaerae | reverse complement strand
CCCGCCGGCCGTGACAGAACGGTGACGATTACATCGTGAAAATATGACAGCGATATGACAGTCGCGCCAACCTGACCGCTGCGATGGCCGCCGAGCGGTGGTCTACACCACCGGCCAGAGGGTCAGCACCAGCCCGGCGAACACCAGCAGACCGGACCAGAAATTGTTGAGAAAGGCGCGAAAGCAGGGGTCGCGCTGGCGATGACGAATCAGCCACTGCTGATAGACGAAGGTGGCCGCCATGGCGGCTAGTCCGAGCCAGAAGAAGCCGCCCAGCGTCATGCGTACGCCGATCCAGCCGAGCAGCACGAGGGTCACGAGCTGCAGCAGGCCGATGATCAGCTTGTCGGCGCGGCCGAACAGTCGCGCAGTGGACTTGATCCCGATCTTGATGTCGTCATCACGGTCGACCATGGCGTACTCGGTGTCGTAGGCGACGGTCCAGGCGACATTGGCGACCAGCAGCAGCCATGCTTCCAGCGGCACGTGAAGCGTGATCGCCATGAATGCCATCGGAATGCCCCACGAGAAGGCCATGCCCAGCACCACCTGTGGCAGGTGGGTGTAGCGCTTCATGAACGGATAGATCGAGGCCAGCGCGGCGCCGCCAAAGGAGAGCAGGATGGTTTGCCAGTTGGTGAAGCAGACCAGCACGAAGGCGGCGGCGACCAGTGTCACGAACAGGCCCTTCGCCTCGCGCTCGTGGATGCGGCCCGTCGCCAGCGGACGGGCTTTCGTGCGTTTGACGTGTCCGTCGAAGTGGCGATCGGCGTAGTCGTTGACCACGCAGCCGGCGGCGCGCATCAGATAGACACCGATGACGAAGATCAAAAGCGTCGGTCGATCCGGCAACCCCTCGGCAGCGAGCCACAGCGCCCACAGCGTCGGCCACATCAGAAGCCAGGTGCCGATCGGCTTGTCCAGCCGCGTCAGACGCAGGAAGTCGGGCAGGCGAGCGAGGCCGCGGGGCCGGGCGGCTGAATCATCGTCGCCGTGTGAGCGGGCGGCTGAATCGTTGGCGCTGGACATGGCAATCTCCGTGACGGCGGGCGCAGCGACCTTATCGCAGTTGCGCCTCGGCTTCGAGCGCTGCGCGCCGCGTGATGCCGAGCTGGCGATCCAGCCCGAGATCCTCGGCCATTTCGAATCGGAAACACTCCTGGACCAGCAGCTCGATGGCGCCGTGGCGAAACCGCGAGCGACGTATCCAGTCGCCGGCCGCCGCTGGGCCGAGGCGCGCCAGCTCGATCGGACCGCGCTCGAGATCCGGCTGCGCAAACAGCCAGCTTCCCAGCGAGCGTTCTCCCAGCGTGCGCAGTCGCCGCCGCCCGATATGCGTGAGCGGGGCCACCGAGCGCGCGCTGACCCACGCGCGCTCGCCGCTCATCAGCGCTACTTCACGGACCCAAGCGACCCGGTCAGTTGGCATTCCCAGCGCCTGCGCTTCGTCGCGGTAAGGTCGCGCGATGCCCTGGCGCAGCAGACGGACGCTGAACGATGCCGGCGAGGCGGCGACGAGGCGGGCGGTCAGCGAGTCGGTCGAGGCGAGCCAGCGCCACCACGCGGCACTCAGGCGGAAACGCTGCGCCCGTGCCGGTATCCAGGCCGGTGGCGTCGCGCCGCGCGAGCGATGACGCGCTGCCTCATGGGAGGCTGCGTGGTTCGAGGCCGCTTGGTTGGAGGCAGCAGTGGAGAGGGAAACTGATGACACGCAGGGCTCCGCACAGAGAGATTGCCGGACCGCGCGCCTCGGCGGTGGCCTCGTGAATCGGCGCGTAGTGTACCATGGCGGTTCGATTCACCGAGCGACACGACGAGCGACGCATGCCGCGATTTGACGATCGACGAGGAGAGTGGAACCCGCTGGTGATCATCGGCAGCGGGATGGCGGGTATCGGGTTGGCGCGGGCGGTTCGCGCCCGTGACACCGCGCGTGACATCACCCTGATCAGCGCTGACAGCGGTGACGAGTACACCAAACCCCTGCTCTCCAGCGCCTTCGCCAAGCACCAGACGGCAGAGCAGCTGGCATCGCGGGATGCCGTCGGCGTCGCTGAGGCGCTCGACGTGCGAATCCGCACCCACACCCCGGTCGACGCCATCGAGCCCGACAGCCGCTGCCTGCGGATTGGCGCCGAGCGCGTGCCCTACGCGCAGTTGGCGATCGCGACCGGCGCGGCGCCACGCCAGCCGTTTTCTCTGTCGGCCGCCGTATCGACGCGGGTCTTCCAGATCAACGATCTCGACGACTATCGCCGTTTTCGCGCTGTGCTCGACTCGCATCCGGGCCAGCGTGCCCGCGTCGCCATCATCGGTGCCGGGCTGGTCGGCTGCGAATATGCCAACGATCTTCACGCCGGGGGGCACCGCGTAGCCCTGATCGCGCCGGAGTCCGCACCGCTGCCGCGCCTGCTGCCTCACCCGCTCGGCACGGCGCTTGGCGAAGCGTTCGCGCAGGCCGGCATCGACTGTCGCTTCGGACGCACCATCGAGTCGTTCCACGACAGCGGCGAGAGCGTGACCCTCGCGCTGGATGACGGCGAACGTCTCGACGCCGACCTGATCCTGCTGGCGACGGGTCTGGCCCCGCGCACGGCGCTAGCGGCCGCAGCCGGGCTTGCGGTGACGGAAGCCGGCATCGTCACCGATCGCTATCTGGCAACCAGCGATCCGAGTATCTTCGCGCTGGGTGACGTCGCCTGCGTCGATGGGCTCAACGCGATGTACGTGCAGCCGCTGCAGGCGAGTATCAAGGCGCTGGCCGCCACGCTCTGCGCCACGCCGACGGCGGTCACCTATGGCGCCTGGCCCGTGGTGGTCAAGACACCGCTGCTGCCGTGCGTGGCGTTACCGCCGAGAGAGATGCCCGCCCGCTGGCGGATCGAGGGGGAGGCAGAAGACTTCAGCGCCTATGCCGAAGACGAGGCCGGCCGCCTGCTCGGGTTTGCCCTCACCGGGCGCTGCGTTCGTCGTAAAGTCGAACTGGCGCGAGCTGCACCCCCGTTGCTAGGCTAGCGACGGTGGCCTTCGCGGCGTCGGACAGGAATCAGCGGCGTCAGCGACGAACCAGTTGCGTTAGCCATGAATGTCATTCGACGCTGGACAAACCGCGTCCCGAGCTGCGTATCATGCGCTCGGAGGGCAGTTCGCTCTCATCGAGAACAACAACTCGTTACCGATGCGAGGCGTGTCGAGTGACGCTATTGCCAAACCAGGAGGGCTCTATGCGTAAGCCAGAACTCGCTGCGGCGATTGCCGAGCGTGCGGATCTTTCGAAGGACAAGGCCAGTCAGGTGCTCAACGTCATTCTCGACGAGATCACCGGTACGGTTTCCAAGGGTAGCGACGTCACCCTCATCGGGTTCGGTTCCTTCACGGTCCGCGAGCGTGCCGCGCGCACGGGCAAGAACCCGCAGACCGGCAAACCGTTGAACATCCCCGCCAGCAAGACCGTGGCTTTCAAGCCCGGCAAGGCTCTCAAGGACGCTGTCAGCAAGTAACGCGCAGACGCTTCCCGACCGTGGCCGGCCAAAGGCTCGGTTCAGGGCTCGCTCATCCGCCAGTGAGCGACGCAGCGGCCGATCTACCTCCAATGGGTGGGTCGGCTTTCTTGATTCCCCCGCGCGATCACCGAGGTAAGGTGGCATGAAACTCAAGCTGATGCTGTGGTGGCTGGGCGTGCTGCAGAAGCGCGCGTTGAAGCGAAAGGCGGCGTTTCGCGAAGGGGTGGAACGGCTCGAACGCTTCGACTGGGGCGTCGGGACCGAGGATCTCTCGATTGCCCGGCACTATCGCCTCACGCCCAGGGCGGTGGAGAGTCATGCCGGCCTGCCGGTCGACCTGGCCCTCGAGCTCCGATTTCGCGACGCCGACAGCGCCACCCGGTTTCTGCGCAAGCCGTCTCAGCGTGCCTTCCGCGAAGGGTTGTTCGGCGGCAACCTCAGGCTGGTCGGCGATTCCCGTGACCTGGAACGACTGCAGGGCTTGCTCAAGTATCTTTGAGCTACGAGCTACGAGCTACGAGCTACGAGCTACGAGCTACGAGCTACGAGCTACGAGCTACGAGCTACGAGCTACGAGCTACGAGCTACGAGCGCCCGAACGGCAACGCCCCCTGACGGAACGAACTGTCAGGGGGCGTTTTTGCAGGCGGGTGACGTCACCCTCTGAGTCTTGCGTGCGCGCTCACTGTGCGTCGGAGGACTTGGCCGCCTCGGCCTCGCTGGAGAGGCGAATCAGGATATCATCGCTGACACTCGGCACGTACTGATCGAGACCGAACTCGCTGCGCTGGATCGTCGTCTCGGCATCGAAGCCGAGCGCCGGCACCTTCGCCATCGGATGTTCACCGACGTTGTTGAGCGTGGCATGCAGCACGACCGGTTTGGTCACGCCCTTGATCGTCAGGTCGCCGTGAACGTCATAGGTTTGGTCACCGGTCGACTCGATCTCGGTGCTCTTGAAGGTCGCCTCGGGATACTGCGCGACATCGAAGTAGGCCTCGCCCAGAAATTCCTGAGTCAATGCCGGCACCTGGGTATCGACGGTCTTGACCGGAATCGTCACATCGACGCTGGAGTTCTCCACATCGTCGGCGTCGAACTGGATGGTGCCCTTGACGTCCGAGAAGTTCGCGGTCGGGTGGGAGAAGCCGAAGTGGCTCCAGGACATGACGACGCTGGTGTGGGTGGGGTCCATCTGATAGGTGACCGTATCGGCCATGGCCGAGCTGGCGCCGGTGCCGGCAATCAGAGCGACACTCAGGGCCGCGGATCGGATCAGGGGGCTGGAAAACATGGAAAACTCCTTTGGCATTCGCGATTGACGAGTCGGGTGCTGTGCAGATCATCGAGGACGCAAGTCATCGAATGGTCTCGCCGCGCGTTTGGCGGCGAGACCTGTGCTGAAAGGCGTTTTGGGCCTGTTTACTGCAGGTTGACGGTCGGCAGATCGAATACCAGGACCTCGGCATCCTCGCCGCCCGCGAGGGTGACTTCTGGCTCGTCGGCCAGCATCAGCGCATCGCCGGCCTCGAGTCGCTCGCCGTTGACCATGAGGCGTCCGCGGGCGACATGCACGTAACCCTGGCGTCCGCCAGCCAGCGGCACGCTGACACGCTCTTCGCCGTCGATCAGTGCCGCATAGATCGAGGCGTCCTGAGCGAGCTCGAGCGAGCCATCGCGACCGTCTGCCGAGAGTATCAGGCACGGTTTGCCGCGTTTGTCGGCTTCGGTGAAATCCTTCTCGGCATAGTTTGGCGTCAGGTTGCGCTCACGCGGGAACAGCCAGATCTGCAGAAAATGTACCGGTTCGCTGTCGGAGTGGTTGAACTCGCTGTGCTCCACGCCGCTACCGGTCGTCATGATCTGCACGCGTCCCGGGCCGATCGACGAGCCGTTGCCGAGCGTGTCGCGATGGGCAAGCTCTCCGCTCAGCACGTAGGAGAAGATCTCCATGTCGCGATGGCCGTGCTGACCGAACCCCTGGCCGGGCGCGACGCGGTCCTCGTTGATGACCCGCAGCACACTGAAATGGACGTGCTCCGGGTCGTGGTAACCGGCAAAGGAAAAGGTGTGATAGCTCTTCAGCCAGCCGTGATCGGCGTAGCCGCGTTCGTTACTGCGTCGAAGCGTCAACATGGGCTGTCTCCTGTAACGGATCATCGGTTGGGCGAAGCCATCCGATGCGGTGATGGAAACAGTTTAGCGGTTAGATAATCGAACAAAAGCGGCTTTTTACGCACGAATTCGTGCATAAAAACGAATGTATGGAGGCGAAAGGGCTATCACGATCGCGCCTCGCGAACCGCTTTCGCGAGTTCGCGTGTCAGCGCCAGGGCGGCATCGACGCCCTCATCCGCGAGCCGCTCGACCAGGGCGCTGCCGACCACGACCGCATCCGCGATTCTGGCGGCGCCGCTGGCGCTTCCGGCATCGCGCACGCCGAAACCGATCGCGACGGGCAGTGCGCGGTGTCGCCTGAGCGCGATGACCTGGCGTTCGAGCGCGTCTGCGTGGTCGAGATCAAGCGCCCGGCTGCCGGTGACCCCGTTGAACGCGATGCGGTAGACGAAGCCGTCACCCTGGGCCAGCAGCGCCGGCAGACGTTCGCCCGGCGTGGTCGGTGCCACCAGCGGTATGCGTGCCAGGCCGAGATCGCGCGCCTGGGCAGTGAGCGTGGCGCCATGTTCGTATGGCAGATCGACCAGAATCAGCCCGTCGATGCCGGCCTCTGCGGCGGCTTCGAGAAAGCGACGCTCGCCGTAGCGCACGAGCGGGTTGAGATAGCCCATCAGCACCAGCGGCGTTCGATCGTCCTGACGGCGGAAATCACGCACCAGGTCGAGCGTGCGCGCGAGTGTCTGGCCTCCCTTCAACGCGCGCTGGCCGGCACGCTGGATCGCCACGCCATCCGCCATCGGGTCACTGAATGGCATGCCCAGCTCGATGATATCGGCGCCGGCAGCGGGCAACTGCTCGAGCAGCGCGCGACTGGTATCGAGGTCGGGGTCTCCGGCCATGACGTAGGTCACCAGGGCGCCGCGCTGTTGTGCGCGGCATCGCTCGAAGCAGCGCGCGAGGCGAGAGTCGGTCTGAATCTCGGTGTCGCTTACCGTGGGGATCATGCGCGGTTCTCCTCACTGACGAGATGATCGATGATGGTTTTCATGTCCTTGTCGCCGCGACCGCTCAGGCAGACGATGAGCGATTGGGTGGGTGGGCGAGACGCTGCCTGCCGCCCCGCTTCGGCGAGCGCATGGGCGGATTCCAGTGCCGGCAGGATGCCCTCCAGCCGGCAGCAGAGCGCGACGGCGGCCAGCGCCTCGTCGTCCTTCGCGGTCACGTAGCGCGCGCGACCGCTATCGTGCAGCCAGGCGTGTTCGGGCCCGATACCGGGGTAGTCGAGACCGGCGGAGATCGAATGGGCATCCAGGATCTGACCGTCGTCGTCCTGCAGCAGATAGGTGCGGTTGCCGTGAAGAATACCCGGTGAACCGCCGTTGAGACTCGCCGCGTGCCGGCCGCTATCGAGCCCCTCCCCGCCAGCTTCGACGCCGATCATCTCGACCGCATCGGCGAGAAACGGATGAAACAGTCCCATGGCATTGGAACCGCCGCCAACGCAGGCGATCAGCGCCGTCGGCAGTCGACCGGTCTGCGCCAGTATCTGTTCGCGCGCTTCGCGCCCGATCGTCGATTGAAAGTCGCGCACCATGCGCGGATAGGGCGCCGGACCCGCGACCGTGCCGATGACGTAGAAGGTGTCGTCAACACCCGCGACCCAGGCACGCAGCGCCTCGTTCATCGCATCCTTGAGCGTCGCGGTGCCGCTCGTCACGGCAATGACCTCGGCACCGAGCAGGCGCATGCGCTGGACGTTGGGCTGCTGGCGCTCGATATCCGTCGCCCCCATGTAGACCGTGCACCGCATGCCGAGCCGCGCGGCGACGGTCGCCACGGCCACTCCGTGCATGCCCGCTCCGGTCTCGGCGATCAGCCGATTGCGGCCCATGCGTCTGGCCAGTAGTGCCTGACCGAGTGCGTTATTGATCTTATGCGCGCCGGTGTGATTCAAGTCCTCGCGCTTCAGATAGAGGCGCGCGCCGCCGAAATGCTCGGTCAGGCGCTCGGCGAAGTAGAGCGGCGTCGCCCGGCCGACATAGTCGCGCTGCAGCGCTGCCAGCTCGGCGTTGAATTCCGGGTCATCTCGGGCGGCGTCGTAGGCGGCCTCGATCTCACCGATCAGAGGCATCAGGGTTTCGGCGACATAGCGCCCGCCATAACGGCTTCGGGACTCGCCATCGGGGCCAACGTTGCAAAAAAAGCCATTACTATCGGGAAATTCGCGCATTGCGGTCGCTCCAGCGAGATCGATGATCTGAGATTAAGCTGAGCACGCGCCGATAAAAATCGATAAAGTCTCCGTGACAGGTCAGGAAAACTCACGTGAAATCACTGCCACCACTCAATGCGTTGCGCGCGTTCGAAGCGACCGCGCGGCTGGGTAGCGTCGGTGCTGCGGCCGACGAGCTCCATGTCACGCACGGCGCGGTGAGCCGGCAGCTGCGCACGCTCGAGCGCCATTTCGAGACGCGTCTTTTCGACAAGGCGGGACGCGGTATCGCGCTAACCGCCCACGGGCGACTTTTACACACCTCGGTCGGGGAAGCGTTTCGACGACTGGAGACGGGATGCGCGACGCTGTCGCATCAGCTCTCGGATACGCCTTTCACTCTGGCTTGCCCGGGTAGCTTGCTCGCCCGCTGGCTGATCCCCCGCCTTGACCGTCTCAACGCGGATCTACCCGAGCTGCGCCTGCGTGTGATCTCCAGCGAGACCGAACTCGACCCGCGGCGCGAGGACGTCGATGCGACCCTTCGTTTTGCCGCACCGCCGTGGCCCGGGGATCTGCGCGTGATTCCGCTGCTGGCGGAGCGGATCGTCGCCGTGGCCACGCCCGATGTCTGGACGCAGTCCGCGATCCGCAATCCGCTCGCGGCTATCGAATCGCTGACGCTACTGGATACGGCGTCACGACCGCAGGCCTGGAGCCAATGGGCTTCGGCGATGGCAGTCGATGCCGCCATTCTGGACAGCGCCCGGCGCCACGGACGCCGCTTCGAGCACCTTTACTATCTGCTCGAAGCGGCGCTCGCCGGTCTCGGCGTTGCCATCGCGCCCCACTTGCTGGTTGAAAGCGACCTCGCACAGGGCCGCCTGGTGGCGCCCTGGCTGGCCGTGGAGACCGACGCCTGCCTGGGGCTGTGGCTCGCGCCGCGCCGCGACGAGCGCCGGGGTCAACAGCTGGCCAACTGGCTGGAGAAGGCACTGGCTGATGACGCCGCTCGCGAATGACGAGTGACCGTCGCGAGGGGTGAGCTAGTTGAATTTGCGCTACAGTGGTGCGAGACGATCCATCCCTCACGACACCTATCGAAGATGACTCTCTCTCACCGGTTTCATGTCCCGCTCGAGCGCCCCTGTTGATTCTTGATCTGGAGGATCGCCACGATATACCCGCCCTGCGCCGGCCGATCGTTCTGCTCGCCGCATTGGTGGCAGGTTTCGTGCTCGCCCAGCTCTGCCTCAGTCTCAGCAGTGCGCTTCACTGGACGGCCATCGACCCCATCTCGACCCTGCCCTGGCTTGGCTGCTTCTTGGCGACGGTGCTCATCATCCGGCTCGCCCCGAAACCCGCAAGACGCCGAGCCGCCTGCGTCTTCGCTCCTTATCTGGCCTGTCTGGGGCTACTGATCTCGCTGTGGATCGGCGATCTGACCGGGCTGTCGTTATGGGACGGCACGCCCGGGCTGGGCCTGGTCGGCGAAATGCTATCGCTGTTCCTGCTGCTCGCCGTCATCGTGGGGCCGGTGATTGCTCTGCTCTCGGCCGGCTGGCTGGTCTGGACCGACTCTCGGCATGTCAGGCGCAGCCGCTGATGGCGGTCTGCAGGTTTCAAGAGGCGATGAGGCGTGGGTTCATGAGGAAGCGTCTGCCGCGCGTTGGCGGTAGAGGTCGCTGGCACGGTTCAGATGATCGCGCATGGCGCGTTCGGCGCCTGCCGGATCGTTAGCTGCCAGACGCTCAACGATGTCGTGGTGCTCGCGAATGGAGACGTCTTCCGCGCCTCGGAAGCTGACGATGCCGACATAGTAGTCCTTGAGCCAGTGCAGCATGGCCCGCGCCGTGGCCGCGAAGATCGGGTTGCCGGTCATTGCGGCAATGGTGTGATGGAAGGCCATGTCGCGTTCGATGAAGGCCTCGCCGTGCTCGCTGGCCTGCATCTCGTCGATCAGGCGGCGGAGCGTTTCGATGTCGTTCGGCGTGGCTTTCTCTGCCGCCAGACGCGCCATGCCGGTTTCGAAAAAGACGCGGGCCTGCTTGAGGTGATCGATGTTCTCGTCGGAGTCGTCGAGCAGGAACCGCGCCGTGGTATCGAACTGCGAGATCATCGAACCGACGGTGACTTCGCTGACCCGAGCGCGCTCACCGTGGTTGATCGTGATCCGGCCCATCGATGCCAGCTGCTGCATGGCCTCGCGGATCGCTGGGCGGCCGACGCCGTAAAGGCTCATCAGCTCTCGCTCGGGGGGCAGTTGATCACCGGGCTGCAGTCGCTGGGACTGAATCAGCGCCAACAGACGATCCAGCACTTCTTCCGATAATTTGCGCCGCCGAATGGGCCCCGTTGCCTGATCGCTCATGAAATATCCTGTCTTGAGACGGCGTACTCGCCGGTCGCACCAATGGCAAGTGCCTAGGATAGCCGCTTCGACGATCGGGATCAGCTCAACGCTCCCAGCGCTCGGGAACGACCGTCTGATGAATTGCCGCTGCGCGATAGGCGGCCTCGACCAGCGCCAGGGTGTTGAAGTTGTCCTCGCCCCGCGTTTCGACAGAGCGGCCCTGGCGTTGCGCACCCAGCCAATCGCGCTGGAAGGCGAGCACGCTCTGCTGGATCGGCCGCCACGGCGCTTCGCTCCAGGCCGGCGATTCGGGGCGAACGTCGCGAATCTCGCAACCGCCTTCGATGGCGTGAATCTCCAGCGTGAAGTCCTGACGCAGCCGCAGTGATCCGCGCTTGCCGTCGATCTCGATCAGACTCTGCGGGAACGGGTCGTCGGCGAGTCGTGTAGCGTAGCTGCAGTCGACCACGGCGGTGACGCCCGTGTCGTGGTGCAGCATCATCGTGGCGACGTCTTCGCCGTTGATGGCGGGGTTGACCCGAGCGATCTCGCAGCCGAGTCGATCGACCTCGCCGAACAGCGCGCGAGCGATATCCAGCACGTGAATGCCCAGATCCTCGATGATGAAGCGCTCGACCTCGGCCAGATAAGGCTGCGCCCGGTAGACATCGAAGCCGTTGCGGTAGCTGATGCGACCAAAGAAAGGCTGCCCGATCGCGCCGTCGCGCAGGGCTTCGATCGTGCTGCGTACCGCCTGCTGCCAGCGGAAATTTTCGTGAATGCCGAGCGTGACACCGCGCGTTTTGCAGTGCTCGATCAGTTGGCGAGCCGTCTCCAGCGAGCCGGCGAAGGGCTTCTGGCAGATGATATCGACGCCGTGATCGGCGGCCAGCGGGACCAGCGCGGCGTGGGCCTGGGTCGTGGTGGCGATATCGACGAAATCCAGGTCGCTATCTTTGCCGTCAGCACCGCCCCCGGCGAAGGCTTCGAACATCGCGTTGGCATCGGTGAACGTCGCCTCGATGCCGAATAGCGTCTGGAAATGCGCCAGGCGCTGCGGATCGCGATCACACAGCGCGACGATCTCGACCCTTTTCCCGTCGCGCTGAAGCTGTTGCCACGCCTGCATCTGGTTCTCGGCAAAGAAGCCGCAGCCGATCAGCGCGCCCCGCACGGTTCGTTCTTCGGCCATCTGAATCCCTCCCGTGTCCGCTGCTATTGATGGTCTGTCCCGAGCACGGCGCACTCGGGTTGGATGACGTCAGAGCATTAAATCGGCGAGTTGAGATCATGTCATCATACCAAAGGTCGAATGGCGCCCGCCGCCAGAGTCGCCATCATCGATTCGACACGCTTCGCGAATCGCATCGACGAATGGAGACGAGCGCATGGCGGCGAACGAAACAGCGGCATCCCAGCAGTACGGCACGGCGATAACCGAGCCGGCGCTGCGCCAGGTTCGGCTGGGTGATGTGTCGTTTGCCTGGCAATCGGGCGCCCTGCGCTGGCTAACCGTCGGCGATGTTGAAGTCGTACGCGGCATCGCCGCGGTGCTGCGCGATCCGCAGTGGGGCACGCATGCGCCGGTCGTCGATGACGAACGGATGACGATAACGGATCGCCACGCCAGCCTGACTCAGGATTTCCATCTGCCGCCGCAGAACGCTGACGAGGTCGCCAACGCTAAGCCACTGCTGCGTGGGCGGTTGCTTATCGAGGCGAGTGAGCGGCATGTCACGGTGGATCTCGTCCTCGACGCGCTGATCGATTTCACCACCGCGCGTAGCGGCTTGAGCGTGCTGCTGCCGCTCGCGGGTATCGTCGGCGAGGAGATTCAGGTCTGGCACACGGATGGCCGGCAGGAAACGGCTCGGCTGCCTTGGCTGATCAGCCCCTCGCAGCCGCTGTTCGATATCCGACAGCTCCAGCTCTCGCCGGCGCGCGATGTCACGCCTAATTTGACGGTCACGCTCGCTTTCGACGGCGACGTGTTCGAGATGGAAGATCAGCGCAACTGGTCGGATGCCTCGTTCAAGATCTACAACCGGCCGCTGGCCTGGCCGACGCCCTACGTGCTGAAGGCGGGTGAGACGCTGAACCAGCGAGTGACGGTCTCGCTGAATGGTGGGGCGAGAACCGAGCTTGAATTGGGCGAGAGCGAGCCGAGCATCCATGCGCCAACGCCGCTGACCATGCCCTCCATCGGCTGCGGCGTGTGGCTGGATCGCCTGGACGATCTCGAACGCCTGGCCCGGCAGCTCGACGCGGTCGCGCCGCGGCATCTCGATGTACTGCTCGATCTGCGCAAGCCTCGGGCGATCGACAAGCTGGCCGGTCTGATGACAATCGCTGCCGAGCATGACATCGCGGTGTGGTTCTATGTGATCTGCGAGGATCATGAGCCAGAGGCCTCGTTATCGGCGTTGGCGCAGCGACTCGAACGGCTGCCCGACGTGAAGGAGCGCCCGCTAGCAGGAATGTTGGTCACGCCGGCGGCCTACCTCGAGAGCTATCAGCCGGATGGTGACTGGCCGGCGGGCACATCGCCGGCGGAGGCGCTGGCGGCGGCGCGTAAAATCTGGCCGGAGATGACGCTCGGCGGCGGCGTGCCGACCTACTTCACCGAGCTCAATCGCTGCCGGCCCGATCCGGCCGCGATCGACTTCATCACCCATGCCGTCTCGCCCATCGTCCACGCAGCGGACGATCGATCGGTGATGGAGGCGCTGGAGAGCGTGCCGTATCTCGTCGCTTCCTGCCGCGCATTGGCGCCGACCGTTCCCTATCGCATCACCACCACCGTCATCGGCGCCTGGACCAATCCCTACGGCAAGAGTCTCACCCCCAACGATGGCCGTCAGCGAGTCACGCTGAGCGACAACGATCCGCGTCAGCATGGCCAGTTCGCGGCGGCGTGGACGCTAGGCTTCGCCGCGCGTGCTGCCGAGTCCGGCGTCGAGGCGCTGACGTTCTCGTCGCTGGGGCCGCCGTTCGATATCGGCGAGATGCCGCTGCGCCCCGTGGGGCACGTGATCGCGGGGCTGGCGCGAGCGTCGGGGCAGAGACTCTGTCGCAGCCCACTCGAAGAGAGCCCGAACAGCCCCGCGTCTCTGGCGACTCTCGCCTGGCGGATTGGGGCCACCGAGGCGAATCCAACAGCAACCGAAACGAGGGGTATCAGCGAAGGGTGGATGGTCAACCTCGCTGCCGAGCCGGTGATGCTGGGCCTGAAGCGGGTCGATATCGTCGACTTGGCACTGCTCGAAGCGGCGCATGATGGGTTTCAGCCGGCGCCCGAACTCCAGGCTCGACTGGTATCAGGCGAGAGCGTGACGCTTGCGGGATTCGCGGTTATCAAGCTTCGTTGGCGCGATCTCTCGATCTCGACAGACTGAAATCGGGCGCACGATCGGCTCTAAGACGTTTGCCGTATTGTCGAAGTGGTATGATGACCTGATGATCGTATGACAGCCCTAACGAACTCCGAGGGGAAGCGATCATGAGTCAGGCAGCAACATCGACAGTGGAGACGTCGGCCATTCGCAAGGTGGCGTGGCGTCTCGTGCCCTTCGTGGCACTGATGTTCTTCGTCAACTACCTCGACCGCACGGCGATCTCCTTCGCCGCGCCCAATGGCATGAATGCCGATCTGGCTCTGAGTGCGGCCCAGTTCGGTTTCGCTTCGGGGATCTTCTTCCTCGGCTACATCTTGCTGGAAGTGCCCAGCAACTTGGCGCTGCATCGTTTCGGCGCGCGCAAGTGGCTGGCCCGGATCATGGTCAGCTGGGGCGTCGTGGCGCTGCTGTTCACCTGGGTGGATAGCGCCGGCGGCCTCTACTTTCTGCGTTTCTTGCTCGGCGTGGCCGAGGCCGGCTTCTTCCCCGGCGCGATTCTGTTTCTGAGCCTGTGGGTGCCGGCACGCTATCGCAGCCGGATTCTGGCGCTGTTCTATCTGGCCCAGCCGCTGACCACGGTGATCGGAGCGCCGCTGGCAGCAGCGTTGATCCAGCATGACGGGGCTTTCTTCGGGCTGGCGGGCTGGCGCTTCATGTTCTTCGGCGTGGCGATTCCGGCGATCGTGTTGGGCATCGTTGCCTGGTTCTATCTGGTCGACCGGCCCGCGGATGCGCGTTGGCTGACCGCCGAGGAAAAGGCCTGGCTGACCGCCGAACTCGAGGGGGAGTCCCGCGAGAAGAGCGGGACCAGTCACGAGAAGAAAGGTCTAAAGCAGGCGTTTTGCAGCGGTCGGGTCTGGGCGCTGTGTCTGATCTATTTCGGTTTCATCTACGGGCTTTACGCGCTGGCGTTCTTTCTGCCGACGATCATCGGCGGCTTCGAAGCGCAGTTCGGGACCTCGTTCGATTTGATGCAGAAGGGGCTGATCACCGCCATTCCCTACCTGCCGGCCGCCGTCGTGCTCTATTTCTGGTCCCGCGATGCCACCCGCCGCGGCGTACGCAGTTGGCACATCGCCCTGCCCGCGTTCACCGGCGCCGTCAGCGTGCCGCTGGCGCTGTTCATGGACTCGCCAGCCGCCACGGTGGCCATGATCACCATCACCGCCTGTTCGATCTTCGCCGCGCTACCCAACTTCTGGACGCTGCCGACCCGTTTTCTCGACGGTGCCGCGGCCGCAGCCGGCGTGGCGCTGATCAATACCATCGGCAATATCGCGGGCTTCTCGTCCGGCTATCTGACCGGCGCGCTGCATGATCTGACCGGCAGCTACACCCTGCCGATGTTCGTGGTCGGCGGGTTCATGGCGATGGCGGGTGTTTTGATGCTGCTGATCAGTCGCCAGCCGCGACCCGGCGTCTCGGCATCGCAGCGCCCGGCAATGGCGCGGCACTGATGCCTCCCCCATCAACGGATCAGCAGAGGGTCACCATGGCCACGGGATTGAGCACTTACGCCTTCTTCTGGCGCGGATCGGATCGCGTCGCGGAGCCGATGTCGCTGGAAGCGATGCTCGAGGAGACCGCGACACTCGGCGGCGATGTGTTCCAGATCTGCGACTACCCGGCGATCGAGGCCTTCGACGCGGCGCGTCTGGCGCAGCTGCGGGCTCAGGCCGAACGCCTCGGCGTCACGCTCGAGCTCGGCACCAAGGGGCTCGGGCGCGATCACCTCGGGCGCTATCTCGAGATCGCCGAGCGGCTTGGCGTCTCGCTGTTGCGCAGCATGGTGTATGCCGGGGACGACCGGCCGACCACCGAGGAAGCGACTCGGCGGCTGGAAGCGATGCTTCCCCGCCTGCGCGATCAGGGTGTGACGCTGGCGCTGGAGACCTATGAACAGGTCAGCGTCGATGCGCTGATGGGCGTGATCGAGCGCATCGATGATCCGCATATCGGCGTGTGTCTCGATCCGGCCAACTGCGTGGCGGCGCTGGAAAGCCCCGAGTCCGTCATCGAGCGCACCGCGGATCGAGTCGTCAATCTGCACATCAAGGATTTCCACTTCACCCGCGCGGCCGGCTGGGTCGGTTTCCAGCTCATCGGCTGCCCGCTGGGCGAGGGGCAGCTGCCGTTCGACGCCATGATGCGGCGCGTCGATCCGGCGTCTCGCGGTATCTCGCAGGTCATCGAGCACTGGCTGCCCTGGCAGTCGGATGCAGAGACGACCTGTCGGCTGGAGTCCGAGTGGACTCGGCATAACCTGAACTTTCTGAGGAGTCATTCAGCATGACGCAAATCTATCGATCGATCGTGGTCGTCGGTGCCGGCGGCAAGATGGGCATGCGCATCTCGGACAATCTGGCGCGCAGCGACTTCAACGTGCACTACTGCGAGAACGCGCCCGAGGGCCAGCAGCGCGTACGCGACGCCGGGCGTGAGGTGGCCGGCATCGAGGCGGTCATCGGCGACTGTGATCTGCTGATTCTGGCGGTACCGGACATCGTGCTCGGCAAGGTTTCCGAGGCGCTTGTGCCACAGATGAAGGCGGGCGCGACGCTACTGACACTGGACCCGGCAGCGGCCTACGCCAACCTGCTGTTCCAGCGTGAAGACGTGCACTATGCCGTGGCGCATCCCTGCCATCCGTCGGTTTTTCTCGAGCGCTACACCAAGGAGGAGCACGCCGATGCCTTCGGTGGCGTGGCGGCCACGCAGTCCGTGGCGGCGGCATTCGAGAGTGGCAGCGATGCGCAACGAGAGGCGCTGGAGGCGGTGATCCGCGTGATGTACGCCCCGGTCGACGAGGTGCACTGGATTACCGTGACCCAGCTGGCCTACCTCGAGCCGACGCTGGTGGAGACCGTCACCTGCATGTTCGGCACCTTCATGAAGGAGGCGCTGGACGAAACCGTGGCGCGCACCGGGGTGCCGCAGAAGGCCGCCGAGGCGATGCTCTACGGGCATATCCAGATTGCGCTGGCGGTGGCGTTTCGCAGCACCAACCCGTTCTCGGACGCCTGCATGATCGCGATCGATTACGGCCGCGAGAACATCCTGCGCGACGATTGGAAGAAGATCTTCGATCAGTCCGAGCTCGACAAGGTGATCGCGCGGATGCTGAAGATCGATCACGTACGCCGCGACGCGCCGTCACTCGAATCCACGACGTAATCGTCGCGTCATTGGCGCTACTGTTGCGTTTCCTTGGCCTTGGCCTGCATCCGCTCCATGGCGCGACGATAGGAGCCGCTGCGCACCGCCCAGCGCATGACGGGGGCAATGGTGCGGATGCCGGCTCTCACCGCGTGGCGCTCCGGCGTAGACATCTCAAGGCTGAGTAGCGTCGCCGCCCAGGGCGGCAGCAGATCGATCCCGGCGCGCATGAACAGCGCACCGGCCGGGCGGATGATCGGGCTCGGCGGCAGTGCATGCAGCAGCACGTCGATGACATCGCGCGTGCGAGCATCGCAGACCAGATTGCGGCGCTGGCGTTCGAGATAGGCATCGACTGCGGCGCGGCTTCTCGGCAAGTGGCGGGCGCCCAGCGCTTCGGCCACGCGGGCGGTCTCGTCGAAGTAGCGATCCTGATCCGCGAGGCTGAGGCGCGGATTGCGATAGCGCAGATGCGCGGCGAGAAACCGGCTCATCTCGGCGACGTGCACCCAGGTTAGCAGGTCGGGGTCGCTGGCGGCATACGGCGTGCCGTCGGCGGCGTTACCGTGGACACCCTCATGGACTCTGCGCACCCGCTCCAAGATGCGCTCGGCATCGTCACGGGCGCCAAATGTGGTCACGGCGATGAACTGGCTGGTGCGTCTGAGCCGGCCGATCATGTCGTGACGGAAGTTGGAGTGATCCCAGACACCGGCCAGCGCCAGTGGATGCAGCATCTGCAGCAGCAGCGCGCTGACCCCGCCGCACATCATCGAGGTGAAGTCGCCGTGAACCTGCCAGGCGATCGTCTGCGGGCCGAAAAGCCCCGGATCGCCTTTTGGCTGGGTGTAGTCGACGCCGCCGAGCGTGCGTCCGGTCAAATGACCGACGCGGTTCTCGATGGCATCGCGAAGGCGGGTTATCTGGTTCACGTCGTCGGCTCTGCCTCTTTCGTTTGCGCCTTCGGCACACCGTCGCGGATGGCACGCGAAAAGGCTTCGCTTCCCGCATCGTAAGGCACGGCCTGGGCCCGCGGGTTGATATAGCCGCGCTGGCGCAGCGTTTCGAGCGGCAGCTGCGTGTCCAGGCCATCCACGTCGTAGACGTAGGCCGGCAGATAGCCGGAAAGAATCAGCCGGATGTCCTTGGGCAGTCCCGGCACGATCTTGTCGACCATGTCGAAGACGATGGTGGTGCAGTTGCTGGTCAGCGTGTTGTAGAACTCAGGGTTTGCGCGCAGGTCGTCGGCTTCGTCGAGATAGGCCAGAAACAGCTCCCGCCGCGCCTCGGGCGACAGCCCCACGTTATAGAGATAGACATCCTCGCCTCTGACGTTGCTGCGCAGGCGCAGAATGTCGTTTTCGTCGGCGGCGATCAGATTGACTTCGAACTGCTTGAAGAAGCCGCCGCTGATCGAAAACGTTTCATCGCTCTCGCGGCGGATCTCCACCGAAAAGGTCAGATGCCGACCATCGTCGAAGCCGAAGCTGACCAGGGTGTGGGCGATCGCCGGGCCCATCCAGTAGGAGACGATCATGTCGACCGAGTCGAGCTGCGAGAGATCGTATTCGCGCGTTTCCCAGCGGGGTATCGCGATGTCCGGCGTCTGCCACTCGAAGTCGCGCACGTTGTGCAGCGTCACCTGGTTGCCGTTGCGTTCATAGGAGAGCTGGCGGGCGACGTCGGGGGCCCAGTCGCGGTCGTTGCGCGGCATCAAACCCTGCCACCAGGCGACGATGGCGACCAGCGCAATGACGAAGCTGCAGCGTGCCGCCAGCGCGAGATGGGGCCGTGCGCGCTGCCAGAGCGGCGCCAGCAGGGCGATGCCGCCGATGAGGCACCAGACGGCCTGGGTCGATATCATCACGCCGTGCGCGCCGGGTAGCTCGAAGTGGAGCGCGAGAATCCCCCAGCCGATAGTGACGATCAAGGCGACGCCACGCACGCCATGGCCAAGGATTCGAAATAGACGACGAGCCGGACGAACGGGGAAGACCATGGCGCTCCAGAAAACGGTGGCGGTCGGGATCGCAAGCGCCCGAAGAGGGTCGGATACGCAGGCGGAAGTGAGCGATGGTGCCGGACAAGGACGAGGGAATAAAGCGCTGTCGAGCGGATGATCGATCAGCGTGGTGGCGTTATACTAAAGTCTAATCCGTCATGCCGGCTCGGCATGACGAGAACGGATGCCGAGCCCTTGAGTTCGTCTTCGCTCTTCGACTCAAGGTGCCTGTCAACTTCTTGCCTGACAGGCTATCGTGCCCCGATAGCCAAGACCCTGGAGAAGCCGAGATTTCCGATTCGCTGTCTCATTCGCTGCGCCGTCTCTGGACGCTCGACAAGTTCGCCTACAGCTTTCGTGTCTTCCTCGCCTTCAGCGGTGCCATCGCGCTGAGCTGGTCTCTCGATCAGATCGCGCTCGCCATTCCCCTGTTTCTCGGCATCATCGCCAGCGCACTCTCCGAGACCGACGACAACTGGGAAGGCCGGGTGCGCGCGCTGCTGGTCACGCTGATCTGCTTTTTCGTCGCCTCTACCTCGGTGGAGCTGCTGTTTCCCTGGCCCTGGCTTTTCGCGCCGGGGTTGGCGCTCTCCGCGTTCGTGCTGATCATGCTCGGCGCCATCGAGCAGCGCTATGCCACCATCGCTTCCGCCACGCTGATTCTCTCTGTCTATTCGATGATCAATATCGAACAGCATGGTGGCGCCACCGAGGGAAATTTCTGGCATCAGCCGCTGCTGCTGGTGGCCGGCGCGGCCTGGTATGGCCTGATTTCGGTCATCTGGTGTCTGCTCTTCTCGCGCCAGCCGGTCAAGCAGAGCATGGCGCAGCTCTACCGTGAGCTGGGCGAGTATCTGATCATCAAGGCTACCCTGTTCGAGCCACTGCGCGGGCTCGACGTGGAAGCCCGGCGCGTGGCACTGGCGCGTCAGAACGGCCGGGTGGTCATGGCGCTCAACCAGGCCAAGGAGATGATCTTTCGCCGGCTCGAGGGCCAGCGCGGCAGCCGCAAGCTCAACCGCTACCTGCGGCTCTACTTCATCGCTCAGGACATTCACGAACGCGTCAGCGCCTCGCACTACCCTTATTCGGCGCTGGCCGAGACTTTCTTCCACCACGACGTGCTGTTCCGCTGCCAGCGCCTGCTCGATCAGCAGGGCAGAGCCTGCAAGCGGCTTGGCAAGGCGCTGCTGCTGCGTCAGCCGTTCGACCATAGCTTGAGCGAGCAGGCGCTCGAGGATCTGCGCGCCTCGATCGTCTATCTGCGCGCTCAGCGCAATCCGGCGTGGACACCGCTGTTGCGCTCGCTGCAGGCGCTGGCGCGCAACCTGGCCACGCTCGAGGATCAGCTCTCCAGCGCGCACAATCCCGACGCGGTTGCCGATCAGCAGGACGCGAGCCTGTTCAACCGCTCCCCGCGCAGCTTCAAGGACGCCTGGGAACGGGTGCGCCTCAACCTGACGCCGGGCTCGCCGACCTTCCGCCATGCGCTGCGCCTGCCGATTGCGCTGCTGGTCGGCTACGGCGTGCTGCATCTGGTGCATCCGACGCAGGGCTTCTGGATCCTGCTCACGACGCTATTCGTGTGCCGACCCAATTTCGGCGCCACGCGACGCTTTCTGCGCCAGCGCATCATCGGCACGATACTGGGGCTGGTCGTCGGCTGGGCCCTGATCAGCCTGTTTCCCGATCCGCTCATGCAGTCGCTGATCGCCATCGTTGCCGGCGTCGTCTTCTTCGCCAATCGCGAAAAGCACTACGTGATCGCCACCGCCGCCATCACCACGTTGGTACTGGCGAGCTTCAATCAGGTCGGCGACGGTTTCGACCTGATCATGCCGCGCCTGATCGACACGCTCATCGGCGCGGTGATCTCGGGGCTCGCGGTCTTCTTCATCCTGCCTGACTGGCAGGGGCGGCGACTCAACAAGGTAGCCGGTGCGGCGCTCTCCGGCAGCAGCGCCTATCTGCGCGAGATCATCCATCAGTACGAAGCCGGCAAGCAGGACGACCTGGCGTACCGACTGGCGCGGCGCAACGCCCACAACGCCGATGCCGCGCTCTCCACCGTGCTTGCCAACATGCTTCAAGAGCCTGGCCACTACCGCAAGAAGGATGCCGACGAAGGCTTTCGTTTCCTCGTCGTCTCGCACACCTTGCTGGGTTACCTCTCCGCGCTGGGCGCACATCGCGGCACGCTGACGCCGAGCGAGGCCGACGCCGACATCTACGCCGCTGCGCGCCGGCTTGCCGATGCCTTCGACACCATCGCCGCCGCGCTGACAACGCGCCAGACCATTTCAGATTTCAAGTCGGCGCAGAACGAACTGATTGCCGTCTTCGAGCAGGAGCCGACCAGTGCCCAGGACGAAAGCGACGACGAACGTCGCCTGATTCAGGCGCAGCTCGCCCACATCAGCCGCCAGCTCGTGCCGATGAGCGAAGCCGCGGCGCGGTTGATCGAGACACAGACGCAGATGGCCCAGGAGGAGAAGGCCGTCGCGGAGGCGGCCTGAGTACCGACCTCACACCTGCCCATACCGCCCTGCCTCGTCGCCCAGCCAGCGCTGGATCAGCGCCGGTGCGACGTCCGGGGCCTCTTCCAGCAGCGCTTGCGCCAGGGCGGTGACGGTGTCGAGCAGGTCGCGGTCGCGCTCGAGGTCGGCGATCTTCATCTGTGCCAGGCCGGTCTGGCGGGTGCCGAGTACTTCTCCAGGGCCGCGCAGTTCGAGATCCTTCTCGGCGACCTTGAAGCCGTCGGTGGTGTCGCGCAGGATGCCGAGCCGCTCGCGCGAGTGGTGCGAGAGCGGCGGGTGGTAGAGCAGCACGCAGTAGCTGTCGACGCTGCCACGCCCGACGCGACCGCGTAGCTGGTGGAGCTGGGAGAGCCCGAGACGCTCCGGGTTCTCGATGATCATCAGACTGGCGTTGGGCACGTCGACACCGACCTCGATCACGGTGGTCGCGACCAGCAGGTCCAGCTCGCCGGCCTTGAACGCGGCCATCACGTCACCCTTCTCGGCGGCCTTCATGCGTCCATGAACCAGGCCGACGTTGAGTTCCGGCAGCGCTTCGACCAGCGTATCGCGGGTGACTTCCGCCGCCTGGCAGGTGAGCGCCTCCGACTCCTCGATCAAGGTGCAGACCCAGTAGGCCTGACGGCCTTCGGCGCAGGCGTTGCGGATGCGCTGGATCACTTCCGGGCGGCGTTCGTCGGGCACGGCGACGGTGTGCACCGGCGTGCGCCCCGGCGGCAGCTCGTCGATCACCGAGAGATCGAGATCGGCGTAGGCGCTCATCGCCAGCGTTCGCGGGATCGGCGTGGCGGTCATGATCAGCTGGTGCGGCGTCAGACCGCCGGCTTCACCCTTCTGGCGCAGGGCCAGTCGCTGGTGCACGCCGAAACGATGCTGCTCGTCGATGACTGCCAGACCTAGCTTGTGGAAGTGAACGTCATCCTGAAACAGCGCGTGGGTGCCAACGGCAACCTGCACGCGGCCGTCGGCAATGGCCGCCTTGGTATCGAGCCGCGCCTTGCCCTTGAGTTTGCCTGCGAGCCAGCCGACCTCGATGCCGAGCGGTTCGAACCAGGCGCGAAACTGGCGGAAATGCTGCTCGGCGAGAATCTCGGTGGGCGCCATTACCGCCGCCTGGCAATGGCCAGCGATGGCATTTAACACCGCCATGGCCGCTACCACGGTCTTGCCCGAACCGACATCGCCCTGCACCAGCCGCAGCATTGGCACTTCGCGCTCGAGATCGCGGCCGATCTCCTCGAGCACGCGACTCTGGGCGCGGGTGAGCGAAAACGGCAGCTGGGTCAGAAAGCGTGCCTGCAAATGGCTCGCGGCGGCGAGCGCCGGGGCGCCGTCGGTCTGGATACGCAGCCGCACCTGACGCAGGCTCAGTTGATGGGCGAGTAGCTCTTCCAGGGCGAGGCGTCGCTGCGCCGGATGACGACCGTCGGCGAGGCGCTCCTGCGGGGCATCGGGCGGCGGTTCATGCAGGTAGCGCAGCGATTCGATCAGGCTCGGCAGGCGAAAACGCCCGCGCAGCGATTCGGGAATCCACTCCGGCAGCGCCGTCGGCTCCGCCTCGAGGCGCTTCAGTGCCTGCTGAATCAGCGCCCGCAGGCGTGGTTGTGCCAGGCCTTCGGTGGCGGGATAGATCGGCGTCAGATGCTCTTCGACCGGGGCGGAATCGGCCTGAACCAGGCGATATTCCGGATGATAGATCTCGAGCCCCGTGCTGCCGGCGCGGGCTTCGCCGAAGCAGCGCACCTGCACACCCCTGACGAACTGCTTCTGCTGTGCCGGCGAGAAGTGAAAGAAGCGCAGGCTGAGAATGCCGGAGCCGTCCTTGAGCCGCACCAGCAGGCTGCGGCGTCGGCCGCGCACCACATCGGCAGCGCTGACTTCGCCTTCGACGACCGCTTCCACGCCGGCACGTAGCGTGCCGATCGGCGTGATGCGGGTGCGGTCCTGATAGCGTAGTGGCAGGTGGAACAGCAGGTCGGCGACGCGCTCGATACGCAGACGTGAGAGCTTCTCGGCCAGCGCCTCGCCGACGCCGGAGAGCGACGCGACCGATTCGTCGAGGCTCATGCGGCCTCGACGTCGCTACCCTGAATTTGATCGATCGCCTGGATCAGCGCGTCGATCGCCTTGGGCCGCGGGAAGCTGGCACGCCAGGCGAGCGCCACGCTGCGTGTGGGCACATCGCCCTTGAATGGCCGGCTCTCGAGCAGTCCACCTTCATAATGGCTGGTGCCGATGGCGAGCTTCGGCAGCACCGTGATGCCGAGCCCGGAAGCGACCATGTGGCGGATCGTCTCGAGCGAGCCGCCCTCTGCGATCAGCGTGTTTTCGGGGTTATTGAGCTGGGCGCTGATGGCCGGGCAGGCCTCCAGAATCTGATCGCGAAAGCAGTGTCCTTCGCCCAGCAGCAGCAGGCGTTCGGTCAGCAGGTCCTCCTTGTCGATGGCGGTCTTTTCGGTCCACGGATGATCGGCCGGCAGCAGCACCTCGAAGGGCTCTTCGTAGAGCGTCTTGGTGACGACATCGGGCTCGTTGAACGGCAGCGCCACGAAGATGGCATCGAGCTCGCCGCTGCGCAGTTTTCGGCGCAGCACGCCGGTAAAGCTCTCTTCGATATAGAGCGGCATCTGCGGGGCGATGCGCGAGAGTGCCGGAATCAGATGCGGGAAGAGATAGGGGCCGATGGTGTAGATCGCGCCGATCCGCAGCGGACTGATCAACTGATCCTTGCCTTCGGTCGCCATCTCCTTGATCAGCGTCGCCTGCTCGAGGACTCGGTGCGCCTGCTCGACGATACGCTCGCCCAGCGGCGTGACCTGAACCGTGGATTTGGAGCGCTCGAACAGCGCGATGCCGAGCTCGTCCTCAAGTTTCTTGACCGCGACCGAGAGCGTCGGCTGCGAAACGTAGCAGCGCTCGGCGGCGCGACCGAAATGACGCTCTTGCGCCAAGGTTACGATGTAGCGGAGTTCTGTTAGAGTCATGTGGCGGGACCGAAAGGCTCCCCTATTGTCCAGAGACAGGGTTCAGAAGTCTGGGTCAGACAACGTTCCAGCGCAGACTGCAGCGAATTGGCACAGGGTACCGCAAAGCGTGAAGGCAATGCTGGATTGCGCGGCTCGCTTGCACAGCTCGATTGTCTTGACTGACCCGATTGTCTTGATTGATTAGCGCCGGGCGCGTCTTTGACGTGTCCGTCCCGAGATCGTCTCTCGTGGTCGTTCGTGTCTTCACGGGCGAGTTAACAAGGATGTTTTACCAAGAGGCCAGGGAAAGGTGAAGAAAACCACATTAATTCTCGGCTGCGGCGATATCGGCACGCAGCTCGGGAAGCAATTGAGCGATGCCGGTCATCGCGTCATCGGGGGGCGTCGCAACGTGGCGGCGCTCGACGGCACCGGCATCGAGCCGGTCGCTCTCGACGTGACTGATGAAGCGGCGCTCGCCGCGTTGCCGGACGCGGATATCCTCGTCTACGCCGTGACCGCCGACCGCTTCGAGGAGGCGGCGTACGAAGCGGCCTATCCGCAGGGCTTGAAAGCCGTCATCCAGGCATTCAGCGGGCGAGAGAAGCCGCCGCAGCATGTCTTTTTCGTCTCCTCGACCAGTGTCTATGGTCAGCAGGAGGGCGAGGAGGTCGACGAGACCTCGGCTACCGAGCCCAGCGGCTTCTCCGGCACCCTGATGCGCGAGGCCGAACAGGCCCTGCTGGACAATGAGCTTGCCGGCACGGTGGTGCGCTTCTCCGGCATCTACGGGCCGGGTCGCGATCGCTTGATCCGCCAGGTAAGCGAAGGGCGCATCGCCGCCGCCAATCCGCCGATGTACTCCAACCGGATTCACCGCGATGACTGTGCCGGCGTCATGGCGCACCTGATTCAGCGCGCCGTCGACGGCAAGTCTCTCGAGCCGGTCTATCTCGCCAGCGACAGTGATTCCGCACCGCTGCACGAGGTCATGGCGTGGATCGCCAAGCGCCTCAAGGTAGAGGCCAACGAGGTCATTCAGTCACCGCTGCGCCGCCGTTCCAGCAAGCGCTGCAACAACGCGCGCCTGCTGGAGTCCGGCTACGCCTTTCGCTACCCCACCTTTAGGGAAGGCTACGAAGACGTGCTCCAACAGGGCGGTTTTCTCGCCTCGGACAAGGCCAAGGCCTGATCGGACGCGTCAGTCGAAGTCGTGCGCCTGCGGTGCACGGCTTCGTGCCAGCGTTCGATAGCGCGAGCCGCTCTCCCCACGCGCAGACGCCACCAGCGCCAGATGATCGAAGCGCCACTGAATCGAGGTCGCAAGCGACGACCTCGATGCAGGACGCGTGGCCTGACGTACCAGACTGACGTGCGGTGTGAACGCGCGGTGCGGCGGTTTGAAGCCGTGGCTGGAGAGTCTCGACCAGAGCGCCTCATACAGGGCGGATAGCGCGGGAGCGGCCGCGCCGCCTGCCCAGACGATACGCGGCTGAGGGAAATGGCCGAGCCGATCCAGCGTCCAGACGCTTTCCAGCGCTGGCCATGTCTGAGTCAGCTCGAGCAGCGGCGTCAGCCGCGAGGCGTCGACGCTGCCCAGAAACGCCAGCGTGATATGCAGGTTCTCCGCCGGTAGCGGATAGCCGCCGCAGCGAGGTGCCAGGTTTTCGGCCTCGGCGGCCAGGGCCCGGCGACTGGCGTCGTCGGGCCACAGGGCGAAGAAGAGGCGCAGGCTCGTGCTCACGCCCGCTGCTCAGTCGCCAATCACCATGACGGCTTCGGCTTCGACCTGACTGCCCTTGGGCAACTGGCTGACGCCGACGGCGGCGCGAGCCGGGAACGGCGGCTGGAAGAACTCTTCCATCACCTTGTTGACCACGGCGAAGTTGTCGAGATCGGTCAGGTAGAGGTTGAGCTTGACGATATCCTGCAGGGAACCGGCGGCTTCCTGGCATACGGCGGAAAGATTGGTGAAGACCTGGCGCGCCTGGGCCTCGAACTCCTGCGATACCAGCTCCATCGTCTCGCCATCCAGCGGAATCTGTCCGGAAAGATAGACGGTATTGCCGGACTTGATCGCTTGCGAATAGGGGCCGATGGCGGCCGGTGCTTTGTCGGTGTTGATAACGGCTTTGTTACTCATGGCGTACCCTCCAGCGTTATATGGATGCCTTTGCGGCAGTGCCTGCGTGTCATCCTGCTCGCCGATTCATTCGGCACGAATGTCGAAAAATCGGGTGTCGTTAAACAGTCTTTTGAATGAGTTCTTCGTCACATAAACGAGATGACGAAAAAACGACGCCCCGCCGTGGCATGCCACGGCGGGGCAGTGGTTCAGCAATCAACTTCTGGCGCGAACGATGCGTCCGATGTGATTCAGATTCCGCAGGCGCTTGATGATCCGTGCCAGATGGATACGGCCCTTGACCATGATCGTCAGATTGACGATCGAGAGTCGGGCGCCGCGCTCCTCGATGCCGATGCGCTCGATGTTGGCATCGGCGTCGGTAATCAGGCTGGCCAATTCGGCGATCAATCCACGCCGCGTCTCGACCTCGATGCGCAGCGGCACCGGAAAGTCCTGGTCGATCTGCTTCGACCAGGTCAGCGAGACCAGCTTGTCGGGATCGTCGCGCAGCTCTTCGAGATTACCACAGTCGTGGCGGTGCACCACGATTCCCTTGCCCATCGACAGATGGCCGACGACAGGGTCGCCCGGTAGCGGATAGCAGCAGCGACCGAAGCTGATCGCCATGCTTTCCGAACCGTTGATGACGATCGGCCCGCTGTGGGGCGAGTCGTCATGCTGCGAGGTCTCGGCATCCGTGGAATCGGCGGCACTGTCGATCAGGCGGCGCGCCGTGGCGTGTGCCAGCCGCGTGCCGAGGCCGATGCTCTCGAGCAGGTCGTCTTCGGCCTTCAGGTCGAGCTCGGTGAGCAGCGCCGCCAGCCGGCCCTCCGGCAGCGTCTCGAGGCTGGATTCGAAGCCGCCCAACGCGCGATTGAGCAGGCGTCGACCGAGCTGAATCGCCTCGCTGCGCTGCTGATTCTTCAGCGCGTGGCGAATCGCCGAACGCGCTTTGGCCGTGATCACGAAGTTGAGCCAGGCCAGATTGGGCCGCGCCCCGGGGGCGGTGATGATCTCGAGCGTCTGACCACTCTCCAGCGGCGTCGATAGCGGCGCCAGGTGCCGATCGATGCGGCAGGCGATGCAGCTGTTGCCGATATCGGTGTGCACGCTGTAGGCGAAATCGACCGCCGTTGCCCCCTGAGGCAGCTCCATGATGTCGCCTTTGGGGGTGAAGATGTAGACATCGTCCGGGAAAAGGTCGTTCTTGACGTGCTCGATGAACTCCAGCGAATCGCCGGCGTGGCGCTGCATCTCGAGCAGTCCGCGCACCCATTCGCGGGCGCGGGCGTGGCTGCCGGCCGCGATCGGGCGCTCGGTCTGGCCCGCCTTGTAGAGCCAGTGGGCGGCGATGCCGTTGTTGGCCATCGCTTCCATCTCGCGGGTGCGAATCTGCACCTCGATCGGCATGCCGCTCGGGCCGAACAGTGTCGTGTGCAGGCTCTGGTAGCCGTTCGCCTTGGGGATGGCGATGTAGTCCTTGAAGCGCCCCGGCACCGGTTTATAGAGGTTATGGACCGCGCCGAGGATGCGATAGCAGTTGTCGACGGTGTCGGTGATAATGCGGAAACCGAACACGTCCATGATCTCGGCGAACGGTTTGCGCTGGTCGTGCATCTTGCGGTAGATCGATAGCAGGTGCTTCTGCCGGCCGACGACGCTGCCGACCAGGTCATCCTCGTCGAGACGGCGCTGCAGGCTGTCCTGTATCTGGCGCATGGTCGAGCGGCGGTTGCCGCGGGCGCGCGCCACGGCGCGCTTGATGCGCTCGGCGCGCATCGGGTGGATCGCCTGGAACGAAAGATCCTCGAGCTCGACCCGAATGGTGTTGATGCCCAGGCGGCCGGCGATACGCGCGTAGATCTCGAGCGTTTCGCGGGCGATGCGGCGCTTCTTGTCCGGGCGCAGCGCGCCGAGCGTGCGCATGTTGTGCAGACGGTCGGCGAGCTTGACGATGATCACGCGGATATCCTGCGACATCGCCATGACCATCTTCTGGAAGTTTTCGGCCTGGGCGACCGCCTTGTCCTCGAAGGTGATCTGGGTCAGCTTCGAGACGCCGTCGACCAGATCCGCCACCGCCTCGCCGAACTGGCCCGCCAAGGCATCCTTGGTAATGCCGGTATCCTCGATCACATCGTGCAGCATGGCCGCCATCAGGCTCTGATGGTCCATGTGCATGTTGGCAAGGATGTTGGCGACAGCGAGCGGATGGGTGACGTAGGGCTCGCCGGAGCGGCGGGTCTGGCCGTCGTGGGCCTGCTCGGCGTAGTAGAAGGCGCGCCTGACCTGCTGTATCTCCTCCACGGGGAGATAGCCACCGAGGCGATCGGCCAGGTCATCGATGGTGAACATGCAGCGCGCCCGTTGTCGAGGATCGATACGTCAAGGACCGAGTATCGTGGATCGGAGGTTGCGGATCGAGAGATTCGTGTCCTCGGAAACCGTGAGTCTCGGCGAGATCGTTCTCGGTCCGCCGAGACGGTTCCGGCGGCCTTGAGGGAGGCCGCCGGAGTCGGAGTCAGATATCGAGGTCGTGGCTCGGCTCAGGGCGCGGACGCGGCGGCGCGGCTTCGACCGGCTCGTCGAGAATACTCTCGTCGATCTGGCCGGTGGCGATCTCGCGCAGCGCCATGACGGTCGGCTTGTCGTTTTCCCACGGCAGCAGCGCATCGCGGGAGCCGCGAGAGAGCTGACGTGCACGCTGGGAGGAGATCATCACCAGCTTGAAACGGTTCTCGATGTGGTCAAGACAATCTTCGACGGTCACTCGTGCCATGGTGATAACCCTGCTGCGAAAGTGAGGCAAATGCCCCGGATCCGGCCGACGCTCGGCGGATCGATTCAGGGACCTTTGCGGGACCGTGCAGTCTACTGGAGTCTCGTCACGACTGACAAGCGTTCGGCACGGCGAGGTCACGTCACTCCACGCCGTGAAGCAGTTCTGCCAGCAGCGGGGCGTAGCGCTCTCTGACCTTGTCCAACCGCGAGCGCCGAGCGTGAACGATGCACTCGAGCTCGGTCAGCGCATGGTCGAACGTGTCGTTGATGACGACGTGCTCGTACTCGTCGAAATGCGACATCTCGCTGACCGCGTCGCGCATGCGCCGCTCGATCACCGAGTCGTCATCGGTACCGCGCCCGGAAAGGCGCTCGCGCAGCGCCGCCAGCGAGGGCGGCAGGATGAAGATCGACTCCGCCTCCGGTGCCAGCTCCCGGACCTGCCTGGCGCCCTGCCAGTCGATCTCGAGAATCACGTCCTCGCCGACTGCCAGTCGCTTCTCGACCTCGACCCGCGAAGTCCCGTAGTGGCGATCGAACACCCAGGCGTGCTCGAAGAACTCGCCACGCTCGACCATGGCCTCGAACGCCTCCGGTGTAACGAAGTGGTAATTGACGCCATCTTCCTCACCCGGGCGCATGGCGCGGGTGGTGTGGGAGACCGAGACGCCGATGGCGGCGTTGCGCTCGAGCAACGCTCGCACCAGGCTGGTCTTGCCCGCGCCGGAAGGGGCGGAGACGATGTAGAGCGTGCCTTGCGCGCTGGGCGTCGGACTGGCGCCGCCGAGAGGCTGGGACGACGGATGAGCGGAGTGACGAGGCGTCGATGAGGCTTGCGACATGACAGAGCGGCCGTTCGGCAATGCGTGAAGCCGCCTAGTATGTCATGGAAAGCGCATGACACGGAAAGCGCCGTGGCAGGAGCGCCGCCGTGACAGGCGATTCGTGACGAGGGAGAACGCTGGCGAACGGGATTTCCGATGCGCCGGGGCGCACGGCCGCGGTCACGCGTTACCGGCGGCTCGCCCTCGGAAGCGGCATTTCGATGGCATCGATCAATCACGCCAGTACGAAAGTCTATACTGGTACGCTGTACATCGAGTGTTCACCACCGAAGTCTCGTCGAGACGGAACGAGCCTGACTCTACCTCGGATTTCGCGCCGGCGAGATCCGACGACCGGCAAGGATGCTGCTCACCATGACCGATTCCCAAGGCAACGACTCGCGCCGCGCGGGAACGTTTCTCGGCGCCGCGCTCGCCTTCGCGACCACGATGATCGGCACCACGCTGCCGACGCCGCTCTATCCGCTCTACCAGCAGACATTCGGCTTTTCCCAGCTGATGATCACGGTCATCTTCGCAGTCTATGCTGCCGGTGTGATCGCGGCGCTGCTGATCACCGGGCGCTGGTCGGACCAGCTCGGCCGCCGGCCGCTGCTGTTCGCGGGCCTGGTCGCCTCCGCGCTCAGTGATCTCGTGTTCTGGCATGCGGACGGCCTCGGCATGATTCTGGCCGGCCGCGTGCTTTCCGGCGTCTCCGCGGGCATCTTCACCGGAACCGCGACCGTCGCGGTGATGGAGCTGGTGCCCGCCTCCTGGGAACGCTACGGCACGCTGGTGGCGACCGCCGCCAACATGGGCGGGCTGGGTCTGGGGCCGATCCTCGCGGGCGTCCTGGCTGCGCTCTTTCCCATGCCGCTGGCGTTGCCGTTCATCGTTCATCTGATTCTGGCCGTCGTCGCGGTGATCTGCGTCTGGCGCGCGCCGGAGACCGTCGACCGGCCCGAGCGCATCCGGCTCAGCGTGCAGAAGCTCAAGGTACCTGCGGAAGTGCGTGGCGTCTTCGTGCCGGCGGCGATCGCCGCCTTTGCCGGGTTCATGGTCTGCGGGTTCTTTACCGCCGTCGCACCGGCGTTTCTGGGCGATGAGCTGGGCTATACCAACCATGCCCTGATCGGATTCGTGGCCGGCGTGCTGTTTCTAGCCTCCACGGTCGGCCAGATGGTCCAGGGACGTCTGCCGGAAACCGGTCGGCTGCCGATCGGCTGCGCGATTCTCCTCGTCGGCGTGGTCATCGTCGCCTGGGGTATTGCCGGGGCACAGCTGGCCGGCTTTCTGCTGGGGGCGATCGTCGCCGGCGTCGGCCAGGGCATCGCGTTTCGCGCGGGGCTGGGCGCGGTGGCGGCTGCCAGCCCCGACGAGCACAAGGCGGCCGTGGTCTCGACCTTCTTCGTGGTCGCCTACGTTGCCATATCCGTCCCGGTGATCGGCATCGGGCTGGTCGGTAGCGTGTTGAGCCTCAACGCGACCGGGCTTGCGTTCGACGGCCTCGTCGCTCTGCTCTGCTGTGTGGCGCTGGTGCTGTTGCTGAAGCGGAAAAAGGGGCAGGCAGCGTAACGATCGGCCGGTGCGGGAAAGGATGCGGCGATTTCCCCGGGGTTCGCGGTTTGCCAGCTCTGGTATCATGGGCGCCCGCCACGACAATCCGCTTGCTTCAGGAGTGACCGATGACCGCCTCGCCCGATACGCTCACCATTCGCCGACCCGACGATTGGCACCTGCACCTGCGTGACGGCGCGGTCACCGAAACGGTGTTGCCTTACACCAGTGCCATTTTCGGCCGCGCCATCGTCATGCCCAATCTGGTGCCGCCAGTGACGACGATTGAAATGGCGCAGGCCTATCGGGCGCGGATTCTTTCGGCCTTGCCGGCCGGGCATGACTTCACGCCGCTGATGACCTGCTATCTCAACGAGAGCGTGAGTCTCGATGCGCTGACCCAGGGCCACGCCGAGGGTGTGTTCACCGCCGCCAAGCTCTACCCGGCCAACGCGACGACCAACTCCCAGCACGGCGTCAAGCGCGTCGCCGATATCTACCCGCACCTGGAGACGATGCAGCGCATCGGCATGCCGCTACTGGTCCACGGCGAAGTGACGCGCGGCGAGATCGATATCTTCGACCGCGAGAAGGTCTTCATCGACGAGGTAATGAGCGATATCCGCCGTCAGTTCCCCGAACTGAAAGTGGTGTTCGAGCACATCACCACCGCCGATGCCGCCCAGTTCGTGCTGGAAGGCGACGAATTCCTCGCCGCCACGCTGACCCCCCAGCACCTGGCGCAGAACCGCAACGACATGCTGGTCGGCGGCATTCGCCCGCACCTCTACTGCCTGCCGATCCTGAAGCGCCAGGAGCATCAGCGTGCGCTGCGCCAGGCCGTCGCCAGCGGCCATCCGCGTTTCTTCCTCGGCACCGACTCCGCACCCCACGTCACCGCCGCCAAGGAGACCGCCTGCGGCTGTGCCGGCGTCTTCAACGCCGAGGCCGCGCTCTCCGTCTACGCCGACGTGTTCGAACAGGAAGGTGCTCTTCAGCACTTCGAAGCGTTCTGCTCGGAGAACGGCCCGCGCTTCTACGGCCTGCCGCTGAACGAGGGCACGGTCACGCTGACGCGCCAGCCGACGCCGGTGGCCGCGTCGGTCGGTACGGGCGATAACACCTTCGTGCCCTACCAGGCCGGTGAGTCGCTGACCTGGCAGGCGACGCGCGACGACTGACGTTTGGTCGTCGGCCCGGAGACGCCACGCCGATAACGCCTGTCCAGATAAGCCAACGGCCCGCCAACATCGCGTTGGCGGGCCGTTCGTTTTTGCCAGTGAACCGTTTTGGCGGTCGTGGCGTCCGTCAGTTCGCAACGCCGATCAGTTCGCGGTGGCCTCGGTGAGCGTCGCGCCCTTGCGTAGATGCTCGGGCTCGCGGACCAGCGTCGAGCCGGCGAGACTCACGACGGCGGCAAACATGACGTAGAACGCCGGCGCCATCGGGTTGCCGGTGACATCGATCAGCCAGGTGATGATGAAGCCGGCGAAACCGCCGAACAGCATTACCGCCAGGTTATAGGCGATCGAGAGCCCGGTGGAGAGCACCCGTGGCGGCAGGATCTCGGAGAAGGTCACCACCACCACGCCGGTGTAGCCGGAGATCGCGATCCCCAGGATCAGCTCGCAGAGCAGCAGCGAGCCCAGACCGGGGAAGTGGTTGATCATCGCGAACATCGGATAGATCAGCACGAGGATGGCGAGCGACGAGCCGATCAGCCACGGCCGACGGCCGGTGCGGTCGGCGAGATGACCGGCGATCGGCGTGCATAGCGCGAGTACGCAGCCGCCGAGCATGCCGCCGGCAAAGCCGACGCTCTCCGGTAGATCGAGAAAGCGCTGCGAGTAGCTTGGCAGGTAGAAGAGAATCGCGTAGGAGCAGACCGTCCACAGCGCCACCAGCGAGAAGCTGACCAGCGTCTCGCGGGGATAGCGGCGCACGATCTCCGCCAGCGGCGAGTGCGATCGCTCGTCGGCCTTGAGCACGCCGGGCTCCTTGAGCCGCCGGCGGATATAGAATCCGAGCGGCCCGGCGAGTGCGCCGAGGATGAACGGCACGCGCCAGCCCCAGGCGTGCAGCGACTCGGTCGACATTGCCAGGCTCAAAAGCGTCCCGCTGGCCGCGCCCAGCAGGATCGCCACGCCGATGCTCGACTGGATCCAGCTGGCGT
This sequence comes from Salinicola rhizosphaerae, assembly GCF_014652715.1. Classification (GTDB taxonomy): domain Bacteria; phylum Pseudomonadota; class Gammaproteobacteria; order Pseudomonadales; family Halomonadaceae; genus Salinicola; species Salinicola rhizosphaerae. The sequence goes on along the minus strand of NZ_BMZI01000002.1, from coordinate 302,622 downwards.
AGAACGCCTTGCGCTTGAGCGGGGCATGCTCGGTCAGAAACGCCGCGGCACTGCCCATCTCGCCGCCTGCGGCGAGCCCCTGGGCGAGACGCGCGATGACGATCAGGATGGGCGCCCACACCCCGATCTGTTCGTAGGTCGGGGCGATACCGATCAGCAGCGTCGCCCCCGCCATCAGCATGATGGTGAGCATCAACGCCGGCCGGCGTCCGACGCGGTCGGCATAGATCCCCAGCAGAATGCCGCCGAACGGGCGGATTACGAAGCCGACGCCAAAGGTGCCAAGTGCGAGCAGCAGCGAGGTCATCTCGTCGTCGCTGGGGAAGAACTGCGTCGCGATGATCGCGGCAAAGAAGCTGTAGACGGTGTAGTCGAACCACTCGAGACCGTTGCCGATCACGGTGGCCACGATCGCGCGGCGGCGCTGGCTGGTGTCGGCGTCGTGGGAAGAGGCGGCTTCGCGCATCAGGAGCTCCGAGTCGAGGTTGAGAGATCGCCGAGGTCGGCTGCGGGGTTGGCGCGCGTCGCCTCGAGAGGCGTCAGCGTAGTTTCCAGCGAGGTAAGCGCGGCTTCCAAGCGTGACGCGGCGTACGTGAGTGCATCGTCTGTCGCGACTTCGCGAGGAAAGGCCGACGGCAGTTCGGCCAGCGCGGCATCGAGGACGGCCTGACGGCTCGACCGACGCTGGGCTGCCGGCAAGGCGAACAGCGCGTGGTGCAGGCGATCGAGCCGCGCGGGCGAGAACACGGCATCCCAGTGCTCGCGTTCGGCACCGAGGGCACTCGGCGTCGGGCGTTCGCGACGCAGCGTTTCGGTGGCATCGGCGTCGAGTGCGGCGCGGCCCGCGGCATCGTCGACGACGGCGATTCCGTAGTCGCGGCGCGCGGCGTCCCGCGAGACCAGCCCGCGGCGCACGTCGGCCAGCACCGCCTCGGGTTCGCGGTCGAAAGGATGCCCCCAGCCGCCGCCGCCCGGCGTGTAGAGCGCGATCTCGTCGTTTTCGGCCACGGCGAGCATGTCGATCTTGCCGAGCGATCGCGGCGCTTCGCCGGCCCGGTACAGCTCGAGCCGCGCGGGTTCGCCGGCGCCACCGCCCTGGGTGCCCCAGGGGCGGAAGGTCAGGCGTTCCATGCCCCGCGCGAGCACGTGCCCCTGCGCGCCACGGATGCGAAAGCGCAGCATCTGGCCGCTGCCGCCACGCCACTGGCCCGCACCGGCGGAGTCTTCGCGCAGGCCGTAGCGCACGATCTCCAGCTCGGTTTCGGCTTCCACCGTCTCCACCGGATTGTTGGAGAGGTTCGAGATGCTGCTGTCGCGGCCGTCGGCGCCGTCGAAGCCCGCGCGGCCCCCGGTGCCGCCGACCATCGGCTCGACCACCTGGACGTTCTGGCCGCCCCCGTGGCGCGCCGGCTCGGCAATCACCACCGGAATGATGGTACCGCCGCTGGCCGCCGGCATCGTCTCCGGCAGCGCCTGGCCGAGCACGCCGTTGAGCGCATCGTTGACGCGAACAGCGGCGGCGTGGCGAACCCCGACGGCGGCGTTCGGCAGCGGATTGACCAGACTGCCTTTGGGGGCGGTGACGTCGATCGGCGCCAGCAGCCCGCCGTTGATCGGAATGCCCGGATCGAGCGTGACCATCAGCGCAAGGACGCGCAGCGTCAGCCAGGCGTGCGGCCGGCCGTGGCTCGGAATATTGATCGCCGCGGCCACCTGCGGGTCGCTGCCGGTGAAGTCGAGATGGATACGGCCGTCGGTCAGCGTCACCGCCAGCGCGATACGCACGGGCGCGCCGCTGCCGGCCTCGTCGTCGAGAAAGTCGCTGAAGCGGTAGGTCCCTTCGGGCACCTTCGTCAGCACCGCACTGCCGCGCCGCGCCGCGTACTCGACCAGGTCGCGCTGGACGTCGAGCAGGGCGGCGACGCCGTGCTGGGCGATGGTCTGGCGAAGCCGCTCGCGGCCGGTGCCGACAGCGCCGATCATCGCGCGCAGATCGCCCATATTGGCCTCCGGCGTACGCGAGTTGGCGCGCAGCAGGGCGGCCACGTCCTCGTTCAGCTCGCCGGCACGCATGATCTTCACCGGCGGGATCTGCAGGCCTTCCTGATAGATCTCGTGGTTGGTCGGCGAGATGCTGCTCGGCACCTTGCCGCCGACGTCAGACGCGTGCAGGAAGCCCCAGCCGTAGGCGACGATCTCGCCGTCATGGAAGAACGGCTCGAGAATGTGCAGGTCGGGCAGGTGCGTCGCCAGGCCGCCGGAGCGCGCGGGATCGTTGGTCAGGATCACGTCGCCGGGCGCGAGATCGCCGTAGCGTTCGCGCGCGGCCGCGAGCGTCGCCGTACAGTCGAGGCCGACGAAGCCGGAGACGCCGAGCGCCCGCGGGTAGGCGAAGAAACGCCCGTCGAGGCCGACCAGCGCGCAGCAGAAGTCGGCGGTCTCCTTGACGTAGAGGGTGCGCCCGGTGCGCTGCAGCGTCAGGCACATCTCCTCGGCGATGGCGGTCAGCTTGTTGCCGAGGATCTCCAGCGTGATGGGGTCGAGTTTCATGCGCGCGGCTCCTCGTCAGCGAAAGACTCGTCGGCATCGGCGGCGAGATGCAGGTTGCCCAGGGCGTCGACGCGGGCGTGCCACCCGTGCAGGATCACCACGGTGGTATCGTCCTGTTCGACGATGGCCGGCCCGTCGAAGCGATCATTGGCGCCCAGCTCGGCGCGGGCGTAGATGGCGGCCTCGTGCCACTCGCCCTGCAGGAAGAGACGACGGTGCGTGCGCGGCGTGGCGCCTTCGCCGGCGAAACGCGACGGGCTGGTCGCGTCGACCAACCGGCCGACCACGGCCAGACGGATGGTCGAGACGTCGATCGGCGTGGGCTGGTCGTGGCCCTCGTCATTCCCGAAGCCTTCATCACGAAAGCCCTCATCTCGAAAACCATAATGAAGCTCGTGCTCGCGGTGGAACGCTTCGCGCAGGGTGGCGGCATCGAGCTCGGCCAGGCGGTCGGCGGCGAAGGCGACATTGAGCTCGTAGGCCTGGCCGGCGTAGCGCATGTCCAGCGCGGGCAGCAGCTGAACATCGTCGCCGTCAGCGCTCTCGAAGCCCTGATCGGCCAGCCAGTCGCGGGCCTCGTCGATCATCGTCGCCCAACGGCGGGTAATCTCACCGGCGGCACGATCATCCAGCGTCACGCGCAGGCTGCGTACGAAGTCGCGGCGTAGGTCGGCGGTCGCCGCGCCTAGGGCGCAGAAGGTGCCCGGCTGCAGCGGCACCATCACGCGCGGCAGGCCCGCTTCCGCCGCCAGCCAGTTGGCGTGAGTCGGACCCGCGCCGCCGAACGGCACCAGCGTGAAATCGGCCGGGTCCAAGCCGCGCTGGGCCAGCCCCTTGCGCAGCTCCGCGGCCATCTGCGCGGTGGCGATCTCGAGCGCGCCGGCGGCGGCGCGCACGCCGGCGTCTTCGCCGCTCATCGCCAGACGCGCGGCGACCGCTTCCAGCGCCTGCGAGACGTCGCGGGTGTCGAGCGTCATGGTGCCGCCGGCGAAGACCTCGGCATCGAGCACGCCGAGAGTCAGGTAGCAGTCGGTCACCGTCGGTTCGGTACCGCCACGGCCGTAGGCGATCGGACCGGGATCGGCGCCGGCGCTCTCCGGGCCGACCTTGAGCACGCCGAGTTCGTCGACCCAGACCTTGGAGCCGCCACCGGCGCCGATGGCGGAGACGCCGACCACCGGTACCACCAGCGGCATGCCGCCGATTTCGGTGCGCGTGACCATCTCCGGCGCGCGCGCCTGTGAGACCGCGATATCGCTGCTGGTGCCACCCATGTCGAAGGTGACCAGGCGCGAGACGTCCGCCTCGTTGCCCAGGCGAATCGCCGCGACCACGCCTGAGGCGGGTCCGGAAAGCACGGTGTCGATCGGCCGCGCCAGCGCCGTTGCCAGCGACATCGAGCCGCCGTTGGAGGTGGTGACCAGTAGTGGGGCGTCGATGCCGAGCTCGCCGATCAGCTCGGTCAGGCGAGCGAAGTAGCGATCCATCAGCGGCTGGATATAGGCGTTCAGCACCGCCGCCATGGTGCGCTCGTATTCGCGAATTTCCGGCCAGGTCTGGGCGGCGGAGAGCACGCTGATCGTGTTGCCGTGACGCGCAAGCGCGGCGGCGAGTTCGGCTTCCTGCTCGGGCTGGAGATAGCCGTTGATCAGCATGATCACGGCGGCATCGACGTCGAGCGCGGCCAGGTCGGCGGCGACGCGCTCGATCTCGGCGGCGTCGGGCCAGCGCGTGATCGCGCCGTCGCGGTCGAAGCGGGCGCCGATCTCGAGCACGTTCTCGCGCGGGATCAGCGGCGTCTCGCGGGTGGCGTGGAAGTCGAACGACGACGGCATGCGCGCGCGGCCGATTTCGAGAATATCGCGGAAGCCTTCCGACACGATCAGCCCGACGCGGGCGCCGCGACGCTGGATGATCGCGTTCAACCCGATGGTCGTGCCGTGCTGGATCGCGGCGATGGCCGACGGCGGCAGTGCCTGCTCGGCGATCAGCCGGGCCAGGCCGTTGCCCACGGCCTGCGCCGGGTCGGACGGCGTGCTCGGCTCCTTGTGGAAGATCGGCGCCTGTCGCCCGCTGGGGTCGAACAGCACGAAATCGGTGAAGGTGCCGCCGACATCGATGCCGACGCGGAAGTTGTTGTCGTTCTGGGCCATGTCAGAAGGAGCCAAGTGTCATCTTCGGATTGGACTGTCGCGGCGCGCGCGTGGCGCCGTCGCCGGTCGTCGAGTCGGGTGTCGGCCAGCGCGATCGGGCCGGTCGTTCACGGGAGCGTCATTCTACCTTAGTCATGTAGTTGTTTGTCTCTTCCGCACTCGTGACGCGAAAGCGGGCGGTGCGGGAATCCCCAACGTAGTGCTCGGCCCAGTGGCTCGCCTCGCGGGCGAGGGTGGCCACGCCGTCGAGTATCCGTTCGACCTGATCGTCGCCATGCAGATAGTGCAGGCTCAGCCGCACCCAGCCCGGCTTGGCCAGCTCTTCGCCGTTCTCGAGCCTGGCCAGCAGCGCCTCGGAGGCATCGTCGTCGATCGCCATCAGGCGATGGGCATAGGGCCCGGCGCAGGCGCAGCCGCCACGAGCTTGGATGCCGTAGACGTCGGAGAGCATGCGGGTGAAGAGCTGATGGTGGATCGGCGCGCCGTGTGCGTCTTTCACCTGGAACGAGAAAATCGGCAGCGCCGGGGCTTCCGGATTGCCGAGCAGGCGCAGGCGCGGCTCGGCCTGCCAGCGTGCCAGCGCCCGTTCGCGCAGGGCCGCGTCGCGCTCGCGAATGAAATTGCCACCCACGGCGGCCTTGACCAGCAGTGCCAGCGCGGCGCGAATATCGCCGATCACGTTGGGCGTACCGCCCTCCTCGCGCGCTTCGACCCGCCCGCTATAACGGTGCTGCCACGGCGAGACGAAGCTGACCGTGCCGCCCCCCGGCTGGGTCGGGACGTTGCCGTGGACCACGCTGTCGCGGAACACCAGCACGCCGGAAGCGCCCGGTCCGCCGACGAACTTGTGCGGCGAGAAGACGATGGCGTCCTTCTCGCAGCCCGCCGCCGGCGCCATGTCCATCGGCAGGTAGGGCGCGCCGCCGGCGTAGTCCCAGATCGCCAGCGCGCCGTGACGCTTCAGGCAGCGCGTGACCGCGTCGACGTCGGTGAGGGTGCCGGTGACGTTGGAGGCGGCGGAGAAGCTGCCGACGATCAGCGCGCTGCCGGCCGCGGCCGTGAGCGCCGTTTCCAGCGCCTCGAGATCCGGTCCGCCCGCGGCGGCTTCGGGGATCTCGACGAGATCGGCGCCGCTCTCGCGCCACGGCAGCAGGTTGGAGTGGTGCTCGTAGGGGCCGATCAGCACGGTGATCCGTTCACCGGCGCGTACCCGCGCGGCGATGCCGAGCAGCGCCACGAGTCGATTGAGCCCCGCTGTGGCGCCGGCGCCGTTGAAAACGACATGACAGCCCGCGCCGTTGACCTCGTCGCGCACGATCTCCCGCGCCTCGGCGCGCAGCCGGGTCATCGTCTGGCCGCAGAAGGAAGCCTCGGTGTGCGAGTTGGCATAGAAGGGCAGCACCTGTTCGGCGATAAAGCGCTCGACCTGGCGCAGGGCGCGTCCGGAAGCGACGTGGTCGGCGTAGAGCAGGCGCCGGCGGCCGAAGGGCGTGTCGAATTCGACGTCGTCGCCGATCACGCCGGCGCGCAGGCGGGCAACAACGTCGGGATGGGCCAGGGAGTCGCGGAACGCGTGCAGCGCGGACATGGTGTCTCTCTTGTCAGTCGGTGAAATCGGCCGGCGAAGCCGATCGATGCGACCTTAATGATACGAGAGCTGCCGTCGTTCACAGGTTGTAAGATTGACGACGAATCATGCCGATTGTGGAGAATTTGAACGAATGACAGGCGTTAAGATGGATCATTACAACCTCGCCATTCTGCGAACGCTGCAAACGCATCCGACGCTTCCCCAGCGCGAGCTCGCCGAGCGCATCCATCTCTCCCAGAACGCCTGCTGGCGGCGGCTGAAGCAGCTCGAGTCAGCCGGCGTGATCCAGGGGACGCGGCTGGTGATCGGCCGTGAGGCGCTGGGCATCGATCTGGTGGTGTTCACCATGATCCGCACTCGCAGCCACTCGGCCGACTGGCTCACCGCCTTCCGCGAGCATGTGCTCGGCATCGAAGAGATCAGCGACTTCTACCGCATCAGCGGCGACTACGACTATCTGCTCAAGATCGTCACCCGTGACATCGCCGGCTTCGACCGGGTCTACCAGCGGCTGATCGACGGCTTCGAGATCGATACCGTCACCTCCTACTTCGCCATGGAGGCGCTGGCCGAGAATCGCCCGCTGGCGCTGTAGCGGGGCCGCCCCTGGTTGCCGCCCTCTCGCCGCTGTCCTAGAACGACACGCTGGCGCCTAGCGTCACCTCCAGCGGTTCACCGACGACAACACGCGTATCGCCGCCGCTCGACGGGTAGTAGGTGGTGTCGAAGAGGTTCTTCACGTTGAGCTGTAGATGGGTCTTATCGCCCAGCCAGTGCGTATCCCAGCCGACAAAGGCGTCGGCGACGGTATAGTCGTCGAGCGTGAAGCTGTTGTCATCGTCGCCTTCGCGCGAGCCGACGTAGCGCACGCCGCCGCCGACGCGCCAGCGGCCATATTCAGGATTCACCGCAAGATCCTGTGCCAGCAGCAGTGATGCCGTGTGTCGGGCGACGTTCGGTAGCTCGTTGCCTTCGGTGTCGCCGTCGGCGTCATCGAGAATCCTGGCGTCGGTGTAGGCGTAGCTGGCGAGCAGCGACAGGCGCTCGGTCAGTTGCCCCTGCAGCGCGAGCTCCACGCCCTGCGAGCCGCTCTTGCCGATGGCGCGGGAGACGCCGTTGTCGCTGACCACCACGTTCTCCTTGGTAATGTCGAACCAGGCCAGCGAGGCTTCCATGCGCTCGTCGAGCAGCCGTCGCTTCAGCCCGACTTCCCAGCCGCGCCCCTCCTCGGGGTCGAAGGTCTGGCCGCTGTCGCTGTCCGGCGTGTTGGGCACGAAGGATTCGCTGTAGCTGGCGTAGACCGAGGTCAACGGATCGATGCGGTAGAGCAGGCTGGCATGCGGCAGGAAGACGGTATCGTCGGTATCGGTCTCGACCACGAACGGCCGACCCTGGCCGCCGTACTGTTCGGTGTACTGATAGCGCCCGCCGAGGCCTAGAATCCAGCGCTCGCCCAGATGCACGTTGTCGTCGACGTAGGCGGCGGTCGAGTTGATTTCGTCGAGCCGGTGGCTGCGGCTGGTCTGGTAGGTGGCGCCATCCAGACTCAGATCACCGTCGTCCGGATCGTAGATCGAGATCGTATCGGTGTCGCCGCGATAGCGGTCGGCGAGGTAGTCGCGACGCCGCTCGTGATCGACGCCCAGCGTCATCTCGTGACGCAGACCGGCAAGATTCACATCACCCAGCAGCTCGGCCGCAGCGTAGATCACCCGCCGATCGTAGCCGTGATTGGCGTCGGCGCGACGCGTCGCGATGCCGTCGCCATCGACGCTCAGCACGCGAGGCTGGCCGTCGTCGTACTGGCGTCGGTTCCAGCCGTAGGTGAGCCGGCTGGTCCAGGCAGTCGAGAGATCCTGCTCCCAGCGCGCGGTGACGGACTGGTCGTGCCCTTCGACGCCGGACCAATCCTCGTCCAGCCGTCGCGTACGCGGGATATCGACCGCCTTGCCGTCGACGAAGGCCGTGCCGCGGTCGAGCGTCAGATCATAGTCGCGATACTCGTAGGCGAGCCACAGCCGGGTGTCGTCGTCCTCCCAGGCTAGCGACGGGGCGATCACCGTCTGGCGGTTGTTGCCGAAGTCGCGCCAATAGTTTTCGTCCTGCTGACCGACGATGAAGCGGAAGGCGCCGCCGGTGTCACCCAGCGGCCCGGTGACATCGACGCTGGCATCGCCGCCGCCGAAGGAGCTGCCCTTGCCGCTGATGCTGCGCTGCCAGGTGTATTGCGGCTTCTTGCTGACGATATTGATCACCCCGCCCGGCTCCTGGATGCCGTAGCGAAACGATCCCGGGCCCTTGAGAACTTCGACGCGCTCGGTGGTGAATAGCGGAAAGGTGTTGCGTGGCTGGCGGATGCCGTCGCGCAGGATGGAGCCGTCGCTGTTGCTGCCGAAACCGCGCTTGATGAATCCCGCTTCGGTGCCGCCCATGGTGTTGCCGAGCGTCACCCCGGGCACGTAAGCCATGGCGTCCGTCAGCGAATCCGCGCCGCTGTCGCTGATGACCTGCGACGTCAGTGCGTCGACGGTACGCGCTTGGGCCAGAAAGTCCGTACGGCGGCCGGTCGCCATGTCGGAATCGCCCGGTCGATAGCCCTGTGCCTTTGTTGCCACCTTGGCCGCCGTGACGGTGAGCGGTTCCAGCGTTGCGTCGTTGTCGACGGCGGCGAATAGCGGCAGGCCATGGAGGGTGGCGAACGCCGCGGTGATCAGGGTGAGCGAGTGGCGAGAAGGCACGAGGAGAATTTCCGTTAGGTTCGATTAGGGATGTGTGATCGGCGTAGCGGCCAGGATGCTTGTGCCGACGCTATCGGATTGGGCGCCAGGTGCATCGCGCAACCTGTCTCCGGGCTCTGCCGGAGCCTCGGCGCTGGCCGCGGCTTTGGACGTGTCACCGGAAGTGGCTTCGGACGTATCACCGGAAGTGGCTTCGGACGTATCACCGAAAGTGGCTTCGAACGTGCCCCGGGGCGAGATCGGCAGAAAATCCGCGAACAGCGCTCGGCGCGTCGTTGCGGGATCGAGCGCCGCGCACTGTCGAGGATGCAGCCACTTGGCGATCGCCTGCAGCGCCACCGCCGAGAACGGCCCCTGGTGATAGCCGTGCCACAGGGCGTGAAACCGTCCTTCGTTCACCGCCGAGAGCGATGCCCAGCCCGGCCTTTGCGACACGATGCGGGCCATGTCGCGCTGTGTCGTCTCGGGCGCGACACCAAACCCCTCGCGAATGGAGCTACCGCCGGGCCAGCGCGCCGCGGTGGCGATGATCACGTCTGGATCGCGGGCCAGAATACGTTCGGGATTGAGCACGTTCTCGCTGCCGGGCGTCAGGTTGGCGGCCAGATTGTCACCCCCGGCACGGCTCACCAGATCGGCGATGCCGCTGTCGAAGTTGCTGCGACAGCAGTCGACCTTGAGCCCGGGCGCGATATCGATCAGTACGCTGGGCGCCTCGAAGCGTTCCGGGGCGTTGTCGATGCAGTCGTCGACGGCATCGACGGCGCTCTCGAGCCGGCTGACGAGCGCGCGAGCGCGGGGGTCGACATCCAGTACGCGACCCAGCAGCGTCAGAGACGGCCCGGTATCCGCAAGCGGGTGCTGCTGAAAGTCGATGAAAACCACCGGGATCTCGAGTGCCGTGAGCTGATCCAGCAGCGGCGACTCCCGCAGTTCGGCATAGCGGGCCAGGTTGATGACGACCAAATCGGAATGCAGCGTGAGCAGCGACTCGGCGCTGAGCCTGGCATTGCCGCCGCCGAGCGACGGCAGGCGGGCGAGTGCCGGAAAGATTTCGGTGAAGCGTGCCTGTGCCTCGTCGTCGAAGCCGGCGAGCGAGCCGTGCCAGCCGCTCATCCGGGCGACCGGGTCGGGCAGTAGCGCGGCGAGTGCGAACAGGTGTCTAGGGTCGTCGAGGAATATTCGCTGCGGTACGTGATCGAGCGTGACCTGCCGGCCGGCGAGGTCGGTGACGGTCAACGGTGGCTCGGCAGCATTGACCGGCACCATCGACATTGCGGCGAGTAGCAGCACGGCCATCAATCGCAGCATCAATGCCGGTTGCCGCAATGTCTGTCGCGCAGCGAAGCAAGAGAGGGTGACAAGCCGGTGGACGCGGTGGCCGTTGGCGAGCATCGGGCAGTTCTTGTAGTTGATTAAGTATAATCATTATCATTCTTGTTCAAGAAGGGGTCAACAACCGAAGAGGCCAGCAACCGGAGGATCAACGATGGGCGGGGCAGCAGCGAGACCGTCATGATGGAATGCACCGATGAGCATACCGACACTGAACGTGTCAGCGTTGGCGGTGCGTGAGAGGCGTCGGCGCCCCTGACGCCATCATCTTTTATGATGCTAAAGACCAATGCCCGAAATTTGTTCCTTGCGACGATTTGGGGCCACACTGGCGTCACTCGTCAAACATCATACAAATACGCCGATAACGTTATCGCGTACGCCCCGCGCGTCACGCAGACCATCGATCAGGAGCCGACATGACCGATTCGACCGCCCCGCTCAATATCCATATCTACACCGATCCCGAGTTTCGCCAGTCGCGAGACTTCGCCGATGAGCGGGTGCTCGGCATTCGCGACGAGTTCGACGGGCTGGCAGCGCGCATCGCATTGAGCTTCAGTCATGACGAAGCGAGTTTGAACGCGGCGCTCACCGATGCCGAGGTACTGATCCTGGTCGGTAGTCTGGATCTCGCCGATGTCGCTGCCCGAGCGCCGAAGCTACGCTGGATTCACATCACCAGCGCCGGCGTCGATCGCATCCCCCTGGATCGCCTGCCCGAGCACGTGCTCGTCACCAACGCCAAGGGCAATCATGAAGTACGCACGCGCGAGTTTTCGATGACGGCGCTTTTGATGCTCAACAATCGCCTGCCGGACTTCGTGACGCAGCAGCGCGAGAAGCGCTGGGCGCAGACCGCGCTCGAGCCGATCGATGGCAAGACGGTGGTGATTCTGGGAATGGGGGCACTGGGCAGCGGGGCGGCACGCGCGGCGAAGCATCTCGGGCTCAAGGTCATCGGCGTCAGCCGCTCCGGACGGGAGCACGAGCTTGCCGATATCAGCATGCCGCAAAGCGAGCTGAAAACGGCGCTGGCGGAGGCTGACTTCCTCTTGATCACGCTGCCTCTGACGCCGGAAACGCGTCACGCGGTCGGCGCCGAGGAGCTGGCGGCCATGCCCGAGCGCGGCGGCGTGATCAACATCGGCCGCGGCCCGGTGCTGGATGTCGCGGCGCTGGCCGAGCGACTGGAAGCCGGCAAGCTGCGCGGCGCGGTACTGGATGTGTTCCCCGAGGAGCCGCTACCGGCGGACTCCCCCTACTGGACCACGCGCAACCTGATCGTCACTCCACACAGCGGGCTCTACGATGCCGACTACGTGCCACGCTGCCTGCGCTTCTTCTTCGCCAATGTCGAGCGCTATCTCGACGACCGGCCGCTGGAGAATCGCGTCGACACGGCGCTGGGATACTAGGCCTTGCCTTCGTACTGCGCGTCCTCGACCTTCTCCATCCAGGTCACCGGGCTGCCGTCGATCGACTCCTGAATGGCGATATGGGTCATGGCGATGTCGGGCGCCGCGCCGTGCCAGTGCTTTTCGCCAGCGGGAAACCACACCACGTCACCGGGGCGAATCTCTTCGATGGGTCCGCCTTCACGCTGGACTCGGCCGAATCCTGCGGTAACGATCAGCGTCTGACCTGCCGGGTGCGTATGCCAGGCGGTTCGCGCGCCGGGCTCGAACGTCACCGCGGCACCGCTGGTGCGCCCTGGCGCTTCGGCGGTAAACATCGGGTCGATGCGAACGGTGCCGGTGAAGTAATCTTCCGGGCCCGGCGCGGAGGGCTGCGTGCCTGCGCGATTGATTTTCATGACAACCTCCTGATGGGTGGCGATAGCGCTATCGGTGATAGCCTTTGCAGGTTAGCAATCCCCTCGCGATTGATAAGGGGCGCACACCGGCAGCACCTATGAGAGGAGTTCATGAATGCTGAGAGAGAACATGACCGGCCTGGTGGCGTTCGCGACAGTGGCCAGGGCAGGTACGTTTACCAAGGCCGCGGCGCAGCTTGGCGTCTCCCAATCGGCGCTGAGTCATACGGTCCGCGATCTCGAGGCGCGGCTCGGTATCAAGGTGCTGGCCCGCACCACCCGCAAGGTCGCGCCCACGGTGGAGGGGCAACGCCTGCTCGAGCGGGTGGTGCCGATGCTCGAAGAGCTCGAGAGCGAGCTATGGTCGATCATCGACACCCGCGACAAGCCGGCTGGCAACTTTCGCATCACCACCACCGACTACGCGGCCAACACGCTCGTCTGGCCCAAGCTGCGCCCGGTCTTGAGCCAGTATCCGGACATTCATGTCGAACTGGTCACCGACTATCAGCTCACCGATATCGTCGAGTCGCAGTTCGATGCCGGTATCCGGCTGGGCGAGCAGGTCGGTGAGGGCATGATTGCGGTGCGCGTCGGGCCGGATTTCTCGATGCGTGCCGTGGCGTCGCCCGACTACTTTCGCACTCATGGCAAACCGCAGACGCCGCAGGCGTTGACCGAGCACCGCTGCATCAATCTCAGGCTGCCGACCCACGGCAGTCTCTACGCCTGGGAGTTCGAGAAGGAGGGGCGTGAAATTCGGGTCAAGGTGCAAGGTCAGCTCACGTTCAATACCATCGAGCCGGTGCTGCAGGCCGCCATCGACGGCTACGGTATCGGTTACTTGCCGGACGGCCTGGTGGCGGATGCCATTGCCGCCGGCAAGCTGGAGCCCGCGCTGGAAGCCTGGTCCCCGCCGTTCACCGGTTATTTCCTCTACTACCCGCATCGCCGGCAGTCCTCGCCGGCCTTCTCGATCCTGGTCGAGGCCCTGCGCCAGGTGTGAGTTCCCGGTGGCATCGCACGACAGGCCATCGGCGATACCCTTCTACCGCCGATAAAGACCTCCTCGGTGCGCTCGGGCGTGGACGCGGTATCGGTTCGCGGTTTCTGGATTCATGAGTTCGTTTCATGGCTGCTTGCGGCTGTACGCCATGGTTCGATGACTCGTGCTGTGCAAAGGTTTGCCGTCGATAGATGTTGTTTCTCGCTCGATCCTGTCGATTCGACGGTGATCGCGACTATCGACCTTGACGCCAAGCCGAGGAGGCCATGATGAAAGCGCCATATCTGATCGCCATGTTGGGGCTAGTTATGACCGCGGGTACCGCTCAGGCGGATAGCACGCAGATCAGCCATCTTCAGGACCGGAATACGGTGGTAGGCAGCGAAGCGCTCTTCGCAGGCCACGCTCTGATCGATCCGCTCTTCGACAGCAACGATGTTCGCCACATCACCGGCGGCAAAGTCACGTTCTCGCCGGGTGCCCGCTCCAACTGGCACACCCACCCCGCCGGTCAGACCCTCGTCGTCACCGATGGCAGCGGCTGGATCCAGGAAGCGGGCGGGGAGAAACGCGTGATCAAGGCGGGCGACGTGATCTGGATACCGCCGGGCATCAAACACTGGCATGGCGCATCCGATACGCATTCGATGACGCACGTCGCCATCCAGGAGCAGATCGATGGCAACGCGGTCGAGTGGCGGGAGCCGGTCAGCGACGAGCAGTATCGGAACTGATCCGGCGATACGTTCTACCTCGAGCCCTTGTCTCATGCGCAACTGCTCGAGTGATGCACCGTTCTTCCACCGCCGCTTTCTGGAGCTCTACATGCGCACCACGCATTTTTGTACGATCCCTCTTTTGGGCTTGCTGGCGGCCTGCGGCCAGTTGCCGGAATCCCAATCGTCTCGGGACTTCTCGCCCGCTCCGAGCGAGGCCGAGACAAAGCGGGTTTCCCCGGCATTCGCACATTACACCGATGACAAAGTCATCGATGATCTGTGGCATCGAGCCGACCTGAGCCCCAGGGATCGCAGCATCGTGACCCTGTCGGCGCTGATCACGCAACAGCAGGCCGCCGAGCTGCCCTATCATTTCAATCTGGCGCTCGACAACGGTGTCACCGCCGACGAGCTCTCCGAAATCATCACGCATCTGGCGTTCTACACCGGTTGGGGCAACGCCACCGCTGCGGTGGCGATTCTGGCCGATGTCTTCGAGGCGCGTGGCATCGACAATTCCTCATCGCCCGCTATGCCCATACAGCGCTTGCCGCTGAACGAAGAAGCGGAAGCCAAGCGTCAGCAGCTGGTCGCGGAGCGCTTCGGGGATGTCGCCCCAGGTGTGGTCGAGTACACCACCGATGCCCTCTTCCTCGATCTCTGGCTGCGCCCCGGCCTGGCCGCGAGAGATCGGAGCCTGGTCACCGTCAGTGCCCTGGTCGCCGCCGGCCAGCCCGAGCAAGTCACCTTCCATCTCAATCGCGCCATGGACAACGGGCTGTCGAAGGCCGAAGCCTCCGAGACGCTCACCCAACTGGCGTTCTACGCCGGCTGGCCCAAGGTATTTTCGGCCATGCCGGTGTTCAAGTCTGTGTTCGAGTCGCGCGGACTGATTGCGGGTTGACCTTCCCTGCATCATCAGAAGACAGAGCTGCGATTGACGCACGCGACGAGTGGATTCACGAGGATACTGACGCGATTCATGAGAAAAACGACTAGGTCTTAGCGCGGTAGAGCGCTTATCAATCCCCATAGTCGCCTCTAGGCTTTTCGTTTCATTTCTCGTCTGTACGAATCGTCAAGGAGACAGCCCGATGTCAGCCGATTTTACTCATAAAGTTGCCCTCGTCACCGGCGCCGCCATGGGCATGGGTTTCGCCACTGCCCGAGCCTTTGCGGAAGAAGGCGCCAAGGTCGTGCTCTCCGACATCAGTCAGGAATCTCTCGACGAGGCTGTCCGGACACTCGAGAACGAGGGGCATGAGGTGACCGGGATTCGCTGCGATGTCGCCCAGGAAGCCCAGGTCGCCAATCTGGTCGCGCAGACCGTATCCACCTATGGCCGTCTCGACGCCGCCTTCAACAATGCGGGCGTTCAGAGCGATGCCACGGAAACTGCCGATGCCACCAGCGAAGAGTTCGCACGCGTCAATTCGATCAATCTGTTCGGCGTGTGGTGCTGCATGAAGTACGAGCTCGCCCAGATGCGTAAACAAGGCAGCGGCGCCATCGTCAATTGCTCTTCGCTGGGCGGCCTGGTCGGTCTGCCGGGCCGCTCGATCTATCACGGCACCAAACATGGCGTGGTCGGAATGACCAAGAGCACGGCGCTGGAATACGCCTCGCGCGGCATTCGCGTCAATGCCGTCTGCCCCGGCACGATCGATACACCGATGGTGCAGAAGATGGTCGAGAGTGGCGATCTAGCGCTCGAAGACATCTTCCGGGAGCAGCCGATCGGCCGCCTGGGCCGTCCTGAGGAGATCGCCTCCGCCGTCCTCTGGCTGTGTGGTCCGGGTTCCACTTTCGTCATCGGCCACGCTTTGCCGGTCGACGGCGGCTTCACCGCGCATTGAACGCCGGGGTCCGCCGTCCGACGCTCTTCTCCCCCTTGAAGTAACCGCACTGTCAATAAACCCCGAGGAGTCTCCATGCCCCATCTCACTCTGAAACTGGCCTCTGGCCGTTCCGAGGCCGTGAAGCAGCAGCTGGCGGAGGCTTTCACCCGTGATCTGGTCGAGATTGCCGGCGCCGAGCCTGGGCAGGTCTCTATCGCAATCGAAGACGTCGACATTCAAGACTGGCGCCGCCTCGTCTACGAGCCGATCGTTGCGCCGGTATTGCCGGTGCTCTACAAGCAGCCTGGCTACGGTTCCGAAGACCTGCTCTGACGTGACGGCCATCACCAACCTTTACCTGGACGCCAACTTCCCATGCGGATTCTCTTCGTTATCGGCGGCTGCCATCTCGGTGCCGTGCTCGACGAGACGCCGGCTGCTCGCGCCTTCGCCGATCTCCTGCCGCTCCAGTTATCGCTAAGCGATTTCGGTGGCGGCGTGGAGAAAGTCGCTGACTTGCCTCGTTCTCTTCCCGTAAGCGAGGCGCCGGACGGCATGGCGCCGCAAGTAGGTGATATTGCCTACTATGCCCCTTGGGGCAATCTGGCGATTTTTCGCCAAACGTTCGGGTATGCCAAGGGATTGGTAAGGCTAGGGCAATTCGCCTCGCACTTTGCCGAGCTGGATCGCAGCGGTCGGATCGTCGTCACCATCGCGTTGGATGAATAGCCCTTTCCTACCCGCCAGGAGCGTGCAGCTCTGGCGATCACCAGACATGCATGAGCGAGCGACATGTCTCAAGACGCGATCACACCGTCTGCCACAGTAGCGGGTCAGGGTCGCCTAATGTGTCGGCGATGATCTCGAGCGCACGCTCCAGCGCTTCGCGGCTTTCGGCGGCACTGATGCAGACGCGGATCGCCTGAGGCGCGCTCACGGCGCCCAGGCAGAAGCTTTCCGCGCTGCTGACGTTGACGCCCTGCGCCTGCAGCTGGCCGACGACCTGGCTGGTACGCAGCTCGCCGGGCAGGGCCAGCCACAGATAGAACCCACCACGCCGGCCGCGAGGCGAGAAGTCACCCAGCTTCTGCATGGCGCGATCGAAGCGCCATTCGAGCTCCTCGCGCTGCCAGGCGAGCAGCGCATCCGCGTCGCCATTCTCGATCCAGCGGCACACCAGCGAGGCCATCAAGGGCGGCGGCATCCAGCTCTGCGCACGCAGTGCCGCCGTCAGCCGCGGATGCAGGCTCGGCGGCGCGCGCATGGCACCGACGCGCAGCCCCCCGCCGAGCAGCTTGGAGACCGAGAACAGCGTCACCGTGCATTCCGGCGCCAGTCGGTAGAGCGGGGTGACGGGATCGTCGTCGAGCCGGGGATGAATGTCGTCCTCGATCAGCCAGAACTGACGTTTGCGCGCCAGCGCCACCAGCGCGTGGCGGCGCGCCTCGCTGAGTCTCGCAGTAGTGGGATTGTGGCAGTCCGGCATCAGGTAGAGGGCGCGAAACGGCTGCTGATCGTGGGCGCGCGCCAGCGCCTCGACGTCGATGCCCTCCTCATCGAACGGAAGCGCCACGCTCTTCAGCGAGAGCTGCTGCAGCGCGCTGATCAGGCCGGGATAGGTCAGTCGCTCCGCAGCCACGCGCTCCCCCGGCGCGAGTAACGCGCTGAGACTCAGAAAAATGCCGTGCATCCCGCCCTGGTTGATCACCAGATCTTCCGCCGCTACCGGGCGGCCCAGTGTCGCCAGCCAGCGCGACAGCACCTCACGCTGCCAAGCCTGTCCCGCTTCCGGCTGATAGTCGATCGCCGCGCGCAGCAGCTCGGGGTCGTGCTGAACCGACGCCATGGCGCGCGCCAACGAGGCCGCGCGCTGCGGATGTGGCGGCGGCAGGGAGAGGCTCAGGTCGACGACATCACTCTCCGGCGAGAGCTGACGTACGTGACTGAAGGCCACCGTTTGGGGGCTCGATTCGCGTACGTAGGTGCCGCTGCCGACACGGGCGGTGACGGCGCCGCGCTGTTCCGCCAGCGCATAGGCGCGGGTCACCGTGCCGACGGTCACACCAAGCGCATCCGCCAGCCGTCGCTGCGGCGGCAGTTTGGCGCCGGCAGTCAGGTCGCCGTTGGCGACGGCATTGGCGATGGCATCGGCCAGCTGGCGGTAGCGCGGGCCCTGCCCGGAGAGTTCGGGAATCCAAATTGTCATGGTGACAAAAATCGCGTTGACCGCGTCAATTAACGGTTTATGCTCGGATTGTTTGGCTTTTACGCCGCAATGTCAATAAATTGTACCCATACGATTTTAATCCAACTGATGAGGTGTCCGATGGCGACCGCGCTGACGTTCCGTGATCTTCCCCATACTCGTGAAAGCCTGGCGACGGTGGTGATGGTTGCCGAGGATGGCGTGGTGATCACCGACGCGACGCTGTTCTATCCGCAAGGTGGCGGGCAGCCGGGTGACCGTGGATCATTCATTACTGCCGATGGCCGCGAGCTGGCGGTACACGACACACGCAAGGGTGAGAATGGCACGGTTCTGCACCGGCTCGATCCGGACCATGGCCTGGTTGTGGGTCAGAGCGTGACGCAAAAGCTCGACTGGCCGCTACGGCACGCCCACATGCGCATGCATACCGCGCTGCATCTGCTATCGGTCGTGGTGCCGCACGGCGTCACCGGTGGCAGCATCGGCGCTGATCGTGGCCGGCTGGACTTCGATCTGGGTGACGCCAGTTTCGACAAGGATGAACTCACCGCGCGTCTCAGTGGGCTGATCGAGGCCGACTATCCCGTAACCAGCGAATGGATCGCCGAGTCCGAGCTCGATGCCCATCCCGAACTGGTGAAGACCATGTCGGTGGCGCCGCCTCGAGGGGCGGGCGACGTTCGCATGGTGCGTATCGGCGATATCGACTATCAACCCTGCGGCGGGACTCACGTGGCCTCGACCGCAGAGATCGGGGCGGTTCGGATCGCCAGCATCAAGAATCGCGGGGCACGTAACCGCCGCTTCACGCTCGTCTGGGCATCCGAATCGGGAGGTGGGCAATGATGTCGCTTGGCTGGTGGTTCTCGGTAGCACTCTTCTCCGTCTCGATGACCGGTACGCCAGGCCCCAACAACGTGATGCTGACGGCGTCCGGTGCGCTCTACGGCTATCGCCGTACCCTGCCGCATATCTTCGGCATCATGGCGGGCTGTTTCGCGCTGTTCATGGCCGTCGCGCTGGGCCTTGGCGTACTGTTCGAGCGCTTCCCGCTGATCCAGCAGGGGCTGAAGATCGTCGGTGCGGTCTATCTGCTCTATCTGGCGTGGAAGATTGCCACCGCGCCGCCACCGGATCTCGCCGCCAGCGAGGGCGGCCGGCCGCTGACCGCCTGGCAGGCCGCGACCTTCCAGTTCGTCAATCCGAAGGCGTGGGTGATGGGCATCGCGCTGATCGCCGGCTTCATGCCCGCCGACGGTCCGCTGCTCATCAACGCTTTAGTGCTTTCGGCGTTCATGGAGGTCATCGGCTTCTTCTGCATCTCCTGCTGGGCCGGCTTCGGCATGGCCATCGGCCGGCTGCTGAAGACACCGCGCGCCTGGCGGGTTTTCAACGGCCTCATGGGGCTCGCCACCGCCGCCTGCGTCGGTTTTATCGTGACGTGAAGCGACTCATCTTTCTATTCAGATCGAGAAGTGATTAGTCCATCGGCGAGCGGGATGCAGCGTGAGGCGCGCGGCGCGCAGGCGTTCGAGCCTATGGGGTATAGGTGAAATCGTCGAGCACCGCGCAACGAAGCGCAGCGCCCGCGCAGCCATGGAATCATCGCTTTCTCAGCGTGTGGCCCAGCCCTGGCTATGCAGATACTCCAGCATGAACGGCCGCGACTCCTTCACGATCAGCCGCTGTATCAGTTCGCTCCAGGTTTCCACGCGCTGGTTGCTGCCGCGGCTCTGGTAGTAGGCGCGCATCTCGTCGTCGTAGGCGGCAAGCGCGTCACGGTCCAGCGGCTGGTAGCGGTTCTTGTGGACCAGCATCGAGAGCGGCAGACGCGGCTTGAGATCGGGTTCGGCATCCGGCCAGCCGATGCAGAAACCGAACAGCGGCAGCACGAATTTCGGCAGGTCGAGCAGCTCGGTCACGGCGGCGATATTGTTGCGCAGCCCGCCGATGAATACGCCGCCGAGTCCCAGCGACTCCGCCGCGACCATGGCGTTCTGCGCCATCATCGCCGTGTCGACCGAACCGAGCAGCAACTGCTCGGCCAGCCCCAGTTCGGCTTCCGGGCAGATCTCGAGATGACGATTGAAGTCGGCGCAGAAAACCCAGAACTCCGCTGCCTGGGCGACCCATTTCTGACCGCCGGTGAGTTCGACGAGCGTGTCGCGCATGGCGGCATCGGTGACGCGCACGATGGACGAGCATTGGAGAAAGCTCGAGGTCGAGGCCGACTGGGCCGCCGTGAGAATCGACTCGCGCTGTACATCGCTGACAGGCTGTTCGGTGAAGGCGCGGATCGAGCGGTGACTCTTGAGCAGATCGATCGTGGGGGTCATGGGTTGACTCCTGAGGAATTCGAGAGGCGCATGATCGCGCGTTTGACGGCGGAAAAGAAAGTTCGCCTGCTCAAGAATCGCTAGAACGACGAGCCCGGCTGCGTCAGGAATGCGGACTCCTCGGGCGTCGAGCGGCGCCCGAGAATGGCGTTGCGATGTGGATAGCGCCCGAAGCGCTCGATGATGTCCCGGTGGCGCTGCTCGAAGCGAAGCTGCTCCTCCATGCCCGGCTGGTCGAACAGCCGTACGGCCTCGCCGTGAATCAGCAGCGACTCGCTGTGCATGAACGGCATGTAGAGGAAAATGCGCTGCGACACCGGCAGGGCCATGTCGTGACCGCCATCGATCGCTGCCTGCGCGAGACCCAGTGCCAGTGGGTCCTGGGCGAAGGCCTGCGGTTTGTCGCGGTGGATGTTGCGCGAAAACTGGTCGAGCACGATCACCTCGGCCAGCCGGCCCTGCGCGGACCGGCGCCATGTCCACATCTCGCCGCTGGCGGCTGCTGCCAGCGTGGCGCCGAAGCGCTCGGCGATGGTGCGATCGAGCGCGGCGTCCTTGGCGAACCACTGCTTCGGCGTGAGTTCATCGAACCAGAAATCGAGGACGGGCTGATGATCGATACATTCGGGGGCAGGCATGGCGTGGTGGGCTCTCCATTCGGGGTGGCCGCATGTCGTTGGCGTTTCGCGCTGTCGGGTGACGCTGGCGGCACAGCATAGCGCGGCCCGACAGCGGGAAGCATCAGCTCGGTTCGATCGACTGGTCGTGTAGCGGCACGCGTGAGAGCTGTGCCATCGCCTTACGGTAGGCGTCGACGTTGGCGGGATACTTGACGCCTTCGACCAGCGAGAGGTGCCGTAGCACCGGATAGAGCGAGATGTCATCCAGCGAGAGCACCTGGTTGACGGCTTCGGGCGATTGGATCAGCGGCTCGAGTTCGTTGAGCCAGCGCTCCAATTCCACGAGCAGCGGCGCAGTCTGTTCCTGCAGCGACTCGAGATCACCCACCATCTTCGTCATGTGAGCGCGGAACTGGCTGGCAGCTTCCGGTGTTGCCAGCTCGCCCAGCGGGGCCTCCACGACGCGCGGCGCGAACAGCTTGAAAATGGTGGGGCTCGCCGCCTTGACCCAACGCTCGATCTCCGGATTCTGCGGGCCTTCCATCACTTTGACGCCTTCGGCCTGGTCGTCGATGCCGCGCACGATCTGCTGCGTATCCGACAGCGTGCCGCCGTCGTCGAACTCGAGAATCGGCGCATCCTTCTGGCCGACCAGGCGAGTCGGCGTCTCGACGTCATCGAACAGCATCGTCTGCACGTCTATCGGCACGTCGCGCAGGCCGAATATCATCCTGGCGCGAGCGCAAAAAGGGCAGTGATCGTAGATATAGAGGCGCATCTTCCTTTCTCCCTGGATAACGGTTTTCCGACTGTCTCTACCTGACTCAGCGTAGAAAAGCGGGCGCGAATTCGCAGAGAGAAATGGCAGCCTAACCGGCAACCTCCGCCACCATGGCTTTCTGACGCCGACGAATTTGCTTTGCAAAGCCGAAAGCGACCGGCAGCACGCCGACGGCGGCCAGCGCCAGGGTCGGTGTCGTGCCGTAGAAGCCGATGATGGCGCCGCCGATACCCGTGCCTACCGACTGGCCGGTGAAAAAGGCGGTGGCGAAGAGCGAGACGGCGGCGCCGCGACGTTCGGGGGCCATCTGCGTGGCGGTCGTCTGCAAGGTGTTGTGCAGCATGTAGAAACCGAGCCCGAACAGATAGCAGCCGATGACGGCCACCAGCGGGGTCGGCCGCAGCGCGATGGCGGCAATCGCGATCGCGATCAACACGCCGCCGATTCGGCACAGCCCGGCCTCGCCAAGCCGGGGTACCAGTCGCCTCGCCAGCAGTGCGAAGCTGAGCCCGCCGAGTGCGAAGACGGCGAGAATCATGCCGGCTTCGGCCAGCGGCAGATGGCCGACCACGTGCAGATGACTGGCGACGAAGGCGAAACCGCAGAACACGACGGCGCCCTCGCAGAAGACGGCCATCAGTACCACGCGTGGCCACGGTTGGCTCAGCACGGCGCGCAGACTGACGGTCAGTGACTCGTCTCGGCGGCCCTTGGGGCGCTCGTGACGAGCGGCGCGAAGCCACAGCAGGCCGCTCGCCAAGGCAAACAGCAGCGTGTAGGCGAGAAACGGCCACTGCCACCAGCTCTGTTCCGCTGCCAGACCACCGAAGGTCTGGCCGCAGGCGAGCCCGCAGATCTGCCCGATCAGAAATCGCGCCAACACGGCTTGACGCTGCTCGTAGGGTACGTTGTCGCCGATCCACGCCATCGCCAGCGGAATGACCGCGGCACAGCCGACGCCGGCCAGCATGCGCGCCGCGATCAGCGTGGCGAGGCTGCCGGATAGGGCACAGAGCAAGCTTGCGACCGCGGCCAGCAGAGAAAACAGCGCAATCACTCGGAGCTTGCCGTAGCGGTCGCCGCTCGGGCCCAGCACCAGCTGCAGGCAGCCGTAGACGATGGCGAATGCCGTGATTGCCCATGACGCTGCCGCGAGCGAGGTGGTGTACACCTCGGCGACCTTGGGCAGCATCGGGTCGAGGATGCGCTGTGTAGCGGCAGCACAGAAGGCCGTGAGCGCCAGCAGCACGATGGTAGGCCATGGCGTGGAAGGCGTCGTCTCGTTAGCGGCGATTGTCACGGGTGGCGGTCCGTCGAGAGAGAAGGAGATTGGATGGGCGATATTAGCATGCTAAACGGAGACACCACTTTCACAATTAGTGAACACTGTTTTCCAATTTTTGGTTCATGCTGTGTCTCATCGCCAATCAGGGCTGACCGTCAGGAGGTCGACATGAAAACACGCACATTGATTGCATCTTTGATCGTCGCGACGCTGGGCACTGCCGGCGTCGCTCAGGCCAACCCCGGTCAGGGAGGCCCCGGCAACGGCCAGGGACCGCAGCACCAGCAAGGCCAAGGCGGCCCTCAGGGTCATGGCAATGGCCATGACCCAAGACAGGAACAGGGCGGGCCCGGTAACGGCCGCGGCGGACCGCCCAACTGGCATGAAGGCGACCATGTGCCCGATCGCTATCGTGACGACGGCCATTGGGTGCAGAACTGGCGCGGTCATGATCTGCCGGAGCCGCCGCATGGTCATCGCTGGCTCGAGATCGACGGTGACTATGTTCTCGCCGCCGTCGCGACCGGTGTGATCACCTCGATCATTCTCGGCCACTAGCCACCGGAGCACGAGGCTGATTCGACGCCTCGTCCTATTTATCGTTGTCGCCCGGTCGATGATCGGGCGTCGCCGCGCTTCATCGACACGCATCCTCTCATTTCCTCGTCGCACGCCAGTGCGGCGGGCAAGGAGATCGACATGAAAACGCAGCGCTGGATCTTTCCGCTTCTGATGGCATCTTTGGGACTGTCCGGAGTCGCCCAGGCCAACCCGGGCCATGGCAACGGACACGGTAATGGACATCATGGCGGTGGACCGCCGGGCCACCAGGGCCATGGTGGCGGTCACCATCATCAGGCGCATCATGGTGATGATCACCGGGGACATGGTGGACGTGATTTCGATCATCACGGCTGGCACGAAGGTGGCCATCTCTCCCGGCACTACTATCACGATGACCGCTACTGGGTGCGCGACTGGCACGATCGCCACCTGCCACGGCCGCCGCAGGGCCATCGCTGGTTGCACATCAACGGAGACTACGTGCTTGCCGCCGTCGCCAGCGGCGTCATCACTGCCATCATCCTGGGGCATTGAGCGTGGCGATCCCCGTTCCCCGGACACTGATCGGGAGCGGTGTTGGCGTCGCAGATCGCCCAGTCGGAACGCCACCAGGGCGAGCGGGCACAAAGAAAGGACCTGCCATCGATGATGGCAGGTCCTTTTTCGATATCGTGAAGATTACACCTCGACGTTGAGCGTCACGTCGATATTGCCGCGCGTGGCATTGGAGTACGGGCAGACCTGGTGCGCTTTCTCGACCAGCGCTTCGGCTTCCGTGCGATCCAAGCCAGGCAGGCTGACGGTCAACGTGGCTTCGATACCGAATGCGCTGCCGACGGGGCCGATTCCCACTTCGCCAGTGATGGCGGTGTCAGCCGGCAGCTTGGCTTTCTCTTGCGAGGCGACGAGTTTCAGTGCGCCCAGAAAGCAGGCGGAGTAGCCCGCGGCGAAAAGCTGTTCAGGGTTGGTGCCGTCACCGCCGGCGCCGCCAAGTTCCTTGGGCGTGGACAGTTTGACGTCCAGCGCCTTGTCGTCGGACGTTGCACGGCCGTCGCGGCCGCCGGTGACATTGGCTTGGGCACGATAAAGGACTTTTTCCAGAGACATCGACTTTCTCCTGATTTTGATCGCTAGCGATTGAGTCGTGCGCGATCTTTATGGTCGAACGCAGTTGCGGCTGCGTCCACGGGGCAAGCATGATTTCAGTTCAGCGACGCCATTCGGGCGGGCCAGCTTATTGTCGGCTGGCGCTGACGCCGCGTTTGATGCCGAGATTCTGTCCTACGAAGAACCGAGTTCACGGCGCAGCTTGTGCAACTGGTCGCGCAGCGATGCCATCTCCGCCGGCGAGCAGTGGCTGGCACAGGTCACGGCCTCCGGGATCGACGCCGCTTTATCGTGAAGCGCACGGCCGCGCTCGGTCAGTTCGACATCGACCCGGCGCTCGTCCTCGCGGGAGCGCCGACGGCTCAGTAGCTCGGCCTTCTCGAGTCGCTTGAGCAGCGGCGTCAGCGTGGCGGAATCGAGGAATAGCTGCTCGCCGATTTCGGAGACGCTCCGGTGGTCCGACTCCCACAGCACCAGCATGACCAGATACTGGGGGTAGGTCAGGCCGAGCTCGCCCAGCAAGCCGCGATAGAGCTTGTTCATCGCCAGCTGCGCCGAGTAGAGCGCGAAGCAGAGTTGAGAGTCGAGCGACAGAGCGTTCTCTTCGTGATTCGTCATGAGCGGCCGTCGGGTGGCTAAGTAAATCGTAATTTATGTCGTGCACGATTTAATCGCTAATTAACTATGACTATTGGGACGATCGCTGCCAGCGGTCCCAAGGCGGCTGGGGCTGCAGCTCATCGAAGAGGTAGTCCATGAAGGCACGCACCTTGCGTGCACTCATGCGGCGCTCGGTGGTGAGCACGTGGATATCGCGGCGCTTCGGCACGACCTCCGCTTGCCACGCTGGTAGCAGTGGTACCAGTGCACCGGTCGCGAGCGACTCCGCGACCAACCAGGTCGGAAAGAGGATCAGGCCTTGGCCGAGTAGTGCGGCGCGCAGGAGGCTTTCCGCGTCGTTGCTGTAAAGACTGCCGCTGACTTCGTACGGCGTCGCCGCACTCGCACGCGAGGCATCGCCCGCCGGCAGGGGCTGGAAGTACCAGCGTTGGCGCCCCATTTCGCCCTGATAGATCAAGCAGTCGTGCTGATCCAGCGCCTCCGGGCTGTCCGGTGCTCCGCGACGTTCGAGATAGGCGGGCGCAGCGGCGACGACGTAGTTCATCGGTGCCAGGCGGCGAGCGACCAGCGAGGAGTCGGTGAGCTCGCCGACGCGGAAAGTGATGTCATTCCCCTCTCTGACCGGGTCGATGACGCGGTCGTCGAGCTGCAGTTCGACCTGAACGCTGGTGTGTCGCTGCTGGAACCTGTGTAACAGCGGCACGATCTGATGTTGGCCGAAGGCGACCGGCGCGTTGATACGAAGCACGCCGCTGGGTTCGGCACCGGGATGCGCCAGTGCCTCGGTGGCAAGGTCGAGCCGTTCGAGGATCTCGCGAACTTCATCGTAGTAGCGCCATCCCGCTTCCGTCAGCGTAACCGCCCGCGTGTGGCGATAAAGCAATGGCTGACCGATGGCGTCCTCGAGACCGCGAATCTGACGCGAGACCGATGAGACGGCGCGATGGAAGTGATGCGCGGCAGCGGTGAAGCTACCCGTAGCGGCGACTCGCTCGAAAACACGCAAGGCATTGAGGTCCAGGTGGCTGATCGTCATCGAGTTGCGCCTCATGCAATAAAGATTTGCGAACTTTGTGATTGTAGCAATAGTGAGGCGTGTCCAGACTGCATTCATCGCTTCGGCGCGACCGAAGCCAATTCGCAATGACGTACTTGTCACGGAGGCAATCATGCAAAAGGGCACTGCACTGGTCGTTGGCGCGACCGGCATCACCGGCGGCAATTTGGCCGCTTACCTGGTCGCGAGCGGCTGGACGGTTTACGGACTGTCGCGCCGGGCGACCGAACAGAGCGGCGTCATTCCGGTTGCCGCCGATCTGCTGGATGCCGAACAGACGAAGCAGGCGCTTGCCGAGCTGCCGATCAGTCACGTCTTCTACTGCACCTGGATTCGTCGCGACAATGAGAAGGCGAATGTCGAGGCCAACAGCCAGATGATGCGCAACCTGTTCGCCGGGCTTGAATCGGCGCCGCTAAAGCACGCCTCTCTGGTCACCGGCACCAAGCAGTATCTCGGTTCGTTCGAGGCTTATGGTAGCGGCCGCATCGAAACGCCGTTCCGTGAGTCCGAGCCGCGCGTGCCGGGTGACAACTTCTATTACGCGCTCGAAGACGTGCTGTTCGAGTCGGCCGAACGGCAGGGCTTCAGCTGGAACGTGCATCGCCCGCATACCGTGATCGGCTATGCTCGCGGCAACGCCATGAACATGGGCACGACGATCGCCGTCTACGCCTCGATCTGCAAGGCGACCGGCCAGCCGTTCGTCTTCCCTGGATCGACCACGCAGTGGAACGTGCTCACCGACATGACCGACGCGCTGGTGCTGGCTCGCCAGATGGAGTGGGCCGCGACCACGCCGGGCGCGGCCAATCAGGCCTTCAACACGGTCAATGGCGATGTCTTCCGCTGGCGCCGCATGTGGCGCGAGATTGGCGAGTATTTTGGGCTACAGGTAGCCGACTGCCCGAAGACGCCGCAGCCGCTGGACGAGCAGATGGCGGGCGCCGAGTCGACTTGGCGCGAGATCGCCGAGAAGCACGGTCTGGTCGAGCCGGACGTCGGCAAGCTCGCCTCATGGTGGCATACCGATGCCGACCTCGGTCGCGATCAGGAGTGCGTCAACGACACCACCAAGTCGCGTGACTTCGGCTTCGACCACTTCCGCGAGACGCGCGGCGCCTTCTTCGATCTGTTCGATCGCCTGCGTGCCGAGAAGATCATTCCCTGATCGGCTCGGGCGGTCCGATGGCCAATAGCAGAAAAACCGGCGCCCTGGGGGCGCCGGTTTTTGTCGTTCTGATCCGAGGTCAGACCAGAAAGGCGAACTTCTCGCGCAGCGCTTCCCAATGCGCTCGCGAGCTGGCGGCAAGCACCGTGCCCTGATGAATCGTCGGGTTGTAGGGGGTGCCGTCGAGCAGCGCCGAATAGCCGCCTGCCTCCCGGTGGATCATCAGCCCGGCGGCGTGATCCCACGGCATCAGCTTGCCGGTGAGCATGAAGTCGACGAAGCCGAACGCCATGGTGCGGTACTCATGGCAGGCGCAGCCGAACGACATCATGCGCTGGAAATCGGGGAAGGTGGCGGCGAGTTGATACTGCTGCGGCTTGGGGAAGAGCCGGATCGAGGTCGAGCCGACCATCTGGCCGAGATCGGTCGTGTCCGAGACCTGCAGGCGCCGTTCGGTGCCGTCTGGACGACCGAACCAGGCCCCCTCGCCGTGACGAGCCGCGATCCAGTCGTCCGCCAGCGGGTCGTAGAGCAGGCCGGCGATCGTCTCGCCGAAGCTCGTCACCGCTAGAATCACGCCGAACTGGTTGAGGCCGCGGGCAAAGTTCCAGGTGCCGTCGACCGGATCGATGATGAAGGCCAGCTCGGCACCGGCGATGGTCTCCAGTCGAGCACTACCGTCCGCCACGGCCTCTTCGCCGATGATCGCGGCTTCCGGCCAACGCTCGCGGATTGCCGCCGTCATCAGGCGTTCGGCGCCCTGGTCGGCGTCCGTGACCAGGTCGTCCGGCGCGCTCTTCGAGCGAATCGCGTCTTCCGAGAGATTACGAAAGCGCGGCAGGATTTCGGTCTTCGCGGCGTCGCGGACGATCTCGATCAGCTCGTTCTGCTCGGCGGGCGTTAGGGCTCTGGCAGGCATGAGGCGCTCCTTCGGGAATGAAACTCGAGGATAACCGAATTGACGAGCCCTCGCGTTGCTGCCCGAAGACGCGGCCCGGCGAGACGCTTCGCCCGCCGAAAGATGTTCCATGATGCCCCGATCATGATGAACCGGCGCCCTTGGCTTTCGGGGAATCTCATTCACCCGAAGATTCTTTGAGGTTCAGTTTATTTAGGATGTCTAATTTGAATGAGCCTGCCGTTAGAGAGCCATTTTAATCATTGAATTAGCGTATTTATTATGTCTGGTTTGGACAATTAGTGATTTATAAGAATTTCCTGAATTTATTTTATCGGTGACGTTATTTTAAAACTTGATAACACTCGGTGTCGCGGTGGTATGCTACTTTTCCATGAAGCGTTTCATGTTTTCCAGCAGGCGCCTCGTGGTCTCGAGAAAGCATTTTTTGCTCTCTCGAGAAGCGCCTCTCGACGCGCGGTACCGGCATTCTTGAACGTTTGCGAGGCGTGTTCGACCGCGGGTAATGACAGTGGCGACGTTACGGAAAAGACCAGGGCGGACGGCCGGGTAGATAGCTCTGCGGTAACGATCAATAACGAGACGATAACCCTTGGTTAAATACGGGCTATAAAGAGGTTGTTGGGGCGCTTTCACCCGCCGATGAGTGTGCGGCTTGAATGGAGCCGCCGGGTATATCCGTCAATAGCGACAGAGCGCGCTTGTCGGCAAGGATGGCCAAAGGTCGGGATTCCATCCAGATATCGGGGGTCAACTCGAGTGTCGGGGTTCAACTCGAGTCACGGGGTTCAACTGGTTCAACTGGTTCAACTGGTTCAACTACAGGAGTCGAACATGTCCTTACGTCATGGCGGCTACGCCGCAACTCTCCTTGCCAGTCTGGCAGGCCTGACTTCCACGTCGGCGCTCGCTCAGGATCTGACCGGGACGATCGATGTCTCTCTCGAGCTGACCGAGGCTTGCAGCGTCAATGGCTCGACCGAGACCACCGGTCTGGATTTCGGGGCGCTCGACTTCGGCACGCAGACCACGCTGTTCGAGCAGGTCGACAGCGAGGTGCAGAGCGGCGGTGGCTCGATCGAAGTGCTCTGCTCGCCCGGGACCGAGCCGGCAGTCGCCGTGACCGGTGGGGCCAACGACGCCGAGAGCGGATCGGCCACCCATGCGATGACCAACGGCACCAGCTTCGTGCCGTATTCGCTCTATACCGATGCCGGTCGTACCACCGAACTGGGCTTGAACAACCCGACCGCGCTGGCCGGCGAGCCGGATGGCGTCAACCCGCAGACGCTCGATCTCTACGGCCGCGCTTTTGGCCAGGAAGGGCTGACGCCCGGCACTTACAGCGACACGCTGAACGTCGTGCTGACGTTTTGAACGGGCGGGCCGGCTGCCGCGCCGCGACGCCGTGGTCTATCGGTGCGGGCATCATGGCGGCGTGGCTGGGCGCCGACGAACTGGCGTTCGCCGAGACGCAGCGCAGCTTCCAGGTCTCGGCGACGGTGAGCGAGGGTTGCCTGGTCAGCGAGACGGGCGAGACCAGCGGCAACGTGGGAGAGTTTGGCACGCTCGATTTCGGCACGGCGTCTTCGCTCTCCAGCGATGTGCTGACCAGCGCGGTGGTGCAGGCCGGCGCGGTGTCGCTCGAGTGCACGCCCGGCATCGAACTGACGATGCGCATCGATGGCGGGCTCAACGCCGCGAGTGGTTCTCGTCAGGTGAGCCGTGTCGACGGCGATCAGGCGCTGGCCTACGCGCTCTATGCGGATGCCGGTCTGCAGCAGTCGATCGGCATCGACGAGGCGGTCGCCTTTCAGCTCGATCCCAGTTCGTCGTCGATCTCGCTGCCGGTCTACGGTCGGCTCGCGCTGCCCGGTAACGCGTACGCCGGCACGTACACGGATCGTCTGACGGTGACGCTGGCATGGTGATGATGACATGAGGCTGAACGGCGCGTTCTGGCAGGGCAAGACGTTGAGCGTCGGGTGGGCAGCGCTGGCAGCGCTGTGGCTGGCGGTCTCGATGAGCGGCACGGCGCACGCCGCCACGCTGCTGCTCTGGCCGGTGCATCCGGTATTCGCCCCCGGAGAATCCGCGGCCGCGCTGTGGGTCGAGAACCGCGGCGATGCCGCCACCTGGCTGCAGGTGCGCGTCTTCGCCTGGCAACAGGCGAACGGCGAAAACCACTACCGCGAGCAGCAGGACGTGATCAGCAGCCCGCCGATGATGCAGGTCGGCCCCGGCGAGCGGCATCTGGTGAGGTTGATGCGGCAGACGCCCGCCGCGCCGGGCACCGAAACCGCGTGGCGCGTCATTCTTGATGAGGTGCCGCAGCGCAGCGACGCGCGCACCGGCGGGCCCACGCGAGCCGGCATCAATCTCCAGATGCGCTACTCGCTGCCGCTGTTCGGCTATGGCGAGGGGCTCGAACCGGTACCGCCGGAGCCGAGCGGTGAAGTCCGCGCAAAACTCGCCTGGCGCGTGATTCAGGAGGGCGGCAAGACGTACCTGGAAGTCGCCAACCGCGGCGACGTGCACGCGCGGCTGACCGATGTCTCGGCCGTGGGGGCTGGCGGCACGATCGAGGTCGCCGACGGGCTGCTCGGTTACGTGCTGCCCCACTCACGCCAGCGCTGGCCGCTGCCGGCGGCGTCGGTCGATTCGCTGACCGCGCGGGTCAACGGACGGGCGCCGGCGCTCGTCGCTCGGGCGACCGATGCTCCCTGAGCGGGTACCGAGTGATCACGGCGCATACGGCTTTCTGGCTTCGTTCTGGCGTCACGCTGTCGATTGCGGCATGCGCGGCCGGCGTCACGCCGCTGGCCGCGCAGTCGCTGCCGCCGCCGCCGGATGCCGCCGCCGTCACCGGCCAGCGCTCGGCGCAGCTCTATCTCGAATTGATCGTCAACCAGCGCACCACGGGCCGGGTGATTGCCGTGCGCCAGCAGGGTGAGGCGCTATGGGTGCGGCGGGATTCGCTTTCGGAGATCGCGCTGCCGACCGCGGTCACCGACGCCGCCGAGATCGACCTGGCCGCGCTGGCAGAGGCGCAGACGCGCTACGACGCGGTCCATCAGCGCCTCTATCTCGACGTGCCGAGCGCCTGGCTGCCGCCGCAGATGCTCGATGCCCGGCGCGATACCGAGGCGCCCCGCGCGGTCAGCACGCCCGGGGCGCTGATCAACTACGACCTCTACACCAGTCATGCCGAACGGGGCACCAGCTATACCTCGCTGTGGCACGAGCTCAGGGCCTTCGGCATCGGCGGCAGTTTCAGCACCACCGGACGCGTCCGCTACCGGCTCGACGGTGGCCCCGGCGCGGAGGAGAACGATGGCTACGTGCGCTACGACACCACCTGGCGCCATTTCGATCAGGCGGCGCTGCGAACCTGGGAGTTCGGCGACGTGATCACGCGGCCGTTGAGCTGGACGCGCGCGGTGCGGCTCGGAGGCGTTCAGCTGTCGCGCAACTTCGCCATTCGGCCTGACCTGATCACCTATCCGCTGCCGCAGTTCGCCGGCAGCACCCAGGTGCCGACGACGGTCGATCTCCTCGTCGACGGCACGCGCGTGGATCGTCGCGATATCGCGCCGGGGCCTTATACCTTTGCCGATATTCCGATTCTGACCGGCGCCGGCGAGGCGACGCTGGTGACGCGAGATGCCTCCGGCCAGCAGGTGGTGACCACGCTGCCGTTCTACGTCACCAACGAGCTGCTCAAATCGGGGCTATCGAGCTATAGCGTTGGGGCTGGCGCACTGCGCGAGGATTACGCCCAGCGCAATTTTGCCTACGGCGCCGCCGCTGGCGATCTCTCCTGGCGCTACGGCGTCAGCGACTGGCTGACACTCGGCACCCACGCCGAAGCGGCCGAGGATCTGTGGCTCGGCGGTCTCGGCGCGACCACCCGGCTCTGGCGGCTCGGGGTTCTCGAACTGGCCGCGCAGCGCAGCCATTATCAGGCGTGGCGCGGCAGTGCGTGGAGCAGTGGCTACGAGTATCGCGCGGCCGCCTACAGCTTCGGCGTTCGCTGGGAGGAGCGCGGAGCCGGATTCGTCGATCTCTCGCGGCTGTCGCTGGCGGATTTCGACAGTGGCATGAACGACGGGGCCGAGCGCCGGGCCCAGGTGACCGCCAGCGCCTCGCTGGGCGAGATGGGCAGCGTCGCCGCGGGTTACTTCGACATCCAGGGAGACGATTACGACTCGCGGCTGCTCAACCTCTCCTGGCAGCGTTCGCTCTGGACCGGGGTGCAGCTGGCGCTCACGGCCAGCCGCGAGCCGGGCGAAGATTGGGCCGGACTGGCGCAGCTCACGTTCTCGCTGCCGGGCGTCGGCGGCGTGGCCTCCATCGGCAGCTACCGCGAGGCGACCGGCGAGACCAGTCAGCAGTTGCGCTATGCCCGCGCCGCGCCACTGGTCGGCGGCTGGGGCTGGGACGTCGGGCTGGAGCGTGGCGATGGCAGCGGCAACGACGATCTCGGCAGTCAGGCGGAGGTGGAGTATCGCCACCGCGTGGTCACCGCCAGCGCCGGTTATTACCAGTATGACGACGATACGCTCTATTACGGCGATTTCGCGGGTTCGGTCGCGCTGATGGACAACCATCTCTTCGCGGCCAACGAGGTGCGCGATGCCTTCGTCGTGGTGTCGACGGATGGGCAGGGCGACATTCCCGTGCAGTACGAGAATCAGCGCGTCGGCGTCACCGACGATGACGGCTATCTGCTGGTGCCCTGGGGCAGCGCCTGGTATCCCGGCAAGTACGCGATCAACACGCTGTCACTGCCGCCGACCATTGCCACATCGCGGGTCGAGCAGCATGTCTCGGTGACCTCCGGCAGTGGCTATCTGCTCGATTTCCCGCTCGAGCGGCATGTCGCCACCAACGCCAAGCTGGTCGGCCTCGACGGTGAGGCGCTCCCGGTGGGCACGGCGGTCGTGCTGCCCGATGGCAACACGACCGTGGTCGGCTGGGATGGCATGGCCTATTTCGACACATTGACGGGGGAGACGACGGTCGAGGCGCGATTGCCGCAGAGCGGACGCTGCGCAGCGACCATTCCGGTAGATCTCGAAGCCGAGACGATTCTCCAGGCGGGGCCGGTCGTCTGTCGGCCGCTGACGACCGGCGAGAGACGACCGGCGCAGCGCGTCGACCGCGGCTGGTTCGACCAGCTGCCGCAACGGCAGGTGACGCCATGACGACCCGGTCACGCTCTGGCTGGCGCCTGGCAACACGCGCCCTGGCGCTGCTGGCGGGTTTCGCGGCTTGCCTGCTGCTGTCTCGCCCCGGCTGGGCCTGCTCGGTCGTGACCGCCAACCCGAGCGCCAGCTTCGGTTCGGTCACCTCGCTCGTGGTCGGCACGACCCAGCAGCAGACTCAGGCGCTGCCCAGCGCCGGGCTGCGCTGCCCCGGCAGCACGCTGGGGCTCATCGTGACCGGCGACCGCGTCAACGCCACGGTCTCCAGCGCCAACGGCGCGGGCCTTCGCAACAGTGCCGGCGACACCATCGGCTACACGATCTTCGCCGATGCCGCGGGGCAGGCGCAGATCACGCCGGGTACCGCCTACAACTACTACAACAGCTATATTCTCGGCCTGCTCGGGTTGCTTGGCGGCCAGGCCGCGAACCTGCCGATGTACTTCCGCACCCAGCCGGGCAGCGCGGGCAACGTCTCCGCCGGGACCTACACCGACACGCTGACAGTCTCCTGGAACTGGAGCATCTGCACGGGAATCGGTGTGGCCGGCGTCTGCCTGGGGCGCAATTCCGGCACGGCCACCACGGTCATCTCGCTGTCATTGACGATCTCGCCGGACTGCGCGATCGACGCGCCGAGTCTGGATTTCGGCTCCGCGCCGCTGGTGAGCGGGTTCGATGCGGTGACGCAGACGATCTCGATCCGCTGCACCAAAGGATCGAGCTATACCGTCGGTATCAATGATGGGCTCAACGCCTCGGGCACCCAACGACGCATGGCGGCGGGGGGTAACTTCCTTGCTTACGAGATCTATCAGGGCGCCAGCTCGCAGACGCGCTGGGGCAGCAGCGGCAGCGCGCGGCGAAGCTCAGCCACCGCTGACCTTCAACCCGGCAACACCGACGGCGTCAGCTGGCAGGGATTCACCTATCGTGCCGAAATTCTGCCTGCGCAGGCGACCCCGCCACCGGCGACCTATACCGACACGCTAGTCGTCGATGTCGCATTCTGAGCCCTAAATAGCCAGCTGAAACAATGTTCTGTGGAGAAATCGCCAGCCAGTGCGACAACCTGCCACTGACGATATGTCGCAGGGTAAACCCCCGCTTTGTCGTTGTGCCGCGACGCCCATCGGCGGATCATTACCGTCCTAACTTTACCGATGCGTCGCCGGTTCCTGGCGTGAACCAGACGCAGATTTCCGGCAAGCAGGACCTGGCTGGCTAGTCTCGGCGGTGATCCCGCCGGATGAGGAGGACGCAGTGAACGCGGCAGACCTTTCCACACTGATCTCGCGAATTGACTTCGCCTGGATCACCACCTTTCACATCATCTATCCGCCGCTGACGATCGGGCTGGCGATGCTACTGTTCTTCGCCGAGTGGCGCTGGGTGCGCAGCAACGACGAAGGCTGGTACCGCCTCTGCCGCTTCTTCGAGCGACTGTTCATCGTCAACTTCGGCGCCGGCGTTGCCACCGGTGTGACCATGGAGATGGCCTTCGGCATTCTTTATGGGCCGTTCTCCCAGGCCGCGGGGCCGTTCTTCGGCCAGGTGTTGGGCTACGAGACGATCACCGCCTTCATGTATGAAGCCGGTTTCATCGGCCTCATGATCTTCGGCTGGGGGCGCATCAGCAAACGCATGCACCTCTTTGCCACCGCCAACGTCGCGATCTCCTCGACGCTCTCGGCAATGTGGATCCTGTGCGCCAACTCCTGGATGCAGTCGCCGACCGGGGTCGAACTGCGCGACGGCGTTTTCCACGTGGTCGACTGGGGTGAGGCGATCCTCAATCCGCACTTCCTGACGGCCTTCCCGCACATGCTGATCGCCGCCGTCGAGCTGTCGATCTGCTTCGTGGCTGCCGTCTCTGCGTGGTTCCTGCTCAAGCGCCGTCACGTGGCGCTGTTCCAGCGCGCGCTGAAGTACTCGATTCTCTCGCTGGTGTTCGTGGCCGCCCTACAGGTTTGGGTCGGTGACGAACTCGGTCAGACCGTGGCCGAAACCCAGCCGGCGGCGCTGGCGGCAATGGAAGGTCACTACGAAACCAACAACCCGGACGGCTCGGTCAACACGAGCTGGAACGTGGTCGGCTGGCCCAACGCCGAGAACGACGGCATGGCCTGGTCGATCGCCATTCCGCACGTGCTGAGCATGCTCGAGACACATACCCTGAACGGGGCGGTGCAGGGGCTCAACGAGTTCCCGCAGAACGAGCGCCCGCCGGTGGCGCCGACCTTCTACTCGTTCCGCGTGATGGTGGCAATCGGCGGCGTGCTGCTGCTGCTGGCGCTGTGGGGCGCCTGGCTGGCCGCTCGCGGTCGTCTTTCCGTCGAGCGCGTCACCGAGAATAAGTGGTTCCTCAAGGCGGTCGTGATCGCCGGCGTGCTGCCCTATCTGGGCGTCTGGACCGGCTGGTGGACGCGTGAAATCGCCCGTCAGCCGTGGGTCGTCTATGGCCTGATGCGCACCGAGGACGGGGTCAGCCACATGTCGCCGGAACTCGCGATCTTCTGGTTCGTCGGCTTCGCGATCTTCGAGATCGGCGTCACGTTCGGCACGATCTACTTCCTAGCCAAGATCTGCCGCCACGGCCCCGACATGAACTCGCCGGTCGCGTTCGATCCGCACGACAACGATGGCATGGCGCCTGCCGCCAAGGCTGACACCACCGCCAACGCCCAGACCGCCTGAGTCATCGGACAGATTCGAGGAATTCATCGATGCATACGTTTTCCGCTTCACAGCAGGTCCTGATCTTCGCGTGGTGGTTTGCGCTGGGCCTGAGCGTGCTGATCTACATTGCGCTGGATGGCGCCGATCTCGGCGCCGGCATCTTCTCGCTGTTCGTTCGCGATCACGACGAGCGTGGCGCGATCATGACGGCGATGGCCGGCACCTGGGATGCCAACGAGACCTGGCTGATCGTCGCCGGCGGCATCCTGTTCGGGACCTTTCCGTACGTCTACGGCTCGGCCTTCAACTACCTCATGGTGCCGCTGGCCTTCGTGCTCTGGGGCATCATGGCCCGTGCCGTGGCGCTGGAGTTCCGTCATCTCGCCTCGCCGTTCTGGCAGCGCTTCAGCGACGGTGTGTTCGGCGTCGCCAGCCTGACTGTCACCTTCTTCGGCGGCATGTCGGTCGGTGCGGTGCTCCACGGCTACCCGATGACCGATGAAGCCGGTCGCGTACCGACCTACGTCGGCGGGGCTTTCGCCTTCATCACGCCGTTCTCGATCTGGGTCGGCATTGCTTCCACCATTGCCATGACGCTGGCCGGCGTGCTGTTCGTGCGGGCACGCTTCGAGAAGGATGAGCCGATCCGTCAGGATGCGGCCAAATGGACCGCGACCATCTTCTATCTCGCCATTGCCGCCGTCGCCGTGACCACTGCCTGGAGCGCGCTGATCTTCCCGTGGGCCGCCAACCGCTGGTTCGGCTCGGAAGTCTGGATCTGGGGCATTCTGTTCATCGTCAGCCTGTTCGCGATCATCCAGATGCGCCGGGCAACCAATCAGGACCGCGATCTCGCGGCGGTGCTGTGGTTCAACAGCGCGGCGGTGATCATGGGCCTGGGCATGCTGGCGACGATGTTCCCCTATCTGATCCCGGGCACCTGGACGATCTGGGATGCGGCGAGCCCCGAAGTCTCGATCACCACCTTCACCATGACCATGGGTGGCTTCATTCCGGTGATGATCCTCTACAATGCCTACCAGATCTGGGTGTTCCGCGCGCGCGTCTCCAAGCTGGCCGCGCACGCCCACCACTGATCACGGCGAGTTATCCGATCGTCGCTGCCGTCTACGGGTAGCGACATCACTGCCGGAAGCCTCGTTTACGTGACGTAAACGAGGCTTCTTGGGTTTCGTCTTCACGGCCCGGCTTTCACGGTTCAGTCCTCACGCCCCGGCCTTCTCTACGCTCTGGAATCCTCATGGCACTCAGCAGCACTCCGACACACGATGGCAGCGCCAAGCGCCACGAAGCCTGGCTCAAGCAGAAGTCTCGCGCCGTGCGCGGCGCGCTCTCGCTGACGGCGACCTCGGGATTGATCGGCGGCGTGCTGCTGATCATTCAGTGCTGGCTGGTCGCGCGGGTGATCGACGCCGCGATCATCGAGGGCGCCGAGCTCGATGGCGTGTGGCAATGGCTGTGGCCGCTGCTCGGCATCTTCCTCGCCCGGGCGCTGATGTCGACGATCACCGATCGGCTCGCGTTCGAGGCGGCCAGCCGCATCAAGCGCACGCTGCGCGAACAGGTGATGGCGCGTTTCGCCGCGCGCGGTCCGCGCTGGATGGAAGGCCAGCGCAGCGGCGAGATCGCCAACGCGCTGGGCTCGGCGGTAGAGGGCGTGCACGACTATGTCAGCGCCTACCTGCCACAGAAGCAGCTCGCCGCGATGATCCCGGTGGCGATTCTGGTCGCGATCTTCCCGCAGGACTGGGTTTCCGGGCTGATTCTGTTGATCACCGCGCCGATTCTGCCGCTGTTCATGATCATCGTCGGTCGCGGCGCCGAAGCGCTGAGCCAGAAGCAGTGGCGGCGGCTGGCGCTGATGGGCGCGCACTTCTTCGATGCCATCGAAGGACTGACCACACTCAAGCAGTTCGGCGCCAGCCGGCGCGAGGCGGAGGCGGTCGCACGTATCTCCGAGGATTACCGCAGCGCGACGATGAAGGTGCTGCGGGTCGCGTTTCTCTCCTCGCTGGTGCTCGAGTTCTTCGCCACGCTCGGTGTCGCCATGGTCGCGGTCTATATCGGCTTTCGGCTTTATTATGGCCAGCTCGACTTCCTGCCGGGCCTGTTCGCGCTGCTGCTCGCGCCGGAGTTCTACCGCCCGCTGCGCGACATGGGTGCCAATTACCACGCCCGGATGGAAGCGATCGGCGCCGTCGGCGAACTGATGCCTATTCTGAGCGAGGACAGTGGCGAGCCAGACAACGAACAGCGCGAGGGCAGTGGCGAGCCGAACGAGGGCAGTGGCGAGCCGAACGAGGGTAGCGGCGAGCTAAAAAAAGCCCAGGCGCTGCCGGATCGCCCCATCGCGCGCGTTCGCTTCGAGCAGGTCAGCTTCCACCATGGTCCAACGGCTGGAGGTGAGGAAAGCCACGGCGACGGTGTCGAGGCGATCGATTTCACGCTCGCGCGCGGCGAGTGCGTGGCGCTGGTCGGCCCCAGCGGGGCGGGCAAGACCACGCTCGGCAAGCTGCTGCTCGGGTTCTTGCCGGTCAGCGACGGCGTGATTCGTATCGACGAGATCCCCCTTCCAATGCTCGCCCCGGATGCCTGGCGCCAACGCCTGGGCTGGATGCCGCAGCGCCCGACGCTCTTTGCCGGCACGATCGGTGAAAACCTGACGCTTGGCGCACCCGAGTCGACGCGGGACGACATCGAGGCCGCGCTCCGTGCCGCCGACGCGCTCGATATCGTGCATAAGCTGCCAGACGGTCTCGAGACCTGGCTCGGCGACGGTGGCAGCGGACTTTCCGGCGGTCAGATTCAGCGTCTCGCGCTCGCTCGCGCGCTGCTGGGGCGCCCGGACGTGCTGGTGCTCGACGAGCCCACCGCCTCGCTGGATGCCGGTACCGCCGCGCGCGTGCTCGCCGGGCTGGATCGCGCCCGCGTTGACACTGCCACGCTGCTGATCACGCACGATATCAGCGCGGCACGCCGGGCAGATCGCATCCTCTTTCTCGATCGCGGGCGCATCGTCGAGCACGGCACGCCCGCCGAACTCGAAGCCGCCAGTGGCGCCTTCGCGCGCTTCGTCGAACTCGCCGAGCGAGGTGTTCTATGAAGACCGGCATGAACGACATGCGGCGCCTGATGCGGCTGTTTCGCCCCTATCGCATCTGGGTCGTCGGCGGTATCGCACTCGGCTGCGTGGTGATTCTCGCCAATGTCGCGCTGCTCGCGCTCTCCGGCTGGTTCATTGCCGGCATGGCCCTGGCCGGGTTGGGGCCGCAGTCGATCTCCTATTTCGCGCCGGCGGCGCTGATTCGCGGACTGGCAATCCTGCGCACCGGCGCGCGCTATGGCGAACGCCTCGTCACCCACGAAGCGACGCTGCGCTTTCTCGCCGAACTGCGGGTCTGGTTCTACGAGCGTCTCGAACCGCTCGGGCCCGCGGCGATGGATTCCTGGCGCGGCGGTGACCTGCTCGCCCGCATCCGCTCGGATATCGACAGCCTCGACAACTTCTACCTGCGCATTCTGGCGCCGGTGATCAACGCGCTGATCTGCTCGATCGTCATCGTCGCAGGCCTTGCGCTCTATGACGGCCGCGTCGCCGCGCTGGACCTCGTCGCGCTCCTGCTCGCCGTGCTCGTCATTCCGCTAATGGTGCAGAAGTTCGCCGCCAGCGCCGGGCGCGGGCTGACAGAGATTCGAAGCGCTTTGGACTCCGCCGCCACCGACACCACGCGCGGGCTTGGCGAACTCTTCGTGCTCGGCGCCTTCGAGCGTCAGCGTGCGCGCGTGCTCGAACTCGGCGAGCGCCTGATCGCCGCCCAGCGCCGCCAGATGTGGGTCGGCGCCATCGGCCGCGCGCTCTCCGGGCTTGTCGGCAACCTCGCCATGTGGGGCGCGCTGGTGCTGGTGATCCCGCTGGTGGCCGCCGGAGACATGCCCGGCCCGCAGCTCGCCATGCTCGCGCTCTGGGTGCTGGCGAGCTTCGAAGCCGTCGCGCCGCTGCCGATGGCGTTCGCTGCCTTTGGTGAAACCGCCGCTGCCGCCCGCCGCATCTTCGAGATCGCCGATGCCACACCTGCCGTGCGCGCCCCCGATGCCGCCATCGCCAAAGTGCCGGCATGTTTCGATCTGACGCTGACGGATGTCAGCATGCGCTACCGGCCCGAGAGCGACTGGGCGCTTCAAGACTTCTCGCTGTCGCTTGCCGAGGGCGAATCCGTCGGCCTCGTCGGCGAGAGCGGCGCCGGCAAGAGCACGCTGCTCGCGCTCGTTCAGCGCTTCCGCGAATTCCAGTCAGGCGAGATCACCATCGGCGGCGTCGACCTGCGCGAGATCAGTGAGGCCACGCTGCGCCAGACGATCTCCGTCGTCGCCCAGCGCACGCATCTGTTCAACGCCTCGATCCGCGACAACCTCCTGCTCGCCAAACCCGATGCCAGCGACGATGAACTCCATCACGCACTCAAACTCGCCGGCCTCGAAGACGAGATCAGTAACTTCCCCGACGGACTCGACACGCTCGTCGGCGAAGTCGGCACCCGCCTCTCCGGCGGCCAGGCAAGACGCGTCGCCATCGCCCGCGCGTTTCTCCGCGACGCCCGTATCCTCCTGCTCGATGAACCCACCGAAGGCCTCGATGCCGACAGCGAAGCCCGCGTGCTGGAAGCCCTCGGCAAATTGATGCAAGGCAAGACCACGCTGCTCGTCTCGCACTGGCCGCGCGCGCTCGCGTTCGTGGGCAGAGTGGAGAAGGTGGGGCATGAACCTCTCCACGAATCGCGAAGTTAAAATAAGGCCGATAGCTATTTTAAGTTATCGCCGAAAATGAAATAACAGTGATCAGGTCGCACTAGTGGCTGGTGTCGATGGTGTCGACATGACTATCGGGTCATGTCGATTTTTTTGCGTATCGTGAACATGACTCGCCGGGTGGGGCGCGGGTGGGGTGATAGTCTCGACACAAGCTAACTGGAACTGTCTTGAGAATTCCCTATGCCCTGGCAGTGATTTTACTGACCACTAACGAATACCTGCCCGATAGCTATTGGGCTCAAGGCACAAATAATCGCTCATATCCCCCTGCAAGCAGAACATTCTCGGTTTATGGCGAAACGTGAATAGGCGGAAAAGATGATAGCGCTCGGCGTTGTCGCGTGAGCAAGCGAGTTCGTTGGGTGTGATGAAAAATGCGCTCTCTTTAGCAAAGGCTGTCGTTTTGACCTCAATCCAGCGCTCACGTCCATTCGGCTCGAAAGAGAGTACGTCGAATCCGGCGCCGTCGCCCTGTGTTTCAGCAATGTGCTCTACCCGATCCGCGAGTCGAGATTCGCCTGCTTGACGCAAGCGGCGCTGCTCGAAGCTAACGACAAAGCGCTCACCAGAAAGGCCGAGTTCGCGGTTATGCGCTTCACGGGCGAGATAGTCACGCTTGATTGGGCGTCGTTCGTAGGCGGCGGGCCTTTCGTTGATCTCGTGATGGGACTGCGATGCCTCTGGTGGCATCACAATGACACCATCATGGGCTGGCTCGGCTGAATCGACCGCTGGCCGCTCGGCGGCGGAGCGGGCCGCGCGATCGAATATTTCGCTACCCAACAAGACCCGCTCTACGGCTTCGACGAGCATTCCTTGGTAGTTGCCCAAGGGTTTGTAGCCGTCCACATAGGGGCAGTCGGCATCGCGTAGTACGGCGCTGATGTTGCGGTGTTTATATTCGATGGAGGACCTAGAGCGGTCTTGGAGACGTTCCATCAACGCTTGATTGAGCTGACTCTTGTTGTAGCGCTGTCCACTTAGTTCGGCGACGAGCATCTGCCGATACGTTGCAACGATGGCTTCGACTTCGAGAACGCTCCAATGCGATTGGGGCATGGTAATCACTCAAGGATGATTCGATTGATTTGCAATGAGTGCCTAGTCATTCTAGACCCGCCGAATCGGCCCCGGGTAACGCGCCACCAGCTCATCCGCCGTCAGCAGCAGAAAGCCTTCAGACTCGGCCTGGGCGACCAGGATGCGATCGAACGGATCTTTGTGAATATCCGGCAAGTGGCTGACAGCCAGCGTGTGTGACGCGGCGATGGGTAGCTCAAGGTATCCGTTGTCGATCAAACTGCGGCGGAAGAGGTGCGGGTCCAACTGGAAGTCGGGACGCTGGAGCCC
Organism: Salinicola rhizosphaerae; assembly: GCF_014652715.1. Lineage (GTDB taxonomy): Bacteria > Pseudomonadota > Gammaproteobacteria > Pseudomonadales > Halomonadaceae > Salinicola > Salinicola rhizosphaerae. The sequence goes on along the minus strand of NZ_BMZI01000002.1, from coordinate 260,140 downwards.
GTTCTTGATCACGATCTCCCACAGACTTGCCGCGCTGAAATGGAGAGTGTTCCCGGTATCTTCGATCAGCGCGACGGCTTCGTCGGACAGTCGTTCTGGCTCTGCGGCGGCCCACAGCAAGACGTGAGTATCGAGTAAAAGATTCACGTCAAGCCCCGAACATGTCAGCGATCTCTTGCTCGCCCATGCGGTCGAAGTCCTCGGGAACCTTGAACTGGCCCTTCATGAAGCCAAGCCGTTTCTGCTGACCGGCGTCCGGGCTATCGATAGCCGTGACCTTGGCAATGGGCTTGCCGGCCTTGGCAATGACAAAACCTTCTCCCTGCGCGGCTTTGGCAAGAAGCTGAGAGAGCCGGGTCTTGGCTTCGTGGATGTTGACGGATTCCATGGTGGTTTCCTGGACTTAGTTTAATGGGCCTAGTCTATGCGCTTTCCGTTGAACTGACATCAAGATTCGACATCGCTCTGCCAGTCCTGAGCTTTCCGACCGCCGTGCTATCCAGCGAAGACGATCCCATACCACCCCGGCATGCACCACCACACAACGGCATTGGGCAGCCGTTCGCGGCGGCGTTAACGTAGCGTCACTGAATCACCGAACCGCGTCGCCCTGGGCGGCGCGGCCTTTCTCCCCCCGCTGCGAAGACGACTGCAACCATGATGGCAACACCGGACCACGGCTTTGACGCCGATGCGATCCTCACCCGTGAAGAAAAAGACCTGCTGGGCGTGCTGCCCGTTCCCCTCACTGCCTATTACGGCATCCAGACGCAGCGGGCGCTGGATAACTTCCATCTGAGCGGCGTGCCGCTGTCGCACTATCCCAAGCTGGTGATGGCGCTGGCGATGGTCAAGCAGGCGGCGGCGGAGGCCAACCACCAGCTCGGCTATCTCGACGAGACGCGGCTCGGGGCGATTCGTCACGCCTGCCAGCAGCTGGTGGGCGGCGAGCATCTCGACCAGTTCGTGGTCGACATGATCCAGGGCGGCGCCGGCACCTCGACCAACATGAACGCCAACGAGGTGATCGCCAACCTGGCGCTCGAGCATCTCGGCCACGCCAAGGGTGACTACGCGCACCTGCACCCCAACAACCACGTCAACATGGCGCAGTCGACCAACGACGCCTACCCGACGGCGATCCGCCTCGGTCTGCTGCTGGGCCACGATGATTTGTTGATGAGCCTTGCGCGCTTACGCGATGCGCTGGCGGACAAGGGCGAGGCGTTCTCCGGCGTGTTGAAGATGGGCCGTACCCAGCTGCAGGACGCGGTGCCGATGACCCTCGGCCAGGAGTTCCACGCTTTCGCCACCACGCTGGGTGAGGATCTCGGCCATCTGGAGTCGCAGATTCCGCGCCTGCTGTGCGAGGTGAATCTCGGCGGTACGGCCATCGGTACCGGCATCAACTCCGACCCGCGCTATCAGCATCTGGCGGTGGAGCGGCTCAGCACGATCAGCGGCCAGCCGCTGGTGCCGGCGAAGGATCTGATCGAGGCGACCTCGGACATGGGCGCCTTCGTGCTCTTCTCGGGCATGCTGAAGCGCCTGGCGGTAAAGCTCTCCAAGATCTGCAACGACCTGCGCCTGCTCTCCAGCGGGCCGCGCGCCGGGCTCAACGAGATCAACCTGCCGGCGCGTCAGCCGGGCAGCTCGATCATGCCGGGCAAGGTCAATCCGGTGATTCCGGAGGCGGTCAATCAGGTCGCGTTCGAGGTGATCGGCAACGATCTGGCGCTGACCATGGCCGCCGAGGGCGGGCAGTTGCAGTTGAACGTGATGGAGCCGCTGATCGCCTACAAGCTGTTCGACTCCATTCGGCTGCTGACCCGCGCCATGAACATGCTGCGCGAGCACTGCATTGTCGGGATTACCGCCAACGAGGCGCACTGCCGCGAGATGGTCGAGAAGTCGATCGGGCTGGTCACGGCGCTGAACCCGCATATCGGCTACGACAACGCCACGCGCATCGCGCGCGAGGCGCTCGCCACCGGGCGTAGCGTGCTGGAACTGGTGCTGGAAGAGAACCTGCTGGATGAAGCCTCGCTCGCCGATATCCTGCGCCCGGAGAACATGATCGCACCGAGGCTCAAGCCGCTGGGGCGCTGAAAGGGCGGCTCAGGTCAGTACTCGGCTACGGCTCTGCGGTGCCGGCGGTAATTCGGTCTCGCCCAGCGCGTCGAGAATCTCTCGCTCGATGGTACGCGCTATGGCGCTTGTGGGCAGGTCGTTCTCGTCGTAGCCGAACGGGTCTTCCAGTTCTTCCGCGATGGCATCCAGGCCGAAGAAGGTGTAGCTGACGATGGCGGTAAAAACCGGCGTGATCCAGCCGAGCGGCTGCGCCATCGCAAATGGCAGCAGGATGCAGAAAAGAAAGATGGTGCGGTGCAGTAGCAGCGTGTAAGGAAAGGGGAGTGGTGTCTGCTTGATCCGCTCGCAGGTGCCCTGGGCCGTTGCCAGCGTGTGCAGGCGCTGTTCCAGAATCGTGTAGCGCCATTCGTTGATTGCCGAGTCGCTGGCAAGTTTTGCGCACTGGTTGCCGACCCGGCGCAGAATCGCATCGCTGACGTTGATGCCATAGGCAGCGCGCGTCTCAGGCAGCCAGGCGCGGGCGGCAGCGTATTCATCCTCGCCGCGAAGCCGCGCGTTGAGCGCATGGCTGAAGCCGCACAGCTCGCGCAGCAGGGAGGCTCGGGTGGCAGTGTTCTCCAGCGCCACGCTGGCGCGGATGAACGAGCGCGTTTCGATCAGTACGTTGCCCCAGGCGCGGCGTCCCTCCCACCAGCGGTCGTGACAGGCGGTATTGCGAAAGCTCATGAAGATCGAGAGCGATAGCCCGAGCAGAGTAAACGGCGTCGCGCTGACCGGCGCGAACCAGGCCGGATAGCGCCTTTCGATCAGAACGATCAGGCAGGCGAGCAGCGTGATCATCAGGCAGCGTAGCGCGATGCGCTTGATGATCGAGCCCTTGAGCGTGACCAGCGCCCCGATCCAGCTTGGGTTTTGGTTGACGATCATGCGGCGAATGCCCCGAGTGGATGGAAGAACAGACCCACGACCTGTGGCCTCAGGAAACGGCCTTCACTCCAGATTCTGAATCTGCTCCCTCATCTGCTCGATCAGTACCTTCAACTCCACCGCGCAGCGGGTGGTGTCGGCGACGATGGCCTTGGAGGAGAGGGTGTTGGCTTCGCGGTTCAGCTCCTGCATCAGGAAGTCGAGGCGCCGGCCGATGGGGCCTTTCTGCTTGAGCTGGCGTTCGACCTCGGTGACGTGGGTTTCGAGCCGGTCGAGCTCTTCGGCGACGTCGGCTTTCTGCGCGACCAGCACCATCTCCGCTTCCAGGCGCTGGGGGTCGAGCTCGGCCTTGGCCGTCTCCAGTCGCTCGAGCAGCTGCGTGCGTTGGCGCTCGAGAATCGCCGGCAGATGCTCGCGCACCATGGCGACCTGTTCGCGCACGCCGGCGAGGCGCTCGCGGATCAGCTCGGCCAGGCGTTCGCCTTCGCGGGCGCGGCCGGTTTGCAGGTCGGCCAGCGCGGCCTCGAACAGTTCGAGGCCTGCGGCCTTGACCGCTTCCAGGTTCATGCGCTGGGTCGCCATCACGCCTGGATGGGCCAGCAGTTCCAACGCGTTGGGCATCGGCGCTTCCGGCAGGCGGTCACGCACCTGCGTCAGCACCTGAGAAAGTGCATCGAGCTGGCCGGCGTTGATGCCTGGCGCGGCGTCGGCTTCGGCGGGGTCGAAGCGCAGAAAGCACTCGACCTTGCCGCGTGCGAGCCGCGAGCGCAGCGCCTCGCGGAAGTGGGGTTCGAGATCGCGCAGGCTGTCGGCGAGGCGAAAATGCGGTTCCAGATAGCGCTGATTCACCGAGCGCAGTTCGAGCTGCAGGCTGCCCCAGTCGGCCTCGACGGTCTGGCGGGAGAAGGCGGTCATGCTGTGAGGCATGGGGATTCCTTGAATCGACGATCAATCGCTCGAGTGTAACGCATCGTCAGGCGCGTTGGCCGCCCCGTTGTCGCTGGTTCGTCGGGCGATGAATTCGCACGCAGGATCGGTAGAATGGCGCTCTTTGTGCCGCGCTTTCTATCTACACACTTCCCACGCACTTCGATTCGAGAGGCTTTCATGCGCCCGAGTGGACGACAACCCGATCAGCCCCGCGAGGTCACGCTGACCCGCGGTTTCACGCGCCACGCCGAAGGTTCGGTGCTGGTCACCTTCGGCGATACCCAGGTGCTGTGTAACGCCAGCGTCGAGGCTGGCGTGCCGCGCTGGCTGCGCGGCAAGAATCAGGGTTGGGTCACGGCGGAATACGGCATGCTGCCGCGCGCGACCCATACTCGCGGCGGCCGTGAGGCGGCCCGTGGCAAGCAGGGCGGGCGCACGCTGGAGATCCAGCGCCTGATCGGTCGCAGCCTGCGTGCGGCGGTCGATCTCAAGAAGCTCGGCGAGTTCACCATCACGGTCGACTGCGACGTGCTGCAGGCCGATGGCGGTACGCGCACGGCGTCGATCACCGGTGCCTGTGTCGCGCTCGTCGAGGCGATCCAGTACATGCAGCGCAAGAAGATGATCAAGACCGACCCGTTCCGCCAGCTGGTCAGTTCGATCTCGGTCGGTGTCTTCAAGGGCACGCCGGTGCTCGATCTGGACTACCCGGAAGACAGCGCCGCAGACACCGACATGAACGTGGTGATGACCGAGGACGGCAAGCTGATCGAGGTGCAGGGCACGGCGGAAGCCGAAGCGTTCTCCCGCGCCGAGCTGAACGGCATGCTCGATCTCGCCGAACTCGGGTGCAATGCCCTGTTCGAGAAGCAGCGCGAAGCGCTGGGCGTGCGTCGCTGAGACTGTCTTGGTGATATGAACGACGATGGCGGCCGTTCGCGCCGCCATCGTCTTGACTTCCTGCCTCTCATCTTTCGCCTTTCGCCTTTCGCCTTTCGCCTTTCGCCTTTCGCCTTTCGCCTTTCGCCTTTCGCCTTTCGCACGATTGTCGACAACGATGCGGCAAAGCCACTCACGGCGACTAGACTAGAGGTTCATGTCATCGGGCTGGACGCCCATCGGGCGTGGCGAGCCCATTCAACGTCAGGGAGACACTCATGGCTGAAGTGACCGTTGCCGATCTCTTGGTCGAGACGCTTGCCCGTGCCGGCGTACGCAATATCTGGGGGCTGCCGGGCGACTCGCTCAACGGACTGACCGAGAGCCTGCGTCGCCAGGAGCAGATCCGCTGGCGCGGCGTGCGCCACGAAGAGGTCGCGGCGCTGGCCGCCAGCGCCGAGGCCGACGCGACCCGGCAGCTTTCCGTCTGCGCGGGCTCCTGCGGGCCGGGCAATCTGCATCTGATCAATGGCTTGTATGAAGCGCAGCGCGCCAATGTGCCGATGCTGGCGATTGCCGCGCAAATTCCCTCTAGCGAGAGCGGCCTGGGTTATTTCCAGGAGACCCACCCGGAAAATCTGTTCCGCGAATGTAGCGACTACTGCGAACTGGTGTCGTCGCCGGAGCAGATGCCGCGTGTGCTGGAAACCGCCATGAACACGGCGGTCACTCAGCGTAGCGTGGCGGTGATCGTGATTCCGGGCGATGTCGCTCTGCAGCCCGCGCCGGTCAAGGCTTCGCGCTGGTCGGAGCCCGTACGCGCCGTGGCGGTGCCGCCGGCGCCAGCACTCGAAGAACTGGCCGAGCTGATCAACGGCGAGCAGCGCATCGCGATCCTCGGTGGCTACGGCTGCGACGGCTATCACCAGCAGGTGGTGGCACTGGCCGAGCGGCTGAAAGCGCCGGTGATTCACGCCCTGCGCGGCAAGCAATCGCTGGAGTACGACAACCCCTATGATGTCGGCATGACGGGCCTGATCGGCTTCAGCTCTGGCTATCACGCGCTCAAGGATTGCGATTTCCTGCTGATGCTCGGCACCAATTTTCCCTATCGCGATTTCTTCCCCGACCACGGCAAGATCGTGCAGATCGACGCACGCGGTCCGCATCTCGGCCGGCGCAGCCCGCTGTTGAAAGGGCTGGTCGGCGATATCGGTGCCACTATCGAAGCGCTACTGCCGAGACTCGAGGAGAAGCACGACCGCGACTTCCTCGACGACGCCCAGAAGGATTATCGCAAGGCGCGTCAGGGGCTCGATGATCTCGCTGCCCCGCGGGAAAGCGGTCAGCCGTTGCATCCCCAGTATTTGACCGCGCGAGTCAGCGAGCTGGCGGCCAGCGATACCGTCTTCACCTGCGACGTCGGCACGCCGACGGTGTGGGCGGCGCGTTATCTCGCCATGAACGGCCAGCGGCGGCTGACCGGCTCCTTCATGCACGGTTCGATGGCCACGGCGGTTCCGCAGGCGATGGGTTGGCAGGCGGCGTTTCCCGAGCGGCAGGTCGTCGCGCTGGCGGGTGACGGTGGCATCAACATGCTGATGGGCGATCTGATTACGCTGGTAGAGCATCGGCTACCGGTGAAGATTGTGGTCTACAACAACCAGACGCTCGGCTTCGTCGCGATGGAGATGAAAGCGGCGGGCTTCGTCGATGAAGTCACCAACCTGCCGACGGCGGATTTCGCCAAGGTGGCGGAGTCGCTGGGCATGTTCGGCGTTCGTGTCGACTCTTCCGATGCTATCGACGATGCCCTTCGCCTGGCATTCGCTCACGACGGCCCGGCGCTGATCGACGTGCGCACCGCCAAACAGGAGCTGTCGATTCCTCCGCGCATCCAGGCCGAACAAGCCAAAGGCTTCAGCCTCTACACCGTGCGTGCGGTGATGAGCGGTCGCGGCGATGAAGTGGTGGATCTTGCCAAGACCAATTGGCCTTGGCGACGCAAGAAGTAATCTCCTGCCGAGGAAGATAGAACGCCATGAAAAAGCCCCGATCCACAGCGATCGGGGCTTCGGTTTGGGGCTGTCCTGTCGAGAGTTCATCCTGTCAGGGATCGGTCGGCAGGACGACTCCGGGATTGCAGGCTTTCAGCGCGCGATCAGGATTTCTCCTCGATCATCTTTTCGCGCTCGAGGCGTGCCTGCTCTTCCGGGTAGGTCGGGAAGTCGATGTAACCGCGAGCGTCGCCGCCGTAGAAGGTGTTCGGATCGAACGGGGTCAGCGGCCAACCGTTGCGCATACGCTCGACCAGATCCGGGTTGGAGGTGAACGGACGACCAAACACCGGCAGGTCGATAGTGCCCTCGTCGACCAGCTTCTGCGCTTCCGCCTGGTCGAGGTTACCGGCAAGCAGCAGGTTGCCGTCGTAGACATCGCGGAACTGGCGCAGGTAGTCGCGCGGCATCGGCGGCATCCCCTGGCCACCCTGGTCGTGCAGGTGGACGTACGCCAGCCCACGCTTGTTGAACTCGCGCGCCAGATGCAGATAGGTCTCGCCGTTATCGTCGTACTCCGGCATATCGAACAGAGTGCCGAACGGCGATAGACGCACGCCGACGCGGCGCGAACCGATCATGCGGCTGACCTCGTCGACCACTTCCAGCAGCAGGCGGCAGCGGTTTTCGCGTGAGCCGCCGTACTCGTCGTCGCGATCGTTGACGCCCGGATTGAGGAACTGCTCGAACAGGTAGCCGTTGGCGCCGTGAACCTCGACACCGTCGAAGCCGGCTTCGCGAGAGTTGACCGCGGCCTGGGCGAAATCGCGCACGATCTGGCGCACTTCACGCGTTTCGAGGCGGCGCGGCTGGCTCGCCTTCATCATGTCCGGCTTGCCATCTTCGTTGTAGCCGAATGCCATGCCGCCTTGCTTGTCGCTGGGGCCGACCGGCGACTGTCCGGCGATCTGCACGGAAGTGTGCGAGACGCGACCGACGTGCCAGATCTGTGCGTAGATGACGCCATTGCGCTCATGAACGGCGCGTGTTGCCTTGGCCCAGCCGGCGATCTGGTCGGGACCGAAGATGCCCGGGTTGTAGAGATAGCCCTGGCCCTGACGCGAGACGGGCGTGCCCTCGGAGATGATCAGTCCGGCACTGGCGCGCTGGCGGTAGTAGAGCGCGCCCATCTCGGTGGGAATGTCCTCGACGGCCCGAGAGCGGGTCATCGGTGCCATGATGATGCGGTTGTCGAGGCGCGTGCCGTTGAGATCGAACGGTTCGAATAACGAAGCCATGAAGCGATTCCTTCTGCTGACAGGCATTGCCGTGAATGGATGTACGAAAGTCTAGTTAACGATTAGCAAGGCAACAATCAATCCCGTTCAACGGTGTGATAATTGCCCTCTATCGCGACTGTTCACCGCATGCGGCACGTAAGAGACGCCGTTCCGCTGGCGCGAAGTGGTGTTTGAACAATCCGCTGGCGCGGCCAACACTGATGTGGATGTTTCGCAAACCATGGATGGATCGAACATGCATCGCCAACTTTTCTATCTGGTCGCCGTCGCGCTGCTGGCGGGCATTCTGGTCGTCGGCGTTTTCTGGCCCGCCGAGCTTTGGCTACTCGTGCTGTGGATACCGCTAGCGCTGGTCGGCTGGCGCGATTTAAGTTCGTCTTCCAACGTGCTCTACAACTATCCCGTGCTGGGCCATCTGCGCTACCTGCTTGAGTTCGTGCGCCCGGAACTGCGCCAATACTTCTTCGAGTCCGAGACCAGTGGACGGCCCTTCTCGCGCGAGCAACGTAATCTGATCAACGCGCGAGCCGACGGTGGTGGCGACACCTCGCCGTTCGGCACCATCCGCGATGTCGACGCGCCTGGCTACAACTTCTCCTATCACTCGATCCAGCCCGGCGAAGTGCCGGCTTCCGAGCGCTGGATCACCATCGGAGGGCCGCAGTGTGCGCGGCCTTATCGCTCGTCACGACTGAATATCTCGGCGATGAGTTTCGGCTCGCTCTCCGGGCCGGCGGTGGAGGCGATGAATCTCGGCGCTAAGCAGGGGGGCTTCGCGCACGATACCGGTGAGGGCGCGATCAGTCCTTACCATGAAAAACATGGCGGTGATCTGATCTGGGAGCTGGGTACCGCCTACTTCGGCTGTCGCCGTAAAGACGGGCGCTTCGATGCCGAAACTTTCCAGGAAAAAGCGCGCCGCGATCAGGTCAAGATGGTCGAGATCAAGATATCTCAGGGCGCCAAGCCGTCACACGGTGGGCTGCTGCCGGGGGCCAAGGTTAATCAGGAGATCGCCGAGACCCGCCAGATCGAGGCCGGACAGGACTGCGCTTCGCCCTCGGCGCACCCCGAATTTTCAACGCCGCGGGAGCTGATGGCCTTCGTCGCCCGGCTGCGTGAACTTAGCGATGGCAAACCGGTCGGTATCAAGCTCTGCCTCGGCGTGCGCAGCGAGTTTCTTAGCATCTGCAAAGCGATGGTCGAGACTGGCACGCTGGTCGATTTCATCGTCATTGACGGCGCCGAGGGCGGTACCGGTGCGGCGCCGCAGGAGTTCGCCGATAGCCTCGGTGTCTTTATCGATGAGGCCATTCCCTTCGTCGATAGCGCGCTGCGCGGCGCGGGTCTGCGCGACAAGATCCGGCTCGTTGCTAGCGGCAAGGTGGCGCTGGGTTACGATATGGTGATGAAGACCGCGCTCGGTGCCGACATGTGCAACGCGGCGCGGCCGTTCATGTTCGCGGTCGGCTGCATACAGGCGCGGCGCTGCCACACCAATAAGTGTCCGACCGGCGTCGCTACGCAGGACCCCAAACGCTCGCGAGCAATCAACGTACCGGAGAAAGCCGAGCGAGTGGCCCGCTATCACCAGGCGACGCTGGATGGTTTCTCCGCCATCGTCGGGGCCATGGGCCTATCGAGCATCGACGCGCTGACGCCCGGTCACATCCGCCATCGCAGCAGTTATGCGCCGGCCCGCGGCTACGCCGACTTCGAGCTGCCCCGGTTGAAGGCGGGCGAGCTGCTGAGCGACGAAATGCCCGAGCCGTGGCGAGTGCATTGGGAAATGGCCTCGATCGACCGTTTCTAGGTGTCGTATGACCCTCGCCGACGCGTGCTACGCTCGAGGGCGGTCGATCTTTCCATCATCTGTTACCGAGGCTCGCATGCGCCGTTTCCCGCTGTCTTCCTACTGCTCATCCGATGACGTCGGCGGCCGCGCCGGCGTTGGCGGTGATCCCTATCGCTGGCTCGAGGCGGTCGAAAGTACCGAAGCGCTCGAGTGGGTACAGGCGCAGAACCGGCGCACGCTGGAGTCCCTCGAGGATGGCGATTTTCGCGCGCTGGAAGCGGGGCTTCGCGAGATTCTCGATGCCGACGATCGCATCCCGTTCGCGGTCAAGCGCGGTGAGCACTACTACAACTTTTGGCAGGACGCGGAACATCCGCGCGGGCTGTGGCGGCGCACGAGCTGGGCTTCCTATCGTCAGGCCGAGCCCGAGTGGGAAGTGCTGATCGACGTCGACTCGCTCAACGCTGCCGAGGACGAGAACTGGGTCTGGCACGGCGCGCGCTGTCTCGAGCCGGAGGTACGCAATGGCCGGTGGGAGCGAGCGCTGATCGCGCTGTCGCGCGGTGGTGCGGATGCCGACGTGACCCGCGAGTTCGATCTGATCGAGAAGCGCTGGATCGACGACGTAGAAGGCGGCTTTGCGCGCGCCGAAGCCAAGGGTGGCATGAGCTGGATCGACCGCGACACGGTCTTTGTCTACACCGACTTCGGCAGCGATTCCTTGACCACTTCCGGCTACCCACGCCAGGTCAAGCGCTGGCGACGCGGCGAGCCGATGGCTGCGGCCGAGACGGTATTCGAGGCGGTGCCGACGGAGCTGATGGCGGTTGCCTTCCGCGATACCACGCGCGGCTTCGAGCGCGATTTCGTTCACCATGCGCTCTCGTTCTACGAACAACGGCTGATCGAGCTGACGCCGACGGGAGAGTTCGTCATCGACGTGCCGCTCTCGGCTCAGGCTTCGGTGCATCGCGAGTGGCTCACGGTGCACCTGCGCGACGACTGGACGCCTGGCGAGACGGGCGCGACCTACGCTAGCGGCACGCTGCTCGCGATCGATTACGACGCTTTCAAGCGCGGTGGGCGCGATTTCACGGCGCTCTTCGTGCCAGATGCGCACCGTTCGCTGGAGGGCTTCGAGTGGACGCGTCACTTCCTGGTGCTGGACGTTCTCGAGGACGTGAAGCATCGCCTGCAACTGCTGACGCCGGGCGAGGGTATCGACTGGTCGCCGCGCGCGATGCCCGGTCTTCCGGAGGTGGGTGAGGTCGGTGTCGCCGCCATCGACGACGAGGAGAGCGACGAGGTCTTTCTCACCACGACTGACTATCTGACGCCGACCACACTGTCGACGCTGGATCTGGCCGACGGGGCGCAGGCCACGCCCGAGCCGATCAAGCGCGCGCCGAGTTTCTTCGACGCCGCGGGCATGCGTGCCGAGCAGCGCTTTGCCACCAGCGCCGATGGCACTCGGATTCCCTACTTTCTGGTACTGCCGGCGGGCGTCGAGGGCGACAAGCCCGACGCGCCGTTGCCGACGCTACTCTACGGTTACGGCGGCTTCGAAATCTCGCTGACGCCGCACTACATCGCCGGTGCCGGACGTAGCTGGCTGGCGCGCGGCGGCGCTTACGTGGTCGCCAACATTCGTGGCGGCGGCGAGTACGGCCCGCGCTGGCATCGCGCCGCCCTCAAGGGCGAGCGCCACAAGGCGTTCGAGGATTTCGCCGCCGTCGCCGAGGAGCTGGTCGCCACCGGCATCACCACGCCCGCGCGCCTCGGCATTCAAGGGGGCTCCAACGGCGGTCTGCTGGTCGGCAACATGATCACGCGTTATCCGCATCACTTCGCCGCCGCGGTGTGCGAGGTGCCGCTGCTCGATATGCAGCGCTACCACGAGCTGCTGGCGGGGGCTTCGTGGATGGCGGAGTACGGCGACCCGGAGAGCGACGACTGGGAGAACTTCCTCGAGGCCAATTCGCCGTATCACAACCTGCGTGAGGGTGTGGATTACCCGGCGGTGCTGTTCACCACCTCGACCCGCGACGATCGCGTTCATCCCGGCCACGCGCGCAAGATGATGGCGAAGATGCAGGCGGCCGGTTGCGATGTCACGTACTACGAGAACACCGAAGGCGGCCACGGCGGCGCGGCGGACAACGCCCAGCGCGCGCGCATGAGCGCGCTGACGTGGCGTTTTCTGTGGGCGCGGCTCGCCGGCGAATCGTCATGATCGCGACATCCACGCGACCGCCGATGCCTTGGTGGTGTCGGTCGCGCTGCGTCATACTGCGGCGCATTCAATCTCCCTTTCGGAAGGCCTGACCAATGAGCCAGAACACGTTAAATCCCGGCACCGTCAAGCTCGGCGTGGTGATGGACCCCATCGCCGACATTACCTACAAGAAGGACACTACCCTGGCGTTGCTATGGGCGGCGAAGGCGCTGGGCTGGTCACTTTTCTACCTCGAGCAGGAGGATCTCTATCTCTACGAAGGACGCGCCATGGGCAGCGTGCGGGCGCTGGACGTGCATCGCGATCCGAATCACTGGTTCGATCTCGGCGAGCGCGAGGCGGTGCCACTCGGCGAGCTCGACGTCATCCTGATGCGCAAGGACCCGCCGGTCGACGAGCACTTCCTCAATGCAGTGCATCTGCTCGGATTCGCCGAGCGTGAAGGCGCACTGGTGGTCAACCCGACTCGCGCGCTGCTCGAGTGCAACGAGAAGCTCTTCGCCCAGCAGTTCGCGCACTGCATTCCGCCGACGGTGGTCTCCTGCCGCGACCCGGTGCTGCGCGCCTTCCACGCCGAACATGGCGATACCATCTTCAAGCCGCTCGACGGCATGGGCGGCAGCGGCATCTTCCATATCGGACCCGAGGGTCGCAATCTCGGTTCGGTGATCGAGCAGCTCACCCAGCGCGGTCAGCGTCAGATCATGGCGCAGCGCTACCTGCCCGAGATCAAGGACGGCGATACGCGCATCCTGCTGGTCGATGGCGAGCCGGTGGAATATGGCCTTGCCCGCATCCCGAGCGCCGGTGAGACGCGCGGCAATCTCGCCGCTGGCGGCCGGGGAGTCTCTCGCGAACTGACCGAGCGCGACCACTGGCTGATCCAGCAGGTGCAGCCGATGATCCGCGAAAAAGGCCTTTTGTTCGTCGGCCTCGACGTGATCGGTGACTACATCACCGAAATCAACGTGACGAGCCCCACTTGCGTACGTGAGATCGACGATCAGCGCGGTACCGACATCGGTGCCACATTGATGGCAGCGATCGCCAAACGGCTCGACGCTCGCGTCTGAACGTCGGCGAGCACGGGGCTGG
>NZ_BMZI01000002.1:192933-246759 GCF_014652715.1 Salinicola rhizosphaerae | reverse complement strand
CGATGCCGAGCCGGACGCGATGTCCTATGGAGCTCTATGTCCACGACTCGTCAAATTCCCGTCAATGCTCCCATGCAGAGCCTCAAGGACTATTTCCTGCTGGCGCTGCCGCACCTGGAAGACCCCAACTTCGCGGGAACGCTGACCTATCTCTGCGACCACGATGACGACGGCACGCTCGGCGTGATCGTCAATCGCCCCTCCGAGATGACGCTGGATGGCCTGTTCGAACAGCTCGATATCGAGTCCGAACCCGGCCCTCACAATGAAGTGCTGGTCTATGACGGCGGCCCGACCTATCGCGATCGAGGTTTCATTCTGCACCGCGGTAACGCCAGCGACTGGGACTCGAGCATTCAGATTGCCGAAGGGCTGGCGCTGACCACTTCGATGGATATTCTGCAGGCGATCGCCCAGCGTCGCGGACCGGGGCACTACCTGGTGATGCTCGGCTGTGCGGGCTGGAAGTCCGGCCAGCTCGAGGACGAACTCAAGCAGAATAGCTGGCTGACCGTCGAGGGCGATGCCGCGATCCTCTTCGACCGCCCTTCGGAACAGCGGCTCTCCGCGGCGGCCGGCATTCTCGGTGTCGATCTCAATCTGATGACCCGCGACGCCGGGCACGCCTGATGGCCACGCTAGGTGGCAAGGCGGACGCCGAGATCGGTCAGCGCCTGATCATGGCGTTCGACTACGGTACACGGCGCATCGGGGTCGCGGTCGGCAACGAGATGCTTGGCTCGGCCAGCAGCCTCGAGCCGCTGACGGCGCGAGACGGCATACCGGACTGGAACGTCATCGAGCGGCTGTTGAACGAGTGGCGACCGGATCTGCTCGTCGTCGGCCTGCCGATCCACGACGACGGCAGCGAGTCGGATATGAGCACGCGCGCTCGCAAGTTCGGTAACCGCCTGCACGGGCGCTTCGGCAAACCGGTCGAGATGTTCGACGAGCGCGGCACCACCCGCGCCGCCAAGACTATCGCCCAGGCCCAACGCCACAGGGGCAACTACCGGGATCGCGGGGTCGACGGCATCGCCGCACAGCTGATTCTGGAGAACTGGTTCGCGCGGTAGTCAGCCGCGACGCGTTCTTCTTTCTTTCGCTCGCGATACTCGCTCCAACTGCCGCTTGCTCGGTAGGAGTGAGCTCTGCTCACGAAGATCAGCGTCGCCGAGTCCGCGGCATCATTCGCGAGCAAGCTCGCTCCAACGGGTGAGTTATTCAAATTGGGCGCGGATAACGTTTTTTCGCGTCTCTCTCCACTCCCGACGGGCTTGTCTGCCGTAGAAGTGAGCTCTGCTCACGAAGATCAACGTCGCCGAGCCCGCGGCATCATTCGCGAGCAAGCTCGCTCCAACGGGGGCGTATTGACGGCGTTACGGGTTGTCTCAATGGCCTTTTTCTTCGCAGGTGAGTCATTCGGATTGGGCGTCGGCACTTATGTTATTCCACGCCTTTCTCCACTTCTGTTGGGCTTGTCTGCCGTAGGAGTGAGCTCTGCTCACGAAGATCAGCGTCGCCGAGTCCGCGGCATCATTCGCGAGCAAGCTCGCTCCAACGGGTGAGTTATTCGAATTGGGCGCGGATAACGTTTTTTCGCGTCTTTCTCCACTCCTGTTGGGCTTGTCTGCCGTAGGAGTGAGCTCTGCTCACGAAGATCAACTAATGTTCTTCCACGCCTTTCTTCACTCCCGGCGGGCTTGTCTGCCGTAGGAGCTAGCTCTGCTCACGAATGTTTTGAAACCCCGCAGCGGCTCGCACTCAGTTCTCCACCTTCAGCTCTCGGTCGTCCACGCCGAAGCTCGCCGGCACGAACCAGCGCACGTCGCGCAGATCCTTCTCGATCAACGCTTCCACCTGCAGCAGGTGGGCGAAGATCGCCATGCGCATGGGAATGCCGTTGTCGGTCTGGCGGAATATCGCCAGGCGCGGATCGCCGTTGAGATCGGTGGAGAGGTCGTTGGCGCCGGCGCGGCTGTCGCGGGGTAGCGGGTGCATCACCACGGTAGTCGGCGCACAGCGGCGGTCGAGGAAGCCTTTGTCGACGACGAAGTCCGAGGTGAGTTCGGTGAAGTTCTCCGACATTTCGGCAGTGAAGCGCTCGCGCTGGATGCGCGTGGCGTAGATCACGTCGACATCGTCGAAGTTCTCGGCCAGGTTCGCGCGCGTGTCGACACGATGCCCCCGCGAGGCGACCAGATCGACCAGGTGCTGCGGCATCTCCAGCCCCGGCGGGGAGACCAGCGTGATACGCAGCGGATCGTAGAGCGAGAGCAGCTTGATCAGCGAGTGCACCGTGCGGCCGTGACGAAGGTCGCCGGTCAGCAACAGGTGCGCGCCAGCCAGCGGCTTGCCGAGCCGAGCGAACTCCTTGGTGATGGTGTAGATGTCGAGCAGCGCCTGACTGGGATGCTCGCCCGGGCCGTCGCCGCCGTTGATCACCGGCACCTGCGTCGCTTCGGCGAACTCCGCCACCGAGCCCTGCTCCGGGTGGCGCATGACGATGGCATCGACATAGCCGCCCATCACGCGGCTGGTATCGTAAAGCGACTCGCCTTTGGCCATCGACGAGAAGGTGAAGCCGGTGGTGTCGCAGACGCTGCCGCCGAGCCGGCAGAAGGCGGCATTGAAGCTGATGCGGGTCCGCGTACTGGCCTCGAAGAAAAGATTGCCGAGCACCGCGCCCTCGAGCACGCGAGTCACCTTGCGCCGCTGGGCGATCGGTTCCATGCGCTCGGCGATGCGGATCAGATGGTCGACGCCGTCGCGGGAGAGCGAATCGACGGTGAGCAGGTGCGAAGGCATGGGCAGGTCCTCGTTGGCGGCGGTGACGGAAGGCATCTGGGCCGAAGGGTGACCGGGGCATGGGCGACTGGGCCATGGGCACCAGGTGCGCGGCCTAGTCGCCCTTGACCCGTCGCGTCCGGTCCGGCCGGGCGACAGTGTAGCGTCGCTGGCGATTCGCTTCACGCTCTAAGCCACGAAGAGGAGGTGCCAAGTCGGCAGCGACGGCAAGCCCGTTGTTAACATAAGTTAATTTTTTAAACCTGGGTTTGCCTGAACGGCGAAACACTTTCTATGCTCATGAGAACGCTTCGGCCATGAAGTGTTTCTTGCGTCAGTTTCTGTCAGGCAGCTCGCTGTCGACAGACAGCCATTCGTCGATGTCATTCAGGAGGGAGTCGGAATGTCACAATCGCATTTTCCGCCGCAGCACCAGAACCATCAGCCTGGTGACGAGCACCGCATGCAGCCCGAGCCGGAATTCATTCGCGCCGACTATCAGGGCAGCGGCAAGCTTCAGGACAAGGTTGCACTGATCACTGGTGGCGATAGCGGCATCGGCCGCGCGGTGGCCCTGCACTTCGCCCGCGAGGGCGCCGACTGCGCCATCGTTTACCTCGATGAGCAGCGCGATGCCGAGGATACGAAAGCGCTGGTCGAGGCTGAAGGGCGTCGCTGCCTGCCGATTCAGGGCGACGTGGCCGACTCAGCCTTTTGTCGAGAGGCAGTCGAGCGCACGCGTCGCGAACTCGGCGGGCTGAACATTCTGGTCAACAACGCTGCCGAGCAGCACGACTGGAACGATGTCACCGAGATTACCGATGAGCAGCTTCAGCGCACTTTCGCGACCAACATTTTCAGCCACTTTTATCTGGTTCGCGAAGTGGTACCTCATCTCGGTGCCGGGGACACCATCATCGCCACCTCGTCGGTCAATGCTTTCAAGGGCAACAAGACACTGATCGACTACTCATCGACCAAGGGCGCGATCCAGGGCTTCGTGCGCTCGTTGGCGCAGTCGCTGGTGGAGCGAGAGATTCGCGTCAACGCGGTAGCGCCGGGGCCGGTGTGGACGCCGCTGATTCCGGCCAGCATGGATGACGAGAAGGTCGAAGGTTTCGGGGGGCAGGTGCCAATGCAGCGTGCTGGCCAGCCGAGCGAGATGGGGCCGGCCTATGTCTATCTGGCCAGCCAGGAGTCTTCTTACATGACGGGCCAGACGATTCATCTCAACGGAGGCGTGATCCTCAATACGTAAAGGGCTACGCCTACGCCGGCAGATCGGTCGGCAGCTTGCCGCCGATACGGGCGGTGATCTCGGCGGCGGTTTCGGCGACGAGCCGCGCCAGCTCCGGCAAGCGAGAGTCGTCGATACGCGCGACCGGGCCGGAGACGGAGATCGCCGCCAGTGGCAGGCCACTCTCGTCGTGCAGCGTGGCGGCGACGCAGTTGAGCCCGATGGCATGCTCCTCGCGGTCGACCGAATAGCCCTGCCGCCGCACTTCCTCCAGCTGACGCTTGAGGGTGGGAATATCGGTCAGGGTGTTGGGCGTTTCCCCTTCGAGTTCGCGATGACACATGATCGCCTCGAACTCGGCTGGCGGCATCCACGCCAGCAGCGCCTTGCCGATACCGGCGGCATGCAGCGGCGCGCGGGAGCCGAGCCGCGTGATCATGCGCATCATCTGCTTGGATTCGCTCTGGGCGAGATAGACCACCATGCCGTCGTCACGAATGCCGAGATTGGCGGTCTCGCCGGTGGTCGCCGCCAGCCGTCGCAGATAGGGGCGCGCGGTGGCGACGAAATCTCGCGCCTCGAGAAAGCTCTGCCCGATGCGGAAAGTCTTGACGTCGATCTTCCACAACCCGGATTCCAGGTCTTGAATGAGGAAGCCCTGCTGATGCAGCGCCTGCAGCAGCCGATGTGTGGTCGAGGGCGCAAGGTCGAGCGCTTCGGCGATATCGGAAAGCGCCATGCCTTCCGGCGCCGCGGCCAGCACTTCGAGAATCGTCAGCCCGCGCACCAGAGATTGACTGTGGCCGCCGCTGCTCTTGGCGTTGCCGGCCGGTCTGCCCACCGCGCGTCTTTTTGTGTCCGCCGAAGCCCGTCCTTTCGTGTCCGCCGAGGCCCGTTTCCTGGTGTCCGCAGAGGTCCGTCCTTTCGTATCCGCCGACACTCGTCGCTTGTTCTCCGCCACCTGTCGCTCCCCGCTACCTGGCTGTCCGTGCTCGGTCGGCATTGTGCCGTCTTCGATGCCGGTCAGGATAACGAGTTGGGCGCGCCATGTCTGCGCGCCTAAGGGTGGGGATCGTCGGCGCGCTCGCGCTGCTCGAGTCTAAGCCGGGCGATGCGATGGATCTGTTCGATGGCGGTACGTCGCTCGTCTTCCGGTGTGTGGTCGAGCCGGGTCTCGAAGGCGGTGAGAATATCGTGACGATCGAGGCCGCGCACGGCGATCACGAACGGGAAGCCGAAACGCTCGCGGTATTCGGCGTTGAGCCGCTCGAAGCGGGCGAACTCCGCCGCCGTGCACTGGTCGAGTCCGGCGCCGGCCTGTTCACTGCGCGAGTCTGCGGTCAGGTCGTCGGCGACGGCCGCCTTGCCGGCGAGGTCCGGGTGCGCGCGAATCAGCGTGAGCTGCGTGTCGGCACTGGCAGCATCGACCCGCTCACGCATCGCGGCGGCAAGGCCGGCCGGCGTGTCATGGTCGGTATCGAGCCCTCGCTCCCAGCACTGCTCGGCGACCCAGGCCGAATGTTCGTAGATCTCTCCATAGGCGGCGACGAACGCCTCTCGGTCGAGCTGGCTGGGGCGCGGTGAAAGCAGGGTGGAGGACATGGCAACTCCGGTTGACCTTTGTATACAAAAACAATTGAATGAGGCTAACGCCATCATGGCGAAGCAATCCACCTTTTTCGTCCATCGTCGGTGCGCATGGCCGAGCGATCAGGGAGAGAACGATGAGTGACGCCACCGGATATCTGACCACCCATGTGCTGGACACGGCGCTGGGCCGCCCCGCGGCCGGCCTGCGACTCGAGCTCTATCGCCTCGAGGGCGGCACACGATCGCGTCTGGCCGATGTCACCACCAACGAGGACGGCCGCTGCGAGGCTCCGCTGCTCGAGGGCAGCGACTTTCATGCCGGCGTCTACGAGCTGCTGTTTCATGCCGGGGACTATCTGAAAAAGGCCTCGACGGCGAGCGGCCATTTCCTCGATCGCATTCCGCTGCAGTTCGTCGTCGACTCGCCAGACGAGCACTATCACGTGCCGCTATTGCTCTCGCCATTCAGTTACTCGACTTACCGGGGAAGTTGATGATCACGCTGATCCGCGACGCCGAGCTGATCGCGACCTTCGACGATGCTCAGCGTGAGCTGCGCCATGCCAGCCTGTTGATCGAGGACGATCGAATTGCGGCAATCGGTTCGGCGACGGAGATAACCGCCGGGCTGCATAAGCCGGTCGACCGGATCATCGATGCGCGCGGCCACGTCATCTTGCCGGGGCTGGTCAACACCCACCACCACTTCTACCAGACGCTGACGCGTAACCTGCCGGCTGGACAGAACGCCGAGCTGTTCGACTGGCTGGTCACGCACTATCCGATCTGGGCGCGGCTCGATCCGGAGGCGATGTTCGCCGCGAGCCAGATCGCCGCCGCCGAACTGCTGCTTTCCGGCTGCACCACGGCGGCGGATCACACCTATCTCTGGCCCAATGGGGCGCGGATCGACGACCAGATCGCCGCCGTCTCTGAACTGGGACTGCGCTTTCACGCCTCGCGTGGTTCGATGTCGGTGGGCGAGTCCCAGGGCGGGCTGCCGCCGGACAGCGTGGTCGAGTCGGAATCGGCGATTCTCGAGGACACCCAACGCGCCATCGAGCGCTACCACGACGTGCGCGAGCGGGCGATGACGCGGGTGGTCGTCGCGCCCTGTTCGCCGTTCTCCGTCTCGCGCGATCTGATGCGCGAGAGCGCTGCGCTCGCACGCGAGTATGGCGTGCACCTGCACACCCATCTGGCCGAGACCCGCGACGAGGAAGCCTACTGCCGTGAGCAGTTCGGCTGCACGCCGGTGGAGTATGCCGAACAGGTCGGCTGGGTCGGTCGCGATGTCTGGTTCGCGCACATGGTGCACCCGCATAGTGAGGAGATCACCCGGCTTGGCGGTCACTGCTGCGGCGCGGCGCACTGCCCGAGTTCGAACATGCGGCTCGGCTCCGGCATCGCGCCGGTGATGGCGATGCATCGAGCCGGCATGCGCGTTGGCTTGGGCGTCGACGGCAGTGCCTCGAATGACGGCTCGCACCTGCTCGCGGAGACTCGCCAGGCGATGCTGCTCGGTCGGCTTCAGGGTGAAATGGATGACTTCAACGCCCGCCAGATGCTGTGGTTCGCCACTCGCGGCGGGGCGGCCGTGCTCGGGCGCGACGATATCGGCCAGCTCGCCGTCGGCAAGGCCGCCGACATCATCGGCTTCCGTATGGATTCACTGGCGCTCGCCGGCGGTGCGTTGCACGACCCGCTGGCTGCGCTGGTGTTCTGCCAGCCACCGCAGGTCGATCTCTCCTTCGTCAACGGCATTGCGCGGGTCGCAGGCGGTCGCCTGCTCGGCCATGACCTGAATGCAATGATCGCGCGCCACAATGCTAGCGCCAGACGGATCGTGGAGGCGTGAGCCGGCGGGCCATGGGGCCAACCTGGCTGTTATCTCGTAGCCAGGGATATACAATCGACAACGAATACGGTCGACCATGATCAGCAAGACGGTGACGCTGGGGAAGCAAACGACAATGGCAAAAGGCGCGAACGCAGCGAG
Organism: Salinicola rhizosphaerae; assembly: GCF_014652715.1. GTDB lineage: Bacteria > Pseudomonadota > Gammaproteobacteria > Pseudomonadales > Halomonadaceae > Salinicola > Salinicola rhizosphaerae. The sequence goes on along the minus strand of NZ_BMZI01000002.1, from coordinate 239,146 downwards.
CGAGAGCGAAATGCCCGCCAAGGCGAAACGCAGTCGCGGAGCGGGCAAGGCGGGGGATGGTGCCGAGCGCCACGAGACGATCTATCGGCAGATTCGCGAGGCGATCGTCGAGCATCGATTGAAGCCGGGGGCGCGGCTGCGTGAAGACGCGCTCGCCGATGTCTTCCGCGTCAGTCGCACCGGCATTCGCAAGATTCTGCAGCGGCTGTCGCTCGAATATCTGGTCACGCTGACCCCACGCCGCGGCGCGAGCGTCAGCCGCCCCACCATCGAAGAAGCTCGCGATGTCTTCGCCGCCCGCCAACTGGTCGAGTGCCAGCTGATGCCGTGGGTGTCGCGGCGGCTGAAGCCTGCCGACGCCGCCGAGCTGCGTGAGCTGGCGGAGCGCGAGCGCAAGGCGCTGCGCAGCGGTGAACAGAGCCAGGCGATACAGCTCTCCGCGCGTTTTCACCAGCGTCTGGCCGAGCTCTCCGGCAACACGCCGCTGGCGGAGTTCATCGAACGCCTCTGCTCACGCTCATCGCTGATCCTCGCCGTCTACGGCGGCCACGGCCATCTCGGCTGCGAATCCCATGACCACGACGAGCTGGTCGCGTTGCTCGAGACCGGCAAGGAAGATCGGGCGATGGCGTTCATGCAGCGCCATCTCAAGGCAATCGAAGCTTCCCTCTCGATCGAGGAGAGCGATGACGAAACGCCAGATCTTCAGACTATCTTTGGCTGATCTCGCCGCCTTTACTCTCCCCAATCCGCAAACTTGCCCGCAAACGGCTTCGGCCGCGGAAACGCCAGATCGCCGTGCTTGCTGGTGCCGAGCCCGAGTGAGGCGAGCGATTCGGCGAGCTTGACCGCGGCGCTGACGCCTTCGACCACCGGCAGCCCCAGGTCCTGGGCCAGCCGTTCGGTGAGATCGGCCATGCCACCGCAACCCAGCACGATGGCGCCGATGCCATCTTCGTCGCGGGCTCGCTGACACTCTGCCAGCAGCGCCTGATAGGCGTTACCCGCCGGGTTCTCCAGCTCCAATACCGGCAGGTCGGTGGCGCGCACCTGGCGGCAGTGATGGCGGAAACCATACTGATCGAGCAGGTGCTCGGCGATGATCGCGGTGCGCGCAAGCGTCGTCACCACCGAAAAGCGGGTGCTGATCATCGTCGCCAGATGGAAGCCGGCTTCGGCAATGCCGATCACCGGGGCGCGGGTCAGTTCACGTGCGGCGAGCAGGCCCGGATCGCCGAAACAGGCAATGACGTAGGCATCTGCGCCGAGGGCCTCGCCGCGACGAATCTCCTCGAGCACGCCAACGGCGCTGATCGCCTCATCGAAGTGGCTCTCGATGGAGACCGGGCCGCTTTCCGGCTGGCTGACGTGGATCTCGGTACCTGGCGCCGCGACACGGCTGGCGCAGTTGCCGATTTTGTCGGTCATGCTGGCGGTGGTGTTAGGGTTGATGACGTGAATCCGCATCGGTGGCGATACCTCTTGTTCGAACAGCTTGGCGAATCGTCGCATTCGCGGTACGGTTGTTTTGTCTACAAAAATAAACGACTTTGAATACAATATCGATGGCCTGATCGTTCTGGCCGTTCGAACAAGGAACGCCATCCATGCGATTCGACGACTCTGCTCCCAAAGACGCCTCTGTCGGGACGTATCCTAGAGATCTGGTTGGCTATGGCCGCACGCCAGTGCAGGCCAACTGGCCCGGTCAGGCCCGCGTGGCGGTGCAGTTCGTGCTCAACTACGAAGAGGGCGGCGAGAACAGTGTGCTGCATGGCGATACACACTCCGAGCAGTTTCTCTCCGAGATTGCAGGCGCCGAGGCGTATCCTGCACGTCATCTGAGCATGGAATCGATCTATGAATACGGCTCGCGAGCGGGTGTCTGGCGAGTGCTGAAAGAGTTCGAGCGCCGCGACTTGCCGCTGACCGTCTTCGGCGTGGCGATGGCGTTGGAACGCAATCCGGAAGTCGCCCGCGCTTTCCACGAGTTGGGCCACGAAATTGCCTGCCACGGCTATCGCTGGATCCATTACCAGAATGTGCCGGAAGCGCTGGAGCGCGAGCATCTCGAGCGCGCGCTGGCGATTTTCCAGCGCCTTTACGGTGAAGCGCCGCTGGGCTGGTACACCGGCCGTGACAGCCCCAACACCCGCCGCCTGCTGCTCGATCAGGGCGGCTTTCTGTATGACAGCGATTACTACGGTGACGATCTGCCGTTCTGGACCGACGCAATCGACAGTCGGGGCAAGACGCATCGCCACCTGATCGTGCCCTACACCCTCGATACCAACGACATGCGCTTTGCGTCCCCGACCGGCTTCGATCACGGCGAGCCGTTTTTTCAGTATCTGCGAGATGCTTTCGACGTGCTCTACGCAGAGGGCGCGGAAACACCGAAGATGCTCTCGATCGGCCTGCACTGCCGGCTGATCGGCCGCCCTGGACGCTTCCGCGCGCTGCAGCGATTCCTCGATCATCTCGAGGCGCACGACCGGGTGTGGATAACCCGGCGCGTGGATATCGCGCGACACTGGACGCGGGAGCATCCGGCCTGAACAAGTGACAGGCAGGTCGCCAGTGCGCCAGTGCTTTGGTGATCTCGCGCCGGGTTGTGCGACTCGCGCCATACGCTGGTGCGCGGGCGTTTTTCTACGCACCGTTTTTGAACGCCTCGCTGCTTGAGGTGCTCGGAAGATGGCTTGTCGATGCTTCTGGTTGTTTTTAACTCATTGAAAATTCTGAACCTCGACGGTTTCTGGCGCTAAATTTGCGAGCAGTATCGATGAAACGAATGTTTCTCGATGGCTGAGGAAGTCGCCAAACGTTTCTTTCGCGGCATCTTTCAGCCTGCTTGTTCAGTCATAACAATTTCGCCCACGAGAGGCTCGACATGTTCGCTTTTGCCAAGCATCTACCGCTTCGCCAGCTGGCGCTGGCCGCCGCGTGCACCGTCATGACCGCGACCGCGTTCTCCGCCATGGCCAGTGATCTAGACACCGTGCAGCAGCGCGGCACGCTACGTGTCGCCGTACCGCAGGACTTCCCGCCGTTCGGTTCGGTCGGCACCGACCTGCAGCCGCAGGGCTATGACATCGACATGGCGCAGTATCTCGCCGATGGCATGGGCGTGGATCTGAAGCTGGTGCCGGTCACGAGCGCCAACCGGATTCCTTTCCTGCAGACGGACAAGGTCGACCTGGTCATCTCGAGTCTCGGCAAGACGCCAGAACGCGCGGAAGTGATCGACTTCACCGACGCCTACGCGCCGTTCTTCCAGGGCGTGTTCGGCACGCCGGGTGCCGACGCCGTCGATGATGTTTCCGGCCTTTCCGGCATGACCATCGGCGCGACGCGCGGCGCGCTCGAAGACCTGACGCTGAGCGATATCGCACCGAGCGATACCACCATCAAGCGTTTCGAGGACAACGCCACGACGATCTCGGCGTTTCTCTCCGGCCAGGTGAACTACATCGCGACCGGTAACGTGGTGGCGGCTCAGATCGCTCGCCAGAACGAGGATCGCGCGCCGACGCTGGTGTTCAAGATCAAGAATTCGCCTTGCTACGTCGGCCTGAGCAAGGGCAACGAGGCGCTCAAGGCGAAGGTCAACGAACTGATCGAGCAGGCCAAGCAGGATGGCACGCTGGAGTCGATGTCCGAAAAGTGGTTCCAGGCGCCGCTGCCGGATGACCTATCCGCCTGATCGGAGCCGATCATGACGTTGGATTTCTCCTCGCTCCTGCCGTATACGGACCAGATTCTCGAGGGCCTGGTGACGACGGTCTGGCTGACCGTCGTCACCACCGTGGCCGGGATCGCCCTGGCCGTCGTCGTCGCCTATGTGCGCGACGGCGCGCGCGTGCGCGGTGCCAGTCTCGTCAGTCGCCTGCTCGGCGGCTATGTCGAAGTGATCCGTAACACGCCGTTCATCGTGCAGCTCTTCTTTCTGTTCTTCGGCCTGCCCGCCCTGGGCGTGCCGATCAGCGCCACGGTCGCGGCGTTGATCGCGATGATCCTCAATCTTGGCGCCTACACCGCCGAGATCCTTCGCGCGGGGATCGAGTCGACCACGCGGGGTCAGCACGAGGCGGCCCGCGCGTTGGGGCTTTCGCGACTGCAGAGCTTCCGCCACGTGGTGCTGGTGCCGGCGTTCTCGCGGGTTTATCCCTCGCTGATCAGCCAGTGCATCATTGTGATGCTGGGTTCGGCGGTGGTTTCGCAGATCTCGGTGTTCGATCTGACCTACGCGGCGAATTTCATTCAGTCGCGCAACTTTCGCGGCTTCGAGGTCTATCTGGTGGTGACGGCCATCTACCTGCTGCTGGCGGTCGGCCTGCGACTCGTCTTCGAGTTCGTCGGACGACGGCTGTTCGCCTTTCGTCAGGGGGGCTCGGCATGACCGACTTCACGACCTGGGACATCGTCCGCAACCTGCTGCTGGCGGCGCGCTGGACCGTGGTGCTCTCCTTGATCGCCTTCATCGGCGGTGCCGCTGTCGGCCTGGTGCTGACGCTATTGCGCATGGGCGGCCTGCGCCCGGTTCGCTGGCTGGTACGCGGCTATGTCGACCTGTTTCAGGGCACGCCGCTGTTGATGCAGCTCTTCCTGGCCTATTTCGGGGCGGCGGTCCTGGGCTTCGATGTTTCCGCCTGGACCGCCGCCAGCGTGGCGCTGACGCTCTTCACCAGCGCGTTTCTCTGCGACATCTGGCGGGGCTGCGTCGAGGCGGTGCCGAGCGGTCAATGGCAGGCGGCGCGAGTGCTGGGGCTCAACTATCTGCAGTCGATGCGCCACGTGATTCTGCCGCAGGCGCTGCGCCTGGCGGTGCCGCCCACCGTGGGCTTTTCGGTGCAGGTGATCAAGGGCACGGCATTGGCCTCAGTGATCGGCTTCGTCGAGTTGACCAAGGCCGGCACCATGCTCAACAACGCCACCTTCGAGCCTTTCACCATCTTCACCTTCGTCGCGCTCGGTTACTTCATTCTCTGCTATCCGCTGTCGCGCTACGCCCGTTATCTGGAGAGACGACTCTATGGCGCTGGTATCCGTTAAAGACCTGCACAAATCCTTCGGCGAGCTGGAGGTGCTCAAGGGGATCGATCTCGAGGTCGAGGCGGGCGAGGTAGTGGCGATCATCGGTCGCAGCGGGTCGGGCAAGAGCACCTTCCTGCGCTGTCTCAATCAACTCGAGCATCACGACTGGGGCACGATCCAACTGGCCGATCAGCGGCTCGACGGAACATCGATGACGCCGGGCGAGCTGAGCCAGAACGTCGGCATGGTGTTCCAGAGCTTCAATCTGTTCCCGCACAAGAGCGTGATCGACAACGTCATGCTGGCGCCGGTGGTGGTCAAGCAGACGCCGAAGAGCGAGGCGCGCAGGATCGCCGAGGAGGTGCTGGCCAAGGTCGGCATGTCGGACAAGATCGATTCCTACCCGGCGCAGCTCTCCGGCGGGCAGCAGCAGCGCGTGGCGATTGCCCGCGCGCTGGCCATGAACCCCAAGGTGCTGCTGTGCGACGAGGCGACCTCGGCGCTCGACCCTGAACTGGTCGGCGAGGTGCTGCGCGTGCTGGAGGATCTGGCGAAAGAGGGCATGACGCTGATTCTGGTCACCCACGAGATGAAGTTCGCGCGTGACGTGAGCCATCGGGTGGTGTTCATGCACCAGGGGCGGATTCACGAGTCCGGCCCGCCCGAGACGCTGTTCACCCGGCCGCAGACGCCGGAGCTCGCGCAGTTCATCGCCTCGGTGGTTTGAACGCGAAGGAGATTCGATGCCCGCCAGCCGCGATCAGACACCGATCGGTCGTCGCCTGCAGCACCACTTCGATGAGTTGGGGCCGCAGGAGCGCCGCGTGGCGGGTTTCGTTCTCGATCACCTCGAGGATCTGGCGATCTACAGCGCGGCGGATCTGGCGCGACTGTCGGGGGTCTCCAAGGCGACGGTCACGCGGCTGTTCCAGCGCCTGGGCTATGCCGACTTTCGGGCGGTCAAGACGCAGGTGCGGCGGCTGCGCCACTATGGCGTGCCGCTTGCCAGCTCGACGGCCCTGGGCGAGGGCGATGCGCCTTTTCATCGACACGCCGAGCGCGAGCGTGACAATCTGCGTCATTGCCTCGAGGCATTGACGCCGGCCCGCTTCGAGGCCGTGATCGCCGCGCTGGATGACGCGCCGGAGATCGTGATCGTCGGTTACCGCAACAGTTACCCGGTGGCACTGCATCTGCGTCAGCAGCTGCTGCAGGCGCGACCGGGCGTGCGCCTGGCACCGGCGCCGAACCAGTCGCTGGCCGAGGAGCTGGTCGCACTCGAGCCCGAAGCGCTGGTCGTGGCCGTCGGCTTTCGTCGGCGGCCGCGTCTGTTCGGGACCTTGATCGAGACGCTGGCGCAGCAGCCACAGCGAGTGTTGCTGATCGGCGACCCGACGACGACAAAATATGAGAGCCAGGTCGCGTGGCGTCTGGAGTGTCCATTGGAAACGATCTCGGCGTTCGACAGCTACGCGAGCGCGATGAGTCTGGTCAGCCTGATCGCCAACGCGCTCCTGCACCGCCGGCTGGCGGCCGGCCGCGCGCGAATCAGCGAAGTGAGTGAACTATACGAGGCGCTCGACGAGCTTGGCCAATGACCCTCGGTCGATGAAACCGAGCCGGTGAAGATCGAGCGCCAACGCCGACTGGAGAGAGCATGCCGCAAAGACCGCACGATTCGTCCCGTAGAACCTACTACGCCCCTCACGGCGGCCTGCCGCCGCAGAGCCAGCTGATCCACGACCGCGCGGTGTTCACCGAAGCTTACGCGGTCATTCCCAAGGGCGTGATGAGCGACATCGTCATGAGCTTTCTGCCGCATTGGGAGAAGACTCGGCTGTGGGTATTGTCGCGACCGCTTTCCGGTTTTGCCGAGACGTTCTCGCAGTACATCATGGAGGTCTCGCCCGGTGGTGGCAGCGAGCGCCCGGAACCGGATGGCGGCGCCGAGGGCGTTCTGTTCGTGGTCGAGGGCGAGATGACGCTGATCATCGACGGCGACCCACACGCGATGGCGCCGGGCGGCTATGCCTATCTGCCGCCGGGCGCGAGCTGGCAGTTGCGCAACGCGGGCAACGAGCCGGTGCGCTTCCACTGGATCCGCAAGGCGTACGCGTTCGTCGATGGCATCGAGGTACCGCCGGCGTTCGTCACCAACGAGCAGACGATCGAGCCGACGCCGATGCCGGATACCGAAGGGCGCTGGGCGACCACCCGCTTCGTCGAGCCCTCGGATCTGCGCCACGACATGCACGTCACCATCGTCACCTTTCAGCCTGGCGGCGTGATTCCTTTCGATGAGACGCATGTCATGGAACATGGCCTCTATGTACTCGAGGGCAAGGCGGTCTATCACCTCAATCAGGAGTGGGTCGAGGTCGAGGCCGGCGATTACATGTGGCTGCGCGCCTTCTGCCCGCAGTCCTGTTACGCCGCCGGCCCGGGGCCGTTCCGCTACCTGCTCTACAAGGACGTCAATCGGCATATGGCGCTCAACCTCTCCTCGCGCTGAAGTCTCCGAGGCGAAAAAAACCGGCGCTCGATGAGCGCCGGCAAGAGGGAGACAACAGGGGGCGCGGATAACGTCGCCCAAGTCGGGAGAGGCGCTTGCTCTATGAGGCGATCGCAGCGGCGGCCGTTGCGCGGCGCATGGCCATCGCGTAAAAGCCGGCGCCCAGCGCACCGCCGATGAACACCGAGAAGTGGCCGAGATCGCCGAGCGGCAGGAAATTGATCACGATCCCGATGACCGTTGCCGCGACGACCGCCTTCACCGCTGCCGGATTGACACCGTTGCGATACCAGTAGGGGCCGTGCGGGTCGTCGCTGAACAGGCCGTCGACATCGATCTCGCCGCGACGGATACGGTAGTAGTCCATGATGATGATGCCGTAGAGCGGACCGATGGCGGCGGCGAGCAGATCGACCGTGTAATGGATGATCTCCGGGTTGCTGAACAGGTTCCACGGGGTCAGGAAGATCGAGCCCACGGCCGCGATGAAGCCGCCCGCGCGGAAGCTGATCTTGTTCGGCGCCATGTTGGAGAAATCGAACGCGGGGGCGACGAAGTTGGCGACGATGTTGATGCCGATCGTCGTGGTCACGAAAGTAGCGGCACCCAGCACCGCGACGAAGGTGCTGTCGAGACGCGAAACGGTCTCGATCGGATCGTCGATCATCTCGCCAAAGACCGGCAGCGTGGCCGAGACCATCATGACGGAGGATGCTATAGTGGAGAAAACCACAGGCCACGGTGTCCCTTGCCATGGAAGCTTACGCATACGTCCGCTACTCAACCGCCCGTCAAAGCACTGGCGATAGTGTCGAGCGTCAGAAAAGCCCCCTATCACGCTTTGAGGACCGCTATGGTGTCCGAATCAAAGAAACCTTCGTGGACGCCGGGGTATCGTCCTTCCGTGGTGACAATATCAAAAAAGGACAGTTCAGGAGCCTTCTCGATAAGATAGAAAATAAAGAAATTGTTGCTGGCGATTTTATCGTCCTTGAAAGTATTGATAGGGTTTCGAGGCAAGAACTTAACAAAACCGCTAGTCAGCTTTATGCAATTCTTGAAAAAGGGATAAAGATTTACACAACAAATGACGAGAAACTGTATTCATTAGAAGACAAAAGCAGAGACTTAGAAAACTACCTTATGATTGGCTTGATAGCGAAACGAGCCAACGAAGAGAGTGAAACTAAGTCAAAACGCCGTAAATCAGCTTGGCGGAAGGTTCACAACGAAGCAAAAGAGTCAGGTAAGGCTTTTTCAAATAGTCGCGTTCATTATGGTTATAAATTAGTCGACGGAAAATATCAAATTGTTGAAGACGAAGCTGAAGAAATCAGACAGCTTTTTGACCTGATAATCAATGAAGGCGTCTACAACGCGGTTGCTGAGGTCAACAAAACCGCTAAGCGAAAGTGGACAGCTTCAAATGTTTACAAGCTTATGCGTAGCAAAGCTGTGGTTGGCTATCTACGAAGACAAGAAACCGTAGACGGTAAACGCGAGTTTCGCGAATACATTCCCGATTTCTACCCCGCAATTATCGACGAATTCACTTTTCGTCGTGCTGAACAGGCAATAGCAAGAAGAAAAACGAACAAAGTATCTGGCCGAAACACTGAAGCCTACACAAACATTTTTCGCCATACTGCTTATTGCGATAAATGTGGCTCAAAAATGATTTATACTAAAAAACAGAAAGCCAGCGGGAAATATAAATACTATTACCTGTTTTGCAACGAAGGAAAAGAAAAAGGCACAGGCTGTCGAAACACAATCGACTACGCTTATGTTCTTCACAAGTTTTGCGAAAAGATTTTCCTTGCTACCGCATTTAATGCCGAGGACATTCCTTCTCACGCTTCGCTTATCAATGCCCTAGCAAAATTGCTATCAAACAAGAAAGACATTGAGAAAGCCAAGCAACAAAGAGAGCTTGAAAACAAGCTTGCGAAAGAAGAAATGACGGAAGCAAATCTTCAGCGAATGATTGACAACCTTGAAGAGATTCCGCCTAACTATGTGTTGAAAAAGCTTTCGAACACTGAGAAAGAAATCGAAGGCCTAAAAACAAAGCTGACATTGATTGAAGAGCAGGTGGGCTTGGAAATGGATAGCCTATCCGACTTTATGACCATGCTTCGAAGCAAGAAAGGTCGAGCAGATATCAACAACTTTTTGATAGCAAACAATATCACTTTTAGCCTGACATCCGAAAAAGTCGACACCGTAGCAAGAGAATATAGCGACCCGGCCACTCAAAAGCTCTTCTACAAACTCGAAGGTAAAAGAGCCAAGAAAACAGAAATCACTATGAAAATCACCATAGAGGGTGAGACTTTCGTAGATAATTTCTACAAAGAAGACATTGATTTGGACGAATACGCACTAGCTGACATGAGCCAGCTTGAAAAAATATAAAAAACTTACTTCAAATACTGGATGACGCAAATTATCTCTGATATCTTTAACTTGTTCCCAAGCAAAACAGCACCCAGACCAGACCGTAAGGAATAGCACCAATGTCATCGCAACTTGCTAATTACATGCAGAAAGAAGCCCAGCTAGCCCGCCTACAAGCTGAGCTGAAGGAAATGGAAGGTAGCGAGCAATTGAAGCTTGCTAAAGAATACAAGCAAAAGCTCGAAGATCTAATGAAAAAATACGGCCATACAGTCGAAGAAACCATCGACGTACTGGACCCGGAATATAAGCTTCGCGGTCTCCCACCACTGGAATCAGCACCGAAGTCGACTGTTGGGACACGCCGGAAGCGTAAGCTGAAAGTCTACAAAAATCCGAATACTGGTGAAGTCATCGAAACTCGCGGTGGCAACCATAAAGAACTGAAAGCTTGGAAAGACGAACACGGTGCAGAAACCGTTGAAAGCTGGGTTCAAGAAGAAAAAGAGTAAGACCAGATCCAAAGCCCACCAAAGAGTGGGCTTTTTTTTTCGCACGGGGAACTAAAAAAATGAAAATTTTAAAGCTTACAGCCCTTTTTTTGCTGTCAATTCTGATCGTCTCAACTTCCGGCTGTGTCACTGTCACAGGTGAAATGAATCCAGAAAAGTCGTCCTATGAATCGGAGTCAAAAGCCACGCCAGACAACAAGCTTTTTCAGAATGTCAGAATAAACCAAGTCGAAGGATTCGTGGGAACCAGTGCTTTTGCTTTGGCCGGAAAGACTTCACCAAATCTGACGAATGAAACAGCACGCACAGCGGTCGAAAACACTTTGAAGACTGCTAATCTCTTCAATGACAAAGGTTCATATCTACTCGATATCAAGGTCGTTGAAGACGGATCACGAGGCTATTGGGCAGTTGGTGATCCCGGTTATAGGACCACCGAGATCAACTATAAACTAGTCAGTGATAGCCAAACGCTCTATGACAAAGATATTGAGACCGAGGGCAGAAGCGACGGAATGTTCGCTTACTACCTCATTGAAAGGGAAGCAGCAGAACAAGCTATGCGCCGAAATCTCAAAGAGCTTGTAGACGATTTGCTAGCAATCGATTGACAGCAACCACACCCCTAAACCCGCCACCAGTGCGGGTTTTCTGCTTTAGGTGGACTCATGGATAGACTAATCAAGATTGGTTTCGAGAAAGTTGGCAAGTGGATTATTGAAAACGACAAAATCTTTCCTGATCTAGAACGCTATTACACCGCGTCTAATGTCCTGTATGCCTTCATAGTAGACGGTGAGGTTCGATATGTCGGAAAGACTACTACGCCACTGAAGAAGCGTTTTTATGGCTATAGAAGCCCAAATGGAGACCAACCGACTAACAGTAAGAACAACGCCAATATCATGAAATGTCTGCTGGCTGGTGGAGAGGTCGATATCTATGTTTTACCTGATAACGGCCTCATGCACTACGGCATATTTCACTTGAACCTCGCTAGTGGACTTGAAGACAGCATAATCAAAACGCTTGATCCTCCATGGAACGGAAAGCAGAAATTAGTCGAACAGGTAGAAGAAGAAGCAGATTTACAGGTATCCGACTTCCCTACACCTGAAGCGAGCTTCAAGGTGAAGATTGGGACCACTTATTACAACAATGGTTTCATCAATGTACCAACTCAGGCGTCGAGCCTGATAGGTGCTCACAAAGACACTATTGAAATCTATGTCAAAGATTTTGCTCAACCGGTCTACGGGTATATCAACCGAAAAGCTCAGGTCAACGGAGCACCACGTATCTACGGACGCACAGAGCTTGCCAGCCTGTTCCAGCAGGCTTACAGCCTCGGTGACATGGCTACAGTTGAGATTTTATCAAAAGAGGCAATACGGTTCATATAGCACTGCGAGACCTAAATTCTGAGCGAGGTTGGTCGATAAAAGGTAAAACACGGGGGGGATAGAGAGTGGGACCAATCGTATCGCTATTAGAATTTGTCGTCGATAGTTGTAGGACAGAAGTCAAACCAGTAATTGGTAGCGTGGTCTATTGTGATTTGCACTATGGCTGGGCAGAACATTCAGGCATATATGTCGGAAACGGTAAGATTGTCCACCTTAATGGAAAAGGTAGAGTTGAAGCAGTCACGGCAAAACAATTCCTGAAAGGTAAGAGCGGATATAATATTTATGTTTCGTGTAAAGGAACAAAAGCTGTGGGAAGTGCTGAAGTTGCTAAGAGAGCCAAAAACAGGATCGGTAGCATCACGGACTACAACTTCATTTTAGACAACTGCCATGAATTCACTACTGGCTGTATCCTTGATGAGTTCCCAAATTCGAACAACTTTCTTTGGATGTTGAAACATGAAGTGAATCGACATTATGGAGCAGACAACTGGCGTTTCTGGATAAATTACTATCATGACAAACCATTCGACTGAGGCAGAGTTGTAGCAAAGACAACTCATTTTGTGTCCAAGCTGGACATTGAAAAGCAGAAACCAGCCATATTCCCCATAATCAATGACAAGGGGTTTTCTGTATACAGATAACCTACCCGAAAGAAATAAACAGACCTAGAATAGAACTTGCACAGTAAATGTTAACTTGGTCAATTAAACATGAGACAATAGACAGTATGGAAACACAAATCTGATACCCATGTTATAATAGACAATAGAAAGATACTTGAAAATATATTATTTGAAAAACCGACACGGCAATGTCGGTTTTTTTATTTCTCACCACATTTAAAGCACTTCTCCACATACCTCCTTGCCGTCAACGATTTCCACCCCTTGAAAACAAAAATAAATTAACCTATAAAAACTCGGCTATTTGCTAAGCAAGTGGCGATTATTCATGACCTTTAAATATTAAATTGCTAAAAAAGTAAACTTTTTAAGGGATAATATGATATAATTATAAAACAATAACCAAAAAGGAGAATCAAAATGGAAATTATACAAACTATAGCAGTATCAATATTATACGCATTGCTAACAATTCTACCATATCTCGCTGTTACGGTCGTATTAACAGTAGTAGCTTGTTTAGTTAATGAATTGATAAATAAAGCAAAAGCGAAGAAAAATATAGCCCCCTGAGTGGTGGGCTTTTGATAACAACAAAAAGGGGAAACAAGCAATGAATATACTACAAAAAATTGAATCCAAGCTAATACCTACGTTTTCAGATAAGGCAGTGGATAAAGAGCTTGAAGACTTTACAGTTAAGAAAATACAAAAGAAATTATCTTATCAACAACTCAAAATTGATCTCTTGAGTATTGGGTTTGCCATTTCGGGCATTTTAGCAATTTATTTCTTATTTAGAAATGCACATAGTTGGCTTATGCAAGGTATGTATTGCATGGGGTACTTAGTGCCAGCAGACTGCCGAAACCAAGCCGAAGCTCTTTTTCCTTATTATTCAGACCAAACATGGTTAGCTTTTGGTTTGGTCTTATTGGCTTTTGCGTTGGCTATTAAGGTTTATCAGAACTGCAGGATTGAGGAAGCTTTGGAATCAGGCTTGGAAAAAAAGGTGGCAAAGGAGAATATGAAATGAGCTTACAACAAAAAAAAGAAATCAATATAAGACCAAATTGTTCTAATAGCGAAATTGATAGGGAACTAGCAGGTTATACGGTCAATGAGATTGAAAGCAAGAATAAAGCTTACGAAAAAGAGATATTTTACTGTGATATCGGCATAATATTTGGTGGTGGATTAGCGTTTATGGCATTATGTGAAGTCGTTACACCTATACATAATTTAATGAGTAACCCCACTATACACTTAAACAGCAATAATGTACTCGACGCTTTGATATCGAATCCATTATGTTTGTTTTTTTCTTTACTGCTACAAACAATAATGACGGCTCTAATAGCAAAGAATATCAAGCTTAGGTCACTACAAGAGGCTTTGAGGTTAGGGTTAAAAAGAAAGATTGGGGATAGCAAGCAGGAAAGCTGTCCAGTTTCTGAAATAGATAAAGAACTGGCAAAACAAAAAACAGTAGTTCGAATATCTTATTGCTTGTGCATATCCCTTATTTTATTTATATGGAATGCTGATAACCTTTATTACATAGGAATTGCACTCCTAACTATGTTGACAATAGCGAGGTTTAACTCGTTTTTGGAATCTAGTCTGAAAAGGAAAATTGAAAACAATAAGGGGGAAACATCATGAAAATGATATACGCAAAAATAACCCTATGCTTAATAGTAACTGTAATGCTATTGATAGGTTTAATGTTCCTTGTCCTTCCAATAGATTACATTTTAGGTTTTACAATGTTCCTTCATTATTTTGTTAATTCATTACTTCCCGAAACTCATAAAGTCTTCAACTGGGTAAGAGCGATATTTTTATGTACTCTTGGAGTTGGGTGTTTTGTTGCATTAACATTGGACCAATTCCAAGCTTTGAAAGAGCAAAAAGAAATTGAAAATAATAAAGGTGAAAAATATGACTGACGAACAAATCCAACAATCATTCGGCCCCTACGGTGCCTTGGCAGTGTCAAAAGGATTGATAACAAGAGAAAGGCTTATCGAGCTTGCCCGCAAGTATCCGAACTCCCACATAAGCTTCGACCGCGAGAACGGCCACTATCACCTTCATATGCCCAGCCAACGAAGTGCAGGTGTGTTAATCCGAAACCTAAACACTGGACACACCGTCACAGGCCATGGACGTGCGTTGCTTGGCGACAAGAAGCGTAGCAAGGCTGTGAGCTTCAAGCTGACTGAAGGCCAGCACAGGGCGATTTTAGAGCTTGTTGGCAAAGAGGAATCCCCCGGCCAGTTGGCTCGAAGGCTGGTAAGCGAATACTTGGAACAGCACGCATAAAAAACCCCGCCGTAAAGCGGGGTTAAAACAACAACAATTGGAGAAATCTAATACCACCCGATAATTATAACACATAAATAAATAATTAAAACAAAAATTTTCCATTAAATTCATTGTCTGGTAGTGGTCTCCGCTTTTCTGCTATCAAACTGATTTCTTCGAAAACATCAATTCGTGCAACACCAGCTTGAACCAGCCACTCATTTTCGTGCTTTTCGATTGCCCATAATTCATGTGCGAAGTCAATATATTTTAAATCGTCGACCAGTTGAAGCCTGACACCCAAGTCGAACATAGCTAGTTTTGAAAGCTCTTGTTTATCTTGCTTAGTCAAGCAATAGGGCGATTTTTCACCGGGCTTCTGAATTGTCCGAATCATTGAGTTAAGACATTCTGCCGGACCTTTCTCGAAAACCCATTCATTCGATACTTCAATAGTGCGTGCGTATTCGTCTGCTACCATTGAGAAAACAGCACCTTCAAAAACACAATCAGAAGTCTCGACAGCTTCTTTAACCAAATCCATGACAAGCTCTTGGTTTTCTTTCGCACAGTTCAGAGCTTGTATTAGGTCACTTGCTAACTGCTGAAAAGCCCAGTGATCCGCACCACAGCGAGCTTTCAAGGTCTCTGAAGAAATCATATCGTCGTGCTGGTATATGGCGTCGAAAGAAAAGTTTGGATCGTCCATTTCTCGAAAAAATGAAAAACTGAATCCCGCAGATTGACTAAGCAACTCGAACATATCAAATTGCTGTTTACCGGTCATGGAAAGAATAGGCTCGCCATTCAGACAAAAGCCAAAAGCTGTGTGAAAACTCAAACCTTCTATGACAAGGTTTTTGGAATCACCCGCATTACAGAAACGATAGGGATCGTCTCGAAGCACAGTCGTAAACAATTCATTTAGATTATCGTCGAGAAACACAGGTATGACCGAATCGGCCTTATAGAAGCTCATCCCATCAACAATTTCGTTGATAGGAACAAGCTCGCGACCTTCGAGACGCTTAGCAAATCGAAATAATCGAAGCTCTTCGTCGTTCAAGCGGACAATCTGGCATAGAAGGTCTGGATTGCCGTAGATTTCAACATGAGCACTAGCAATCTCGTCTTCGATATCATTAGAGGTTTCGTCATATCTCAAGAAGACATTTCGAATCCGACCCACACGGCCCTTATCTAATCGCTTGTCGAGAGCCGAGGCAAAAACCTGTCTGGCTAATTTCGTGATAGGGTTATCGTTCGGCCCGAACACTTCAAGAGCCACATTCCCGGTGAAATCTGAGCCGGTGAAGGGGTTTTCAGTCAGGTAAAGAAGCTCTTTTCTAGAAAGCTCGTGAAGCCTTTTCCAAACATATGCCATAACCTTAACCCCTTTCGCCAAAGGACAAGCCTGAATACGCCCGTCTCTGCTCACGAAACGGCGTGGCTAGGTTGCCCGTTACGCTGTAAATCTCGTCCCGGATCTGGATACGGTGCTTATCGCCTGAAACGGCCCAGACCCCATCCTTTTTAACGATACCATCCACTGAAGGCGTATTGGCATTGAAATCGCTCAGAGCCTTCATGAGAGCGGTTGTGTGGTGGTTCTGCTCAGGAGCCAAAAGGTGAGCGATCTTGTGGATATCGGCGTCTTGAAGCCTTTCACGGCCATCGACTTCAAATGCGACATACGCGGTGTTCGTCAGGTCAGAAAAATTACGGTCCACATAGTCATTCAGCTTCTCGCGGAAACGCTCGAACACAGGCCCGGCAAGCTTCCCACCACCGATAGCTTCCCAGAGCGTCGAGCTTTCAGGCTCGACAAACTCTTTGACATAGAAGGACGAACGCAATGCACGCTCTGAAGCGTCAAACTCAATGGTGTGTTCTTGGTCGAAAAGCACAATCGCCTTGCCAGCAAACCCACCACCACCCGGCTTTGGCTCGATAGCCACGCTGTAGATTTCTAACTCGTCAACGTATGTGTCCACGCTAAACTTGAACACCTCGTCTTGGAAATCGAGTTCAGACATGCTCGTTTCAGCAATGAACCTATCCACATTGACGGCAATACCGCTGAAAATCCGTTCCACATCGTCAGGGTAACGACCAGCAATCAAGGCTTCGAGACCGTCTGTTTTGGCGAATGGTGTGTTCTTGTCGACAAGCATGAAATTGCCATGATCGTAGGCCAGCATTTCGGTTTCGTAGCTCTTACCCTGAAATTCGAGCCCCACGGCTATCTTGAAGGACTCGCCGTCAGGGATATACGAAGGCATTCGCAGTGATTCGACTCGAATCGAGTCGGTCAATTCTATAAATTGTGTATCTGTCATTTTTATTATTCTCCTAATTATTTTTTGGCTATCGCTAGCTCCTGTATTGAGTGAAAGAAAACCCGCCAGTGTGGCGGGTTAGAGTGTTTCAGTTGAAGCCAAGGCTTGAGCTTTTTCTATGCTTTGACGATTTTTGTGGCTTTTCCTCTTCTTTCTCAAAGCTGAAAGATTTGTGGACTACACCATACTCGTCAGCTTTCTCGACTCTAAATTTCTCTTGACTTTCTTGAAGCTTTTCTACAATTAAAGGTCTAATTACTGAAGTGATATAATCTTGAACAGCTAGCTTGAAGTCTTCCTCTCCTAAAGTGTTATATCGAAAATCTTTCCTTAGCTGATAATCAACCAATTCTGCTAACTGACTGTTCTCTTCGTCGATTAAACCTACAGCATTACCGTCACTGTCTAACGCAAGGTGTTTTTCAGCACCTTGAGAAATCACTTCAGTATCTAACCACACTTGGCACGAAGAGCTATCGACCTGAACCATCGGAGTAAATACAGGCTTCAGTGAACCCCCAGCGTCCACCATTTCGTACTCAGGCCAATACACTTCGATTTCGAAAGGGTGTGCGAATTCAATGTATGAATCCAAAAGCTTAGCTTCAACGGCCTTTTTCATGTTCACAACAGGCTGTTCACTTTCTGAGCTAACTGAAGGTAGGTTGTGCTCTTTTTGATACCAATTCGTTAAAGTGGTAAAAAACTCTGTTGGATTCGCCCCGGCTCTGACACCAGATTTAACTTTGGAGAAATCCAACTCAACTGTTTCAAAATCGAATTTATGAGGCATTTCAATATCCGCAATCATGGACTCGAACATAACAAATCCTGACTGTGGTGAACAATGTACCTCAAAGTCTACTAAATCGTCGTCACAATGTGCTTGTGTAACTTCGAATCTAATCTTATCAATATATTCTCTCATATTGTTAACTGTGAAATCTTCTACACTCATAGCATTCTCCTTTTTTTGTAATTGCTATTTTATTAGACATTCATTATATCATATAATTCAATTATTTTCAGAATTATTTCACATATTTATTGACTTTCTTTGTTTTCAATTTGCTCTCAATTTCGAAAGCACATTGAAAACAAAAACAGCCCCCGAGCCATAACGACTTGGGGAATTGCTGTCACTTCTACTTCACCAAGCTACTGCAACCAGTACCGCAGAAACCACGAAGAATGCACACCATAACCAATCCTTCCATAGCCAAGGCTTCCGCTTGATTCGCAACCAGACCAAGCCTAGGGCTATTGCTATCGAAATAGGCCAACCGTGACCTATCAGACCTGCAACACTGAACCCAGCAATAACTAAGAGACTCACCACCAAAATAGGGCTATGCATGGCTCACCTCACGAAAATCAGTAGCAGTGACCGGCCCTGAATTATCTGGCTCAATGCAAAACACCGTGCCCGGTTTCAGGTCAAGATTTCGCTTCATTCGAAGAAGCCAACCTAAGCAAGTGAGCACCAAAGCACGACTAGCGTCCCTGTCGTAATCACCCCATTTTTGCAAGGAACCGTAGTGCTCACCAGACATATCAAAATCACAAACCAACCGCGTGACTTTTGGACATGTGCCGTATATCCCACCAATCACATGCTCTTCTTCCCCATGCTCGACAGCTATCGTGACCGACCCCGTTTCTTTACCTTCTTCCACCGACCAAAAGAATCCTGAAGGGTGGAAATCCACTAAATCTTTGTAATCAATTTTGTTGGTATCCATATTTCACCCCCACAATGCGTCGACGAATTCGTCAACGAGTTCTTGGTAATCGTCAGGTTCCCCATGTTCAATGACATGCTTTTTCGCATAGTGAGAAAGTAGAAAAATTGAACTGGCTAATGTGTCTTCAAAATCCTTAAAGTCGTCTTCTTCCACACCTACCATGTTTGCCATAACTTCGAAAAAGGGACTTGGGCCTTCTCCGAAGGGTAAATCTGGTAAAAACAGCTTTTCTTCTTCAAACTGAAACATTTGGCGTACACCATTTATTTCAATTTTTGATACCCACTGGCCTTCGAAACCGCTGAGAGGATTCGGGCGACAGTAATCCATTTCTACATTCATTTTGTTTCTTTTAAATACGTTGCTCATGACATTTCTCCTATTAAAGTTATTTTGAGCGTTTTTCAGACACACCTTCCCCAGCCCATGTGTCAGAGGCAAAAATCAGTCAACTCACTTTGAAAGGGAACAGGCTCCAAGCCTGCTTACTGCAAGGTCCACCAGCACACGGCTGGTGAAACACTGGTTAGGCTACCGCTATGCGATTGCCTTCAACTTTCGAGTATCCACTGAAGCAATTTTCTCGAAATATATGTCGTCTAGCTTCTCACCATTTTCGCCAAGGTGGTCGGCTGTGAGCCGTTCTTTCAGAGCGAAAAGGAAGTCGCTGTGCTTAATGACATTGCCCGATTTTGCGATACGAGCCTCACCCCGGAGGTCTTCATACGCCAGAAGCACATAGCCTGCTTCGTCTGGCTTGGACACAAAGAGGGTGTCCCGTAGCTTCTGTAGCTTGGTTGCGTGCTTTGTGCTGGTAGATAGCGGGTAGCTCTTCTCTACGCACAGAGACCGTCGATTCTCGCGAACAAATGCTATAGAAAGGTCTGTCAGGTGCTTCTGAAGAAACGGATTTGGTAGGGCACCGGCTCGCGATTCGACCGTCACAGTGGGTCTATCGAATCCCGTTTGCCAACTGAAATGCAGGAGGAAGTCGGATAGGACTTTCTTGCTTTTGAGTTCAACAACAAGCGTGGCTTCAAACTGCTGAACAGCTTGATACTTGTCATTAGCCAACTCAATTTTTCGTACATATAGAGAAGTGTTGTTGTTGCTCTGATTATAGTCGATTACACCGATTGCTGTTGTTGTCATTTTTCACCTTTGTTTTTTGCATAGCCTCTCCTGAATTGAAGATTAGTAGCTAAAATACAGAGAATCCTTATTCCCTGTTGACAGACGCATTAGATCATGATTGGCATCCCGAGTCAACCCCTTTTCTCGCACAAAAGGGAAATGTCAACACCTGCAAGCCAGAAATCTTTAAAAAAATTAAGTTTTCGCTGCCACCTCGAAGAAAAAAGCTCACCATATCAACAGGATACGGAATTATAATTTATAAAAAATTGATTTCGATAACACATGGTTATGGCTAGAGGGATTATGCATCGTAAATGATAATGCGAAAAATCTTTGGATCACCACTAAAGCCATGATTTCACTGTCAATGACCACATTGATCACAAAACGACCACCGGCACAGCCCTAACCCCGGCTGAGCCGTAGATCCACAGGATAAGCGACAGGTGCCACGGCCATGATTCCGGCCAAGCCACCTATCGCGAACCACGAAACCCCAGAAAACGCCTTGAAACGCACCAAAGCGTTTTCTAGTACCAGAAAACACTTAAATGCGTTTCAAAACACTAGAAAGAACCACAATGCGTTTTAAAGCGTTTTAAAGTACCAGAAAACACCAAGCAAAAATAAAGCCCGCAACCAGCGGGCTTTATGGTGAGCAACCACTTACTAACCGTTATCGTAATAGCACCTGAATGGTCATCTCTGCGGTGCCATCACCGGTCTGATACGGCACATTGATAGCAACAGAAGACCTACCCCTTTCGCCAACGCGATACCCGGCACGGTTGAAGCCCTGAACATCGGCACCAGTCGTGAATTGACCGTCCACATTGTAGATATAGAGATAGCGACCTTCTGAAAGCTCTTTCACTACTGTTTGCGCATACAGGTAGCTTGGGACCACAAAATCTTGCTTGTTGTCGCGTTGGCTTGTGCAGGATACGTCTGCTATCCATTTTCCGTTTTGTTGCCTAAAATTGATCGAGTGTTCGGCACAGAGATACCCGTAATAGTTTTCGGGAAGTAGTGGCACAGATTCTACGCCTAAGCTTCCATTCGGAATGCGATATCGATAAGAAAGTATTCCTTTGTCATCAACATGCAGAATATCCACCACTGTTCTTTTTTTTGAGTGTCCTCTTTGTTCCTCATTTACGTAGTCGTTGAGGTCTATGGTCCTTGCTTTGGTTACTGCTCCGGCTTTGTAGCGGTCATCGTAGAGGTGACCTAACCCCGCATTGCTGGCAATCTGGTTGCTATCAATACGCGAAGCCACCAGTCCTTCAACGGTGTTCGGGTTCACCATAGACAGCACATCAGACCTATCGAAGCAGGACACTTCCCCCTGAAATGGATAGCGTGAGTAGGCGCCTGCAGTGATATAGCAGTGATTCCCCCACACAGAAGGCGTCGAGCCGTAGGGCTCGGGTGATTGCGGTGATAGAGCAGATCCAGCCGTGAGAAACTGGAAGCTTGTCTTGGCTACAAGGTCCGTATCCACATCACCTATCAAAGACTCAAGGCACAAGCCCGGTGAATCAGCCGGAAGCTCACGCCACTCGGTGGTTTCGTCGATTCTGACCCTAGCCAAGTGTTCCGGGCAAAACAGCCTAGCCCCCGCGTTGTTGACCGGTGAATTGAAGCTTGCATAGCTGATCTCCAGATTCTCACCTGTTGAGCTTGCTTCTGGCTCATAGCTCGAACGCTTGTAGCCAAAAAAGAAGGTCCACTCAACCACCTGTTTCGGCGCACGAACATAGACCCCCACACGGTTTCGACCGTCGAGCATGCCCCTGAAAGCCGACAGGTCGACTTCCTGATCCGTGGTGGTGTGAAGCACCCCATCCGAGATTTCACCCGCAACGGCCCCGGTAGGTTCGTCACCCGGTGATAGGTATAGAGCTTCACTACCCAGCACACCGCGAATGAACCCTTCATAGTGGCCGTCCCAGCCATATTTGCTAAGCAAGCCTGGGTTTGGGGCACCAGAAGTGGTTATGAGCAGGTCGATACGCTCTGGATCGTCCACAGCAGGGGCGTAAAGCGAAACTACCTGTTGCCCTAAGATATCAGTGCCAACCGGCCCCAAAGCGTTTCTATCGCGTAGCTCGTCAGCAGTAACCGTGC
This sequence comes from Salinicola rhizosphaerae, assembly GCF_014652715.1. GTDB lineage: Bacteria > Pseudomonadota > Gammaproteobacteria > Pseudomonadales > Halomonadaceae > Salinicola > Salinicola rhizosphaerae. Next base: position 216,986 of record NZ_BMZI01000002.1, on the reverse strand, counting down.
CGTTCGGCAACCAACCCAAACCAGAGACCGCTTGTAGATTCGCTTGAAGAATGTCTGAAAGCACTTGAGCGGAGCCATCCACGGTCAAAGCTCGCTCTTTGGTGTCGATTTCGCGTTGGTTGCTATCGAAAGCAAACACGGTGAGCGATAGTGCCATTACCGACACAGCCAGTGTAAGCAATAATGCGTATCCTTTTTGTTTTCTAAGATTTTTCATATTGTTGAATTCCTTTTTGTTTGTTGTTATCAATAATGGGGCCAGTCCTTGGCCCCGTTGATATCAAGATTTGTTATCGCTTTCTCTTTTCGCGTTAATCTTGTTGCCGATACTTGTGCCGACTGATTGACCGAAATTGCCCATTTTGCTATCACGATTGACTTCAGTTTGCATCTGACTAACTCTATCAGTCGAGATATTATCGATATTGTTGCCCATCGAGTAATCTTTACCGGCCACAAAGTCCAAGGCCACGTCAGCGAACACATTCGTAATCTTGAAACCTGTGTGAAGAAGAGTCACCAAACCACCGATATAGATTGTTGCCATGCCTACAATCGCGAAAGGATTAAAGGACCAAGCATCTTCACTAAATGACATGAAAAATATCTGGTTGTAGTAAACAAAAGCGATATTCACCACGAACATAGACAGAATGAAGCCTGTCACATGGAAAGGTGCTTTAAGTAGTAGCGTCCAAAAATAACCGATAGTTCTACCAAGATTTTGACCGCTCATTCCCTTGCCTTCAGGCTTGAAAGCAGTAGCAGGAACCAACCCGGATATGGTTATAGCTATTGAGGTCACAGTTAATGTTGCAAGGAAACCCATCGCGAACACTAATGTTGGAGCCATCGGAATTAGATAGCCAAGAGCCATACCGTATACGGACATTACACCATTCAGGATTTTAAGAATGGAAACCCAATACATGAGTCCGCCGATAACCGCACCGCCGAACCAAGAGATTGCAGAGTTGGAAACCGCTTCTACGGTAGCTTGAACACCCGAAAGGATTGTGTTGATTATGTTGGAACTCATAATCATGGATTGACCAAGGCTAGCACTGAACATAAGCGGATTGCCTATTTGAAGGCCCGTAGAAGCAATTTCACGGTTAGCAACACCACCTATGCCATCCTGCAAACCAACCATCCCTGTGCTTTGTGTGCCTGAATCACCGTCGCTCATGAATAGACCAAAGAACCAACCACCAGCCCCAAAGTGCATAGGCTGTGAAAAATGCCCGTACATTTTGATAAATGGACCTGACATAATATTGTTAAAAAGACTTTTGACATCCTTATCATCACAACCTTCCGTGGAGCAAGCTGTAGAAGCCTGAGCCAAGGTGTCGCCACTCAATCTTGCATTTGATTTTGCAGAATTGATAATGATATTCCCGACATTATAATCGGAAAGGAAGTTACAGTTATCTTTATTACCAAATATCATATCGATAAAACCACTACTCGACATGGCACAAGCTTTATTCATATTTAGGCTGAAAGAAACACTGTTGCTTGCAATGCTTATATTGTCGTTTATCTGCGAAAGCTTTTTGGACATAATACTGTAGTAAGGCCCAAGTAGACCCCAGCCGTAATGGTCCACCGATTCTTCGGTCATGCTTAAGGTGATTTGACCACCAACCATTTTGACTTCAAGACCTTTGCCCTCAACAGCTTTTCTCAATTCGTTGGCAACAATGGCTTTCAGCTTGGCATCGTATTCGTGTGCATATTGGTTGAATCGCTCACCCGCTCGATTTACGGCATTTACCACATCTGGGTTGCTGGCAGGTCTATTTATCCATTCTTCAAGCTGTCCGCTAGTATATCTACCGGCTCCAACTGCATTTGTTATATTGCTATGCACCTTTAATAGATATTCAAGATTCAGGTTTTTGACCTTCGGTGCAATAACCGCAGAAAGACTTTCAGATTCACCAAACTTCGTTGGATCGTCAACTTCAACTGAGGTGCCAATACTTCCACACATACCGGAAGGACCAAGCTCTACGATAGTGTCAGGATCGGTGAGAGTTACAGCATTATAGTCGCGAGTAAAAGGCGTAGACGTTCCGGCACCCCTGTTATAAAACTGCTCGGAATATACGTTTTCGTATCTTCTAGCAAAAGCATTCATGCACATGGATTGCTTGAGAAGCTTATCCATGACCAAGAAGCCATTGCCCTCAGATCCAATGTCCACACCACGCGACATTATGTTGTCCATGGCGAAGTAGGTGAACTTGTCGGCAATATTGCTACCAACACCAGCAACCCACACCGCTAGCACATTCACATACGAAACATAGGCACCATAAGGCAGAGAAGGCCCGAAAGTGATTGGCGACAATAGAGCTAGGCCAAACACCGTTCTCAAAGCAAACCAAGTTGGGTCAATTAAAGAGCCACCCCATTTGCCTTCGTTTGCTGAGCCAACGACACCCATTAAAATTCCGATACCCAAGCTGATAGCTACCATAAACCAACTAACCAAATTGAATGACCCCATAAACACAGTCATTATCGTATAGCTGGTGTCAGTGCCTTCCCATGGTGTGTTGATCCAACCACCAAATATCAATTCCAAAGCTTGCCAGTAAACACCACCCGGCTGATCCATTAGTCCGTCAAAAAACATAGCCATTCCTCCTTAGTTGATATCTTGAAGCATAAGAAGGAATTTCTCAGGACTGCTAAGACCTATCATAAACATATAGGCAAATAGCATCGCTATAGCGAAATAGACTATCTTCTTGCTTGAGACTATTGTTAAAAACTTCTGAAGAACAGGCAAATACTTTTCTGCTCTATCATTCCATTTCTTTTCATATTCTTTGTCGTCCATGACAATTCTCCTTTTGTTGTTATCAATAAAATCCGAAAATCAGACTCCAGCATTTTTTTTGAAATTGGAAATGTAGGCGTCTAGTTTTTCTTTGCTAATGAAATCATCTTGCTTCAATGTTTCTTCTAAAAGCGATACTGATCGTTTGCAATCAATACCTTCTTCATTCATTTCCGAGTAGGTGCATAAAGCTATAATATGTTTTTCCAAAGCCATATTTAGCTTAACAACTTTCTCGACTTCAGGGTTCATATTTTTGACTAATTCATACCCCTTTAAATAGCCGTATATACCACCACCGCCGAAAGCTACTGAAATCAAAAATGCCCATAAAAATAGCTTGCCTAAAATTGAAGATTCTTCTTTTTCGTTTTCCATTATCGCTCTCCTTTTTTGTTGTAATGGTTATCTAAAATTTCTCTTGCCTCGTTGTATATGTCTTCTATCTCTTTAAGCCTTTCTCGTTCACTCAAATAATTCTGATAGGCTTTCAACACTTCTTGTTTTGTCTTCATCAATGCCCCCTGATTTTTGTTGTTATCAATAAAGATTTCTCTCTTACATATACCTTAATTATCAATATTAGTTTCCACTTTATTATATTATTATAACATACTTTTAAAAAATGTGTTATAATATGTTTGTGGTTTTTAATTTAAGCGAGGATACACCATTCCCATAAAATCCTGGGAATGGTGATACTCGACAGGGTTCCACCCTGTACCCGGCAAGCTCAGCGAGCTTGTTCTTGATAACAATTAAAAACCACAAATGCCAAGGACGGCATTGATAACAAAAAAGGAGAAATTGATATGAAAAATTCAGAACGAAAAAATGTATTCAGGTCATCGCTAAATGTTTTGCGTGGACCCAGATACGACAAAAAGGTTTCAGGAAAAGGGGTGTCAGGTTTCGCAAAAAGACAGATTGTAAGTTATCTAAATTGGTTCGATTATCGTTCCGAATCACAAAATATTTTGGATGGATATTCAAGCCAAGTCGAAGACTACAAGAACGAAAAAACCATCCCTTTTGTTAACAACGAGGCTTACTTAGAAAGAGAAGAAATTAGAGATATCGACGCTCGAAACATAGGTCTCAATCCTCAGTTTTGGAAACTCGAATGTATGAAACGCTGTAGAGGTATGAGAGTCGGAATGTTTGGCTTGATGGCTTTATTTCTTTTCGTATTTTATAACGCCGTTACTCTCGTTTCAGAAAGCATTAGAACCGACTCTTTTGGTTTGATAGCAACCTTGGCACCTTTCTACATTGTCATGCCTATCACATTTGGACTGTTCTATATCTGGTTCAATTGGATGGAAATCACATACAGGCACAGCAGAAATATCAAGTTCTGGAGATACTTGAACATAATCAAATCTCACCCATCCGAACTGTTGCCCATCAGTAATTATGACGACACCTTAGAAGCCAGTTACGGCAAAACTGAAATGCAATATTTGATTTATGGTGGTGTCAGTAATAAACAGAGACGCTTAGCAAATAGAGAATTCGACGAAGCTCAGGCCAAAGCCAAAAGATTGAGAAAATAATAATAAAGGAGATAGAGGTATGAAAAAAGAATTTTTACAGTCTGAAGAATTGAAGTCACTGATGACCAAGGACGAGAAAGAGACTTTTAGAAAGGTTTGCTCAGGTGCTGGCTATTCAATGTCCCATATGGTCCGCACGCTAATGTATTCGTTTCACGCAATCAAGAAGTTCAATGTGTCGGAAAGAGCCTTTCTAGAAGAGATAGAAAACATACGCGACAGCAAGGGGTTAACCGTATTCAAACCTACCAAGCCACAGAAACAAGGAAAAGTAAAAGAGGTGGACCCGGAGCTTATCAATCACACCAACTATCTATGCTCTCAGTTTGACCGTATCGGGAACAATATCAATCAGATTGCCAAGCACCTTAATACCATGGCTTTAGAAGGTCAAAAAGCAGATTTGAATGATATCACTGACAAAATGTATGACGCCTTGTTTGACCTTGAGAGAAACGGTGAAAAGATTCAAGCACTGGTGGATATTCATGTGATCTATGACAAGGAGGGTAAGCCATGATTATCAAGTTCACGCCTCACAAGTCCAACCCTACGAACCCTATGAAAGCTATCAAAGGTGGTGTTAGATATGTTCAAGACGAAAAGGATTGGCAACACAATGAAAGGTCTGAAAAGCCAGAAGAGTTGATCGGTAACGGTGACGACTTCTTAAAGAAAATCTCGAATGCTGGTAAGCACTCTGGAAAATACACTCACGCCATTATCTCATTCACCGAACGCCAGCTATCGAAGGATTTCGTTAGAGACCGAGTTAACGAGGTCATAGACGGTCTCATGCCCGGTCTGGATACCGCTAGGGTTCCGGTCTACGCGAATATGCACAGGGACAAGGAGAACACGCTTCATGTCCACTTGTTCGTCGCAGGTGTGGATCTGCCAACAGGAAACCGCTTCAACGCCTATTTTGTCGGCAAAGATTTCAGACGTATCGATTGCCTACAAAACATGATCAATGCCAAGCATGGTCTGTCAGATCCCAAAGACCCCGCTTTCAGAAGGCTTATTGATACAGATAGAAAGAAGTGGCCTATCGGTCAGAAGCTTGTCACTGAAATTGACGAGCACATAAAAGATCAGATAGTCAATGGCAAAATCAAATCTAAACAGGACGTAATCAATGAATTAAAGGAAATAGGATTGGAGGTGAACCGTGTCACAGCAAAAAGAATATCAATCAAAAACCCTGCAAGAAAATCTGAAGAGAACGCAAGACCTATTGCACTTAAGGGACCAGTCTTCGAAGACGGATTCGATTTCGAATCAGCCCTTCATGAACTTCGAAAATCAAAAGAAGAGCAGTCAGCCGAATTCAAGGCAACAGCCGAACAGCGATATTTGGAGAACAAAAAGCTTTACGACGAACTTTACACAGCAAGAATCGAGACAAACGATAAACGCTACAGAATCAAGCCTAAAAGGCTTCGTAAGGGGCGTAGTCTATATGTGGGCAGTGGTATCGTTCCTCGCCTTGGTGGCTATGACGGCATTCGTGAAAGAGCAACGGCTGATCATTTCGATACCACACTCAGAAACCTCGACGTTCGTTCAATGTTCAGAAATCCAGCAACAAGGTGGAGAGTCCCTATGCAAGCCCGAAAATTTTTGGAAAACAATGAAAAAAAGGAGCAGTTAAATGGAACAGGAAAAGCAAACAATCAAGATGTTCAAGACATTAGTAAATCAGTTGACAGAATCACAGGACAGGTCGACGAACAAAATGAACGAATTGATAAGTGTATTAGCCGACAACGTGGATCTGATGGATGTCGTTTTGAACAGGCTAGACAACGACTCACAGCGGATTCAAGCACTGGAGAAAGATACGAAGGAATTAGCGAACAGCTTAGCCAAGTTGACCAATTTATTGCCGACTACCAAGAAATGATGGCACGCCAGAACAAGAAATCTGATTGGAGACCTTCGCTTTAAGGAGAAGCCATGGAAAAGGAATTGATTGATGGTGTGGTAAAGCAGGTGTCAGCACTCTTCAGGTGTTCAAATGAAGTAGTAGTGGAACCGGGGTTTGTCGCTAAACGCTATATCACCTTTTACACACGCGGTTTTTGGATATCGATGAAGCTTGACTTCGATATCTATGACCTTTGTTTTGCTGATGAGTCGTTCGATTGTGAAGACGAACTTTTGGAGTTGGTTTACCAGTGCATTGAAAACCGTTTAACGCTCCAAATGAAAGATCTTGGCATTGAAATACAAGATATTGTTTATCCGCTTTTTAAAGACTTGGTGGTAAGAGATGCTTATCTCATGCGAGTTAGGCAGAGAATATTGAAAGAACAAATGCAGTGGTTATGACATTGATTGAAAATAATTCAGTTAAAAGTCATTATTTATGTGCAATTTAAATTTAAATATGATATAATAGTGTTGTGGTTGATATGGGAAAGCTAACAGGATGGAGCATGTAATAGATAAATACTGCAGGATGAACGGGAAGGATTGAGATATGATAATAAAAAATGACATTGATAGTTATGTTGGTGAATTAGCAAGATTGGGGTTAGACACTCGAATCAGCATGATATCCAGAAATCGATACAGATTGTTTGTCGTTGATTCCGATAACAAGAAATTGACTAAAGGCTATGAGTTTTATTCGCCTGAACGTTTTCACCCAAGACAAGTTTACACGGGTGCGGACTTTCAGGGAAAAAAGTTTAGAGCATTGAAACACGCTTTTAGAGACCTACTATCTACACATTATATTTATAGACTGGCTCACGATACATATGGTGAGCTTCAACAGGAGAAGAAAAATGAAAAACGGCATTGACAGTAAAGTGAGCTTTGCTATTGGCTTTCTCGCCACACCGGTTTGCGTTTTGGTGATTGCATGCGTGAAATCATTCTTTATGTAAACAAGAAAGGCAACTTCATAGAAGAAACTATGAAGCAGTTGGCCGAACAAAAGATCGGTTTCGTTATCGATGGCAACATTTATGTCTGGCGTGGTGATAGGCACGGCATTGTTGGCAAGCTGAAACCGCTAAAGAACTACGACAACCTTATGGACTACGATTCTGCCTGCAGGACCGTCCTTAGCATTTACAGCGTCGTTAACTGTGTCGAGTTCAAAATAGAGGAAGAAGTGTTCAGCAGGTTCAATAAAGGAGATAACAAAAAGAACGGAGGTTCAAGATGATTAAGTTCAATAAACTATATGCAGTCTATTTTTTTGGAGTCTTGGGTTCACTGTTAATCATTGACGGTGTGTACAGACTCGTTTCAGGTTAAATATTTCATAAGGGCAAGGAAGCCCACAACAACAAAAAGGAGTAGTATATGAGCACAAAAGAAATTATCGATAAAGAAATGAAAGCAATGGATAGACAATATAAGCTTGATATGGCTGAGCTTGTGTTGGATACATTTGTTGCTGGAAATTGTTCCTTAACATTGAGCTTTGCGACTTACTTTATCGCAACCGGAGCTTTTCCCGATGAAACTACACCAGAGCTTATAGGCTTGTTTAGTTTATATATCGCTACCGGTATGGCTTTTGTTATTAGCAAGGCTGTGAGGAAAGATATCAACGAAAACAAAAAAGGAGAAAAATTATGAAAAACAAAATATTGACAACAACAATCGCGATTGCTTTAGCAACAGCAAGCTTGTCGGCAAATGCTGGTTTCATGGTCAGGTCGGAACTGCATGGTGTTAAAGCTAATGCAAGTTATGGCGAACCAGCTCAAAATGAAGATGAGAAGGAGTTTGAAGACTTTCATTTTTATATGTTTTATACCGAATACTTTACTGCGTTCGGACAGTCATATTACCGTGACATAGCCCAAGACAACTTAACTGACTCTGAATATCCTGCCTATGTTGACGGCTTAATAGAAGAAGCAACAGCAGAAATAGAAAGCAATGAAGCTTACTATAAAGCTGTAATTACCGACTATGATACAGGTCAAGTAATAGCTACTATTGGTTCAACCTTAAACTGATACTCCCGATGATAGTTCCAAGGAGCCTATAAGGCTCCTTTTTTGTCAGTACACTTCACAAGCTAAGAATAGGTTTTTTGTATACGAAAAACCCCTGTCATAGAAACTGAAAATCTTTGTCTTCCGCTTCAACAGTTATGCACTTTCCCGGCGAAGGTGGCTTATCCACCATATTCTTGTTTTTCAATGTCCACCTTGAAACCAACACAAAGCCAACAATACAGCAGAAAGTCACCTTCACCAAAAAAGTTGCTCTTGACTTTATAAATAAATTACCCCTATAGAAACTGTAAAACTGCTTAATGCTCAGCTTATTTTAGCCATTCGCTGTAATAAAGCTCATATATAAATCAACATTTAATGGAATTATATGATATAATATTAGTCATAAAGAAAGAATAACAAAAGGAGTTATCATGAACTACAAAAACTTAACCATACTAATACTTGCAGTGGCCTTACCAGAACTTTTAATGAAGTACCGTTTCATATCCGAAGAGAGCTACTGGTATGTAACCTTTTTAGCAGTAGGCTTTGGCCTTTGTGCAATCAGCAACTTAATGAATATGAAAAAAACAAGAAAAGGAGATTCAATATGAAAACAATACTATTAGCCACATTGCCATTTCTAGCGTTTGCGTTATTGCTTGCTTTCACAACTTTCACACCAGCACTGAGCATAGCGTTAGGTCTGACCCTAGTTTGTGGTGCTACTGCAAGCATTCCAAAACTCGCTGACTTTTTAACTGAAATATTTTAACAAGGAGAACAATAATGAAAAGCTTCAATTTCAAAAACAGAATAAATTTTGTCAAAGATAGGTCAAAACAAAAAGCCAAAGACGCTGTGTCTGTCAGCAAATGGAACTGGGTCACAAAGCTAAGAAGGCTGTTAATTTTTTACTTTGTCCTTTGCTTGGTCGCTCACATAGTTTCAATCATTCTTCAGTCAGTGGCCGGAATCCAATATTCCTTCATAGCGATGGCCTTGGTCATGTCCGCACTGATTATCACAACCCTAAGCATTTGGGCTTACAGCTTTGGCAAAGGCTTAGGCAAACTTGGCTACATGACAACCAAAAAAATCAAAGGAGAAAAATAATGGGCACAATCAGAACTTTTATCAATCAAGTTTCAATGTTTCTACTTCCATTCATAGCTTTTGGATTCTTAACAAGCTTCGATATGAGCCCAGTGGCTCAGGTCGTTATGGGTATCAGTGCAGTGGTCTCAGTCTTCCCGTTAGCTTCAAAAGTTATAGATTATGTGAGCTAAGGAGTAAGCCATGAAACTAAACATACACCAAATTATAAACATTATCGGAAAGCTGGAACTTAGACTGCTGTTCACCAAGTCTTCAACGACTGAACACAGAGTCTATATCGTTGACAGCCAAAATCAGAAGCTCAACAAAGCCAGAAAGGTATCTCAAAAAATAGAGAAGCTTGAAGCCGGTCTGTTTACACAAAAAACCGCTCAGACAATAAAAGACATTTTCAACGAAGTTATGGAAAACCATAAAGGCTACCAGATTGCGACTAAACAACTTATCGAACAAGGGAGGATATGATATGAACGAATACAGACAGTATGTGATAGCAGTTTTGATATTGATTGACGTATGCATTTACTTCTTAGCACCCAACATGGTTAAACCATTGCTTATGGTGCCGGTATCGTCAGTCATGCTTTTACTGCTCTACAAGGAAATCAAGGAAGGATAATTCTGCATAACAACAAAAAAGGAGAAACGCTATGCAAACAACAATCAAAAATATTACAGGCATTTTACTGGTATCAGCTTTCACAAGTGGCGTCACTTTCGTTCTGACTTACGACCACATGATTCACAAGATAAGCGAATTCGCTAGCGAAGGCTACAAAGCTAACAAGGCTCAGGAAGCCTTCAACGCTCGAATCCAGTATCAGTTAACGCAGAAACTCAACAATGCTCAGAAGCTTTCAGAAGTCCTTCAAGCTGAATTGATTTCACAGTGTGTGGCTAACAGCGACAAGCAAGCTATCAAGCCAACAGCCTGTTTGAATGCAAGTGCATATCTGCAACAAAATCTTGACTTCAACCAAGTTGAATACAATCCAAACTTCGTGGACGAATTCAATGCAAAAGCACAGCGTGAGTTTTTCTTCGAAGCCCAAAGGATTCAGCTTTACAAGGAGCTTCACGAAGAAGCAGAAGCCCTATCACAAAAACACAGAAACAAGGTCGGCACGGAAGCTGACTAAAAACAAGGAGAACAAAGATATGGATATCAACAAAATCAAACTAACCATGATACTTGCTTTTTACAGTGTTGAAGACACAGAAGAACTACTTGAGCTTATCGAATCCGAAGAGCTAGACCTTTCACGCTTTACAGTTGAGAAAGCCTACCAGCACTACGAAGAAGCCTGTTTTTACGAATCCCGAGTCTTGGAGCCAGTCGATGAAATCTACTTCGGCACCGACTCAGAGGACAGATGGGTTGAAGAATACGAACTAGCAAATTACTAAAACAAGAAAAGGAGAACAATAATGTTAATATTTAACAAAGACGGTAAGCCCCAAGCCTTCGTAACCACAGCCCCCACCAATGAGGACAAACGAACGGAAGCAAGCTTTCAGGCTGAAATGCTCATGAAATTCTTGCCTGTGTTCGTTGAGGTTTCCAAAACGCCAGACGGTCAGGTATCGGACCTTGCCGTAATCGACCACAGGGGCCACCTATTGTGTGCAACCCCAATATGCCCAGATATCCCATTTGAAGGCGAAACCGCTACAGGTGAGACATTCGACCAGCTAGCGTGCTACCCACGTTTAGAAGACGTTTTTGGCCGTGTGAGAAGGATTATAGGCCCACGCACCGTGGTCACATACAGCGAATGTGCTTTGGTCCCGGCTATCAACGCTTGTATCAATGACAGGTTCTCGATGGATGTGAGCCTAGACCTTGAAGCTCGCTGGTTCACAGGTGCCGGTCACTGCATTTCGCTCGTCGACGCGGTAGAGAGGTTCGGTCTGGAGGTGTTGGACCCGGATTCAGCCTATTGCCGTGCTGTGATGGCCAGATCCGTTTACCAGTGGATCGCAGGCTACAACGCCCGCGAGATGCGTGATGGTGTGGTTCCAGCCACAGTACTGAAGCAGTTGATGGCAATTGCCAACAAAAAAGGGAGCCATTGAAGGCTCCCCCATGTTGAAGGCAATGAACTCAGAACCGGCCTTCCGGCCCGCCAGTGTCAATGTCGATACAGACATCCACGATTTTGTCATGCGATTCTGCTGGAATCTCGACTTCACCCCGCCACATTTTCTTGCAGTAGGCTTGATCGACATACACACCGCCAACGGTTTCTTCGTAGCCGGTCAGTTCGTCGGATTCTTGAGCGTGGGCAGTGGTGGTGCTGATTGCCAGCAAAAAGGCTGTGAGAGCGAGTGTGCGTGTCTTCATGATTGTTCCCCTTGTTAGGTGTTCTGAGCTTCAGCCATTAGTGACCGTTCGACGCTTTGAAAGTAGCCACCGCCACCTTTGATGCCTCTGAACCCTATAATCAGGCTGACTATCGTGATGGGTATCGCACTTAGCACGCTAACCCCAAATCCAAACACCAACCCGAAATTGTAGTAAACCCAGCACAAAACCAAACTAAAGGAAAAAACATAAGCACACATGTGTTTATTAAGCTTGTCGATTTCAGGGCCATTGCCGGATTTTTTGTTAATGGCGAAAATGGTGAGCAAGCCGAAAATAGGTAGAAACGTAGCTAGAAGACATATGAAGCCACATTTGATGACTTCACCTTTCAGGTTTCCGTTAAAGCCGATTTCGCCCCGCATGCGGACAATTTCGCCAGTAGACTTGTTGTAGAACATGATTAGACCTTCTTCGTCGTAAGCCATGATTAACTCGTGGCCTTGCCAGAAGTCTAATTTTGTGTTGTTGAATGACCAAGTTCGTTGCCTGCCGGTTTTTATATTTTGCAACAGCACCTTTGTCACGATGCTACCGCTGTGTTCGGTTTTAATATCCTTGTATTCGCCAAACCCTTCACTATAAATAGTTGATGAGCGGTTGTCCTGCTCAACTACCTGTAGAATTTTGACATGATCGAAACGCATTCCCCAACCCTTCCCTTATCTATTTTTCAGGTCAAGAATTGATCGAATCGATATCGGTGTCAATAGCCAATCTCTTACAATTAGGAAAATGATTTATTTAGTAAAATATGATATAATATAAGCCATAACAAAAATGGAGAAAAACAATGATATATAACAACAACGAGATAGGAAGACAATCCAAAAAATACATTTACCAAGCTGTGCTTGGAACCACTGTTCTTACATACGGTGCAGGGGCAGTAGCTGACGGATGGGAACAGGTTGATTCAAGAGAATTTGTTGAAGCATATGTTGACTATGGTGATACAAGCTTCAACTTGAACAAATTCATTCAAGCAGGGAAAGTCAATATCAATAACGATTTCAGTATCGTTACAACCCAGCTTTCTCCAGAAGAAGTCGCTACTTCTAGCATAGTCTCTTTTACGAACAATCAACCCGTGGTCATGGGCATGTTTGATGGGGCAAACGACATGGGTACTATCGTTGTCGTTAACATGAAAAGACACCCCGATGGCTCTGCGACTTTGTATCAGCGTTTCGTGTCGCCGTATTATTTCGATAGCCGGGAAGATGGTGGCGAGATGTCTAAGGCGCAAATGGAAATTATCAATGACCGCTTTGGCGGAAACCCTTTTGAAAATTTCAAAACGACAGAAGACGAATATAAAAGGTCATTTGTTAAAATCAAACCTTACGGCCTTCAAACTGCTATGGGAATTTTTGCTCAGCATATGGGGGCTACCGTGGGAGTATTTTGTTATTTAGAGCCGAGGGTTAGAGTCTGGACAACTAGTTCTGGAGGACCATTTAGAAAAAAAATCACGACCCACGTAGAAGCTCGATTCAAACCCTCATGGGCTTTAATGACTCCGGCGGATATTGGCAATGATTTTGGCACCGTGGAAAAACCTTTCTACATTCTGAAAAATGGTAAAACTGTAATTTCTGGAATGAACATTCACCCCGTTGATGATGGAAAAAACCCGCATTACGGAGAGCCCGGAGAATCTAAATATATGTCAAGTTTCCCTCAAGAAGACATTGTGGTTTTTTATGACAAACGATCTAAATCCGGTTGGACTGGCATTACATTAATCGCAGTGTCTTTCGCTATAGGTTATGCGACGGGTGGCATTGGTTTAGCTTCTTCAGGTCTGTGGGGCGGTGCCATGGGTGCTATGGCTACTGCTGGTTTTGGTGCGATTAACGGTAATACCAATTTTACAGATGTTTCCACAACGAACCTCACACAAATAGACGCCATATCCGACACAGAATCGCTAAAAAAAGAAGGCGACTGGGCTATGAAGTGGAAAAATGTGATGAGAGACCTGGGTAACGAAGGTCCGCTAGGTAAGAATCTTGGCGATATAAACGCTGAGTTTGCTAAAGAAAAAAAGAACTGGGATAAGAGGTTTACCGAGCAGAATAAAGAATGGAATGAATTAAAATAACGGGAGAAAGATAATGAGAAAAACAACTATCGCAATTATAGCTTCAATTCTGTCAACAAGTGCTTTCGCAGACTTTTCACTTACAGCACAGGAAGCACGAAACACACCATTATCGATTTTACCTTACGGCTCAGGTGTTGCCGTATCGACAAGCCACGGCAAAACCATTGTCATTGAAAAGCAAGGAATTAACGCTCAAGGTCAGCAGATAGTTAAAGAAACAGTTTTCAATCTATCAATGTCAAAGATTTTGAAGTCTCAGGCAGTGGCTTACGGCATTGAGTGTGAACAACTGGATTGCACTGTTAGAACGGACACCGCTTCTCAAGCTGTAACTGTTTACACAACGGGGAAAGTTGATTCACTCGCAAAAGGCTGGGCGACTGGCCTTGTAGCCTTCAAGCCAAAGGATTCGGACCACTTCGACCTTCCTTTTTATCAGGCTAATTTCGTGTTCGGCAATCAAATCGCTCTAGGGCAAACTGATTATGTTCTCAGCCCTGAAGTCTCGAAAATAATTTCAAGAAGTAGTGTCGAAACAACAAAAGAAACTGAAAAAGAGGACAACTGGTCAAATCTAAAAAGGGGTTTAACAAACTCAGCAAAAGAACAGGCTTTTTATAGCTCAGGCGATTCAAAATCTGTTGAAGTCGACAAGTGGGGTGCGTTAAGTTCAGCCCGTTAAATATCAAGCTTTTCCCTAAAAAGGTTTACTTTTTTAGCAAATAATTGAAAAATAATTAACACTTTTAAGTTTTATATGATATAATAATAAAACACCCACAATTAAGTGGGTGAGTAATTAAGGATTTTAACAGAAGGCAATAAAACGAAGCTGAAAACCAAAAAATCTTAGAAGGAAACTTTTTGAACTCCGCTTTATTGACAACAAAAATATTATATCATAAATAATATTAAAGCGTCAACTTTTATTTGCCTCCTTTTATAATAAGTCATAACCAATACAAAAGGAGAACAATTATGACAGCTATATATAAGCAACAAGAGAAAAATTGGAAGTTTTTTGATATCGAAGGTGTCGGTAACTCTATCCCTGAACCCCTTGATTTTGTATTACCCGGTTTTGTTTCTGGAACCGTTGGTTCGTTAGTCGGTGCTGGTGGTGCTTCAAAATCTGCAATGGCCTTAGCAATTGCTTCTGAAATCTGCGGTGGCAGAAAAGCTATTGGTGCCAAGCAAAACCCTGAAGACCGCAATATCACCTACCTTGCGTTGGAAGACCCAGCATTGGCTCTCAGACACAGAATCAATGCTCTTTACCACGCCTCAAGTGAAGAAGAGCGTAAGGCGATATCGTCCGACAAGCTTCAAATCATGCCGTTAGCAAGTGAACCCTTCGATATTGAGAATCTGGCGACTCTCAACAGGCTGGAAGCCTTAGCCTGCAATTCCCGAATCATTATCCTTGATACCTTCAAAAAGGTTCACAATCTCAACGAGAACGATTCAGGCGACATGGGTCGAGTAATCGATAAGCTCTTGAAGATTGCTGATAAAAACGCTTGTGCCATTTTGTTTCTTCATCACATGAACAAAGGCTCTGCAGTCAATGATACGGCTGGTGAGCAACAGTCTTCGCGTGGCTCGTCAGTTCTTGTCGACAACATTCGATTCCAGTCCTACATGAAAACCATGAGCGTGAAGGACGCTACTGATTTCGGTATCGCTGAAGAAGATAGAAAGAGATATGTCGAATATGGCGTTAGCAAGGTCAATTTGGCAATGGAGCCACAGCCCGTATGGTTCAAGAGAGTGTCAGACCCCAGACCCGAGATTTTTGGCTACACGCTACAGCGTGTAGAGCTTGAAAAGAAACAGAAACCGACCAAGGCAAGGACGCCAAAGAAAGTCGAATCCAATAACAACAAGGAGAGTTCTAATGAAAAATTCGCAGATTTCTGAAATCACTTATGCCCAAAACGATACGGCTTCATTGTTGGCACCAATTTTTACGCATGTCAGCAACACGAAAGGTGAAAGAGACAAGGATATCGTTCACTACAACTACAATGGTGCTGATATCACTTTCAGAATGTTCGAAAAGCTTGACGCTATCGAGCAGTCCGTTTTGTTGGCAATCGTTGGATTGTCGGCAAAACAGGGGTTGTTGCTACCGCCTGAACCTAAGCCGGGCTCTATTTCTGAGAAGCTTTTGAGCCAGTTGAATAAGGGAGCCAGTGAGCTTTCTCCTTTCTCGAATCACCCGCGTGCTATCAAGACCAGCTACTACGGGATTCTTAAGGCTTCTGGTATGGGTAGGTCTAAACAAAGCAAGGAGAGGCTAATTGAAGCTTTGAAAAGGCTTTCTCAGGTCAATTATGAAATTGAGAATGTTAGATATATCACCTCTGAAAACATGATATCAATGGTAGTGGATAAGACAGAAGAAATGTTGTATATCGGCATTTCAAGCATTTTGTCTTATGCTTTTGAAAACCAGTATACCTATATAGACCTTATAGAAAGAAAACAGCTTGGTTCGCGTGCGGGTATTGTTCACTTGCTACACGCTAGGTTGAGTGCGAGCGTCAATGTCGGTAGCACTCATTCTTTCAATGCTGAGCGTATGGCTTTACTACTCAACGGCTTTGTTTCACGAAAAAAAGTGAATGGCGAGTGGGTTGAAATTTACGAAGATATTGACAGCTTGAAATTAAAGAACCTGAAAAGATTTGTTGTCTCCGCTTTCAGAAAAATCGGCGAACTGGAAGGATGGTCAATTTCTGAAAAGGGGAAAGGCAAGAGTCATGTTTTTAAGGTCAGCCGACTCGATATTAGCAATTCTTAATAATTCGCTTAGACAGCACCTTGTTAAATACAGGGTGCTTTTTTTTGTGCCTTCATAACCGGTAGAACTATCGCTTAAACAGCACTAACTATCGCTTAGACAGCACCAACTATCGCTTAGACAGCACCAAGCCATGTCTTTTTTTTGCTATATTTCGAGCAGTTTTGCTTCGTTTTAGCGGGTCACCATTTTTCCCTTTTAATACTCTTTAAAGAGTATTTTAATGAATCTTCAAAAACCGGTGCTTGGAGCACCGTTTTTTTGATTCGAATCTAAGTTTCAACTACTGTTCGCTCGCTGTGCTCACTCAATGGTCATTGAAAAGCAAACCTTTCTTGTTCTTCAGTTAATATGCTTACTATAGTAAAGCTATCTAAAAAAATGGGCTTAAAGGTAATAAATAGTTGCTGAAGTTAGATATTTAATGTTATAATGATTATGAAAACCAAAAACTATACGAGGGAACAAAAAATGAATACTTTCAAAAAATTATCTATCGCACTTATTTCTTCAAGTCTTATCTTGCTTCAAGGTTGTGCAGTTGTCACTGGTCCTTCAGATCCTTCAAAAAGTGCATACACTTCAGAAAACAAGGTATCTCAAGACCATAAATATCATAATGCTATTCGTGTTGGCAAAACGGAAGGTTTTGCAGGAACCAGTGCTATCGTTTTGATGGGGAAGGTCTCGCCTAATTTATCCAATGAATCTGCTAAGCAAGTTATCGAAAGCTCGCTTGATTCGGCAGGAATGTTAGCTTCTTCCGATTCTAACGCTAAATATGAATTAGACGCCAAAATGATCGAAGACGGAGCCATGGGTTATGCAGGTGGTGGCTCTACCTTCTCAGGACTATCAAGAGACATGCAAATTCAATTCGTTTTGAAGCAATTATCCAATCTTGTATCTCTTTACGACGAAGTTGTCGAATGTCATGGTGAGGCCAGCTTTTCAGACGGAAAAGTTTTTTACTACTTGCAAGAAAGAATTGCTTCTGAGCGTAGCTATTCAAACTGCATGAAATCTATGATTACTGACTTGGCTGGATAGGCCCCACACGGGGCGACGGAAACCCGCTTATGCCAGCTCTATAGAGCGATTCAAGATGAGGTAGGTAAAAGCGTGCGTTCGATTCATTCGGCTTGTGAAAGGCTTCTATGGCGTAGGGCTTGCATACTATATGGATAGCCTGTACCGGCAATGCCGAACTTACCTGCAAGTCCTAGAAACCCTAGCATTCAGCGCTTCTCTGGTAATGTGTTTACTATCATCAAGAGTGGGCCCGGAAAAATGGAACCTATGTCTGATTTAAGTTAGTTTAAAAAGGTTTTATCAGGCATTCGTTACGGTGATCAAACATCAAATTAACCGCTTTGTGTCTTTACAAAAAGCTGGTATTTTTATAAATAGTGCGCCCATACCATTGTGTTTTGTGTGCTTCCCTCTCCTTGTTTTACTTTTGTGATGTGTATTGTCGAGATCGACAGACTAAGCACATAGTTAGCCAGGGCATCCGAGTTTAAGTGGCAACCTCATTTTATCGTACCCCCTGCTAGCAGTAGTCCGACGCATTTTTTGGCGTTCCGGTCTACACCTCGGCCCCGAAAAGCTGTATTATTAGGCTCAATGGCTGTGTTATTACTGCGTGAGGCTAGAAATGGAAAAGCCCTATAAGCTTATAGACCTATTTTGTGGTGCCGGAGGAATGTCTTTGGGATTCCTCGGTGATAACTCTAAGAAAAACTTTAAAAGCATCTTAGCCATTGATAATGACGCATCAGCTTGCGCTACTTATAATGCCAACTTTGGTGATCATTGCATTACTACAAATGTAGAAAGCTGGTTATTGAATAATGAAGTCCCTGAAGCAGACGCGGTTATAGGTGGCCCGCCCTGCCAAGGATTTAGTCTCCTCAATAAAAATCGGGAAGGTGATTTTAGGCGAGCCCTTTGGGAACCTTATCTGGATATAGTTGAAAAGTCTCAAGCATCTGTATTTGTAATGGAAAATGTTCCAGGTCTTCTCAAGAGCCCTGAATTTCAAGATATTGTCATGAGGTCTAAGGATCATGGCTTTGAGGTGCTTAGTGCTAGTGTATTGAACACTGCTGATTATGGTGTTCCTCAGACACGACGGCGCACTATTATTATTGGCTATCGGCCGGATCACTTTCCAGCTGACTTTGAAACGCCAGCTTTTCCTCCGAGTCCCACACATCGCTCGCCAACGAATAGTAATCACAACCTACCTGAATGGCGGTCGGTGAAAGAGTTTATATCAGATTTGCCAGATCCAGAGGGTGTTCAAATCCGTAATATTGCCCCTCCTTTGGATTTACACTTTGGACGTACTCCTACCCCAGTCAGCCTCGAACGGTATCGGGCTGTTCCACCCGGTGGCAATCGGTTCGATTTACAAGAGCGTCGACCTGATATCACTCCAGCCTGCTGGATCAGGAAAAAATCTGGAGGTACGGACCTGTTCGGTAGGCTCTGGTGGAATCGTCCCTCAGTTACTATTCGGACGGAATTTTTCAAGCCTGAAAAAGGACGCTACCTGCATCCAGAGGCTGACCGCCCCATTACCCATCGGGAAGCAGCTCGGCTGATGTCTTTTCCTGATACTTTCGTTTTTGTTGGTTCCAAAATTGAAGTTGCTCGCCAAATTGGAAATGCTGTTCCTCCAATTTTCGCACAAAAAATAGCTGCTTACGTCCAGGAATTGTTGGGTAAAAGAGTGACAGTCGTCAAGCAGAAAGAAGATAAACCACTTAATTTTCAACTGGAATTGGAGAGGGGCTAAATGGCTCGTAGGTCCCAGCGTTCAGATCCGCATTTATTAAGACAACAGTTAATAACGCTTCTAACTGACTTTGATAAGAGACTTAACCAATCTGACTTAAGAGAGCAGGTTCAGGCTTTAGTGCCAGCCAATTATTTGCTACGAGATCTCGGTAGCTCTCTAATTCAAGGAGAGAATCTTGAAAATGCACGTGATCGCATCATCGCTTACCTCTGCAAGTATCATGGGAGCTTAATTAAAGGTGATGAGTTAATGGTTGTCGCAGGCATAAGCGAATATGCCAGACGTATCCGCGAACTTCGAGTTCAAGAAGGTTGGCCTATATTGTCCGGCGCGATGATTCGCCAAATGATAGATGAGGGAGAGTTGGGGGAGTCAGAATTAACGTCTGATAAGAATTTGGAGCTTAGCCCTGATAGCTATATTTTACTAGAGAACAGTCAGGATAGAGATGCTGCGTTCCGGTGGAATTCAGCCAATAGGATTAGAAAAAGCGAGAAAGGGATTAAAAGCAAAATACTCGAATATCTTCGTCTAAATGTAGGCGAGCACGTTACTGGGGAAGAGTTAAAGTACCTTGCTAATGATAAATCGGAGTGGCCTCGCAGAATTCGAGAACTTCGTACTGAAGAGGGCTGGCCCATATTAACTAAAGTGTCTGGAAATCCTGAGCTTCCTGTAGGTGTTTATGTGTTAGAGGAAGATAAACAGGCTCAACCTCATGATAGGAATATTCCTGATAGTGTTCGCGTGGATGTTCTAACGCGTGATAATCATAAATGTCGTAAATGTAACTGGGGGTACTCTAATCTTATTCCCGGTGATCCTAGGAGAATTTTAGAACTTCATCATATCATCCATCATGCGAATCGAGGGACTAATACCGCTGACAATCTTATCACTCTGTGTAATGTCCATCATGACCAGGTTCATAAAAATGAAATCACTCCTGAAGAGCTGATTTCTCTTATTAATGGTGTTTGAGTTCTAGAAATAATTATTGATATGAAATTTAGTTTCATTTAAATGCTGGGTATATTTTCGGGACGGTATTAATGGGTTTTCGAATCGTTTTCACCTCCGTACTTTTTCTACTAACGTGTTTACCGTCATCACCGTGGTCGCCGAGAACACCAGGAAATTGACCGGCAGGCCCCAGAAGTTGCCGCGTTTGACGTCGCCGAAGCTGCGCGCATAGCGGGTGAAATCGCCGAAGTTGAGCGTTGGCCCGGCGAAATAGCCGGCGACGATGGCAGCGGCAATCACCATCTGCCAGAGCTGCTCGCCGGGCGAGAGCTGGATATCGGAAAGCGTGAAGCTGATGTTCGCCCAGCCTGCCTGCCACACCAGCCAGGCGGCGAGGGCGAACATCACGATATAGACCGCCGGGCCCGACCAGTCGATGAAGCGGCGGATCGAATCCATGCCGCGCCAGAAGACGATCGCCTGCAGGCACCACAGCAGCATGAAGCTGATCCAGCCCAGATAGGAGAGGCCGAGGAAGCTGGGGCCGGCCAGCGACTCCATGCCCGGAAACAGACGCAGAATGACGATCGTCAGCGCGTTGGAGGCGAGATAGGTCTGGATGCCGTACCACACCACGGCGATGAGTCCGCGGATCATTGCCGGAATGTTGGCGCCGAAGACGCCGAAAGAGAGACGGCAGATCACCGGAAACGGCACTGCCGCCTTCTGGCTTGGCCGCGCCATCAGGTTGGCGAAAATCTGCACGATGCAGATCCCGACCAGCAGCGAAATCAGCACCTGCCAGCCGGCCAGGCCAAAAGCGAACAGGCTCGCCGCGACCACATAGCCGCCGACGCTGTGGACGTCCGAGAGCCAGAACGCGAGGATGTTGTACCAGTTCCAGTTCTGCTGCGTGGGCGCGAGATCGGCATTGTGTAGCCGTTCGCTGTAATGGGCGGGTCGTTTTGACATGGCGGCGCTCTCCGCGTGAGCTTTAGGGGTCGGTTTATATTTTTGTATACAAGATTTGTGCCATGACGCAGGGCTATTCCCCTATCGTCGTACTCTGGACATGACCTCACGGCAGATCAGCGATCGAAAAGCGCCGGAGATCAGAGAGTTGTCACCAAGCCTCTCGCGCCGCTCGATGACGGCTCATTTTCGAGGGGATGGGAGAATCTTTTCCGCAAGGCATCGGACGGGGGCATGACTTCCCAGCAGGTGCACGCGATTCGCTCAGCACCGTTAGATGGCGCACCTGGGTGGTGCATGGCTCTCTTTATTTTGTATACGAAGTGGCGGGCAGTCGACAGACATGAGCGGAGATCGGCGCGGACCGATCACTGGCCGCCCGGTCCTGATATAGATCGGGTCTGAAACGGATCGGTCCTGAACTAGATCAGTTCTGAAATAGCACAGTGAGAAATGCATGCTCGAATTGACCGCAAGACCACTGACCCGAGAGGCATTCGCGCCGTTCGGCGACGTCATCGATGCCCGTACCAGCGCGTCGTTCCCCATCAACAATGGCCGAACCCAGCGCCACCATGATCTGGCAGCGGTCGAGATCGTCGATGCGCCGTCGTCGCCGTTGATCAGTATTTTCGTCAGCCAGCCGATCACCCTGCCGCTGGAACTCGAACTGCTCGAGCGCCATCCGCTGGGCAGCCAGGCGTTCATGCCGCTGCACGAGGAGCGCTTCATCGTCGTCGTCGCACCGCCGGGCGATGAGATCGATACGCAGAAGATCTGCGCCTTCGTCACCGACGGCCGGCAAGGCGTCAACTATCGCGCGGGCACCTGGCACGCGATCCATTCGGTGCTGGGGCAGGAAGGCGAGTTCCTCGTCGTCGACCGCGGCGGCGCCGACAACCTCGACGAGCGGCCGATGGCGATTCGGATCACGCTGGCGAATTGACGATCTGGTCTGTGCCCGAAACGACGATGCCCCGCCTGGGCGCGGGGCATCGAAGTGATCTTACCGGCTCAGCGTCAGGCCGACTTGGCACCGATCGCTTCGGCCGGATCGGCCTCCAGCTCCATGCGCTCGCGTTCGTCATCGATGATCTTGAGTGCTTGTTCTGGCGTGACCTTCGAGGCCGGAGTGATCAGGCTGACGACGACGCCCACGATCAGCGCGACCAGCACCGCCGGAATGCTCGGGTTGCCCCAGAACATGCTCCAGCTGTCGACGTTGATCACCGCCAGCGAGGTCGCGGAGGCCGCGATCAGCGTGGCGATGGCGCCTTGCCAGTTGTAGCGGGGCCAGAAACGCCCCAGCACGCCGCACACGAACATGCCGGCCATCACCGTGGCGATCATGCTGGTGATATAGCTGATGACGTTATCGGAGGTCAGCGCGAAAAGCAGCGCCAGGCCGATGGTGGCGATGAGCGCCAGCCGTGAGAGTCCCACCACCTTTCGGGCCGACGGCGTGTGACCGGTAAACAGCACGTAGACGTCACGCAGCAGGATCGAAACACCGGCAATGGCATCCGAACTCGCGCTCGACATGGTGGCCGACAGCCCCGCGACCAGCAGCAGCAGGCCGAGCCACAGCGGCAGAATCTCAGTGGCGAGAAACGGGAAGGCGAAATTGCTGTTGTCGAGACCGGGATTGAGCGCATGAGTCGCCATGCCGATGATCGCCGGGATGATCGAGAAGAGCAGGTAGAGAATGCCGGTGATGACGAACGACTTGCGCACCGAGCCCACCGAGTTGCCGGAGTAGATGCGCTGACGATAGGAGGGCGTGGCGAGTACACCGACGGCGATGACCGCGGCGAGCGAGATGGCCGGTATCAGCCCGATCTTGTCGATACCCAGGAAGCTGGTGGCCGCGACGTCCATGTTGGCGCCGAGGCCGGAGAAGCCGCCGACTTCGAACAGGGCGATAATCGCCATCACGATGAAGCCGACGAACAGCACCACCGCCTGCACGGTGTCGGTCCAGATCACCGCCATGTAGCCGCCGATCACGCAGTAGATGCCGAAGCCCAGCGCAACCAGGACGCGCGCCGTGGTCAGATCGATTCCCGCCATCCACGACAGATAGAGCCCGCCGCCAAGAATGTGCGCGCCCAGCCAGCCGATACAGGCGATGTAGATCAGCACCGCAACGATATTGCGCACCCAGCGATTGGCGCCGACGTAGTAGGAGAGCTCCTCGCTCATGGTCATGAAGCGAAATCGGCGCACCGGCGCGAACCAGAACGCCAGCAGCAGCACGCCGATGGCGCCGCCGATGCCGTAGAGCGCACCGGCCCAGCCGTTGGCGTAACCGAAACCGACGGCGCCCATGCTCGAGCCGGTGCCGACCATGGTTGCCACCGTGGTGCCGATGGTCAGGAAAATCGGGACGCTACGTCCGCCGAGCAGGAAATCATCGCCGTTGCCGCGGCTCTTGCGCGAGACCCAGGCACCGAACACGATCATCACGATCACGTAGACGATGAAGGCCCCGAGGAAAACGTGACTGTTCATTTTGACCTCTTATAATTGTC
>NZ_BMZI01000002.1:141307-192821 GCF_014652715.1 Salinicola rhizosphaerae | reverse complement strand
GTGGGGTTTTTCACTGCGGCCGCGCCCTTGCCGGGGCGCGGCCACCTTTCTAACTTCTCCGCTTTTGTCTCTCGTGCGGGCATTATTCCAGCGCTATATCGAAGCTAGGCGAGCGATGGTCAGGCGAGGCAAAAATCGACGAGATAGCGCAGTTTACGTGGGTGTAAATGAGCATATTGAGTCGGTTTTTAACGACGCATGGCCGAGCGCAGCCAGCTTCGAGGCTAGGCGCGGTCGGCGCGATAGCACTTGATATCGACCTCCACCTTGCAGTCGACGACGAGGTCCTGAACGCTGCAGATCCGCGCCGGCGGGTGATCGCCGAACACTTCCTTGAACACCTTGTTGAATGAGCTGAAGTAGCGCGCGTCGGTGAGCACGGCGGTGACGTGAACCACGTCCTCGACGCCGTAGCCAGCTTCTTCGGCGATGGCCAGGCAGTTGGCGAAAGCGAGTCGGGACTGCTCGATGATGCTGCCTTCGACGACTTCGCCATCGGTCATCGGCGTCTGGCCCGAGACGAACAGCCAGCCGGCCGCTTCGGTGGCGCGGGCGAACGGTAGCTTCTGGCCGCCGGTGCCGACGCCACCCTCGACGCCATAACGTTTGATGCTCATGCCATGTTCTCCTGTGAAATCACGGTTGGGTTCGGGGTAAGTCGGTAAGTCATGGAAGACGGGCGATTGGCGCGGGCGAGAGCTTCACGTCGCGACGCAGCAATCTGCCGGCACGTGTCCTTGTGGGTTCGCCGGGCCCGCTGGCCTCGCCCTGGCGGTAGCTGATCACACCGTTGACGATGACCCGCTCGATGCCGCTGGCCCTGGCGATCGGGGCGCTATAGGTCGCGGTATCCTCGAGGGCTTCGAGATCGAACAGCACCAGATCGGCGAAGGCACCGACGCGGATCTCGCCGCGGTCGGTGAGGCCGAAGTTGGCGGCGGAAAGCCCGGTCATCTTGCGCACGGCTTCGGTCAGCGGCAGCAGTTTCAGATCGCGGCTGTAGTGCGCCAGCACGCGGGGAAACGCGCCCCACAGTCGCGGATGCGGATGCGGATCGTTGGGAAGGCCATCCGAGCCGACCATCGACAGCGGGTGCGACAGCACCAGCCGCATGTCCGCCTCGCTCATGTTGTGGTAGACGGCGCCTGCCGGCTGCAAGCGCCGAGCGGCCTCAATCAGCGACAGTTCCCAGCTTTCGGCGATCGTTTTCAGTGGCTGGCGCGCCATCTCCGGATACGGCTCCGACCAGGTGATGAAGATATCGATCTCGTCGGTGACCTGGCCCAGATCCAGCGTCGATGATCCCGCGGTGTACGGATAGCAGTCGCAATTGACGTGGTGGGTCAGCGCGGCGGCATCGAGCTTCGCTAGTGCCTTGGGCGCATTGCCCCAGTTGCCGGCCCCGGCACATTTCAGATGCGAAATCACCAGTGGCGCCTGGGCGTGGCGGGCGGTGGCGAAGGCTTCGTCCATCGCTTCGGGCAGCCCGGCGAATTCGTCGCGCAGGTGGGTCGTGTAGACGCCGCCGGCGCGGCCGACCGCTTCGACCAGGGCGTTCATTTCGGCCGTCGGCGCGTGATAGGCGTTGCGATAGGCGAGCCCGGAACTCATGCCGACCGCGCCCTCGGCCAATGCCGTTTCCAGCGCCTCGCGCATGGCCATGATCTCGCCTTCGCTGGCTGGGCGGTCGAAACGATCCATGACCTGACTGCGCAGGCTGGTGTGGCCGATCAGCGCGGCGACGTTGACGCTGGGTTGCGCCTGCTCGATCGCCTCGGCGTAGGCGGCGAAGGTCGGATAGCGAAAATCCTCAGCGCGGCCAAGCAGATTCATCGGGTCCGGCACGTCGTCACCCTGGAGTCTCACCGGGCTCGCGCTGATGCCGCAGTTGCCGACTACCACCGTGGTCACGCCCTGGGAGAGCTTTGGCAGCATCTCCGGGGTACGGATGACGTTGGTGTCGTCGTGGGTATGCACGTCGATGAAGCCGGGTGTCAGCATCAACCCGCAGGCGTCGATCGTCTCGCGGGCGTCGGGGTGACCCAGATCGCCGACGGCGACGATGCGGTCACCGTCGATCGCCACGTCGGCGATGAAGGGCTCGCGCCCGCTGCCGTCGATCACGCTAGCGCGGCGAATCAGAAGATCGTGACTCACGCTCAATCTCCCAGCGGCTGTCGGTTGTCGCCGCCGCGGTGGGCGTCGAGCGTGATCTTGAGTCGGCGCAGCTTGTCGCGGGTCCGCATTCGGTGACGCAACGCGAGGCCCAGCGCGAGCATATCGACGGCGGCCATCATGGCGTAGCGCGACGACGACGGAAAATAGATGTAGTCGGTCTCCCGAGCCGCCAGGGGCAGGGAGATATCGGCGATCCTGGCCAACGGCGAACCGACGGCGGTGATCGCCAGTACACGAGCGCCATATTCACGTGCCAGCTCGGCCGCCTCGTTGATTTCCGGGGTATAGCCACTTACCGAAAGGGCGACGACGACATCGTTCGGCTCCAGCGTGGAGGCGACCATGCGCGGCAACAGTGACTGCGGGTAGGCGCTGATGGCGTAGCCGAGCCTCACCAGGCGGAACTGCATCTCCTGTGCCATCACCGTCGATCCGCCGCCGGCGCCGAATACCAGAATCTGGCGGGCGCTATCGAGCATCTCCACGGCGCCCTCGATATCCGCCTGTTCCATCAAGGTGCGATTCAGCGCCAGCGTCTGGGCGGCGGTGTCGTAGATCACGCCCAGGCCGTCGTCTTCGCTGGCCTCCTGGATGAAACGACGACCGGCGGCGAGCGCCCGGGTCAGGCGGGTCTTGAGATCGCGCACGTTGCGACACTCGACGGCGCGGGCGAAGCGCGTCACCGTGGCATCGCTCACTTCCGCGCGCTTGGCGATCTCACCGATGCTCGCCTCGGCGACGAAGTCGATATCGTCGAAGATCAGACCGGCGACCTTTTTTTCCGCGTCGCGCAGACTGGGCAGGCGGGCGGTGATCAACGAGAGAATGTCGATTTCCTGACTCAAGGCGGGCTCGCTTTCCATGAACGGGGTGGCTTTGTTAGTAACTAACATATTTCTATTTTATGTGTTAGTAAATAACTCAAAGGTCTGGCAGAGGATCTGACAGAGGGTTTGATGCCGAAGCCGGATCGACGGGCAAGCGCGGTGTCGTATCGATGCCTGGCTCATGACAACGCTGTTTTTCGAGGAGAGACGAATGACCGATACCGTGGAAGTCGTTGGCCGGGCCAGACCGCGGCCACTGGAGAAGGGGGCGCCTCTGGCAAGCCCGGCCAACCTGCTTGCCGATGTACCGCTGCCCGCTGCGGCGATCTTCGAAGCACCGCTCATGCACAACATCGCCTGGATGCAGCGCTTCGCCGAGGCGCACGGCGCCAAGCTCGCGCCGCACGGCAAGACCACCATGGCAACCAAGATGTTCAAACGGCAGATCGACGCGGGCGCGTGGGGCATCACGCTGGCAACCGCGGTGCAGACGGCGGCGGCACACGCTCACGGCATCGAGCGGGTGCTGATGGTCAACCAGCTCGTCGGCCGAGCGAACATGGTACTGGTGGCGGATGCCATCGCCGCGGGGCTGGAGTATTACTGCGTGGTCGACAGCGTCGCCAACGTCCGCGCGCTGGGTGAGTTCTTCGCCGACAGGAACCTGACGCTGAACGTGCTGATCGAGCTCGGCATCGAGGGCGGCCGCTGTGGCTGTCGCAACGCGGTGCAGGTGGAAACACTGGCGACGGCGATCGGGGAGCAGCCCGCGCTGGCGCTGGTCGGCATCGAGGGTTACGAGGGGCTGATTGGCGGCGACGACGAGATCGCCGCGGTGCGCGCCTACGGCGAGCGGCTGGTCGATACCGTCAAGATGCTACGCGCCAGCGGCGTTCTTCAGCGCCAGGCGCCGATCGTCACCGCCTCTGGCTCCAAATGGTTCGATCTGATCGCCGAGGCTTTTGATAACGCCGAGCTGCGTGAGTATTACACGCCAGTGCTGCGCCCCGGCTGCTATGTGGTTCACGACCACAAGCTCTATGCCGGTGCCATGGAGGATATCAAGGCACGCCAGCCGGGGCTCGAGGGAGAACTCCAGCCGGCGCTGGAAGTCTTCGCGCATGTTCAGTCGCTGCCGGAGCCGGGTCTTGCCATCGTCGCGCTGGGCAAGCGCGATATCGGCCACGAGCCCGATCTGCCGATTCCGCTGCGGCGCTACCCCGTCGATGGCGATGCTTCCACGGCAACCTTGCTCAGTGGCTGGCGCAGCTTCCACATCATGGATCAGCATCTCTTCATCGAGATTCCCGGCGATGCCGACGTCGCGGTCGGCGATGTGATCGCTCTCGGCACTTCGCATCCCTGCCTGACCTTCGACAAGTGGCGCAACCTGCTGCTGGTCGATGACGATCTTGCGGTTCGGGCGATCATCGAGACGTCATTTTGATGTCGCTCGGGTATCGATCATTCGAAAACTGGAAAACGTTTCCATAAATATTGACGACGGCCGGGCGCTCGCTTACCTTGGCTAACCATCGAGGCTTGAAGCTTCGCCGTGGGCCCTCTCGCGGCGAGTATCAAGTCATCAACCGAGCGCTCTTCCGTCGGGGTGAGATCGACTGAATCATTGACGGAAGTTGTTGTGGCGAGCCGACTGGCTCGCCTTTTTTATGGCAGATCGACAGCCGTGTTGCCGGCCGGTCAGTCAATCGTGGGGGAATTGTGAATGCGCCGCCGACACGGTTGAGTCCTTGTCCTGGGTTAAGTTTAATGAACGACGCTGGCGTCAATTCGACGTTCAGCCATGTTCATTGCCACAAGAGGCCGACAGTGTGAGTCATCAAGGACGAATGCCGTATCAAGGAAGACGTCTGCGTCACTACTCTCTTTTCACCGCCGGGGTCGTTAGCCTGGGGCTGGCGGGCAGCGCGCAGGCGCAGATCGACGATTTCGATGCGATGGCCAATCCCGCCACGGCCGATGAGCCGTTCAAGGGCCAGGCCGAGCTCGGCTACAACAAGATCAGTGGCAACAGCAATAGTGAGAGCCTGCGCGCCGGCGCGGACATGACCTGGTTCAATGCGCCCTGGTCCTACAATCTTCAGCTGAGCGCCAAGAGCGCCAGCGACGACGAGGAGACCTCCGCCGAGGAGTACATGGTGCAGGGCAAGACGCGCTATAACCTGTCCCAGTACAACTATCTGTTCGGTCTGGCGCGATGGGACAAGGATCGCTTCTCGGGCTACGATTCCCAGTCCACGCTGGTCGGCGGTTACGGTCGCCAGCTACTCGTTGGTCCGCCGCACTCGCTGGCGGTCGAGGTCGGTCCGGGTGTGCGTCACGATGAGTTCGAAGAGGGCGGTAGTGACAACGTCGGCCTGCTCTACGCCGGTCTGGATTACGACTGGCAGTTCTCGGAAAATTCCAAGTTCTCCCAGTCGTTGGCGACGGAAGCCTCCGATGAGAACATCATCGGTCGCTCGCAGACGGCGCTGACGGTCGCGATGAACGATTCGCTGGCGCTGAAGGTCTCCTACGAGGTGGAGTTCAACGATAATCCGCCGCCGAGCGCATCCAGTCAGACCGATACCACGACTGGGGTGTCGCTGGTCTACAGCATGTAATCATCGACGCGAGACGGTCGAGGACAACGAACAACGGGGCCCATTGGCCCCGTTGTTCGTCGTACCGGTATCGAGCCGCGTGGCTCAGTTCTGGACGGCTAGCACCGAACCCCCATCGACGCGCACGTTGCTACCGTTGATGAAAGAGGCACGTTCGGACGCCAGCATGGCGATGGCGAAAGCGACCTCATCCACTTGGCCGCGCCGTTTGGCGACGATGCCGGGGCGCTCCTCGGCGAGGAAGCTCTCCACCGCCTCATCGAACGAGCAGTTCAGGTCCTTGGCGCGATTCTCCATCATGCCGTCGGTCATCGGCGACTCAATGAAGGCGGGCGCGACCGTGTTGCAGAGCACGCCATGGGCGGCTTCCTTGTAGGAGAGATTCTTGATGAAGGCGCCGAGAGCGGCCTTGGCGGTGTTGTAGACCGCTTCTTCCCAGTAGGGCTGCACCGTGTTTTCCGACGTGATACAGATGAAGCGTCCCCAGCCACGCTGGCGCATCGCCGGAATGGTCGCTCGCGCCATGCGCACGGCGGAGAAGAAGTCGATCTTCCAGGCGTGCTCGTAGTCCTCGTCGGAGAGCTCGAGCGGGTCGCCCTTGGCGCCGGTCACGCCCGCCGTGTGAATGACGATATCGATAGCGCCGAAGCGCTCGGTGCCCTGTTCGACCAGCGCGTCGACGTCGCTCTGGTCGGTGACGTCCGCGGTGATGCAGAGCGGTTTCACCGATAGTGTTGCGGCGGCTTTGTCGAGAGCCTCGGCATCAAGATCGCTGAGGACCAGGTTGACACCCTCGGCGGCCAACTGCTTCGCCGTTGCCAGGCCAATGCCGCCCTGTGCGCCCGTGATGAGCGCTGTCTTGCCATTGATGGCGAGATCCATGGTCAAGCCTCCGTGCTTGGTGATGGATTGCTACGATGGTAGGAGTGCTGCTCCCCCAGCATGGTCAACGCTCACACTTCTCGCCAATGCGATTTGGGCTCGCGCTTCGCTCGAGTATGTACCTTCATGAGTTGGGGCGCCGATCAAAACTGCCCGGCGGTTTTTTGTGGCCCGCCATCCTTGGCGGCCACCCTGTGGGCCGCCTACGGCGTCAAAAACCGCTCCCGGCGGTTTTTTGAGAGTCGTCGAAGGGTGGGGCATAGTGACGCGCCTGATAGAATGTGCAGGCACGCGGCAGAGCCGTGAGGCCCACAGGAACCGAAAAGCCGCCTTTCGAGCGGCATTCAAGGATCGCAGGGAACGCCATGAAAACCTCTATCTTGCCCATCGCGCTGAGTCTCGGTGCGGGGATGGCCGCGAGCGCGGCACAAGCGCAGTCGTCTGCCACGGACACATCGGTGCAGTCGCGGCCAGTCATCACGGTGAGTGCGCCACGGCTGGCGCGGGAGATCTACGCCACGCCAGCGGCGGTCTCGGTGGTCGATCGCGACGCGATCCAGCAGGGCCAGCAGCGCGTGACGCTGGATGAGTCGCTCGATATCGTCCCGGGCCTCTATCTGCAAAATCGCTACAATTTCGCCCAGGGCGAGCGGATATCGATCCGTGGCTTCGGCGCACGGACGCCGTGGGGCGTTCGTGGCATCACTCTGATGGTCGATGGTATTCCCTACACGCTGCCGGACGGACAGGCGCAAACGGATGCCATCGATCTCGATAGCGCCGAGCGCATCGAAGTCATCCGCGGGCCGGCCGCCGTTCAGTACGGCAATGCCGCCGGTGGTGTCATCAGCGTGACCACCTCCGATGGTGAGGACGATCCCGGTAGTCATCTCAGGCTCGGGGTCGGTAGCGACGGTTATCGCAAGGCGTCTGTCAGCAACGGCGGCGTCGAGGGACCCTGGTCGCATCACCTGAGTTTCTCGGCGCTCGGCACTGACGGCTATCGCGATCACAGCGCGGCGGAGAAATATCTTTTCAATGGCAAATTGAGCCGGGATCTCGGCGATGACCGCAAGATCACCGCGATCGTCAATCTGCTCGACAGCCCCTATGCCGAGGACCCGGGCGGCAAGACGCGCGAATCCGTGCATGATAGTCGCACCGACACGATGAACACGCGTGGCTACTACGACTATTCACCCGAGGATATCGATTCCGGTCAGGAGGTCGATCAGCAGGTGGTTGGGCTTCAGTATCAGGATCTCTCGGCAGGCCCGGGCGAGTTTTATCTTAAGGGGTTCTATCTCCATCGCGGCTATGAGCAGCAGCTCGCCTATGCGGGGGGCTCGGCCGATATCACTAGTGTCGAGAACTACATTGCCTACGATCGTGATTACTACGGTGCCAGTGCCGAGTACCACCAGGCGTTGATGCTGGGCAGCCTGCCGCTGCGATACGCGGTCGGTCTCGATGTCGCGCGCCAGGATGACGACCGCCACAGTGACGATGTGCTCATCGATGGTGAGCACGTCAGACGTTCTCAGGACGAGACCCAGCAGGCGACGTCTGTCGGCGTCTTTGCACAGGGCGATCTCGATCTGACCCGTCGCTGGACGCTGTCGCTGGGCACCCGCTACGACACGGTCGATTTCGATATCGACGATCGTCACCTCGAAGATGGCGACGACAGCGGCGATCGCACGCTAGAGCAGTGGAGCGGCAGCGCGGGGCTGAGCTTCCGCTATCTACCTCGGCATCAGGTCTACCTCACCACGGGAACGGCCTATGAGACGCCGACATTCTCGGAGTTCGCCAATCCCGATGGCGGGGGCTTCAATCCGTCGATCGATCCGCAGCAGGCTTGGAACCGCGAGCTCGGACTGCGCGGCACGTTCGATAACGGCCTCGATTACGACGTGGCGCTGTTCTCGACGCGAGTCAGGGATTCGCTCGTCGCCTACGAAAACGATGCGGGCAAGACCTACTACCGCAATGCTGGCGAGAGCACGCAGCAGGGCCTGGAGACGCAGCTGGGCTGGCAGTTTGCGCCGGCCTGGCGCCTCGATAGTGCGCTGACGCTGGCAAGCTACAAGTTTGACGATTATCGGACCGAGAGCGCGAGCTATGGTGGCAACCGGATTCCAGGGCTGCCCGAGAATACCTGGGTCAACCGCCTGACGTGGCAAGGCGCCGGCGAGCGCTTTGTCACGCTGCAGACGCAGTACGTCGGTTCGATGGTCGCCGATGATGCCAACGATGTCGATGTCGGTGATGTCTGGCTGGTTGGCCTGCGCGGTGGCGACGGCTGGCGCCTGGGCGGTGATACCGTATTGAGAGCCTACGCCGGAGTTCGCAACCTGTTCGACCGAGAGCATTACGCGAACGTCATCATCAATGCGACCAACGCGCGTTACTTCGACACGGCGCCGGGGCGAACGGTCTACGCTGGTATCGGCGTGGATTTCTAAAAACGACTGCAAGGGATCACTATCATGCGACAGCGAATCTTGGCCGCCCTCATCGGTGCTCTGCTGCTTTCGGCGCTCTCCGGCTGCACCTTCAATTCGTGGGGCAACGGTCAGCGGGAGGTGGAGCCTGGCGTGCCGCAGGACGGGCCGACGGCCAATCCGGCCGACGCCTCGCGGGGCCAGAACGGCTCCGGCGAATTGCCCTGAGTCGGGCCGATAGGGGAGGCCTGGCGTGACCCGTCAGGCAAGAAAAAACCGCCCGATGATCCAGTCACCGGGCGGTTTTCATATCGGCCGAAGCGGGCTGATTCCGTTAGCGCTGATAGTCGCTCTCGGAGTAGAGCACTCGAATACGCAGGGTGTGATCGACCTGCTTGAGCGCCTCCAGCGCCTGCTTGCCGTAGGCCTTGTCGACGTCGATCACGACGTAGCCGACCTTGTCGTTAGTCTGCAGGAACTGACCGGCGATGTTGATGTCATCTTCGGACAGCACCCGGTTGATCTCGGAGAGCACGC
Organism: Salinicola rhizosphaerae; assembly: GCF_014652715.1. GTDB lineage: Bacteria > Pseudomonadota > Gammaproteobacteria > Pseudomonadales > Halomonadaceae > Salinicola > Salinicola rhizosphaerae. The sequence goes on along the minus strand of NZ_BMZI01000002.1, from coordinate 183,326 downwards.
CCGGCACGTTTTCGTGGATGTGCAGCAGGCGGTGCTTGTCCGGATGCGACGGCAGTGCCACCTCGGGAAAGTTGACCGAGGTAATGGTAGTGCCGTTGTCGGAGTAGGTCACCAGCTTCTCGGCGACTTCGATGCCGATGTTCTCCTGCGCTTCCAGCGTAGACCCGCCGATGTGCGGCGTCAGGATCACGTTCTCGAGACCGCGCAGCGGCGATTCGAACTCTTCGTTGGCACCCTTGGGCTCGACCGGGAAGACGTCGACGGCCGCGCCGAGCAGCTTGCCACTCTTGAGGGCGTCGGCCAGCGGCTCGATCTCGACCACGGAACCGCGGGAGGCATTGATCAGAATGCCGTTTTGCTTCATCAGCGCAATCTGCTCGGCACCGATCATCCAGCGGGTGGCCGGCAGATCCGGCACGTGCAGACTGACCACGTCGGCGCGCGCGAGCAACTCCTCGAGACTGCCGACCTGGCGGGCGTTGCCCATTGCGAGCTTGGTGACGACATCGTAATAGATGACGTCGAGGCCGAGCCCCTCGGCCAGTACCGAGAGCTGGGCACCTATGCTGCCGTAGCCGACGATACCCAGCGTCTTGCCGCGCGCTTCATGAGAGTTCTTCGCCGATTTCAGCCAGCCACCTTGATGAGCGCGGGCGTTCTTCTCGGGGATACCGCGCAGCAGCATGATCGCTTCGGCCAGCACCAGTTCGGCGACGGAGCGGGTGTTGGAGTACGGTGCATTGAAGACCGGAATCGCACGCTTGAGTGCGGCATTCAGATCGACCTGATTGGTACCGATGCAGAAACAGCCCACGGCGGTGAGCTTTTCGGCCGCGGCAAAGACTTTTTCGGTCAGCTGCGTGCGCGAGCGAATGCCGATGAAGTGCACGTCGCGGATCTTTTCGATCAGATCCTCTTCCGTCAGCGACGTGGAAAGCGTCTCGATATTGGTATAGCCCGCGTTGAGCAGGGTATCCACGGCGGACTGGTGAATGCCTTCAAGCAGCAGGAACTTGATCTTGCTCTTGTCGAGAGACGTCTTGGCCATTGAGGGGTCAACCTTTCTTCATCGGCTTGTCGCGATGAGGGCCCGGCAGGGCGTATCGCGGTCATGGGAAAGACCGGCGGCATTTCGGTTGATCGATCGGGGCTGACCATCGGGTCTGAAAATCAGAATGACCCTCGGGAGAATCGACCGGCAGATCGACCAGCGCAGGTGCCACCAGCGGGCGCATAGAGTAACACATGCGTCGCTTGCGAGAATGAAATCGGTGCAGGTCCAGGTGAATGGTACACATGCCGTAGATCGACCGGCGTCGACCGAGGCGAAATCAAGGTAGAGTTGGGACGCGCCCCGACACCAAGGGGCGCGGCCGCCAAACGGCAGCCGCAATTCGCGGGTTTCAGGGGGTCAACACGACTTTTCGGCAGTCGTCCTGCTTGTTTTCGAACATGCGATAGGCGTCTGCCGCCTGGTCGAGCTTGAGCCGGTGGCTGATGATCGTTTCAGGCTTGAGCGTGCCTTTTTCGATAGCTTCCAGCAGAGTTGGCAGGTAGTGATGGACGTGTGTCTGGCCTCCTTTCATGGAGAGCCCCTTATCGAAAAAGTCGCCGATCAGAAAGCCTTCGACGGCGCCCGCGTAGACGCCAGGAATGCTGATACTACCGCCGCGGCGAACGGCGGCCATACATTGATGCAGCGCGATATCGCTGCTCTCGACCTCGAAATGATCCATCTTCGGCAGGCTGCCGCCATGGCCTTTTGATTCGTAGCCGACTGCATCGATGACCGCGTCGACGCCACGATGTCCCTCGGTAGACTGAATGATCGCCTCGGCGACATCGTCGACCTGATCGAAGTTGATTGTCTCGACACCATAGGCCTTGCGAGCGAATTCCAGGCGATACGCCTGATTGTCCACCATGATGATGCGCTCGGCGCCTTCCATTCTGGCGCAGGCCGCCGACAGCAGACCCACCGGACCGGCGCCGAAGATTGCAAGGCTCGAGCCGGGCTTTACGCCGGCGTTAAGTACGGCCTGATAGCCGGTCGGGAGGATGTCCGACATGAACAGGACCTGTTCGTCATCGAGCCCGTCCGGGATGGCAAAAGGCCCTGCGTTGGCTTGCGGAACCCGCACGTACTCTGCCTGACCGCCCGGAACGCCGCCATACATGTGAGAAAACCCAAACAGGGCCGCGGGAGCGGGGATCGACTTCTTGTTGAGCGAGCCGCCGGCATCCGGATTGGTCGTCTCGCAGGCGGCATAAAGGGCGTGCTGGCAGAAGAAGCAGCTACCGCAGGCAATGACGAAGGGGACCACGACGCGATCTCCTTTTTTGACGCTGGTCACGGCCGAGCCGGCCGCCTCGACGATCCCCATGAATTCGTGCCCGAAGATGTCGCCCGGTTCCGTTGCCGGCATCGAGCCACGGTAGAGATGCAGGTCGGATCCACAAATGGCGGTAGCGGTAACACGCAGTACGATATCGTCATCCTGCTCGATAGTGGGCTCCGGCACGTTTTCGACGCGTACATCGCGACTACCCTGGTAGACGAGTGCTTTCATGATTTGCTCCGTGCAATGTGATGTCCATGTAGTGCACAACTGGTGCACTGACTATCAAGCTAGATAGTTCGTCGTGAGCGTTCCAGTCGATATGCAAGTTTTATGATGGAAAATGCCGTTAAAAGCGTCGAACGTCGGTTTTTTTGATACAGGTTAATTATTTCCTGATGCTGCCGGACAGGATGTCGGTACGGTTTGATCGGCAAGGGCAGACGACCCCCGGGGGCGGCGGTGTATACTCGGTAACCTTTGACCAGCGCGAGGTGACTGCCAAGCGGCGTGTGCAATTCGGATCGGATGGGTTATCGGCGCAAACGCAGCTGTGAAAGCTCCCGATCTTGAACGCCATGACAGTCATGTGCGGGTAATGCGACCTCCATCACCGGGAAACCCATGGCCGAACAGGATGTTCCACAGGATTTTGCCACGACCTTGACCCAGCTCGAGCAGCTCGTCGCACAGCTGGAGTCCGGCGAGCTGACGCTGGAGGCGTCGCTGGCCGCGTTCGAACGTGGCATCCGACTGACGCGGGATGCGCAGGGCCGGCTCGACAATGCCGAGCTCAAAGTGCAGGCACTGCTCGAGCAGGCCGATGGCAGCCTGCGTCCGGCGCCGTTCGATGCCCCGTCGGATGCCGCCGCCGGAGGGGGTGATCGTGAGCGCTGACGCACCGAGAGCCGAAGGCGTGATCGACGCCGCGCGCTCGCGCAGCGAGCATGTATTGACCGGCTGGCTCAATCGTCAGGGCGGTGCCTGCGCGACGCTCGACGATGCCATCAATTACAGCGTGCTCGGTACCGGCAAGCGGCTGCGTCCGGTACTGGTCTATCTGGCGGGTCGCGCCCTGGGCGCCGAGGATCGGGCGCTCGATGCGCCGGCCGCCGCCATCGAGATGATTCACGCCTACTCGCTGGTGCATGACGACCTGCCGGCGATGGATGACGACGACCTGCGTCGCGGGCGTCCCACCGTGCACCGCGCCTTCGACGAGCCGCTGGCGATTCTGGCCGGCGATGCGCTGCAGACTCTGGCGTTCGAAGCGCTCGCTTCGCGCCCCCACCCCCGGCTGGGTGAACTGGTCACCACGCTTGCCCGCGCTGCCGGGCGAGATGGCATGGCTGCCGGACAGGCCATCGATCTCGGCGCCGTCGGCTCGACCATGGACCTCGCCGCGCTCCAGGCGATGCATCAGCACAAGACCGGCGCACTGATCCGCGCCGCGGTGCGCCTTGGCGCACTGGTGGCGGTCGAGGAGTCCGATCCGCGCGTTGCCGCACTGGATCAATACGCGGCTGCCATCGGGCTCGCCTTCCAGATTCACGACGACGTGCTCGATGTCACCGGCGACACCCAGACGCTGGGCAAGATCTCGGGCGCGGATGCCGAACGCCACAAGCCCACGTATCCCGCGCTGCTCGGGCTCGAGAACGCCCAGAGGCGTGCTCGGGAACTGCTCGATGAGGCCCTGACCGCGCTCGGGCCGCTGGGCGATGCCGGGCAACCGCTGGCGGCGCTGGCTCGTTTCATGATCGCTCGCGATCACTGACCGGTAACGACGAATTATCTATGAAGCTCTTTGACGAGATCCCCACGCAGCGACCGACCACGCCGTTACTCGATACGCTCGACACGCCAGCGGCGCTGCGCGAGATGTCACTGGCACAGCTACGCCAGGTCGCTGACGAACTGCGCGCCTATCTGCTTTACAGCGTGGGGGTCAGCGGTGGTCATTTCGGCGCTGGCCTCGGCGTGGTCGAGCTCACCGTCGCGCTGCATCGTGCCCTGGAGACACCGCATGATCGCCTGCTGTGGGATGTCGGCCATCAGGCCTACCCGCACAAGATTCTGACCGGTCGTCGTGATGCGCTCTCGAGCATTCGTCAATATGGCGGGCTCGCGGCGTTTCCGCGGCGCGAAGAGTCCGAGTTCGATACCTTTGGCGTCGGCCACTCCAGCACTTCGATCTCGGCGGCGCTCGGCATGGCGCTGAGCGCGCGTGCCAAGGGCGAGAAGCGCCGCGTCTGCGCGGTGATCGGCGATGGGGCGATCACTGCCGGTATGGCGTTCGAGGCCCTCGCTCACGCCGGCCATGTCAACGCCAACCTGCTGGTGGTGCTCAACGACAACGAGATGTCGATCTCGGAAAACGTCGGCGGCATGGCGAGCTATCTGACGCGAATTCTGACCAGCAAACCCTACGCGGCGATGCGCGAGAACTCCAAGCGGGTGTTGTCGCACCTGCCCGGCGCGCTGGAGTTCGCCCGGCGTACCGAGGAGCACGTCAAGGGCATGATCAGTCCGGCGACGCTGTTCGAGGAGATGGGGTTCAACTATCTCGGACCGATCGACGGCCACGACCTGGCCGCGCTGGATCAGGCGTTGAACGCGCTGCGCGATCAGGACGGCCCGCAGTTTTTGCACGTGCGTACGCGCAAGGGACGCGGTTTTCGTCCGGCGGAGTCGGACCCGATCGGCTTTCACGCCATCACCAAGCTCGAGAAGACACCGCCGCCGGTGCCGAAGGTCGATGACACCACGCCGGCGGACTCTTCATTGCGCCCGAAGCCGCGCAGCGATGATTCCTTACGCCCGAAGCCGCGCAAGTACTGCAACGTCTTTGGCGATTGGCTTTGCGACATGGCAGCGGCAGATCCGCGCCTGATCGGCATCACGCCGGCGATGCGCGAAGGCTCGGACCTGATCCGCTTCTCGCAGACCTATCCCGAGCGCTACTACGACGTGGCGATCGCCGAACAGCATGCAGTGACGCTTGCCGCCGGCATGGCATGCGAGTCGATGAAACCGGTCGTGGCGATCTACTCGACCTTTCTGCAGCGCGGCTACGACCAGCTCATCCACGATGTTGCCGTGCAGCATCTCGATGTCACCTTCGCCATCGACCGCGCGGGGCTGGTCGGCGAGGATGGCCCGACGCACCACGGTGCGCTCGATCTCTCCTATCTGCGCTGCGTGCCGGGGCTCATCGTGCTGGCGCCGTCGGACGAGGCGGAGTGCCGGGCGATGCTCTCCACGGCCTATCATCATGAAGGGCCGGCGGCGGTGCGCTATCCGCGCGGCACCGGTCCGGGTACCGAGATTCCCGGCGATCTCGAGGCGCGGATTCCCATCGGCCGCGCTGAGGTGCGTCGCGAGCGTCAGCTCGATCAAGAGAACGCCCTCCCCAGCGTCGCCCTGCTCGCGTTCGGCAGTCTCAATACGCCGGCGGCCGAGGTTGCCGCGAGCCTGAACGCGACCCACATCAACATGCGCTCGGTCAAACCGCTCGACCGCGAGGCGATCGTCGCGGCGGCACGCGATCACGACCTGATCGTCACCCTGGAGGAGAACGTGGTCGCCGGCGGGGCGGGTAGCGGCGTCAACGAGCTGCTGGCCGCCGAAGGCCTGCGGCAGGCGGTGCTCAACCTCGGCATTCCGGACGCCTTCGTCGAGCACGGCAAGCCGGCCGAGCTGCTGCGCGACTGCGGTCTCGACGCAGCCGGCATCGAGGCCGCCATTCGCCGGCGTCTCGAGACGATGGGTGACGCGACTCACCGGGACTGAACCCAAGACAACCCCGAACCGACACAACACGACCAGGTAAACGTTTCATGCCAATTGCCATTCTGATCTGTGCCTTTATCGGCTACCTCTTCGGCCGGCTGCCCGGCCTGTTGATCGGGGCTGCCGTGGGCTGGTGGATCAGTCGTCGACTGCGCCGCTCGCTGGTGGGCCGTGTGGTCAATATCCAGCATCAGTTTCTCGAGTCGACCTTCGCGGTGATGGGCTGTGTGTGCAAGGTGGACGGCCATATCACCCAGGACGAGATTCGTGCCGCGGAGGCGCTGTTCGATCGGCTGCACCTCAATAGCGAGCAGCGCGATCGTGCCAAGGCGGCGTTCAATCGCGGCAAGGCGTCCGATTTCGACCTCGATGCGGAGTTGACCAAAATCCGCCAGGTTACCGGCGGCCAGCGCGCGCTGCTGCAGGTCTTCCTGCAGGTCCAGCTCGCGGCGATCGCCGCCGACGGGCAGATGCACCCGTCCGAGCACGAGATGCTGCTGCGCGTGGCGCGCGGGCTCGGTTTCTCCGAAGCGGAGATCCGCCAGATCGAGGCGATGCTGCGTGGTGGTGCACACCAGGCGGGCGGCAGCCAGGCCTCCAGCGGTCAGACACTTGACGATGCCTATCGCGTGCTGGGCGTCTCCGAGGACGTCACGGATGCCGAGCTCAAGCGCGCCTACCGCAAGCTGATGAGCGAGAATCATCCCGACAAGCTGGCCGGCAAGGGGCTGCCGGAGAGCATGCGTGAAGTCGCCAAGGAGCGCACCGCCGAGATCAGCAACGCCTATGATCTGATCCGCAAGCATCGGGACGCCTGACCGGGCAGTGATTGCGACCTTTGTCTAACCTGAAGCCGTCGGCGATCGCATCGCCGGCGGTTTTTCACGTTCTACGCCGGCACCCGGCACTGGCTGGTCACTGTCAGGCGTTCAGGAGGCAAGGATGAATCGTTTTACGGACAAGGTCGTTATCGTCACCGGCGCGGGCTCCGGCATCGGCGCCGCCACCGCCCGCCGTTTCTCGCGCGAGGGAGCCAGTGTCGTGTTGGTCGGGCGGCGGCGCGAAAAACTCGAGGAGGTCGCGGCCTCGCTGGAGAACGAGGCTTTCGTGCGCCCGGCGGATGTCTCGAAGCTGGATGAGGTCGAGGCGCTGATGCGGGAAGTCGCCGAGCGCTACGGCCACATCGACGTGCTGGTCAACAATGCCGGCGTCGCCAAGAGCGGCAAGGTGCACGAAGCCGCCGTCGAGGATTGGCAGCAGGTCATGGCGGTGGATGTCGACGGTGTCTTTCATGGCTGCCGCGCCGCCATGCCGTGGCTGATCGCGAGCCGGGGGGCGATCATCAACGTCTCTTCCGTTTCGGGTATCGGCGGTGACTGGGGCATGAGCTTCTACAACGCCGCCAAGGGAGCCATCACCAATTTCACCCGGGCGCTCGCGCTCGATCATGGTGAAGATGGCGTGCGCGTGAATGCCGTCTGCCCGAGCTCGACCAAGAGCGAGATGAGTGAAGATCTGCTCAAGAACGAGGAACTGGTCTCAGCCTTCCAGCAGCGCATCCCTATGGGGCGTGTGGCCGAAGCCGAGGAGGTCGGCGATGTCATCGTGTTTCTGGCCAGCCACGACGCGCGCTTCGTCAGCGGCGTGAACCTGCCCGTGGATGGCGGACTCTCGGCCTCCAACGGCCAGCCGCGTCAGGCGTGACGTGTTGTCTCGGGCGCCGGGACGCGCTTAGATAGGCAGGCTAACCGACGATATTGCTGCCACAAGGATGTGACATGCCTGCGAAGGCCGAACTTTACCGCACCGCCGCCCGCGTGCTGGGCACGCTCGACAAGAGCGGCTGGATTCTGCGCTACCGCTACGGTGACCGCCGCCTGCTCGAGGATGTGGTGCTGCCGGCGCTGGATCGGGATGACGAGGTGGCATCGGTACTGCTGATCGGCTGCGCGTGGTACACACGTCACTATCCCGATCTGCTGCCGGGGACGGACGTCACCACGATGGAGATCGACCCGGCCAAGGCCGCATTCGGCGGGGCGCAGCATATCGTCGCCAACATGGCCGACATCGTCGAGCACGTCGCGCCCGAGTCGCTGGATGCCATCGTCTGCAATGGCGTCCTCGGCTGGGGGCTCGACCAACCCGAGGCCGTGGAATCCGCCTTCGCAGGTGCCGTGGCCTGCCTCAAGCCGGGCGGTCTGTTCCTGCTCGGATGGAACGACATCTCGCCGCGCAATGCCTGCCCACCGGATACCATCGCGGCGTTGAGCCACCTCGAAGCGGTCGATATTCCCGGATTGCAGACCCACTCCCTCATTGCGCTCGAGCGCAACCAGCACTGCTATCAGGCATGGCGCAAGCCGCTGACAGCATGATCATTGCCGCGGTGGTGGGGCTGAAACTGGTTAGCTGATTCGCCGGCCATCAACTGGCCCGATGCCATTTTGCTTCCTACGCTGACAAGGCCCTTTTCATCGCAGCAGGAGTCTTGGCATGTCCCCGGTCGTTCATACCCTGGTGGTGGGCCTTTTCAGTTATCTGGCGCTGATCGTCGTGGTGCGCCTCTCCGGCAAGCGCACGTTGTCGAAGTGGAACGCGTTCGATTTCGTCGTGACCATCTCGCTAGGCTCGACGCTGTCGACGGCGATCGTTTCCACCCAGGTATCGCTTGTGCAGTGCATCGTCGCCTTCGTGCTGATCGTGGCCCTGCAGTTCGTGATCACCTTCTCTTCGGTGCGTTCGTCGGGTGTCAAGAACCTGGTCAAGTCGCAGCCGACGCTGCTGCTCGAGCGCGGGCGCTTCCTGACCGAGACGATGCGGCGCGAGCGTGTGGTCGAGGCGGAGATCCGCGCCGCGATCCGTGAAAACGGTATCGCCGATGTGGAACGCGTCTTCGCGGTGGTGCTGGAGACCGACGGCACCTTCAGCGTGGTGCCGGAAGCCGGAGACAGCAACTCGGCGTTGATCGGCGTAGCGCGGTAGACTGGGGTCTCACCTCTGAAGAGATGACAGAAGACAGGCAGGAGAAGAGGGATCGACCGGGGTCGATCCCTCTTTCATCAGGATGCCACGGCTCCCGGCTGCCCCCCACCAGATTGGGATCGGCGCTGCATGAGTATCAGGAGCGCGACGATCATAGCGCCCGCTAGATCGGAGTAGATCCCGCCGTAGATCATGCACAGCGCGCCCACGAACATGACTACCCGCTGCCACAGGCGGACCGGGCCGAAGAACCAGGCCTGGACCGTGGCCGCCAACAGCACGATACCGACGGTGGCGGTGACGCCGACGCGCAGGATCTGCAGCCAACTGCCTTCCATCAGCATCGCTGGGCTGTAGAAGAACATGAACGGCACGATGAAGGCAGCCAGGCCGATCTTGAACGAGGCCACCGAGGTGCCCATGGCGTTGTCGCCGGAGATGCCCGCCGCCGCGTAGGACGCGAGTGCCACGGGCGGGGTGATCGCGGAGACCACCGCGAAGTAGAACACGAAGAAGTGGGCCACCAGAGGCTGAATGCCGATGCCGATCAGCCCCGGCGCGACCACCGAAGCAGCCACGGCGTAGGCCGCGGTGGTTGGCATGCCCATCCCCAGCAGGATGCTGATCAGCATGGCGAAGAAGAGCGCCAGCAGCTGGCTGAAGCCGGCCATGCCCAGCAAGAGCGAGGAGAAACGGGCGCCGACGCCGGTCAGGCCAATGACGCCGACGATCAGCCCCGCACAGGCGCAGACGGCAATGATCTGGATCGACATGTTGCCGCCGAGCTGCAGCGCCCGCAGGATCGCGACCGGTCCCATCTTGTGCGGCGAAATCCAGCTGACGATCGCGGCCGAAGCCGTCGCCAGCGTGCCAGCTCGAATCACCGAGTAGCCCATGAATAGGGCGACGATCAGGATAATGATCGGCGCGAACAGGTAGGCCTGCTTGGCGAGCGCCACGAAGCGCGGAATTTCGTCCTTGCGCATGCCGCGCATGCCCTTGCGCGCGGCCTCGAAGTCGACCATGAAGTAGACGGAGGCGAAGTAGAGGATCGCCGGAATCACCGCCGCGATGGCGATGTCGGTATAGGGGATACCGGTGATCTCGGCCATGATGAAGGCGCCAGCGCCCATGATCGGCGGCATGATCTGCCCGCCGGTGGAGGCTGCCGCCTCGATGGCCCCGGCGCTGCGGCCGGGATAGCCCACTTTCTTCATCAGCGGGATCGTCAGCGAACCGGTGGAGACCACGTTGCCGGCGCTGGTGCCGTTGATCATGCCCATCAGGCCGGAAGCGAAGATCGAGACCTTGGCTGGACCGCCACGCGCGCGACCGGCGGCGGCGAAGGCGAAGTTGACGAAGTAGTCGCCGACCTTCGAGGCCTGCAGGAAGGCGGCGAAGATGATGAACAGGATAATGTAGGTCGAAGAGACGGCGGTCGTCGGCCCGAGCACGCCGGCGTCAGTGTAGACCTGGCTGAAGAAGCGGTTGAGCGACAGTCCCGGATAGCCAAGAAAGCCCGGCAGCCAGGGGCCGATGAAGACGTAGGCGATGAACAACCCGGCGATTACTACCAGCGCCATGCCGGCGACGCGACGGGTCAGCTCCAGAATCAGCATCGAGCCGGCGATCGCCGCCCAAGAGATGCCGATCGGCGCGAACGCGGTGCCAGTGGAGGCGCGCATCGGCGAGTTGAACATCATCAGCAGATAGCTCGAGGCGGCAGCAGCGGCCACCATCAGCACCAGTTCGGCGATCGGCAGGCGCCCGCGCGTTCGGCGAATGCACCAGGAGAGCAGGATAGCACCGGCCGTGGCGACGATCAGCGGTGCGCCGAACTGCCAGGTTTCGACGGCCGGCTCGATGCGCAGGGCACCGCCAGCCATCGCCTGGCGCATGAGGAAGACTTGCACCAGCGCATAGCCGGCAGGTAGCAGCAGCAGTGCGGCCAGGCCATCCAGCCAGCGTGGCGAGGCGCTCGCCTCGTCGTCGACGAAGCGCGCGCCGGTATAGAGACCGAACCCGAGAATCAGGGCGCCGCAGACGTGGAGGATGCGGAACGTCCAGGTCTCGATCGGATAGAGGTTCAGCGTGATCAGGTGAAAGCTGGTGTAGGCCACCGCCAGGCCGGCGAACAGCCACCATTTCCAGCCTTCGAAGAGACGGCGGCCGGGCTCGACAACGTCTTCGTCAACGCCGTCGGCGATGATCCGATCGTCCTCGGGGCCGGGCTTATCGTGCCGGGGGGCGGTGTCTTGAGTCATAGAGGTGCTTCCTTGTTCAACGCGCGGCGCGGAGCCGCGCGATAGCGAAAAACGGCGCCGCCCCCGCGAGGGAGCGGCGGCCGATCACTCGTGGATCAGGGACGGGTCGATCTCATAGCCGTTTTCCTCGTACCAGCGTGCGGCGCCCGGATGGAACGGCAGCACGGTGTTGTACTCGAGGTTCTCCGGCACGCTGTTGGCGGCGCTGCGATGGATATCGCGCATGCGGTCGTTGTTTTCCATGCTCAGCTTGGTGATTTCGTAGACGAAGCTCTCCGGAAGGTCGCAGTTGGCAATGGTGAAATTCCACATCGAGACCGCGCGGGCATCGTCATCAAGCGTGCTGTAGGTGCTGGCCGGAATGGTGAAGGCCGAGACCGGGAAGGCATCGATCACCTGCTGCTGCTCCTCCTCGGTGAACTCGATGATGTTGACGTCCGTCTGCACCTCGAGCTGGCTGACCGCCGGGATGGGAATGCCGGCCGCGAAGGCCACCACGTCGATCAGGCCGTCCTGCAGCTGGCCACCAAGATCGGACCAGCCGCCATTGCGGCGTTCGAAGTCTACGCCGAGGGTCTCGAGAATGGCCGGAAAGTAGGTGTCGGAGGTGGAGGCGGCCGGGCCGAAGCCTATGCGCGCACCATCGGGGATTTCGGAAATCGAGGTGATGCCGCTGCTGGAGAGCGCGGCGATCGAGAAAGGCGTCTCGTACATCGGGAAGAGGGCGCAGACGTTATCCATCGCCATGCCCGGTGCCAGCGGGCTTTCGCCGTTCAGCGCCTGGGCGGCCGGTCCCATGGTTGTCAAACCCAAGGCGACATCGCCGCTGTGAACCAGTGCCATGTTCTGGGTCGGGCCGCCGGTGATTTCGCCACCCCCTGAGATGCCGAGTTCGTCGGCGATCAGGTTGGCCCAGCCGGAACCGTAGACGTAATAGGTCCCCCCCTGGCTTGCGGTCGCAACAGTGATGCTGTTCGGCCAGTCGCTGCGGTCGCTCTCTTCAGCGGCCTGGGCGATTACGGCAACGGCTGCAAGGGTCGAGGCAACAGTCAGCGCGAGGGTGGTGCGTGCGATCTGTGGCATGTTGGCGTGCTCCGGTATCGTGGATCGTGCGCATCGTCCTTAAGGGTCGACACGCCCTGCACGCTGTTACGGGCAAGCACTGCGCCACTTTTCGTCGGCGCTATATGTTTCAGTAAGTTACTGTTTTGTCATTAAACTTTGGTCAAATGCCTGTCACTGGCGGGATGGCGGATAGCCACACGCGTAGCGGGAGGAAATGTGCGGAAATCCACACACCCTTGCATCAGGCTACTTCCCGTCCGAAGCAGCGTCGTCCTCTCGATGGCGGTAGACCTCAGGACGCAGTTCATACTTCTTGAACTTGTCGTACAAGGTTTTGCGCGGCACGCCGAGTCGCTCGCAAACCTCGTTGATGCGGCCTCGACAGCGCGTCAGTGCCTGATCGATCAGGCTCTTTTCGAACATCTCGACCTGGCGCGATAGCGCGAGCTCACCGCTGCTGCCGTCGCTGTCGTTCATCAGTGCGTCGAGACGATAGTCCCAGGCGCCGCCGATCAGAACGTAGCGCTCGGCGAGATTGCGGAGCTCACGAACATTGCCGGGCCAGTCATGGGCGAGTAGTGCTGCCACGCCGGCGCTATCCAGCGGCGGCGCTTCCTGGCCGCTGCGGGTAGCGGCAACCACAGCGAAATGCTGGAACAGAAGCGGAATGTCCTCGCGCCGCTCTCGCAGTGGTGGAATTGGCAGCGTGACAACGTTGAGCCGATAGTAAAGGTCTTCTCGGAACTGGCCGGCTTCGGCGGCCGCCTTGAGGTCGATCTTGGTCGCGGCGATGACTCGGATATCGAGTTCGATGGCGTTGTTGGAGCCAAGTCGCTCGACGGCACGCTCCTGAAGCACGCGCAGCAGACGCACCTGCAGACTCATCGGCATCGACTCGATCTCGTCGAGAAAGACGGTGCCGCCTTGAGCATGCTCGAATTTGCCGATGCGCCGTTCGACGGCGCCGGTAAAGGCGCCTTTCTCGTGGCCGAAGAGCTCGGACTCGATAATGCTTTCGGGCACGGCGCCGCAGTTGATGGCCACGAAGGGGGCTCCACTACGCCGGCTGCGCTCGTGAATCGCTCGGGCAATCAGATCCTTGCCGGCTCCGGTTTCGCCAAACAGCAGCACATCGGCCTCGACCTGGCTGATGCGCGAGACCATGGTGGCGAGTCGCGCGATGGATTCGGTGCGCCCAACCAGTCGTGGCCCCGGCGCGGACTGCTGGGCTTCCAGTTCGGCGCGCAGGTGACGATTCTCCAGCGCCAGACGACGAGTCTCGACGCCCCTTCGGACGACTTCGACCAGTTGGTCGCCAGCAAACGGTTTTTCCAGGAAGTCCCAGGCGCCGTCGCGCATCGCGGTCACGGCCGTGGAGACATCGCCGTGGCCGGTGATCAGAATCACCGGCAGGTCCGGGTCGCGGCCATGAATTTCCCGCAGCAGTGCCATGCCATCCATGCCGGGCATGCGAATATCGCTGACCACAACGCCAGCGAAGTCGGCATCCAGGTTTGCCAAGGCTTCTTCGGCGCTGGCGATCGGTAGCGGACGGTAGCCGGCGAGTTCGAGCGTCTGCCCGGTGGTGAAGCGCATGTGCGGTTCGTCGTCGACGATAATGATCGGGGTTTCCGAGGTGTCATGCATACGAAGGATCTCCGCTGGCCGCCGGTAGATAGATGAGAAACAGTGCGCCACCTTCTTCGCGGTTGCGGGCCTCGAGCCTGCCCCCGAGATCGCTGACGATGCGCTGGGAAATCGACAGTCCCAGGCCGAGCCCTTTGCCTGCGGGACGAGTGGTGTAAAAAGGTTCGAATAGATGAGATAGCCCTTCTTCCGTCAGCCCGGTGCCGTTATCGGCGACGCTGAGGATGATGCGCTCCCCCTCTTGTATGGCGCTCAGCTCGAGACGCGGGGGACTGCTCTCCTGCATTGCCTGGAGGGCGTTGCCGATGAGGTTGACCAGCACTTGCTCCAGGCGTACCGGGTCAGCGCGCACCCATAGGTGTCGAGCATCGAAGTCTGTCTCGACAATCGTGCCTGCCTCGACGAGCCGAGCGTGAAACAGGCGCAGGGCATAGTCGAAGCACTCCTGTACCGCCACGTGGGTCAAGGTCTCGCTGCTCTGACGGGAGAACTGTCTCAGCTGGGCGCTGATGGCTGCCATGCGTTCGATCAGTTCTACGATCTGAACCAGGTTGGCGGCGGCATCGTCGGGACGATCTCGTTCCAGTAGCACGCGTGCATTATCGGCATAGGCGCGGATCGCGGTGAGCGGCTGGTTGAGCTCGTGATTGATGCTCGCGGCCAACTGGCCCAGCACCGCCAGCCTCGCAGTCTGGAGCAGCTCGTCGCGGGTCTGACGCAGGCTCTCTTCGGCGCGCTTGCGCTCCTCGATTTCTTGCGACAGATGGCGATTCGAGTCGAGCAACGCTTCGGTGCGCTCGGCGACGTGACGTTCGAGCTCGTCTCGTGTCCTGGCAAGCGTCCGCCGTTCGCGCTCGGCAAAGCGCTCACGCTCGCGACGTATCCGCTTACGCTGCCAGCCGATCGCCGCGCCAAGCGCCAACAGCATCCAAGCGCCACCGGCAACCGTGGCCCCCAGCCACTGCGCGCGGACAACCGGCGTCAGTGACTTGAGGATGCGAAGGTTCCAGTTGAAACGTGCCATGGGACGCGAAAGGCTGAGATATTCACGACCCTGGAGGCGAATCAGGCGTGCGCCGTTGGTGAGCGATTCGGTGACTTCCAGTCCCAGATCCGGCAGCGGCTCGTCGGCGTAGCGTCGTGTCGTGCGCAGCCCGCGGCGCGCACCGTCGGACATCGGCTGCAGGGCGGTGAGGCGCAGTGCCGGATCACTGGCCATGAAGACGATACCATTGATGTCGGTCACCAGCAGTTGAGCGTCCAGGCGCTGCCATTCGCGCTCGATGGCATCCAGTCCGACCTTGATCACCATGACGCCGTCCGGCGGCGTATCGGGTGTGTGATTGGCATCCCAGACCGGCGCCGAGAAGTAGTACCCGCGGGTCCCCGACTGCGTGCCAAGCGCGTGAAAGCGGCCGCCACGCCCGTTGATTGCCTGGCGATAGTAGCCGCGAAAGGCGTAATTGTGACCGAGAAAGGTGTCCGGACGTCGCCAGTTGCTGGCAGCGATGGCGGTGCCCCCGCGGTCGAGAAGATAGACGTCATAGACACCGGCGCGCTCGCGGGTTCGGTCGAACAGTCGATTCAACGCGGCAACGTCGCGCTGGCCGGCGGGCTGGGCCAGAAAATCGCGCACTCGCTCACGCGTGGCCAGCAGGTGCGGGAGGTAGTCGTGTCGGGTGAGATAGCCGGTCAGGTTGGCCTGGGAGAGTTGCAGATCGTTACCGGCAAGATGGATCAGACTGTCGATGGCCTGATCCCGCGCGAATCGAGCGCCCTGCCAAGCGGTCAGTATCAGACCGCCCAGCAGCACGCCTGTCAGCAGCAGGTATTTCATGGCGCTCCGGCTGCCGACACGTCGGTCGTCGAGGCGCTCTCGGCCTCCAGAAACCCACCCGACTGACGTCGCCACAGCCGCGCGTAGAGGCCGTCAAGCTCGAGCAGTTCGGCATGCGTGCCCTGCTCGGCGATACGCCCGCGCTCCATGACGACCAGGCGGTCCATCGCGGCGATCGTCGAGAGGCGATGAGCGATGGCGATGACGGTCTTGCCCTCCATCAGCCGGTCCAGGTTCTCCTGGATCGCGGCCTCGACGTCGGAGTCGAGCGCCGAGGTGGCCTCGTCGAGAATCAGGATCGGGGCATCCTTGAGCATCACGCGGGCGATGGCGATTCGCTGGCGCTGGCCACCGGATAGCTTGACCCCGCGTTCGCCGACATGGGCCTCGAAACCTTCTCGGCCGTTGATATCGCGCAGCGACTGGATGAAGCCGTCGACATGGGCCAGACGGGCGGCATCCCAGGCCATGTCGTCGCTCGCCTCGGGGCGGCCGTAGAGCAGATTGTCGCGCACCGAGCGGTGCAGCAGCGAGGTATCCTGCGTCACCATGCCGATGCGAGCGCGCAGGCTCTCCTGGGTCACGTCGGCGATGTCCTGATCGTCGATACGAATGCTGCCGTCTTCCAGATCGTGGAAGCGCAGCAGCAGGCTGACCAGCGTCGACTTGCCCGCACCCGATGGCCCGATCAGGCCGATCTTCTCGCCAGGGCGAATATCGAGCGACAGGTCATCGATCACGCCGCTGCCCTTGCCGTAATGGAAACGGATATGGTCGAAGACGATGCCGCCACGTTCGATCGCAAGCGGCCGCGCGTCGGGTTTGTCGTCGATCTCGCGGGGCAGCGAGAGCGTCGCCATGCCGTCCTGCACCGTGCCGATGTTCTCGAACAGGCCCGAAACCTCCCACATGATCCACTGCGACATGCCCCAAAGACGCATCACCAACCCCAGCGCCACGGCAACCGCGCCCACGCTGACCGACGCGGTGAGCCAGAGATGGATCGACAGCCAGCCGACGCTGAACAGCAGCAGCGCGTTGAGCAGATAGAGCAGCCCGTAGAGGCCGGTGACCAGGCGCATCTGGCGATGCACGGTGGTCAGAAAGCCGCTCATGCTCTCCTTGGCGAACGCGGCCTCGCGGCTGGTATGGGAGAACAGCTTCACCGTCTGAATGTTGCTGTAGGCGTCGACGATACGCCCGGTCATGCGCGAGCGGGCGTCTGCCTGGGTCTTGGAGACGCGCCCCATGATCGGCACGAAGATGCGCAGCAGCACGATATAGCCGGCGAGCCAGACGACCAGCGGTATCGCCAGGCGCCAGTCCGCGCTGCCGACCAGAATCAGCGTGCCGAGAAAATAGACGGTGACATAGTTGAGGACCTCGAACAGCTTGATGATGCACTCGCGCACGGCCAGTGCGGTCTGCATCACCTTGGTCGCGATGCGTCCGGCGAACTCGTCCTGATAGAAGCGCATCGACTGGCGCAGCAGATATCGGTGCGCCAGCCAGCGAATGCGCATCGGGAAATTGGCCATCAACGTCTGCTGCTGAAACAGGGAGTGCACCCAGACCATGCCCGGCAGCAGTACCAGCACGATGAACGCCATGCCGACGAGCTTCCAGCCCTGATCGGCGAGAAAAGTCGCGCGATCCTGCGCGGATAGCCAGTCGACGATATTGCCGAGAAAGCCGAACATCCACACTTCGACGCCGGCGATCAGCGCCATCAGCACAGTTGCCGTCAGCAGGTAGGGCCAGGCGCCGCGCGTGTAATGCAGGCAGAAGGCGACTAGCGACCCCGGCGGCTGCTGCGGCTCCTCGGGCGGAAACGGATCGAGACGGTTTTCGAACCAGCGAAACATGGCTGTCCTTGGCGGTAGGCGTGTTGATGTCCTTCGGCAGAGGTGTCGAGAACCTGCCGGTGGCTCGGGCGCCGAGCGGCGATGAGCACAGGATCGAATCTCCCATGATAGCGGCTGATACGTGCAAGTCGCGTGTCATTCGGTGGCGGGCTGGCGCGATGGCTGTGCCTCACGCCTTGAACGGCAGCACGGCGGTGTAGATGGCGAAGAAGTGGCAGACGCTGCCGCCTATCACGAACAGGTGCCAGATGGCGTGGTGAAACGGTATCGCGCGAATGGCGTAGAAGATCACGCCGAGCGTGTAGGTGATGCCGCCGGCGACGAGCAGTCCGATGCCGATGTCCGGCAGGTGATCGGCCATGTCCTGCGAAGCGATCAGAATCAGCCAGCCCATGACGAGATAGACGATGACACGCAGCAGGCCGAAGCGGTGGGGCCAGGCGAGACGCAGAATGATGCCGCCGAGCGCGAGACTCCAGACGATGCCGAAGAGCGTCCAGCCGGTGGGGCCGCGCAGATTGACCAGCAGGAAGGGGGTGTAGGTGCCAGCGATCAGCAGGTAGATGGCGCAGTGATCGAACGCCTGGAAAAGCCGTTTGAGGCGGCGGCTGCGAAAGCCGTGATAGAGCGTCGAGGCCGTGTAGAGAACCAGCAGGGAGCTGCCGTAGAGCGAGACGCTGACGATCTTCCAGGGATCGACATGCGCGGCGATGCTGGCGAGCACGATCAGAACCACCATTCCGGCGAGACTCAGGGCGGCGCCGATACCGTGACTGATGCTGTGCAACCACTCTTCCAGGCGTGAAAACTCGGCGTCGATTGCCGATGCGGGTTCACGATGCGCGACATCGTCGCAAAGAGGCTCGGACATGATCTCGAAATCCCTCGGCGAGTTGGGCGGGAGGATTCAAAGCGGTGTCATTGAGACTGGGGCCTTGCGGCAATGTTCACTCTACGCCGAAAGCGTTCGCGGATCATGGCCGTACGAGCCTGGCTGTGGCCGACATCAGGCGTCGCGTTCGATGTCGACGTCGCTGGCCGGCGTGAAGTCGTCGAGCGCCATCATGTGACCGAGCTTGCCTACCTTGGTGGTGAGGTAGTGCTCGTTGAACGGGTTGCGTCCGGTAGTGATCGCCAGTCGCTCGCGAATGTGCACGCCATCGCGCGATAGCGCTTCCACCTTGCGCGGGTTGTTGGTCATCAGGCGCAGCGACTGGATACCGAGATGCTCGAGCATCGGCACGCAGATGTCATAGCGGCGCTGGTCGGCGCCAAAGCCGAGATGCTCGTTGGCCTCGACCGTGTCGGCCCCCTCGTCCTGCAGGGCATAGGCGCGAATCTTGTTGAGCAGGCCGATGCCGCGCCCTTCCTGGCGCAGATAGAGCAGTGCGCCGCGGCCCTCGTCGGCGATTCGCTTGAGCGCTTCCTGCAGCTGATAGCCGCAGTCGCAGCGCATCGAGAACAGCGCGTCGCCGGTCAGACATTCCGAGTGCACGCGGGCCAGCACCGGCTCGGGCGTGGTGACGTCACCCAGCGTCAGCACGACGTGCTCCTTGCCGGTCTCGGCTTCCTCGAAGCCATGCAGCATGAAGGTTGCCCAGGGCGTAGGCAGTTGCGATGCGGCGATGAAGCGGATCGACACGATGACCTCGAGAGGCGTGGCCCCTGTGAATCGAGAGGCGGTGTTAATTAAAGGGGCAGCATTATAACAGGCCCGCCGGTCGATCCGTTACAATGCGGGCAAATCTCGACCGCCGAAGGTTGTCATGACTGCAAACTCGAATGGCCAGCCGCAGCCGCTGGAGAACGATCGTCTGTTGAAGGCGCTGGCGCGCCAGCCGGTCGATCGCACGCCGGTCTGGATGATGCGTCAGGCCGGTCGCTATCTGCCGGAGTACCGCGAGGTCCGCGCGCAGGCGGGTAGTTTCATGGATCTTTGCCGCAACGCCGAGCTGGCCTGCGAGGTCACCCTGCAGCCGCTCGAGCGCTATCCTCTCGATGCGGCGATCCTGTTTTCCGACATTCTCACCATCCCCGATGCGATGGGGCTGGGGCTCTATTTCGAAACCGGTGAAGGGCCCAAGTTCCGCAAACCGCTGCGCACGGCCGCGGACGTCGCCTCGGTCAGCGCGCCGGATGCCGAGCGCGATCTCGATTACGTAATGAATGCGGTGCGCACGATCCGGCGCGAGCTGAACGGCCGCGTGCCGCTGATCGGCTTCTCGGGCAGCCCCTGGACGCTGGCGACCTACATGGTCGAGGGCGGCTCGAGCAAGGATTTTCGTCATATCAAGTCGATGCTCTACGGCGAGCCGCAGGCGCTGCACACCCTGCTCGGTGTGCTCGCCACCGCGGTGACCGACTACCTCAACGCGCAGATTCGTGCCGGCGCCCAGGTCGTGCAGATCTTCGACACCTGGGGCGGGGCGCTGTCGACACCGGCCTATCGCGACTTTTCGCTGGCCTACATGCAGCGCATCGTCGGCGGGCTGATCCGCGAGCACGAGGGGCGGCGCGTACCCGTGATCCTGTTCACCAAGAACGGTGGGCAGTGGCTCGAGTCGATCGCCGAGAGCGGCTGCGATGCCGTCGGGCTCGATTGGAGCACGGAGCTGCACGAGGCGCGTCGACGCGTCGGTCATCAGGTCGCGCTGCAGGGCAACCTCGACCCCAATGTGCTGTTCGCCCCGCCGGCGCAGATTCGTGCGGAAGTCGAACGGTTGCTGAAGAGCTTCGGCGTCGGCGAAGGTCACGTCTTCAATCTCGGCCACGGGATCAGTCAGTTTACCGACCCTGACCACGTCACCGCGTTTCTGGACGCGCTGCATGAGCTCAGTCCCGCCTATCACCAGTGAGTCTATGAGCAACGAATCCGGCGCCAGAGAACCGGTCGGCGAAGGATTCGGCGACGGCCTGCTGCTGTTCGACGCTGGCTGTCCGTTCTGCCGGCGCTCGGTATGGTGGCTGCTCGACCGGGAGCGCACGGATAGCCGGCTGCGCATCAGCGCGCTCGGTGGGCCGCTCTCGGAGCGGCTTGGCGCGCACTTCGGCATCGACTTTGCCACCAGCGACAGCAT
The DNA here is from genome assembly GCF_014652715.1 of Salinicola rhizosphaerae. Taxonomy (GTDB): domain Bacteria; phylum Pseudomonadota; class Gammaproteobacteria; order Pseudomonadales; family Halomonadaceae; genus Salinicola; species Salinicola rhizosphaerae. Next base: position 162,455 of record NZ_BMZI01000002.1, on the reverse strand, counting down.
CTGGCTGATCGCCAACGGCGAGCTCGCCTGCAACAGCAGCGCCCTCTGGCGGCTCGCCACACGCTTGCGTCTTCCCTGGCGGCTATTGGGCGGCTTGCGCTGGATTCCTCGCGCCTGGCGCGACGGCGCCTATCGATTCGTCGGCAATCGGCGCGGCCGCCTGGCGTTTCTCGGGGCTGGCCGGCTCGAAGACCACCCACGCTGGCTCGACCGGCTTCCGGCGACGCTCTGTCGCCGGCTCGGGCTGAGCCAGGCGTTCGCCGACCGCTGAGGCGAGCGCGCTACCAGGAGAGACCGATGACGCGATGGCAGACAGTATTCCTGATGGCAGCGTGCTGCTGGGGCGCCGGCATCGCCTGGGGTAGCCTGGCGCCGGCAGCCGACCTGCCGCAGCACCTGCCCTGGGACAAGTTCAACCATTTTGCCGCCTACGCCGGGCTCGCCGGCTGGCTGCGTTTCTCCGGACGACGCTGGCCATTGGCCTGGGCGACCGCGGTGGCGGTCAGCATTGCGATCGAGTATCTGCAGTTGCTGGTACCTGGACGCGACGGCGGGGACTGGGAGGATATCCTCGCCAATGCGCTCGGGGCCGGTTGTGGGGTCGCGCTGGCGAGCTGGCTAGTGTCCCGGCGCTGGGTTGCACGCTGGTTTGACCGATGACTACTTGGCGGTCAGTTCAGTAAGTGCACCGTTTTGGTGCTCTTGGCGATTTCTCGGGTCGATCCTGCCACAATTTGGAGAGCTCGCGGCTGGAAGCGGCGATGCACCGGGCGGCAGATGCCCAAGCCACTGGTCGGTAGGCTAGCGTTGAAACAGAGTTTTACGGCCCGCTGCACGAAATTGGAACGAACTTTGCTAACGTCATGTGTGCACGCTCAGATGTGCACATAAATGACAATGCGAGGGAGTTGATTTCACCATGCGCTATAAGAACAAGGGCCTGATGGCTCTACCGGCTGCGCTTCTGGCCATCACCGCCGTCTCTCAAGCCCACGCCGCCACGCTCGACGATGTCAAGAGCGCCGGCTCGTTCAACTGCGGCGTCAGCACCGGTCTGGCCGGCTTCTCCGCGCCTGACGATCAGGGCACCTGGCAGGGTATCGATGTCGAGGTCTGCCGCGCCGTCAGCGCCGCCGTCCTCGGCGACCCGAATGCCGTCAAGTTCACGCCACTGACCGCCGTCGAGCGCTTCACGGCGCTGCAGTCCGGTGAGATCGACGTGCTGTCGCGCAACACGACCTGGACCGCGACCCGCGACAACTCGCTGGGTCTCAACTTCACTGGCGTCAACTTCTACGATGGTCAGGGCTTCCTGGTGCGCAAGGATCTTGGCGTCAAGAGCGCGAAGGAACTCGACGGCGCGGCGGTCTGCGTGCAGTCCGGCACCACGACCGAGCTCAACCTGGCGGATTACTTCCACGCCAATGACATGCAGTTCCAGCAGGTCTCCCTCGATACCTCCGACCAGTCCGCTCAGGCGTTCGACAGCGGTCGCTGCGACGTGCTGACCTCCGACTCTTCCCAGCTCGCGGCACTGCGTCTGCAGCTGGCCGATCCGAGCGGCGCCGTGATTCTGCCCGAGCGTATCTCCAAGGAGCCGCTGGGTCCGGTCGTCCGTCAGGGCGACGATCAGTGGTTCAATATCGTCAAGTGGAGCCTGTTCGCGATGCTCGACGCCGAGGAGCTAGGCATCAATAGCGGCAACGTCGACGAGATGCGTGACAACCCGCCGAATCCGGACGTCGCTCGTCTACTGGGTAAGGACGGTAACTTCGGTGAGCAGATGGGTATCAGCAACGACTGGGCCTACAACATCGTCAAAATGGTAGGCAACTACGACGAAGTCTTCGAAAAGACTGTCGGCTCCGACTCTCCGCTGGACCTCGAGCGCGGCGTGAATGCGCTGTGGACCAACGGCGGTATTCAGTACGCACCGCCGGTGCGCTGAGCGAAGGTCGTCCTCTCGACACCGTGCCCTGGCGCTCCGCCGGGGCACGGTGCCTCTTAACGCTCGAGTAGAGACAAGAGACTCATGCTTCGTCCATCGACTTCCCTCCCGCGACGGGGGCACGGTCCCCTGTGGCGTAATCCGGCCGTACGCGCGCTGTTCGTGCAGATCGTTCTGTTCGTGGCGCTGGCTGGATTCATCGGCTTTCTGGTTCACAACACGCTGCTGAACCTCGATGCGCGTGGTATCCATACCGGCTTCGGCTTCATGGACCAGCGCGCCGGCTTCTCGATCTCGCAAACGCTGATCGAGTACACCAACAGCAGTACCTATGGCCGAACGTTCGTCATCGGTCTGCTGAATACGCTTCTGGTCTCCATCCTCGGCATCATCGCCGCGACCATCATCGGCTTCGTGGTCGGCATCGCACGACTGTCGCCGAACTGGCTGCTGGCGCGCCTGGCAACGGTCTATGTCGAGATCTTTCGTAATATCCCGCTGCTGGTCCAGATCCTGTTCTGGTACTTCGCCGTGCTGCGGGCGCTGCCGTCGCCGCGACAGAGTCTGTCGCTGTTCGACGCCTTTTTCGTCAACGTTCGCGGCCTGGTGATGCCCGATCCGCAGCCGCTCGACGGATTTGCGGCGACGCCCTGGGCACTGCTGGTCGCGATCATCGCCACGGTGCTCTTCGCTGTCTTTGCCAAACGCCGCCAGATGGCGACGGGTAAAGCGCTGCCTGTCTACTGGATCGGGCTTGCGATCATCATCGGTCTGCCGCTGATCGTCTTCTTCGCGACCGGTGCGCCGCTCGAGTGGTCGATGCCGGAACTGACCGGCTTCAACTTCCGCGGCGGTATCAACATCCTGCCGGAACTGGTGGCACTGTGGCTGGCGCTGTCCATCTACACCGGGGCCTTCATCGCCGAGATCGTGCGTTCGGGGATTCTTTCGGTGCCTCACGGCCAGACCGAGGCGGCTCGCTCGCTGAGCGTCCCCGGCGCCATCACGCTGCGCAAGATCGTCATTCCGCAGGCTATGCGTGTGATCGTGCCGCAGATGACCAGCCAGTACCTGAACCTGATCAAGAACTCCTCGCTCGCAACGGCGATCGGCTATCCAGATCTGGTGGCGGTGTTCGCAGGCACGACCTTGAATCAGACCGGGCAGGCGATCGAGATCATCGCCATGACCATGGCGGTCTATCTGGTCATCAGCCTGACGGTGTCGTTCCTGATGAATCTCTACAACGCGCGCACGCTGCTGAAGGAGCGTTGAGATGACCACGAACAACGCAACGTTTCGTACCGAAATGATCGAGGCGCGCGAGGCACCCAATCAGAGTCGTGGTGTCATCGGGTGGCTGCGTGCCAATCTCTTCAGCGGCCCGGTCAATAGCGTGATCTCGGTGCTCGTGATTCTCGCGGTCGCCAAGATCGCCTGGCTGGCCCTGGGGTGGGCGGTATTCGACGCCAACTTCCTGGGTTCCAGCCGGGAAGCCTGCACCGGCGACGGCGCCTGCTGGGTCTTCATCGCCTCGCGCTTCGAGTCGATCATCTACGGCTTCTATCCCGAAGCGGCACGCTGGCGTGTCGATATCGTGTTCGCGCTGCTGGCGATTCTGATCGCCTGGCTGGCGATTCCTCGCCTGCCGCAGAAGAAGTGGGTCGCGCTGTTCGCGCTGGTCGGCTTCCCGATCCTCTCGTGGATTCTGCTGCTCGGCGGCGTGTTCGGGCTCGAGCACGTGCCGACGCGTGCCTGGGGCGGCCTGATGCTGACGCTGACCATCGCGGTCGTCGGTATCGTCGGTTCGCTGCCGATCGGGATCATCCTGGCGCTCGGTCGACGCTCGAAGATGCCGTTCGTCAAGGGCATCTGCGTGCTGTTCATCGAGTTCTGGCGCGGTGTTCCGCTGATCACGGTGCTGTTCATGGCCTCGGTCATGCTGCCGCTGTTCGTGCCCGGCAACATCGAATTCGACAAGCTGCTGCGAGCGCTGGTCGGGATCATGCTGTTCTGGAGCGCCTACATGGCGGAGGTCATTCGCAGTGGCCTGCAGGCGATCAGCAAGGGCCAGAACGAGGCCGGCCAGGCACTGGGGCTCACCTACTGGCAGCGCATGGGGCTTATCATCCTGCCGCAGGCCCTGAAGTTGGTCATCCCGGGTATCGTCAACACCTTCATCTCGCTGTTCAAGGACACCTCACTGGTGCTGATCATCGGCCTGCTCGACATGCTGGCGATCATCCGTGCGGGTCTGACCGATACCAACTGGCTCGGGTTCTCGACGGAAGGCTATGTCTTCGCGGCGCTGATCTACTGGGTCTTCTGTTTCAGCATGTCGCGCTACAGCCAGTACATCGAACGCCGACTCAATACCGGACATAAACGCTGAGCCTCCACCCCGCGGCGACGCGGGGCAGGGTGCGGCATCACAGGATCGTCTTCAGGAAATCACTGCCATGAGCGAAGCAACCGCCAGCCGGCCAACCGCAGGCAACGACACACCGATGGTCCAGATCGACCATCTCAACAAGTGGTACGGCGACTTCCACGTACTGCGCGATATCAACCTGACCGTCACCAAGGGTGAGCGAATCGTCATCTGCGGACCGTCCGGTTCGGGCAAGTCGACGATGATTCGCTGCATCAATCACCTGGAAGAGCATCAGCAGGGATCGATCACGGTCAACGGCATCCCCATGAACAACGACGTCAAGCGGATCGAGCAGATTCGCCGCAACGTCGGCATGGTCTTCCAGCACTTCAACCTGTTCCCGCATCTGACGGTGTTGGAGAACTGCTGCCTGTCGCAGATCTGGGTGCAAAAGAAGTCGCGCGCGCAGGCCGAGAAGACCGCCATGGAGTATCTGGAGCGCGTGCAGATCGCCAACCAGGCGAAGAAGTACCCGGGGCAGCTCTCCGGTGGTCAGCAGCAGCGTGTCGCGATCGCTCGCGCCCTCTGCATGCGCCCCGAGGTGATGCTGTTCGACGAGCCGACTTCGGCGCTCGACCCGGAGATGATCAAGGAAGTGCTGGACGTCATGATCGAGCTCGCGCACGAAGGCATGACCATGCTCTGCGTGACCCACGAGATGGGCTTTGCCAAGACGGTCGCCGACCGCGTCATCTTCATGGATCAGGGGCAGATCATCGAGGAAGCACCGCCGAACGAGTTCTTCAACAATCCGCGCTCGGAGCGGACTCAGCTGTTCCTCAGCCAGATTCTGGGGCACTGATGGGTATTGAGAAGCGCTTCGTCAACGGCGCGCCGCAGCCGATCGCACCGTTCTCCCACGCCTGCCGCGTGGGAGATTTGGTGTTCATTACCGGGCAGATGCCAACGGTGCCGGAGACCAACGAGATGCTGCTCGGCACGTTCACCGAGCAGACCCATCGGGTGATGCAGAATCTGGCCATCGTGCTCGAAGCGGTGGGCAGCGCTTTCGAGCACGTCGTCCAGAGTCGTGTCTTCATCACTAACATGGGGCATTTCGACGAGGTCAACGGCGTCTATGCCAGCTACTTCGAGAATCCGCTGCCGACGCGCACCTGTATCGGCGTCACTGGGCTTGCCGGCGGCGCGGATGTCGAGGTCGACATGATCGCGTGGATTCCGCCGACCGACGACTGAGCCCGCTCACGATCGCCTTTTCAGCGCCCCGCTCTTGCGGGGCGCTGTCGTTGAGGCCCGGGGAAAACGCGGCCGGTCTCCATGACCGTAAGCCGGAACCTTGAGCGGCAGCGCAATCTCGACCACGCTTAGATCGCGATCCACGGAACAGGAGAGTCATCATGGACAAGATCTACATAGTGGCCGCCGATGCCGCTCGTGCACGCATCTTCGCGCGCCAGGCCAACGTGCTGAAGGAGGTCGAGACTCTGACGCACGCCGAGGGCCGTGCTCATACCGGCGATCTGCGCACCGGTGGCAAGGGTGAAGCCAGCGCTGGCGCGAGTCAGCGTCAGACCGGCAACGAGGACGCGACGTCCGACAAGCAGGAGATGTTCTTCGCCAAGGAAGTGGCTGGCTATCTTCGCGAGGCGCGCACGCAAGGCAAGGCTGACGAGTTCATCCTGATCGCGGCGCCGCACTTTCTCGGCCAGCTGCGTGACAAGCTGGATAAACCGACACAGGCGCTGGTGACGAAGACAGTCGACAAGGATCTTTCCAAGGCAAGCGAAGACGAGATTGCGGCAAAGCTCGGTTGGAAGCACTAGCGCCGCCGCTGATTTTCGGGCTGCCGAGCGCGCTGTTCACGGGATGCTCGGCAGGTCGATCCCGTCGCTGCGCTCGACCCCAGCCGTCATCTCGCGGCATAGGCGAAGGAACTCGCGCATCGCCGTGGTGAGATATTTCTGACGATGCCAGATAAAGGCGAAGCTGCGCGTCAGGTCCAGCGCTGGCGTCGCGATCGGGACGAGACTACCGCGGCGGAAGGCATCCCTCAGCGCCAGTCTCGAGACGCAGCCGATGCCAAGGCCCGATTCCACCGCCCGCTTGATACCCTCCGTATGCTCCAGCTCGAGCAGAATATTGAAGCGGCCGCGGCGATGTCGCATGGCATGCTCCAGTGTACGCCGTGTGCCGGAGCCGACTTCGCGCATGATCCACGCCTCTCGCAGCAGCCGGTCGACATCGGCCACGCCCTCGGCGGCGAGCGGATGACGCGGCGAACAGAACACCGTCAGGTCATCGTCGATCCACGGCTGCATCACGATATCGTCATGCTGGCAGTCGCCCTCGATCAGCCCCAGATCCAGCTCGTGAAGCGCAATGCGCTCGACGATCGACGCCGTATTGCGGACCTGCAATCGCACGCGACTCTCGGGGTAGCGCTGCATGAAATCGCTGATCAGCAGCGTCGCGAGATAGTTGCCGATGGTCAGCGTCGCCCCGACTTCGAGTGAGCCAATGCCGTGCTGACCCTGCAGCAGCTCCTCGATCTCTTCACCGCGATCAAGCAATGCCACGGCCTTCGGCAGCAGCTGAAAGCCCAGCGCGTTGAGCTTCAGGCGCTTGCCCACGCGATCGAGCAACTGGCAGTCGAACTGGCGCTCCAGCTCGGCCAGCGCGGTGCTGGTGGCAGACTGCGATAGAGCCAGCGTTCTGGCCGCGCGTGATACGCTTTGATGCTGCGCGATAGCCACGAAGACCTCCAGCTGGCGAAGCGTGTAACGCATCGATCTCTCCGGTGAGGCCGCAAAAGCGGGGGGATAGTCTGTATATCTATTTTATGGATATAGGTTATCCAAATAACCCACTTAACAGAACGTTTCCCGTTTCTTATAGTCTCTTCATCTACAGCATCGGCGATTTATGCGATTTTGCTATTACGACGGTGCTTCAGCGTATTCCACTCGTCAGGTCAGGAGTCATCATGAGCAAGTTCGCCCTGGAAGAGGTTCTCAGCGTTCACCACTGGAACGACACGCTGTTCAGTTTTCGCACCACGCGCGAGCGCAGCCTGCGTTTCAAGAATGGCCAGTTCGTGATGATCGGCCTGGAAGTGGAAGGGAAGCCCCTGGTTCGCGCCTACTCCGTCGCCAGTCCCAACTACGAAGATCATCTCGAGTTCTTCAGTATCAAGGTGCCGGACGGCCCGCTCACCTCTCGTCTGCAGCATCTCAAGGTCGGTGATCAGATCATGGTCAGCCGCAAACCGACCGGTACGCTGGTCTGCGATGACCTGCTGCCAGGGCGCAATCTCTACATGCTGTCGACCGGCACCGGTCTGGCGCCGTTCATGAGCCTGATTCAGGATCCGGAAGTCTACGAGCGCTTCGAGAAGGTCGTGCTGATCCACGGCGTGCGTACCGTCAGCGAGCTCGCCTACGCCGATTTCATCTCCAAGGAGCTGCCGGCGCATGAGTATCTGGGTGAGGAGATCAGCGAAAAGCTCGTCTACTACCCGACCGTGACCCGTGAAGAGTTTCACACCACCGGGCGTCTCACCGATCATATCCGCAGTGGCAAGCTGTTTGCGGATACCGGTCTGCCCCCGCTCGACCCGAAGCAGGATCGCGCCATGATCTGCGGTAGCCCCGCGATGCTCGACGAGACCAGCGAGCTGCTCGATGAACTGGGCTTCGCGATCTCTCCGCGGATGGGTGAGCCGGGGGATTATGTGATCGAGCGAGCCTTTGTCGAGAAGTAACCCCAGCCACGAGTCGCGAGCTACGGGCTTCGAGGCAGAAAAAAAGAGGCCAGCGATGACGATCGCTGGCCTCTTGTCTTTTCGGAGCCAAATCCTGATTGTCGCAGCTCGCAGCTCGCAGCTCGCAGCTCGCAGCTCGCAGCTTTAAACCGCGTCCTTTCCGGTCTCGCCGGTACGGATACGCACGACCTGCTCGAGCGGCGAAACGAAGATCTTGCCGTCGCCGATCTTGCCCGTGTTGGCCACCTTGGTGATCGCGTCGATGACCTGATCGCTCATGCTGTCATCGACCGCGACTTCGAGCTTGATCTTCGGCAGGAAGTCGACGACGTACTCAGCGCCGCGATACAGCTCGGTGTGCCCTTTCTGACGGCCAAAACCCTTGACCTCGGTCACGGTCACGCCCTGGACGCCGATCTCCGACAATGATTCACGCACGTCGTCCAGTTTGAACGGTTTGATGATGGCAGTAACCAGTTTCATTGAAGTTCTCCTCGCGTGCGTTAGACGGATGGCTGTGCGCCCTTGTCCTGTTTCCCTGGAGGCCGCCGTAGGCGATCGGCCCTTGGCCTAAGCATACACCGGCATTTACGGGAATTAAAAAAGGCCCCCCGAAGGGGGCCAGGGGAGCACGCCAGCTCACTCGGTCATCGGCTTACTTCTTGCCGACGTTGAATTCAGGATAGGCCTCCATACCGCATTCCGCGATATCGACACCTTCATACTCTTCCTCTTCGGAGACACGCAGACCCATGACCGCCTTGATGATGCCCCAGACGATCAGGCTGGCGACGAGGGTCCATACGAAGATCGAGACGATACCCAGCAGCTGAGCACCGAAGGTCGCATCGCCGTTGGAGAACGGGACGGCGATCAGGCCCCAGATACCGACGACACCGTGGACGGAGATGGCACCGACCGGGTCATCGATCTTGGCCTTGTCCAGCGAGACGATGGCGATGACCACCAGCAGGCCACCGACGGCACCGATCAGGGTTGCACCCAGCGCGCTCGGCGCCAGCGGTTCTGCCGTGATGGCAACCAGGCCAGCCAGCGCGCCGTTCAGCGCCATGGTCAGGTCCGCCTTGCGGAACCAGAGTTTGGCCAGGATGATCGCGGCGATGACGCCGCCGGCAGCGGCCGCATTGGTGTTGACGAAGACCTGGGCCACTGCGTTGGCTTCACCAACGTTGGAGACCATCAGTTCGGAACCGCCGTTGAAGCCGAACCAGCCGAGCCACAGGATGAAGGTACCCAGCGTCGCCAGCGGCAGGTTGGCACCCGGGATAGCGTAGATGGCGCCGTTCTTGCCGTACTTGCCCTTGCGCGCGCCGAGCAGCAGAACACCGGCCAGCGCTGCTGTCGCGCCACACAGGTGAACCACGCCGGACCCGGCAAAGTCCTGGAAACCGGCTGCGTCGAGGAAACCGCCGCCCCATTTCCAGTAGCCCTGAATCGGGTAGATGAAGCCGGTCATGATGACCGCGAAGATCATGAAGGCCCAGAGCTTCATGCGCTCGGCAACGGCGCCGGACACGATGGACATCGCGGTGGCGACGAAGACGACCTGGAAGAAGAAGTCGGAACGGGCGGAATAGTAGACATCGCCACCGCTGTTCATGACGTCGTCGACGCTGTGCTCGGCGCCGATCAAGAAGCCGAAGCTCGGGAAGAAGCCACCGCTCTCGCTCGAATACATAATGTGATAGCCGACCAGCAGGTACATCGTGCAGGCAATGGCGTAGAGAACGACGTTCTTGGTCAAAATCTCGGTGGTGTTCTTGGCGCGCACCAGACCGGCCTCGAGCATGGCAAAACCGGCTGCCATCCACATGACCAGCGCACCCGTCACCAGAAAGTAGAAGGTGTCGAGCGCATAAGATAATTGCACTACTTGATCATTCATTCTTTTGTCTCCTCGTTCCGCGCCGTCAAACGGCGTCGGCCCCGCGTTCCCCGGTTCGGATCCGGATGACATCTTCGAGTGGCGTGACGAACAGCTTGCCGTCCCCGATCTTGCCGCTGTTAGCTGCGTTGCGGATCGAATCGAGAACGCCTTCGACGCGGTCATCATCGACAGCGATTTCCACCTTCACCTTCGGCAGGAAATCGACCACGTATTCCGCGCCGCGGTAGAGCTCAGTGTGGCCTTTCTGACGACCAAACCCTTTCACTTCTGTGACGGTGATGCCCTGCACGCCGTTATCAGCGAGCGCTTCTCGCACATCGTCGAGCTTGAAGGGTTTAATTATGGCGGTGATGAGTTTCATCCCTTATCTCCCGTAGTCGGCTTGCGCCTTCGGGTTACAGGCAGAACGCATGCCACACCCCGTTGAATTGCTATATTTCAGTGGCTTACAGGAGTTTTACGCGTCGGCAATGATTGCTTGCGGAATGTGAGAACCGTTATATGCACCAATATCGATCATAGCTCAAACGCTCATGCACTTTTTGTGCGCAAGCGCGTCGGCCTCTCTTTGCGTATGCTGAGGGGAACCCAGAATCAAGGAGTCATCGTCATGTCGGCACAGGATCGGTTCGAGCGTCTGGCCAAGCAGTTGAGCGACAGGTTGCAGGGCGCATCGCAAGCGCCGGGTGATATCCAGCGCAACGTGCAAGGCGTACTGCGCGGCGCCATGGAGCGCATGGAGATCGTCTCCCGCGAAGATTTCGACATCATGATGGATGTGCTGACGCGCACGCGTGAGCGAGTGGAAGCGCTGGAGGAGCAGGTCGCGGCGCTGGAAAACACGCTGCACACCGCCCAGGCCGTGCAGCCCCGGGCGGGGCAGGACGACGATACCGCGCCGATGGAGGACGACGTCGATGGCAGCGCTCATGGAGAGAAACCCTAAAGCTTTGCCGCCCGCCGGCGATATCTGGAGAAAGGCCCCTCGTTGAAGGAGAGCTGTAGACTCCAGTGGCATCGCCGATTTTCCGGTTCTTCGGTGAGGGATATTTCGCAGGCGGTCACGCGAACGTGGCGCCGTCTGCCGATTACCTTTCGACGCGCGCCGCTTCATGTGAAGTGCGCCGCCCGAAGAATCCGGAGACACCATGACGCTTGCCATCGTGCACGCCCGCGCCAGCCTCGGCCTCGAAGCGCCCGAGGTGCTGATCGAGGTCCACCTGAGCAATGGCTTGCCGGGCCTGACCTTGGTCGGCCTGCCGGAAGCCGCCGTCAAGGAGAGCCGCGAGCGCGTGCGCAGCGCGCTGCTCAATGCCGGCTTCGAGTTCCCCTCTCGCCGCATCACGCTCAACCTGGCGCCGGCTGATCTGCCCAAGGAGGGTGGCCGGTTCGACCTGCCGATCGCGCTGGGCATACTGATGGCGTCGGGTCAGGTACCGGTAGAAGCGGCCGAGCGGCTGGAAGTCGTCGGAGAGCTCGCTCTGGACGGCTCGCTACGGCCGGTCACCGGCGTACTGCCGACCGCGCTGTCGGCCAGGCGCGCCGGGCGCAGTCTGATCGTGCCGATGGAGAATGCCGACGAGGCCGCGCTGGCCGAAGGCGAGGTGTTCGCGGCGGGGCACATTCTGGATGTCGTCAGCCATCTACTGGGTCGCGAGCGGCTACCGGCGCACCAGATTGGCGCGCCTCCGCGGGCCCGGATGTCCGCACCCGACATGGCGGACGTCAAGGGGCAGCATCAGGCCAGACGCGCGCTGGAAGTCGCTGCCGCCGGTGGCCACAATCTGCTGTTCGCCGGCCCGCCGGGAACCGGAAAGACCATGCTCGCCAGTTGGCTGGCCGGCATCCTGCCGCCGCTCACGCGAGAGGAGTCATTGGACGTGGCGGCGGTGCGCTCGGTTTGCGGGCTGTCGATCATGGAGCGCTGGGCACAGCGGCCGTTTCGCAACCCGCACCATACCTCCAGCAGTGTGGCACTGGTCGGTGGCGGCTCCAAACCCCGCCCGGGCGAGATCTCTCTGGCCCACCACGGCGTACTGTTTCTCGACGAACTGCCGGAGTTCGATCGCCACGTGCTCGAGGTGCTGCGCGAGCCACTGGAATCCGCGCAGATTCTGATCTCGCGCGCCAATCATCAGCGCCGGTTTCCTGCCCGCTTTCAGCTCGTCGCCGCGATGAATCCGTGTCCATGCGGGCACCTGGGCGATCCACGTCAGCGCTGCCACTGTAGTCCGAGTCAGATCCAGCGCTATCAATCGAGGCTCTCCGGCCCATTGCTGGATCGCATCGATCTGCAGGTAGAAGTTCCCGCACTGCCAGCGACTCAGTTGACCGATCAGACCCCGGGTGAGTCTTCCGCCGATGTCAGGGCGCGAGTCCTGGCCGCACGCGAACGCCAGCGCGCGCGTGGCTGGCTCAACGCCCACCTGCCGGGACCGCAGCTGGAAGCGGCCTGCGCACTCTCGCCGCAGGCCCGCGAGTGGTTTGCCGGCGTTCTCGACCGCCTCAATCTGTCGGCGCGCGCCTATCATCGCCTCTTGCGTGTTGCGCTGACGCTGGCCGACCTTGCCGCAGAACCGCGGGTCGGCAAGGCACAGCTGATGGAAGCCGTTGGCTACCGTCAGCTCGATCGCATGCTGAACGCCAACGACCCTTCTCGGCTCTGAGTGCTCGCAAACCGCATTCTTTTTCGCTCGCCCAGACCGATGTTGGAGTGAGCTCCGCTCACGAAGGTTTTGAAATTCCTCCGTGGCTTGAGAATTCACTTTCGCGAGCAAAGCTCGCTCCGACAATAATGTGCGATTGCCGCATCCGGTGTTGGAGTGAGCGTCGCGAGCGAAGCCGCCGGATCCGATTCGCCCGCCCAGGCCGATGTTGGAGTGAGCTCCGCTCACGAAGGTTTTGGAGTTCCTCAGCGGCTTGAGAATTCACTTTCGCGAGCAAAGCTCGCTCCGACAATGATGTGTGATTGCCGCCTCTGGTGTTGGAGTGAGCATCGCGAGTGAAGCCGTTGATCGCCCGGGATTTCACCTCGATATCAGTGTGCCGGCGGCTTGATAGCGTTCACCGCAGCGCCGCTGCGAGGCTGTCGAGACGGCCCGGTACGAGCGAGTCCTCCAGCGCGCTGATACGCAGTAGATCGCCCAGGGCGGGGTGCGCGGGGCGATGAATCAGCGTGCCTTCGTCGAGCAGCGTGCGATGAACGGCGGCGGCGCGCTCGGCATCGCCGAGACGCAGACTGACGAAGTTGGTGGTGCTGGGTAACACCTCGGCGCCGCGTTCACGCAACCACTCGCTCAATGCGCGGCGGCGGGCGATCACGTCGTCGACATGCGCCCGCGTTTCGTCGGGATGCGCTAGAACGGTCTCGGCGGCAGCCAGCGCGAGGGACGATACCGCGTAGTGAATCCTTACTTTCATCAACATCGCCAGCGTGTCCGGCGTGGCGATGGCGTAGCCGACCCTCAGGCCGGCCAGTCCGTGGGCCTTGGAAAAGGTACGTAGGCGAATGACGCCGGGCCAGACGCGATTGGCCTCCGGCTGCCAGGCGTCTTCGCGAAAGTCGTGATACGCCTCGTCCAGCACGAGCGTGCACGCCTCCGGCAAGGCCTCGCGCAGCGCGAGCACGTCAGCATCGGTATGCAGATGGCCGGCGGGATTGTCGGGATTGGCGAGATAGAGGACGCGGGCCTTCTCGCGTCTGGCGGCGTCGGCCAGCGCTTGCAGGTCCGGCGCGAGATAGCCTTCGTCACTGGCATAGTCGACCTCGACCTGGCGGCACCCCTGCCCGCGCACGAAGTAGCTCCAGGTGGGATAGGTGCCGGCGCTGGTAATGACCGTGCTGCCATCATCGCAAAGCGCGCGCAGCGTCAGCGCCATCAGGCTATCGGCGCCGGCGTCCACCAGAAGCGAGTCCATCGGTACGTCCAGTGCCTCGGAGAGCATCGAGCGCAGCTGCCACGCTTCGGCGTCGCCGTAGGTGCGAGCCAGCTCGGCCAGCGCAGGGCCGAAGCGAGCCGCCAGTGCCTGGTGCGGCATGTCGAGCCCTTCGTTGGACCCGATGCGGTGCGGTAGCGTGTGGCCCAGCCGGCGCTCCAGCGCCTGCAGGCCGGGGAAGGGATTGTTCGGGCCATCCTGTTCGGTGAGGTGGCGAGCAAAACGTGGCATGGGACTCTCGATACGTCGTTGGACAAAATACGTCGTTAAACAAAAACCGTGGGCCGTCAGGCAGAGAACGGTCATTCAAGCAGCATCGCGGATCACGCAGCGGGTTTGAGCACCTTGCGTCGAGCATCAATCGGCTTCGGTGGCGTCGAACGGTAGCGCATCGAGATCGACGGCGCCGTTGGCGTGCCACTGCCAGTGCGACTGGACCTTGCCCGGCTGCGAGAGATCGAAGCTTAGACGATAGGGCTGAAGCACACGATCGCTCAGCCGCAGCGGCGGCGCATCGGCACTCAACGTTGCCTGCAGCAGCCATTGATTACCGTCGTCGCCGTGCATTGCGTCAGGCACCCAATCGAGCACGTGCGGCGCATCGGCGTGGCTCAACAGCGCGCGACCGAGCGCCTCGTTGAGCGCATCCGGAGGGACCGGAAGATGGCCATCGACTTCAGCTGGCTGCATCAAAATCGTCACGTCGGCGGTCGAGGACGCCGGCCATGGCGGTTCGTTCAGCAATCCTCGAGCGGCGTTGTCTGCCAGGCCGCGCAGCGCCTGGCGCTCGCTCGGCGGCGAGGCGCCGAATCCGGCACAGCCGCTGAGCATCAGCGCGACATTCAGCGCAACCAGAAGGCGCCCGAGCCAGGCTTTCATGAGGTCCGTTTGACGTCGGGCACCGCGAGATCCAGTGCGACGAGAAAGTCTTCGAGCGCCGCGAACAGCTCATGGCGGATCTCGTCGGCCTCGTTGACCAGGTGGTGACGTGCCTGCGAATGCCGCACGATGTGAGCGCGCGGAAACTTGCGTTTGAGTGCCTTGAGGTTCCAACTCCAGTCGACGGTCAAATCCTGTTCGCCCTGCAGAATGAGCACCGGCAGTTGGCTTGGCGGGCGTTTGAGCAGGGTCGGCATCCAGCGGCGCATCGCGGTCACCCAGGTCAGCGCCAGGCGGTCGTCCTGCAGCGGGTCGTGCAGGCGCAGGAAGTCGGCGAATTCGATATCGGTGGTGTTGGCGCGATACTTTCGGGGAATGGTATCGACGAACGGGCTGGCGATACGGTGTAGCCAGCGCGATTGATTCCAGCCCCAGGGGCGAACCAGCGGCGCCAGCAGCACCAGCGCCTGCCAGGGGGCCTGGCTGCCCCGTTCGAGCGCGTCCGTCGCCACGATCGAGGCCCCGGTGCTCTGCCCGACCGCGATCCAGGGGCCCGGAGCCAGCTCGCTCGCCGCCATCTGCTGCTCGATGGCGTTGAAACAGGTCACGTAGTCGGTGAAGTCATCGATGGTGGCGCGTGCGCCGCTCGAGAGGCCGTGGCCAGGCAGGTCCCACATCACGACCTGCCAGCCGAGATGCAGCAGTCGCTCCAGAAGATGACCGTAGAGGCCGAGATGATCGAAATAGCCGTGAACCACGAAGACGGTACCGCGCGGGGCCGGCGGTGCCCAGACCTGAGTCCAGAGGTCGAAGCCCTTGCCATCGGCATCGACCGCGCGCAGGAAACCGGCGTGCAGCGTCGGCGGCTCGTTCGTCGCGAGCAGAGTGCTCAAGCGGTAATGGTCGAGATAGTCGGCCAGTGCCGAGCGGAGGGGAGCCTCGATGCGCTGAACGGGGCCGAGTGCCTTCAGTGGCGAAAAGTCGAGCATGCGTCAATCTCCTGATCCACTCATGCTACTCGCCGCGCCGTGACAAGGCCATGATGCGGGTCGCCGACGAAGCGACATCTCGAGTGATCCGGTGCGGATGCGGAAAGGGTGCCCGTCGCGCGAATCGGGATCGGCTAAACCAAGGTCGAATGCGGTACCGTGGACCTGACTGGCTAAAATATGGAAAATATTTCCATAAACGAGAAATAGCCTGCGTGGTAGACACGACAGTGGGCGCAGACATTGCACGCTCGAAACGAGCTTACACGGGAGACAGTCATGAACGCACGCACCCAGCATCACCGTCTGCAGGTGGCCGACGAGCTCGAGCGTTTCATCAACGATGAGGCGCTACCTGGCAGTGGTGTCGATGCCGCTGCTTTCTGGCAAGGTCTCGATGCGCTGATCCATGATCTGGCACCGCGCAATCGCGACCTGATCGCCGTGCGCGACCGCTTTCAGCGTCAGCTCGATGAATGGCATCGCGAGCATCCGGGCGCGATCGAGGACATGGCCGCCTATCGCCGATTTCTCTCCGAGATCGGCTATCTGGTCGAGGCGCCAGCCAGCGTAGAGGCAAGCACGGCCAACGTCGATGCCGAGATTGCACGGCAGGCGGGGCCGCAGCTGGTCGTGCCGGTCAACAACGCCCGCTACGCGCTCAACGCCGCCAATGCTCGCTGGGGGAGTCTCTATGACGCGCTCTACGGTACCGATGTGATCAGCGAGACCGACGGCGCCGAGAAGGGCAATGGCTACAACCCCAAGCGCGGCGAGAAGGTGATCGCCTACGCGCGTAACGTGCTCGATCTCGCCGCGCCGCTGGCGATCGGCTCGCACCGCGATGCGGTGGGCTATCTGGTGCGCGACGCGCATCTGACCGTCAAGCTCGAAGGTGGGCGCGAGACCGGTCTCCGGAACCCGGGCCAGTTCGTCGGCTACCGCGGTGAAGCGAGCGCGCCCGAGGCCGTGCTGCTGGTCAATCATGGCCTGCATCTGGAGATTCAGGTCGACGCCGAGCATCCCATCGGCAAGACTGACCCGGCTCACGTCAAGGATCTGCTCCTCGAGGCCGCCGTCACCACGATCATGG
Source organism: Salinicola rhizosphaerae (assembly GCF_014652715.1). Lineage (GTDB taxonomy): Bacteria > Pseudomonadota > Gammaproteobacteria > Pseudomonadales > Halomonadaceae > Salinicola > Salinicola rhizosphaerae. Next base: position 145,546 of record NZ_BMZI01000002.1, on the reverse strand, counting down.
ACTGCGAGGACTCGGTCGCCGCGGTCGACGCCGAGGACAAGACGCGGGTCTATCGCAACTGGCTGGGGCTGATGAAAGGGGATCTCGAGGAGCGCTTCGAGAAGGGTGGCAAGACGGTCACCAGACGGCTCAATGCCGACCGCGAGTACACGCTGCCGGACGGCGAGTCGCTGCGTCTGCCGGGGCGCTCGCTGATGTTCGTGCGCAATGTCGGCCATTTGATGACCACGCCGGCGATTCTCGACGGTGACGGCAACGAGATCCCCGAAGGCATGCTCGATGCCGTGGTCACCTCGCTGATCGCGATGCACGATCTGGCGCGAGACAGTGGCAATTCGCGTACCGGCTCGATCTACATCGTCAAGCCCAAGATGCACGGGCCAGCGGAAGTGGCGTTTGCCAGCGCGTTGTTCGAATGCGTCGAGCAGATGCTGGGACTGCCCGAGGACACCCTCAAGATGGGCATCATGGACGAGGAGCGCCGCACCTCGGTCAATCTGAAGGCCTGCATCGCGGCCGCCGCTTCTCGCGTCGCCTTCATCAATACCGGCTTTCTGGATCGCACCGGTGACGAGATGCACACGGCGATGAACGCCGGCCCCATGCTGCGCAAGGGCGACATGAAAGGCAGTGCCTGGATCGGCGCCTATGAGCGCAACAACGTCCAGGCCGGTCTCGCCTGCGGGCTGCGCGGTCGGGCGCAGATCGGCAAGGGCATGTGGGCGATGCCGGATCTGATGGCGGCGATGCTGGAGCAGAAGGTGGGCCATCCCAAGGCGGGCGCCAACACCGCCTGGGTGCCCTCACCGACGGCCGCCGTCCTCCATGCGTTGCACTACCACCAGATCGATGTGAACGCCGTTCAGCGCGAGCTGGAGCAGCAGGGCGAGAGCGATCTGCTCGATGAACTGCTGACCGTCCCCGTCGATCCCAAGGCGGCCTGGAGTGCCGACGAGATCCAGCAGGAGCTCGACAATAACTGTCAGGGCATCCTCGGTTACGTGGTGCGCTGGGTGGAGCATGGCGTGGGCTGTTCGAAGGTGCCGGATATCCACGATGTCGGGCTGATGGAAGACCGTGCGACGCTGCGTATCTCGAGCCAGCACATCGCCAACTGGCTGCATCATGGGATCGTCAGCGAAGCGCAGGTGCGCGAGACGCTCGCGCGCATGGCCAAGGTGGTCGACGAGCAGAATGCGAGTGACCCTGACTATACCGCGATGAGCGCTCACTTCGAGAATTCGACCGCGTTCCAGGCAGCTTCCGATCTCATCTTCAAGGGGCGCGAACAGCCGTCCGGTTATACCGAACCCTTACTGCATCGCTGGCGCGCGGTGGAAAAAGGCGCGAATTGAGCGTAAGGGGCCGGGCGGTACGGACGTGCTGCCCGGTTCGGCTCGATACAGACACGCCGTTATTCTCAAGGCGTGGCGTTTTTCAAGCCGGCGAGGGGTCGATTCCGCTGAATCGCGGCGAGCGGATATAAAAAAAGAGAGCCAGGCGTGCACGCCGGGTCTCCCTCTTGGTCAACTAAGCCTGAAGTGCTGAACTCCTACGGTCATCGCGCTCCGTATGTCCCTGGCTGCAGTCGTCCCGACTGCCATCCTTGCGAATCCTCAATCCTTGAGAATGTGATCACCGTACGCTCTATCGAGTGGTATGGATACAGATGGCCTCATTATATTTTGGTGCGCCGACGTCAGTAGCTTCCTAGAGCTCTTTTCCTGAGCACCGAGTGCTTGTGAGTGGAAGCCCATACGCTGGGCCTCTCCCGTCGCTTACGCTATCTTGATCGCAGCCGTGCGTGTCTCGACAATCGCTGCCCAGGGAGAATCCGATGACCGTCATGACTGCCGCCGAGATTGAAGACTTCCTCGACGACGTCTTTCCGCATCGCCAGGGCACCATCGAGGCGGTGGACCACATGCGAGCGACGATGAGCCTGGCGGTGGAAGACGAGCACCTGCGTCCGGGCGCCAGTGTTTCCGGCCCTTCAATGTTGAATCTCGCCGATATCAGCCTCTATGTCGCGATTCTGGCCCAGATCGGGCCCGAGACGATGGCGGTGACGAGCAGTATCAACTGCCACTTTCTGCGCCGCGCTCGAGGCGACCGTGATCTCATCGCCAACGCGCGCATCGTCAAGCTGGGTCGCCGGCTAGCGGTGGGTGAAGTGCAGCTTTTCTCCACCGGCGATAACGAGCCCGTGGCGCTGGTGACCGCGACCTACGTGCTGCCGGACCGTGACGATTGATTCTCAGCCCGCTACCGGCCGCTGACGCCATGCACTCCACGCCAGCGCCAGCCAGCCCGCCATCAGCAGCAGCCCGCCGAAGGGCGTGACGATGCCGACCGGTTTCAGACCGCTCAATGTCAGCAGGTAGAGCGAGCCGCTGAAGGCGACGATGCCGACGAGCCAGAGCGTTACCGCCAGTGACTGACCGCGTAGCGGACGGTGGCTTTGCCAGACGAGTACGGCCAGCGCGGCGAGCGTATGCCACATCTGGTAGCGCACGCCGGTCTCGAAGACGGCGAGATAGCGCGACGAGAGCGAGCCACTCAAGGCGTGTGCGCCGAAGGCGCCAGCCACGACCACGCCGAAGCCACTCAGAGCGACCAGAACCCAGGCCCACCGTTGTTGCCAAGCCCACTTTCGATGCATGTTGCGACTCCCGTCGGGCGGCTATGCTGTTCAAGGCGCGTGCGCTTCGCGACCCGGACGCTGTGCCGTGAATTGACGCCCGCCAGTCTAGCGCGTAAAAAACCGCCTCGGCAGCCGCCCGCCAGCGTCTGCGCCGTCATCGTTCTCCATAAGGATCTCCGAAATGGAATTCATCAACACCCTCCACGATGCGGTCTACGCCGTCATGACTCCGGTCAGCGACTTCGTATGGACCTATATTCTGCTCTATCTGCTGCTGGGTGCAGGCATTCTGTTCACCGTCTTGACCCGCTTCATGCAGTTTCGCCTTTTCGGGCACATGGCGAGAGTGACCTTCACCAGCCGCGGGTCGGGTAACGGCGTCAGCGGCTTTCAGGCCTTCGCCACCTCGCTGGCGGCGCGTGTCGGAACCGGCAACCTGGCGGGCGTGGCGATCGCGCTGTGGGTCGGTGGGCCTGGCGCGATCTTCTGGATGTGGATGACGGCGCTGGTCGGTTTCGCGACGTCGTTCATCGAGTCGACGTTGGCGCAGACTTACAAGAAGCGCAACGAGGACGGGGTCTTCCGCGGCGGCCCGGCCTATTACATCGAACGGGCGCTGGGTCAGCGCTGGATGAGCGCTCTGTTCGCGATCTTCCTGCTGATCGCCTACGGTTTGGCGTTCAACGGCGCACAGTCCAACACCATTGCCCAGGGGATGTCACAGGCGTTCTCGCTTCCCAACTGGGTAACCGGCATCGTGCTGGTGATCATCACCGCGCTGGTCATCTACGGCGGGCTCAAGTCCGTCGCGCGCACCGCCGAGAAGATCGTGCCGGTCATGGCGATCGGTTACTTTCTCGTCGCCCTCTGGGTGCTGCTGGCCAACATCGGCGAGGTGCCGGCCATGCTGGCGCTGATCGTCAAGAGTGCCTTCGGTTACAGCCCGGCGGTGGGCGGTACTGTGGGCTACACCATCAAGATCGCGATGGAGAACGGCATCAAACGCGGCCTGTTCTCCAATGAGGCGGGTATGGGGTCCGCGCCGAATGCGGCCGCCCAGGCCGATGTGAAACACCCGGCAGCGCAGGGCTTGGTGCAGTCGTTCGGCGTCTTTATCGACACGCTGGTGATCTGCAGCTGCACCGCCGTCGTGATTCTCTTGTCCGGCGTCTACGAGCAACTGATGGCCACCTCGCCGGGCAAGGATATCGTCGGTATCCAGCTGACGCAGGACGCGATGGTCGACCATCTCGGCAGTTTCGGCGAGATATTCATCGCCATCGCGATCTTCCTGTTCGCTTTCACGTCGATCATCGCCAACTTCTCCTACTCGCAGATCAATATCGAGTACCTGTTCAAGCGACATGCCAAGAGCGCGGTCTCGGTGCTGCGTCTGGCGGTGCTGGCAATGGTGATGATAGGTTCCGTGGCGCAGCTGCAGTTCGTGTGGGACTTCGCCGATCTCGCCATGGGCCTGATGGCGACGACCAACCTGATCGCCATCCTGCTGCTCTGCCCGATCGCGATTCGCGTGCTCAACGACTACGAGCGCCAGCGCAAGGCGGGCGTTCGCGAGCCGACCTTCGACCCGCAGG
>NZ_BMZI01000002.1:137363-141188 GCF_014652715.1 Salinicola rhizosphaerae | reverse complement strand
GATCGCCGCGAGCCGGTGGGCTCCCGGCGACGCAAGGCGCTATAATGCGCCCGCCGTTTATCCTGATGACAGACCGCCGCCGGGAGGCCACATGCAGATCGAGCTCAACGGTGAGCCCCGCACGCTGGGTGAGGATCGGACGCTGACCGATCTGGTCGAATCGCTCGGTCTGGCGGGGCGACGTATTGCCATCGAAGTCAACGAAGAGATCGTGCCACGCAGCCAGCACGCGCAGACGCGCCTCAACGCCGGCGACCGCGTGGAGATCGTTCACGCCATCGGCGGCGGCTGAGGCGTCGCAACAGTATCGGGAGCCAACCATGTCTCTGCCTTTCGAAGATTCACCGCTCACCGTTGCCGGTCGGCGGTTTGCCTCGCGCCTGCTCGTCGGCACCGGCAAGTACCGTGATGTCGAGGAGACCGGCGCCGCGATCGCAGCCAGCGGGGCCGACGTCGTCACCTTCGCCGTGCGCCGTACCAACCTCGGCCAGAATCCGGACGAGGCCAACCTGCTCGATACGATCTCGCCCGAGCGCTACACCCTGCTGCCCAACACGGCCGGTTGCTACACCGCCAAGGATGCCGTGCGCACCTGCCGGCTGGCGCGCGAGCTCCTCGATGGCCATAACCTGGTTAAGCTCGAGGTGCTGGGCGACGAGAAGACACTTTATCCCAACGTCGTCGAGACACTGGCTGCCGCCGAGACGCTGGTCAACGACGGCTTCGATGTCATGGTCTACACCAGCGACGATCCGATCGTGGCGAAGGAGCTCGAACGGCGCGGCTGCTGCGCGATCATGCCGCTCGGCTCGCTGATCGGCTCCGGCAACGGCCTGCTCAATCCGGCGACGCTGGCGCTGATCCTCGAACAGGCCGAGGTCCCGGTACTGGTGGATGCCGGTATCGGCACCGCCTCCGATGCGGCGCTGGCGATGGAGATGGGTTGCGATGGCGTGCTGATGAACTCCGCCATCGCCCACGCGACGCACCCCGTCATGATGGCGAACGCGATGCGCAAGGCGATCGAGGCCGGGCGAGAAGCCTATCTCGCCGAGCGCATGCCGCGTCGCGCCCAGGCCAGCCCCTCGTCGCCCTTCGCCGGGCGCATCAACGCCTGAATTCGTGGCCGTCCGCGAGGGCGGCCGCTCTCCTCATCCTCTATCGATACCGACCGCATGACCGATCCCTCACGACCCCAGAACGACAGCACTCGACCTGACGGCCCACAAGTAGACGGTGCAGATACCGCCAGCTCTGAATTGGCCAGCGCCGAAGGCCACGACCTCGAGAAGCGCGGCGCCGGTGATGAGCGTCCCGACAATGGTGCGGCGCCAGGCGGCTCCTCCGAGACCGGCGCCAGGCCGCATCGCGGCATCAAGAGCTATGTCCTCCGCGCCGGGCGCATGACGGCGGCGCAGGAGCGCGGTCTCAGCGAGGTCTGGCCGCAGTGGGGGCTGACGCTGGATGCGGGACGCCAGGATCTGGACGCGCTGTTCGGGCGCACGGCGCCTCGGGTCGTCGAGATCGGTTTCGGCATGGGGCAGTCGCTGATCGAGCAGGCCGAGCGCCATCCGGAGACCGACTTCATCGGCATCGAAGTGCACGCACCCGGGGTGGGCAAGCTGCTCGACGAGGCCGATAAGCGTGGGCTGACCAACCTGCGAGTCTATCGCGAGGATGCGCTGGCGGTGCTGGCGGACTGTCTGCCCGAAGCGAGTATCGATACGCTGCAGCTCTTTTTCCCCGATCCCTGGCCGAAGAAGAAGCATCACAAGCGTCGGATCGTGCAGCACCCGTTCGTCGAGCGGGTCCGCACGCGGCTCAAGCCCGGCGGTACGCTGCACATGGCGACCGACTGGGAAGCCTATGCCGAGCACATGGCAGAGATCATGGCGACGGCACCCGGCTACACCAACACCGCACCGGCAGAGACGGCCCCGTTCGTGGCGCGGCCCGCCTTCCGGCCGCTGACCAAGTTCGAGACCCGCGGCGAGCGCCTGGGGCATGGTGTCTGGGATCTGATCTATCGGCGTGACTGAATGAGTCGTCGACCGTCATGTCACATAAAAAAGCCGCCCCAGGTGGGGCGGCGTAAGGACCGTGACTAGCTTGATGAGGAGATAACCATGGCAGGAACCTGACATTCACTGCTGTGGTTAGCGGCGCTTGGCGACGCCACGAGAGAAAGGTTAATCATTCTCATTTAGCTTTGCAAGCGAAACGAGAATATTTTTTATTTGCATCCGCCGCCGTTCAACCGCCGCCGGCGAGTCGCAGCCAGAGCGGCAAGGTGAGGATCGCCAGCAGCGTCTGGCCGGTGATGATCGCCGCCATGAGTTCTGCGTCGCCGCCCAGCTGGCGCGCGAGAATGTAGGCCGAGGTAGCCGTGGGCAGGGCAGCGAAGAGCAGCACGACATCACGCGCGCTGCCGTCGAGGCCGCAGAGCCAGGCCAGGGCCAGCGCCAGCAGCGGGCTGATCAGTAGCTTGATCGCGCTCGAGAGCCAGAACGCGCGGCCGCCACGCCAGAGCGCCTGCGGCCTCAGCGCGACGCCGACGGCGACAAGCCCCAGCGGTAGCGCCGCGTCACCGAGCAGCGCCACCGCCGCGTGACTCCAGCCAGGCAGGCCGATGCCGCTCACGTTGAGCAGGATGCCGCCGAGACAGGCCAGGATCAGCGGGTTGCGGGCCAAGGCCAGCGCGCTTCTGGCGAGGCTGGCGCGACCCAGCGTGCCGGCGGCGATGAAAGTGAGCACGCAGAGCAGGTTGGCGGTGGGCACCATCAGCGCGACGGCAACGGCGGCGATGGTCGCACCGCTTGACCCGTGCAGCGCGGCCGCGCCGGCCACGCCCACGTAGGTGTTGAATCGCACGACGCCTTGAAACAGCGACGTCATGGCCGCCGGCGTGAGCGCCAGGCGGCGGCGCAACAGCCAGATCGCGCTGCCCATCGCGACCATCGTGCCGAGGAGCGCGATCGCCAGTCGCCAGACGGGGACCTGATCGACATTCGCCGTGGCCAGTGTCGACACCAGCATGGCGGGAAACAGCAGGTAGTAGATGAAGCGCTCGAGCTGAGGCCAGAAGGGGCCGTCGGGAAAACGTGCCCAACCGAGCAGGGCGCCGAGTAGAATCAGCAGGAACAGCGGGCCCAGCGCGCTGATGATGTCGCTCATGGTTTATCCTTGTGCGAGCGCTCGAGAAACGCGCGACGGGCTCCCGAGCCGGGAGATGGCGAGTTTGCGCGCATGACGGCATCTGCTCAGGGTAAACACTCATACTCGAGGTTGGGAGTCTTCAAAGGTCCATGGCCGCTCACGATGAAGAGAATCACCGCCCGCGTCTGCTCAATCTGCTGATCGGCGTCACGCTCGCGACGATCGTGGTCGCGCTCTGGTACCTGGTCGATTATTACTACTTGCGCGACTCCAGCGAAGCCGTGACCTGGTATCCCCCAGGCGCGGGCTGCGAGCTGCTGGAGCGCACCTGCCATGCCGATCTCGGCGTCAGCTCGGCGCTCTCCTTCACGCTGCAGGCAGTGCCGGGGCGGCAGGAGCCGTTACGCTTCGAAGTGGAGGTCGCGGGAACCGAGGCGACATCGGTCGAGGTCGCGTTCGTCGGGCGGGATCTCGATGTGCATTCGCGGCAGTTCTCGCTGCATGCCGAGGCCGATGGTCGCTTCGTCGGTCAGGGCGATCTGGGACGTTGCAGCAGTCATGTCACGGCGTGGCGTGCTCAGGTGACGGTGTTGGGTGACCACGGCCTGCAGGGCAGCTGGTTCGATTTTGACAATGATCAGCTCGAGGGCGTGGTGAAGGGGCAATCGT
>NZ_BMZI01000002.1:50246-137249 GCF_014652715.1 Salinicola rhizosphaerae | reverse complement strand
CATCAAAAACGCCGGAACACGATTCGTGTTCCGGCGTCGGGTCTTTCATAAGGGGCAATCAGCCACACACAGGGGCAATCAGCTGTCGCCAGCGTCGCTCGCGTCGTCCTTCTGAGCGTCGTCGGGGTTGATCGCCAGCAGCTCGACCTTGAACTGGAGTGCCTGGTTCGGACCGATCGGGCCGCCGGTACCGGCTGAGCCATAGGCCAGGTCGGCGGGGACGTAGAGCATCCAGGTGTCGCCGACGTGCATCTTCTTCAGCGCTTCCTGCCAGCCGGGAATCACCTGACCGACCTTGAACGAGATCGGCTCGCCGCGCTTGTAGGAGCTATCGAAGACGGTGCCATCCGGCAGCTTGCCTTCGTAGTTCACCTTGACGGTATCGTCATCGCTCGGCGACTCGCCATCGCCGGATTTCAGCACCTTGTATTGCAGACCGGAATCCGTCGTCTTGACGCCATCTTCCTTGGCAGTCTTGGCGAGGAAGGCCGCACTCTTCTTCTGATTCTCGTCGGCGACTTTCTTCTGCTCGGCTTTCTGCTCGGCGACCTTCTTCTGCTGGTACTGCTGCAGCGTGGTGCGAATGTCGTCCTGGCTCATCTGCATGTCGTTGTCTTCGTAGACATCCTTGATGGCCGCGGAGAACGCATCGACGTCGAGATCCTTGATGTCCTGAGACAGGCCCTGACCGAGCGTGGCGCCGATGCTGTAGCTCAGCTTCGCCTGATCGCCATCGAGGTCGACCTTGTCCTGGGCGACGGCCGTCAGCGGCAGAGTCATGATGCTGCCGAGTGCGACGGCGGTTACCAAACGTTTCATGCAATCTCCTGAATAGCGTGTTGTCTTTCGGGGGTGAATCCGATGCTGGCAGTCGAGCGAAAACGCCTCAAACATCGGTATGGACTCGGTATTAGGACTCTAACAGGTGGGGTTGGGTTCCGCACCCGATGCATCCGGCTCCCAGCGCGCGAACAGCTGGCGTAACAGCGGGTAATCCGGTGCGGTAGATTCGATGGCGCGACCGTCGGTCAGAAATCGGCAAGCTTCGAGCGCGATCTGCCATCGGGGCCTCACTCTTTTGGCTGCCGGCCGGAGTCGCGAGGCGAGAATCTCCAGGCGCGCCAGCGCTTCCCGCTCGCTCTCCAACTCGGCCTGCTTCAGGGCCTGGCGCAGTGCCTGCAGCCTTGGCTCGGCTGCGACCTGTGCCTTGAGCGCACGCCTTCGTTCGCGCAGCGGCCAGGTCATATCTCGTTGCCAGGATCGCACCGGTGCCAGTGCCAGTGCCGGGGCGTCCGGCTCCCTTCCGCGCCCCGTAAGCCAGGCGATCCACAGCAGTTCACAGATATCCCAGCCATGGTCATCCTGCAGCGCCAGGCAGAGCGGCTCGATGCCGGGCCGGGCGTAGCGCGCCAGCGCGTACTCCCACAGTGAGGTCGGACGGTCGATATCGCACATGCTGGCGCGCCGGTGTCGGGATGGCTGGTAGAATGCGCCTCTGTTCGATGCGCGCTTCGGAGCCTAACATGATCGCATTCCGCCAACTCGCCCTGCAACGCGGCACTCGGCGCCTGATCGAAGATGCCGACCTGATGCTGCACGAAGGCCACAAGGTCGGTCTGATCGGCGCCAACGGTGCGGGTAAATCCAGTCTCTTCGCGCTGCTGCGCGGCGAGCTCAGCGCCGACGCCGGCAGCGTCGAGATCGCCGGCGGCAAACGGATCGCGCACATGGCCCAGGAAGTCTCCGCGATCGATCGCGCCCTGGTCGAATTCGTGCTCGACGGCGACGTGGCGTTGCGCGAGGCGGAGCGCGCGCTGTCCGATGCCCAGCGCGCTGGTGACATGGCGCGAGAGGCCGAGCTGCACGGCCAGATCGAGGCACTGGATGGTTACACGGCGCGGGCGCGGGCGGAGCAGCTGCTCGCCGGGCTGGGTTTTGCGCAGCAGGATCTGTATCGGCCGCTGGCGGATTTCTCCGGCGGCTGGCGCATGCGCGTCGGGCTGGCGCGGACGCTGTTCACGCCGTCGGAGATCCTGCTGCTCGACGAGCCCACCAACCACCTCGATCTCGACGCCCTGGTCTGGCTCGAACAGTGGCTCACGCGCTATCCCGGCACTCTGATGCTGATCTCCCACGATCGCGATTTTCTCGACGCCGTGTGCGACCACATTTTGCACATCGATCAGGGCAGGCTCACGCTCTACCGCGGACACTACAGCGCGTTCGAGCGCGCCCGCGCCGAGCGCCAGGCACAGCAGCAGGCGCAGTTCGAGAAGCAGCAGGCGCGGCGCGCCGAGATCGAGAGCTTCGTCGCGCGCTTTCGCGCCAAGGCGACCAAGGCGCGGCAGGCGCAGAGCCGGCTGAAGATGCTGGAACGCATGGAGAATATCGCTGCCGCCCGCGCCGACTCGCCGTTCCGCTTCCGTCTGCCGTGCGCCGACAAGACTTCATCACCGCTGCTGTCATTGAATCAGGCGACGCTGGGTTATCCCGAGCGGGCGATTCTCGAGGGCGTCAATGTCTCGCTGCTACCCGGTGAACGCATCGGCCTGCTGGGGCCCAACGGCGCCGGCAAATCAACGCTGATCAAGACCCTGATCGGCGAATTGCCGCCGCGCGAGGGTGAGCGGGTTGCCGGCGAAAACCTGGCGGTCGGCTATTTTGCCCAGCATCAGCTCGAATATCTCGACTTGCACGCGACGCCCTTCACTCACGTGCAGCGGCTCTCGCCGAGCGCGAGCGATCAGTCGATTCGCGACTTCCTGGGCGGTTTCGGCTTTCGGGGCGACGATGCGTTTGGCGATGTGGCGCTCTTTTCGGGCGGCGAGAAGGCGCGTCTGGCGCTGGCGCTGGTCGCGTGGGAAAAGCCGAACCTCATGCTGCTCGACGAGCCGACCAACCATCTCGACCTCGATATGCGTGAGGCGCTTGCCGAAGCGCTCGCCGAGTACGAAGGCGCGGTGGTGATCGTCTCGCACGACCGCCACCTGCTGCGGGCCACCGTCGACGGTTTTTGGCGGGTCGTCGACGGCAGGGTCGAGCCGTTCGATGGCGATCTCGATGACTATCATCAATGGCTCAAGCAGCGAGAGGCGGCCTCTCGCCAGGCCGCGCGCGAGGAGAAGCGGCCAGCAGGATCGGGCGACAGCGGCGATCGCAAGGCTGCCCGGCGAGCCGCCGCGGAACTGCGGGAACGAACCAAGCCGCTGCGCCGGGAGCGCGATACGCTCGAGAAGAAGCTCGAGAAGGCGCAGGCGACGCTGTCGGGTATCGAGACTCAGCTTGCCGACCCCGAGCTTTACGACGCCGCGCGCAAGGATGAGTTGACTCGTCTGGTCCGCGAGCAGGGCGAATGCCAGGCCGAAGTGGAGTCGCTGGAGAGCGAATGGCTGAAGGCAGAGGAGGCGCTTGAAGCGCTGGAGGCGGAATTGAGTGCGGCAACCTGAGCCGCGGAGGCTACACTGAAAGCGTTTCTTGACGCTCAGGGAGAGAGCCATGCCTTACGATAACCGCGACGATATTCCCGATAGCGCCCGCAAGGTGCTTCCGCCGCATGCTCGCACTATCTACAAGGACGCTTTCAACAGCGCCTGGGAAGAGTACAAGAAGCCCGAAGACCGGCGCGGCGACAGCTCCCGCGAGGAGGTCGCCCACGCCGTCGCCTGGAAAGCCGTCGAAGGCAAATACGCCAAGGGCGACGACGGCAAGTGGCATCCGAAAGACTGAGCTACGAGCTACGAGCTACGAGCTACGAGCTACGAGCTACGAGCTACGAGCTACGAGCTACGAGCTACGAGCTACGAGCTACGAGCTACGAGATTCGAGCTACGAGATTCGAGCTACGAGCTCTGCACTGCCAGATCGGGGCCAGGGTTTAGGCGGAAAACTAGACTCTGGCAGGAATGAGGCGAGCGAAGATCAGACAAGGCAAAAAGCACCGAAGAAGCGGAGTTTACGGGGTGTAAATGAGCATTCTAAGGTGCTTTTTAACGCTGTTTGGTCGAGCGCAGTCCATTACTGGTGAGTCTAGTCGGCGTAGATCATCTTTTTGGTCATCCCCCCATCGACGCTGATGTGCTGGCCGGTGATGAAGCCGGCCTTGTCGCTGGCGAGAAAGGCCACGGTGGCGGCGACGTCGGCGGGTTCGCCGATACGCCCGACCGGATGCTGGCGCCGGTCGATGTCGCGATGCTCGGGCTCGGCGCGCGACTGGGCCTTCTGCCAGGGGCCGGTTTCGATCCACCCCGGGCAGATGGCGTTCACGCGAATCTCCGGGCCCAGGCTGACCGCCAGCGCATGGGTCATCGACAGCAGTCCGCCCTTGGCGGCGGCGTAGGACTCGCAGTGCGGTTCCGACTGCAGCGCTCGGGTCGAGGCGATGTTGACGATCGCACCACGCCGCTCTCGAAGGCCGGGAACGGCCGCGCGCGTGCACAGGAAGGCGCCGGTCAGGTGACTCTCCTGCCAGCGTCTCCAATCCTTCAGCGAGAGGTTCTCGATCGGCCCGCACTCCGGATCGGCGAGGCCGGCATTGTTCACCAGCAGGTCGAACCCTGTCGTCTTGTAATTCTCCTGCTGCCAGCCGGTCAGATGGTGAAACGCCTCCTTCACCTGTAGTTCGTCGCTGACATCCACCACCATGGCCAGCAACGTGGCGTCGGGGAACGCCTCGTCGAGCTCGGCCACGGCCTCGGCGTCTCGGTCCAGGGCGGCGACGCGCCATCCCTCGTTCAACAGCAGTTCGGTGGTGGCGCGCCCGATTCCCTGGGCGCCTCCCGTGATGATGGCAAGCGGTGTCGTCATCTATCGTTCCTTGTCTGGCGGCGGCGAGCCGCGCTTTCCCTGTCGTCATTGCCGTGGTGACGGCATCTATCGTGTCTGATTCACGTCTCGAGCAAGAAAGTCACGGGACCATCGTTGGTCAGCGAAACCTGCATATTGGCGCCGAATCGACCGGTCGCAACATTCGTCCAGGTTGCCTTGGCGGCGGTGACCAGATGATCGTAGATCGCCCTGCCATGCTCGGGCGAAGCGGCACTGGAAAAACTCGGGCGTAGCCCCTTGGTCGTCGAGGCAACGAGGGTGAACTGCGATACCAGCAGCAGGCCACCGTCGACCTGCTTCAAACTGCAGTTCATGCGTCCATCGTCGTCGGCGAAGATCCGGTAATTCAGCAGTTTCTGCAGCAAACGGTCGGCGCGTGCGGTGTCGTCGCCGGCCTCGACGCCGATCAGCGCCAGTATTCCATGGTCGATGCCGCCCACGCGTTCGTCGTCCACATGAACGGCAGCCTGAGACACACGTTGAATCAGCGCTCGCATCGCGTTACCACTCCCTCGCTTTCGTTCGACTCGTCCTGCCCGGCCCAGGGCCGCCAGCGGCGGCTTCTCGATGGATGCGCCGAATGCTCGGCGGCTGTCCGTCCTGGTGGCCAAAAGCGTATCACTTCCTCGGATCGGGATCGCCCAATGAATCGCTAGCAAGCAAACGATTATTGAAAAGGCCCACACCTAGAACGTATGTTTATGTTAACGGCGCGGTCCTGATGGCCTTTTCGCTGGGCGAGGGGGGCATCTCGAGGTCGCTCGGCGCTCGACTGAGCAAGCGCAAGCGCGATTGTCATGATCCAATAAAGGCTTTGACGCCCGCTCTGTGGCGGGTGCTACTATCCTGGCGATAGCGAAAGTCCTTATTGTCATGAGTGCAGAATAATAAATCATGACAATCTTGCCGGAATACGTCAGCCGGATCATGCGCAAGACTGCCAGTTGAGGGCGATTGATAACGCGACAGTTCCGCCCGTCACCGAAACTCGACTCAATGGGCCCGTTCACGGGGCCGAATCTTGCAGACGGAGATCAAGATCGATGCGACACAACACCAATAAAGGCTTCATCAACAAAGCACTGGTTAACAAAGCCCTGGTCGGCAAGGGCGTCAGCCTGATGATCGCCGGTTCCGTGCTTTCATGCCTGACGATCAGCGCCGCTCAGGCCGCGAGCCTCCAGGAGATCAAGGATTCCGGCTCGGTGCGAATCGCCGTGGCCAACGAGATCCCCTACGGCTACATGGACATGAGCGGCGAAGCCAAGGGCGCGGGCCCGGACGTCATTCGCCACATCATGAACGAAATGGGTGTTGACGATATCGAGTGGGTCACCACCAACTTCAGTTCGCTGATCCCGGGGCTCCAGGCCGACCGCTTCGATATTGCCGCAGCCGAGATGGCCGTGCTGCCGGATCGCTGCAATCAGGTGATCTTCTCCGAGCCCAACTCCTCCTACGGTGAAGGCCTGCTGGTCGCCGACGGCAATCCGAAAGATCTGCACGCCTTCTCCGACTTCGTCGACGGCGATGCCAAGGTCGCGATCATGGCCGGCGCCGATCAGCTCGACATGCTGCAGTCGCTTGGCGTGCCGCAGGAGAACATGGTCACGATCTCCAGCAACGCCGATGCCATCTCCACCGTCTCCACCGGGCGTGCCGATGCCTACGCCGCGACCAGCCTGACGGTGAGCGAGCTGGCCGGCAAGAGCGACGATGTCGAATCGGCTGCTCAGTTCAAGGACCCGGTCATCGATGGCGAGGAGGTGCGTAGCTGGGGCGCCTTCGCCTTCAACAGCGACAACACCGAGCTGCGTGATGCCGTCAACGAGGCGCTTGAAGAGTACAAGCAGAGTGACGACTGGAGCCAGACACTGATGGACTACGGTTTCAGCCAGGCCGACGTCGATGGCTCGACGATGCACACCACCGAAGAGCTATGCACCGCGGATTCCTGATCGAATCCCGATAGCGCCGCCGCGCCGGTACTCCGGCGTCGGCGGTCGTGATCGTCGAGGCGGTGACTTCGTTCGACGTGTGAGTCGCCGCCTTTCGTAGACGGTGTCGGTCTGCCCGGCACCGTTTCTCGATTCAAGCGGAGCCTTTTCGATGGAATGGACGAGCTATCTCGCGCCGCTTTCGCAAGGGGCGTGGGTGACCGTGCAGCTCACGGTCTATTCGACGATTCTTGGCGGTCTGTTCGCCTTTCTCTTCGGTCTCGGCAAGCTTTCGCACAACCCGCTCGTCAAAGGGTTCAGCGTTGCTTACATCGAGATCTTTCGCGGCACCTCGCTGCTGGTGCAGCTGTTCTGGATCTATTTCGCCCTGCCGTTGATCGGTCAGGCGATCGGCATTGATCTGCGTTTTCCGCCGGTGGCGGCGGGCGTCGCGGCGCTTGCACTCAACATCGGCGCCTACGGGGCGGAGGTCGTACGCGGCGCGGTTCAGGCAGTGCCCAAGGAGCAGTACGAAGCGGCCACGGCGCTCAACTTCACCTCGCGCAAGCGGCTGTGGCGCATCACGCTGCCACAGGCGATTCCCGAAATGATGCCGACCTTCGGCAACCTCGCCGTACAGAACCTCAAGGACACCGCACTGGTGTCGCTCATCTCGCTGGGCGACATGGCTTTCCGGGCCGAACAGATTCGTAACTTCACCCAGGACAGCGTGACCGTCTATACCCTGGTGCTGTTCATGTACTTCGGCATGGCGCTGGTGGTGACCGCGATCATGAAGCTGCTCGAACGCTACGTTGGCCGCTGGCGCGCGGCGGGGAGATAACGCATGTTTTTCGGCATCGAATGGGACACCAGCAGTCAGTGGGCCTTTGCGGTATCGATCTTCCCGATCCTGCTGCACGGGCTGGTCGTCACCCTGGAGGCGACCGTCGTCGGCTTCTTCATCGCACTCTTGCTGGGGCTGGTGCTGGCGGCGCTTAAGAGCGCGCCGACTCGTTTCGTCCGCTGGCCGGCCAAGGTGGTCACGGAGTTCATCCGCGATACACCGCTGCTGATCCAGCTCTTCTTTCTGTTTTACGTGCTGCCGGAGTTCGGCCTCACGCTGCCGGCCTTCCTGACTGGCGCGCTGGCACTCGGCGTGCAGTACAGCGCCTATACCTCCGAGGTCTATCGTGGCGGCCTTGAAGCTGTCGCCAAAGGTCAGCGCGAGGCGGCTCGCGCGCTCAATCTGGCGCCGGCTCGCACCTTCACGCACGTCATCCTGCCCCAGGCGATTCCGCGCATCATCCCGGCACTCGGCAACTATCTCGTGTCGATCATGAAAGACGTTCCGGTGCTGTCGGTCGTCACGGTCCTGGAAATGCTCGGCGTGGCCAAGATTATCGGTGATCGTACCGGCGGCTATCTGATTCCGATCTCGATGGTCGGCGGTCTCTATTTGATCATGACGATCGTTGCGTCGCTCGGCGTGCGCTACCTGGATACCCACTTGCCCAAGCGAGGCCTCTCCCTCAAATGAACGACGCCAACCCCGATCGTGACACGCATAATGGTCGCGACGTCAACAAAGGCCGCGACCCCATCATCAAGTTCGATAAGGTGGTCAAACGCTTCGGTGACCATGTCGTTCTCGACGAGCTCGATTTCGAGGTCAAGCGCGGCGAGAAGGTCACCATCATCGGCCCTTCCGGTTCCGGCAAGTCGACGGTGCTGCGCATCCTGATGACTCTGGAAGAGATCAACGATGGCGTCGTCTACGTCGGCGGGCAGCCCCTATGGCATCAGTGGCGCCGGGAGCAGCTGATTCCGGCCAGCGAGCAGCATCTGCGGCAGATGCGCAGCCAGCTCGGCATGGTGTTCCAGCAGTTCAACCTGTTCCCGCACATGACGGTGCTGCGCAACCTGACCGAAGCGCCGGTGCAGGTTGGCGGTGTCGCCAAGGCGGAAGCCAGGAAGCGCGGCATGGAGCTTCTCGAGATGGTCGGGCTGGCCGATCAGGCCAACAAGTATCCCCATCAGCTCTCCGGCGGTCAGCAACAGCGCGTGGGCATCGCCCGGGCGCTGGCCATGCGTCCGAAGATCATGCTGTTCGACGAGCCGACCTCCGCGCTCGACCCGGAGCTGGTCGGCGAGGTGCTCAACGTCATCCGGACGCTGGCCGACGAACATGATCTGACCATGCTGCTGGTGACGCACGAGATGCACTTCGCGCGCCAGGTCTCCGACCGAATCTGCTTTTTCGACAAGGGGCGGATCAAGGAGCAGGGCACGCCGGAGGAGATTTTCACCGCGCCCAAGGAAGAGCGCACCCGTGCCTTTCTCAAAGCCGTGCTCGACCCGGACGATTGAGCTACGAGCTACGAGCTACGAGCTACGAGCTACGAGCTACGAGCTACTATCGCGCCGGGTTCGGGGCGCGAATAGGGCAGCTACGATCGCGCCGGTTTCGGGGCGCGGTATAAAGCAGCTATGGAGGGCGTCAGGGGCGTGCGTCACCCGGCGTTCTGGTGACGGGCGTGCTCTCGACGGTGGTCGAGCCACGCCATGGCGATGCCGGAGGTCGTACCGTGCATGAGAATCGAGACCAGCACCACGAACGCGGTTAGCGTCCAGGCGGTATCGATGCCGCCGAACTCCGCCGCCGCGGTGGCGTACGCCAGGTAGTAGAACGAGCCCACGCCCCGGATGCCGAAGAAGCTGACGATCGCCTGCTCGCGCAGCGGCATCGCCGAGCCGAACAGCCCGATCATGCCGGCAAGCGGGCGGATCACCAGCAGGATGACTGCGCCTGCTGCCACTAGCGGCCAGGTCAGCCCGTCGAGCAGCGGTCCGGCCAGACTGCCGCCGAACAGCACCAGCAGCGTCATCATCAGTAGCCGCTCGATCTCCTCGCTGAAGTCGTGCAGGCGGATATGGTAATCGTGTACCTCACGCTGCGTGGTGCGAAGCGCGAGCCCGCCGACGAAGACGGCGATGAAGCCGTAACCATGTATCAGCTCGGCGCTGGCATAGGTGACGAAAGTGCCGCCCAGCGCGACGAATCCTTGCCCCGTGCTGGCAAGCGACAGTCGCCCGGAGCGGAACATCAACAGACCCGAAAGCCAGCCGAGAATCCAGCCGGCGGCAATGCCGGCGACGATGCGCCAGATCACATCCACGGTAAACCAGTGCCAGGTCCAGTCGCCGAGCTCGGTGCCGTTGGCGGCGACCGCGAGGGCGAGAAAAGTGAACGGGAACGCGAGCCCATCGTTGAGCCCCGCTTCCGAGGTCAGGCTGAGCCGTACCTTGTCGGCAGGGCCGGTCCGCGGCGGGCCGACCTGAACCTCGGCCGCCAGAACGGGGTCGGTGGGGGCGAGCACCGCGCCGAGCAGGATCGCGGTCGCCCAGGGCAGATCCAGAAACCCAGCACCCAGCGCGGCAATGGCCGCGATCGTCAGTGGCATGGTGATGCCGAGCAGTCGGCCGGTATCTTTCCACACCGACCACTTGAGCGGGTCGTCGATGCGCAGTCCGGCACCTGCCAGCGAAATGATCACGGTGAGCTCGGTCAGGATCTCGGTCGTCGACGGATAGTCGCGCGGCTGAAGTCCACCCTCATCGAGCCAATAGAAAAGCCCCGCCCCGATGCCGATGCAGATGATCGGCAGCGACAGCGGCAGGCGGTCGATCAGTACCGGAATCCAGGCGACCAGCAGGATCAGCAGCCCAAAGCCACCCAGAAAGATGATGTGCGGTTCCATCCGCCAAGCTCCCTGTATCGGTGCTCTCTCTTCTGTCGTGATGCCCTGTCGGTCGCGGCGAACCGGGGCCGCGTCAGCCAGTGCCCACGCACAGCGCAACCGCAGCCGATCGATACGGCCGCGAAAGCTCAAGGAAGAGAATTAATGGTTCAGTGACAGAAGGTTAGTGGAATAACGTCCGATCGGCGACTGGGGCTCGTCGACAGGCTCTCGAGCGCGTCACCACCAGGCATGAAAATGATGAGGGGGGCCCATTCCATGACCGACACTGAGTCGCTCACCCGCTGCGAGCGCCTGATGCAGCCAGGTTTTTGCCTCGACGATAGCGGTGGCAATGCCGGCTTCCATCTCCCTGGGCGAGGCTTTCACGCGGGCAGAGGCCGAGAACGAGAAATGCGCCAGTTTGGCGGCGATGGCCGAGGAGAGCGCGCAGCCGGCGCCATGCAGGTTACGGTTCGACAGGCGTGGTGCGTCCAGCCAGCGCTCTCCGCTGGGTGTCCAGAGAAGATCCGGGCAGCGCGCGAACGCCAGGTGGCCGCCCTTCAGCAGGCCATTGGGAGATCCGAGCCGGCCGAGCTCGGCCACCGCGCTCTTCATCGTCTCCAGACTTTGGGGCATGTCGCTGTTCAGCAGGGCCGCGGCCTCCGGCAGATTGGGCGTGATCACGTCGGCAAGCGGCACCAAGATATCACGCACGGCGCGTAGCCCCTCGTCGTCGACCAGCCGGTCACCGCTCTTCGCGACCATGACCGGATCGAGCACGACCCAGCGGGGCCGCCGCCGGCTCAGCGCCTCGGCGATAGCTTCCGCGACGTCGCGGCTGGCGACCATGCCGATCTTGACCGCCTCGATCTCGACGTCCTCGAGCAAATTGTCGAGCTGCGTGCGGATCATCGCCGGCGTCACCGGTTCGACTGCGACGACGCCTTGCGTGTTCTGGGCGATGACGGCTGTGATGACGTTGGTGGCATAAGTGCCAAGCGCGGAAAACGTCTTGAGATCTGCCTGCAGGCCGGCGCCGCCGGACGGGTCGGAGCCGGCGATGGTCAGTACGTTGGGGATGGGAGCGGAATCCATGGAATCGACATTGCGTGCGACGAGAAAGCGTCTAGCCTAAAACAAGGTGATGTCTTTACCCAACAGAATGACGTCGGAATCCTGTCCATTGTGATGTGCCGCGACCTGCTGAAGGTGCCGCGCCTTGCCGACGGTTGCAGAGCCAGCGGACATGGCCTGTGCCACGGGTGGAACGGATTCCTCGACAGAGCGCAATTGCACCATTTAGTAAGCTTGCGAACGGCGTGATAAGGCGTAAACTTACGAAATCGTCAGTTCGGATTGTCGACAAGACCCGACTCATTCATACGCGTCGCGAGGGAATGCATGTCCGATCAGGTCTCTGCATGGATCGCCAGCTACTGGGCCACCGGCTTGTTCGTCGTGGCAGTCGTTGCGCTCTGCGGAATCATGATCGGCGCCGCCAGCCTGCTGGGCGGCAAGAGTCGCGGACGCAGCAAATCACTCCCTTTCGAATCCGGCATCGTCGGTGCGGGAACCGCTCGACAGCGGTTCTCGGTCAAGTTCTATCTCGTCGCCATGCTCTTCGTCATCTTCGATATCGAAGCCGTCTATCTGTTCGGCTGGGCCGTCTCCGTGCGTGAGGTGGGCTGGACGGGGTTTGCGGCGGCGGCAGTCTTCATCCTCATTCTACTGGCGGGTCTGGTTTATGACGCGCGCGTCGGTGCTCTGGACTGGGCGCCACGCAAGCGAGGGCGCGAAGACGCCTCGCGCGCTCGTGAACTGGCCGCCGTACCCGGTGTCGGGCGCGATGGGCGCTGAAGCGCCAGCGCTGGCGACGCCGGCCATGCACGACCGCTTGAACGGTCGGCAACAAGATAACGACGAGGGTCCGTCTTCCGTGACGCGGCAGGGCTCTCGCGACCGATTTTCGATCTGGTTTGTTGAGGCTCACTATGCAGTACACCCTGACCCGGGCGGAGGGAGGCGAATCCGCAGCTGATCGTTATCCCCTCGATCAACGCCAACGCGTCGACGACCCCATGAGCGAACAGGTTCACCGCAACCTGTTCATGGGCAAGCTCGAGGACGTGCTCAGCTCTGCCGTGAACTGGGGACGCAAGAATTCGTTGTGGCCCTACAATTTCGGCCTCTCCTGCTGCTATGTGGAGATGACGACGGCGTTTACCGCGCCGCACGACGTGGCGCGCTTCGGCGCCGAGGTCATTCGTGCCTCCCCGCGCCAGGCCGATTTCATGGTCATCGCCGGTACCTGCTTCATCAAGATGGCGCCCGTCATCCAGCAGCTCTACGACCAGATGCTCGAGCCCAAATGGGTCATTTCGATGGGCTCTTGCGCCAACTCCGGCGGCATGTACGACATCTACTCCGTGGTCCAGGGCGTCGACAAGTTCCTGCCTATCGACGTCTACGTGCCCGGTTGCCCGCCGCGTCCCGAAGCGTTCCTGCAGGGTCTTCAGCTGTTGCAGGACTCGATTCAGGAAGAGCGGCGGCCGCTCTCGTGGGTCGTCGGCGATCAGGGCGTCTATCGTGCGGAAATGCCTTCGCAGCGAGAGAAACACCGCGACAGACGCATTGCGGCCACCGAGTTGCGAACTCCGGACAGCATCTAGGGCGTGGTCGACACGCGCCTGATCGAATCGCTGTTTCAGCCGGCCGTTGCCGAGTCGGCCAACTTTTCACCACCGGGGTCGCCTGAATGACCGCAGCCGATGAGTCGTTAATTTCCAACGCTGGCGCCGCCGAGACGCCGGCGGCCTCCAGTGCCGATGTCGTCGCCGAGCTGGCACGTCAGTTCGGCGACGGTGCCGTGACGCCGCAGACGACACTGACCGGCATGCCGGTCATCTGGGTGCCACGGGATCGCCTACGCGACGTCCTCGTCTATCTGCGAGATGTCTCGCGGCCGTTTTCGATGCTTTATGACCTGTCCGCCGTCGATGAACGTCTGCGCACGCATCGCCGAGGCTTGCCTCCGTCGGACTTCACCGTCTTCTATCAGCTGCTGTCGGTCGAGCGTAACGCCGACATCCTGCTCAAGGTGGCACTGGCCGAGCGTGATCTGTCGCTGCCCTCGGTGAGTGACATCTTCGTCAACGCCAACTGGTACGAGCG
Organism: Salinicola rhizosphaerae; assembly: GCF_014652715.1. Taxonomy (GTDB): domain Bacteria; phylum Pseudomonadota; class Gammaproteobacteria; order Pseudomonadales; family Halomonadaceae; genus Salinicola; species Salinicola rhizosphaerae. The sequence continues at coordinate 123,574 of NZ_BMZI01000002.1, read as the reverse complement.
CGAGGTCTTCGACCTGTTCGGCATCGATTTCGCCGGCCATCCGCACCTGACCCGCATCATGATGCCGCCGACCTGGCACGGCCACCCGCTGCGCAAGGATTATTCCGCCAGAGCGACCGAATTCGACCCCTACACGCTGACGGTGAAAGGGCAGGAGGTCGAGCAGGAAGCGCTGCGCTTCGATCCCGAAGCCTGGGGCATGCAGCGTCAGGGCGAAGAGACCGAGTTCATGTTCCTGAACCTCGGCCCCAATCACCCTTCGGCGCATGGCGCGTTTCGCATCGTGCTGCAGCTCGACGGCGAGGAGGTCGTCGACTGCGTGCCGGACATCGGCTATCACCATCGCGGCGCAGAAAAGATGGCCGAGCGCCAGTCCTGGCACAGCTTCATTCCCTATACCGACCGCATCGACTACACCGGCGGGGTGATGAACAACCTGCCTTATGTGATGGCGGTGGAGAAGCTCGCCGGTATCACGGTGACCGATCGTGCCAAGACGATTCGCGTCATGATGGCGGAGATGTTCCGCATTAACAGTCATCTGCTGTTCCTGGGTACCTACCTGCAGGATCTTGGCGCGATGACCCCGGTCTTCTTCACCTTTACCGATCGTCAGAAGGCCTACGAGGTGATCGAGGCGATTACTGGTTTCCGCATGCACCCGGCGTGGTATCGCATCGGCGGGACCGCCCACGATCTGCCGAAGGGGTGGGACAAGCTGGTGCAGGGATTCGTCGACTGGATGCCCAAGCGGCTGGCCGAGTACGAGAAGGCGATGATGGACAACGCCATCGTCCGCGACCGTACCAAGCACGTGGCGGCGTTCACCACGCAGGAAGCGCTCGACTGGGGCGTCACCGGGCCGAATCTGCGCGCCACCGGGCTCGATTTCGACCTGCGCAAGAAGCGTCCCTACTCCGGCTACGAGAATTTCGACTTCGAGGTGCCCACCGCCGTCAATGGCGACGCCTTCGACCGCGGCATGATGCGTATCGAAGAGATGCGTCAGAGCGTGCGCATTCTGCAGCAGTGCGTCGATCACATGCCCGCCGGCGATTACAAGGCGGACCATCCGCTGACCACGCCGCCGCCGCGCGAGAAGATGCTCCAGCACATCGAGACCCTGATTACCCACTTTCTGCAGGTCTCCTGGGGGCCGGTGCTGCCGGCCAACGAGTCGCTACAGATGGTCGAGGCGACCAAGGGCATCAACAGTTACTACCTGACCAGCGACGGCAGCACCATGAGCTACCGCACGCGCATTCGCACGCCGAGCTTCCCCCATCTGCAGCAGATTCCCGCGGTCATGCGCGGCGGCTTCGTGCCGGATCTGATCGCGCATCTGGGCAGCATCGACTTCGTCATGGCCGACGTGGACCGCTGAGGAGAGATGACGGGATGACTACGACCACCACCATCGCCAGCGACGCCTTCGTGCTCGACCCTGCCGACCGCGAGATGATTCTCGAAGAGCGCGCGCACTATCCCTATCCGCAGGCGGCGAGCATCGAAGCGCTGAAGATCGTGCAGAAGCGCCTCGGCTACGTACCGGATGGCGCCATCCCGGCGATCGCCGAGACGCTGGGCATCCGCCCCGCCGACGTGGAGGGCGTCGCCACCTTCTACAGCCTGATCTTCCGCCAGCCGGTCGGGCGCCACGTCATTCTGATCTGCGACAGCAGCTCCTGCTTTCTGACCGACTATGAAGCACTGCGCGATGCCTTCACCGCGCACCTCGGCATCGGCCTGGGCCAGACCACGGCGGACGGTCGCTTCACCCTGCTGCCGGTCTGCTGCCTCGGCGCCTGCGATCGCGGCCCGGCGATCCTGATCGGCGAGGATCTGCACGGCCCGGTAATGCCGGACGAGATCCCGAGACTGCTGGAGGCCTACGCATGATGTCGATGTCAGAGCCAATGCCAGCGCCGATGCGGACGATACGGGGGAGAGAGACATGAGTCGCATTCTGCAATCGGCCAGCGAACGCCGCGCCGAGACGCATCCGCTCACCTGGCGCCTGCATGACGACCAGAGCCCGGTGCTTTACGACGAGTACCGCAAGACCGAAGGCTATGAGTCGGTGGTCAAGGCGCTGTCGAACTACACGCCGGAGTCGCTGACCGACGAGGTGAAAGAGGCGAATCTGCGCGGGCGCGGCGGCGCGGGATTTTCGGCCGGCTTCAAGTGGAGCCTGACCATGAAAGGCGAGGGCGTGCCGCGGGGCTATGTCGTCTGCAACGCCGATGAGATGGAGCCGGGTACGTTCAAGGATCGTTTGCTGATGGAGCAGCAGCCGCATCTATTGATCGAAGGCATGATCCTTTCCGGCTTCGCCAACCGCGCCAAGCAGGGCTACATCTTTTTGCGTGGCGAGTACCATCTCGCCGCCGAGTCGATTCGTCGAGCGCTCGCGGATGCCCGCGCCAACGGCTGGCTGGGCGCAAGCGTCAACGGCAGCGGCTGGGATTTCGACATTGCCCTGCACACCGGCGCCGGTCGCTACATCTGCGGTGAAGAGACCGCGCTGATCAACTCGCTCGAGGGCAAGCGCGCCAATCCGCGCGCCAAGCCGCCGTTTCCGGGGCAGTCCGGTGCCTGGGGCCTGCCGACCGTGGTCAACAACGTCGAGACGCTCTGCAGTGTGCCCGGCATCATCAATCACGGCGTCGCCTGGTTCCAGAATTTCTCCGGTGGTGCGAGTGCCGACGGCGGCAGCAAGATTTTCGGCGTCTCCGGCAAGGTCAAGAATCCTGGCCTGTGGGAGCTGCCGATGGGCACCACCGGGCGCGAGATTCTCGAGCGCGCCGGTGGCATGCGCGATGGACTGAGTCTGAAAAGTTGGCTGCCCGGCGGCGGCAGCACGGGGTTCCTGCTACCCGAGCACCTGGATCTCGGCATCGATTTCGACACCATCGGCAAGGCCGGTAGCCGCATGGGGACAGGCCTTCTGACCGTCGTTGCCGACAACCAGAGCATGGTGTCGCTTGCGCGCAACCTCGAGGAGTTCTTCGCCCGCGAGTCCTGCGGCTGGTGCACGCCCTGCCGCGATGGCCTGCCGTGGAGCGTCAAGATTCTGCGGGCCCTCGAAGCCGGCGAGGGCGAGCCGGGCGATATCGAACTGCTCGAGCAGATGACCCTCGATCTTGGCCCCGGTCGGACCTTCTGTGCCCATGCACCGGGCGCGGCGATGCCGCTGGCATCGGCCATTCACCATTTCCGTGACGAGTTCGAGCGCGGCATCACCCGGCCGAAGGGTGAAGCGCACGCGGACCCGATTCCGGTCGGCAGCGTGTAGGAGACGTCTCATGGCTACCATTCACGTCGACGGTCAGGACTACGAAGTCGAGAACGGCGACAACCTGCTCCATGCCTGCCTCTCGCTCGGTCTCGACGTGCCCTATTTCTGCTGGCATCCGGCGATGGGCAGCGTCGGCGCCTGCCGCCAGTGCGCGGTGAAGCAGTACAAGGATGCCGACGACGAGCGCGGCATGCTGGTGATGTCCTGCATGGCGCCGGTGAAGGACGATGCCTATATCTCGATCGCCGACGAGGAAGCCAAGGCGTTTCGCGAGCAGGTCATCGAATTTCTGATGGTCAATCATCCGCACGACTGCCCGGTCTGCGAGGAGGGCGGCCACTGCCATCTGCAGGACATGACGGTGATGACCGGACACGATCGGCGCCGTTACCGTTTTCGCAAGCGCACTCACCGTAACCAGAATCTGGGGCCGTTCATCGCTCACGAGATGAACCGCTGCATCACCTGCTACCGCTGCACGCGTTTCTATCAGGATTACGCCGGCGGCGAGGATCTCGGGGCGTTCGGCGCGCATGACAACGTCTACTTCGGCCGCTATGAAGAGGGCACGCTGGAGAGCGAGTTCTCCGGCAATTTGACCGAGGTCTGCCCTACCGGCGTCTTCACCGATCAGACCCATTCGGATCACTACACCCGCAAGTGGGACCTGCAGTTCGCGCCCAGCGTCTGCCATCAGTGCGCCAGCGGCTGCAACATCAGCCCCGGCGAGCGCTATGGCGATATTCGGCGGATCGAGAACCGCTACAACGGCGACGTCAACGGCTACTTCCTGTGCGACCGCGGTCGCTTCGGCTACGGCTACGTCAATCGCAAGGATCGTCCCACGCGGCCTGAACTGAATGTCCGGGATCAGAGCGGGGGGCGCGACATCGAACCGACCGTGCTGGAGGTCGACGATGCGCTCGATCGCGCGGCCGATAGCCTGCGCGAGGCGACGAGGATCATCGGCATCGGCTCGCCCCGGGCCAGCCTCGAGAGCAACCACATGCTGCGGTCCTTGGTGGGCGCCGAGAACTTCTCGACCGGCATCGAGGCCGGCGAGCTCGAGCGTCTGCGGCGCATGGAGACACTCAACCGCGAGAGCGGGTTATCCACACCCAGTCTGCGCGAGATCGAGAAGTGCGACGCCATCTTCGTACTCGGCGAAGACCTGATCCAGAGCGCGGCGCGCGTTGCGCTGTCGGTCCGTCAGGCGGTGCGTGGCAAGGGCATCGAGCTTGGCGCGGAGCGCGGCATCCCGCCCTGGAACGCCGAGGCGGTGAAGACGATCGCCCAGGACGCCGGGCACCCGCTCTATATCGCGACGCCAGAGTCGACCAAACTCGACGGTATTGCCGCCCATGCGAGTCGCCTGGCGCCGGACGATATCGCCCGGCTCGGCTTCGCCGTGGCCAGCGCGCTCGATCCGACCGCGCCGGCAGTCGATGATCTCGATCGCGAGACGCGAGACCTGGCTGGCGGCATCGCCGATGCGCTGATGGCGGCGAAGAAGCCGCTGGTGATCGCCGGCGAATCCCTCGGCTCGATGGCGATTCTCGAAGCCGCCGGCAATGTCGCCCGAGCGCTGGCGCGGCGCCAGAAGCACGAGGCCGGTCTGACGCTGGTGCGCCGTGAGGCGAATTCGACCGGGCTCGGTCTGCTGGGTGGCGAGTCGCTCGACTGGGCGGTGGACGCGCTGGCGAACGGCGAAGCCGACGGTGTCGTCATCCTCGAGAACGATCTCTTCGAGCGGCTGCCGGCCGCGCGAATCGACGCCGCGCTGGCCAAGGCGAGTTCTGTCGTCGTCATCGACCATCAGCGTACGCGGACCTGGGCGAGTGCCGATCTCGGCCTGCCGGCGGGTGCGTTCACCGAGAGCGACGGTACGCTGGTCAGTCTTGAGGGCCGCGCGCAGCGTTTCTATCAGGTATTCGACCCGAGCTACATGCGCCCGGACACCCGCATCCGTGAAAGCTGGCGCTGGCTACACGCGCTCCAGGCGACGCTCGAACGCCTGCCGGTGGAGACGATCCTGCTCGACGATCTTACCGAGGCGGTGGCAACCGACGTCGCCGCGTTCGCGCCGCTGCACCGGACGACGCCCGAGGCGATGTTCCGCATTCATGGGCTCAAGCTCGCCCGCGAGCCGCATCGCTACAGCGGGCGCACCGCGATGCGGGCCAATCTCAACGTCAACGAGCCGCGGGCGCCGGTCGATCTGGACACGCCGTTCGCCTTTTCCATGGAGGGGTATGCCGGCTTCCAGGAGCCGCGTCGCGAGGTCGCCTTCGCATGGGCGCCGGGCTGGAACTCGCCGCAGGCGTGGAACAAGTTTCAGGATGAGGTCGGCGGTCATCTGCGCGCCGGCGATCCCGGTATTCGACTGTTCGCGACGGCATCGGCCGCTGGCGACGATGACTACTGCCGCGACGTACCTGCGCCGTTTACCGCGAGCGACGGCGAATGGCTGGCGGTTCAGCTCCCTCAACTCTTCGGCGGCGATGAGATGTCGCGCCGGGCCGAGCCGATCCAGGCACGAATGACGGCGGCCACGGTCACGCTCAACCGGTCGGATGCCGCCCACCTTGGCATCGCCGAAGGTGCGTCGGTCTCCGTGGCGCTCGATGACCACGCGCGCTTTTCGCTGCCGGCACGCCTGAGCGCCAGTCTGCCGGCGGGGCTGCTCGGCCTGCCATCGGGGACGGTGAACGACGTGACCGATGCGCTCGTGCCGGGCGCCAGCCGTCGGGTGCGGATCGCGTTGCTCGACGGGGCGCCCGATACCAACGAGGAGGGGCGCCCATGAGCTGGTGGACGCCGCAGGTGACGGCAACGCTGATCGCCATGATCCAGGCCGTGGTCATTCTACTCGCGGTCGTCGTGTCCGGTGCGCTTCTGAGCATGATCGAGCGGCGCCTGCTGGCGCTGTGGCAGGATCGCTACGGCCCCAACCGCGTCGGGCCCTTCGGGCTCATGCAGATCGCGGCGGACATGCTCAAGATCTTCTTCAAGGAGGACTGGATACCGCCGTTCGCTGATCGCACTTTCTTCGTGCTGGCGCCGGCGATTGCTATGGCCTCGCTGCTGCTCTCGTTCATGGTGATTCCGATCACGCCGAGCTGGGGCGTGGCGGATCTCAATATCGGCATCCTGTTCTTTTTCGCCATGGCCGGCATCAATGTCTATGCGGTGCTGTTCGCTGGCTGGGCGAGCGGCAACAAGTACGCCCTGCTCGGCGCGCTGCGCGCCTCGGCGCAGACGCTCTCGTATGAAGTCTTCATGGGTCTTGCGCTGATGGGCATCGTCGCCATGACCGGCTCGTTCAACATGCGCGATATCGTCAACGCGCAGGAGAATCTGTGGTTCATCGTGCCGCAGTTCTTTGGCTTCTGTACCTTCGTCATCGCCGGCATCGCGGTCACCCACCGCCACCCGTTCGATCAGCCGGAGGCCGAGCAGGAGCTCGCCGACGGTTATCACATCGAATATTCCGGCATGAAGTGGGGCATGTTCTTCGTCGGCGAGTACATCGGCATCGTGCTGATCTCGGCGCTGCTGGTCACGCTGTTCCTGGGCGGCTGGCAGGGGCCGCTGCTGCCGCCGATCGTCTGGTTCCTGCTCAAGACGGCGTTCTTCGTCATCCTGTTCGTGCTCTTGCGTGCGGCGCTGCCGCGGCCGCGCTACGACAAGGTGATGAGCTTCGGCTGGAAGGTGTGTCTGCCGCTGACGCTGGTCAATCTACTGGTTACCGGGGCGATGATTCTGCTCATCGACCCGGGTGCGTAAGGGGGATCCTCGATGCTCGACACGATCCGCAAGATCATCAATGGCACCGGCACGCAGCTGCGCACGCTGTGGATGGTGTTCAGTCACGCCTGGCGCAAGCGCGAGACGCTCTCGTACCCGGAAGAGGAAGTCTACCTGCCGCCGCGCTACCGCGGCCGCATCGTGCTCACCCGCGACCCGGACGGTGAAGAGCGCTGCGTTGCCTGCAATCTGTGCGCCGTGGCCTGTCCAGTGGCGTGCATTTCGCTGCAGAAGGGCGAGAAGGAGGACGGGCGCTGGTATCCGGAGTTCTTCCGTATCAACTTCTCGCGCTGCATCTTCTGCGGCATGTGCGAGGAGGCCTGCCCCACCTCGGCGATTCAGCTCACGCCGGATTTCGAACTTGGCGAGTACCGCCGCCAGGAGCTGGTCTACGAGAAGCAGGATCTACTAATCGATGGTCCCGGCAAGGACCACAACACCAATTTCTATCGTGTGGCGGGGCTTTCGATCGCTGGCAAGGACAAGGGCGAGGCGCAGAACGAGGCCGAACCGATCGATGTGAAATCCTTGATGCCTTGAATGCCGGGATCGACGTCCTGACGCGTCGGCGACAAAACCCTCCGCTGGTGGGAGTGAAGCATGGAAATCGCGTTTTATCTGAGTGGCCTGGTCGCGATCCTCGCCACCTTGCGGGTGGTGACCGGCACGCATCCGGTGCATGCGCTGCTTTACCTGATCGTCTCGTTGATCGCGGTGGCGATGGTGTTCTTCGCGCTCGGTGCGCCATTCGCCGGGGCGCTCGAGATCATCGTCTACGCCGGCGCGATCATGGTGCTGTTCGTCTTCGTGGTGATGATGCTCAACCTCGGCGAGTCTGCGGTAGAGCAGGAGCGCGCCTGGCTGGCGCCGAAACTGTGGCGCGGGCCGGCAGTGTTGACTGCCGTGCTGCTGGTTCTGATGGTCGTAACACTCTTCGGTGGCCAATACGACGGCACCATCACCGGTGACACCCTGACCGCCAAGCTGGTCGGGACCTCGCTGTTCGGGCCCTATCTGGTGATCGTCGAACTGGCGGCCATGCTGCTGCTGGCGGCGCTGGTGGCGGCTTCCCATCTCGGTCGCAGCGAAGCGCACGAACAGGCAGATCTGGCACGGGAGCAGCAGCACGAGAGCGCTATCGAGGCCGCGACGCCGAAACGCCCGCGTGCCTCTCGGCACGACTCCTCACCCGACAACGACGCGCAGGGGGGCCAGGTATGAACGGGATACCCATGGAGCACGGGCTGATTCTGGCAGCGATCCTGTTCGTGCTTGGGCTAGGGGGACTGATGACGCGGCGCAACATGGTGTTCGTGCTGATGAGCCTGGAGATCATGATGAATGCGGCGGGGCTGGCCTTCATCGTCGGCGGCACGCACTGGCAGCAGGCCGATGGCCAGGTCATGTTCCTGATGATCATCACGCTGGCGGCAGCGGAAGCGAGCGTCGGTTTGGCGCTGCTGATGCAGCTCTATCGCCGCTTCAAGACTCTCGATATCGATGCGGCTAGCAGGTTGCGCGGATGAGCACATTCTACGATTGCCTGTTGACGGGCACCTTCGTCTTTCCGCTGCTGGGATCGCTGGTTCTAGCGCTCTCCTACGGCCGCCTGTCGGAGCGTGCCAGCGCCACCGTCGGCGTCGCTTCCATCGGTCTGGCGGCGCTGTGCACGCTGTGGGTGGGATTCGCCTTCGTCGATCAGGGCAAGGCGGCACAGACGCTGACGCTATGGCACTGGATTTCGGTCGGCGATTTTCAGCCGACCGTCGGGCTGATGCTGGATGGTCTGTCGATGACGATGCTCGGCGTGATCACCGGCGTCGGCTTCTTCATCCATCTGTTCGCGGCCTGGTATATGCGTGGCGAAGAGGGCATCACGCGCTTCTTCTGCCACATGAACCTGTTCGTGTTCAGCATGATTCTGCTGGTGCTGGGCGACAACCTGCTGCTGCTCTACTTCGGCTGGGAGGGCGTCGGGCTCTGCAGCTATCTGCTGATCGGCTACTACTACCGCACGCCGGCCAACGGCTGGGCGGCGTTCAAGGCATTCGTGATCACCCGCACCGGTGATGTCTTTCTTGCCATCGGCATGTTCCTGCTGTTTACCCAGCTCGGCTCGCTCAATATCCAGACGCTGCTGGCGCGCGCGCCGGAGTGGTGGAGCGACGGCGGTCTGATGCCACAGCTGACCGCGCTGATGCTGCTCGGCGGGGCTGTCGGCAAATCGGCCCAGCTGCCGCTGCAGACCTGGCTCGCCGACGCGATGGCAGGTCCCACGCCGGTATCGGCGCTGATTCATGCCGCAACCATGGTGACCGCCGGCGTCTATTTGATTGCACGCATGAATGGCATCTTCCTGATGGCGCCGGACGTGCTGCTGCTGGTCGGTATCGTCGGCGCGGTCACGCTCGTCATCGCCGGTTTCGCGGCGCTGGCGCAGACCGACATCAAACGCGTGCTGGCTTATTCGACCATGAGCCAGATCGGCTACATGTTCTTGGCACTCGGCATCGGTGCCTTTGACGCTGCGATCTTTCACCTGATGATTCATGCCTTCTTCAAGGCGCTGCTGTTCCTCTCCGCCGGCTCGGTCATCGTCTGCACGCACCACGAACAGGACATGCGCAAGCTGGGTGGTCTGTGGAAGAAGCTGCCGCTCACTTACGCCGGCTTTGTCGTCGGCGGGGCGGCGCTGGCGGCGCTGCCGCTGGTGACGGCGGGTTTCTACAGCAAGGATGCGATTCTCGTCTCGGCGCTGGTGTCCGGTCACGATGTGCTGATGCTTGCGGGGCTGCTCGGGGCGCTGCTGACGTCGGTCTACACCATGCGCCTGATTCTCGGCACCTTCCACGGCGCGCCCAAGAGCGATCACGCCCGTGAGGCAGAGGCCGGGAAGGGGCTGGTTCACGGCCTGCCGCTGATCGTGCTGATCGTGATGTCGACGGCCATCGGCGCGCAGATTCACCCACCGCTCGACGAAGTGTTGCCGCCGAGCGTGCACGGGGAAGGATTCGGCGTCGACCTGGTCGAGGGCGTGGCGATGATCGTTGCCGTGGGCGGTGTGCTCTTCGCACTGTGGCTGTTCACTCGCCAGCGCGGGCTGGTGCGACGTGCGGTTGCCGACCCGCGCGGCGCCAGGCTGTGGCAGTTCTGGCACAACGCCTGGGGCTTCGATGCGCTCTACGACTGGCTCTTCGTGCGACCTTACCGCGAGCTGGTGCGCGTCAATCGTGGCGACTGGATCAACACGATCTGCAACGTGGCGCCTTGGCTCGCCAGGCTCTCGCACGATGGGCTGCGGCGCACGCAGACGGGCCGATTGAGACACTACGCGTTCTCGATGGTGCTTGGCTCGACGCTGCTGCTGCTCTTTCTTCTGGTCGGTTGAGGCGGACAGGGATGATACGACGCGCGATACATTCAGCGAGATCTCCCGTCGGGCTTCGGCCGTGGAGGGCAGGTCGCACGCTCTCGGATTTCACACAACCGCGGATGGCTGATTCATGATTCTGGTCTGGCTGATTCTGATTCCTTTCATCGGCGGATTGCTGTGCTGGCAGGCCGAACGCTTCAATGATCAGGCGCCGCGCTGGATCGCACTGGGCACGATGCTGCTGGAGCTGGTCATGGTGCTCGGCGTGTGGGCGGGCAGTGACTTCTCGCTGCCGGCAGAAGGCGCCCGCGAGGCCTGGACGCTCGAATGGCAGATGAGCTGGATTCCGCGCTTTGGCATTCAGCTGCATCTCGCGCTCGACGGTCTGTCGCTGCTGATGATCGCGCTGACCGGTCTGCTCGGCGCGATGGCCGTGGTCTGCTCCTGGCACGAGATCGTGCGTCGGGTCGGTTTCTTCCATCTCAACCTGCTGTGGATTCTGGGCGGCGTGGTCGGCGTCTTCCTCGCCATCGATCTGTTCCTGTTCTTCCTGTTCTGGGAAATGATGCTGGTGCCGATGTATTTTCTCATCGCGCTCTGGGGTCACAGCGGCTCCAAGGGCAGTTCCCGGATCGGCGCGGCGACCAAGTTCTTCATCTATACCCAGGCCAGCGGGCTGCTGATGCTGATCGCGATTCTGGGACTGGTCTTCGCCCACCACGCGGCGACCGGCACCTACACCTTCGCCTACGCCGACCTGCTCGATACGCCGCTGCCGGAAAACGTCGCCTGGTGGCTGATGCTCGGCTTCTTCGTGGCCTTCGCGGTCAAGCTACCGGTCGTGCCGCTGCACGGGTGGCTGCCGGATGCCCACGCTCAGGCGCCCACAGCGGGCAGCGTCGACCTCGCCGGTATCCTGCTCAAGACGGCGGCCTACGGTATGCTGCGCTTTGCCCTGCCGCTGTTTCCGGAGGCCTCTCATGCCTTCGCGCCGGTCGCGATGATCCTCGGTCTGATCGGCATCTTCTATGGGGCGATCCTCGCCTGCGGCCAGCAGGATCTGAAACGACTGATCGCCTACACCAGTATCTCGCACATGGGCTTCGTGTTGATCGGCATCTACGCCGGCACGGAGCTGGCGCTGCAGGGCGTGGTGGCGCTGATGGTGGCCCACGCTTTCTCCGCCGCGGGTCTGTTCATTCTCTCCGGTCAGCTCTATGAGCGTCTGAAGACGCGCGACATGCGCGAGATGGGCGGTCTCTGGGGGCGGATTCGCGGGTTGCCAGGCTTCGCGCTGGTCTTCGTTGCCGCCTCGCTGGGCTTGCCCGGTACCGCGAACTTCGTCGGCGAATTCATGGTGATGTTCGGTAGTTTCGGCGTCGCGCCATGGACGGTATCCATCGCCAGTATCGGCCTGATTCTGGCCGCGATCTATTCGCTGTTCATCATGCAGCGGGTCTATTACGGCCCGCCGAAGGAGGAGAGTTCGTTGGGGGGATTGGATCGACGTGAAACGCTGCTGCTGTTCGGTATCGTGGCGCTGGTGATCTTCTTCGGCGTCTATCCCCAGCCGCTGCTGGAGACTTCTGCCGGCGCCATGCAGGTGGTGCAGCATGCCTTCGCAGCTGGTGCGACCGCGGGAGGTGCACAATGATGCCGGCATTCGTGGCCATCGGCCCGCTGATCATTGTCTGTCTCACCGTCATCGTGGTGATGCTGGCGGTCGCGTGGCAGCGCGATCATGCCATGAGCGCCATTCTCTCCGCGATCGGGCTCAATCTTGCGCTACTGGCGCTGCTCTTTGGCTGGATCGATGGTGACGTCGGCGTCACTTCGCTGCTGGTCGTCGACGATCTGTCGCGCTTCGGCGCTGTGCTGGTGCTGATATCGACTCTCGCCTGCGTGACGCTTGCCCATCACTATCTCGAAGGTTACGACGGGCCGCGGGACGAGTTCTATCTGCTGCTGTTGAGCGCCTGCGCCGGTGGGCTGGTGCTGGTCTCGGCGCGCAACATGGCAACGCTGTTCTTTGGCATCGAGCTGCTGTCGATGCCGCTGTTCGGAATGTTGGCCTATACCTTCCGTGACCGTGGGGCGCTGGAGAGCGGCATCAAGTACATGGTGCTGTCGGCGGCCGCGACCGCGTTTCTGCTGTTCGGCATGGCGTTGCTCTATGCGGTGACCGGCACGCTGGATTTCGCCGAGCTGGGCTCCAAGCTGGCGGACTACGGCAGCGACCCCTGGCTGCTCGCCGGCGCGGGCCTGCTATTGGTCGGGCTCGCGTTCAAGCTCTCCATCGTGCCGTTCCATCTGTGGACGCCGGACGTCTACCAGGGCGGGCCCGGGCCGGCGACGACCTTTCTCGCCACGGCCAGCAAGGTCGCCGTGTTCATCGTGCTGCTACGTCTCTTTCAGTCGACCCTGGCGCTGCACCAGAACTGGTGGCACGACCTGCTCGGATTCATCGCCGTCATCACGATGCTCGTGGGGAATCTCCTGGCGCTGACGCAGAACGATCTCAAGCGGCTGCTCGGGTACTCATCGATCGCCCATTTTGGCTATCTGCTGGTGGCGCTCGTGGTCAACCAGGGGCTGGCGGTCGAGACGGTGGGTATCTACCTGATCACCTACGTGCTGACGACACTCGGCGCCTTCGGCGTGGTCACGCTGGTCTCGAGTCCTTACGTCGCCACCGGCGGCACCGCGGACGCGAGCCCCTTGCACCACTATCGTGGCCTGTTCTGGCGCCGGCCCTATCTGACCGCAGTGATGACGGTCTCGATGCTGTCATTGGCGGGAATTCCTTTCACTGCGGGCTTCATCGGCAAGTTCTACATCATTGCCGTGGGCGTCGAGGCACACCGCTGGTGGCTGGTCGGCAGCGTCGTTCTCGGCAGCGCCATCGGCCTCTACTACTACCTGCGCGTGATGGTCACGCTGTTTCTCCACGAGCCCGGCATGCAGCGCCGTGATGCCACCCACGACTGGGCGGAGCGCGCCGGGGGCATGGTCGTACTAGGCGTGGCGACGCTGATCATCGTGCTGGGGCTTTATCCGACGCCGATGATCAACTGGATGCACTGGGTGGCGTCTTGAGTGCCGACGAGCCTGAGGCCCCCATGCTGGCCGGCAATCAGGTACGCCATACGGCACGCTGGCCAGCGTGCGTCGGGGGCTGTCAGCAGGCAGTGTTTAGTCAGTGCGGGCGCCGGTCAGGCCGAGGCTGAGACGGCAGGCAGCGGGGAGGTGGATGTTGACCGCCACCGGCAGATGATCGGAGAACATCGCGTCGAGCACGCGCGGCTCGCCCGCCTCGAGCGTGGAGGAGAGCAGAATGTGATCCAGCGCGCGTCGGGGCTGCCAGGCGGGGTAGCTGAGTAGCGGCTTGAGAGGATTGAAGTCGAGCGCCTTGAAGAAGTGCGGGTGGCTCAGGAGCTGTTCTGGCGTGGCGTTGAGATCGCCCATGACCACCACATGATTGAGCGGTGCGATGATCTCGCTCAGGTAGTCGAGCTGGCGGGCGCGGCCGCGCTGACTCAGTGCCAGATGCGCGACAAAAACGTGCAGCGCATCCGGACCCTCGCCATAGCGTGCGTGAATCGCACCGCGCCCACGCATGCCCGGCAGACGATGCTCGTCGATCTGGCTGGGCGTCAGGCGCGACAGCAGGCCGTTGCTGTGCTGCGCCATCTTGCCCATGTCACGGTTGAGCTGCTGGAAGTGGAAGCCGAAGGCGGAGCGCCTGGCCAGGTATTCGACCTGATTGACGTGGTTGGAGCGAAAGCTGCCGCCGTCCACCTCCTGCAGGCCGACGATGTCGAAGCCCGCCAGCGTGCTGGCGACGGCATCGAGACGAGAGCTGCGTTTGGGGTGCGGCAGCAGGTGCTGCCAGCTTCGCGTCACGTAGTGATGGTAGGCCGACGTATGAATGCCGACCTGCAGGTTGCAGGTCAGCAGACGAAGCGTCGGCGATATCTCGCTGGCGGGCGTCGAGGCGGCGCGAGCCATGGGGGTTACTCCGCGTCGGCGCGCTCTTGACGGACCTTCTCGATCAGGGCACTGGCGATCTTGGGCATGTTCTCCAGCGAACCGGCAGTGTTCGGCGTCACCACGTAGTGGTTATCGACGATCAGATCCGGCACACCCATCAGCTGGTAGGCGCGCATCTTGGCGCTGGCCTGCTGCAGCTCGCTCTGGACGCCGAAGGAGTTGAGCGCCTTCTTGGCATCGTCTTCGCTCACACCGTAATGGGTGAAGAATTCGGCGATCTCGTCCTCGTCGGTCAGACGTTTGCCTTGCTTGTGGATGGCGTCCATGAAGTCCTGGCGCATGTCGTGTTCGATGCCCAGCTCACGCGCGGCGTAAAACGCCTTGGCGTGCTGTTCCCAGACCTGGCCCAGCGGCGCCGCCATGCGGTCGAACGTCACGTCGTCCGGCAACTGATCGACCCATTCGTTGAGCGGTTTCTCCAGTGCGTAGCAGTGCGGGCAGCCGTACCAGAAAACTTCGGTGACCTCGATCTGGTCGGCGGGAACTTCGGATTTCATCGGGTTGTCGATGACCTGATAATCCTGCCCCTCGACGATATCTGCGGCCATGACGGCGCCGGAAAAGGTGATGCCGGCCAATAGCGCCACTAACGACTTGATCATGCGTTACTGCTCCTGAAGGTTCTCGAAGGCTTGCGATGCGTGCAAAGCGTGTTGATGACAGACTACACGCTTTGGAGTGTCATTGGGCACTCCGGTTCCCCGCCTGACAGGCAGCGCCACGACGCGCGGGAATGACTAGCCTGCTATCGGCTCCTTCGAGGCTAGCGTGCCGCCACGCGCTTGAAAAGCGTTGAAGTGCTCACAGCCTTCGTCATCCCGCCTGGCGCGGTCATTGGATGGCGCGTGCTACACTGCGGCCCGTCCCGCTCCCCATCGCTCAATCGAGTTTGCCATGACCTCGACATCTCCCCGCCTCAACTATCAGACGGCGCGTTTCGTGATCAGCGCACCCAAACTGGCTCAGTGCCCCGCGGATGACGGTGTCGAGATCGCGTTCGCCGGGCGTTCCAATGCGGGTAAATCCAGCGCGATCAACGCGCTGACACAGCAGAAGGCGTTAGCCCGAACCTCGAAGACGCCGGGGCGCACCCAGCTGATCAACTTCTTTGCGCTGGAGAACGACGAGCGCCGGCGCCTGGTCGACCTGCCGGGCTACGGCTATGCCAAGGTGCCGGAGGCGATGAAGAAGGAGTGGCAGAGCCACCTCGCCGACTATCTGAGACGCCGTTACAGCCTTGCCGGGCTGATTCTGCTGATGGATGTGCGTCATCCGCTGAGCGACTTCGACGTGCAGCTGCTCGAGCTTGCCGATGATCGCCAGCTACCGGTCCACATCCTGCTGACCAAGGCAGACAAGCTGAAACAGGGACCGGCCAAGGCCTCGCTGCAGCAGGTCAAGCGTCAGCTGGCCGAGTGGGAGGATCTCGTCAGCGTGCAGCTCTTCTCGTCGCTCAAGCGTCAGGGGCTGGATCAGGCCTACGCGGTGATGGATCGGTGGATGGCCTCGCGTTGAGCCTCGACGCCAGGACTTGTGACGCAACGCTTGTTGCAGTGCTACTCGCTGAATGCGGAGCCGCTCATGGCGGAGGCCATTCGATATAGCATTTGCCAGCTATCGGGAGGATTGCCACTAGCCAGCATCTTGGCAAAAGTCGCGTAAGCATCGTGTTTACTCTCGAACGCGCGCTTCGTGCTTTCATCATTGACCCAAGCGTAAATGATGACCCTGCTTTTGAGATCGTAGCGGAAAAACAGCCGATACTGCTGATAGAACTTGGCTCTGCGCCAGTGCGTGTAATCTGAGCCCAACGTTTTTCCCTGCCGATAGTCCGGACTGGCCGGGTCGTGGGGAATATCTCGAGTTGCCAATTTGATGATCGCTGCCAAGCGTTTGGCTGCCGGCCGACTGTGGTATTCGGCAGGATGTTTATTCGCCAATCGCGCAACGCGATCGGTGAGCGTTGCGACTTGGTCGAGAAATAGCGGGTGGGCAAGAAGGGTCCAACCGTTAACGACCAGCGGGTTAGACGTCATCGTCGTCCTCTGGCAGCTTCTCATCGAGGTCGACTTCGATATTCGCTGTCAGTCGCTGAGCTTCTGCCAGGGTCGCGGTCGTCAAGAATCGCAGATTCTCCGGGTTTTTTTGCATGTCGCTTTGCAGAAAATGGAGAAAACTGGTGATGACGGGATCGGCAGCCGGCGGTTCCTCAGCGCGAGTAAGTACCACTTCACCGTTACTACGGATCGAATAATGGATGCGGTCTCGACGCTTGAGCTGCAGGGCCTTGCGCACTGGAGCCGGTACTGTCGTCTGATATCGTTCCGTCAGCGTGGAGTCGGCTTCATTGGGCATGAATTCGATAGTCATGGTGACGCCCTCTTATCGAGCAATGCGTAGCGCGGACTCCAAAGTAATGCAATTGCATTACTAAGGCAAGGGCCGGCTAATTCAGGTGGCGACAACTTGTACAGGGTAACTGCTATCGACCGTCCAGCCACGCCACGATCTCCGGCAGCTCCCGCACATGCGTGACGCGGTGTACACGCGGCGGTAGTTCGCGCTCGCCTTCGTTCTTGGCGTCGATCCAGACGGCATGCATCCCGAGTCGATGGGCGCCGAGCACGTCCTCTTCCCAGTTGTCGCCAACGTGGAGGGCGCGATGAGGTACGGTGCCGAGCTGAAAGACGGCGGAGAGGAAGGGGCGTGTGTCGGGCTTCGGCGCGTGCATCTCGCCGGCGAGGATGATCGCGTCGAAATGATGATCGAGCGCCAGCCGGCCGACATCGACGTTGCCGTTCGTAATCACGCCGAGTCGATAGCGCCGCGCCCAGGCATCGAACATCGGGGCGACTTCGGGGTGGACGTCGATGGCGTGGCGCAGGCTCATGAACTGCTCGAAGCCGAGCGTAGCCCAGCGCGTCGCCTCGGTCTCACTCAGGCCATGCTCGCGCAAAAGCTCGAACATCGCGCGTTCGCGAATCCAGCTATGATCGCCGCGACTTAAGGGGAAGCGCTGCATCAGCGAGGCCCGCACCTGCTGATAGGCCTCCAGCGGAAACGCCTGGGCCAGCGAGCGGCCGTCGGCATCGGGGCGCGCGTCGATCTGCTCCACCAGCCAGCGATAGTGACCGGGCTCGGCTTCGGCCATCACCGGGCCGTTGTGCCACAGCGTGTCGTCGAGGTCGAAGGTGATCGCATCGAGCGGCATGTCACTTTCTCCGTTCCTGGGCAGAGCCTAGCTCTCGTCGGTTGAGGATGCCGGCTTGCGCCGGGCGCGAGGGTGGGCCTTGTCGTAGACCTCGGCGAGCTGCTGCCAGTCGAGCCGGGTGTAGACCTGCGTCGTGGCGAGGTTGGCGTGGCCGAGCAGCTCCTGGACCGCGCGCAGATCCTGGCTGGATTCCAGCAGATGACTGGCAAATGAGTGGCGCAGCCGGTGCGGGTGCAGGTGCTCCGGCAGCCCGCGCCGCCTGGCGGTGTCGGCCAGGCGCAGCTGGATCGCCCGATGACCGAGCCGGCGTCCGTGTTGACCGACGAACAGGGCCTTCTCGTCGCCGCCTGTCAGCGCGCTGCGAACGCCGAGCCAGTCGTGAATCGCGCTCGCCGCGCGCCGCCCCAACGGCACCTGACGTGGTTTGCCCCCCTTGCCGAGCACGCGCACGTGATGGGCGTCCAGGTTTCCGAGATCCATGGCGGCGAGTTCGGCCAGCCGCAGCCCGCAGGAGTAGAAGAGTTCCAGCATTGCCTGATCGCGCAGGTCGAGCGGCTCGCCGTCGTGGGGCGTGTCGAGAAAACGGCCGAGCTGGTCGACATCCACGGGGCTCGGCAGGTGGCGTGGCTGACGCGGTGCCTGGGTCAACTGCACGGGGTTGTGATCGAGTTCGCCGACATTGACCAGTGAATCGGCGAAGCGCGACAGCGCCGCCCGGCGCCGGGCGAGCGTGCGCGGCGCCAGTCCGCGCGTACGCTCATGGGCCAGGAAGCGTCTGAGCAGGGTGACATCGAGTTCGTGCCAGGCGACGACCTCCTGCGTCTGCAGATAGTCGATCAGCGTCTGGATGTCGCGCCGATAGGCGTCCACGGTCGCCGGGCTGGCGCGCTGCGCCAGTCGACGAAGAAAGGCGTCAAGCGCGGCCTGCACGGGGGCCCTCGGCACGCTTGAGCAGGCGGCTGACCACCTCGCCCAGATACTCGGTAAACAGCGTATCCAGCGTGGCCCGGAAGTGCTCGCCATCATGGCTGGCGAGAATCAGGTAGCCCAGCGACTCCCCCTGCGTGAGCCGGGTGATGGCACAGGAGCCTGAGGCTGCCGGTGCCTCGCACTGGGGCAGCAGCGCCTGCCACTCGTCACGATCGAGCGTCGTGCAGCGACTGGTCTGCTCGTTGAGCAGCAGTTCCAGGCGCTGGCGGGCGTCGTCGGTGAGCACGAACCGTGGCGGCTGCCAGTCGGCCGGGTGACGCGGTGCGGCGTGGCTTTCGGGTTCCGCCTCCAGCCACAGGCCGATGGCCTGCGTGCGGAAGCGTTCCGAGAGCTGCGTCGCCAGCGCCTGGGCGAGAGAGTCGGCATCTTCGGCCTCGATCAGGCCGAGCACCAGCTCCCGCGTGCGTCGGTACTGGGCTTCGTTGTAGCGCGCCGACTCGAGCAGATTCTCGAGGCGCCATTCCGCATCTTCGGCGCGTCGACGCAGGTCGAGCACCAGCCGCTCGAGCAGCGAGACGGCGCCAGGAATGTGGGGATGTGGCACCTTCAGCTGCTGCAGCAGCCCCTCACGCCCGACGAAGAAATCGGTGTGCTGTGCCAGCCACTCGGCAACCCGATCGGGGTCGAGTGTCTGGCGCGGCTCGGGAGCCCGGGCACTAGGCATGATGTGATTCTCCTGGTTGTCCCTGGGAGGCCGTTCACGATGCCGCGTGGGAGATCGTGAGCGGACTCCTGTCGATCCTGGCTTCGCGACTTGTCAGTCGTCGCGTTTAGGAAACGCTGCATAAATGTCTGCGCTAGCGAATCGCTGCGTTGCGTGGTGCTGGGGCGCCAGTCCGATCGACACTCGCCTAACCTCATGTTATGTCTCGTGTTCTGTGCTCCATGCGCCTTGCGGCGGAACGCCGCCCCGGTTATCTCTCTCGTCGATTTATTCAGCGTTTCCTTTATTGTGGTCGGTCGGCTGGCCGCCGGCTGACTTTCTCTGGTAGTTCAGTTTCAGTCTCTGGTGATCCGGTTGTCAGCTCAGCGCGATGCGTCCTTCGAAGACGCGCTCCGCCGGGCCGGTCATGATCATTGGCGTTTCGCCGCCCGGCCATTCCAGAGTCAGTCGTCCGCCACGCAGCTCGACCTCCACCGGGCTCTGCAGCAGCCCGCGGCGGATGCCGCAGGCAACTGCCGCACAAGCGCCGGTGCCGCAGGCGAGCGTCTCGCCGCTGCCGCGTTCGAACACGCGCAGGCGAATGGCGTGGGGCGAGTCGATCTGCATGAAGCCGACGTTGGCCTGACGCGGAAAACTCGGGTGCTGCTGAATCCGCGGCCCCAGTGTCTCGACCGGCGCCATATCGACATCGTCGACCTGCAGCACGGCGTGCGGATTGCCCATCGAGGCGACGGAGAGCTCGAGCGCCTGGCCGTCGAGATCGATGCGATGCAGTGGCTGGTCACGGTCGGCGACGAATGGAATCGCCGCCGGGCCGAAACGGGGCGCCCCCATATCGACGCGCACCCGATCGTCCTCATCGACCTTGAGCGTCAGCGGCCCGCCCAGCGTCTCGACCTTGAACTCGCGCTTGTGGGTCAGGCGCTGATCGATCACGAAACGCGCGAAGCAGCGCGCGCCGTTGCCGCAGTTCTCGACCTCGCCGCCATCGGCGTTGAAGATCCGGTAGCGGAAGTCCATGTCAGGCTGACGCGGCGGTTCGACCAGCAGTAGCTGATCGAAACCGATGCCGAAATGGCGATCGGCGAGCTGACGGATCTGGTCGTCGCGCAGATGCGCGCGCTGGCTGATAAGGTCGACGACCATGAAGTCATTGCCGAGGCCGTGCATCTTGGTGAAGTTCAGCAGCATCAGCCGTGCTCCGTCTGGCTCGACGCTGTCGGTAGACGCGATTCGAGTGCCCACAGCGAGGCGACCGATTCGCGCTGGCGCACCAGATGGCTGACATCGCCGTCGACCAGCACTTCAGGCGGCCGACCGCGGCTATTGTAGTTCGAGGCCATGGCGAAACCGTAGGCGCCGGCGGATCGCACCGCCAGAAGATCGCCTTCCGCTACCGCCAGCTCGCGCGCCTGCCCGAGGAAATCGCCGCTTTCGCAGATTGGACCGACCACATCGTAGAGGGCGCTCTGTCGCAGTTCGCGGGTGTCGACGCGCTCGATCCGCTGCCACGCCTGGTAGAGCGAGGGGCGAATCAGATCGTTCATGCCGGCATCGACGATGGCGAAATTCTTGGTCTCGCCCGGTTTGAGGTACTCGATCCGCGTCAGCAGCAGGCCGGCATTGGCGGCGATCGAGCGTCCCGGTTCCAGCAGCAGGGTCAGCTCACGCCCGGCCAGGCGCTCACGCACCGCACTAACGAAATCGCCGGCGGCCGGTGGCTTCTCGTCGGCGTAGGTGACGCCCAGGCCGCCGCCGAGATCGAGATGCTCGATGGCGATGCCGTGATCGGCAAGCCGGTCGATCAGCGCCAGCAGGCGGTCGAGGGCATCGAGGTAGGGCGACAGCTCGGTCAACTGGGAGCCGATGTGGCAGTCCAGCCCCACGACCTTGAGGTTGGGACGTTCGGCGGCCCAGGCGTAAAGTTCGAACACCTCGTCGGCGGCGACGCCGAACTTGTTGGCCTTGAGTCCGGTGGAGATGTACGGATGTGTTTTGGCATCGACATCCGGATTGACGCGGATGGAGACGTTGGCGACCTGGCCTCGCTCGGCGGCGACCCGGTCAAGGCGTTCGAGCTCCGGGCGTGACTCGACGTTGAAGCACTTGATGCCGACCTCGAGTGCGCGTGCCATCTCGTCGGCCTGCTTGGCAACGCCGGAGAAGACGATCTTGGCGGGGTCGCCGCCAGCGGCGATCACCCGCTCCAGCTCACCGACGGAGACGATGTCGAAACCGGCGCCGAGTCGTGCCAGCACGTCGAGCACGGCCAGATTGGAGTTGGCCTTCAGCGCGTAGCAGATCAGATGCGGCATCTCGCCGAGCGCATCGCGGTAGGCGAGAAAGTGGCGCGTCAACGCGGCCCGGGAGTAGACGTAGCAAGGCGTACCGTACTCACGCGCCAGGCGGTCGAGCGGAATGGCTTCGGCGTGGAGCACGCCGTCGCGTTCGGGAAAGGCGTCGAACGTCACGGTAGCTCCTCGGCGTTCGGCTGCTCGGCAGCGGGCATCGGTGTCGACTGCGGCGCGCCGGCATCGGAAGATGTCGCCGAGTCCGACGAGTCATCCTGTCCCGTGGTGCCGCGTTCCTCGTAGGCGCCTTGAGGGTCGTAAGCCTTGGCCGACTGGCTATCGCCCGGTTCGTAGAGCGGTCCCTTCTGGCCGCAGCCGCCGAGCGACAGTGCCATTAGCGCGCAGAGCGAAAGCCCTGCGGCAAGCCGAATGGCCGGCGTGCGAAAGTTCTCAGACATGGTCGCCTCCCGAACGATTGTCTCCATTCAGCGCTGCGAGCGCTTCGCGAGCGCGTTGTGCCGCGGCGCGAACCTGATCCGGCGCGGTGCCGCCGATGTGATTGCGGGCGGCAACGGAGCCCTCCAGCGTCAGGACGTCGAAGACGTCCGCATCGATGACAGTGGAGAAGCGCTTGAGCTCGTCGAGCGACATCTCGGAGAGATCCTTCTTCTGCTCGATACCGTAGGCAACAGCCTTGCCGACGACTTCATGCGCATCGCGGAAGGCGACACCGGCCCTGACCAGGTAGTCGGCCAGGTCGGTGGCGGTGGAGAAGCCCCGGCGCGCCGCTTCGAGCATGCTGTCCGGCTTGGCCACCAGCGCCGGTGCCATGTCGGCGAAGGCGCGCAGGCAGCCCTTGACCGTATCGAGCGTATCGAACAGCGGCTCCTTGTCCTCCTGGTTGTCCTTGTTATAGGCCAGCGGCTGGGATTTCATCAGCGTCAGCAGGCTCATCAAATGACCATAGACACGGCCGGTCTTGCCGCGTACCAGTTCCGGCACGTCCGGATTCTTCTTCTGCGGCATGATCGAGGAGCCGGTGCAGAAGCGATCCGGCAGATCGACGAAGTCGAACTGGGCGCTGGCCCACAGCACCATCTCTTCGCTCATGCGCGAGAGGTGCATTAGGAGAATGCTGGCAAACGCCGTGAATTCGATCGCGAAGTCGCGATCGCTGACGGCATCCAGCGAGTTTTCGGCCGGACGCGAGAAGCCGAGCATCTCGGCGGTGACGTGGCGGTCGATCGGATAGGTGGTGCCGGCCAGCGCCGCGGCGCCGAGCGGCAGCACGTTGACGCGTTTGCGACAGTCGTAGAGGCGTTCGTGGTCGCGCGCGAGCATCTCCTGCCAGGCTAGCAGGTGATGGCCGAAGGTGACCGGCTGCGCCGTCTGCAGATGCGTGAAGCCGGGCATGATGGTATCGGCTTCGCGATCGGCGAGCTCGATGAGGCCGCTTCTCAGTCGGGCGAGTTCGGCGGCGACCGCGTCGATCTCGTCACGCAGGTAAAGGCGGATATCTGTGGCGATCTGATCGTTGCGCGAACGCCCGGTGTGAAGCTTCTTGCCGGTGATGCCGATCTTGTCGGTCAGGCGCGCTTCCACGTTCATGTGGATGTCTTCCAGCGCGACCGACCACTCGACCTCACCGCGTTCGATCTCGGCCTCGATCTCGGTCAGGCCCTCGATGATGCGATCACGCTCCTCCTCGGTCAGCACGCCGACGCGTGCCAGCATCGTCGCGTGGGCGATCGAGCCGCGAATGTCGTGATGATAGAGACGCTTGTCGAAGTCAATCGAAGCGGTGAATGCGGCGACGAATGCGTCGGTGGGTTCGCTGAAGCGTCCGCCCCAGGATTGATTGGTAGCCTGCGTCATCGAAAATCGAACTCTGCCAAGGGTTGCGAAGGGGTTGTCAAACGATGCGTCGAGTGTATCAGAGTCCGCCAGGGGATAGAGACGCTCTCTGGCGGCGGCGGTGGAGCGGTTTTTCCTCGCTCGGCGACTGCTTTATCATGCTTGGCAAGGTTCGCGAACCGCGAACATTCATTCGGCTGGGCGTGCAGCGATCGAGAACACCGCCGCACGCGCCGCCCTCGACCCGGAGATCGGCGTGCTCGACGCTAACAGATTGAGAATCGCAACCCGCAAGAGCGCGCTGGCGCTGTGGCAGGCAGAACACGTCAAGGCGCTGCTCGAGCGCCATCATCCGCATCTGCAGGTCGAGCTGGTACCGCTGTCCACCCGCGGCGACAAGATTCTCGATACGCCGCTGGCGAAGATCGGCGGCAAGGCGCTGTTCGTCAAGGAGCTAGAGGAAGCGATGCTCGACGGGCGCGCTGATCTCGCCGTGCATTCGATGAAGGATGTGCCGATGCAGTTTCCGGAAGGGTTGGGGCTGTCGGTCATTCTGGAAAGCGGGGCGCCGACTGACGCCTTCGTCTCCAACACCTATTCGAGTTTCGACGAGCTCCCGCAGGGGGCGCGCGTCGGCACCTCGAGCCTGCGACGAGGGCTGCAGGTGAGCGCGCGGCGGCCGGATCTGGAAGTGCTGTCGCTGCGCGGCAATGTCCAGACCCGCCTGGGCAAGCTCGACGCGGGCGACTTCGAGGCGATCATTCTGGCCACGACCGGTCTGCAGCGGCTGAAGCTGGCCGATCGCATCACTGTCGAGCTGACGCCGGAAGAGAGCCTGCCGGCTTGCGGGCAAGGCGCGCTGGGCATCGAATGTCGTCATGACGACGCCGAGCTGGTGGCGTTGTTGGCGCCGCTCGACCACGCGGCCTCGGCGACTCGCGTGCGCGCAGAACGGGCGATGAACACTCGCCTCGATGGTGGCTGTCAGGTGCCGATCGGCGGCTATGCCGTGCTCGAGAACGGTGGCGACACGCTCTGGCTGCGTGGTCTGGTCGGCCACCCTGACGGCTCACGCGTGCTGAGAGCGGAGAGTCGCGGCTCGGCGATGGAGCCGGAAGCGCTCGGTATCCGGGTGGCGGAGTCGCTGCTGGATCAGGGGGCCGGCGAAATTCTGGCCGAGGTCTACGGCGAGGCGTGAAGGCCACCCCGGTACTGCTGACCCGCCCCGGACCGAGAGGCGAGGTGCTGGCCGCGGTCGTTGCCGCCGCTGGCCACGCGGTCGAGCGGCTCGATCTCGTGGATCTCGAGCCATTGGCACTCTCTCCGGCCGCGCGAACCGCCCTGCTCGATCTCGATCTTTTTCAAGGCATTATCGTCATCAGTCCGCAGGCAGCGACGTGTCTTGCCGAGGCCATTGCGTCATACTGGCCGCAGCTACCTCGCGGCATGCGCTTCTATGCGGTCGGCGAGGCGACCGCACAGGCGCTGCATGAGGAATTGGGCGTACCGGCGGTGCTTCCCGGGAAAGGCGCCGGCGAACACAGCGAGGGGCTTCTGCAGGTGGCATCGCTGCGCGCGGTCGCCGGCAAACGGCTGCTGCTGGCGCGGGGCGAGACGGGGCGCGAAGTTCTCGGCGAGACGCTCACGGCTCGCGGGGCCGAGGTCGTTTCGTTGCCGCTCTATCGGCGCCGTTTTTTGCCGCTCGCCGAGGCGGCAAGCGCCAGGCTCACCGCCGGCAACTATGCGGCACTGGTGGTGAGTAGCGGCGAAATATTGCAACATTTGATCACAGTATGCGGGTCGTCAGCGTTGCACCAACCGCTAATCGTCTCGAGCCGGCGGTTGGCTACACTGGCGGAGTCTCTGGGATTTGGCTCGATTCATGTGGCATCGGGCGCGTCGCCGACGGCACTTAGCGCGGCGGTCGATGCGGCTCTCGAGGCGCGGAGCGCCACTTTCGATCAGGGCGATCACGACAAGGGCAAGCGTAGATGAGCAAGCAACGCAAAGATCAACAACCGCAGTCGGCTGCCGACGCCGGCACGTCAGGGGCCGGTGACGACAGCTCGCGGGCGACATCATCGCCGGCGGCATCGAGCGCGAAGTCGAGCGAGGGCGATAGCCAGAAGTCGCCCACTCCCGGCAACACCGATCCGATCAAGCCCGACGTGACTCAACCTGCCGGCAGCAGCGAGCCTGATGCCAAATCAAACTCTGCCAAGCCCGTGACTTCGGACTCGGGAGACGCAGGCGCGAAAACGCCGAGCGCCGATCAGCGCGGCAACGCCGGCGCCGGCAAGAAGGAAACAGCCGGCGTGAAGGCATCAGGTGGAACGAGCGGGGCATCTCGAAGCGGCAACGAGAAGAAGTCCGGAAGCCGTGACGGCAAGCCCAGTGCGGCTGCTACGACGGTCACTGCAAACGCCTCGAGCAGCACGGCAGGATCTTCTCGCAGCGATAAGGGCGCCGGCACCTCCTCGCCGGGCGGTGGCGGCGCTGCTGGCAGCGGTGGCTCAGGCGGGTCAAGTGGCTCGTCCGGGAGAGGTGGCTCATCCGGCAAAGGCGGCAAGCTGGGGCTGCTCGCGCTACTGCTGGTCATCGTTCTGGCAATTCTCTGTGCCATCGGCGGTTACTGGGGCTGGCAGAAGCTGCAGCGCCAGCAGGCTCAGCTGGATCAGGTCAACGCCAATCGCGCTTCGCTCAACGATCTCGAATCCCGCGTCGGGGATCTCGATCAGGATCGTCAGCAGTCGCTGAAGATGATGCGCGGCGAGTTCGACCAGTACCGTCAGAACCTCGACAAGACGCTCGACAAGGTGCTGAAGGAGTTGGCTCAGCAGCAGCAGGCCGACCCACGTGAATGGCTGCACGCCGAGGCCGAGTATCTGTTGAGACTGGCGAATCAGCGGTTGCAGCTCGAGCGTGACGTCAAGGGCGCGAAAGCGCTGTTGAACGCCGCCGACGATCGCCTGCGCGAGGCGGATAACCCGGCGCTGGTGCCCGTGCGCCGTGCGATTCAGTCCGAACTGGCCGCGCTCGATTCGGTGCCCGAGGTCGACCGCACCGGCATCTACCTGGCGCTGATGGCCCAGCAGGAGCAGCTCGCCAAGCTGCCGCTGAAACAGGACATCGAGCAGATCGCCGCCGGCAAGGGCGATGCCAAACCGACCGGTGGCTGGCGCGAGCAGCTGGCGACGCTGGGTAGCGAGCTGAAGGATCTGGTCACCGTGCGCCGTCACGACCAGCCGCTGGAAGCGCTGATCACGCCGGAGCAGGAGTCCTATCTGCGCCAGAACGTGCGGCTGCTGCTCGAGCAGGCCCAGCTGGCGGTGCTCAAGGCGGAGCCCAAGCTCTATCAGGCGAGTCTCGACAAGGCGCGCGAGCTGATCCAGGGCTACTACGCGCCTGATAGCGACGGCGTCAAGAACGCACTCGACAAGCTCCAGAGTCTGCGAGACCAGAGCATTCGCCCGGAGTTGCCGGATATCAGTGAATCGTCCCAGGTGCTGAAGCGCTTCATCGAGCAGCGCTTCGGCGGCAGCGGCGATGGAAATCGCGGCCAGGGCTCGCAAGGCGGTTCGGCACAGGGAGAGGGCGCATGAGGAAGCTGATCCTGCTGATCGTCTTCGGTCTGGCGGTCGGCGCGCTATTCGGGCAGTTGATGCAGTCGCTGCCCGGCTACTGGTTCGTGCGCGTCGGCGACACCTCGATTCAGACCTCTTTCTGGTTCGGCTGTGTCCTGCTGCTGGCCGCCTTCCTGATCCTGCACTTTCTGCTGCGTGCGCTCATGCGCCTGCGGCGCCCGGTCAATCGGCTCAAGGTGTGGAACAGCCGGACGCGTCACCGCACGGCGATGAAGCGCACCGTGCGCGGCCTGGTCGCGCTGGCCGAAGGGCGCTGGAAGCGTGCCGAGAAAGCCCTGACCAAGGCCGCCGACGACTCGGGAACGCCGCTGGTCAACTACCTTTCGGCAGCGCTGGCTGCCCACTACCAGGGCCGCTACGAGCAGGCGGACGTGCTGCTCAAGCAGGCGCATCACAGCACGCAGGGCGCCGATACCGCGGTCGGCCTGGTGCAGGCACAGCTGATGCTGGATCGTCAGCAGTTCGAGGAGGCGCTGGCGACGTTGACCCGACTCGAGCAGCAGCTACCCGAGCATCCGCAGGTGCTGAAGCTGCTCAAGCAGGCCTATCTCAGCGTTAATGACTGGGATGGCATTCGCCGGCTGCTACCGCGTCTCGACAAGCACCGCTTGATCACCGAAGACGAGCGTCGCGAGCTCGAGCTGCGTGCCTATCGTCAGCTGCTGATTCAGGCAGCCCAGCAGGATGGCAATCTGGTTCGCGTGCGCTCGCTGTGGGCGGACATGCCGGACGCGCTGCGCAGCGATGTCGAACTGGTTCTGCTCTACGCCGATGCTCTGATCAAGGGCGGCGAGGAGGGCGATGCCGAGCGCCTGCTGCGCAACGCCCTCAAGGAGCACTGGGACACGCGGCTGGTGCTGCGCTACGGCCTGCTCAACGTCGATGCGGCGCGCCAGCTGGTCTACGCCGAGAAGTGGCTGCAGGAACGCCCCAACGACCCCGATCTGCTGCTCACCCTGGGTCGCCTCTCGCTGCGCAACGCCTACTGGGGCAAGGCGCAGGAGTACTTCGAAGCGAGCCAGCGCCAGCGCCCGAGCGGCGTGGTCTGTGCCGAGCTGGCGCGGCTCTACGCCAACCTCGGCGATCACAGCAAGAGTCAGCTCTATTATCGTCAGAGCGTCACGCTGCTCGACAAATCGCTGCCTGCGCTGCCGCAGCCCAGCGACATGACGCGCTGAACGACGTCGCTGTCACGATCGATTGCTCTCCTGGGCGCCTGCGGGCGCCCTTTTTTATACCACGGCGATGGCTGATCGCCTCGAGCGCCGCGACGGATGCAGACTGACGCAGCGGCAAATCCGCGGGAGAACGAGATGCACTACGGGGTCGATATTGGTGGCACCAAGACCGAAATCGCGCTTTTCGATGCTCGCTGGCAGTGTCTTGATCGCTGGCGCGAACCGACACCCACCGACGACGGCGAGCGCTTTTTAGCGATGCTCGACCGGATGACGCAAGAAGCGGATCGTCGCAGTGGCGAGCGGGGCTCTCTGGGGCTCGGCTTTCCCGGCGTTCTGAACGAGCGCGGCTGTCTTGTCGCCGCCAACCTGCCGGGGCTGAGAGACTTTCCTCTAGCAGCGACGCTCGAGGCGCGTATCAAACGACCGTTGGCTATCGATAACGACAGCCGCTGCTTCATCGTCTCGGAAACGGGACCCGGTGGTGCGGCGGCGGGGGAC
Source organism: Salinicola rhizosphaerae (assembly GCF_014652715.1). Lineage (GTDB taxonomy): Bacteria > Pseudomonadota > Gammaproteobacteria > Pseudomonadales > Halomonadaceae > Salinicola > Salinicola rhizosphaerae. The sequence continues at coordinate 94,713 of NZ_BMZI01000002.1, read as the reverse complement.
CGGCATGCGTTCGGCGCCATTCTCGGCACCGGTGCTGGCGGCGGCGCGATCATCGAGGGGCGACTGCTCGAGGGTGCCGGACGCTTCGCCGGGGAGTGGGGGCATCTGCCGCTGCCCGCGTCGGCGCGCGAGCGTTACGGCCTGCCCGTTCTGGCCTGCGGCTGCGGATTGAGCGACTGTCTCGAGAGCTGGATCGCCGGGCCGGGACTGGTCAGGCTCCACCACCACTTCGGCGGCGCAGCGGATACCGCCGAGCAGTGGCACGCGGCGCTCATCGCCGGCGAGGATGCGGCCGAGCGCGCGCACCGTTGCCATCTGGATCTGCTTGGCGGCGCCCTGGCCAACGTCGTCAAGCTGCTCTCGCCGCAGACCATCGTGATGGGCGGCGGCCTGTCTCGCGTCGACGAAGTTCTGGCAGCGCTACCTGCCGCGCTCTCTTCCCATCTCTTTCCGGGCGTTGCGGTGCCGCACATCGTTCGCTCCCGCTTCGGCGATGCCAGCGGCGTTCGCGGTGCCGCCATGCTGGGCGCTCGGCAAAGCGTCTCGGAGACGAGTCCCTCACCATGAAAAAGGCCGCCCGGAGGCGGCCTTGAAGCATCGGTTCGTCGAGAAGATCAGCGCTCCCCTTCCGAATCGTCATCCACATCGTCGTGGGTCGGTTTACGGTGCGTCTCGTCCCTTGGCGTCGTATCCGGTTCGGCGGCGTCCGTCTTGTCTTCCGCCGTGCCGGGGATATCGCGCTTGTCGTCACGCAGCACGCGGACATGGGCGGGCGGCGCGGAACCGTCGCGATCTTCGCCGAAGTAGAGCGTGGTATGCGGGAATGGAATCTCGATACCGGCCTTGTCGAAGTAGAGCTTGACCAGTCGGTTGTAGGCGCGTCCGACGCCCCACTGATCGCCCGGCGTGGTCTTGATCAGCACACGGATGTTGACCGAGCTGTCGGCCAGCGCCACGACGCCGGCAACGGTGAGCGGTGCCAGCAGCTTGTGGGCGTGCTCTTCGTTCTCCTTGAGCTCGTCGAAGGCCGCCTGCAACTGCTCGATCGCGTAGTCGATGTCCTCGCGGTAGGCGATACCGTACTCACCGACGTGGTTACCGAAGTCACGCATGAAGTTGGAGACGGTATCCACCGAGGAGAACGGCACGATGTGGTAAGTGCCGGACAGATCGCGGATCGCCACCGAGCGGATGCTGACCCGCTCGGCAGTACCGGTGATGCCGCCGGCGGTGACCACGTCGCCGGTATTCATGGCGTTTTCGAGCTGGATGAAGACACCGGTGATGACGTCCTGTACCAGCTTCTGGGCGCCGAAGCCGATGGCCAGGCCCAGTACCCCGGCGCCGGCGATCAATGGGCCGATATTGATACCGATCTGCGACAGCACGATCATCACCGTCATGATGATCAGCGTGATCGCGAGCGCATTGCGGAACAGGCTCATCAGCGTCTTGGCGCGGGCCGTCGGCGCGCCGCCGCCGGTTTCCGGATTGAGATAGTTCTCGATCAGGCTGGCGAGACCGATCCAGACCGCAGCGGCGACGACGAGAATCAGAATTACCTGAACGACGGTAGCGACGGTGTGCGCCCCGGCATCGGTGGCGTACCAGGCGGCCAGATCGAAGGTGCCCCAGGCGTCGAGCACGTACATCACCACGGCAATCAGAATGATCGCGCGAATGATCTTCAGAAGCGTCGGTATGTAGGAATTCAGGCGCCCTTCGAGCAGCGGCAAGCGCTGACGCAGGTCATCGGAGAGTGTGATCTGATTGCCGATCAGCTGCGCCAGCAGCCCGGAGACGAGCATGCCGAGACCGATGTAGATGACCGTCTTGACCGTCGCGACGAGTACGAACGGTAGCGCGGTTTCCGGATGCAGAAGCGTGACGGCAAACACCATCAGCGCGTAGAGCAGGGCGATGATGTGCCAGACCTTCGAGAGAAGGCGCAGTGCCATGCGCGAGGCAGCCATCTGCGCGGCATCGGCCTTGGCGGCGATCATGTCGCGTACCGCGATGCGTTTTTTCAGGATGACGCGAATGGCCCAGATCAGTGCAACCAGCATGATGACGACGCTGACGGCCTTGCCGAACGCCATGGAAAGATTGGCGTTGATGATCGGCACCGCCACCAGCATGCCGTAGCCGATCAGTCCTGCCATGGTGGCCAAAAACCGGTTGGCATAGCTGGCCTGCGCGGCTTCGATGCTGACCAGCCGGAGCCCTTCGTGGCGCGAGGAGAAGATCACGCGCAGCGCGCACTTGAACAGCTCGATCAGCAGGAAGGCGTTGAGGAACAGCGACAGTCGCGTGTCGAGGTTGCCACTCTCGCCGACCAGGAAGGTGGCGACCAGATTGCCGGCCACATAGGCCAGCACGACGACGATGACGTCGACGATGGCGGCGAGGATCACGCCGATGATGACCCGCAGCAGATGGCCGCGGCCTTCCCCCTTGAGCGCCCACTGGCTGCACTTGGCAAAGAGCGGGCTGGCGATCTTGCGCAGGATCATGAAGGCGACGACGGTAGCGGCAATGACCAGCACCAGATCGATGGCGGCGCTGATGAAGTCGCTCATGCTGAAGGCGGGACCGCTGGCGGCGCTGGCATCACCACTGGAGAAGAAGCCGCCGATCATGGTGGCGAGCGCGGTCAGCTGACCGCCGATGTCGCTGGCGAAATCACTGGTGACCTGCGCCATGCGGCGAGGAAACGAGACGGCGGTCTGCGCGCTGTCACCCTCATCGGCCTGGGCCGAGCTCTCGCTCGAGCCGCTCGTGTCAGCGGCGGCTTCATCGCTCGACGGTGGCGCATTGTCACCGCTTTCCGCTGCCTGTTCTGAGTTACCGGATTCCTGCTGCGCGGCGAGCTGGCGCAGTTGGTCGATCAGCGCCTGGCGAGAATCCTGGTTCTCCAGCAGGTCGGCCATGGTCGAGTAGGCCGGTCCCTCCTGGGCATTCTGTCCGTTGCCGGCGCTGCTCTCCTGGGCCAGCACGGGTGCGCAGAACACCAGTAACATCAATAACAGCCAGCGACCAAGCCAGCGATCAGGGCGAAGGGTTGTCACGCGTCAACCTCCTTGTCGTATGGGCAATTCGATACGGCAGCTCAGCGCCGACTTAAGCTCTCTTAGGGTAACACTTTATTGGCAGTAGGAAATTTGCCCTTCCCGAGACGAACGGGCTTAACAGAGGCTAGCCAATCTCGCCGCTATTGCCATGGCGCACCGACGACGGCGCGCATAAAGCTCATCCATGGAGACTGAGTATTTTCACGCTCGTGGAGCGATACCCCGGCTCATCCCTTCAACGTTACAGTCAATGTCAGGGCGCCAGCCGAGCGGCCATTGTCTATCTACTGCCAAGACGCGAGGGCTACTGTCATGGGATCACTGCTGGAATCCAACGCGGCGGCCGCCGTTTCCGAGCCCTCTTCTCAGGAGCGGGTCGAGCGCCTGATCGCACAGCAGCCTCAAGCGGTCGTCGCGCTGCTGGAGCCGGGTTTTCGGGCCGGTGACGATTCGCGCGAGCTGCTCATGCTGCTGTCCAGAGCCTACGCGGCGAGCGGGAGCCGGGAGCGCTGCGAGAGCGTTACCACGCTGGCGGTCCAGAAATATCCGGATTCTCTCGCGGTCCGGGTCGCGCACGCCGAGTCGGCCATGGCGTGCCGCGACTGGACGGCGGCCGATGAGCGCTGGCGAGTCATCGAGTCCGGCTGGGACGAGTTTTCGGACTTCATCTTTCTGCGTCACGCACGGGTCTGTGTCGAGCGTGACGATCTCGAACAGGCGTCGACGCTGCTCGCGCGATTCCTGCGCTATCGGCCCGGTCACGCTGGCGCAACCGCACTCCAGGATATCGTCGCCAGCCGGCGGGCGAAGAAGTATCGCGTCGAGCTCGTCAAGATCGACGAGGCATCGCCGCTGTCGCTCGAGTTGGCGGCCGATCAGCGCCGCATCGGCAATCGCCGTGCGCTGAGCCGGATTTCGGTGGAGGCCACTATGGCGGCGAGCGCACCGGCATCGCTCATCGTCCGCCGGGGCGAGGCGGCCGAAGCCTATCCCATGGTACCGGCATCGCAAGGTCACGCGGAGGCGCTCGAGGGGTGGCGCTTCTCCGGCCAGCTCGAACTCACACCGGGTGCCGAGATCGGCGTGGAGTGCAGCGGGGTCGAGCACTGGAGCTACCGCCTCAAGCTGGAACCGGTCATGGAGGTGCTGGTCGGGCAGCAGAATTGGCTGTTTCTGGCCAACGATGTGAACGCCAGTATCGATCTCTTTACCGGTCAGCGCCTGTTGAGCCAGGAGGAGCGGCAGCGTTGGGAGCGATTCGCGGAGGGCTTCAAGGCGCTGCAGCGCGAGCGCTCGCTGCTGTTTCTGATCGCCAATGCCAAGGAGAAGGTCAGACCCGAGCGCTATCCCTACGACAAGGCGGATGTCACGGTCACCGAGCAGGTCAAGGCGATATTCGAGGCCGCCGCGCTGGAGTATCTCGATCCGTTGGCGACGATGCAGGATGACGCCGCCAGCTACTATCCCACCGACACGCACTGGAGTGGGCGAGGGGCTTATCTGGCGTTTCGCGACTGTCTGCGACGCTTCGGCTACGACGACGATGTCGACAGTCAGTTTCGATTCGTGGCGCAGGATGTCGTCGGGGATCTCGGCTCCAAGATCGACCCGCCCGCGACGTCGGCCACAACGGTGGTCAGCTTCATTGGTGAGAGCGCCGTCCGCCGCGCCTTTGCCAATGACATACCGGGTACCGGCAATATCACGATGTTTACCAACGAACTGGCCCGGTACCGCAAGACGCTGGTGATCTTCGGGGGGTCGTCGGTGGGCGCCGGTGGCTTCGCGCGGCTGTTCGCCTATCTTTTCCAGCGGGTGGTCACGCTCAATCTTCCCGGCTCCTACGTCAGCGAGGTCGTCGAGCTGGAGCGGGCGGCTCATGTGATCGTGCAGACCAACGAGCGCTACCTGACGCAGGCCGGCAAGTTGATGGAGAGCCTGGATGAGGCCAATCCCGTTGCCATTGGTGGCAAGCTGGCTCCCGCAGCCAAAGCCGAGCTGAAGGCTAACCTGGCTTCTCAGCCGGTTGCCGAGCCCTATTTCTCCTTCTCGCAGGCGATACTCTCGCCACCAGAGCGGTCCTGAGCAGCACGAGACTCTCGTCATTAGCGCGATGGCGGTCGTCAGGTCGAGGCAAGGCCGGTGACCGCGGGCGGCGCTTATCGACATCCTCCCTGTCAGTGGCGAGTTACAAGGTGTTTGTCGGCGGTGACAAAGTCTGCCAAGGTAGGCGCGCGACGATCAGGACCGATGCCACTCGAGAAGCCAAGGAGGGAGTCTCATGCATCACATCGAATGCCCGCGCTGCGGTGGCCATCAGACCGCGTCAGCCGAGGCCCTCTCGTCACCGGAAGCGATCGACTGCCAGATCTGTGGTGAATTTCTCGCCACCCGTCAGGCGCTTTCCGAACGCGAGTCCCCTTCGCTATTCGTTCAGTCTTGCCTGCGTTCTCACGCCCTTCTGCGGGTGATGACGCCGGCGTGACCTTGCGCCCGGCAGGCACAGCATCACGACCATACCAAAACCAAAACCAACGCTAGGCGGCCTCGGTCCTCGAGCGCTGCCGGTTATCGACTCAGGGAATTGTTTCGACATGCTCAAGGTGACACTCGATCTCAGCTGCAACGTCTGCGGCAGTGATCAGTTCATGCTGCCGACGCTGGCAGATGACGTTCAGGATGTTCGCTGCGCCGACTGCGCGGCATTCAAATGCAAGAGCGACGATCTGGAGCGCGCCATGTCCGCCGTGCACCAGAAGGTGCCTGCTCGCCCCGGCCTCTGAGCTCGGGAAGGCCCGACGCCATAGGCAAACGAGAAGGGCCCCGATCAGTGATCGGGGCCCTTCTCGTTTCGGTGTTTGGTGGAGGCGGGGGGAATTGAACCCCCGTCCGCCGACACTCGCCCATCGGCTCTACATGCTTAGTTCCGTCTTTTGATTTAACTCAATGCTCTCCGACGGGCAGGATAGCATCTCGCGATCTCTCTAAGGTTTAACGAATGTCAGGAGAGCGCTGACATCCGCGGTCCCATCAATCTGAGCTCATCTCCTCGCCACGATGAATGGGCACATCGCTTTGAGGCCAGGCTAACAGCTAGCAGTTTTTACGCTGCCAGTGCGCCCTGAGCGTAGTTTTCGTCGTTTGCGACTATTCAATTGTAACGTTGGATTTACGAGATACGTTACGCTCTCGGCATGCACCTCAGGGATTGTCATCGGCGTCGAAGCCATGTCGCCCCCGTAACGCGTCATCATTCTATCAGGTGGTGGCGCTCTCACGCCATATCAACCGCAAGATCAAACCTTTGCGACAGCTACGCCGGTTCAGGCGTGATCGCGCATGACGCGAGCTTTCTCGCGGTTCCAGTCGCGCTCTTTCTGCGTGGCGCGCTTGTCGTGCAGCTGCTTGCCGCGCACCAGCGCCAGCTCGCACTTCACCATGTTCTTCTTCCAGTAGAGCTTGAGCGGGACACAGGTGTGTCCCTTCTCCTGCGTTCGGGAGAATATCCTCGCAATCTCCTTGCGATGCAGCAGCAGCTTGCGCGTCCGCGTCGGGTCCGCGAGGACGTGGGTGCTGGCCGTATTGAGCGGCATGATATGACTGCCGAGCAACCACGCCTCGCCGTTCTTGACGAGAATGTAGGTGTCGGTCAGCTGCGCCTTGCCTGCGCGCAGGCTCTTGACTTCCCAGCCGGCCAGCGACAGGCCCGCCTCGAAGGTCTCGTCGATGTGATACTCGAAGCGAGCCTTCTTGTTCTGGGCAATCGTGTTGTCGCCTGGCGCGTTGGTCTTCTTCTTACCCATGCAACCTCTTCACGGCAGTGGCCTCGGCTTGACGATGGTGAACTCCGCTGTCCCGCAGACGTGGGGGCTGGCGTGATATCATTCAAGCATTCGAGAAACGCAGCCCATGATACGCGCATCGGGGCGATAAATCAGTGGAGAGACCCATGCCAAGCGTGAACCGATCCGCATTCGTTCGGCATACCCCGGAGCAGATGTTCGAGCTGGTCAATGATTTCGAACGTTACCCTGAATTCCTGCCGGGCTGCCGACGTGCCAACGTGGTCGAGCGGGGCGATGACTATCTGATCGGCAAGATGACGCTGGCCAAGGGTGGCGTCGAGCAGAGCGTGACCACGCGCAACGATCTGGAGCATCCCGAGCGCATCGATCTGTCGCTCGTCGATGGCCCGTTCAAACGACTGAGAGGGCGCTGGCATTTCCGGCGCATGGGCGAGGAGGCCTGCAAGATCGAGCTGGAGATGGAGTTCGAATTCAGCAATCGCCTGCTCGGCATGGCATTCGGCCGGCTGTTTCAGCAGGTGGCCGGGCAACTGGTCGACGCCTTCACGCGGCGCGCCGACCAGCTCTACGGCCATTGAGCGTGACGACGCCTTTCGTCGAGGTGGCGTTCGCGACGCCGACGCGGCAGGTCATCGTCGACGTCGCGCTGACACCAGGCATGACCGCGAAAGAAGCGGTCATTGCCGCCGACCTGCCGGCACGCGTGCCCGCCTGGGATGCGACAGCGATCGAGCGCTTGCCGATCGGGATCTTCGGCGCCCGACTGCGCGACCCGGCACGTCATGAGCTGAGCCCCGGCGATCGCGTCGAGGTCTATCGCCCGCTGGAGATCGATCCTAAGCAGGCGCGGCGTGATCGCGCCGCGCGGACCTCAGACTAGGCGATCCACGGCTGCGCGATCGGTGGCCTCGCGACGGGCGACCTGGTCTACGGGTCAGATGCCGCTGGGGCCGATTCGCGGCGTGGCAGTGCCCTCGCCAGCGCCTTCCACGGCCGGTCCGGGCCCGCTGTCCTGGTTGAGCTCGACGTTGGAGTCCATGTCGCCGGATTTGGCGATATCGACGACCTGGTCGTTCTGGAAGGTCAGCGTCAGACGCTTTTCGACCGTATCGCCGTAGGCTTCGTCGAGATAGAACACGTAATCCCACTGATCGGCAGAGAAAGGTGCCTCGAGCAGTGGCGTTCCCATGATCTGTGCGACCTGAGCCTTGCTCATGCCGGTGTGCAGCTGGGAGACCATTTCCTGGGTAATGAGATTGCCTTGGGGGATGTCTCTTTTGTAGACGCCAAAGTAGCTGCAACCGGTGATGAGAGTGGCTGCGGAGAGGAGTACGACCGTTCTGATCAGGTTTTGCATTTGAGTCCGTCTTTCACTATCGTTGCGTGGATTGATCATACCCGACACGAGACGCTACTGCGAAGAGCGACCATGGCCGACGAAAACCAAGAATTGCGCAAGGCGGGGCTGAAGGTCACTCTGCCACGTGTCAAGATTCTGCAGATCCTCGAAGCGACTCGGATGGAAGAAGAGCTCCACATGAGCGCCGAGGACGTCTATAAGGCACTGCTGGAATCGGGAGAAGACGTCGGATTAGCCACGGTATACCGTGTTTTGACTCAGTTCGAGGCCGCTGGTCTGGTGGTGCGGCACAATTTCGACGGCGGTCACGCCGTTTTCGAGATGTCGCAGGAAGAGCACCACGACCATATGGTCGATCTGGAATCCGGCGAAATCGTTGAGTTCTTCGATGAAGAGATCGAACGGCGTCAGCGCGAGATCGTCGAAGAGCACGGCTACGAGCTCGTCGAACACGCGTTGGTGCTCTACGTTCGCCCGCGCGGCTCCAAGGCGACACGTCAGGATGGCGTAAAGAAGTAACCGTTCCCGACGGCACTTGCCGAGAGCGGCGGCAGCACAATCGCAGTCCCCGAACAATAGAACGCCGACCTTTCGAGGTCGGCGTTCGTCGTTTCAGCGGCGTCGGTTCTGGGGCGTCGGCTCTGGGACGCCAGGGTGACGCCAGGGTAGAGGGGCGCCATTGTCGAGGGGCGTCATGGTTGAGGGGCGCCGTGCTCGTAAGGCATCGCCGTCGGATGCACGGTCTTGCCAATCAGTGTGCCGCACTCTGACTGGCGTCGAGCATTTCGCGAGCGTGCGCCAGTGTCCGGTCCGATAGCTTGACCCCACCCAGCATGCGAGCCAGCTCGCGCACGCGGCCGGCCTCGTCGAGCTGGGACATCTGCGTACGCGTGGCGCGGTCGTTGGAACGTTTCTCGATGTGCAGGTGCTGGTGTGCCTGCGCCGCGACCTGCGGCAGATGGGTGACCGTCATCACCTGAGCCTGACCGCCGAGGCGGCGCAGCAGCTGGCCGACGATCTCGGCCGTGGCGCCGGAGATGCCGACGTCGACTTCGTCGAAAACCAGCGTTGCCAGCGTGCTGTGGCTCGCTGCCACGACCTGGATCGCCAGGCTGACGCGAGAGAGTTCGCCGCCGGAGGCGACCTTGGCAAGCGGTCTTGCAGGCTGGCCGGGGTTGGCGCTCATCTGCAGGCTGACTCGGTCGAGGCCGTGAGGCTGCGGGTTTTCCAGCGGCGAGACATCGACCGCAAAGCTCGCTTTTTCCATGCCGAGAAACGCCAGCTGATCCTGCACCTGCCTGGCGAATCGCTTGGCGGTGCGTTGGCGTGTCTCGCTGATCTTTCTTGCCGCTTCTCGGTATTGCTGGCGCAGCTCCTCGAGCTTCCCGCGCAGGGTTTCGAGGTCGTCGTCGCCATTCTCGAGGACGGCGAGGTCGGCAGCGAGACGCTGGTGAAGCTCGGTCAGCTCTTCCGGCATGACGTGATGCTTGCGCGCGATGCGGTGAATCTCCCCCAGACGATCCTCGACCCATGCCAGGCGCTGCGGGTCCATCTCTGTCGACTCGACGAAGTGGTGCAGCTCGCGGGCGGCTTCTTCGATCTGGATCTGGGCGTCGTTGAGCATGCCCAGCGCCTCCGAGAGCCCGCCGCGATCGCTGCCCGGTACCTTGGAGAGCCGCTGCGTGGCCTGTTGCAGCAGCGTCAGCGCACCACCTTCATCGTGATCGCAGCTGTCGGCAGCGAACTGCGCCTCGCGTAGCGTCTCCTCGAGGTGGGCGAGCGTTTCCTGCTCCTGTTCCAGCTGGGCCAGCTCGTCGGCGTGCAGGTCGAGCTGATCGAGCTCCTCGACCTGATAGCGCAGAAGCTGACGCTTGGCCTGGCGCTCTTCATCGTTCTCGCTGCGCTCGCGATACTGGCGGCGCAGTGCGTGCCACTCTTTATACAGGGCGGCCAGCTGGATCACGGCGGCCTGGTGCCCGGCAGCGTCGTCAAGCAGGCGTCGGTGTGTCTCTTCGTTCAAGAGTGCCTGGTGGGCGTGCTGACTGTGGACATCGATGAGATGTTCGCCGAGCTCGCGCAGGTCGGTGACCGTGGCGGGTTGACCGTTGATCCACGCCTTGGAACGGCCGCTCGCGGTGACGACGCGGCGCAGCAGGCAGTCATCGACGGGAAGTTCGCGCGCGGCGAGCCATGCCCGCGCGTCGGCTCGCTCGGTGATATCGAAGCGAGCGCTCAGGTCGGCGCGCTCGGCGCCATGGCGCACGCCACCCGCATCGGCGCGTTCACCCAGGCAGAGCCCCAGCGCGCCAAGCAGTATCGATTTACCGGCGCCGGTCTCGCCGGTGATGGCGGTCATGCCGGAATGGAACTCCAGGTCGAGGGTGTCGACGATGGCGAAATCACGGATCGCGAGCTGAATCAGCATGCTGCCTCCCGAGCGTCGATGGCGGCCGGCCGGTGAAGGGTGACCGGAAATCCGCCGATGGCGGTCTGGTTGTTTATACAGTAGTCGATGATCCCCTTCAATGAATTGCCGGGTCCGGGAACAGGTTTGGCGACCGGGTGCTTGAGATCGCATTCTCGGGCCCCATATAGCGTGGGACTTTGCTTCTTTCCGATCCGTTGCCAGAACACGCTGCCAGGAGGGGTACATGGCCAGAGATCCGCAAAAGCCCGTAGACGAAGAGATCGAACGCGCCCAGCGCGATGTCGAGCCGCAGCCCGTCGAAGCGCCGGTCGAAGGCACCATCGAAGAGTTCGCCGAGGAGATCGAAAACGATCTCGACACGGCCGAGGGTGAAGCCAACCCGGAGGCCGAAGTGCTGGCGGCCAAGGTCGAGGAACTCGAGCAAGCGCTCACGGATGCCAAGGATCAATCCATGCGTGCTGCCGCCGAGGCGCAGAACGCGCGCCGCCGTGCCGAACAGGATGCGGACAAGGCGAAGAAATTCGCGCTCGAAAAGTTCGTCAAGGAGCTGCTGCCGGTCGTCGACAGTCTCGAGAAGGGGCTGGAGAGCATGCAGGACGTCGAAGAGACCCACCGCGAGGGGGTAGCCATGACGCTCAAGATGCAGCTCGACGTGCTGGGCAAGTTCGGCGTCGAACCGATCGACCCGCAGGGCGAGCCATTCGACCCGCAGTTCCATGAAGCGATGACCATGGTGCCCAACCCGGAGCTCGAGCCGAACACGGTGATGGATGTGATGCAGAAGGGCTACACGCTCAACGGTCGTCTGGTGCGGCCGGCGATGGTCGTGGTCAGCAAGGCCGCCGGCTGAGGCGAGGGCGCATGCCGGTGCCATCGGGACTTGAAAGGCGCCGGCAAGACCCCATCTAGCATTCAAACGCGCTATCGGCGCCATCACGAAATCGAATCGTCAACGCATTTTAGAGGTGAGGAATTATGGGACGCATCATTGGCATTGACCTGGGTACGACCAACTCCTGTGTCGCTGTTCTCGATGGTGACAAGACTCGCGTCATCGAAAACGCCGAAGGCGCACGCACCACGCCGTCGATCATCGCTTACACCGATGATGGCGAGACGCTGGTCGGTCAGGCCGCCAAGCGCCAGGCCGTGACCAACCCGACCAACACGCTGTATGCCATCAAGCGTCTGGTTGGCCGCAAATTCAAGGACGACGTCGTCCAGAAAGACATCAAAATGGTGCCTTACGAGATCGTCGAAGCCGATAACGGCGATGCCTGGGTCAAGGTCGGTGACAGCAAGCTGGCGCCGCCGCAGGTCAGCGCCGAAGTGCTGAAGAAGATGAAGAAGACCGCCGAAGACTATCTCGGCGAGACCGTGACCGAAGCCGTGATCACGGTGCCGGCCTACTTCAACGACTCCCAGCGTCAGGCGACCAAGGACGCCGGTCGTATCGCCGGTCTCGAAGTCAAGCGTATCATCAACGAGCCGACGGCCGCGGCACTGGCCTACGGCATGGATCGCTCGCAGGGCGACCGCACCATCGCGGTCTATGACCTGGGTGGCGGTACCTTCGATATCTCCATCATCGAAGTGGCCGATGTCGACGGCGAGAAGCAGTTCGAGGTGCTGGCCACCAACGGGGACACCTTCCTCGGCGGCGAAGACTTCGACCTCAAGCTGATCGACTATCTCGTTCAGCAGTTCAAGAGCGATTCCGGTATCGACCTGTCCGGCGACAGTCTCGCCATGCAGCGCCTGAAGGAAGCCGCCGAGAAGGCCAAGATCGAGCTCTCTTCCGCGCAGCAGACCGAGGTCAATCTGCCGTACATCACGGCCGACAATACCGGGCCCAAGCACTTGGCGGTCAAGGTCACGCGTGCCAAGCTCGAGTCGCTGGTCGAAGACCTGGTTCAGCGCTCGCTCGGCCCCTGCAAGACGGCGATGGAAGATGCCGGTCTCTCCAACAGCGAGATTCACGACGTCATCCTGGTCGGCGGTCAGACCCGCATGCCGCTGGTGCAGCAGAAGGTTGCCGACTTCTTCGGCAAGGAAGCGCGCAAGGACGTCAACCCGGACGAAGCCGTCGCCATGGGTGCGGCCATTCAGGGTGGCGTGCTGGGCGGTGACGTCAAGGACGTGCTGCTGCTCGACGTGACGCCGCTGACGCTGGGTATCGAGACCTTGGGTGGCGTCATGACGCCGCTGATCGAGAAGAACACCACGATCCCGACCAAGAAGACGCAGACCTTCTCGACGGCCGAAGACAACCAGACGGCCGTGACCATTCACGCGCTGCAGGGTGAGCGCAAGCAGGCCGGTCAGAACAAGTCTCTGGGCCGTTTCGATCTGGCCGACATTCCGCCGGCGCCGCGCGGCGTGCCGCAGATCGAGGTCGCGTTCGATCTCGACGCCAACGGTATCCTGAACATCACCGCGAAGGACAAGGCGACCGGCAAAGAGCAGTCGATCGTGATCAAGTCCTCCGGCGGTCTCTCCGATGACGAGATCGATCAGATGGTCAAGGACGCCGAAGCCCACGAGGCCGAGGACAAGAAGTTCGAGGAGCTGGTGCAGCTGCGCAACCAGGCCGACGGCATGATCCACGCCGCGCGCAAGACGCTGGAAGAAGCGGGCGACAAGGTCGAAGCCGACGAGAAGAGCAAGATCGAGACCGCCATCAGCGAACTCGAGGAAGCGCTCAAGGGTGACGACAAGGATCAGATCCAGGCCAAACTCGATGCGCTGACCGAAGCGTCCGGCAACCTGGCACAGAAGATGTATGCCGAGCAGGGCGAAGGCGCGGAAGCGGCTGGTGAGCAGGACGGCGCGCAGCAGTCCGGCAAGAAAGAGGATGACGTGGTTGACGCTGAGTTCGAAGAAGTCAACGACGATCAGAAAAAGCAATAAACACGACGTCTGACGTCGTGTAGACGCTGGCAGCGCGGGAGCCTTGTGACTCCCGCGCTGCTGTTTGCACGGCTTCGACACGGAGGCGGACTCAGTAATGTCCCAACGTGACTACTACGAAGTGCTCGGCGTCGACAAAGGCGCCGATGGCAAGGAGATCAAGAAGGCCTACCGTCGGCTGGCGCAGAAGTATCATCCGGACCGCAATCCGGACGACCAGCAGGCAGCGGAGAAATTCCGCGAGGTCTCCGATGCCTACGAAGTGCTCTCCGATGACCAGAAGCGCGCGGCCTACGACCAGTTCGGCCATGCCGGCGTCGATGGTCAAGGCGGAGGTTTTGGCGGCGGCGGCTTTGGTGGCGCCGGTGCGGGTGGCTTCAGCGATATCTTCGGTGATGTCTTCGGTGACATCTTCGGCGGCGGCGGTGCGCGCCGCAATCCGAACGCGCCGCAGCGCGGCAGCGATCTGCGCTACAACCTCGAGCTCGATCTCGAGGACGCGGTGTTCGGTACCACCGTCGACATTCGCGTGCCGCGCCATGTGGAGTGCGGCCATTGTGACGGCAGCGGCGCCGAGCCGGGCTCGAGCAAGGAGACCTGCCCGACCTGTCACGGTGTCGGCCAGGTGCGCATGCAGCAGGGCTTTTTCGCCGTGCAGCAGACCTGCCCGACCTGTCATGGCAGCGGTCAGTCGATCAAGGTGCCTTGCCGCAAGTGCCACGGCGAAGGCCGCGTTCGCGAGACGCGTACCCTGTCGGTCAAGATTCCGGCCGGTGTCGACACCGGCGATCGCATTCGTCTCAACGGCGAGGGCGAAGCGGGACTGAACGGGGGCCCGGCGGGCGACTTGTACGTGCAGGCCGATATCAAGGCGCACCCGATCTTCGAACGTGACGGGCGCCATCTGCACTGCGAAGTGCCAATCAACTTCGTCGACGCCGCCCTTGGTGGCGAGCTGGAAGTGCCGACGCTGGAAGGTCGGGTCAAGCTCAAGATTCCCGCGGAGACGCAGACCGGCAAGCTGTTCCGGCTGCGCGGCAAGGGTGTCAAGCCGGTACGCGGTGGCCCGGCCGGCGATCTGATCTGCAAGGTGGTAGTGGAAACACCGGTTAACCTGAACGACGATCAGAAGGCGCTGCTGCGGCAGTTCCAGGAGAGTCTGGGTAGCGCCAGTCGTCACTCGCCGAAGAAGGAGGGCTGGTTCGACGGCGTGAAGCGCTTCTTCGAGGATATGAAGCCCTAGGCGAGACGGCGAAACAGGCCTTGATGAACCCCGTGCGGCCAGCCGCGCGGGGTTTTTCGCGTGGGGTCACGGGCCACTCAGCGATCCTACTGTACCTCGAAGCAGCTCAGCAGCGTGCGCTGCAGCACGCTGAAGTTGTCGTCGCTGACCATCAGGTAGCGGTTGTCACCAATCCGCGTTAGCCCCTCGAAGTTGTCCAGCGACCACCCGCTGCCGTTGGAGAGTCTCGCCAGGTCGCTGACCTCCACGCGACCACCGGACTCGAGGTGCGCGCGACGCAGGCGGATGACGATGGAAGTCGGTGGCGTGTAGGCGCGCTCGAGGGCCAGCAGATCGCCATTGTCGAGCACTTCCAGCGCGGTCAGCGCGCTATTGGCGTTGCTGGCCAGCGGGTAGCGCCACTCGTTCGCGCCATCCAGCGTGAACAGTCGCGTCATCTTCTCGGGCCAGCCGTGCGGCGGGCGCTCGATCCCGCCGATGAGGCCCCGGTCGGGAAGGGCCGTCAGCGCCTCGAGGCCGCCGTTCTTCTCGACATCGCTCAGCGCCGCCGGGCGTCGAGCCGGCTCGCTGGCGATGCCGGAAGGGAGGAAGCGCTGCCAGCGGACGTTGCCCTCGAAGCCGATGACCAGCTGAGTGTTGCCGCGAACGCCATCATTGGCGTTCTCGAGCGTCAGCGCCTCGGCGTCGCTCTCGGCGCTATCGAGAATGGCGCCGTCCTCGCCGCGCAGGGGATAGGTATCGAGCGGCACGTAGTCGCGCAGTTCGCCGCTGCCGCTGAAGACCAGGCGCGCGCGGTGCAGCCAGCCACGGTCGGAAACCAGAAACAGCATCGATTCATCGGCGTCCCAGCCGAGACCAGACAGGCCGCCGACCGGCGTGCCGTCCTGCCACTTGGCCGGCAGTGCCAGCGTGCCGCACCACTCGACCGGTGACGTACTCGCCAGAAGGTCGCTCGGGGCAAGCGCCGTGCGGTGAGGAACGGCGCTGCAGCCGGCCAGCAACGTGGCACCGGCAATCCAGGTCAAAGCGTGAAGATGGCATGGCATGCGTATCGGCTCCGGCGAACGGTGACGTCATCCAGTGTAGTGGCGCGATCGGCAAGTGGTGGCTGATATAATGCCGCCATCAACGATCAATCGAGAGCAAGGGAGGCGTGATGACGCGCATAGCGATCATGGGAGCGGCAGGCCGCATGGGGCGAATTCTGCTTGAAGCGGTGCACAAGTCGGAGACGGCCGAGCTGGGTGCGGCGATCGTGCGTCCGGAGAGTTCGCTGATCGGCAGCGACGCCGGCGAGATGGCGGGTCTCGGCAGGGTCGGCGTGGCGCTCGTGGGGTCGCTGGACGAGGCGAAGTCCGACTTCGAGGTGCTGATCGACTTCTCGTCACCGGCGCTGACACTCGACAACCTGGCCTGGTGTGCGGATAACGGCAAGGCGATCGTGATCGGTACGACCGGATTCGACGAGTCCCAGCTCGATGCGCTGAACGGCTATGCCGCGCGGCTTCCGATGGTGTTCTCTGCCAACATGAGTACCGGCATCAACCTGACCGTGAACCTGCTCAAGACGGCCGCCAAGGCGCTAGGCGATGCCGGGTATGACATCGAGGTGATCGAGGCGCATCATCGCCACAAGGTCGATGCGCCCTCCGGCACGGCGCTGATGCTGGGCGAGGCCGTGGCCGAGCCGCTCGGGCGGGATCTGAAAACGCACGGCGTATTCGAGCGCGTCGGCCAGGTCGGGCCGCGCGATCCGAAGGAGATCGGCTTCGCCACGATTCGCGGTGGCGACATCGTCGGTGAGCACACGGTGCTGTTTGCTGCCGAGGGCGAGCGTATCGAGATCACTCACAAGGCATCGAGCCGGCTGACGTTTGGCAACGGCGCGGTGCGCGCAGCGACCTGGGTCGATGGGAAGGCGCCGGGGCGCTACGACATGCAGGACGTGCTCGGCCTCAAGCCATCGGAAGGATAAGCCGGGACAGATTTGGCTTGTGCCGTCGTCAGGGGTAGAGCTCGGAACGACTTTCCGGTACCATTTCGCCAATTTGGCCGGGCGAAGCCGCACAGGCATGGCGTTATCGGCAGGTTTTCTCTTGTGATGCGGATCCTTGTGATTCAGATCCCTCTCGCTATCAGATCGATGATGGCGATGACATGAAGAGAGCCATCCACCGAGCAATCGAGAGCCACCGAACGCGATGCAGCAGTCAGACACATCAAGCGGGATGAAACCGGTACGCCGATTTCGTCCCGCTTTTTTACGACCTGACGTCTGATGGTGTATCGCCCGGGCAACGAGAATTTGGGTGACGGGTTTGACCCGTTGCAGCACAGTTGGTGACCAGTGAGGAGGATGTTGCCTTGAACAGACCCGCGATACTGGCTCTCGAAGACGGTAGTGTATTTCACGGTACTGCGATCGGAGCCGATGGGCAAACCAGCGGGGAGGTGGTGTTCAACACCGCCATGACCGGTTATCAGGAAATCCTCACCGATCCTTCCTATTCCCGCCAGATCGTCACGCTGACCTACCCGCATATCGGCAATACCGGCATCAATGCCGAGGATATCGAGTCGACGAGCATCGCCGCCGCCGGCCTGGTCATTCGCGATCTGCCGCTCATGGCCAGCAGCTTCCGCAGCGAGCAGAGCCTTTCGGATTATCTCGCCGCGCAGAACGTGCTCGGCATTGCCGATATCGATACCCGCAGGCTGACTCGCCTGCTGCGCAGCAAGGGCTCGCTCAACGGCGCGATTCTGGCCGGTGATGCCGCGACCGGCGACGATGCCGTCGAGCGCGCGCTAGCGGCAGCGCGAGAGTTTCCCGGCCTCAAGGGCATGGATCTGGCCAAGGTCGTCTCCTGCAAGGCGACCTACGAGTGGAGCGAGGGCGAGTGGGCGCTTGGCAGTGGTTACGCAGACACCGGCCGAAATAGTCGCCCATACCATGTGGTTGCCTACGACTACGGCGTCAAGCACAACATCCTGCGCATGCTCGCCTCGCGCGGCTGCCGCTTGACCGTCGTGCCGGCCGAGACCCCAGCGGCCGACGTGCTGGCAATGAACCCGGACGGCGTTTTCCTGGCCAACGGCCCGGGCGACCCGGAACCCTGCAACTACGCCATCGCGGCCATTCGCGAGATTCTCGAAACCGATGTGCCGGTCTTCGGTATCTGCCTGGGCCATCAACTGCTGGCGCTGGCTGCCGGGGCGAAGACGGTCAAGATGAATCATGGCCACCACGGTGCCAACCATCCGGTGCAGGATCTCGACAGTGGCCACGTCATGATCACCAGTCAGAACCATGGCTTTGCCGTCGACGAGACCAGCCTGCCGGCCAACGTGCGCGCGATCCATCGTTCGCTGTTCGACGGCACGCTGCAGGGCATCGAGCTGACCGATCGCCCCGCGTTCAGTTTCCAGGGGCACCCGGAAGCGAGTCCCGGGCCGCAGGACGTCTCGCCGCTGTTCGATCGTTTCGTGACGATGATGCAGGCGCGCCGACCGGCTGCGGCCTGAGTCGGCCAGCGCCGAGCTCTGGCGGTCGCGATCGAACGGCGACCGCACTTTAACTACTGAACCCTATTTCGGGGTGGCGCGAGTCGCCGCCCCCTCTTCTCGACGAGTGTTAGCGCATGCCAAAACGTACGGATCTCGACAGCATTCTGATCATCGGCGCCGGCCCCATCGTCATCGGGCAGGCGTGCGAATTCGACTACTCCGGGGCCCAGGCCTGCAAGGCGCTGCGTGAAGAGGGTTACCGCGTCATTCTGGTCAACTCCAACCCGGCCACCATCATGACCGACCCGGTCATGGCCGATGCGACCTACATCGAGCCGATCACCTGGCAGGCGGTGGAGAAGATCATCGAGAAAGAGCGTCCGTCGGCGATTCTGCCGACCATGGGCGGCCAGACCGCACTCAACTGTGCGCTGGATCTCGACAAGCACGGCGTGCTCGACAAGTACGGCGTCGAGATGATCGGTGCCAATGCCGATGCCATCAACAAGGCCGAAGATCGCGATCTGTTCGACAAGGCGATGAAAAATATCGGCCTTCAGTGTCCCAAGGCGAAGGTCGCTCACACGATGGACGAAGCCTGGGAGATCCAGGCATCGCTCGGTTTTCCGGTCATCATCCGCCCCTCCTACACGATGGGAGGCTCCGGTGGCGGTGTCGCCTACAACAAGGAGGAGTTCGAGGAGATCTGCGGTCGCGGCTTCGAGCTCTCCAACAATCACGAGCTCCTGATCGACGAGTCGCTGCTCGGCTGGAAGGAGTACGAGATGGAGGTCGTTCGCGACAAGAACGACAACTGCATCATCGTCTGCGCCATCGAGAACTTCGATCCGATGGGCGTGCATACCGGGGACTCGATTACCGTCGCGCCGGCACAGACGCTGACCGACAAGGAGTATCAGATCATGCGCAACGCATCGCTTGCGGTGCTGCGCGAGATCGGTGTCGAAACCGGCGGCTCCAACGTCCAGTTCGGCGTTGACCCGGATTCCGGACGCATGGTCGTGATCGAGATGAACCCGCGGGTGTCGCGCTCCTCGGCGCTCGCCTCCAAGGCGACCGGCTTCCCGATCGCCAAGATCGCCGCCAAGCTGGCTGTCGGCTATACCCTGGACGAGTTGCAGAACGACATCACCGGCGGCGCGACGCCGGCCTCGTTCGAGCCGTCGATCGACTATGTCGTCACCAAGATTCCGCGTTTCACGTTCGAGAAATTTCCCCAGGCCAACGACCGCCTGACGACGCAGATGAAGTCGGTCGGCGAGGTGATGGCGATCGGGCGGACCTTCCAGGAGTCGATGCAGAAGGCGCTGCGCGGTCTCGAGATCGGTGTCGACGGTCTCGACCCGAAGGTGACGGATTTCTCGACCGAGAACATGGCGCTGATCAAGGGCGAGCTGCAGGCAGCCGGTGCCGAGCGCATCTTCTACGTGGCGGATGCGATGCGCAGCGGCATGAGCGTCGACGAGGTCTTCGCGCTGACCAATATCGACCGCTGGTTCCTGGTTCAGCTCGAGGAGCTGATTCGGCTCGAGAGCGAAGTCGCCAAGCGCTCGCTCGGAGATTTCAGTGCCGATGAGCTCTTCCGCCTCAAGCGCAAGGGTTTCTCCGATGCGCGGCTGGCGAAACTGATCGGTGTCTCCGAAGGCGAGTTCCGCAATCGCCGGCGTGAGTTCGACATTCGCCCGGTCTACAAGCGGGTCGACACCTGCGCGGCCGAATTCGCCTCGGACACCGCCTACATGTACTCCACCTACGAGGAGGAGTGCGAGGCCGAGCCGTCCGACCGCCAGAAGATCATGGTTCTCGGTGGCGGGCCCAACCGGATCGGCCAGGGTATCGAGTTCGACTATTGCTGCGTCCACGCCGCGCTCGCCATGCGCGAGGATGGCTACGAGACGATCATGGTCAACTGCAACCCGGAGACCGTCTCCACCGACTACGATACGTCCGACCGTCTCTACTTCGAGCCGGTAACGCTCGAGGATGTGCTCGAAATCGCCGACAAGGAGAAGCCGGTTGGCGTGATCGTGCAGTTCGGCGGCCAGACGCCGCTCAAGCTGGCGCGTGCGCTGGAGGCCGCCGGCGTGCCGATCATCGGCACCACACCGGACGCGATCGATCGCGCCGAGGATCGCGAGCGCTTCCAGAAGATGATCGACAAGCTCGGTCTCAAGCAACCGCCCAACGCGACGGCGCGCAGCTTCGATGAGGCGTTTTCCAAGGCCGAGAAGATCGGCTATCCGCTGGTGGTGCGCCCGAGCTACGTGCTTGGCGGGCGGGCGATGGAGATCGTCTACAGCGCCGAGGAGCTCGAGCGCTACATGACCCATGCGGTCAAGGTCTCCAACGACTCGCCGGTGCTGCTGGATCACTTCCTGAAAGCGGCCGTCGAAGTCGACATCGACGCGGTCTCCGACGGTCAGCAGGTCGTGATCGGCGGCATCATGCAGCACATTGAGCAGGCCGGCGTGCACTCCGGAGACTCGGCGTGCTCGCTGCCGCCCTACTCGCTGCCGAAGGATGTCCAGGACGAGATGCGCGATCAGGTCAAGCGTATGGCGGTGGAGCTCAATGTCGTCGGTCTGATGAACGTTCAGCTCGCCTGGCAGGATGGCGAGATCTACGTGATCGAGGTCAACCCTCGCGCCTCGCGCACGGTGCCGTTCGTTTCCAAGTGCATCGGGACTTCGCTGGCCCAGGTGGCGGCGCGCTGCATGGCTGGCAAGACGCTCGCCGAGCAGAACTTCACGCGCGAGCTGATTCCGGGCTATTTCAGCGTCAAGGAAGCGGTCTTCCCGTTCAACAAGTTCCCCGGCGTCGACCCGATTCTGTCGCCGGAAATGAAATCCACCGGCGAGGTGATGGGCAGCGGTACCACCTTCGCCGAGGCGTTCTACAAGGCACAGCTGGGTGCCGGCGAGGCAATCCCGCGCCTGACCGGCGAGCGCAAGGCGTTCCTGTCGGTGCGCGATCCGGACAAGCAAGGTGTTATCGAGGTGGCCCAAACTCTGCTAGCCTTGGGTTTCACTCTCGTGGCAACGCGCGGCACGGCCCAGTCTCTGGAAGAGGCGGGCCTCGACGTTGCCGTCGTCAACAAGGTTTACGAAGGCCGCCCGCATATCGTCGATCTGCTCAAGAACGACGAGATCGCCTATATCGTCAATACCACGGAAGGCCGCCAGGCGATCAATGATTCCTCGGTCATTCGGCGCACCGCGCTGGCGCGCAAGGTTCCCTATGCCACGACGCTGGCAGGGGCCAAGGCCGTCTGCATGGCGCTGGAGTACGGTAACGAGATCACGGTGCGGCGGCTGCAGGAACAGCACGCAGGAGCATTTCATGAATAAGGTCCCGATGACCGTCCACGGCGAGCAGGCGCTTCGCGACGAGCTCAACCATCTCAAGGGTGAGGAGCGCCCGCGTGTCATTGCCGCCATCGCCGAAGCGCGCGAACATGGCGATCTCAAGGAGAATGCCGAGTATCACGCGGCGCGCGAGCAGCAGGGCTTCATCGAGGGGCGTATTCAGGAGATCGAGGGCAAGCTGTCGCTGGCGCAGGTCATCGATGTCACCAAAATGCCCAAGAGCGGCAACGTCATCTTTGGTGTGACCGTCGAGCTGATCAACCTCGAGACCGATGAAGAGGTGCGCTACCAGATCGTCGGCGAGGACGAAGCCGACATCAAGGCGAGCAAGATTTCCGTGACTTCACCAATCGCGCGGGCGCTGATCGGCAAGGCGGAGGGCGACGTGGTCAATGTGCGCACGCCGGGTGGTGATGTAGAGTACGAGATCTCGAGCGTCGAGCATCTCTGATCGCCGCGCTGCTGCGCGTCGGTCAAACGGCGTTGAAAGCGGCCTCGGCATGCTCATTTACACCCCGTAAACTCCGCTGCCTCGGCCGCTTTCGCCTTGTTTGTGCCTAGCTCGCAAGCGCTTGCAAAACAGGCAGCTGTCAATGAGAGAAGCCGCGACACTGTCGCGGCTTCTCTCGTTCAGGAGCATTGCGATTTTCGCGGCTCGCGGCTCGCGGCTTTCGCGCTCAGTGCCGGCCGTGATGATTTTCGGCGCGGGTGATGTTGGAGAGCTTCGGGTTGGCCTTGGGGTTGTGGCGGTAGAGTAGCGCGACCTTGCCGAGTGCCTGGACCAGTTCGGCGCCAGAAACTTCGACGAGCGCTTCGATCATGGCGTGGCGATCGTCGCGTTCCGGTAGCGCCAGCTTGACCTTGATCAGTTCGTGGTCGCGCAGAGCGCGCTCGAGTTCCTGCTGGGCGCCTTCGCTGAGGCCATTCTCGCTGACGGTGACAACCGGCTGCAGATGGTGGCCGATACTGCGGTAGGCTTTCTTTTGTGCGGGTGACAAGCTCATGATAGTGTGACCGTTGGAGTTCGCCCAGCGTTGGCCGCTAGCGGTTCTGGATGGAGTCGTTGACGGTCTTGGCGCTCAGCGATGCCTCGGCCTTCACCGTCGAATCGCGCCATGGTAAGGCTTTCGGCGTTCCCGGGAAAGGTGGGTCGAATTGTCGTGCTGGTGCGCTTCCGCTGCCATGCCTCCCGGTCAGCCGGTGTGGTGCATCCCGATTCCCTCTCCATTCGTATATTTCCATATCTTGACCGTCAGGTGATCGTCAGTGGCTCGCCCCTCGAATTCCGACAAGACGAGCTCTGCTTCCAGGCAGAGCAAGAGTAGTGCCGGGTGGTTGAAGGAGCACTTCGACGACCGCTATGTTCAGCAATCCTGGAAGGATGGCTATCGCTCGCGCGCCAGCTACAAGCTGCTCGAACTCGACGAGCGCGACAAGCTGCTCCGCCCCGGTATGTCGGTAATCGATCTCGGTGCGGCCCCCGGTGGCTGGAGCCAGATCGCGGCCGAGAAGGTCGGCCCGCAGGGCATGGTGATCGCTTCCGACATTCTGGAGATGGACGCGCTGGCCGGCGTCAGCTTCATTCAGGGCGATTTCACCGAGGAGCCGGTGTTGAATGCGATCCTCGCCGAGCTGGGTGAGCGCCCCGTCGACCTGGTGCTGTCCGATATGGCGCCGAACATGAGCGGAATGGCAGCGATCGATCAGCCGCAGGCGATGTACCTGGTCGAGCTGGCACTCGATTTGGCCCGGCAGACGCTCTCACCGGGCGGCCATTTTCTGGCCAAGGTGTTTCAGGGCGAAGGTTTCGACGACTACCTGCGTGATCTGCGATCGAGCTTCCGCAAGGTGGTCACACGCAAGCCGGAGGCGTCTCGCGCCCGTTCGCGAGAAGTCTATCTGCTCGCGCAGGGATTTCAGGGCTAGGCTTGCAAGCATGGCCGTGCGGCCCCATATGAGATAGGGTCGAACCATGATAAGCGCTGGCAGCAGGATTCGTACTACGAGGGTGGTGTCTTGAACGACATGGCGAAGAATCTAATTCTATGGTTGGTCATCGCGGCGGTCCTGCTGACGGTGTTCAACAACTTCAGTGTGGATAGCTCGCCGCAGACGATGAGCTACTCCCAATTCGTGGAGCAGGTCCAGAACGACCAGGTCCGCAGCGTCACCATCGACGGTTATACCGTCAATGGTGAGCGCAATGACGGCACGCAGTTCCAGACCATCCGGCCTGCTGCGCAGGATCCAAAGCTGATGGATGACCTGCTTTCTCATGACGTGACGGTGGTCGGTCAGAAGCCGGAACAGCAGAGTCTGTGGACACGACTGCTGATCGCCAGCTTCCCGATTCTGCTGATTCTCGGCATCTTCATCTTCTTCATGCGGCAGATGCAGGGCGGTGGCAGTGGTCGCGGCGGGCCAATGAGCTTCGGCAAGTCGAAGGCCAAGCTGCTGAGCCAGGATCAGATCAAATCTACCTTTGCCGATGTCGCCGGTTGCGACGAGGCCAAGGAGGAGGTTGTCGAACTGGTCGACTTCCTCAAGGATCCGTCGAAATTTCAGCGCCTGGGTGGCCAGATTCCGCGTGGCGTGTTGATGGTCGGCCCGCCGGGTACCGGCAAGACGTTGCTCGCCAAGGCGATCGCCGGCGAGGCCAAGGTGCCGTTCTTTTCGATCTCCGGTTCGGACTTTGTCGAAATGTTCGTCGGCGTGGGGGCGTCACGCGTTCGTGACATGTTCGAGCAGGCCAAGAAGCAGGCGCCCTGCATCATCTTCATCGATGAGATCGATGCCGTGGGCCGACATCGTGGCTCCGGCATGGGCGGTGGACATGACGAGCGCGAGCAGACCCTTAACCAGCTGCTGGTCGAGATGGACGGCTTCGAGGCCAACGATGGCATCATCGTGATCGCCGCGACTAACCGTCCCGACGTGCTCGACCCGGCGCTGCTGCGTCCCGGCCGATTCGACCGTCAGGTCACCGTACCGCTGCCCGATATTCGCGGGCGCGAGCACATCCTAAACGTGCACCTGCGCAAGGTGCCGATGGGCGACGGTGTTCAGGCGAGCATCATTGCGCGTGGTACGCCGGGGTTCTCGGGCGCGGATCTGGCCAATCTGGTCAACGAGGCGGCGCTGTTCGCGGCGCGGCGCAACCGGCGCACCGTCGGCATGGAAGAGCTGGAGCTGGCCAAGGACAAGATCATGATGGGCGCCGAGCGCCGGTCGATGGTTATGTCCGAAAAGGAAAAGCTCAACACGGCATATCACGAATCCGGGCACGCCATTATCGGGCTGCTGATGCCGGAGCATGATCCGGTCTACAAGGTGACCATCATTCCGCGTGGTCGCGCCCTGGGCGTGACGATGTTCCTGCCGCTCGAGGATCGTTACAGCTATTCGCGCCAGCAGATCATTAGTCAGCTGTGCTCGCTGTTCGGCGGCCGTATCGCCGAAGAGATGACGCTGGGTCCGAACGGCGTCACCACGGGCGCGTCCAACGACATCAAGCGGGCGACCGAGCTGGCGCACAGCATGGTCGCCAAGTGGGGGCTCTCCGAAGAGATGGGCCCGCTGATGTACGACGAGGATGAGTCGCACCAGTTCCTCGGCGGCCCGGGTCAGGGCGGCGGCAAGCTCACTTCCGGCGAGACTTCGACGCGTCTCGACAAGGAAGTGCGACGCATCATCGACGAGTGCTACGCCACGGCGCGCAAGCTCCTTGAGGAAAACCGCGACAAGCTCGACCTGATGGCCGAAGCGCTGATGCAGTACGAGACCATCGACTCAGATCAGCTCAAGGACATCATGGAAGGGCGCAAGCCGAAGCCGCCGAAGGATTGGGACGACAACGGCCCGACCACCGGTTCAGGCCATGGCCAGCCAGTCGGAGATCCCGAGCCGCAGCCCGGTGAAGAGGGTAGCGACGACGAAGCCGGCGGGCGTCGGCCTTCCGACCCGCTGGGCGGACCCGCCGGGCCCTGACAGCATCGGCAGCAACGAGAGCAGGGCGTCATGATTGGCGCCCTGCTTGTTTTTTGGGCGCTCCTTTTACGGATCGTCCGGCATGATTCAACGAGCGACGACGTCCATGCGTGACACCGAGTCCGCGGCTTCGCTGCGCTGCGGCAAGCACCTTCTCGATCTCTCCCGGCCCCGTGTGATGGGCATTCTCAACGTGACGCCCGACTCCTTCTCCGACGGCGGTCGTCATGACCGGCTCGACGATGCCAGGCGTCATGCCGAGCGGCTGCTGGTGGAGGGTGCGGCGATCATCGACGTCGGCGGCGAATCCACTCGCCCGGGGGCCGAGCCGGTGTCACTTGAGGTCGAGCGCGAACGCGTGCTGCCGGTCGTGGAGATGCTGGTGCAGGAGTTCGATGCGCTGGTCTCGGTCGATACCAGTAGCCCGGAGTTGATGACGGCAGTCGCCGAGGCGGGCGCCGGATTGATCAACGACGTGCGTTCGCTGTCGCGCCCCGGCGCGCTGGCGGCCGCGTCGGCGACCTCGCTGCCTGTCTGTCTGATGCATATGCTGGGTGAGCCGAGCACGATGCAGCAGGCGCCACATTACGACCAGCCCATCGAGGTCGCAGTGGCGAATTTTCTGCGTGAACAGGTGGCGCGCTGCGAGTCCGCCGGTATCGCGCGCGAGCGTCTGCTGCTGGATCCTGGCTTCGGCTTCGCCAAGACACTTGAGCATAATCTCGAACTGCTCAATCGCATGGCCTCGCTCGAGACGCTCGGGCTGCCGCTGCTGGTCGGCATGTCCCGCAAGAGCATGATCGGCAAGACTCTCGGCCGCGCTGTCGAGGAGCGGCTGCCGGGCGGGTTGGCACTGGCTGTGATGGCAGTGGAGCGAGGCGCTAGAATCATCAGAGTGCACGATGTCGCGCCGACCAAGGACGCGATAGACATGGCCTGGGCCGTGCTTCAGGAGCGAAGCGATTCATGAGTAGACGTTATTTTGGGACCGATGGCATTCGCGGCACCGTGGGTGAAGCGCCAATCACGCCGGACTTCATGCTCAAGCTGGGCTGGGCCGTCGGTCGCGTGCTGGCACGCAAGCTGTCGTGCCACGAGGTTCGTCAGCGAGCCATTGGTGCCTCGCGGCCCAAGGTTGTGATCGGCAAGGATACGCGTATCTCGGGTTACATGTTCGAGTCGGCGCTGGAGGCCGGGCTCTCCGCTGCCGGGGCGGATGTCTCGCTGCTTGGCCCGATGCCGACGCCTGGCATCGCCTACCTGACGCGGACGTTTCGCGCCGATGCAGGCATCGTGATCTCCGCATCGCACAATCCGTATCAGGACAACGGCATCAAATTCTTCTCCGCCGAGGGGCTCAAGCTTGCCGATGATGTCGAGAGCGAGATCGAGGCAGAACTCGACAAGCCGCTCGAGACGCTCGCGCCGGATCAGCTCGGCCGCGCCGTGCGCATCAACGACGCCGCCGGCCGCTACATCGAATTCTGCAAGTCGACGGTCCACAACCGGCTGGAGCTGCATGGGCTGCGGATCGTGCTCGATTGCGCGCATGGCGCGACCTACCACATCGCGCCGAACGTCTTCCGCGAGCTCGGCGCCGATGTCAGCGTGATCGGTGCCGAGCCCGACGGCCTCAATATCAATCGTGATGTCGGTTCCACGCATACCGAGCGACTGCGGGAGCGGGTGCTGGAACGGCGCGCGGATATCGGCGTCGCCTTCGATGGTGACGGTGATCGAGTGCTGATGATCGACCGTCACGGCAACCTGATCGATGGCGACGAGATTCTCTACATCATTGCGCGCGATCTCCACGGTCGCGGGAAGCTCAACGGCGGCGTCGTCGGTACCCTGATGAGTAATTTCGGACTGGCGGCAGCGTTCGAAAAAGCGGACATTCCCTTCGAGCGGGCCAAAGTGGGCGACCGTTACGTCACCGAGCGTCTGTTCGCCAACGACTGGCTGCTGGGCGGCGAATCATCGGGGCACATCGTCTGCCGTCATGTGCAGACGACCGGTGATGGTATCGTCTCCGCGCTGCAGGTGCTGGCGGTCATGGTGCGTGAGGGCGTCGCCCTCGATGCACTGCTCGAAGGCTTCGAGAAAGCGCCGCAGGCCTTGATCAACGTCCGCCTTCCCCATCGAGACGCTGCTGCGGCGGTCATGCAGAGTGAGACCCTGCAGCAGAGCGTGGCTGCAGTGGAGGATGAGCTCGCCGGCGCCGGTCGCGTGCTGCTGCGGCCCTCTGGCACGGAGCCGCTGATTCGCGTCATGGTCGAGGGCCGCCCGCGGTTCGACGTTCAGGCCATGGCGCGACGCATCGCCGACAGCGTCGAAACCCTGATCGCCTGAGTCGTTCGAGTCCCGGTGATCGGATTCCGGCCGAGGCGGTAAGCAACATTTGTTGTCTTGCTGTCAAGGCTCTTATACCATGTCGCACCACCGACGGGAGGTAGCATGCGCAAGCCGCTGATCGCGGGTAACTGGAAGATGAATGGCTCGAAGGAACTGGTCGAGTCGTTCGGTCGGGCATTTACCGATATCGACCTGCCGTCGCCACTGGAAGTGGTGATTCATCCCCCGTTTCCCTACCTGGATGCTGCCCGCGAGGCGTTCGCGAACTCGGCCATCGAGCTGGGGGCGCAGACGTTGAACCCGCTTCATTCCGGTGCCCGCACTGGTGAAGTCAGTGGACAGATGCTCAAGGAATTCGGCGTTGCCTACGTGCTGGTCGGTCACTCCGAGCGGCGTCAGCTCTATCGAGAGGATGACGAGCAGGTCTATGACCGGGTCATCGCGGCACTCAGTGTCGGCATCAAGCCGATTCTCTGCATTGGCGAGACCCTCGAAGAGCGCGATGCCGGGCGTACCGAGGAGGTCGTGCTGCGTCAGGTGGGGTATGTCATGGCGAGGCTCGAACCCGAGCAGCGTCGTGAGATGACTCTTGCCTACGAGCCGGTCTGGGCAATCGGCACCGGTCGTACGGCGACACCGGAACAGGCGCAGCAGGTCATGGCGGCCATTCGAGGCTACCAGGCCGGCTTCGACCGTGAACTGGCAGCGGGGTTGCGTCTGCTTTACGGCGGTAGCATGAATGCGGCCAATGCGCGCGAGCTGCTTGCCCAGCAGGATATCGACGGCGGCCTGATCGGCGGAGCGTCGCTCAAGGTCGATGATTTTACAGCGATTTGTCAGTCAGCAGGTTGATTTCATGCAGATAGCAGTTTTGTTATGTCACGTTCTGGCCGCCATCGCCTTGGTGGTCCTGGTTCTGCTGCAGCAGGGCAAGGGCGCCGAGGCCGGGGCGGCATTCGGCGGCGGCTCGTCGCAGACGGTTTTCGGGTCTCAGGGTAGCGGCGGCTTCATGTCGAAGCTCACCGGTGGCCTGGCGGCCCTGTTCTTCGTCACGTCGCTGGCGTTGGCTTACTTCGCCTCGCACAGTGCCGATGCGCCGCAGAGCGGTGTTCCGGACGCGCAAGTGATCGAGCAGCAACATAATGGTGCGCCGACGCTTGACGATGGCGATCAAAGCGGGAATAATGCTGCGCCAGCACTCGAGGAAGGCGGCGATCAGTCATCGTCAAATCCTTGAGTGAGAAGGAAAACTCGCTGTCATCTAGAAGATTGAAGTGATGGCGAGTCGCATGTCGGTGATGCAGTCTGGTTTCGTTGCCGCCATGTCCCCCGATGCCGAAGTGGTGGAATTGGTAGACACGCTATCTTGAGGGGGTAGTGACCTTACGGTCGTGCGGGTTCAAGTCCCGCCTTCGGCACCATCGTCAAGTCCATCGGTACTCTATTTGCCCGGACCGCTGAACGATCTGAATGGTCTGCTGCGGTTGCGCAGGAGACGGGCGATAAAGAGGCTGCCTTGACCCATCTCGGGGCCGTTTCTATAATCGCCAACCTGATGTTGCGGGGTGGAGCAGTCTGGTAGCTCGTCGGGCTCATAACCCGAAGGTCGTCGGTTCAAATCCGGCCCCCGCTACCAAGTTTTTCGAAAGGCCCCTTCCTGAGAAGGGGCTTTTTGTTAGCAGCCATGTCAACTCGGCGCTTCGCCGCCATTGATGCTGCTGACGCCAACGCCAGTCAGCCACCTAGTACCTTGCACTTCTCTCTACTCCCGGTCAGGTGCCTGATGCAACTGCTGCAGGAGTCGTCTGTGGTCACCAAGGACGCAGCACTATATGCAATCATCGAACCCGTGGTCAGCGCCATGGGCTTCGAGCTGTGGGGCCTCGATTATCTGGCTCAGGGCAAGCACTCCAAGCTGATGATCTACATCGATAGCCCCAACGGCATTTCGGTGGACGATTGCGCCAGTGTCAGTCGTCAGGTCAGCGGTGTCATGGACGTCGAGGACCCGATCTCGGGCAACTACACGCTCGAAGTGTCTTCGCCGGGCATGGATCGGCCGCTCTACACGCTGGATCACTTCGCGCGTTTTCGGGGGCATGTCGTGCAGCTCAAGCTGCGTACTGCCTTCGACGGGCGGCGCAAGTTCCAGGGGCTGCTGGCCGGCATCGACGGCGACGAGGTGCTGCTGCACATCGACGGGGAGGAGTTCTGCTTCCCGATAGAGAGCATTGACCAGGCGCGGGTCGTCCCGCAGTTCGACGATTGATCTCGATCACCTGCGACTCGACGACCTCGGTGGCATGACTTCCGACAGTCGAGACCAAGAATTCGAAACCCAGAACCGGTTTGTCGGCAAGGTCCGGAATCGGTTGTTCGGCGAGGCATAGGCATGAGCAAAGAAATTCTGCTGGTCGTTGACGCCATCTCCAACGAGAAAAGCGTCCCCCGGGACGTGATCTTCGAGGCCGTCGAGGCAGCTCTGGCCAGCGCGTCGCGCAAGCGCTTCGAGGGCCAGGACGTCAGCGTCCGCGTTCAGATCGACCGCAACACGGGCGAGTACGATACCTACCGTCGCTGGGTCGTCGTCGAGGACGAAGAGTACCTCAGTGAAGACCGCGAGATTCCGCTGTCCGAAGCCGAACAGCGCGATCCGCCGCTCGCGCTCGGTGACGTGGTCGAAGAGCAGATCGAATCGGTCGCTTTCGGCCGCATTGCTGCGCAGACGGCCAAACAGGTCATCGTGCAGAAGGTGCGAGAGGCCGAGCGTGCGCAGATCGTCAAGCAGTACACCGAGCGCGAGGGCGAGCTGGTCGCCGGCATCGTCAAGAAAACGACGCGCGACGGCCTGATCATCGACCTGGGCGAGAACGCCGAGGGGTTTCTGCCGCGTGGTGAGATGATCCCCGGCGAACGCTACCGCATGAACGAGCGTGTCCGTGCCCTGCTGTGGAAGGTCGACGCCGAAGCGCGTGGCTCCCAGCTGATTCTTTCGCGTACCAAGCCCGGCATGCTGATCGAGCTGTTCAAGATCGAAGTGCCCGAAATTGCCGAACAGCTGATCGAGATCAAGGGTGCTGCCCGCGATCCGGGCGCGCGCGCCAAGATCGCGGTCAAGACCAACGACAAGCGCATCGACCCCGTCGGTGCCTGTGTCGGCATGCGCGGTTCGCGCGTGCAAGCGGTGTCCAACGAGCTGCGTAACGAGCGCGTGGACATCATTCTGTGGGACGACAACCCGGCGCAACTGGTGATCAACGCCATGGCGCCAGCGGAAGTCGCCTCCATTCTCGTCGACGAGGACGCCCATTCGATGGATGTCGCGGTCGGTGAGGATAATCTCGCTCAGGCCATCGGTCGTAGCGGCCAGAACGTCAGACTCGCCAGCGAGCTGACCGGATGGACGCTCAACGTCATGACCGAAGACGAGGCCGAGGGCAAACGCGAGCAGGAAGTCGACAGCCTGGTCGAATATTTCATCAACCATCTCGAGATCGACGAAGAGGTCGCCCGCATCCTGGTCGAGGAAGGGTTCACGACGATCGAGGAGCTGGCCTACGTGCCACTCGAGGAGATGCTGGAGATCGAAGAGTTCGATGAGGATCTGGTCGAGGAACTGCGAGCGCGTGCCAAGGATGAGCTGCTCAACCTGGCAATCGCCTCGGAAGAGGAACTGGACGGCGCTCAACCCGCCGAAGACCTTCTCACGATGGACGGCATGGACCGCCACCTGGCTTTCATTCTTGCCAGTCGTGGCATCGTCACCATGGAGGACCTCGCAGAACAGTCCATCGAGGATCTGAAGGATATCGACGACGTGGACGAGGAGCGCGCAGCGGCATTGATCATGACTGCCCGTGCGCCTTGGTTTCAGAGCGAAGAGTAACGTGGTCACGGGTTCAGGAGGGTCGTAATGTCAGACATGACCGTAAAAGAGTTTGCCGGCAAGGTGGGACGCGATGTGTCCCGTCTGCTTGAACAGATGAAGGATGCGGGTCTGCCGCATCAGCAAGAGAGCGACGCCGTCTCCGAAGAGGACAAGCAGCGTCTGCTCGATCACCTGACGAAGAGTCACGGTGGCGGCCGCGGTCCGCGTAATCGCATCACGCTGACGCGCAACACGCGCAGCAAGATTCGCTCCGGTGAGCGCGGCAAGACGATCGAGGTGCAGGTGCGCAAGAAGCGTACCTACGTCAAGCGTGAAGCCGAGCCCGCTGAAGAGCCGCAGGTCGAGGAGAGCGGTCCGCGTCAGCTGGTCGGCGATATGGCCGACAAGGCCCAGCAGGCCGAGCAGCAGGCGAGTGCCGAGGCTGCGCAAGCCGCAGCCGAGACCGCAGGTCAGCAGGCTTCCGACAAGGCGGCCGCGCCGGCTGCCTCGCCGCAGGCCCCGGGCGACGACATTCCGCAGGAGCCGCAGGTCGAGGACGACGAGCCGACATCGAACAGTCAGCCGTTCGTCGAGCCGCCGCCCAAGGAGCCGCGTACCGAGAACCGTCGCGCCCATCCGAAGAAGGACAAGGAGCGCGATCAGGGTCGCCGTGGTCGTCGAGACGATAACGACGATCGCTCCGAACGTCGTCGCGGTGGCGGGGCCAAGAAGGTCAAGCGCGCCGAGCGTCGCGGCAGCCGTCGCGGTCGCAGCGATAACGAGCATGGCTTCCAGAAGCCGACTCAGCCGATCGTGCGTGAAGTCGCCATTCCGGAATCGATCAGCGTGGCCGAGCTGGCCGACAAGATGTCGATCAAGGCCAACGAAGTGATCAAGGCCATGTTCACCATGGGCGCGGCCGTGACCATCAACCAGACCATCGATCAGGATACTGCCGCGATCGTGGTCGAGGAGATGGGGCACAAGCCCAGATTGGTCAAGGAAGATGCGCTCGAGACCGAAGTGCTCGAGAACATCTCCTATGAAGGTGACGAGATCGTGCGCTCGCCGGTCGTGACCGTCATGGGTCACGTCGACCACGGCAAGACCTCGCTGCTCGACTTCATTCGTCGCACCAAGGTCGCGACCGGGGAAGCCGGCGGGATCACCCAGCACATCGGTGCCTATCACGTCGAAGGCGAGCACGGCGGTGTCACCTTCCTCGATACGCCCGGACACGCTGCCTTTACCGCCATGCGTGCCCGCGGTGCGCAGGCGACCGACGTGGTCATCCTGGTGGTGGCTGCAGATGACGGCGTCATGCCGCAGACGATCGAAGCCGTCGAACACGCCAAGGCGGCCGAAGTGCCGCTGGTGGTCGCGGTCAACAAGATCGACAAGGAAGGTGCCGATCTCGACCGGATCCGCAACGAGCTGTCTCAGCACGGCGTGATTTCGGAAGAGTGGGGTGGCGACACCCAGTTCGTGCCGGTGTCGGCCAAGACCGGCGAAGGGATCGATCAGCTGCTCGAATCCGTGCTGCTGGTCTCCGAAGTGCTCGAACTCAAGGCGGTTCCGGAAGCGCCGGCCAAAGGCGTCGTGGTCGAATCCCGTCTCGACAAGGGGCGCGGTCCGGTCGCTACGGTGCTGGTCCAGAACGGTACGCTCAAGCGTGGCGACATCGTTCTGGCCGGCCTGCACTACGGTCGCGTCCGTGCGCTGACCAACGAGCTCGGCAAGCAGGTCGAGTCGGTCGGTCCGTCGATGCCGGTCGAGATCCAGGGTCTCGATGGCACGCCGGAAGCCGGTGAAGACTTCATGGTTCTGGCCGACGACAAGAAGGCGCGCGAGATCGCCAACTTCCGTCAGGGCAAGTACCGCGAGGTGCGCCTGGCACGTCAGCAGAAGGCCAAGCTGGAGAACATGTTCAGCCAGATGGGCCAGGACGAGGTGGCCAAGGTCAACATCGTGCTCAAGGCCGACGTGCAGGGCTCGCTGGAAGCGATTCGCGGCGCGCTCGAGGAGCTTTCCACCGAGGAAGTCCAGGTGGCCGTGGTCTCTTCGGGTGTCGGCGGCATCACCGGTACCGATGCCAATCTGGCGCTCGCCAGTGAGGCGATTCTGGTCGGCTTCAACGTCCGTGCCGATGCCTCCGCTCGCGAGATCGTCGAGCGCGAAGGGCTGGATCTGCGCTACTACAGCGTCATCTACCAGCTCATCGACGAAGTCAAGCAGGCTATGAGCGGCATGCTGGCGCCGGAGTGGAAAGAAGAGATCGTCGGTATCGCCGAAGTCCGCGATGTGTTCAGGGCACCGAAGATCGGCGCCGTGGCGGGCTGCATGGTCGTCGAGGGCACCGTTCACCGCAACAAGAAGATCCGTGTTCTGCGCGAGAACGTGGTCATCTACGAAGGCGAGCTCGAGTCGCTGCGCCGCTTCAAGGATGACGTCAACGAAGTGCGTAACGGCATGGAGTGCGGTATCGGCGTCAAGAACTACAACGACGTCCAGGTCGGCGACAAGATCGAGGTCTTCGATCAGGTCAAGGTCGAGCGGACTCTGTAAGCGACGACGGGCCCGGCGTTAACGCCCGGGCCCGCGGGAGCGGATCATGCGCGAATTCAAACGTACCGATCGAGTTGCCGACCAGCTGCAGCAGGAGCTGGCCGTGCTGATCCAGCGCGAGATCAAGGATCCGCGCCTGGGCATGGTCACCGTCAGCTCGGCCAAGGTCAGTCGCGATCTGGGCTACGCCGACGTCTACGTGACCTTGCTGGGCGAGAACGACCCGGCGCGTATCAAGGAAAACCTGGCCGTGCTCAAGCGCGCGTCCGGGTTTCTGCGTTCGCAGGTCGCGCGGCGAATCCAGCTTCGCCACGTCCCGGAACTGCGCTTTCACTACGACGAAAGCGTGGTGCGCGGTCACGAGCTGTCGGCGCTGATCGACGAGGCGGTGGCCAGCGACAAGCGTCAGGAGGGTGCCGACGAGGCGTCCGACGCCGATGTCTCCTCGCAGCGTGATGGAGAGCCTCAGCGGGGTGATGGAGAGCCTCGCTGATGGCGCGACGCCGCAAAGGGCTGCCGATCAATGGCGTGCTGCTGCTCGACAAGGCCGCCGGCATGTCGAGCAACCATGCGCTGCAGCGGGCGCGACGCCTCTATCAGGCTCGTAAGGCCGGGCATACGGGGACGCTGGACCCGATGGCCACCGGCCTGCTGCCGGTCTGCTTCGGTGAAGCGACCAAGTTCTCCGCCCATCTGCTCGATGCCGACAAGGTCTACCGCACGCGCGTCAAGCTGGGCGAGACGACCGATACCGGCGATGCCGAGGGCGAGATCCTCCAGCGTCGGGCACTGCCCGACGCGCTGGATCGTGGTGCCGTCGAGAGCGTTCTCGAGCGTTTTCGTGGAGAGATCGATCAGGTGCCGCCGATGTACTCGGCGCTCAAGCATCAAGGGCGCAAGCTCTACGAACTCGCCCGCGAAGGCAAGACGATAGCGCGTGCCCC
This sequence comes from Salinicola rhizosphaerae, assembly GCF_014652715.1. Lineage (GTDB taxonomy): Bacteria > Pseudomonadota > Gammaproteobacteria > Pseudomonadales > Halomonadaceae > Salinicola > Salinicola rhizosphaerae. The sequence goes on along the minus strand of NZ_BMZI01000002.1, from coordinate 59,286 downwards.
GCGCCGCGTGACGGTGTATGATATGCGGCCGTTTGGCTGGGCCGATGACGGGTTCTGGCTCGAGGTGCGCTGCAGCAAGGGTACCTACATCCGCACGCTGGCCGAAGACATCGGCGAAGCGCTTGGGGTCGGGGCGCATATCAACGCGCTGGAGAGACTCGAGACAGGACCGTTCGATAGCGCGCGCCGCATCTCGCTCGAGACACTCGAACAGATGGACGAGCCCACGCGACTGGCGCAGTTGCTGCCGGCCGACGTGATGCTCGAGCACCTGCCGAAGCTCGGTGTTTCGGATGCCGTGGCAACGCGGCTTCTGCACGGGCAGCCGGTGACGGTGCCGGAGACGGCGCTGGAGGCCGGTGCGCAGGCCAGACTGTATCGCGACCAATCCTTTCTGGGGTTGGTCGAGTTGACCGGGCAGTGTGAGATAACCCCTCGCCGCCTGATCGACACGGCATCGATCTGATGCCAATTGCCGGCCCAGTGCCGGCATCGACCGGGAGACTGCAAATATGCGTGGTCTCCGACATTCATCATCCAAGCATATTGCTTACTGGAGAGTTGCATGGCACTGACTGCTGAAAAGAAGGCCGAAATCGTCAAGGAGTTCGGTCAGGGCGAGAACGACACCGGTTCCCCGGAAGTCCAGGTCGCACTGCTGAGCGCCAACATCGATGGCCTGCAGGGTCACTTCAAGGATCACAAGCAGGATCACCACTCTCGTCGTGGCCTGATCCGCATGGTCAACCAGCGCCGCAAGCTGCTGGATTACCTCAAGGGCAAGGACTTCGATCGTTACCAGGCGCTGATCAAGAAGCTCGGCCTGCGTCGCTGATCGACACCGCCGACACTCTTGTCGGCGGCCTGTTGCCAGAAGGATCCGCGGTCTCCAACCGCAGATCGAAAAGCGCCTCTCCGGCAACGGAGGGCGCTTTTTCTTTGCGCGGTGTCAACGCAGCTGTGATCGCCTTCTCTTCGCGCCTGCCCTCTTTGACTCATCCCCTGCCTTGAGCGAACACGTCTTCTACCAAAGGCGAATACGCACGAATCATTAAAGCGCCTATCGTTAGCCACATAAGTATGATGTATGACGATAGGATATGGCTGCGTACTTCTTGCTCGTTACGCATTTCCTACCTGCTCCGTCGCATCGACCTCTTCACCCCGAGAGGACCGCGTTTTCCCGTTCGTCCTCCCGCGTCATCTGCCGATCAGGAGTTTTGACATGAGCACCTCCGGTTCTGCCTCTCAACCGGTCGACGACCCGATACTCGCCAGCGCCGTCAAGAAAGTGAAGTGGCACATTCTTCCGCTGTTCGTCGCCGCTTTCATCGTCAATTACATCGACCGGGTCAATATCGGTTTCGTGCGTGAACACCTGAATGCCGATCTCGGTATCGGTGTGGCGGCTTTCGGCCTCGGCGCCGGCCTCTTCTTCGTGGGCTATGCCATCTTCGAAGTGCCCTCGAACATGTTGCTCGAGCGCTTCGGCGCGCGCGCCTGGCTGACCCGTATCATGTTCAGCTGGGGCATCGTCGCGACGTTGATGACGTTTATCCAGAGCGAGACCCATTTCTATATTCTGCGCTTCCTGCTGGGTGTGGCCGAGGCCGGCTTCTTTCCTGGCATCATCTATTACTTCACTCGCTGGCTACCGGCCGGCGAGCGTGGCAAGGCGATGGCGATCTTTCTCAGTGGCTCGGCCATAGCGTCGATTCTCTCGGGCCCGATCTGTGGTGCGCTGCTGTCGATCGATGCTTTCGGATGGCATGGCTGGCAGTGGATGTTCTTCCTCGAGGGCATTGCCGCACTGGCGCTGACGCCGCTGTTCTGGTTCTACCTGCGCTCGAACGTCCACGATGCAGAATGGCTTAGCCGCGAGGAGCAGGATGTCCTCAAGGCGACCATCGAGCACGAGCAGGCGGAGCGCGAAGCGCAACAGGGCGAGAAGATACCGACCTGGCGTCTGTTGATGGACCCGAAGATCGTGCTGTTCTGCCTGATCTTCTTCTCCATCTCGCTGACGATCTACGGCATGACCTTCTGGCTGCCGACCATCATTCACCGGATGGGCAATATCAGCGATTTCGACACGGGGCTGTACAACTCGATCCCCTGGATCATCTCGATTGCGGCCATGTATGCGTTTGCTGCGCTGGCACAGCGCTTCCGCTTTCAGCAGGGCTGGGTGGCCGCGTCTCTAGTAATCGCCTCGCTTGGCATGTTCCTGTCGACGACTGCCAACCCGGTGTTCGCGTTCGTCGCGATCTGCTTCGCCGCGCTCGGATTCAAGGCATCAGCCTCGCTGTTCTGGCCGGTACCGCAGAACTATCTGGATGCCCGCATTGCGGCGCCGGTCATCGCGCTGATCAATTCGCTTGGCAACCTCGGGGGCTTCGTGGCGCCGACGACCTTCGGTTTCCTGGAGGCGAGAACCGGGTCCTACGAAAACGGCCTTTACATGCTCGGTACGGTCACGCTTGTCGCCGCCGTTCTGGTGCTGCTGACGGCGAAAAAGCGTGGCGGCGGGCGAGGCGAGCCTCGACGGGTCGAAGCGCCGAGGCGTCCGGCCGAGAAATTCGCCGGCTGACGATCCTGTCGAACCCCGCTTTCAGCGGGGTTCTCCGTTGTCGGCTTGCGAGTCGGCGGCGGATTACCTAAGCTCCTCGGTCACAATCTCTCGGCGCCTTCATGGCGCCGACGTAAGCGTTCAACGTCAACCAACGCATTCACCTGCCGGTATCCGGTGGGGAGTGCGTTGCGTGCTTTCTCCCATCGGCTATCGGCTCTGCAAAGGAGTCCTCTCGATGGCCGAAGCTGTCAGTGCAGATACCCCGCTGGATACCGGCACCTTGCGCCGGCTGGTGCTTCTGACGATATCCCTGTTTCTCTCCTATCTCTGCGTGGCCATGGCGCTGCCGGTGGTATCGGTTTACGTCAACCACGAGCTTGGCATGAGCGATACGCTGGGCGGGCTGGCGGTCGGCATCGCCTTTCTCTCGACCATTCTGACCCGCAATCTCGCCGGGCGGACCAGTGATCGGCGCGGTGGCCGGGTCAGCATGTTCTACGGATTGGCGCTCTATGTGCTGGCGAGCCTGGTATGCCTGGGCTCGACCTGGTCTTCGCTGTCGCCAGGTCTCGCCTACGCGGTACTGATCGTCGGCAGGCTGATTCTCGGTCTCGGCGAGAGTCTGACCGTGATCGGCATGGTGAGCTGGGGCATCGGCCTGACGGGACATGCGCGCTCTGGACGCGTGCTGTCGCTGATGGGCATGGGGATGTACGGCGCCTTCGCCGTCGGTGGCCCGCTTGGTTTGGCGCTGTTTGAGCAGCTGGGGTTTTCCGGGCTCATGGCGATCGCCTGCGTGCTGCCGCTCGCCGGCATGCTGCTCGTGCGTCCGGTGCCGGCTGACCAGCCGCAGCCCGGTGAACGCCAGCCGTTCTGGCACATCATCGGCCGTATCTGGCGCCCGGGGCTGGCAGTCTGTCTGCAGGGGGTGGGTTTTGCCGCACTGGGCGCTTTCGTCTCTCTCTATTTCCATGCCGAGGGTTGGCCGCACGCCGGGTGGGGACTGACCGGCTTCGGCATCGGCTTCGTGTTGATGCGTCTGCTGTGTGGTCATCTGCCCGATCGGATCGGCGGCACGCGGGTCGCGATGGCGTCACTGGCAGTGGAGGCCTGTGGTCAGGCGCTGCTGTGGCTGGCCGTCGGTCCATGGATGGCGCTGGTGGGCGCCTTTCTGACCGGTGTCGGCTGCTCCATGGTGTTTCCGGCCATGGGCGTCGAGGTCGTGCGTCGCGTACCCGCCTCCGAGCGGGGCACGGCGATGGGCGGCTTCGCGGCTTTTCAGGATGTCGCTTATGGTGCCACCGGGCCGATTGCCGGCCTATTCGCGGGCGCTTTCGGCTACGCCAATATCTTCCTGCTCGGTCTGTTGGCCGCGCTGCTCGGCCTGGTGATGGCCTGGCTTGCGCACCGAGAGCCCGAGCTCGCGACCTGAGGGTGATTCGGAAAGGATACCGCCGCCCCATCGGGCGGCGGCTTGGGTCATCCCGATGACGCCAGCACCATCAGACTGGCGTCACGGGCGCCTTGCCGTCGAGCACGTTGAGTGTATTTTCGGCGGCGAGATCGCACATCGCGCCGCGCGTCTCGTGTGTGGCGGAGCCGATGTGCGGCAGGCAGACGACGTTATCCATCGTCATCAACGGTGAATCCTTCGGCAGCGGCTCCTTCTCGAAGACATCCAGGCCAGCGTAGTAGAGCGTGCCGTCCCGCAGGCACTCGATCAGTTCCTGCTCGCGCACGACCTTGCCGCGGGCGATATTGACGAAGATCGCCTTGGGCTTGGTCAACGAGAGCAGGTCGCGACCGATCAGGCCCTCTGTCTCCGGCGACAAGGGCACGGTGACGCAGATGAAATCCGCCTCCGTGAACAGCGTCTCGAGATCGACCTGGCGGGCGCCGAGCGTCTTGTCCGCTTCCGGCTTGGCGGAGCGGTTCTGATAGATCACCTTCATGCCGAAGCCGAAATGGCCGCGGCTTGCGACGGCCTGGCCGATGCGACCCATGCCGACGATGCCGAGCGTCTTGCCCTTGAGATCGACCCCGAACTGATCGCGACCCGGCGAAACGTTCCAGCGGCCGTCGAGCACCATGCGGTTCATTTCCGAGGCGCGCCGCGCGGTCATCATCAGCAGCAGGAACCCGGTGTCGGCCGTGGCTTCGGTGAGCACATCCGGCGTGTTGGTCAGCACGATGCCGCGGTCGTGGATGGCGGCGACGTCATAGTTGTCGACGCCAACCGATACGCTGGCGATCACCTTGAGATTAGGAGACTGCTCCAGCAGCGCCTTGTCGAACGCCACGTTGGAGCCGATGAAGGCGACGGCGCGGGTCATGGCCTCCTTGAAAGCGGCGCGATCCTCGTCGCTGCCGAGGCGTACGAAATGGACGACGTCGAAGGTCTGCTTGAGTTTGTCGAGCAGCTCCGGATACAGCTCATGCACGATCACGAGGGTGTCTTTCATGCGGCGACTCCTTGCGGTGAGTTGGCTTGGCGGCGCTAAAGCCGACGGTCATCGGTATTCAGCGTAGGAAAGGATCGCGGCCGTCTGCGGCATGTTTTTAATCATACATCGTACAAGAAGTGTGGGCGTCATCGATGACGTTATGCCTTAGTCGCACGCGAGCGGCGGGCGATGGCATACACTGTTTCTACCCTCACCGGGTTTTCCCGCTGACAACGACAACGTTCTAAAGTCAGGTAATCGATCATGAGCGAGCACTTTATCGACCTCGGTGGCCGGCGCTACCGATTCGACGATCTCGGCGCGCTGATGGCCGCGGCTTCTCCGCGGCGTTCCGGCGACGAGCTCGCCGGCATCGCCGCGGCCAGTGCCGAGGCGCGTGCGATAGCGCAGATGGCGCTGGCAGAGCTGCCGCTGGCAACTTTTCTCGAAGAGCCGCTGATTCCTTACGAAGATGACGAGGTCACGCGGCTGATCCTCGATCGACATGACCGTGATGCCTTCGCGCCGGTGGCGGGGTTCAGCGTCGGCGAGTTCCGCAACTGGCTCCTGTCGGAGCGAGCCGACGCGACATCGCTGGCCCGGCTCGCACCGGGGCTGACGCCGGAGATGGTCGCGGCGGTCTCCAAGCTGATGCGCGTACAGGATCTGGTGCTCGTCGGGCGCAAGTGCGAGGTCGTCACGCGCTTTCGCAATACCCTCGGGCTGCCGGGACGACTATCGACGCGGCTGCAGCCCAATCACCCCACGGATGACGCCGCCGGCATTGCCGCCAGCATTCTCGATGGGCTGCTCTATGCCAGCGGCGATGCGGTGATCGGCATCAACCCGGCCACCGATAATACCGGCACGGTGGTAACGCTTCTGAAAATGCTCGACGAGATCATCGCGCGCTACGAGATACCGACGCAGAGCTGTGTGCTGACGCATGTCACCACCGCGATCGAGGCGATCGAACGCGGGGCGCCGACCGACCTGGTGTTTCAGTCGATCGCCGGCACCGAAGCGGCCAACCGTGGCTTCGGCATCGATCTCGCGCTGCTGCGCGAAGGGCGTGAAGCAGCACTTTCGCTGGGTCGCGGCACGGTCGGCGACAACGTCATGTATTTCGAGACCGGGCAGGGCAGTGCGCTGTCGGCGGACGCCCATCACGGGCTCGACCAGCAGACGCTGGAGGCGCGAGCCTACGCTGTCGCGCGCGAATTCGAGCCGCTGCTGGTCAACACGGTGGTCGGTTTCATCGGACCGGAGTATCTGTTCGACGGCAAACAGATCATCCGCGCCGGTCTGGAGGATCACTTCTGCGGCAAGCTGCTCGGCGTCCCGATGGGCTGCGACATCTGCTACACCAATCACGCCGAGGCGGACCAGGATGACATGGATATGCTGCTGACGCTGCTCGGCGCGGCGGGCTGCAACTACATCATGGGCATTCCGGGCGCCGACGACATTATGCTCAACTATCAAACCACGTCGTTCCACGACGCGCTCTATCTGCGTCAGCTGCTCGATCGTCGCCCGGCGCCGGAGTTCGAGGCCTGGCTGGATGCGAGCGGCATCTATCGCCACGGCCAGGGGATCGCCTTCGCCAATGAACTGCCGGCGCGCTTTCAGCATGTGCTTGCCGACCTCGGGGAGCAGACATGACGCAGCGAGACGACGATTCCGTGGTCGTAGCCAATCCCTGGCAGCGTCTGCGTGAGCTGACCGATGCCCGCATCGGGCTTGGGCGCTCGGGTGGCAGTCTGACCACCCGCGCGCAGCTCGCATTTCAGCTCGATCATGCCCGCGCCCGCGATGCCGTTCACATGGCGCTGGATACCGAACGCATGATGCCAGAGCTCGACGAGCGGTTTCCGCTGGCGCTACGACTTCACAGTCGGGCGGCGGATCGCGACGAGTATCTGCGCCGTCCCGACCTCGGTCGTCAGCTCTCAGAGACGGCCGCCGCAGAGATCGGGGCGCTGAACGCCGATGCCTGCGATGTGTCGATTTGCATCGTCGATGGGCTCTCGGCCCGGGCCATCCACGAGCAGGCGATCCCGTTTCTCGAGGCTTTAGCGCCGGAGATCGAATCGCTCGGACTGACGCTCGGCCCGGTGGCGCTGGTCGAGCAGGGGCGCGTGGCCATCGGCGATCCGATCGGCGAGGCGCTCGGTGCGCGCATGAGCGTGGTGATGATCGGCGAACGCCCCGGCTTGAGCTCGCCCGACAGCCTCGGGCTCTACTTCACCTGGGCGCCCAGAACGGGGCGTCGTGACAGTGAGCGAAACTGCATTTCCAACGTGCGTCCGCGGGGGCTCTCCTATCGCAATGCCGCGAAGCTGCTCGCCTACCTGATGCGCGAGGCGCAGGTGCTCGGCGCGTCAGGCGTCGCGCTCAAGGATGATAGCGAGGTCGACTCTCGCCTGGGCGACGGCCGTCAGGGCAACTTCCTGCTACCGCCGCAGGCGTGACCCCCAGCTCGGCTGGGCCTCAGCCCCCGAATCGATCGTTTGCGCCAGATCAGACCCGGCGCGCATGCTGGGAAGACAATCGCCAACGACGCAGGGAGAACCATGTCTCGACCCAATATTCTGGTGCTGATGGCCGACCAGGTGAACGGCACGCTGTTCGAGGACGGCCCGGCGGATTTCCTGCAGACGCCGCATCTCAAGGCGCTGGCCGCGCGCTCGGCGCGTTTCGCCAACGCCTACACGCCGAGCTATCTGTGCGCACCCGGCCGGGCTGCGTTCATGTCCGGTCAGCTGCCGTCGCGCACCGGCGTCTATGATAATGCCGCCGAATTTCCTTCCAGCATTCCGACCTGGGCACACCACCTGCGTCGTGCCGGCTACGAGACCTGCCTCTCCGGCAAGATGCACTTCGTCGGACCGGACCAGCTCCATGGCTTCGAGTCCCGTCTGACCACCGACGTCTATCCCGCCGATTTCGGCTGGACGCCGGATTATCGCAAGCCGGGCGAACGCATCGACTGGTGGTATCACAATCTGGGTTCGGTAACCGGCGCGGGCGTCGCCGAGATCTCCAACCAGATGGAGTACGACGACGAGGTCGCCTTTCTCGCCGAGCAGAAGCTCTACGATCTGGCTCGGGGACAGGACGAGCGCCCATGGGCGATGTGCGTCAGCTTCACCCATCCGCATGATCCCTACGTGGCGCGGCGCCAGTACTGGGACCGGTATGAAGATTGCGAACACCTGGAGCCGACACTGCCCGAGGTCCCCTACGCGGCGCAGGACCCGCACTCCCAGCGGCTCTACGTCGCCAATGACTACACGCAGTTCGATATCCAGCCCGAGAACGTGAAGCGCGCCCGCCGCGGCTATTTTGCCAACCTCTCCTATGTCGACGACAAGATCGGTGGAATTCTCGATGTGCTCGAGCGCACCCGCATGCTCGACAACACGATTATCCTGTTCGTCTCCGATCATGGCGACATGCTCGGCGAGCGCGGGCTGTGGTTCAAGATGAGCCCGTTCGAGGGCTCCTCCCGCGTGCCGCTGATGATGGCGGGGCCGGGCATCGCGCCGGGGCGCATCGACGATCCGGTCTCGTCGCTCGACGTCAATGCGACCCTGGCCGATCTGGTCGGTATCGATCTCACCGCCATCGAACCCTGGACCGACGGCGAATCGCTGCTGCCGCTGACGCGCGGCGAGCGGCGTGAGACGCCGGTCTACATGGAGTACGCTGCCGAGGGGACCTATGCGCCACTGGTGACGATTCGCCAGGGACGTTACAAGTTCAATCACTGCGAGCTCGATCCGCCCCAGCTCTTCGATCTCGAGACGGACCCGATGGAGCAGCGCAATCTGGCCGAAGATCCTGACCATGCCGAGCTGCTGGCGGACTTTCAGCGCCAGTGTCGCGAGCGCTGGGACATGACGCGGTTCGATGCCGAGGTACGCGAGAGCCAGGCACGCCGGCTGATCGTCTATGAAGCGCTGCGCAACGGTGCCTATTACCCATGGGATCATCAGCCGCTACAGGTCGCCTCCGAGCG
>NZ_BMZI01000002.1:33658-50095 GCF_014652715.1 Salinicola rhizosphaerae | reverse complement strand
CGCCGGCCGGCAACGGCGCGTACAATAGACGTTCGACATTGGTCGATATCCCGACCGTTCGGTCACCGATGTCGATTCATTCACGCCGTTTCCCCGCGAGATCTCACCTTTGCTCTCTACCGCCAACATCACCATGCAGTTCGGCCCCAAGCCGCTCTTTGAAAATGTCTCCGTCAAGTTCGGCGAGGGCAATCGTTACGGCCTGATCGGCGCCAACGGCTGCGGCAAGTCCACCTTCATGAAGATTCTGGGCGGCGATCTCGAGCCGACCAGCGGTCAGGTCATGAAGGACGCCACTACGCGGCTGGGCAAGCTGCGCCAGGATCAGTTCGCCTACGAGAACGAGCGCGTGATCGATACCGTGATCATGGGCAACGAGGAGCTTTGGCAGGTCGCGGCCGAGCGTGAGCGCATCTATTCCCAGGCGGAGATGTCGGAAGAGGACGGCATGAAGGTCGCCGATCTCGAAGTCCGCTTCGCCGAACTCGACGGCTATACCGCCGAGGCCCGTGCCGGCGAGCTGCTGCTCGGACTCGGCATTCCGCTCGAACAGCACTTCGAGCCGATGAGCGTGGTCGCGCCGGGCTGGAAGCTGCGTGTGCTGCTGGCCCAGGCGCTCTTTTCCGATCCGGACGTGCTGCTGCTCGACGAGCCGACCAACCACCTGGATATCAATACCATCCGCTGGCTGGAGGAGATGCTGCGTGCGCGCAGCTCGACGATGATCATTATCTCCCACGATCGTCACTTCCTGAACAGCGTCTGCACGCACATGGCGGATCTCGACTACGGCGAGTTGAAGCTCTTCCCGGGCAATTACGACGAGTACATGATCGCCGCGACCCAGGCGCGCGAACGCCTGCACGCCGAGAACGCCAAGAAGAAGGCGGAGATCGCCGAGCTGCAGCAGTTCGTCAGCCGCTTTTCGGCGAACGCCTCCAAGGCCAAGCAGGCGACGTCGCGCCAGCGCAAGATCGACAAGATCCAGCTCGACGAGATCAAGCCGTCGTCTCGCGTCAGCCCGTTCATCCGCTTCGAACCCAGCAAGAAGATCCATCGGCATGCGCTCAATGCCGAGAAGCTGACCAAGGCCTGGGGCGACAACGTGTTGTTCGAACGCTTCGGCCTGCAGGTCGAGGCTGGCGAGCGCATCGCGATCATCGGTCCCAACGGCATCGGCAAGACCACGCTGCTCAACTGCCTGACCGGTGCGATGACGCCCGATGCCGGCGAGGTCAAATGGACCGACGCCGCCGAAGTGGGCTATTTCGCCCAGGATCATGCCGCTGATTTCGAGGGGGGCGAGACGCTGTTCGAGTGGATGGGGCAGTGGACCACCGAAGGCGAACAGACCGTGCGCGGCGCGCTCGGGCGTATGCTGTTTTCCAACGACGACATCGGCAAGTCAGTCAAGGTGATCTCGGGTGGGGAGCAGGGGCGCATGCTGTTCGGCAAGCTGATCCTGCAAAAGCCCAACGTCCTGGTGATGGACGAGCCCACCAACCACCTCGACATGGAGTCGATTGAAGCGCTCAATCTGGCGCTCGACAACTATCCCGGCACGCTGATCTTCGTCAGCCATGATCGCGAATTCGTCGGCTCGCTGGCCACCCGCATCATCGAGATGAAAGACGACGGCATCGTCGACTTCAGCGGCAGCTACGACGACTATCTACGTAGCCAGGGCGTCTACTGACATCGGAATCGGAGGGCGTGTCCGGTGCGTCCCGCCCTTCTTCGTCCTTGCCTTTCTTCATCGCCCACCGGATGTCGGCGCACATCGTGAGATGGCATCGGGCGGGATCGATTGTCGATCAGTGTTGTCTATCGTCACAGCAATGGCGATGAATCTTCGCCATCATCGGCTAGCCTGTAGTGATATCTGCAGCGGCGATAGCCAGCCGTCTGGCGCCTGGGTGCCACGGCATTCGACAAGGAGCGACGACAACGATGCAACGGAAGATGCAGTGGATACCGCTGGCCGCAGGTACGGCGCTGGCACTGATGACGAGCGCCGCCCAGGCGCTGCCCTCGAGCTTTCCCACCGGCACCACCGTCTATGATCCGGATCGGGCCTACAACGGCTTCGTGCTGTTTCCCGGTAATGACGGCAAGACCCACCTGATCGACATGAACGGCAACCAGGTACATGAGTGGGACTACGAGAGTTTCCCGCCCGTGCCGCTCTCCGCCGACCAGGCCGGCGGCGAGAAGGGGCATCTGCTCGTTCAACTGGCCCGCGCCGACAAGCTGCCCGAGCACGCAAGCCCCGGTAACGGCCTGACCAACGCTTCGGTCGGCGAGGTCGATTGGGATGGCAACGTCGAGTGGCAGTGGGGCAGTCAGGCACATCCGGTCTACCAGCACCACGATATGCGCAAGCTGCCCAACGGCAATAATCTGGTCATGACCGCAGACACCCGCGAGCTCAACGGTTTCGACTATCCGGTCATCGACAATGCGGTCGAGGAGGTCGATGCCGACGGCAAGGTCGTGTGGGAGTGGAAGGCCGGCGATCATCTCGACGAGATGGGCTTTTCGGATGTCGCCATGCGCTCGCTAAAGGACTCCGAAGACCCCGATTTTCTCCACCTCAACACGGCCACACCGGTCGGACCGAATCGCTGGTTCGACGAGGGTGACGAGCGCTTCGCGCCGGACAACATTCTCGTCAATTCGCGTAACGCCAACGTGATGTTCATCGTCGATCGCGATACCGGGGAAATCGTCTGGCGGATCGGGCCGGATTTTCCGGCGCTTCAGTTGACCGGCAAGCTCGGTCGCCCGATCGATCAGACCGTCGGAGCCCACGATGCTCACTTTATTCCCGAAGGGCTGCCCGGCGCCGGCAACCTGCTGCTGTTCGACAATCAGGGCAACGCCGGCTTCCCGCCCTCCAAGCAGGGCTTCTTCTCCTCGTCGCGCGTGATCGAGGTCGACCCCACGACCGACAAGATCGTCTGGCAGTACACGGGCAACATGTCGGGTCGTTCCTCGTGGACGTTCTACAGCTCGTTCATCTCCAGCGCCCGGCGTCTGCCCAACGGCAACACGCTGATCGACGAGGGGCAGAACGGCCGGCTATTTCAGGTCACGCCGAAGGGCGAGATCGTCTGGGAGTACGTGAGTCCTTACTTCGGCAAGTCCATGCCGGACGACGATTACGTGACCAACTCGGCCTATCGTGCGCAGCTGGTCGATTACGACTGGGCGCCCGACGGTACCCCACACGAGGAGCAGGCGGTCAAGCCTGACTGCGACGTCTATCCCGCGGCACCGGGGTGTCATCCCGGGCAGTGAGCGGACATGACCAGCGGCCGCCGGCTCGACGACACCCTGTCGCGGGCCGGTAGGTCGGGCGGGTGCCTTCTCTTCGTGTGCAGTCTGGCGCCGGCGTGGCGTAAACTGCCGGTTCACTCCCCAGCGTGAATCGTCATGGCCGCTACTCACCCAGCTTTCGCTGACAGTTCCCGAACCGCCGGCAGTTCCCGAACCGCAGATAGCCAGAACGAGGAGCCGGCGGTGCTGGATACGCTGGTCGTCGGCGGGGGAGCGACCGGGCTTACCGCGTCGTGGTCGTTGGCCAAGGGGCGTCAGCGGGTCACGCTGCTCGAGGCTGGCGCCAGCGTCGGCGGAAACATCGCCACCGAACGTGACGGCGAGTGGCAGATCGAGCACGGCCCCAATACGGTGATCATGAAGCCGCCGCTTTACGCCCTGCTCGATGAGCTCGGCCTGCTCGACGAAGCGCAGGCCGCGAATGCCGTCGCCAACAAGCGCTACGTGGTACTCGATAGTCATCTCGAGGCGCTGCCGATGAAACCGCTGGCGGCACTGCGCTCGCCGTTGCTTGGCCTCGGTGCCTGGCTCCGACTCGCTCGCGAACCCTTCCTGCCCCGAGGCCGGCAATCGGAGGAGACGCTGGCAGCGTTCGTCTCCCGCCGGCTGGGGCCTCGCGTACTCGAGCGCATGGTCGATCCTTTTGTCTCCGGCGTTTATGCCGGCGATCCGGCGCGGCTCTCGGTGCAGGCCGCCATGCCGCGGCTTGCCGCACTCGAGGCCGAACATGGCTCGCTGATTCGTGGCGGTCTCAAGCGGTTGAAACAGGCGCGACGTGAACCGTCACCCGTTCCCGCCGACTGGCGCGGCAAGCTGGTCAGTTTTCCCGGCGGGCTCGAGCGACTGCCCGAGCGGCTGGCGGAGCGCATCTCTGGCTGCGCGTCCGCTGCCATCGAGACGCACTGCGACGTTGTCAGCGTGATTCGGGAAGCGGGGCTCTGGCGGGCCGAGTCGCGCGACGGCCGCGCGTGGCGGGCTCGTTCACTGGTGCTTGCAGTTCCCGCGCCGGTGGCGGCGAAACTGCTACGCCCGCTCGATGCCGCGCTGACCGAGCCGCTGGAGGCGATCGTCTATCCCCCGGTCAACGCCATCGCACTCGGTTTCCGCGATGCCGATCTCAAACATCCGCTAGACGGTTTTGGCGTCCTGCTGCCCCGCGCTGAAGGCCGGCGCACGCTGGGGGCGCTGTTCTCCTCGACGTTGTTTTCGGGGCGCGCGCCGGAAGGGCACAAGCTGCTCAACGTCTTCATCGGCGGGCGCCAGGACCCGGCGGCGACCAGCGGTGACGATGCGACCCTGATCGCGCGGGTGATCGACGAGCTGGGCGACCTGCTCGACATCCGCGGCGAGCCGGTGTGGCAGCGCGTTACCCGCTGGCCCCAGGCGATTCCCCAGTACGAACTCGGACACCTCGAGCGGCTTGCGGCGCTGGACGCCGCTGCTGCCGGCCACGATGGTCTGCATCTGGCCGGCAACTGGCGCGGCGGGATTTCGGTCGGTGATTGCCTGGAGAACGGCCGCCTGCTGGGCGAGCGGCTACTGGCCCGCGCCTGACTCGCGCTGCCGGTCGACGGCTAGGACTTCTCTTCCTCGACCAGCTCCGCGACCGACGCCATGATCTCCTTGGGGCGAAACGGGTATCGCTCGATCTCTGTCTTGTCGGAGATACCGGTCATCACCAGCACGGTATGCATGCCGGCCTCGATACCGGCGACGATATCGGTATCCATGCGATCGCCGATCATGCCGGTGGCATCCGAATGCACGCCGAGCTTGTTCAGCGCCGAGCGGAACATCATCGGGTTGGGCTTGCCGACGATATACGGTTTGCGCCCCGTCGCCTCGGTAATCAGTGCGGCGACGGCGCCGGTCGCCGGCAGCACGCCTTCGGCGCTCGGGCCAGTGGCATCCGGGTTGGTGCAGATGAAGCGGGCGCCATCCTTGATCAGCCGAATCGCCTTGGTGATCGCCTCGAACGAGTAGGAGCGCGTCTCGCCGAGGACGACGTAGTCCGGTGCAGTATCGGTCATGATGAAGCCGGCCTCGTGGATCGCCGTGAGCAGACCGGCTTCGCCGACCACGAATGCCGAACTGCCCGGCGCCTGATCACGCAGAAACGACGCGGTGGCGAGCGCGGAGGTCCAGATACTCTCCTCCGGCACCTCGATGCCGCTGTGCTGCAGACGCGCGCTGAGATCCCGCGGTGTGTAGATCGAGTTGTTGGTCAGGACCAGAAACGGGATCTCGCGCTCTCGCCACTGATTGATCAGTTCTGCGGCACCGGGAATCGCCTTGTTCTCGTGGACGAGAACGCCATCCATATCGGTCAGCCAGGACTTGATGTTGCGGCGACTCGCGGTGTTGCCCTTCTTCGAGGACGATTTTCCGCTCGTGCTGCTTCTGTTCGATGTGCTCTTGCCGGCCATGGAACCCCTTGGCATACGCCTGTGAGTGAAATGAGAGTCACCACTTGTCATACGCAGTCTAGCAAGTTGTTCGTGACGGGCGCGTCGAACCTTGGGCGTGCGCGAACGGTCGGTGACAAGAGATCAATACCCCCGCCCGGCGTCGGCGAGATCCGGCACGCTGCCTTCGCGCTCGAAGCGCTCGATGTTGGCGGCCACGATGCGCGAGCCGGTGGGCGCGTCGATCAGCGAAGCGATGTGCGGCGTCACGGTTACGCCCGGGTGCGTCCAGAAGGGGTGATCCGCGGGCAGGGGTTCGATATCGAACACGTCCAGCGTGGCGTGGCCAAGCCGGCCGCTTTCGAGTGCTGCGAGGAGATCGTCCTCGACGAGATGCGGGCCGCGGCCGGCATTGATCAGGCTCGCGCCCTCGGGAAGCCGGTCGAATAGCGTCGCGTTCAAGATCCCCGTCGTCGCTTCGGTCAGCGGCAGCAGACAGACCAGGATCTCGCAGCGCTCGATGAACGCCGGAAATTCGTCCTCACCGGAGAAGGTGGTCACACCCGCGATCTCTCGCTTCGTGCGCGACCAGCCCAGCGTCTCGAAGCCGAGCGTGGCCAGCGTCGCCGCGGCCGTACCGCCCAGATTGCCAAGACCCATCACACCGACCGTGCGATCGGTCGCGGGTGGCACCACGAGCTGCGCCCAGCGTTTTTCGCGCTGATTGGCCGCAATGGTCGGCATGTCGCGGTGATGGCGCAGCACATGCAGTGCCACGTATTCGCGCATGCGCTGGGTGAGGTCCGTGCCGACGGTACGGATGATCGGCACCTGGCGGGGCAGCTCGGCATCGGCCAGCACGTGATCGATACCGGCCCCGAGCGAGACGATCGCCTTGAGGTGGGGGAAGGGCAGGAAAGCCCCGGTTGCCGGCTTCCACACGACGGCATAGGTAACCGCCGCCGGATCGCCCGGCTCGTGAATCGGGCGAATCGTCCACGTCGGCAGCAGCGCCTGGAGCTGCTCGATCCACCAGTCGATCTTTTCGCGGGAGGGGTGGGACACAATAATGGTCATGATTGATCTACCTGAATACAACAATTGACGGAAAATCCCGAAGATGAATTTCAAGCAGTTGGAAGCCTTCTACTGGCTTGCGCAACTGGGCAACTATCAGCGCGTCGCCGAGCGCTTGAGCCTGACCCAGCCCGCGGTCTCGGCCCGTATCAGCGGTCTCGAGGAGATGCTCGATGCGCGCCTGGTCGAACGCCGCGGGCACGATTTCGCTCTGACCGAGTCGGGTCACGCCGTCGCCGGCTACGCCGAGCAGTTTCTCAACCTGCGTGAGGCAATGAATGCGCGGCTCGATCAGCGCCAACGCCAGCGCCTGGCCATCGCCATGACCGGACCGGCTGCATTGACCTGGGGCACCGGCCTTCGCGCTCGTCTGGCCGGCTACGCTGACGAGCTGATGATCGATCTGCATGCCTCCGCCAACTATCAGCTACGTCCGATGATCGACTCCGGCGCCATCGATATCGCTTTTCTTTCCAACGATGCGGGGCTCTCGCCGGTCGCGGGCAGCTTCGCCGTCCGGTATCGCGTCGGCTGGGTGGCGCGGCGCGACATGGCGGCCGATATCGCCGTGCCGGCCAGCGCCGATCGTCTACGCCAGATGCCCCTCATTCTCTACCCGCGAACGTCACCGCTGTTCTCTCCCATCGCCGAGTTCGTGCACGAGGAGCAACTGGGACGCGGACCGCGCCAATATGCCAACTCGCTGCCGATGATCGTCGAGATGCTGCGCCAGGGCTTTGGCCCATCGGCTATTCCCCTGGCGGTGGTCGAGCACGATATCGCCGCGGGCGATCTGGTCGAGATTCCGACGACCACGCGCCTCGCACCGCTGGAGATTCGCTGTGTCCATCTCAACGAGTCGCGCCGTCCGCTGATCGACGATGTCTTCCAGCTGTCGCGGGAAGCCGCCGAGAACTGGTGCCTTCAGCACCGCGACTACGCGGATTTCGCCTGCGGCGGCGAGGTGGCTCGTCGCTGACCGCGGATCATGGTCGGACCACGGGGCCCGCATCGCCGAGTGACTCGATCTCGAACGGGGCCGGCGCGGCGCCACCGCCGACCGGCTGGGTCGGGTCGTTGAGGCCCGTGCACTCGCCGCTGAGCGGATCGCGCGCCACCGCCGAGACACAGGCGTAGAGCTTGGGGAACACCGTCTGCTGCGCGATCTCCAGGGCGAAGCGCTCGCCGAGTCGGGAAAGCGTTGCGGGATCGAAGCGTGGGTCGACCCGAATCGAGCCGCGGAAGCTCGCATCGAGCCGTGGATGATGCACGGCCGTTTCCACGCTCATGTCGAAATCCATCATCAGCGCGGCGACCTGCGTCACGGCCGGCATGATCAGATTGCCGCCGGAAGCGCCGACCGAAAAGCGCGCCTCATCCGCCTTGACCGCGACCGTCGGGCACAT
The DNA here is from genome assembly GCF_014652715.1 of Salinicola rhizosphaerae. Taxonomy (GTDB): domain Bacteria; phylum Pseudomonadota; class Gammaproteobacteria; order Pseudomonadales; family Halomonadaceae; genus Salinicola; species Salinicola rhizosphaerae. The sequence goes on along the minus strand of NZ_BMZI01000002.1, from coordinate 41,868 downwards.
GTTCGAGGAGTTGATGCGCTTGCCCCCGGCCATCGTGGTCGGATAACCGGGGCGTGGGTCGAAGTAGCTGACGCTGTCGTTCATCAGCATGCCGGTGGATGGCAGCGTGACGCCGGAACCGAATCGGTTGAGCAGGGTATAGGTGAGCGCGACCATGTTGCCTTCGGCATCCACCGAGGACATCGACGAGGTGCAGGCGCCGTTCTCTCCGTCGGTATGGCCGTCGGTATGGCCGTCGGTCGGCGCAAGCACGCCGTTGCGGATCTTGTGCTGCCGCCAGCAGGCTTCCAGCGCCTCGGCGTAGGCGAGCCAGCTCTCCGCGGTCGGCGTTTCCGGTGGCGTCGGCATCGCCTTGAGCGTGTGTGCGAGCATCTCGCGCTGGCGCAGTCCGCCGGACACCTCGCCGGGCGTATAGAGCGTATAGCCGCGGTGCTCTGCCGCCATCGGCGCATACTCGAATACCTCGTAGGCGGCGAAATCATCACACGAGATCCGCGAGCCACCGGCCTGAAGGTCGGCGACGATCTTCTCTGCCAGCGCACCGCGATAGAACGACTCGGCGCCACCTTCGGCGATGTCGTCGAGCGTTTCGGCCAGGCGGGGGATTTTCAGCCGGCTTTCGGGCGTCGCCGGATGACCCCCGGGCAGATAGATCGCGGCCGATACGGGGTCGCGCGCGAGCGTTCGAGCGCAGACGCCGATCTGCAAACTGGTGAACCAGTCGACGAACAGGCCACGCTCGGCCAACTGGATTGCCGGTGTCATGACCTCGCGGCGTGAGCGGCTGCCGAAGCGGGAGAGCGCATGGTCGAGCCCGGCCACCGCGCCGGGCACGGTGATCGAGCGGTAGCCCTCGATGTTGGCGTTGTCGATCACGCCGGGGAAGCCCATCGGCGTCCGCGGCCGTTCGGGATCGACCGGGTAGTCCTCGAGGCGAATGCCGCCGGGCAGCGTGCCCTGAAAATCGAGCGCAACGGCACGCTTCTCTTTCGCCAGCCAGATCACCATGAAGCCGGCCCCGCCGAGCCCGCACATCCAGGGTTCTACCGCATTGAGTGCGTAGGCGGTAGCGACAATGGCATCGATGGCATTGCCGCCGGCATCGAGCTGGGCGGCGCCGGCCCGCGCCGCCACGCGATGCTGGGAAGCGACCACGCCGCGCGTCGAGCGCGCGGCGGGCGTGGTCAGTGTCCAGTTGTCGATATCTGCATGTAGCGTGTTGGAGATCATGCTCGCCTCAGTTCGACAGGGTGTCTTCGATCATACGGGTCGCGCCGGAAAGATCACCCAGTCGTTCACCCGCGCTGACCCGTGCTTCGTTCTTGAGTCCCTTGGCGGTCTTGGCTTCGCCCGCCGCCAGCAGCTCGTCGAGATCCTCCGGGGCGATGAACAGTATGCCGCATTCGTCGGCCAGCACCGCGTAGCCGGGCAGGACGGCGGCGCCGCCGATCGAGACCGGAATATTGAAGCCGCCGCCGGTATTGTAGAGCCGCGTGGTGATCGGAGAGGCGCCGCGCGACCACATGGGGAAGTCCTGCTCGCGAATTTCGGCGGTGTCGGTATGAGGGCCGTCGACGCAGCCGCCAGCGATGCCCATCGAGGCTGCCATGCGGGTCACGCCGCCGCCCCAGCAGGCATACTTGCGATCGCCCAGACGGTCGACGGCGAGAAAGTATCCCGGCCCCATCTGCGCCAGGCAGTGATGCAGCAGCGTGCTGTCGTGGCCCGGAATCGCCAGCGTGCAGAGCGTGCCGACCACGGTCTTGCCCGGCAGCACGGGGGCGATCTCCGGCGCGGCGAAGCCGAAGTGGTAGATATGACCGAGCGTGGCGGTCTCGAGCTTGGCCAGGCGTGTCAGCTTGTCGGCGGCGATGGGCTCGGGCATCGGATTTATCTTGTAGGTCAGTTGGCTCATGTCGGTTCCGTTGTCGTTGTGTCAGATGTCGAAATGTCAGATGTCGGTGTGTCGAAGATTGGGGCTCGTGCCGGGCCTGGTGTGTCAACTGCCGGCCTGGCGGGTGTCGCGAGCTTGATGCGTGCCGGCCGTCACGATCCGGGGCCCAGAATCAGGTCGGGCAGGAAAGTCACCAAGTCGGGCACGAAGGTCACCAGCAGCAGGACCAGGAAAAGGGGGATCAGCATCGGCAGCACCGCCAGGGTGACCGCCTCGAAACGCACCCGGCCGACGTGGGAGACGATGTAGAGGCCGATGCCCATCGGTGGCGTGGCGATACCCAGCAGCAGGCCGAGCTGGATGATGATGCCGAAATGGACCCGGTCGATGCCGTAGGCGTCGATCACTGGCAAAAGCGTCGGTACCAGAATCAGCTTGGCGGGTACGCCTTCGACCACGCAGCCGACGATGACGATGAAGACCAGCAGCAACAGCAGGAAGACGTAGCGATTCTCGGTCAGCGCGAACATCTGGTCGGCGATGTGCTGCGGGGCCTGCTCGATCGCCAGCACCCAGCCCATCGCGATGGAGAAGGCGATGATGATCATGATCACCGCGGTCATCGAGGTAGTATCGGTGAGCGCATCGCGGAACTTCTGCCACGTCAGCTCGCGGTACCAGAGGCCGAGCCCGATGCAGTAGAGGCAGGCGAGCACGCCGGCTTCGGTGGCGGTGACGAAGCCTGTCATGATCGAGCCCAGGATGATTGCCGGTGCCAGCAGCGCGAGCAGGCCGTGCTTGCCGGTCGCGGCGACCTGTTTCGGAGTGGCGCGAGGCTGGGTCGGGAAATTCTCGCGTGTCGCGCGCAGGCGCAGGTAGAGCATCAGCGCGAGGCCGACCAGTAGCCCCGGCACCAGGCCGGCGAGAAACATACGCTCGATCGAGACCTGAGCGAGAAAGGCATAGATTACCAGGCCGATGGAGGGAGGAATCAGTGGACCGATCACTGATGATGCGACGGTTATCGCGGCGGCGAAATCGCCGCGATAACCGCGCTCGCGCATCGCCTTGATCTCGATCGCGCCGAGACCGGCACAATCGGCGACGGCAGCACCGGAGATGCCGGCGAAGATCATCGACGAGAGCACGTTGACCTGCGCCAGACCGGCCCGAAAGTGACCGACCAAGGCATTGGCAAAGGCAAAGATACGGTCGGTGACGCCGGTCACGTTCATCAGGTTGCCGGCCATGATGAAGAACGGAACCGCCGTCAACGATGCCTTGTTGACCCCTTCCAGCATCTGCTGGGGGATGATCTGCAGGGCACTCGAGAAATCCGAGGTGAGGAAAGCGAGCGTGACCGCGCCGCCAATGGCGATGGCGATCGGTACGCGCAGCAGAATGAGAGCGAGAAAAACGCCGAACAGGACGTAGATCATGCGTCGGCCTCCGGGTGGATCGGCGCGGTGTTTTCGGGCAGGCCGACGCAGAGCTTGGCCAGATCGATCAGCGCCGTCAGCGCCACCAGCGCGCTCGACAGAAACAGCGGTGCGAACAGCGCCCGGCGCGGTAGTTCGCTGCCGCCAGGTAGCTGGGCACCCTCGACGAAGCCCGCGGCCGCGGACATTACGCTCGACCACTGTGTCACCAGAACGGCGCAGACGCCCAGCGCGACGGCATCGGAGATCAGGCGGCTCGCGAGATCACCGCCACGCCCCATTCTCTTGACCAGGAAGTCGATACGCACATCCTTGAGACGCACGTGAATGGCGAAGAAGCCGAAAAAACTGAGCCAGATGAACATCACCATCGTCCAAGGCCAGAACCACCAGACCGAAATATCGAACGGACGCAGGAGAAAGGTGGCGGCGGTCAGCCCCAGCATGATCAACAGGCAAAAATTGCACGCCCATAGGCTGAGGCCACCAAGCTTCCACAGCGCACGATCAAGCCCGGCGATCGGTCGCTGCAACCCGTTAAGCGGTGTAAGAGAGGAAGTCTCGTGCATGATCGCGATCACTCGGCCGGCTGGCGGGTCGCTTTGACCGTCTCGAGGAAGCCCTCGGGCAGATCTCCATCCGCATCCATCTGCTGATAGAGCTTCTGAGTACGCTCGATGAAAGGTTGCGTATCGAGCTCGGTGTAGCTGAGCCCGTCCTTTTTCATTCGCGCCAGGCTCTTGCGCGTGACCTCGGCCAGCAGTTCGTGGCTCTCCTTTGCCGTCTCGCGGTAGGCACGCATCAGACCAACGCGGGTATCGTCATCAAGGCCTTCGAGCGCGGCCTGGTTGGTCATGAACCCGATGGATTGATAGTACTCGTTGGTTCGCGCGAGGTAGGGCGCGACCTCTTTGAAGCGCATCGACTCGACCATCGACACCGGCGTGGTGACGGCCTGCACGATGTTCTTGGAGATCGACTGATAGACCTCGGTCCAAGGTAGCGTCATGACCTGTGCGCCGAGGTTGTCCCACACCTTCATCAGCAGCTGATTGGAGGGCATGCGCATCTTCAGGCCGTCCACGTCATCGATCGATTCGACCGGCGTCGATGACACCAGTACGCGATACGGGCCGCGAATGACGGCGGAGGGGTCACCCAGCGGCACGATGCCCGATTTCCTGGCGGCTTCCTCGAACCAGCCATTGACCAGATCGGAGTTCATGAAGCGCGACCAGTGTTCGTAGTCATCGAACGCGAACGGGGCGACGACCCATGCCAGTGCCGGCTCCCAGCGCTTCATGAAGTTGAAGCCCTCCGCGTAGATATCGACCACGCCGGACTGCAACTGCTCGAGCACGGCGTCCTCCTTGCCGAGCTGCTCGTTGGGGAACACTTGAATCGTCAGGTCGCCGTCGGTGTATTGGTCGACCCGTTCGGCGAAGTGCTCGAAGAGCTGACCCTCGGGACTGTCCACCGGCATCTTGGTCGCCATGCGCCAGGTGTCGGCCTGTACGGCACCGGAAATCAGGGCAGCGGAAATGGCCGCGAGCACGGCCGTGGAGATCGATCGTTGCATGAGGCGCTCTCTATCGTTGTGTTTGGAATTGTCGTGCTTGACGCATTCGGGAGTCGCTTCATGAGAGGAAAACGATTCGGGACTTGAGCGTCCAATCGATTTTTCTTTGGCGAGGGATAAGCGTTTTTTTCGGGCGCGGGGCGGTGCGGTCTTCGCGCGGCGTCAGCGACCCGATTCGGCAAGCGATGTGCCGGGTGCGGTCGCTTCGATCAGTTCACCGACCAGCGCCTCGACGCGTGCGTTGTAGGCGCTGCCGCTGGCGGGTGGGCTCGGGTCGGAGGTCATGACCACGGTGAGTTCGCGAGAGGGCACGACGTAGAGCAGCTGCCCGCCGTAGCCCCAGCCGTAGTGCACGGCTTCGCCGGCCAGCGTGGTCGTGAACCAGCCGTAGCCGTAGTCGTCTCCGTTGTAGAACGAGCGAGTGCGTGGCTGCCAGGAGCGATCGATCCATGCCGCCGAGAGCACCCGCTCGTCGCCGAATTCGCCCCGCTGGCGGATCATCTCACCAAAACGCAGCAGGGCCTGCGGTGTCAGCCCCATCTCGTTGCCACCGAAGTAGATGCCCTGCGGATCGCGGGTCCAGGGTGGCACCGCCACACTGAGCGGCTCGCCGAGCCACTCCCGCGCAAGCGCCAGGGTGCTGCGACCGCTCGCTTCGGTCAGTGCCGCCGAGAGCAGGTGCGTGTTGCCGGTGGAGTAGAGCATGCGCCCGCCGATCTCGCCGACGAAGGGGCGCTCGAGCGCATTGGCGACCCAGTTGGCACTCGCGACCCAGCCGCCGTAATTGGCACCGGAGGTTCGCTCCAGTCCGGCCTGCATCGAGAGCAGATGGCCGACGGTGATCTCGTCGACACGCGGGTCGAGATCGGCAGGAACCCGATCTCCGAGCAATTCGACGATCGGTTGGTTAACGCTCTCGAACACGCCGCGATCGATGGCGATGCCGACCAGTGCGGCGATCACTGTCTTGGAGAGCGACTTGATATTGGCGGTCTCGCGCGTCGAGTGGCCACGGAAGCCCTCGTCGATCACGGTATCGCCATCGATGGCGACCAGCAGGGTGTGGCTGCGCGGCAGGTCGCTGGCGCGCTCGGTCACCCGCTCGCGGACAGCATCCGGCAGCGAGACCGCCTCGGCGGCGACCGGCAGCAAGGCCAGTATCAGCATCACCACCGGCGCGGCCAAACGGCCGGCCGGGCCAGACACTATAGGGAAGAGACGGAAGAACGAGGTGGCATGAGTCATGTCTGCAGTCTCGCCCACTGGGTCAAGGCTTTCCAGACTTGGCGCGTCGAGACGAATGTCCGGCTCAGGCGGGTTTGAACGTGTGATGACGCCAGGCGTGGAGATAGAAGCCGACATAGCGTGCGGCGACGTAGCCGACGATGGCCGTGGCAATGAGGACTTCGAGTGTGGCCAGGCCATGCACGAGGGCGACGTCATGCGCATGAAACTCTTGGGCTTGCATCCAGCCAGCGGTCTTCGCCAGTGCCGTGGCGCCGATCACCATGGGAAAGGTGAAGGCGGCATAGCCAGGGCTATAGGGCAGCCGCAGCAGCTTGACGAAGGCCAGATAGATGACCAGCGTCATCAGCACCGCGATGCCGCCGAGGAGTGCCACGACCAGCGCGGATGGCTCGGCGACGACGGTGAGGTAGCCGGCAAGCGAGAGGCTCGCCGGCGCCGCCATGATCGCGATGGTCGGCTTGGCCGGGTCGGGGATCTCGTCGGCGAAGATCAGTCGATAAACCATGATCGGCAGCAGGATCGCATAGAGCCCCATGCCGAAGTAGAGTAGCCCGGTGGCGAGCGGATGCAGGGCAGCGACGCCAGGGAAGGCGACATCGGCGACGATGACGCCGACGGGCGGCACGAACCAGGCGGGCACCATGTGGCGCAGCTCGAACTGACGCACCCGATGCACGATGAAGGTGGCGAGAAACGCGAGATGTAGCACAACGGCCGCGAGCCATAGCGCCACGCCAAGCTCCAGCGAGAGCCACTGCGCTACCGCTTTCGAGACCACCATGCTGGCCATGGCGAAGGTCGGCACGACGCTGCCGACGACCGGGTGCGCCAGATCCGCCCACAGCAGCCGAGGGTGGAGCACGAACTTGGCGATCAGGATCAGCAGCAGAGCGCCGCCGATTATCGCGCCCGTGACCTGTGCCACGCCGCCAAGCGGGGCAAAGCTCTCCCAGCACCAGCCGAGACTCGAGATGCCGAGTGCCAGGCCGGCCATGGGCGTCGGGGCATTCTGGAGTCGCTGGATCAAAGGGCGCATGAGTCTCTCCGCAAGGTGCTGGTGGACAGTCGGTGGGAGTAACTTATGGCAAAAAGCGCTATCGTTATATTTTAACTTTTTTGACTTGTTGTTTCTTAAACTTTAACGACAGGGGCGCCGAACGATGAGGCCTGCTGAACGACAAGGGCCACTCAACGACAAGGACCGCTGAATGGCGATCACCTTCCGACAGCTTCAGGTCTTCGTGGCCGTCGCGCGCGAGCGCACGCTCACAAACGCGGCCGAGCGACTGTTTCTGACCAAACCGGCAGTGAGCGTGGCGCTCTCTGAGCTGGAGAAACAGTGCGGGCAGACGCTATTCGATCGCCATCGCAATCGCCTCTATCTAAATGATCAGGGACGGCGACTGCTGCCGCTGGCGGATGAGCTGCTCACGCGAAGCCGTGTGATCGAGCAGCTGTTCGACGACGAGGCGCTCGGCGGTCATCTGCACATCGGTGCGAGTTACACCATCGGTCACCAGCTGTTGCCACGACTGCTGCGGCGCTTTCGCGACCGCACGGGTCATCGCGAGCAGCAGCTGACGATCGCCAACAGCGCCGCGATCCTGCGCGGACTCGAGGCGTTCGAGCTGGATATCGGCATGATCGAAGGGCGTGTCGCCGACGAGCGTTTCCAGGTCGTGCCGTGGCGTCGAGATAGGCTGGTGATCACTGCCGCTGCGGATCACCCGCTGGCAGGGCAAGGCGCGCTGCCGGTCGAAGCGCTGGGCGATGCCGAGTGGCTGCTGCGTGAACCGGGCTCCGGCACGCGAGAGCAGTTCATGCGCTATATCGCGCCGCGACTGCCGAACTGGAAACCGGGTCTGGAGATCAATTCGGCCGAGGCGATCATCAACGCGGCAGCGGCGGGGCTCGGGCTGACCTGTCTGTCCACGCTGGAGGCGCGTCATGCGCTGGCGGATGGCCGGCTGGTCGCCATCGATATCGGCCTGGAGATGACCCGTGAGTTCAGCCTGGTGCTGCACCGGGACAAGTATCGTAGCCCGCTGCT
>NZ_BMZI01000002.1:0-33552 GCF_014652715.1 Salinicola rhizosphaerae | reverse complement strand
GCCGAAGCGCCATGACAGGCGTCGATAGCGCCGCCGGGGGGGCGGCGCGCGACATCGTCGATCAGCCGCCGAGGAAAGAGGACATCGCCTTGTCGGCAATCATGCCGCAGGCTTTCTCGCCGACCTTGTCCTTGAGGCTGGTCAGGCTAAAGGTCTGGCCGTTGCCGCCCTGCAGCAAACCGCTCAGCCCCTGCTGATAGCTATCGCTCTCGGCGGCTTCGCTCTCGCCACCGAGCTTCGACAGCAGGCTGTTCTTGACCTTGTCGGTGGCGCTCTCGGTATAGCCCTGCTCCTGGCAGTAGCCGAGCACGCCAGCCACGTTCTGCATGCTGCCGAGGTTCATCGAACCGGAGCCCAGCGAACTGAGCAGTGAGGCGCCGCTGGTGCTGGTGGCGGTGCTCGCGCTCTGCGATGACTGGCCGGACATCATCTCGCCGGCCTGCTTCTTGACGCTGTCCATGCTGAATGCGGAGGCCAGCGGCGATACCGCCAGCGTCGTGGTGATCAAGGCGGCGGAAAGGTGACGTAGCTTCATGAAAACGGTGCTCCTTGCACATGACGAACCCTGATGGGTCGGGTTCGGAAAAAAGGGTTTCCCCTCGATGAAAACAATGCGTGACGGCGATGCGTCGACCGTGCGCGATCCGATGCGGTTGGTGACGTGACCACGCTAGAGCAAGGCGCGGGGCTTGTCCAAGTCTCGACACCGTGCTGCTGGCCTTCGTCTGGAGTCGCGTCAGGGCCGTTCAGATCCTACGCTTGGAGTGACGGCGGGGAGCAGGGTTCCCCGTTTCCACGATCAATGGACGATCAACAGGAGATGACATGATCATCACGGTCGGCGATTTTCGCGAACTGCTCGAGCAGTATGACGATCAGCTGGAACTGAGCTTCAGCGGTCTGGAGTACCATCGCCTGATTCAGAAAGGCGAGAAGCATCTCGAGGTCGAATTCGAAGAGAAGGTCTTCAAGGACAAGACCGGGCGGACGAGAATCCACGACGAAGAGCATTGAGGTGGATAGTGCTAGTGACACCAGGGCTGGGTCATGGAAGGCTGCTGGGTCACGGTGGGAACGGCGCCGCTGCGGCGCCGTTTTGCTGTCCGCGCTTCGCCGCGTGGCGCTTTTCCGGTACCGTTGAAGCCCTTCACGGCAGGGAGTGGCACAGCAATGGGGGATAGCGTTTCTCCGACAGGCGTCGATGTCGCCATCGTGGGCGCGGGGCCGATCGGGCTCTGCTTCGCGAAGGCGCTGTCGCGTCGTGGAATCAGCGCGATGCTGATCGACCGTCAGCCGCGCGGCGCCATGTCGGACCCCGGCAACGACGGGCGTGAGATCGCGCTGACGCGAGCGTCTCGAGACATCCTGGAGGCGCTCGACGTCTGGCCGCGGGTGCCGGATGCCGAGCGTGCGCCGATGCGAGCTGCCCGGGTCTTCGATGGCGAATCCCTCTTCGCGATGCAGATTGCGCCGGGCGCCGCCAGCGACGACCCGCTCGCTTGCCTGGTGCCCAACCGAGTCATCCGCCGAGCGGCCTATCAGGCGGCGACGGCAACGGATTCGGTCGGCGCGGAGATCCTGTGGCGAGACGGTCGCGAGATCGAGCGCCACGAGACAACGGATGCCGGCGTCGAATTACGCCTCGGTGACGGCGAGTCGGTTCGCGCCGAACTGCTGGTCGCGGCCGACGGCCGATTCTCCGCCACGCGCCGGTCGATGGGCACCCCCGCGCACACCTTCCAGCACGGCCAGCACATGCTGGTCTGTCGCATGCAGCATGAAGAACCGCACGACCAGAGCGCCTGGGAGTGGTTCGGCCACGGGCAGACGCTGGCGCTGCTCCCGGTCAGCGAATTCTGCTCTTCGGTGGTGCTGACGCTGCCGCCGGCAGAGATGGAGGCGCTGATGGCGCTGTCCGAGGGTGACTTCAATGCCGATATCACGCGTCGCTTCGCGCATCGTCTTGGCCCGATGACCCGAGCCGCCGAGCCGCATCGCTATCCGCTGGCGAGCGTCTATGCCGAGCGGTTCGTCGGGCCGCGCCAGGCGCTGATCGGCGATGCGGCGGTCGGCATGCATCCGGTAACCGCGCACGGTTTCAACCTCGGGCTTCAGGGGCTGTGGCGACTGGTATCGTTGATCGGCGAGGCTCGATCGGCCGGGCAGCCCATCGCCAGTCGCGATCTGCTCAAACGCTACCAGCGCGAGCAGCGCCTGGCGACTGGCCCCCTGTTTGCGGCGACGATGGCCATCGTCGGTCTTTACACTGACGACAGGCCGCCGGCACGACTGCTGCGCAAGGCGGTGCTGCGCGCAGGCAGCGCTGCCTGGCCGGTACGTCGCCTGATCGCGGGGCATCTCATGCGTGCGGGCGGCGACCGCTGATCGAGCCTGGCGCGCTCGGGGTTCTCGTTCCCGTGGCTGGCCGGCCATCGCGTCGTTTCTCGAGGTGATCGCGACCGGCGGCCGACGCTGGTCTTTCCGCCATGACATCGGCTCCGGCATGACATCTGCGTGTTCGCGTTTTCCGCTATTCTGGGAGAGGACGCGTCAGGTTTCGTCGTGCCGATATCGTGGGGCTCCGGCGATGCTGACGATACTCTCCAGTCAGAGGAGCTCACATGGATCTTGTCATGGTAGGTCTCGGGCGCATGGGCGCGAACATGGCCGAGCGGTTGGTGCGCGGCGGACACCGGGTCGTCGGGTCCGATCCGGGAAAGGAGGCGCTCTCCCGCGCCGCCGAGAAAGGGATCGAACCGGCTGAATCGCTCGCGGCAGCGGTCGAGGCCCTGCCTTCTCCACGCATCGTCTGGCTGATGGTGCCGGCTGGCGAGCTCGTCGATACGCTGCTTGACGAGCTCAAGTCACTGCTTTCCGCCGATGATATCGTCATCGATGGCGGCAATTCGATGTACAAGGACACGGTGCGACGCGCGCAGACGCTTCGCGCAAGCGGTCTGCACTATGTCGATGTCGGCACCAGTGGTGGCGTCTGGGGGCTCGCAGAGGGCTACAGCATGATGGTCGGTGGCGAGACGGCCATCGTCGACTCGCTCACGCCGCTGTTCGAAGCGCTGGCGCCGGCTGCCGATAAAGGCTGGGGGCACGTCGGCCCGAGCGGCGCGGGGCACTTCACCAAGATGGTCCATAACGGCATCGAATACGGCATGATGCAGGCCTATGCGGAAGGCTTTGCGATCATGGAGAAAAAGGCCGAGTTCGATCTCGACCTGCATCAGGTCGCCGAGGTCTGGCGTCACGGTAGCGTGGTGCGCTCCTGGCTGCTCGACCTGACTGCCAACGCACTCGACAAGAATCCGGCGCTTGCCGGTATCGCGCCCTATGTGTCCGACTCCGGCGAGGGACGCTGGACGATATCCGAAGCGATCGAGCTCGATGTCAGCGCCCCGGTGATCACGCTGTCGCTGCTCGAGCGCCTGCGCTCGCGCGAAAAGGACTCTTACGGTGACAAGCTGCTCGCCGCCATGCGCAACGAGTTCGGGGGGCATGCCATCAAGTCTTCCTGAGGTCTGTCGATAGGGTTTCTATCGTCAGGTTTTACATCGCCAGGGTTGACATCGATAAGTTTTACATCGACAGGCGTATGTCGAAGTCACTGGCTGTCGACCGCTCTTTCCGTGGCTGTGGATCGATCGTCCCCCGTCGATCAGTGACTACCATATCTGGTGTGGCGCAACGCCGATCGACACAAGTCGATCGGCGTTTTCGGTGGTGCAAAAGGCCCCTTTTCGTCGCTTGACAGGGCGGGAGGCGGGCTCTGGTGCGGGCTCCAGAAGGGGCCTGATTTGTCCACAGGAATCGCACAGAAAAAAACCACATCTATGCTTGGAAAATTCATTCCCTACCAGATATAGTGTTTTTCAGAGGCGGCAAGGGCGACGCAATGTCGTGATTCAGGCCGCTGACCAGGCCCGCGCCATCGCACTCGATGGGCGTCTCATCACGTCACGGATGGTAACGATTATCATGAGCATCACGATCTATAGCAAACCTGCCTGCGTCCAGTGCAACGCGACCTATCGCGCGCTGGACAAACAAGGAATCGACTATACCGTGGTCGACCTGACGCAAGACGCCGATGCGATGCAGCGCGTGCAGGATCTGGGCTATCGCCAGGTGCCGGTCGTCGTTGCCGGTGAAGATCACTGGGCCGGTTTCCGTCCGGACAAGATCAGCACGCTGGTTGCCTGAGATCGTCTTTCTGCTTTTTTCTGTTCTTCGTATTTGCCAGGTCGTCGCGGGGTCTGCCCGCGGTGCCTGAACCGCGCAGAGGCGCAGGAGAACCGTCATGGCTGAGCTGGTCTATTTTTCGACCAAATCAGGCAACACGCGGCGCTTCGTGGAAAAACTGGGGTTACCGGCCACCCGTATTCCACTGAACCGTGACGATCAGCCTCTGCACGTCGACGAGCCCTACATTCTCGTCGTGCCGACCTACGGTGACGGTGATCCGATGAGCTCGGTGCCACCGCAGGTCATCCGGTTTCTCAACGATGCACACAATCGGTCCCTGATCCGGGGCGTGATCGCGGGTGGCAACACCAACTTCGGCGCGGCTTTCGGCCTCGCTGGACGCGTGATCGCGCGGAAATGTCAGGTGCCGCTTCTTTATCGGTTCGAACTGATGGGCACCGAAGAGGATGTCCATCGCGTTCTTGCAGGGGTGAATGAATTTTGGAAACGCTCAGCCTAGAAAAAGAGACGGCAACGCGACCCGCTGCCGATCACAACGCCAAGACGCTCGACTACCACGCGCTCAACGCGATGTTGAACCTGTACGATGCCGAGGGGCATCTGCAGCTCGACAAGGATCGCGAAGCCGCGCGTCAGTATTTCCTGCAGCACGTGAACCAGAACACGGTGTTCTTCCACTCGTTGAAGGAAAAACTCGACTATCTGACGGAAGAGGGCTACTACGAGCAGCAGGTGCTCGATCAGTACGACTTCGCGTTCGTCACGGCGCTGTTCGATCAGGCCTATGCGGTCAAGTTCCGTTTCCAGAGCTTCCTGGGCGCGTTCAAGTACTACACCAGCTACACGTTGAAGACCTTCGACGGCAAACGCTATCTCGAGCGTTTCGAGGACCGCGTCTGCATGGTCGCGCTGTCGCTCGCGCGCGGCGACGAGACGCTGGCAAAGCAGCTGGTCGACGAGATCATTCACGGCCGCTTCCAGCCGGCGACGCCGACCTTCCTCAACTGCGGCAAGCAGCAGCGTGGCGAACTCGTCTCCTGCTTCCTGCTGCGCATCGAGGACAACATGGAGTCCATCGGGCGCTCCATCAACTCGGCGCTTCAGCTCTCCAAGCGCGGCGGTGGCGTGGCCTTCTCGCTCTCCAACGTGCGCGAGTCCGGTGCACCGATCAAACGCATCGAGAACCAGTCCTCCGGCATCATCCCGATCATGAAGATGCTCGAGGACGCCTTCTCCTACGCCAACCAGCTCGGTGCGCGTCAGGGCGCCGGTGCGGTCTATCTCAACGCGCACCATCCGGACATCCTGCGATTTCTCGACACCAAGCGCGAGAACGCCGACGAGAAGATCCGCATCAAGACCCTGTCGCTCGGTATCGTGATGCCGGACATCACCTTCGAGCTGGCCAAGCGCAACGAGGAGATGTATCTCTTCTCGCCCTACGACGTCGAGCGTATCTACGGCGTGCCGTTCGGTGACATCAGCGTCACCGAGAAGTACGACGAGATGGTCGCCGACGGGCGTATCCGCAAGAAGAAGATCAACGCTCGCGAGCTGTTCCAGACCATTGCCGAGCTGCAGTTCGAGTCCGGCTATCCGTACCTGATGTTCGAGGACACGGTGAATCGCGCCAATCCGATTCACGGTCGTATCAACATGTCGAACCTCTGCTCCGAGATCCTGCAGGTCAACACCCCGACCGATTACGACGACGACCTCGGCTATCGCAAGATCGGCGAAGACATCTCCTGCAACCTGGGCTCGCTCAACATCGCCAAGACCATGGATTCGCCGGACTTCGGCGCCACGGTCGAGACCGCCATCCGCGGGCTGACCGCGGTCTCCGAGATGAGCGACATCACTTCCGTGCCGTCGATCGCCGAAGGCAACGCCAAGTCCCACGCGATCGGCCTGGGTCAGATGAACCTGCACGGCTACCTGGCCCGTGAGCGCATCTTCTACGGCAGCGAGGAAGGGTTGGATTTCACCAACATCTACTTCTACACCGTCGCGTTCCACGCCATTCGCGCCTCCAACCGGATCGCCATCGAGCGCGACCGGCGCTTTGCCGGTTTCGAGCAGTCGACCTACGCCAGCGGCGAGTACTTCGACAAGTACACCGAGCGTGCCTGGGAGCCGAAGACCGAGAAGGTGCGTGGCCTGTTCGAGAAGAGCGGGATTCACGTGCCGACGCAGGACGACTGGCGCGAGCTGAAGGCCTCGGTCATGGCCCACGGACTCTTCAACCGTAACCTGCAGGCGATCCCGCCGACCGGTTCGATCTCGTATATCAACAACTCGACCTCGAGCATCCACCCGGTCACGGCCAAGGTCGAGATCCGCAAGGAAGGCAAACTGGGTCGCGTCTACTATCCGGCGCCGTACCTGCGCGACGACAATCAGGAATACTATCAGGACGCCTACGAGCTCGGCCCCGAGAAGATCATCGACACCTACGCTGAGGCGACCCAGCACGTCGACCAGGGCCTGTCGCTGACGCTCTTCTTCCGCGACACGGCGACGACCCGCGACGTCAACAAGGCGCAGATCTACGCCTGGCGCAAAGGTATCAAGACGATCTACTACATCCGTCTGCGTCAGGCCGCCCTTGAAGGAACGGAAGTCGAGGGCTGCGTTTCCTGCACCCTCTAAGCCCGACTGTCTGAATTTGTTGGAACGCGCCGGCGTCCCAGCCGGCGCCCACCGAACGAGAACACTCTCATGGATATGCCCGCCACATCTGCCGCCCGCCATCTGAGCCGGGTCGATGCGATCAACTGGAACCGCCTCCAGGATGACAAGGACCTGGAAGTCTGGAACCGCCTCACCGGCAACTTCTGGCTGCCGGAGAAGATTCCGCTCTCCAACGATATACCGTCCTGGAACACGCTGACCGAGCACGAGCAGCAGCTCACCATCCGCGTGTTCACCGGGCTGACGCTGCTCGACACCATCCAGGGTACGGTCGGCGCGCCGACGCTGATCGAGGACGCAGTGACGCCGCACGAAGAAGCGGTGCTGACCAACGTCAGCTTCATGGAGTCGGTCCACGCGCGCTCCTACAGCTCGATCTTCTCCACGCTCTGCCACACTCGCGACGTCGACGACGCCTATCGCTGGAGCGAGGAGAATCCGTTTTTGCAGAAGAAGGCGGAACTGATTCTCGAGCGCTACCGCGCCGAAGACCCGCTGATGCGCAAGGTCGCGAGCACCTTCCTCGAGTCGTTCCTGTTCTACTCCGGTTTCTACCTGCCGATGTACTGGTCCAGCCGCGCCAAGCTGACCAATACCGCCGACCTGATTCGCCTGATCATTCGCGATGAGGCCATTCACGGCTACTACATCGGCTACAAGTTCCAGCGCCAGCTCGCCCAGCTGCCGGCGGAGCGTCAGGAAGAGATCAAGATCTACGCCTACGAACTGCTGCATGAGCTCTACGACAACGAGGTCAAGTACACCGAAGCGCTCTATGACGACGTGGGCCTGACCGAAGACGTCAAGAAGTTCCTCCACTACAACGCCAACAAGGCGCTGATGAACCTGGGCTTCGAGGCGCTGTTCCCGGCGAGTGTCACCGACGTCAGCCCGGCGATCCTCGCTGCGCTCTCGCCTGGCTCCGACGAGAACCACGACTTCTTCTCCGGCTCCGGGTCCTCCTACGTGATCGGCAAGACCGTCAGCACCGAAGACGAGGACTGGGCTTTCTGAGCATTGTGTGACCTCGCTCGATGTCCGTTGCAGACCGCCCCCCAGTGGGCGGTTTTGCGTTTCTGGCGTGCCGTCTTGACCCTCGGGTTTGACGATTTCGTGAATCACCCTTCCACGCTCGCTGCACACTGTGTGCATGAAGCAGCGCGATAGTGATCCTGCACCGCGTCTCGGTGCGCAACCAGGAGCGTGAAATCATGCAGGCATTCAAGAAGAGTTTTCTGGCGCTGGCAGTCGCCGCTACCACGTTGTCACCGCTCGCCATGGCCGCATCCATGGACCACACTGCCGATCGACCGCAGCCGCCGATGTCTCAGGAGGCGCGCCAGCATCAGGGTAATCCGCTCAAGGATGCCGTGGTCGCCAGCTGGAACCTCGATGACGACCAGCTCGCCGCGCTGAAGCAGGCCGATGAATCCTTTCATGCGGAATTGAAGCAACTTCACGACGACAAGGGGGAGGCCAGCCGCGATCAGCGTCGCGCGAAGATGGAATCGCTGCTCGAGGCGCAGCGCGACCAGCTCGCCGAGGTGCTAAGCGATGAGCAACTGCACGCCTATCAGATGCTCGAGCGCCCGCGTCCGCCGATGATGCGCCACCACGGTGGCCCTGGCGTCGGCAAGCCGAGCCAGGAAGAGATGGCCGAGCACTGGAAGCAGCGTTTCGAGCCACTCTTTGCCAGTTGGAATCTGAGCCAGCAGCAGAGCGCCGAGGTAATGAACGCCGAGCGCAGCTTCTTCGACGGCCTTCACCAGCTGAAACGCCCGGACGTGGAGGCGCCGGATGCCGATCGCGATGCGCGCGGCGCCCAGTTCAAGCAGCTGCTGGAGCAGCGTCATGCCGCGCTCTCCGAGGCCTTGAACGGGGATCAGCTAACCGCCTACGAGGCACTGACCAAGCCACCGCACGGTCCGCATGACCGCCCGCACGATGGCCGCGGCCCGGGTGACATGGATGCCCCGAAGGCGGGCTGATCGGCAAGCGCCGAGCCGGCGCTGCGTCTTGTCGCTATTCGCACATGGCGCAGCCGCGTCATCTGGACGCTCTCGAAGGCCCTTCTCCGGAAGGGCTTTTCGCGTTTTATGCCCTCATTGCCTGACGCGTTTCAGCGCGCTTGTTAGTCTTTGGGTGAATACCGCTGCCGGAACGACACCTCATGAGAAACGATTCGACGGATCGTGAATCGATACCCGCCGCCATGGAAAGCCAGTGGCTGTCGTGGGCGAAGCGGCTCTCGGCACTCGCCGAGACCGGATTGCACTACTGCCAGGACAAGTTCGACCGAGAGCGCTACGAGGAGATATCCGCGCTCTCCCGCGAGATGATGGCCTCGCTCGGCGCGGTGCCGGTCGAGCGCGTGGCACTGGCGCTCGGCCGAGGCGAAGGTCACGTCACGCCAAAAATCGACGTGCGGGCAGCGATCATCGACGACGGCAAGATCCTGCTGGTGAAAGAGAAGATGGACGGTCGCTGGACCATGCCCGGCGGCTACGCCGAAGTCGGTGTCTCGGCTGCCGACAATACGGTCAAGGAAGTCTGGGAGGAGGCGGGGGTTCGAGTCACCGTTTCCCGACTCTTCGCGCTGCGCCACAAGGCGCGTCACGCCTATCCGCCGGATGTGCTCGACTTCTACAAGCTGTTCTTCCTCTGCGAGCGGCTCGATGACGCTCCGCTCGACCCCGGACACGAAGTTCATGATGCGGGCTATTTCTCGCCGCATGAACTGCCGCCGCTTTCCGAGCCGCGCGTCATCGCCCGCGATATCGCCGACGCCTTCGCGTTTCACGCCGACCCGCGCCGAGCCGCCTTGATCGATTGATTCGCGCTCATCGACTGAGTCAGGCGCGATCGTAACCTCGGGTAGCGGTCTCCGAAGCGCAGTCGCGTGTGCGCCCACGCTGCTGGATTACGGTGCCGAGCAGGGCGATCAGCGACAGTAGCGCGACGAGACCGCCATAGCCGTAGGTCGTCGGCAGCAGGCCGAAGCACTGCGCCGCCATGCCGCCGAGCAGTGCCAGCGAACTGGCGGAGAGATAGCAGACCACGTAGAACGCTGCCATCAGCGCCGAGCGTTCGGTGGCCGGCGCCAGCGGCATGACCGTTCGCATGGCGCCCATGAAGGCGGCGCCGAAGCCAATACCGGCGATGGCCGTTCCCGCCAGCAGTACGCTCACCTTTGTCAGGTAGACGCCCAGTAACAACCCGAGCATACCGACGATCAGGCAGCCGGTGCCGATCATCACGGCGATATGAGGCGCTCGCGTGCGCAGGGTCAGGATGCTCACGCCGCCGATGAACGGGAGCATGAACGTGACCAGGCACCCGACCAGCGGATTGTGAACGCCGCTGACCGTCTCCACCAGGATGGGGCCCAGCGAGAGCGAGAACCCGCCCAGCGCCCAGGAAGAGATGACCGCGGGAATCACCCGCAGCATCGGGCCGCGCGCGCTGGGAGGTACCTTCGCGCGCGGTCGCAGCGAGGCCAGCGCCCCGGGCCTTCGTGCCACGCTCTCCGGAATCTTCATGAGAATCGCCAGCTGTGCGAGCAGGATGATGGCCAGCAGCGCGTAGACCAGATGCCGCGGCGCCGGCGCATAGGTGACCAGCGCGCCGGCGAACAGCGCACCGAAGCCCATGCCACAGAGCGGCGCGATGCTTGCCATCACCGGGCCGCGGGTATGGTCGCTATCCAGCATGGCAGCGGCCAGGGCGCTGGTGACGATGCCGGTGGCGAGCCCCTGCACGATGCGTGCGGCCAGCAGCCAGTGCAGATCGCTCGCGCCAAGAAAGATTCCCATCGAGACGATCTCGCCAACGATCGCGATGGCAACGACCGGACGGCGGCCGAGATAATCCGATAGCGACCCGCTGACCAGCAGCGCCAGCAGCAGCGCGAAGACATAGCTTGCGAAAACCAGCGTCAGCCAGGTGGTCGAGAAGCCCCAGGCCATCTGGTAGATCTGATAGAGCGGTGTCGGCGCGCTCGAGGCAGCCAGAAACGTCACCATCAGCAGGGTGTAGTAGAGCAGCGAGCCTGGCCTCGGCGAGGGATAGACGTTGGTCGCGTCGGAAGCGGCAGGTGGTGACATCGCGGTACCTGTTAATGCTAAAATTTTGCGTTAATAGAAGTCTGACGCGCGCAGGCTCATAAAGCAAACTTTTTGCGTTTGGACGGCTCGCCGTCTCGACGTCTGCAGGTAGAGTGCCCATGGCGATCAAAGAGAGACCTCGGCCGGGAGGCCGCAGCGCCCGCGTTCAGCAGGCGGTCCACGATGCGGTTCGCGAACTGCAGGAAGCCAGGGCGAGGGAAGCCTTGACCGTGCCACAGATCGCCGAGATTGCCGGCGTGACGCCATCGACGATCTACCGGCGCTGGGGCAACCTCTCGGAGCTGCTGGCGGATGTCTCGCTCGAGCGCCTGCATCCCGACGAAGCACCGGCGGACACCGGCACGCTGGCCGGCGACCTGTGCCGCTGGGGCGAGCAGTACCTCGAGGAGATGACCTCGGTACCCGGCCGTCAGGCGCTCGACGACATCATGGCCAGCAAGGACGCATCTCGCCGCGAATGCTGCTGTCGCTACAGCGAATCGATCATGCAGGGGCTGCGCGAGCGTGCACTGACACGGGGCGAGTCCGTGCCGAGTCTGACCGCCATGATGGATGGCATCGTCGCACCGATGACCTATCGACTGCTCTACGACCCGGCCTCGGCAACGGTCGAGAATTTCGAGCGCTGGGTCGACACGACGCTCTCGAGTCTGGCATCACGCTAGATCAGCTTCGCCGCCACCAGCACATCGGCAATCGGCTGGAAGGTGCCATCCGGAATCGGGTCACCGTTGCCGGCGCGGGTGGCGATCTTCTCCGCCAGGACCGGATCGTCGACGCGCGGAATACGGCGCTGGTAGGCGCTCTCCAGCAGCGCCGGGGCGTTCTCGGCGCTGGCCTTGCAGGTGATGACCGGCACCGGCGTCTCGCCGCGCACGTAGCGAATGCCGACCAGCCAGCCATCGCCGGTGCCGACCATGAGAGAGGCGTGCTGCACGCCGATCTTGGCGTTGAGCGCGTGCATCTCGCGGCGCTGCTTGCGCCGCGCCTGATTCATCGTCGGGTCGCCCTCCTGATCCTTGCGCTCGCGCTTCTGCTCGGTCTTTGTCATGCGCTGATCGCGCCGAAACAGCCAGCGCTGCAGCAGCACATCGAAGGCACCGACGATCAGAAAGGCGATCAGCGCGGTGATCACCAGCGGCTGCAGCAGGTCGAGGAAGGTGCCCTGCACGCAGCCGAGCCCGCACTGCGATGACTCCATCAGCGACTGCAGGCCCAGTCGATAGACCACGATCAGCGCGACCGCGAGCGCGGTCATCTTGAACAGCGATTTGAGAAATTCGGTGACGCCGCGCACCGAGAAGATGCGCTTGAAACCCTCGACCGGATTGACCTTCTCCGCCTTGGGCAGCACCGGCTCGGCGGCGAAGACGAAGCCCTGCGACACCACCACGTTGGTCAGAATGACCACCAGCACCGTCAGCGCGACGAGTGGCAGAATCGAGATCACCAGCACCTCGCCGGCCTGCGCGATCAGCCGCGGCCAGAGGGTATCGAACGGTTCGGTGTAGAGCCGCGCGGTCAGATCGATCAGCCCTTCGACTCGAGCGACGATGCGACTGGCGCTGACGCCGATATAGAGCGTGCAGGCGAGCATCACCATCGCCGTGACCAGATCGGCGCTCTTGGTGACCTGCCCCTTCTTGCGGGCGTCACGCAGCTTCTTCGCCGACGGCGGAAGCGATTTCTCTTCGGATGGCTGCTGGCTCATGCGTGAGACCCGCGCCGATCAGGCTCAGGCGCCAACGGTCGAGCCTTCATCCATGGTCGTCTGCAGGTTGTCACCGTCACCGGCATAGTCCTCGTGAGTGAAATCATCCCAGCCCGCCTCGGGCAGGTGGCCCTCGCGCAGAAAGAACGCGTATTCATCGCTGCGGTACTCGAAGATGCTGACATCGTCGGGCGCATCCCGCTGGCCGTAGCTCCGCACGTAGGCTTCCAGGAATTCGTAGCGTTTGGCGCCATCCTCGGTCAAAAGTCCGTCCTGATCGAGCGAGTTCATGAGATCCTTCAGATCCGCCTCGTGACCCTCGAGGGCGTTGGTTCGCTTGATGTCCTGCACGATCGAAAAGGGCAGGGTGGCGATCGTCAGGGCGGCGGAGACCCAGAATAGTGGGCCGGCGGCGGCGCGCGCCACCGCGATGCCCTTGAGCGCGGCGAGCGACGAGGCGCCCCCGGCCAGGCCGAAGGCGCCTGCGGCGACGGTCACCGCGCCCTGGCCGATCGTGGCGCCGTCGCCGCTGTCCGCACCGCGCTTGATCATCAGCCCGCCGAGCGCGATATCCAGCGCGCCGGTGGCCGAGTTGGCTGCCCCGTCCAGCACCCGCAGGTAGGAACTCGCCGCGCGGGTGGTCGTGGTCGCGCCGGGCAGCGAGGGGTTCCTGGCGATACCGTCCCTGGCACCGTCGACGATTTTGCGAGTGTCCGATTCACTCAGGTCCAGCTTCTTGCTGAGCGCCTCCTGATCCCCCACCGGCGCCGATTCGATGATCGATTCGATGTTCTCGACGAAGCGCAGGCCATCGGCATCGGTGAAGGGGCGGCTAGCGTCCTTGGTGTCGTTGCCCCAGATCTGCGGCAGCGTCTTGTCGAGTCCCAGCATGGCGTTGACGTTGGTGCCCTTGACCGTATCCAGAATGTTGCTGCCGAGGTTGACGAAGTGCTGGCTCGCGCCGAGAAAGCTGATGAACTCCTTGGCGACGGCCATGCGGGCCTCGTCGCTGTCGGCCAGCTTGCTGCCACCGCCGGCGAGCTGATAGATGCCCGAGGCGAGCGAGATCAGACCGCCTGTCGCACCCAGTGCGCCGTTGCTGTTGAGCGTGCTGATCAGCGACAGCATGCCGCCGTTGGTCTTCTCGTTGAGCGCCTTGTAGACGCCGTTTTTCATCAGGTCATCGATATCCGCCTGCGTGACCGCGCCGTTTCTTTGGAAGCGATCCCCCAGGGCTTCGAGCGCCTTGCCGAAGTTCTTCGCTGTCTGCTGATCGTTAAGATACTCGTTGACGAACTTGTCGATCGATTCGGCGGTTCGGCGGGGAATGTCGACGCCGGCGCGCTTGAGGGCGGTCAGCACCATCTTGACCACGTCCTGGGTCGCGGTCGCGGTGTTGGCGTCGTTGATCCGATCCGGGTTGTCGATCAGCGCATCGAGATCCGTGACCATGGAGTCGACCTGCAGGCTCTGGGCGAATTCCGCGGCTCGATCGCTCTCTTCGGTCGCCGGGAACAGCGCCGAGAGGGCATTGTAGGTGCGCGAGATATCCTCCTCGGCTAGCTCCCCCCGACCGCTTTTGCGCAGATCGTTGATGTAGTCGATGTACGCTTCACTGAATGCGGTATCCTCGAGCTGCGAGGCGATCCGATCGTGATTGGCGACCTTGTCGACGGCGCCGCTCTGAGCCGCCGCGTAGTCCTTCTGCACCGCGTCCGAGGCAAACAGATCGCCGAGGCGTGCGTCGAGCGCGTCGCCGTCGACCACCGAGGAGAGATCCTCGCCGGTGACATGATCGAGACTCAGCCCCTCCGAGATATCCAGGCCAACCATATCGAGGCCGTTGTCGAGCGCACTCTGGGCACGCAGCGCCCGGTAGAACTGGGCGCGCTCGTCGTTCTCGCCGATGCTGCCGTCCTCGATTCCCGCCTTCCAGTCATCGATCAGGGTCTGCCAGGTCAGCTCGCTGACGGTCAGCTTGCGGGAGCTATCGTCCGGATCGGTCTCGCTGGTCTCCAGCGACTGGATATCGACATCGCTGAACGCGGGCAGGTCGTGATCGCGTCGGGCCGTGTCGATCGCCGCATTGTCGGCAAGGCGCTGGGAGTCGGTATCGCCGCCGTGGCGCGACCAGTAGCCGTCGAAGACATTCTGCACCGCCTTGCCATCGTCGCCTGCGGCACCCCCCAGGCGCGCGCGCAGATCGTCGTTGACCTGCTCGGTGGCATCGGCCAGCGACGCGCCGCCGTCGACCTTGCTTTCGATCAGATTCTGATAGAGCTGCGACAGCGTCTGTGAAGAATCGATATGCAGAATCTGGCGCGAATCGGTCAGCGTGCCGCCGGCAAGGCCCAAGGCGAGCGCATTGAGGTTGTCCTCGTAGTCCGGATTGTCGGTCAGCGTCGTCTCGGCCAGAAAGCCCTTGTAGGCGTCGTAACCGGCATCGATGGCAGCCTCCTCGCCACCGTGGCGTTTCCAGTAGCCCTCGAACACGTCGAGACCTTTGCTGGCGCTGCGACCGGCGTTGTCGAGCGCGTGGCCGATGCGCTCGAACAGTGCCTCCTTCGCGTTGTCGATCGCCTTGCCGAGATCCGGCGTCTCGCCGTCGGCGCGCTGGCTCTCCAGCTCGGCGCCGACGAGTGTCTTGAATTTCTCCGCCGCATCGCCGGTCAGCGGAGCCACCGTTCGGTCGTCGATATCGATACCGTTGGCCATCTCCACCGCCAAGGCGTTGAGCGTGTTCTCGTAGGCCTGGCTGCCGGGCTCGCCGCCGGCGCGCGCCAGCTCGAGTGCGGAAGAGAAGGAATCGCCGATAGGGAAAGTCGAACGGTTCGACTCGAGGGTGACTTCATCGTTGACGCGCATCGCAAGCTCCTGGAACGGATTGGCGGGATAGCCTCTAACGCCCAGTCTGGGAAGCGGGGATGACGACGGCATGGCAACACGGCAACGACGTGTAACGCCCTGTGGGTCTCGGGTATCGGCGAGCTCTCTTTTCATCGGTATCCAGCGCCTAGCCCATGGCCCCGAGAATCGCGGAGAGGCGCTCCATGTTGAGCTTGAGCACGTCGAGCTGGTCCACCATCAGCGGAATCAGGAAGACCACGTAGATCAGAATCAGAAAGGCGAACAGCAGATTCTTGATCGGCAGCGAGAGGTCGAAGGCGTGCAGGTTGGGCGCCATGCGCGCGACGTAGGCAAGCATCAGATCGGCGACCAGCAGCGCGATCACCAGCGGCGCGATCATCAGCACCCCGATCTTCATGACCTGATCGAGCAGGCCGAGCACCGCCAGCGCCGAGGCCTGCGTCATCAGCGGCGTGAAATCGATCGCCGGCCACAGTGCATAGCTGCGATAGAAGCCGTCCAGCAGCAGCATGAAGCCGCCGGTGATGAAGAACAGCGCCAGCAGCGTGATCGACAGAAGCGTCGAGGTCACCCCGGTCTCGGTTGCGCCCATCGGGTCGAGAATCTGCGACATGGTCGAGCCGCGCTGCAGATCGATCAGCTCGCCGGCCACTTCGGCCGCCCAGAATGGCACGCCGAAGACCAGCCCGATCGCCACGCCGATCAGGAGCTCCTTGATCACGATGCCCATCAGCGCAAAGCTCGAGATCTCGCGCAGGGCGGTGAAGTCGTTGAACAGCGAGACCGTCAGCGGGATCGAGATCGTCACCGCCACCGCCGAGCGAATCATGCCGGTCAGGCCGAGCCGATTGAACGCCGGCGTCATGATCACCATGCCGAGCGCCCGCGCCACGCCGATCGCCACTGCCGCGATCAGCGGGTAGGCGAAGTCGTTGAGAAAATGGGCGAAGACGTCGTAGTTCATCGAGTGTCAGCGGTGGTGGATGTCGGTGACGGCCAATGAGATGACCTCAGCGAGACCAGACGGCGAAGTTGTCCAGCACCTGATCCGCCATGTTGACCACCTGGCCGGCCAGCAGCGGCCCCGTCAGGATCAGCACCAGCAGCACGGCTACCAGCTTCACCGCCTGCGGCAGCGTCTGATCCTGAATCTGCGTCAGCGCCTGCAACAGCCCGACGCCAAAGCCGATGATGATGGCGACGACCAGCGCCGGGGCGGAGACGAGCAGCACCGTCCACAGCGCATTCTTCATCAGCGACAGGAAGATATCGTCGTTCATGTCAGCCTCCGCCGTAGCTCAGGATGAGTCCATGCATCAGCCGCGACCAGCCGTCGACGGCGACGAACAGAAAGATCTTCAACGGGATCGAGATCAGCGTCGGCGAGACCATCATCATGCCCATTGCCATGAGTACGTTGGAGACGATCAGGTCGATGATCAGAAACGGAATGTAGAGCAGAAAGCCGATTTCAAAGGCGCGCGTCAGCTCGGAACTGACGAACGCCGGAATCAGCACGATCAAATCATCGTCCTGTAGATCGTTGCGCGCCTCGTCGGACCACAGACTGCGCGTGGCATCGATGAAGAACGCCCGCTCGCGTTCGCTGGCATAACGGGAAAGATAGGACTGCAGTGGCTCGCGCAGCGCCTCACCGGTCTCCTTGATCTCCTCCACGCTGGCGAGCCCCGCCTGTCGATCCTCGAAGCGGTGTGCCATCTCGCCAATCAGCGGCGTGGTGATATAAACCGTCAGAATCAGCGCGATGCCGTAGAGCACCAGATTGGGTGGCGTCTGCTGAACGCCGAGTGCATTGCGAATCAAAAACAGCACCACCGAGATCTTGAGGAACCCCGTCATCGTCACGACCGCCAGCGGCACCAGGCCGATGGTCGCGACGACGACGATGATCGCAATCAGATTGGGCTGGAACTCCGTCATTCCCTGGCTGCCTCGTCATCCGGCTCGGGGCTCTCGGTGGGGGCGAGGCTGTTCATGCGTTCAGAACGATCATTCCGCTCAGGGCCTTCATCTCGCTCAGGGCTGTTTTCGAGCGACAGCCGCTCGATCTGCACGCCGATATCGTCACCGATCGCCACCAGTCGGCCCTGGCCCATCTGCCTGCCGTTGATGACGAGGTCGACGGCCTGCGCTGGTCGACGAGAGAGCGGCAGCACGCTGCCCTCACCGAGCTCGCGCAGTTCGCCGAGCGACAGTTCCAGGCGGCCCAGCTCGCAGGTGAGCTGGAGCGGCAGATCGTCGAAGTCTGCGTTATCCACAGCCGGTCGTTCGCTGGCTGCGCCGTGCTGTCTATCCACAGTGGGTTCGTTCATCGGGTCGCTTTCCTGATCTCTCTGCATTGTCGTTGTGGCGGCGGGCGCGGCGGTGCTGGGCCGGATCTGCGGTCGCTCCCGCAGCACGAGGCCATCGGCGGTCAGCGTGGCGCGCGTGCTCGCGCCGGCGATGTCGATCTCGGCTGTTGCCGGATCGGCGAGCGCCCGCTCCAGCATGACCACGTCGCCCGGCCTCAGCGAACGCCATTCGCCCAAAGTCAGTGGCTGGCGACCGGCGATGACCCCGAGCGAAAACCTGACCGCGCCCGCCTCGGCTTTTCTGGGCGGGAAGCGTGTCTCGAACAGTGGGCGTAGCCGAATGGCCAGCATCTCGTCGAGTGTCAGCGCGAAGGCGTACGAGCCCTCGAGGGTTTCCAGCGCCATCGCCGCCGTCACTCGTCCAGGGCTCCCCGTCACTCGTCCAGTATTCCCGGCATCTGCTTCGGGGAGATCCTCCGGCGCTGTCGAGCGACTCACTGGCGGCTCGACGCGAATCTCGCTGGCGAGCGCCGCTTCAAGTGGTTCCAGCCAGTGTTGCCAGACCGACTCCAACCATAGCGACGCCAGTTCGGCGTCGACGTGTTCGAGCGAGCGTCGGCGTGCGGGGTGGGCGCCGAGTGCGTTCAGCGTCCGCCAACCCGTCGTCAGCGTCAGCCGCTCCTCGCCGATCCGCAGATGGCAGACCACCTCGCGCTCGATGGGTGTCGAGTCGGCGAGCAGACGCAGACTCGCCGGTCGAGTCGAATCGGCCGACAGCGCCAGCGAATGCCGCCGGCGGTGCAGGGCGTTGTGCAACGCCACGGCGCCTGGCGCAAAGCGCGGTAGCAGAGACTCGAGGGTGGACACTTTGGCGCGCGTCATCATGTTCATGGGGTGAGCTCCCGGCCGCTGCGGCTCTCCTCGCTCTCCAGTTCGGCCAGGCGCTCGGCGTCGAGCGTGGCAACGCGGCGGTGGTCATCCTGCAGGCGCTCCAGCGCCTGCTGCTGGCGCCTTCGTCGCGCCCATTCGCCGCGGCTCGTCTGCTGGCGTCGATGCGCGATCTGCCATGCCTGGTGGCAGGTTCGCAGACGCTGCTCGAGCGTCGCCTGACGCGTGGCGTCCTCCGCCTGACTCTGCTGCCATTCGGCGATATCGGTCGCGTCGAGCGAACGCCCCTGCGAGGCATCGAAGCGGGCCTGGTCGCGACGGGTCGCGATCTGCTCGAGTCGCCGACGCTCGTCCACGAGTCGCCGTGCCTCGGCTTCGAGGTCGCGACAGCGCGCCTGTTCGATCGCCAGCTCGCGTTCGGCGCGCTGGGTGCGCCGACGACGCAGGGTCAGCAGGCGCTCGAGAGCGGCCGTTTTCGCGTGCCGGGGAGAGGTCATGGCAGCATTCATCGGGCCAGTGCTCCCAAGCGTTCGAGTGTGTCGTCGAAGTCGGCGTGATCGTCTCGCGTCTGGCGCAGAAAGGCGTCGATCTCGGCGTGCTTGCGAATCGCCTCATCGGTCGGCGCATCGCTGCCTTCGCGGTATTCGCCAACCTGCAGCAGCAGTTCGACATCGCGATAGCGTGCCAGTAGATCGCGCACCTTGGCGGCATCGCGTCGGTGAGCTGCGCTGGCGACGGTATCCATCAGTCGGCTGCGGCTGGCCAGCACGTCGATGGCGGGGAAGTGATCACGGCGAGCCAGCTCGGCGCTGAGCACGATATGGCCGTCGAGGATGGCGCGGGTCTCCTCGGCGACCGGGTCTAGCGTGCCGTCGCCCTCGGTCAGTACCGTGTAGAGGGCGGTGATGCTGCCTTGCCCCTCGGCGCCGGGGCCGGCACGCTCGAGCAGGCGTGGCAGCGCGGCGAACAGTGAGGGCGGATAACCGCGCCGGGTCGGTGGTTCGCCAGCCGCCAGGCCGATCTCGCGCTGGGCGCGGGCAAACCGGGTGAGGCTGTCGACCAGCAGCAGCACGTCGCGCCCTTGGTCACGGAAGTATTCGGCCACGCTGGTCGCCACCAGCGCCGCGCGAGCGCGTTCGATGGCCGGCCGGTCGGAGGTCGACACGACACAGACCGTGCGCTTGCGCGCCTCGGCGTCGAGCTGGGTCTCGAGCAGCTCGCGGACTTCGCGGCCGCGCTCGCCGACCAGCCCGAGCACGACCACGTCCGCGCGGCTGCCGCGCACGATAGCGGAGAGCAGCGAGGACTTGCCCACGCCGGGCTCGCCGAACAAACCGACGCGCTGGCCGCGCGCGACCGTGCTGAGCGCATCGATGGCGCGCACGCCGAGTGCCAGTGGCTGTTCGATCAGCTGACGCGCGAGCGGAGACGGGGGTTCCGCGTGAACGGGATAGTCGCGAAGCCCGCTCGCCGGCGGCCGGGCGTCCAGCCAATCGCCGAGCGGGCTGATGACGCGACCGAGCAGCGACTCGCCGACGGCGACGCCCTGGGCCCGCCCGGTGGCGATCACTTCGCTACGCGTCGAGAGACCGTGAAGTTCTCCGATGGGCGACAGGATCGCGTCCTCCTCCTCGAAGCCGATCACTTCCGCCGCTACGCTGCGACCGCTGACCGGGTCGCGCAGATGGCAGAGCTCGCCGATGCTCACGCCCTCGACGCTGGCATGGATCAGCAGCCCGCGAATCCGCTTGACGCGGCCGTTGACGCGGCGCGTCTGCACGTCGGCGAGGCGCGCGTCCAGACGCGGCAGCAGGCTCTCGAGCCGACTCGCGGTCATGATGTCTCCTCCGGGGGTGTCTGCCCATCAGGTCGCTGCCACGCTCGATCGATGGCGCCGAGCTGCGCCTCCACGCCGATATCCATCACCGCGACGGGGCTTACCAGCAGGCACTGAGAGGCATCCAGCTGCGGATCGGCCTCGACCTGAAACTCGACCCCCGCTGGCGGCTGCTCGGCGAGCCGCTCGGCGACGTCGCGCTCCAGCGCCGGCGCGACGCGAATCCGCAGGCGATGGGCCTGGCGCCACTCGCCGAGCGCACGTCGCACGCAGCGGGCAATGCGCTCGGCATCGTCGAACTCATCGAGAATGCGACGCAGCAGGCCAAGCGTGAGTTGCGAAAGCTCCGGCTCCAGGCCGGCCATGTAACGCTCGACGTCGGCGTGCGTTGCGGCGAGCAGTGTCGCTGCCTGGCGTTCGCCGTCGCGCCGGCCTGCCGCGAATCCGTCGGCATAGCCGGCCTCACGCGCTGCGGCGACTTCGGCCTCTCGTGATTCGGCGCGCTCGCGAGCGCGGTCGAGAAACGCAAAGCCGTCGGTCCAGGCGCGCGCTTCGGCGGCGCGCAGAATCACCTTGCCGGGGCGGCGAGGCAGATCGTTCATGAGGACTCCTCGTCGTGGTCGTTCTCCGGCCGGTGCCCGGTCGCCGATCGCGCCGAGAGCGCTTCCCCGGCCAGCCGCGCGACGGCGACGGCAGCATCATCGGCTGGCGCGCTCT
The DNA here is from genome assembly GCF_014652715.1 of Salinicola rhizosphaerae. Lineage (GTDB taxonomy): Bacteria > Pseudomonadota > Gammaproteobacteria > Pseudomonadales > Halomonadaceae > Salinicola > Salinicola rhizosphaerae. Next base: position 12,186 of record NZ_BMZI01000002.1, on the reverse strand, counting down.
TGGGCTCATGCAGGGCGACTTCATGCACGGCGCCTTCAGGTGCGGCGTTTTCAGGTACGGCATCGCGATCCGCGGCGTTGTGTTCCGTGATCAGCCTCAGAGGCCAGCCCAGGGCAAGCCAGGCCCGCCACGCCGGCGGTTGCGCTTGATACCAGGCTATCAGGCTGCGCCGGCCGTCACGCTCGACGGCGGCCTCGAGCGCCTCGATATCGGTCGCCTGTGGCGTTTCGCGGACATCGGGGCGCGGCTGGTCACGGGTCTCGAGCGCCAGGGCATGCAGCTCGGTGCCGAAGCGTGCCCTGAGTGCGCTGACCTGAGCGGCCTGTATCGCCTGAGCGAAGGCGTCGGCGTGCACGATGACCCCGGCCGCTCGGGCGCAGCGCGCGGCCTCCTGCGTATCCAGCCGGCAAAGCCGTCGGTCCGCCTCCGCGAGCGCTGGCAGTTCGTCTGCCGGCGAGAGCTGATGTCGAGCCCGGAGCCGCGCGATCAGGCGTCCCTGGAACCGTGGTTCGGCGAGCCAGTCACGCAGATGGGCGTCATCGGCGATGCCATCGAGGCAGTCGAGCCAATGGCGTTCGGCGATCGTGACCGGCACGGTCTCGACGCTGCGATCGTGGGCGGGCACGGTCGACATCATGAGTGGCTCGCCGGGTCGGTTGACGATGAGTCGGACGCCGATAGCGTATACGGACGGCGGGACTGCCCGCGCCACAAGAGCCAGGCCAGCGCGGCCGCAAGCGCGATCACGGCGATGACGAGGACGCCGACGATCCAGCCGATACGACTGACGCTAGCGGCTGGCATGGCGATGCCGAGGAAGGTGTCCATCATCGGCTGCGTCGCGCTGCGGGTCTCTTCCGGGATCTTCGAGGCGACCGGGACCACGGAGACGTTGTCGTAGGAGAGCCCGGCGATGCCGTTGGCGACCAGCGTCTTGATCTGCGGAATCAACGGGTCGATATCCAGCGACGGCATGTAGCGCACGAAGACCGATGCCGAGGAGGGCGTGCTGTTCTGCTCGAGCAGATCGTTGTCCGGCAGCACGACATGCACGCGCGCCGACAGTACGCCGTCGATCTGCGACACGGTATGGGAGAGCTCCTGGCTCAGGGCGTAGATCATCTGTGCGCGCTCCTGGACCGGGGAGGAGACCAGGCCGTTGCCCTTGAACACATCGCCGAGATTGGCGAACTTGCGCTCCGGCAGGCCAGCGCGGTCGAGAATATCCACGGCATCGGCAAAGCGGCTTTCGTCGACGGTGACCGTCATCTGGCCCTCGTCCTCCGCGTGCCGCTGTGCGGCAATGCCGTTGCGAGACAGCGTCGCCACGATCACGTTCGCCTCGCGTTCGTCGAGATGGGTGTAGAGATCGGTATCGCAGGCCTGCAGCATCAGGGCCATGACCGCCATCAGCGCCCAGTGCAGCAGGCGACGCGGGTCCAGCCCGTTCGAGAGTCGACGGGTGCGGGAGGTGTTGGCGGGCTGGCCGTGGGTGGCAAAGGCCTCAAAAGCGGGATCGAAGCGCAAGCGTCACTGACCTCTCAACAGGGTGTTCGCGGAGCCCGAGACCTGGGTCGCACCACGCACGACCATGGTGGTCTCGATCGAATGATCGAAGACGCGCGCCAGGGAGTCGGCGACCTGGCTCATCGATTCGTCGCTGAATGCCGTGGGTGTGTCGCCGCCGTCGGCGGGCGGCGCTGCCGCGCTCGTCTCGCGCACGGATACCGGCGCAAAACGATCGGGCGCCGACGTCTCGGGAATCTGGGCGTCCTTCGAGAAGGCGTTGACCCGGTCCACGAAGCCATCGAGGTTGTTCAACAGATTGCTGCCGAGCTCGCCGGGGCTCGTGCCGGGTGCGGATTGTCCGGCCTGGCTCGCCATGTGTTCGAACAGATTCTGCGAGTTGAGTGACTGCGTGTCGGCCATCGGCAGCGGCGTAGGCGTACCGGCACCGGGTGGTGTCACTGGCGTCATGTTTCACCTCTCGTCCTGGCGGATCGTTGTCGGATGCGGAGCGGACGCGCGGTCCGCCCCGAGTTCGGCCGTCGGCGATGCGTGTCTGGAATCGCTCGACGGCATGGCCGCTTCAATCCTCGCCGCCGGACATCGCTTCGCCGAGCATGTCCTTCATCATCGGCATCAGAATCAGCTGACCGCCGACCTGGACCATGCCCTGCGCCATGGCGTCCTGAAACTCGGCATTGTCCAGGGCGTCGTCGAACGACTGGGAATCCGTCGTCGACGTGTCGCCGCTTGCGTTGACGCTGTCTACGGAATCGACTGCCATTGTGGCCTCCTGTCATGGGTTGTCGTTGCGACCCAAACCTCAGGTCGCGCTTGCTGCCTGGCTACCGCTTTACCGCTTTACCGCTTTACCGCTACTGCCTTGCTGCTGCGCCTGGCGGGCCGACGTTGAAGACCGGTCCGCCGCTTGCTCGAGGAAATATCCGCTCAGTTTCCGTCCTTGGCCGGCGTCGCGACGCTGCCTCGGTAGACCGTCACCCCGCCCGGCGCTGCGCTCGGTGTCGGGCGCCTCATGCCGTCGATGCGCTGGGCCATGCTGTCGAGCCAGGCGGGCGGGCCAGAGACCTCGATCCGGTCGCCGCCGTCGATCAGCGTGACGCCCAGCGGCTCGCCGATTTCGGCGGCACGGCTCGAGGCAAGCAGCCGGTCGCTGTCGATGCCATCGAGATCGAAGACCCGCCGCGCCAGCTCGTCGCGCGCGGCGACATGCAGGACGTAGCCGTCATAGAACCAGGCCAGCCCGTTGGCTTCGCAAACCTTGCGCAGAAACTCGCCGGCCTGCGCGGCGTGAATATCTCCGTTGACCTCGCCCTCGACGCCGTCGCTGACCTCGACCGGCAGCGACAGATTGCGACCGAACTCCTGCAGCACGTCACGCACGTCCTGGCGGATCACCACGTAGCGATAGTCGCGGTCGGCCCAGGGCGCCTCGGCGGCGCGGCTGGCGGTCGGCACGAGCATCGATGCGGCCATGGCGAGGCTCAACGCCAGCAGCCAGCTTCGCGCCGGCACGCGATGTTTCCAGTGCCGTCGCGTGCCGCGCATCATCGGCGAGCGCTGCACATCGCTGGCGAATCTCGGGTACGCTGTCGCTCTCCTTTCGCGACCGTTGGACCGATCGACGCATGAAGTCATTGACCGCGACCTCCCCGATACTGCCGCTGGCGCGACTGTTCGGCGCCAGCGCCTTGACGCTGATGCTCACCGCCTGTGCGGGAGCGCCATCGCCCGGCACCGGGCCGACCGGCGACGGTAGTCAACTCGTCAAGTTGGCCGACGACGTCGATCAGCGTGGCGATCACGCGACCGCTGCCGCCATGTACGAACGCGCGATCGCACAGGGTGACACCGGTGCCGAGGTTCGGGTCAAGCTTGGCAACGCGCGCCTGGCGAGCGGCGACGACGCAGCCGCTGCAGAGGCCTTCCGCGATGCGCTGCGTGAAGACATCGAGCAGGCGCCGGCATTGCTTGGCCTCGGCACCGCGCAGCTGCGAATGGGCGAGCCGGAAACCGCACTCAAGAGCCTGACGCCCGCGGCGCCGGCGGTGAACAGCGTGGCGGCCTGGAGCCGACTCGGCGCCGCGCAAGCGCTGGCCGGACGCTCGGCGCCGGCGGTCGAGGCCTTCACCCGAGCGTCGGCGCTCGATCCGAAGAACCTCGACGTGCGCACCAATCTCGCACTGGCGCAGGCTCTGGCTGGCGATGCCGATCGCGCCAGCGCCGACGTCCGCCAGATCGTCGATTCGCCGCTGGCCGAGCCGCGCCACTACCGCAATGCGCTGCTGGTGCTGGTGCTCGCCGGACGCGAGTCGGAAGCCGAGCGACTCGAGATTCCGGACATGAGCGCTGCCGAGCGCGCGAAGCTGATCGACAGCGCACGGCGTATCGCTTCGCTGCCGACGCCCGCCGCGCGCGCTGGCGCGCTCAGGCTGGCCGCCGCGACGTCGGCCTGACGGGCTCGCGCGGCGGTTAGATGCCACTGTCACGCTAGAGTCCATCGGTCGTCGCGCTCTGGCCCATGGCATTGCGCGCCTCGTTTTCGAGCATGGCGCGTCGCTCGTTCGCCCGCTCGCGGTTATTCAGTCGCTGGTCGGCGGCCTCGGCAACCGGGGCGGCCATGGCCGGACCCATCTCCTGGCCGCGAGTCAGGTCGCCGGGGTCGACCACCATCAGCTCGAGGTTGAGGTCGTTGGCGCAGCCGGGTGGCAGCGTGATCAGTCCCGACTGATCGGGATCGCTCTGGCACAGATTCGGGATCGCGCGCGTCGACGTGCCCTGGCCATCGGCATCGGCGACGGTCACGTTGCGATAGCCGCTGGTCCAGCTCATCGGCCCCATCGAGGAGTGACAGCCGCCGAGCAGCAGTGCGGGCAGCACGAGCAGGGCGACGAGGCGCAGCGGCTCCGACCCGATGGCCGATCTGGATTCGAGTGTCCGCCTCGTCGACGCGGCCGGCGAAGCGGTCTTCATGGCTTCTCTCATGACGTCTCTCATTGCAGGTAGAACCCGAACGGGTCGTCGGCGCCGGCGGAGCGGGCGTGCTGCGCGCGGCTGTCATTCAGACGTGGCGAGCTCGCGACCTGTGCCTGATCCAGCGGTGTGCGCGGCGTCGGCGCTGACGACGGCGCCACGAGATAAGGGGTGATCAGGATCACCAGCTCGGTTTCGTTACGCTGGAAGCGGCGCGAGCGAAACAGCTGGCCCAGAATCGGTATGTCGCCGAGCACCGGGACCCGCTCGATCTCGTTGGAGGCCTGGCGCTGGAACAGGCCGGCGATGGCAAAAGTCTGGCCGCTGCCGACCTCGATCACCGTATCGGCCCGGCGCACCTGCAGCGACGGCACGTCGTAGCCGGCGATCTGTACGTTGTCGCTGGCGATGCTGCTCACCTCCGGGCGCACCTCCATCGAGATCCGCCCGTTGGGCAGCAGCGTCGGCGTGCTCAGCAGCGAAACCCCGTACTGCTTGTACTGGATGCCGACCAGGTCGTTGTTGACCGGAACGGGAATGGGAATCTCGCCGCCGGCGAGGAAGCTTGCCGTCTGCCCGGAGACCGTGGTGATGTTCGGCTCGGCCAGAATCTGCAGCAGGTTATTCTGCTGCAGTGCCTGCAGCAGCCCGTCGACGCCTTCCGCGCTCGGCGTGCTGGCGATGTCGCTGGTCAGTACACCGAACGAGAACGACCCGTTGTTGATCAATGCATTCCAGCTGATGCCGTAGTTGAGCAGCTCGTCGCGGGCGACCTCGGCGAAGCGCACGCGGATATTGATCTGGGTGGCGCCATCGTAGGTCGTGCGGTTGACGCCGCTCGCACCTTGCGCCTCGAGCGTCGACTGGGTCGCCATGGCCCCCTCGACGGAGCGGCTCGTGCCGCTGGCGACGAGCCGATTGCCGGCCATGCCGAGGCGAATCTGAGACTCTCCGCCGCTACCGCGCAGCGACTGTCGCGCGCCCTCGACTCCATCGCGGACCTGCAGATGCATCGAGGCCTGATTTTGGTCGTCGGCATCGAGCGCGATCAGGTTGGTGTCGCCGGACTGCTTGCCGAAGAGGTAGATCACGCCGGGGGAGACGACCTGGACGTCGGCGATGTCGGGGTTGGCGACGAACACCGAGGCGATGTCGCCATCGAAGCGCAGGATGCGGCCCTGGCCGGTCTCCAGCGTCATCGGCCGGCCGGCGCCATCCACCGTGACATCGGCGCTGGCGGTTTCCGGTAGGCCGAGGAGAGCGCCAAGCACCAGAGACAACAGTACCAGCCACGGCAGCCCCGGCCACAACAGAGAGAGTGCCAGCAGCGGCCGGCGGTGTGGCATGCGGCTCGTGGGTAGGATCGATGGTAACGCCGTCAAGGTCATGAAATTCGCTGCCACTCTGTCATCAAGAATCCCGTCTTTTACCGTGATCGTTTCGTTGCGCGCGATGGCGCGCTTTTTTGTTCACTCGAGCCCGCTCTTGCGCGCTCGTGGCCGGCTCGCCTCACTCCGCCCGCGCCTGAGGTTGCGCCTCGCGTCTTGTCGTCGGTCTGGGCAGCCGCACCTGCGCGATCGCTTGCAGATGAAACTCCGGTGCGATCTCCTGCCAGGCGATGACCGGCAGGTCGATCTCCTGCTGTCGAACCCACTGCTGCAGTGAGGCACGGACATCATGGGCGATGACGACGACCGGTTTCAGATCGCCTTCAAGCGCCGCGAGCTGCTGCTCGAACCAGCTGTTCAAGGCACGCGATAGCGGCGTCGGCAGCGCACTGCGCGGCTGATCGTCGCCATGACGCTGCGCACTGCGCAGCGCTTCCTCGAGGGGGCGTGTGGCAACCCAGGCCGGCAGCACGCGGTCGGCACCGGCGTGGCGGTGGCAGATCTGACGCGCCAGTGCGATCCGCACACGGTCGGCCAGACGCGCGCTATTCGTCTCCTGACCGCCGACGGTAACCATCGCTTCCAGAATCGTGCGCATGGTGCGTACCGGCACACCCTCGCTGACCAGTCGGCGCAGGATCTCCGCCATCTTCTGTAGCGATACCACCCGAACCGCCTCGTTGACCAGCTCGGCGTAGTGGCTCTCCATCTCGGAAAGCAGCGCTCGCGCTTCCTGGATGCCGACGAATTCGCCCGCGTAACGGTCGAGCATCCGCTCGAGGCAGCGTTCGAGCGTCTGCGCCGGCGTGAGATAACGAATGCCGGCATCGTCCAGCGTGTCGGCGGCCTCGGCCGGTAGCCACTGCCACTGACCGCGATCCACCAGCGCCGGCTGCGGCGTTGGCGTGATCTCGACGACCGCCAGAAGCGTGTCGTCATCGTCGAGCAGCAGCGAGTCAGCCGGTAGTTCTCCTCTGAGCACCGGCACCTCATCGAGCTCGATGGTGAAGTGCCGCGCCACCAGCGCCGGCTCGATTCGCAGGCCGATGGCCGGAATGGCGATGCCGAGATCGCGCTCGACCTGCTCCCCGGCGTGCTGCATCGCTTCGCGCAGGATATCGAGCGGCAGCTCGTCGGCCAGCGTGGCGCTCAGGCCGAGCATGACGCGGTGGTGGCGCGGATCGTCGTCTGCGTGTGTCGGCGTGGCCGGCTCTGCTTCCGCCACTGGGTTCGGTTCAGCCGGCATCGGCGTTTCGGTTTCCGCCGATGGCGATGCCTCGGCGCTCTGGCGCTGCTGGCGACGGCGCAGGTAGAAGGCGCCGCCGCCGAGCAGAGCGGCGAGTGAGAGAAATACTCCGGTGGCGAAACCGGGAATGAAAGCGGCGCAGAACAGCACCGTGGCGGTCATGCCCAGCGCCTTGCTGTTGCTGCCGAGCTGGCCGACGATCTCGCTGCCGAGGTCGCTGGCGTTGTCGGAGCTGACGCGGGTGACCACGGTCCCGGCGCCAATGGAGATCAGAAGCGCAGGAATCTGCGCGATCAGGCCGTCGCCGACCGTCAGCAGCGAATAGGTCTCGACGGCGTCGCCGAATGCCATGTCATGCTCGAGCATGCCGATCAGCAGGCCGCCGATCAGGTTGACGAAGAGAATGACCAGCCCGGCGATGGCGTCCCCCTTGACGAATTTCATCGCGCCATCCATGGCGCCGTAGAGCTGACTTTCGCTCTCCAGACGCGAGCGCCGGCGGCGCGCCTCGGCGGTGTCGATATCGCCATTGCGCAGATCGTTGTCGATGCTCATCTGCTTGCCGGGCATGGCATCCAGCGTGAAGCGGGCGGCGACCTCGGCCACGCGCTCGGACCCCTTGGTGATGACCAGAAACTGCGCCACGGTGATGATCAGAAAGACCACCATGCCGATGACGACTTCACCGGCGATGACGAAGTTGCCGAAGGCACTGACGATCTGGCCGGCATCGGCGTCGAGAAGAATCAGCCGGGTCGTGGTGATCGACAGCGCCAGCCGGAACAGCGTGGCGAGCAGGATGATCGGTGGCAGCGAGGAGAACTCGACCGGGTGGGAAATGTAGAAAGCGACCACCAGAATCAGCAGGCTGAAGCCGATGTTGATGCCGATCAGGGCGTCGACCAGCGGCGTGGGCAGCGGGATGATCATCATCACCACCGCCAGCACCATGAAGGCGGCGATGATGACGTCGCTACGCTGCGCAGCGCGGCGAGCGACGAGATCGAGACGCGCGAGCAGGCTCCTCATGCCTCGCCCCCACGCTCAGGACGTCCAGACTCCTCGGCACGGGCGAGACGCCGCTGCGCCAGATAGTCGCGATAGCTGGCGCGGGCCTGATCGGTATCGCCGTTCAACGCCTGGGCACGGCCTCTCAACAGCGTGAGCGCCGGGTCGGGCGGGTTCGGCGCGGTGGCTTCGATTCGCTCGATCGTGTGCAGCGCGCGCTGGCCCTGGCCGCTGGCGAGAAACCCCTGGCAGAGCGCGTGAAGAATGCCGGTGTGCCCCGGCGCCAGGCGATTGGCGACGAGCAGCAGCACCAGGCCACGCGGGCGTTGGCCGCTCTGCAGATAGAGATAGCCGATGAGGTGGAGCAGGTCGGCGGCGTCGCGGTCATCGCGTTGACTCATGTCGTCTCCTCTTCATCGTCCGCGCCAGAGCGGATGGCGAGCGGCTCGTTGATCCGGCCGTCGTAGGCCTGCCGCCACTGAAGCTCCTCATGGAGTATCGAGCGTGCGGCGTCTCGCGTTGCCTCATCGACCTCGAGCTCCGGCAGCAGGTGATCGATGACGTGTTCGAGCAGCTCGATGCTGCGCGCGCCGGAGAATGTAGCGGGATCGCTCGGGGCCGGCGCCGCCAGGGCACTCAGCCGCTGGCGAAGCGCTGGCCGTAGCGAGCGCTGCTGGCGTGCTTCGCTGATGGCCCGCGTGAAGGCATCCCGAGTGCGAATGTTGCGCTCGGCAGCCGTCGGCGATATCGGCTCGACGCCGAGGGCTTCTCGTCGCTCCGCCGGCGTCGCGCGCTCACCGATCCTCATCCGGCAGCCGGCCTATAGCGTCAGCGAGAACTGCTCGTCGCCATGACGCAGCAGCACGCGCTGATCGTCGATCGCCGACACCACCCAGCCGGACGGCAGCGCTGCGCCCGGATAGAGACGTTTGCCGTCGCGGTCGATCACGTAGGGGTTCTCGCCCAGCCAGACGGCGCTCAGCTGTAGGTCGGGCTGACTCGGTGTACTCCGGGCCGTCACCGAATTGAGCAGTACGTGGCGGCTGCCGAAGCGCTGATCGAACCATCGCTGGGTCTCGTCCCAGGCCGATTTCTGACCCTGGTCGTAATGGCCCGACACGCTGAGATAGCGATCGTGACGGCTCACCGTCATGGCATTCAGCCCTGCTGCTGCCAAGTGGTCGCGCAGCGCTGTCGCCGGCCCGGGCTCGGCATCGGCAACCAGCTGCCGGGCGCCCCGGATGGCCTGCTCGTCGACCGTGACCAGCGGTTCGAAGCTGCCGATGTTGGCGCCGGCCTGATTGACGTCGACGAACTCGTAGAGGCCCAGGACGCCCAGTGTCACGATCAACGCCATCACTGGCGCACTGCGGTTGAGCGAGCGTTTGAGTCTCGGCGGCATGCCGGGCAGACGCGGAAACTTCGGCAGAAGTGGCGGCGGTGTCGGGCGCGAAATACGGATCGTCGCATTCCCGAGGCGAATCGTGACCGGCGACTCGCAGCGCAGTCCCGTTCCTTCACGCACGGTCTGATCGGCCACAGTGATATCGCCCCCGGCGGCTTCGACCGCCATCTGGCGGCCGTGAAATCTGAGTATCGTGTGCTCGGGTGATATTCCCGCATCACCCAGCCAGACATCGGCGCTCTCATCGGCGCCAATGTGGCAGGCCGCACCGCGCCACTCGATGACAGCGCCTCGATGCAGACCGGAGATGACCTCCAGCGTCGCTACGATGTCCTGCGTCGACGCCGGTGATGGGCTGACGGTATTCATGGAGTATCCCGTATGCGTCCTACGAGAAAATGACCTCCCGACAGGGCGCCGATGCGTCGGCGATGTGGCGGCTCGTCCCGCCGCAACCCGTCAGAGGGCAAGGAAACTGAAACCATCCGGCACCGATGGCGAGAGAGCGAGAACGCTTCCCCAGCCGCTCGGCCCGGATGGCGACGCGGGCGATACCGCCCCGCGACAGAGCGAAATCAGTTCTGCGGGCGCTGTTTGGTGGCGTCCAGCATGGTCTTCTTCTCGGTCGTGACCTTGGTGATTTCAGCGGATTTTTCGATCGCTTGATCGAAAACAGCTTCCAGCTGACTAATGGCGGAATCAGCGCTGTCGTTGGAGGTGGTCGGATCGATAGTGGTGGAATCGGCCATGGGACTTCTCCTGAATGCGTTAGGTTCGAGCCACCGAATTTGGCGGCTGAGAGAATTTGCCGGATCGAGATCATCGCAGTTCGACTTCGACCTGACGCATTCAGATTACTGTTCAGCAATGACAAATCGGCGCCGCATAAGTAAAAGTTTGCTGCATTATGTCAACGAGGTGTGAGCAAAATAATCATTGGACAATATTTATATCATTATGATTTTTATGCATTTTATTTTATTTGAACGCTGATTCAATGTGCTATCTTGAATCGATTGAAACATTTTTTTACACAATAGTCCGCCTGGCTATTATTGATAACGGGTTTTAAACGACCGACTGATTTTCCTCTGAATCTGATGTTGAATGGTGATGCTAGTCCGGTATATCAGGATCTATTAATTTAGATTAACGCATATTCAATACCTCGCCGATTGGACCAGATCATACTTTATTCTTATGCGTCTCTTTTTAACGACACTGCTGTTTTTAAGTGTCTCTGATTGGCATCATTTGGCGACGATGCTCCTGCCGGCTAGTGGCTTTCCTGCGCGCGCTTTGATTCCCGGGCGACCTGTTTCTCAGCCAGGTCGTTTTACGGCCAGGTCATTTCCCGGATAAACCGCTTTTCCGATAACTAAACTGTTTTTCCGATAAACAGCAGTCAGAAGACATCTCTGGTGGCGGGGCTCGACAACACACGAAAATCCCGACAAGCGAATTCAGCACCGGGCCCCGCGCCTCGTCGGCAAGACCGAACTCCTGTTGCAAAATGCAACCGTGATTAAGTTGATCAACCCTGACGTCATGAGTTCACTTTGGTTAATTTTCTCTTGTTTTTCAGTCGTTTATTGAACTTTCGCCATGCAGGGGCTAGAGTGTCGCTACTCTTGGAGTCACTTCTTGCTTTCGCGATGCAGCGACAGTCATGGCACTACGCTCGGCGACGCCGCAGCATGGTCGCCTGCCTCGGGTTGGCAAGACCAGGGATACGACTGACGCCACTTCGGTGTGCGGCGTATCCGGGCAATCAATCGGCCGACAGTCCATGAATCCTGCTTCTCTTGCGCTTCTCGCTTTTGCCATGTCGACGGATGCCTTTGCAGCTTCGATCGGCAAGGGCGCCGCTCTGACGCGAACTCGTCTCCCGGCGGCGCTGCGCATCGGGCTGATTTTTGGCGTGGTGGAGACCATCACGCCGGTCATCGGCTGGGCAATCGGACTGGCCGCTTCGCGATTCGTGTCCGAGTGGGATCACTGGATCGCCTTCTTCCTGCTGGCGGGCCTGGGCGCTCACATGATGTGGGAGGGATTCAAACCCGCCGACGACAGCGCAAAGCGGGATGAGCCTCGCAAATCTTCGTTCTGGATGCTGGTGGCAACGGCTTTCGCGACCAGCATCGATGCGATGGCGATCGGCGTGACGCTGGCGTTCGCCAAGGTCAATATCGTTGTCGCGGCGCTCTCCATCGGCGTCGCCACCACGGTGATGGTGACCGCCGGGATCATGCTCGGGCGTGCCATCGGGGCGTTGATCGGTAAGCGGGCGGAAATGCTCGGTGGACTGGTTCTGATCGCCATCGGCGCGGCAATTCTCTACGAACACCTGTTCGTCCAAGTGGGTTGAAAAGTCGCCTGTTCATCGCCATCCTCGCCTCTCCGCGCATACGGGGTGCCGACCGCTAGGGCGCCTCGGTTGTGCGTCGTTGAACGATCTCAGGGAGACAACGATGTCACCTCATCCCATACGCGATAACGCACTCAAGGCCGCGCTGCGCTCACCGCAGTTTCGCCAGCAGCAGCAGAAACCCAGGAAGGGCAAGGGTAGCTACACCCGCAAGGGTCGTGCGCCCCAGGGAGGGCGCCATTGCCAAGCGGCGTGAGCGAGACATCGCTCACGC
>NZ_BMZI01000001.1:771567-773546 GCF_014652715.1 Salinicola rhizosphaerae | reverse complement strand
TGTGGAAGCGCTGCAAGGCGTTGAGCTAACGTGTACTAATGCCCCGTGAGGCTTGACCATATAACCCCAAGGGGTCTGGCAACACCAGATCCGGTCGCGATCGAGGCGACACTTGCCGGGTACGCGAGACGTATCGCAGCATGATCCGAATCAGTTGGGCAGTGTGCCGGGTAAGCAGTGAAGGCAACACGGTCCAGCGTCAGTTTTGCCTGACGACCATAGCGAGTGGGAACCACCTGATCCATGCCGAACTCAGAAGTGAAACCGCTTAGCGCCGATGGTAGTGTGGGGTCTCCCCATGTGAGAGTAGGTCATCGTCAGGCATCTATCCGAAACCCCAGCCCGAAGGCTGGGGTTTTTTCTTGTCCGGAAGAAAAACCATACGAGCCACGAGCCACGAATCATGCTCCGTTGGCTTGTCGTCGATGGCTCAGAACTGATACGCAAGGGTAGCCTGGAGTTTGCTGTATTCGGTATCGCTATCACCAATGATGGTCAGCCCTGAGATATTGAAATCGAGGTTGTGGCCTAGTGAATGAGAGGCGCCGATGCGCAGCTCATTGCGATCCTTGTCGTCGTTCTCTATCAGATTGACTTCGCTGTCGACGTCGGCAGTAACGTTGCGATAGTAAAGTGCGCTGGCGTAGATCTGGCCGGCTGGCAACTGGTAACTGAGTTTCAAGCCGCCGAAGACTTCGCCGAGCTGAATGCCGTAATCGGCTCTGGTGCCGAGATAAGTGCCATCGAGCTTATCATCCAGATAGGCGCCACCTGCGGTCAGGCCGAGGTTTGTACGATGGAAGGTCGGCAGAAAATAGGTGCCGGAAGCTCGGGCGCCCCAGCGATCGCCATCCAGATCGATGTCATCGGTCAGATAACGATTGCGACTGTTGCCATCGAGCTCCTGGTAGAGGCCGATGACATCGAAGGCAACGCTGCCCCAATTCTCGCCACTGCCGAAATCGATGGCAGCATAGGGCGCTATCACGTTGCCCCCGAGCTCGACTCGAGCTGCATTGCCATAGGTGGATATATCGACCTCGCTATGGCCGGCTGCCAATCCCAGAAGCGCGCTGCCGTAACGATGCCTGATTTTCTTGTCGACGCCTACGAAGGCCGCCTTGCCGTCGCCATCATAGCGGGTCGTGTCGGCTTGACCCGAGAGATCACTGGCTTCCGAAGCGACCCACAGATTGAGTCCGTGGCTTCCCGCATTGCGATCGTAGCGGCTGAAGCCCGGCTGCATGGCGGCGTTGATCTGGTTGGCGATGATCCCGAAATTCTGGGCCATGGCCTGCTTCTGCGCTCCCCTCAGTGCCATGTCCGTGTCCAGCATGCCGACTTGTGAAGCAATGCTCAGGAGTTCATCACTGGAGAGGCTATTGAACGAAGCGTCGTCGATCAGTACGTTGCCTCCGGCATCGGTCAGCGTGATTGGCGTCGAACCCTTGAATTCCGATAGTGTGGTCCCCTCGGGGAGGGTCAGTGTGATGGGCTGGCCATTCAATTCAGCGTCGAAGACGTTATCGCTCTCCGTTTCGTCCAGCGAGCCGGTCCAGCTCAACGTTACCGGGCGGGTTTCGACGATGCTCGAAATGCTGAATGTCGCTGGTTCTCCACTATTGTCGTAGGCGTCAGAGAGACTCCCGGCATCGGTGCTGACATTGACCGTCGTGCCATCGACATCGAGATTGCTGCTGTCGTTGGCAACCAGCTGTGATAGTGGCGTGACACCATCCGGAGAGCTGACGGTGACTTCGCGCCCGTTGCTCAGTGTGAGCGTCGCCTGGGTGTTGCCAGCGGCGTCCCCTCCCGTTTCGATATCCGGAAGCGCCTCGCCAATCTGAATGAGGTCAGAGAGACTGAAGCCATCAGCGAGAGCCGTCTGGCAAGTGGTCAGTAGTGCGAGTCCGAGAAAAGCCGCTCTTGTATTGATGGTCATACACTCCGATCCCGATGCTCGAATAGGCAAAATTTGT
>NZ_BMZI01000001.1:753031-771421 GCF_014652715.1 Salinicola rhizosphaerae | reverse complement strand
CCTGCCTGAAAGAGGCAGGGCCGCCAACGGAGACGAGCGCCAGAGGGGTATCGTTCAGCTCGTGCGAGCCGACCACTCGGCCTCGAGTGCATCGAGCGTCGCGTCGATCTGTCCCCGAGTGTGGTCGCAGTTGAGGAAGAAGCGCAGCCGCGCGCTTTTCTCCGGAACCGCTGGATGCAGGATCGGCTGGACGTTGATGTCGTGCTTGAGAAGCGCGTCGGACAACCCCGCCGCGAGCACCGAGCTACCCACGATGACGGGGACCACGGCAACGCCGATACTCTCGCCGACATCAAAGTCCCTGAGCTTGGCCTGCTCGAGAAAGTAACGCGAGATGTCGTGTAGACGTTCCAGGCGTTCGGGCTCTTCCTTCATCACCGCCAAGGCCGCGAGAGAGGGCGCTGCGACCTGGGCCGGCATGCCGACGCTGTAGAGAAAGCCAGGGGCGAAGTATCTCAGCATCTCAATCAACGCCTGGCAGCCAGCAATGTAGCCGCCGCAACCGGACATCGTCTTCGACAGCGTGCCCATCCAGATATCAACGTCCTGCGCCGGTACACCACAGTGCTCGCGCAGTCCCAGCCCCTCTTTCCCCATCACGGCAAAGGAGTGAGCCTCGTCGACCATCAGCCAGGTCTGATGGCGCTGTTTGATCTCGACGAAGCGCTTCAGGTCGGGAGCGTCACCATCCATGCTGTAGAGTCCTTCGATCACGATCACGACGCGCTCGAATTGATGACGGTGCCGGGCCAGCAACGTCTCGAGCGCAGCCGGGTCGTTATGCGCAAAACTCATGCGGCGAGCGCCAGAGAGCTGCGCGCCGACGACAGTACTGTTGTGTATGTACTCATCGTGCAGAATCAGATCTTTCGGCCCGAGAAGATATCCGAGCGTCGAGACGTTGGTCGCATGACCACTGACGAACACGACGGCGTCTTCGACCTCGTAGGTCTCCGCGATGGCTTTTTCGAGCGCCTGATGAATCGGGCGCTCGCCCGATACCGGGCGACTTGCGGAGACCGAGCTACCGTAACGCTCCAGGGCTTCGATCCCAGCCTGTATCACCTTGGGATGGTGTGCCAGCCCCAGGTAGTTGTAACTCGCGAAGTTGATGCATTCGCGCCCGCCGATGATCGTCGTCGCTCCCGCCGTTCCCTCATGCACCTTGAAGAAGGGATCGGGGATGCCCAGTCGCTGACCTCCCTCGCGCATCAGCTTCAACTGCTGATAACCAGGGTGGCGGTCAAATCGGGTAAAACGCTCATCGACCTTGCCGGCAGCCGGCAGCGACGTCGACGGTGTTTCCCCTTCGGGACGCTGCTGACGACGTTGCCGTGCCTCCTGCAGCAGGCGCTGTTTGAGTGCCTCTCTGGACTGGCTCATGACTTCGCCCCGTCGCTGCCATCGGCATTGTCCTGCAGCTCGCTGACGCCGTGCTGCGCGGCGAGTCCGCTCATCACGTCGTCATCGCTCTCGTCAACACTATCCCCGCCCAGTTTGAGCATCAGATAGTCGCAGAGCTTAGCCAGTGTCCCGGCTTCGCTCAGCACCATGACTGGCACCTGGATACCGAGGCGAGACTCGAGTGCGGTCACCAGCTCGACGCCCATCAACGAGTCGAATCCCATGTCGTAGACAGATTTATGAATATCGATCTTCTCTTCATCGATGAGCAGAATCTTGGCCAGCTCCTTGCCGAGCACGTCGATCAGCGTGTCGTGGAGCGCTTCCGGTGACAGCGTCGCGAGCAGCTGCTTGAGATCGTCATCCCCGGTTTCGGTGCCGTCATCCTTGGCGGTTCTGGCAATCTCGCGATAGCGGGGAGCGTCCGCCGTGGGCAGAAACCGCGACAGGGCTTTCCACTCGAGCTCGAGGACGCCCAGCGACGCGACATCCGCGACCAGCATGCGCTCGAGCACGCCAAACGCATCTGCAGACGTCAATGCCTGGCCACCCAGCCGCTCCTGCAGACTGTCGCGGGTTTGCGTATTGCGGGCGAGGAAGCCGACATCCTCGATGGCCCCCCAGCGCACGACGGTGGCAGGCAGTCCGCGGGCTCGTCGCCGAGCCGTGAACGTTTCCAGCCAGTGGTTCGCAGCCACGTAGCTCGCCTGTCCGGGGTTGCCGAAAAGCGTGGTGGCCGACGAGTAGACAACGAAAAACGATAGCGGGTCTGCACTCGTCAGCGCATCCAGATGGCGCGCGCCCTCGAGCTTGGGTGCCATCGCCCGGCGTACGCGATCACCATCGAGATTGCGGATCAGGCCGTCATCGATGATCGTTGCCGCGTGAACGATACCCTTGATCGGCCCGAGAAGCTCTCTCGCTTCGGCTAGCGTTGCCGCGAGTGCGTCACGATCAGTGACATCGCAGGCTCGCGCCGCCACGGTGACGCCCTGTTTCTCCAGCCGGGAGATGCCTTCTGCGGCCTCTTCGGTTGTCGCACCTCGGCGACCGATCAGCACGAGTTTCCTCGCGCCCTTGGCTGCCAGCCACTCTGCGGTGGCGAGCCCGAAACCGCCGAGACCGCCGGTCACCAGATAAGTCCCATTGGCATCCAGCGCCAGCGGTGGCAGTTCCGCGGGGAGTCGCGCCATTGTCGGTGGGCGTTCATAGGTGACGACGACCTTACCGATCTGCCGCGCCTGCTGCATGTAGCGGAACGCCTCCACCACCTGGCCAGCACCGAACGCCGTGTAGGGCAGTGGCGCGAGCGTGCCATCGGCGAACAGCGCCATCATCTCCTTGAACAGCTCCGCCGTCAGATCGGGCAGCTCGCTCATCAACTGGTCGGAATCCACGCCGAAGTAGCTGAGATTATTGCGGAATGGACGCAGCCCGACCTTGGTGTTTTCGTAGAAATCGCGCTTGCCGAGCTCGATGAAACGGCCGAACGGGTTCAGCACGCGCAGGTTCTGGTTGATCGCCTCGCCGGCGAGAGAGTTGAGAACCACGTCGACCCCGTGGCGCCCGGCACGCCCGCCTGCGCCGTCGTTGCGTTGGCCAAGGTCGTGAAGGATCTCTTCGGCGAACGTCACACTCCGAGAGTCGTAGATGTGTTCGACCCCCATCAACCTCAGGAAGTCGCGCTTCTCTGGTGAGCCCACCGTGGCGATGATCTCGGCGCCCAGCCAGCGACCGATCTGGATGGCCGCCAAGCCGACGCCGCCCGCCGCACCGTGAATCAACAGGCGTTCACCGGCTTGCAGCCGCGCTAGATGCTTGAGCGAGTAATAGACGGTGAAGAACGTGGTCGGGATCGTGGCGGCGGCGGCGTAGCCGATCTCTGCCGGGATGGCGGCCAATGCATTCGCGTCCGCGATCAGCCGATCGCTGAAGCTGGCCGGGCCGAAACCGACGACCGCATCACCGGGTCGGAAGGGGCTGGACGGGTCACTCGTTCGGGTGACTTCGCCCGCGAATTCGAGCCCGAGGGTCGGACCCGCGAACCCGTTCTCGATCGCTTCGTCCGATAACAGGCCGAGCGCGTACATCACGTCGCGGAAGTTGAGTCCCGTGGCCTTGACCGCGATCTCGACCTGGCCCGGCGCCAGCGGTTCCAGCGTATGCGGCTGCCAGCGAAGATGCCTGAGCTGGCCGGGGAGTTCGAAACCGAGGCTGACGGCTCGGGTGTCGTCTCCGGCTGGCTCGCTCGCGTCTGTCTGGTCCGGCCCGGGCGCGAGTGAGAGCCTGGGAACCCAGCGTTCGCCGTCGCCGTCCAGCACGATTTCGGTTTCTGCGTCCGGGGCAACGAGCTCCAGGAGCAGGGCAGCCAGAAGCTCGCCGCTCAGGGTACGAGCACTGGAAGCAGGCAGGTCGATGAGACGCACGCCACGGCTGCCCGCTTCGTTCTGCAACGAGCGACCGAAGCCCCACAGCGCCGAGTCCTCGGTCTGGGTGGCAGCGCCATCAGATTCGTCGACGCGGACGGTCGTTTGGGCGTCATCGAGCGAGGATCCCACACCGAGCGTGAGCAGCCATAGACTCGCGTCGGAGGATCGGCTTTCCAGCGCCTGAAGCCACTCGGTGGCGAACACGCAGCGCTTCTCCGCCTGAGCTGCCAGCCCGCGGAGATCCAGTACGCCGGTGGGCGCTGCTTCGGCATTGGCCAGCAGGGTAGCGGGGTTGGTAGCACTCTCCTCGACCTGGTCGATGGCGTGACCCAGCGACACCAGACGTTCGGCCAGCGGCCGCGCCAGCCAATGGCTGGTCTCATCGCTGACGATCATCCAATGCGGTACTGCCTCGTCGCCAGCGTCCTGCCGCGGTTCGGGGCGGGCAGAATCCAGCGGTGCCTGGGCGGTAATCAGCCGCACGCCGCCGCGTTCGCTCTCCAGCCCGTGCACTTCCACCTGCCGGTAGCCAAGTCGCTGGAGCTGCTGTCGAGTTCCGGCGAGTGTTGCCGTACGCTCGCCCGGCGCCATGGCCAGCCCGAGAAAGGTCTGCCAGTCGTTATCGTCGAGCGACAGCAAGGCAAGCTGGGCGTCCGTCGCCAGCTGCGCGGGCAGGCGCTCCAGCGCGATATTCACTTCGTCCTGGGTACCGTCCAGCATCACCAGCGCCACGTTGGCACCGAGTGCCGGCGGAACGGCATCCAGCGTCAGCAGCTCGACACGCGCGTCGGCTTCAGCCAGCGGCTCGGCATCATGCAGCGCTGCGTGGCGCATCGGTAGAAAACGGAAGGCTGCGCGATCGCCCGGGAGACCGTTCATCAGGCGTCGACCCAGCTGCGGTCCTGCGGCCGATGCCTCCAGTACGATCAGTCGCTGATGCGGCGGCAACAGCTCGAGCGACATGCCGTACTGTTCTTGCCATGTGTCGGCCAGTGCGTGCCAGCCGCGCTCGCCGATAGCGGCCTGAAAAAGCTGAGTCAGGCGTGCGGGTTCCAGCCCGAGCGATTCGGTATCGAGGCGATCCTCCAGCCACTCGTTCAGATGCAGCCCCAACCGCCCGATACTGTGTGTCAACGCAGCGTAGTCCGGGTAGTCGCGAATCAGCAGATTCCAGATGGTCGCCGAGTCGATGTCTGGCGCTGCGCGGAGCTGCCAGCCTGCCGGCGTCTCTTCGAGGACACCGGCAACCATCGCCAGCGCGATGAGGTCATGGCGGCGTTGTCGGACAACGCTTCCGCCGGCATCGAAGCGACCCTGCAGCAGCTGGCCGTCGGCATCGGCATGAACCCGAAGCGCTTCGTCGAGGAAAGCGCTGACCAGCGTCTCCAGCAGCGGCTCGATCTCTTCGGCGTAGCGACTGGCGGTCCCGGCCCGATAGTGATCGCAGAGCTGCGTGAGGGCAAATGCCGCCGTCGTATCGTCAAGCGGAAGCTCGGCCGCTTCTCTCGGGGCCGGGACCAGGCGGTGCTGCAGGTAGCTCAGGCGATGCTGACTGGCGTGGCGCAGGCGCGCCGCCTTGAATCGCGCGCCTTCAACGACAGCCACGGCATTGCCGTCGGCATCGAACAGTGCCACTTCGGCGCAAAGTGAGTGGGGCGCTCGACTGACGAGCCGAACCTCCATCCAGGCGGGTACATCGGCATCGATCTGCAGCTGCAGCCGATCAAGCCTGACAGGCACGAAGGCGAGCCCATCTTCGGCTGCCAGCTCTTCCGCGAGTAGCGGGATGAACAGCTGAAAAGCGCTGTCCAGCAGACCGGGAGCCAACAGGCACTCCCGCTGTCCGTCACTGATTTCGGCGGGCAGTTCGATACGCCCGATAGCGCGATCCTGTTCCACCCAGATTTCGCTGACGGCTTGAAAGCCCGGTCCGTAATCGAGTCCGACATGCGCTGCCATTGCCAGATGCTGCGCGCGGTCGAAGTCCGCCGGGCGCTGGGGCAGCGGGCTGGGGGCACGCGTCAGCATCAGTCCACGCGTCTGGGCCGCGACACGTGCGCGCGCGTTCAGTGTCCAGGGATCCGTGCTGGCCGGTTCCCGCGTCTTCATGGAGAGGCTGCCGTCGAGTTCGTCGAACTCGACCTGCAGCTTCTTGCCGTGAGCACTGTCCAGGAGCAGGGGGTTGAGGATCTCGAGTGCCTCGATATCCAGCAGCGGCATTCCCTTGACGCTCGCAGCGGCAGCCAAGGCCAGTTCGGCGAAGCCGGCACCCGGGAAAACGGTGGCATCGCCGACCCTGTGATCGGCGAGCCAGGGCAGACGCCGGGCATCCAGCTGGCTCTCCCAGGCGATGCCCTGTCGCGCGAGTCGATAGCCCAGCAGCGGGTGTTCGTAGTGTCGCGCCATCAATCCCTGCGAGTCGCCGGTCGGCTTGGCCCAGTGGCGTTCCCGCTGCCAGGGGTAGTGCGGCAGGTCGGTAAAACGTCCGATGACCGGGAACCAGGTTCGGGGCGAACTGGCGCCGCTGACCAGCAGCGAGGCGACGCTGGTCTCGATCGCGCTGGCGTCGTCGCTGTCACGGGCCACCGTCGGGATGGCGCTGGCGTGAATCGAATGCGCGCTGAATGCATCCGTCAGATAACGACGAAGGATGGGCTGCGCGCCGATCTCGACGAAGCTTCTGGCGCCGCTGGCGATCAGGTCATCGACGGCCGACGCAAACTGCACGGGCTCTCGAATGTTGAGCCACCAGTACTCGGCGTCGAGAGTCGTACCATCGACGACCTTGCCGGCGACGGTCGAATAGAACGGAATCCTGCCCTGCGTTGGCTTCAGGCCGGCGAGAGCGACGAGCACGTCCTGGTGAATCGAATCCATGGCCGGACTATGAAAGGCATAGTCGAGCGGCAGGCGCTTGGCGAAGATCCGTTCGGCCGACAGTGCGGCTTCCAGGCGTGACAGCGCCTCGGCCGGGCCTGCCAGGGTCACGCCCTTGGGACCGTTGACGCCGGCGATCACGATGTCGCCATGAAGCTCGTCATCGAGCCAGCCCTGCATCGTGTCAGCGCCCAGGCCAACCGCAGTCATCTCGCCGCCGCCACGCGTGCGCCCCTGACAGGCACTACGATAGAAAATGACGCTGACCGCATCAGCGAGCGTCAGTGCGCCACACGCCCACGCAGCCGCGACCTCGCCGACGCTATGGCCGGTGACCGCTACCGGTTCGAGCCCTTCCGCTTCCAGCATGCGAGTGATGCCGACCTGCAGCGCAAACAGGGCCGGCTGGGCGATCTCCGTGCGCACCAGCCGATCTTCCGCTTCGCCGCCGGCGGCCTCGTCATCGTGGTGCTGATTGCTGCCGTCCAGTTCTTCCCGCAGCGAGAAATCGGCATGACGCTTGAACAGCGTATCGACTTCATCGATGGCGGCCGCGAAGACCGACGATTGCCGCAGCAGAGTCTGTCCCATGCCTCGCCACTGACAGCCATTGCCGTCGTAGACGAAGACGGGGCCATGCTGCTCTTCGACACGCTCCCCAACTGCCGTGCCGGGTTCGCTCTCGTTTGCTGCAAGAGCGTCCAGACGCGTGATGGCGTCGGCGGCGTTGTCACTGAAAAGCACGGCCGCGTGAGAATGCGCCTCGCGGCGATAAGCCAGACTGTAGGCGGTGTCGTAGAGTGAGGCGCCGCCCTCCGTCAGACTGTCACTGACCCTGGCGGCGAATTCGCGCAGGGCTTCCGGGCTTCGCGCACTCAGGCAGAGGGGCAGCCGGCGAGTGGTCGCCGGCGTCTCGTCTGCGGCGCTCTCCGGCGGCGACTGCAGGATGACGTGGGCATTGGCACCACCGAAACCGAAAGAGTTGAGACCAATGGTCACGGGGCCTTCGGCCTTGAGCTTGCGCGGCTGGTCAACGATGTCGAGATTCCACCCCTCGAGATCGATTCGCGGATTGACCTTGCGAATACCGATCGTTGCCGGTACCTCACGCTCCCGAATGGCATAGAGCGCTTTGGCCAGGCCGGCGACCCCGGAGGCCGTCTCCAGATGACCGAGGTTGGACTTTACCGAGCCGATCGGCAGCGGCTGCTGTCGTTTCTGGCCAATGGCGGCGCCGATGGCCCGTGTCTCCAGGGGGTCGCCGACCGCGGTGCCGGTGCCATGCGCTTCGAGATAGTCGATATCGTCCGGGGTCAGGCCGGCGCGCTTGAGCGTCTGGGTCATCAGCGCGACCTGGGCATCGGCGTTGGGAACGGTCAGCCCTTTCTTGAAGCCATCGGTGTTGACTCCGCTACCGGCGACCACGGCGAGGATGCGATCGCCGTCCGCGACTGCCTTGTCATAATCCTTGAGCAGGAAGACGCCGCCCCCTTCGGAGCGAACGTAGCCGTCGCCGGACTCGTCGAATACCTGACAGCGGCCGGTGGGCGAGAGCATGCTCGCCTTGGAAAAGATGATGAAGCCGTACGGATGGAGGTGCAGGCTGATACCGCCGGCCAGTGCGATATCGGTCTCGCCACTGCGAATCGACTGACACGCCTGATGAAAGGCGACGAGCGAGGACGAGCAGGCCGTATCCAGCGACATGCTGGGGCCGTGCAGGTCGAAGAGATACGAGATGCGGTTCGACGCGATGCTCGAGGTGTTGCCTGTCGCGGTGGAGGTATCGATGGCGGACATGTCGTCGGCCATGCGATAGGAGTAATCGAGACTCGCGATGCCGATGAACACGCCGCATTGACTGCCTCGCAGCGAAACCGGCGGGACGCCCGCATCTTCCATCGCCTCCCAGGTCATCTCGAGCAGGAGTCGCTGCTGCGGATCCATCTGACCCGCTTCCCGCGGGGAAATGCCGAAAAAACTGGCATCGAAGCCGGCAATGTCACCGATACTGCCGGCGGCAAAGGTGTAGCTGGTGCCTGGATGTTGCTTGTCCGGATGGCGATAGGCCTCCAGTCCCCAGCGGTCTTCAGCGACCGTGGTGACAAGGTCTTCGCCGGTCTTGAGCGCTTGCCAGAAACGTTCGGATGTCGGGGCGCTCGGAAAGCGGTGAGCCGCGCCGATGATGGCAACGCGTTTGGTCATTGGGACTCCTTGCTTCGTAGCACCTTGGCTACGCCTTGCTCAGTTCGCACCACGCTGGCCGGCGCGGTCGATAATTCGGTCGTAGATTATTAGTCCCAGCTTATCGGCTGGTAAGGTCATGCGCACGTTATCGCCTGTATTCGGCTCGCTCTGCCAGATGAAATAGTTCGTCAAACCATCCGGCTCACCAAACTGCGCGTAGACTTTCGGCATGATCGGCACATGATCGCCGTAAAACGCCAACATGCCGGGCCTTTCACCCCTCGTGAGAGAGTCCCTGAGTCGTGCCAGCATACTATCGGTGTTGTGTAGATGTCTCAGATAGACGGTCAGGTCTTCGCAACCCTTCGTAACCCCGCCTTCCAGCCAGCGCTCGGCGACAGATGGGTCCGGCGTTTCCAGATGCAGCGGCCCGTGGTTTTCCATGCTGATGACGAACACGAATACCGGACTATCATCGGCAGTTTCCAGCTGTTGCTTGACCCGCTCGGCGAGTGCCAGATCACCGGTGTACTGGCCGTCACGCTCGCTCGGCTCGAAATCGGCGATATCGATGAAGGTGTCGAAGCCCAGCAGTGGATAGACGCTATCGCGCAGGTAGAACGTGGCCGGGTAGGGGTGAATGCAGACGGTTCGATAGCCGAGCGCTTTCAACGCGCCGGCGAGATTGTTCACCGAATGCTTCGATAACTGGTGATAGGGATTGAAGCGGTGCACCCCCAGGCGGGCGGGCGTCAGCCCGGTCAGCACCGCACACTCGGTACGTACGGTATTGGCACCCCAGGCGGGAACGTCGAAGCGGCCCGAGTGGGTCGCGGCTTCCATCAGCGCGTCGTAGGTGCCAAGCACCTCGCGGCGAATGCCTGGCTGCCAGTCCCGAGGGTCGAAGAACGACTCGCTCTGCACCACGACCAGATTGGGCAGCGACGCCGGGTCCGGTGTTTCGGCGTGGGGCGCAAATGCCTCGTCGTTATCGGTGCGATCGATCGGCTGACGCGTGAGCAAGCCGTAGGCCCAGAGATAGGGGTACAGCCCCATCGCGACGAGATCGTCGTTCGGTTCCAGCGTGCTGGCTGGCAAACGGCGTGTCAGCAGCACGAGCGCAAGCGAGCAGAGCGCCGCGAGCAGCAGCGTGAGGAACAACGTCCAGGGCGCATCCGGACGACCGTACAGCGACGGCTCGAGCCAGAACCCGATTCCGATGGCGATGACCCCGGCAGTGCTGGCAGCGACGGTCAGGCCAATGCCGAAGAAGGGGATATACAGTCGCGGGTGGCGAATGGCATCGACGAAATACTCGAAATCCTGGCAGAGGAAGGGCTCGCGCAGCGATGTCGACTTAGTGTTGTTGACCTGGATGATCACCATCTGCAGCGATGCTGCAATCACCACCGCGAACCATGGGCGCTGCACGATCAACAGCCAGAAAACGAAATGCAGCACGATCGTCGCTAGCTGAACTCCGATGACTGCCGGCGAGCGCTGCCAGACCGGTTGCGGTCGGGGTTTCAGTAGCTGTTCGAATAGCGAACTGATAATCAGGGTGGCGACAAGAGCCCAGGTCAGTTGCCAGATACCCGGATCGAGAATTTCCTGCGACATCAGTGCGCCCCCTCGCCGTAGTCGAGCCATTGGAGCAGGCGCTGCGAAATCGATGCCGGAAGCACCGCCAGCCACCAGCAGCCGAAATTGAGCGGAAACGGAAAGCTGATTCGCGCCTGATTACGGGCAATGCCGGTGGCGATACGTCGGGCGGCTTTCGGGGGTTCCCAGAGGAAGGGTTTAGGGCCGGGCATCTCGTGGCACATTTTCGAGCTGACGTAGCCCGGCATGACCACGCTGACGCCGACGCCGCTGGGCGCGAGCCAACCGCGAAGCGCTTCGCCGTAGGCTTTCACGCCGGCCTTGCTGGCGCTGTAGCTGGGCGTAACGGGTAAGCCGTGGTAGGCCGCCAGCGAGCTCATGAACACCAGCTGGCCGCTACCGGCCTCGCGCATGCGCTTGCCGAGGAAATTGCCCATGGCCATGGGCACACGCAGATTGATGTCGATCAAGCGACTGGCATCGTCCCAGGATTCACCTTCGCCGTTCTCGCCGATATTGATGTTCATGCCGGCATTGACGATGACCAGATCAGGTGGCGTAGGTTCGCAGAGCGACTCGAGCCACCCGAACAGCACCGCGTCATCATTGAGGTCTATCTGGCTGAGCAGAACCTCGGCGCCCTGGTTGCGACACGCCCCGGCGACCTGCTCGAGTACGTCTTGCTGACGGCCGTGAAGGGTCAGATGTTGGCCCGGTGCGGCGTAATGCTGCGCCAGCGCCGAGCCAATGGCGCCGGTAGCCCCGGTTATCACGATGCGAGTCATGAGGCGATCTCATCCATGAGTTGTTGTAGCGGCGAACGGTCACGCTCCAGTGTGTGCAGTGCATTCTCGGAGGCCAGCTCGATCCCGGGTCGACAATAGAAACCGCCGTTGATCTGCACAGTCTGGGCGACGGTACGCCGGAAGGCGCGAAACAGCTCGGCGTCCGGCTTGGGCGCATTCTGCCAGAAATCGTCCAGTTTGCCCTGATGCGTCAAAGATGCCATGTCGTAGATCGGCGAGGCCAGGGCATGGGTCGGGCAGTCGAAACCGAGGGCCACGTTACCAGCGGTGCTGTTGACGGTGACGAACCCGGCGGCCTTCCTGAGCAGCGCTTCGAGATTGCCGCCCTCCAGGTAGACCAGCCGGTCACCCAGGTCATACTCCCGCGTGAGGACCTTGATCAGCCGTGCGTAGTGCGCAAGGCCCATGTCGAGCGGGTGATTCTTGATCACCAGCCTGGCATCGCTGGGGGCGTGGTAGGCAAAAGACGCCGCGACCTGGCCGATCACTTCCTGCATGTTCTTGTAGTTGGAGTGATAGCGGATCTGGGCGTCGCTCTTCAACTGTAACGGCAGTAGATAGAACGGACGCTTCGACCCGAGAACCATGGACATGCGCTCGGCGTCGCGGCGTTCTAGGTATGGCATCCGCGCCTTGCGCAACAGGAAGCCGGCGTACTCCGCCGGGGCCGTAACCAGCGCGTGATTGCGATAGTGCGGGTGCAGAAACGGATTGGCGAGGCCGGCCAGGTGATAGAGGACATCGTGGCGGGCTCGCACGTGGAACTGATTGGGAAACGCTTGCGGGCGGCCGGCGCTCGGGAGTCGACGACCGGCCTCGCGAAACCACTCAGGATCCCTTGGCAGCAGCGAATGGGCGTTGACGCCCTCGCGCTCCAGCGTGACCCAGTAGGGGCGGAAGTAGCCCTCTTCGAAAACGTGGTTGCGAATGCCACGTCGTCTCGCCGCCAGAAGTGCGCGCCGGTGAACCGGGCGGCGGTCACCGAAGACCACCTGATCCGTGATGCCGCGACGCTCCCATACACGGCAGAGATACTCGGGAATGTGCTCCGCGCGCCCACGGTAGACGCAGGTGTCACCGAGATGCCAGTACGCGCTGTCGCCGACGGTGAAGTTGACCTTGGTGACCGCATGACCGGCATCGCGAAGCTGCTCTCCGAGGCGGTTGAAGAAGGGCGAGCAGACGCCCTGCATCAACAGGAAATGTTTACCGCTCTTGCTCACATCATTGCCTTTGAGAAAACAGATT
Organism: Salinicola rhizosphaerae; assembly: GCF_014652715.1. Taxonomy (GTDB): domain Bacteria; phylum Pseudomonadota; class Gammaproteobacteria; order Pseudomonadales; family Halomonadaceae; genus Salinicola; species Salinicola rhizosphaerae. The sequence continues at coordinate 758,868 of NZ_BMZI01000001.1, read as the reverse complement.
GCGATACAGCCGGTAGCAGCGAACGCGTAGCGAGGGGCCCTTGTCCGATTGGCGCTGCTGACTGACCAGCTCGATGGCGGTCTCGGCGTTACAGAACTCGCCGGTCGTCGGGTCGACGTAGGTCGGGTAGCTGAGCAGCGTGCCCGCGATCAGCGCTTCCACCGTCAACTTGCGGCGACGCCGGTCGCATGTCAGGCGATCGTGTGTCAGCCCCCACCCGGCATAGAAAGGCAGCCCATAGGTGTGGACTTCGACGCCGCGCATCAGCCCCTCGAACCCGGTCAGGGAGCACATGGTATGGATTTCATTGGCGATGTCGATGAGATCGACGATATCGCAATCCACCAGCTCGAGATCGAACAACGCCCGAGCCTCGTCGTCGATGAGGCCCACTCGCGCGCCGCTGACGACATCCGGATGGGGCTTGTAGACGATGAAGGCATCAGGGCGGTTATCGCGAACCGCAGCCAGCAGCGCCTGATTGCTCTTGATCTCCGGTGAGCCCTGGGCAATCGAGGCATCCGTCTCGACCTGGCCGGGTACCAGCACGATCGGGCGGGAACCCGTGGCCTGGGCCGAGAGATCCGGCAACCGGTTTCCTTTCACGTTGTACTTCGAGAGTCTCAGCTCGATCAGGCGCTGCCTGATGGCGCCGGCGCGCGCCAACTGATGCTCATCGAACGCCGTCGCGTTCAGCAGGCGCTCGAGATCACTTTCGTGATTGGCGTCGTAATAGAGCCCTCGCGAATCGAATGCCAGCGACAGAGGACGAATCAGGTCGACGCCGAGACCGACCGAGCGCAAAAAGCCATCCTCCATGCGCCACAGGCGAATCTCGTGGCGATGGCAGAAGGCCTTGATCTCCTCGGTCACCTTCTGTCCCCAGACCACGAGACTGTCCCGCTCTCCTGCATGATCGGCCAGCGATTCGTCTTCTTGAATGAAATGCACGCTCGAAGCTGGGCCGAGAAAGTCCTTGATGAAGGCGCGCTTCCAGCTCGAGAAGCCCATGGCCAGCCAGTTACCGGCCAGGCGGTCACGCTGTCGTTTCTGATCGGCGATCAGGTCGATCGTCGCTTCCAGTGTCGAGGGTTGGCCGGTGTAAGGATTGGCGTACCGGCAGTAGCGAAGATAGGCCGCGGTAAAGAGCTCGGGCAGCGTTCGCGAGACATTACGCCGAGCGCAGGTCTGTGCGTCTCGAGTCAGCCCCCACCCGGCGTAGAACGGCATGCCGAAGCAGTGGACCGGCTTGTTCGCGATGAGCGCCTCGAATCCCAACTGGCTGGTAACGACGTAGACGGCGTCCGCAGCGTCAATCAGCGCCCAGGGATTCAAGTCCTCACTGATCAGGCGGCAGCGTGGATGCTCAACCGCCGCGATGCCGGCAGCGCCGGTCAAGTAACCTCGCTTGCGCCCGGCAATGACGTCCGGATGCGTCTTGATCAGGATCTCGGCCTCGGGATACTCGCCAAGAGCCGCCTCCAGCATTCGCTGAAACGAGCTCTCGTCTGCCAGACCGTGGGTGATGGAAGCGTCATCACGGGTCTGATCGATAACCAGCACCCGCTGGCCGTCGGCTGCGGGAAGGGGCCTGTCGGGGGCGTGGTTGTATTTCGAAAGACGTAGTTCACGCAGTCGCTGCATGGCGTGTCGCGCGCGCGCGAGTTCTTCGGGCGCGAAGCTGGCGTGGATCAGGAGCTGCTCCAGATCGGACGGCCGCGTGGCGTCGTAGTAGATGCCGCTGAAGTCGACGGCCAGGCTGTGCGGCTGGGAGTAGTGAACGCCCAGGCCGAGCGAGCGCAGAAAGCCGTCTTCGATCGCAACATACGGGAGGCCACGCCTCTCGGCGAGACGCCGCGCCGGAACGGAGGTCGGTTTCAATCCCCAGCCCAGAATGGCATCCACTGAGCGTCGGCTGCCGGGCTTCAGACGTACCTGGCGGCCATATTCCGGCAGCAGGCAGCGAATGATGTTCCAGCGCGCGAGCCCTTTTGACAGGTAGCCGGCGATGCGGGGAGCCATGGTCGAATCGTTGTACATGGGGCGAAAGCGGCTGGATTCCGTCGTCGGTAAATGTGGGTCGCGAGCCCGGACGCGTGCCAGCGGCAAACGCGTTCCGGTTCGATCAAGCGCGCAGTGTAACGCAATCTGCGTCGTCCAGCGCGAAGCCCGTGTATCGAACTGCAAGGCCGCTTTACGCAGAACGGTTATCACCCTAATCAAAGCTTCAAATGTAAGCAAAGTTTTCAGCTGAGAAGGCTAATTTTAGCAACATTAAATTATTCATTAACACCGGCGTTATATCGGTTTATTTAACTGCGCAGTTTTCGCGTAAGGGGTATGAGCGAGGCTCAATCCGTCAGATGAGTCGCCGAGGATGCCAACGGGCCGGATGAATTTTTCTCGGCGGTCGGTGCCGTTTTTCGTCGAATCTCGGTCTTTAAAAGTCCTTCAAAATCAATCATATAAAATATTTTTAGTTTCTGGGGGTCAAGTATGAGAGGAGTTGGTTAGTTCGGTCACAAGCTTCGCGTTTGAAATCGGTATCTCGCCCTTACACGTCATTACTTCGACGCAAATTGCTGTTTGACTCCGGGTCGCCAATTGGTCGAAAAAGGCGCTGTAGCCATCCGCTAATGCAGACGATTAAAACAAGTTCGAGTGAGCGCGAAGTCTTTACCGACGGTCACTTTTCGCCTTGGTCGTCCGGTGATGAATCCATCGGGTTACCGCAACGGACGACGTTTCGAGACATCAGGGGCAGGGTATGACAAACGAATTGCACGCCAGGCGTCAGACGCATCTGAAGCAGCTGGAGGCGGAATCGATCCAGATCATCCGGGAAGTCGCGGCCGAGTTTGGCAACCCCGTCATGCTCTATTCGATCGGCAAGGATTCCTCGGTGATGCTTCACCTCGCGCGCAAGGCGTTCTACCCGGGGCCGCCGCCTTTTCCGCTGATGCACGTCAACACGACGTGGAAGTTCCGCGAAATGATCGAGTTTCGCGACCGTGCCGCCGCTCAGGCAGGTATGGAGCTGATCGAGCATATCAACGAAGCCGGCCGTGACGCCGGCATCAACCCCTTTGACCACGGTAGTGCCAAGTACACCGATGTCATGAAGACCCAGGCGTTGAAACAGGCGCTGGAAAAATACGGCTTCGACGCAGCCTTCGGCGGCGCCAGGCGTGATGAAGAAGCCTCCCGCGCCAAGGAGCGCGTCTATTCGTTCCGCGATAGGCATCATCGCTGGGACCCGAAGAATCAGCGCCCCGAGCTCTGGAGTCTCTACAACGGCAAGGTGAACCGAGGTGAGTCGATCCGGGTCTTCCCGCTCTCGAACTGGACCGAACTCGATATCTGGCAGTACATCACGCTCGAGTCCATTCCCATCGTTCCCCTCTATTACGCGGCGCCGCGCCCGGTGGTCGAGCGCGACGGCATGCTGATCATGGTCGATGACGAACGTCTGCCACTCGCGCCGGGGGAGATGCCCATGAATCGCTGGGTGCGATTCCGCACGTTGGGCTGTTACCCGCTGACGGGGGCCGTCGAATCCCGCGCGACGACGTTACCGCTGATCATCCAGGAAATGCTGCTGACGCGCACGTCGGAGCGTTCCGGCCGGGCCATCGACAAGGATCAGGCGGGGTCGATGGAGAAGAAAAAACGGGAAGGCTACTTCTAGCGTCGACCGACAAGTTGGCGTGAGCGCAGAGCAGAGAGCCAGACAGGACATGACGGGCGCTTCGATGCCTGGCAGCCGGCAAGAACAAGAGGGGAACAACGTGTCACACGCATCGTCGATGATTTCGGAAAACATCGAAGCCTATCTGAGAGAGCACGAGCAGAAGGGGCTTCTTCGCTTCATCACCTGTGGCAGCGTGGACGACGGCAAGTCCACGCTGATCGGGCGGCTGCTGCACGACTCGAAAATGATCTACGAAGACCAGCTTGCGGCGGTGACGCGTGACTCCAAGTCCCGAGGCACGACCGGCGACAAGCTCGACCTGGCCTTGCTGGTCGATGGCCTCCAGTCCGAGCGTGAACAGGGCATCACCATCGATGTGGCCTACCGATTTTTTTCGACCGACAAGCGCAAGTTCATCATCGCAGACACGCCTGGCCACGAGCAGTACACCCGCAACATGGCAACCGGCGCGTCGACGGCGGATCTCGCGGTAATCCTGATTGACGCTCGCTACGGTGTACAGGTGCAGACACGCCGGCACAGCTTCATCTGCGACTTGCTCGGTATTCGTCATCTGGTCATCGCCATCAACAAGATGGATCTGGTGGGGTATTCACAGGCGCGTTTCGACGAAATCGTCGCTGACTACCGCGAGTTCGCCGCCCAGTTGGGGGCCACCGATATTCGCTATCTCCCGATGTCGGCGCTCGATGGCGATAACGTCGTCAACCCGAGCGCTCAGATGGAGTGGTACAGCGGCGCTGCCGTCCCGGGGCCCACGCTTCTGGCGCTGCTCGAACAGGTCGAGATCGCCCGGGCGCCGAGTCTCGAAGAGCTGCGCTTTCCGGTTCAGTATGTCAATCGCCCCAATCTCAACTTCCGCGGCTACTGCGGCACGTTGGCAGCCGGCGTTGCCGAAGTCGGCCAGGCGATTCGCGTGGAGCCCTCACATCGGCAGTCACGGATCACGCGCATCGTGACCAACGATGGAGACCTGCAGCGAGCGCTACCCGGTCAGGCGATCACGCTGACGTTGGCCGACGAGATCGATATCTCCCGGGGAGACATGCTGGTGGCGGCCGCCAGCGATCTCGAATCCTGCACGGCTTTTACCGCAGACATCGTATGGATGCACGACAAGCCGCTCTCCGTCGGTCACGAGTACGAGTTCAAGGCCGGCACCAAGGTCGTGCCGGGTCGCGTGGTGCGAATCGTCTATCAGGTGGATGTCAACACGATGGCGCGCAGCGCCACCGATCGTCTGCCGCTCAACGGCATTGCGCGCTGTCAGATCGAGGTGGCTCAACCGCTGGTACTGGACGCCTATCGCTACTCACCGCAGACCGGCAATTTCATTCTGATCGACAAACTCAGCAACTTGACGGTCGGAGCGGGCATGGTCGTCGACACGCTGCGCGCGAGCAATATCGTGTGGCACGACATGGCGGTCGACAAGCGCCGGCGGGCCGAGCGCAACCGTCAGAAGCCCAGCATCATCTGGTTCACCGGTCTTTCCGGTGCCGGCAAGTCGACGGTGGCCAACGCGCTGGAGCGACAGCTCTTCGGCATGGGCTACAACACCTACCTGCTCGATGGCGACAACGTCCGTCATGGTCTCTGCGGCGACCTGGGCTTCAGTGATGACGACCGTCAGGAGAACATTCGCCGCGTCGGTGAAGTCGCCAAGCTCATGGTCGATGCCGGCATGGTCACCCTCGTCTCGTTCATATCCCCGTTCCGGCGCGATCGCCAGTTGATCCGAGACATGGTCGAGCCGGGCGAGTTTCTCGAAGTTTTCGTCAATACCCCGCTCAGCGTCTGTGAATCGCGCGATCCCAAAGGCCTTTATCGCAAGGCCCGGGCGGGTCAGATCGAGCAGTTCACCGGTATCAGCTCGCCTTACGAGCCGCCGGAGAGTCCCGAAGTCGAGATCGACACGTCGGCCCATGATCTGGAAGAGACCGTGGGGCGGCTGATCGCCTCGCTTCGGCGTTACCAGATCATTTAAGACAGGCCAGGCGACACCGGTGGTGCGAGATCGAACGTGTCTGGACACGTGATTCGGATCACCAATCAGGAAAGGCTTCCCGGCGATAACGTCAGGAACAGGAGAGCAATCATGAAGAGATCGGTGAACGACAAGCCC
>NZ_BMZI01000001.1:615599-752876 GCF_014652715.1 Salinicola rhizosphaerae | reverse complement strand
CAGCGGATGGCCGACGCGGCGATGCCGATGAGTGGCGGCGTGCCGGTCAGCGCGTCACTGGGCGCGTTTCTGGACAACGCCGCAACGGGGAGCACCACCACGCTTCAGCAGACGCCCTGGGGGGCGAATGTCTCGGTACAGGTTCGAGAGCGCTATTTCGCCGCCAGTGGCCGTAGCTGCATTCGCCTGGATGTCGCGAGAAACGTGGCACCAGCGTCCCTGCCCAGCGGCGAGATCGCCTGTCAGGTATCGGGGAAAGGTTGGTACGCGCAGCGCCTGGTGACGGAAATCATTCGCTGAAAAGACGTCAGCGAAGCCGTCGAAATCCGTCGATTCCGATGACGAATCGATAACCCAGCCACGACGAGCGTGAACGTGATCGTTCGCGTTTCGATGGACGAGTGTCATGCGTCGTCCGCCCCCGTGGCCCGAGAAGCGTAGTGGAAGGGAACGAACATGAAGCAGGTAACAGCGATTTTCCGGGCCATGTGTCTGGTGGCGGTAGCGTGCCTCGGCGTGAGCGTTGCGCAGGCCCAGTCGATCGGCGACAGCAGCACGATTCTGCCCAGTGATCAGCAGGCTGCGCCGCTCTCCTCGCAGACGGCAGAGTCTGCCGATGTCGACAGCGCGCCGAGAGCCGATTGGAACACGGGAACCTACGGGCCGGTCGACCCCCGTGGCCAGGCGATGGTCGACCCTGAAAGCCTGCCGCCGTTCGGCAGCAACCTGTTCACCGGCGGCTTTCGGGGTACGGGGGCGGACGGGCTGAACCCCAGTTACCTGATCAAGCCTGGCGATCAGATCACGCTACGCGTCTGGGGCGGGGTCGATTTCGATCGCGTGCTGGTCGTCGATGCTCAGGGCAATATCTTCCTGCCACGCATCGGGCCGCTGCAGGTTCAGGGTATCTCCAACTCGCAGCTCAACGCTCGCGTCCGCGGCGCCATCCAGTCGGTCTATCCCGAGAACGTCAGCGTCTATACCAACCTCCAGGGCGTGCAGCCTGTCGGCGTGTTCGTGACGGGCTACGTCATCAACCCGGGACGCTATTCCGGCACGCCGAGCGACTCCGTGCTCTACTTCCTGGACCAGGCTGGCGGCATCGACCAGGCGCTCGGCAGCTATCGCCAGGTCACGATCAAGCGCGGCAATCAGATCGTCGACGTGGTCGACCTTTATGACTTTCTGATCGACGGCACGATCGCTCGCCCGCAGTTTCGTGACGGCGACACCATCGTGGTCGAAGAGCGCGGCCCCTCCATCAGCGTGGTGGGCGATGTCCAGAAGCCCTACCGCTACGAGCTGGTCGGCGACTCGCTGACGGGGCAGGACGTGATCAACCTGGCGCGACTGAAGTCAGGTGTTTCCCATGCCTTGCTGCGTGGCAGTCGCAGCGATGGACCGATCTCCCGCTATCTGCCGCTGGCCCAATTCCGAAGTGCCCGCGTGCAGCGTGGCGATGAAGTGCTGTTCAGCGCCGATCAGCGTGACGAGACCATCGTCGTGCAGGTCGAGGGCAGCTACTACGGGCCGTCTCGATTCGCGCTGCCGCGTGATGCCCGGTTGGGGGAACTGCTCAACGCGATCGCCGTGCCCAAGAGCATGACCAGCTATCAGGATGTCTCGATCCGGCGGGTCAGCGTCGCCGAGCAGCAGGCGGCGTCGCTCAAGGATAGCCTGCGCCGCCTGGAGACCACCTACCTCGGTTATCCATCGAGAACGGCGAAAGAGGGTGAGATTCAGGTCCGGCAGGCGGAGTTGATCGAACGCTTCGTGCAGAAGGCATCGCAGGTCAAACCCACCGGCCGCCTGGTCGTGGCGCGCGATGGCAGCGTGGCCGACATCCGTCTGCAGGATGGTGACATCGTCACGATTCCCGAGAGCTCCGATTCGATCCTGCTGAGTGGCGAGATCGTGATTCCGCAGGCAATGGTCTTCACGCCAGGGATGAGCGCGAGCGATTACATTCAGCAGGCCGGTGGGTTTACGCCGCGCGCCGACGACGATCAGGTCCTGGTGGTACATCGCAATGGCGCGGTCATTCGTGCCGATCAGACGACGATGCGCTCGGGCGACGAGATCATCGTGCTGCCGGCCGCGCCGACGAGCAACATCGAGCTCGCTTCCGCGATCACGCAGATTCTCTATCAGGTTGCCGTGGCGACCAAGGTCGCTCTGGATCTATGAGCCCTGTCGATCGCTCGATCGGCTCCGACGTCATCAAGGGGTAATTCGTCATGGCAACTCTGGATCTGACCCGCTCCGACGCTCGTGGCCCGGCCCGTGTCTCACGCTCGCCGTGGCGCGTGACCCGCAGCGTCTGGTTCGCGATGTTCATGCGTGAAGCGATTTCGAGAACCATGGCCGACCGCATGGGCTGGTTCTGGATGATCTTCGAACCGCTGGCGATCATCGGGGTGATGGTCTCGGTTCGTGGCCTGTTCATGTCGGGACGCCACATTGCCGGGGCCGACTACGTCGCCTGGATGGTGGTAGGGCTGATGGGGTTCACGCTGTTCCGGGAAAACATGATGCGCTCGGTCGGCGCCGTCGAGGCCAACCGCGGCCTGTTTGCCTACCGGCAGGTCAAGCCCATCGATCCGGTGCTGGTGCGCTGCTTTCTCGAGGGCATGCTCAAGACGCTGATCTTCCTTTTGTTCATCGGCGTCGGCAGCCTGCTGAAATTCGAGCTGATCCCGGACTATCCGCTCGGTGTGGTGTTCGACTGGCTCTCGCTGTGGGCGCTGGGCTGGGGCTTCGGTCTGACGCTTTCCGTCTGCGCCGACCTGGTGCCCGAAATCGCGAAGGTGGTGCGCATTCTGCAACTGCCACTGCTGCTGCTCTCGGGCGTCATCTTCCCGGTGCTCTACGTGCCCCATGAATATCGCGAGTATCTGCTGCTCAATCCGATCGTGCATGGGCTCGAGAGCATTCGCCTGAGCTTCTTCGATGGCTATCACACCATCGGCGGTATCAGCGAGACCTACCTTTGGTTCTGGGCGCTGGGCTCCATTTCACTCGGCCTGCTGTTGCACGCTCGCTTTCGCGACAAGCTGAAAGCGCATTGAGGAGGGCGCTTACATGATCGAAATCCGCAACCTCTACAAGCGCTATCACAACCATCACGGCAGCCAGTGGGTGCTCAAGGATATCAACCTGACGATTCCCTCCGGCGTCAGCGTCGGGCTGCTAGGCCGCAATGGCGCCGGGAAATCGACGCTGCTGCGTCTGATCGGCGGCATGGATTCGCCGGATCGGGGGGCCATCGTCCGTGAAAGCCGCGTCTCTTGGCCAATCGGTCTCGCCGGCGGGTTTCAGGGTTCGATGACCGGCCGCCAGAACGTCAAGTTCGTGGCCAGAATTCATGGCGCCGATGAAGAGATCGACAAGATCGTCGACGAGGTCGAAGCCTTTGCCGAGATCGGCGAGGCGTTCGACGAGCCGGTCAAGACCTACTCCTCGGGGATGCGCTCTCGTCTGGCATTCGGATTGTCGCTGGCGTTCGACTTCGACGTCTATCTCTCCGACGAAGCGACAGCCGTTGGCGACCGGGCATTCAAGGCCAAAGCGAAGGAGGCGTTCAAGGATCGGGTTGGCCGAGCGAGCCTGATCATGGTCTCGCACGGTGAGGGCGTGCTTCGAGAATTCTGCGAGGCGGGCATTGTGCTCGACCGCGGCCAGGCGCGCTGGTACGACCGCATCGACGACGCGATCAATGCCTATCACGAAGCCACCGACAGCCCCAAGACGCCCCCACTCAAGGTGCCGAGTTCCCTGACCGAGGCCAAGCAGACGCTGCGCCAGGCCAATCGTCGCTTCGAGCAGGCCAAGCTCGCTTATCAGATCGCCAGCGACGATCCCGCAAGGAACGACCCCGACGACCGTCTGCGCTGGCAGATGGAAGACGCGCGGGAGCGGATGCACGAGGCCAGGCGCTACGTCCAGGAGTTCCAGTCGGCCAAGGCGCAGAGTGCCTGAAACCGGCGCAGGGGAGCGTCGTTTCGTAGCAACCCCGGCAGCAATCTCGAAGCAAGCGGCACTACCGATAACGGCGCCGCTTCGACAACGAACCGATAACGCATCGATAACGATAGGTCGGCCATGAACAACTCTTCTTCACCTACACGCGCTTCCTTTCTGCGGAAGTACCTGCACTGGATCATCTGCCTGATCGCGATCGTGGCGGTCTCTCTCTACTGGGCGCTGTGGGCCAGCGATCGATACGTCTCTCACGCCAACGTCGTGCTGGAGAGCCCGCAGATCGCGGCGCCGACGCTCGATTTCAGCTCCCTGCTGAGCGGTGGAGGAAGTGCCAATGCTGCCGACATGCTGCTGCTGCGCGATTTTCTGCGCTCGGTGGACATGCTCAAGCTGCTGATCAGCGAAGCTGATTTCCGCAATCATTATGCGAACTCCGGCGCGGACTTCTTCAGTCGGCTTGGCGACGAGAACGCGCCGCTGGAAGAGCTGCACGATTACTACCTGTCACGTGTCTCGGTCGAGCTGGACGACTACGCCGGCGTGCTGCGCGTCGACGTCGAGGCGTTCACCCCGGAGAAGGCGCATCAGATCGCCCAGCTGCTGCTGACCGAGGGCGAGCGCCACATGAACGAGATGGGGCAGCGGCTGGCAGAAGAGCAGGTGAAGTTTCTCGAGCAGCAGGTGGCGCTACTCGAGACCAAGTTCCAGCAGACCCGAAACGCCCTGCTCGATTACCAGAACGCCAATGGCCTGGTGTCACCGACCGGCACGGTCGAGAGCTTGAACTCGGTGGTATCCGGACTGGAAGGCCAACTGGCGATTGCCAAGGCGCGGCGTAGCGCGCTAGGTAGCTACCAGAGCGCGCGTTCCCCGGAAATGGTCCGTATCAACAGCGAGATCACTGCGCTCAACGATCAGATTGCCCAAGAGCGCGAACGTCTGGCACGCCAATCGGGCAATGCGTTGAACAGTATCTCCTCGGAGTACCAGACCCTGATGCTGCAGGCCCAGTTCGCCCAGGACAGTTATTCGGGAGCGCTGGCGGCGCTGGAAAATACGCGCATCGAAGCGGCGCGCAAGCTCAAGCAAGTCTCGGTCCTGCAGACGCCGACGCTGCCGGAGTACCCCGAACAGCCCGAACGGCTCTACAACTGCGTCGTGTTCGCCGTCATCGCGCTGTTCATCACGCTGATTCTCAACATGCTGATATTGATCGTGAAAGACCATCGTGACTGACGTCGTCCATCGATGGACGGCCGATTCCCGGAAAGCGTGGCGGAGCGCCAGTCCTCCGACGACGCGAAGCCAACTCACTGACAACGAAAAGCCTCGAGCGGGAGCACCATCATGAGCAAGACTTTCCTGGTAACGGGCGGTGCCGGTTTCATCGGTTCGGCGGTCGTGCGCGAGCTGATAGAGCAGACGTCGCACCGAGTCGTCAACGTCGACAAGCTGACCTATGCCGGCAATCCTGAATCCCTGGCGCGGGTCGACAGTGACGAGCGCTACGAGTTTCGTCTGGCGGACATCGGCGATGCCGCCGCGATGGCCAGGATCTTTCGCGAGTGCCAGCCGGATGTCGTCATGCACCTGGCCGCCGAAAGCCATGTCGACCGTTCGATCGATGGTCCCGCGGCCTTCATCGAGACCAACGTGGTCGGCACCTACGTGCTGCTCGAAGCCACGCGCACCTACTGGAAATCGCTGATCGATTCCGATCCTCGCAAGGCAGCCGATTTCCGCTTTCACCATATCTCCACGGACGAGGTCTACGGTGATCTTCACGGGGTCGACGATCTTTTCACGGAAACTACGCCCTACGCGCCCAGCTCGCCATACTCGGCCAGCAAGGCAAGCTCCGATCATCTCGTGCGGGCGTGGCATCGCACGTATGGGCTGCCGACGCTGGTGACCAACTGCTCGAACAACTACGGTCCTTACCATTTCCCCGAGAAACTGATTCCGCTGACGATCCTGAGCGCGCTGGCGGGCAAATCCTTGCCGGTCTACGGCGACGGCAAGCAGGTGCGGGACTGGCTTTTCGTGGAGGACCACGCGCGAGCGCTGATTCAGGTGGCGACAGAAGGCGTCGTCGGCGAGACCTACAACATCGGCGGTCACAACGAGAAGCAGAACATTCAGGTCGTCGAGACCATCTGCGACCTGCTCGAAGAGCTGGCGCCGCAGAAGCCGGATGGCATCTCGCAGTACCGCGATCTGATCACGTTCGTTGCCGACCGTCCGGGACACGACCAGCGCTACGCCATCGATGCCAGCAAGATTCAGTGCGAGCTGGGCTGGACCCCGAAAGAGACCTTCGAGAGCGGTATGCGCAAGACCGTGCAGTGGTTTCTCGACAATGACCTCTGGTGGCGTCGGGTGCAGAACGGTAGCTACCAGGGCGAGCGACTGGGAGCGATCGCATGAACATGCTGATTCTGGGCGGCAACGGCCAGGTCGGGTTCGAGCTGCGACGATCGCTCGCACCACTGGGGACGATTGTGGCGCCCAATCGAGATGCACTGGATCTTTTCGACCCGGCGGCGGTTACGGCACTGCTCGATCGGCTCAAGCCGGATGTCGTCGCCAATGCGGCGGCCTGGACGGCGGTAGATGCTGCCGAGAAGGCACGGGGTGAAGCGTACCGACTGAATGCCGAGCTGCCGGCCCAGCTGGCGGATTTCTGCGCTGCCCATCAGGCACGGCTCGTGCATTACTCCTCGGACTACGTCTACCCCGGGAATGGCACGTCGCCGTGGCTGGAAACCAGCGCCACGGGACCGCTCTCCGTCTACGGTGCCAGCAAGCTGGCCGGTGATGAAGCCGTCCTGGCAAGCGACGCCGATGCACTGATCTTCCGCACCAGCTGGGTCTACAGCGCGCGTGGCGCCAACTTCATGAAGACGATGCTGCGCCTGGGCGGGGAGCGGGATTCGCTCAATGTGGTCGGCGACCAGGTGGGCGCGCCGACGCCGGCGCGACTGATCGCCGAGGTGACGCTGATGGCGCTGAAAGAGCGCATGAGCGAGACCGTGGCAGCTGGCCTCTACCATCTTGCGCCCGGGGGCGAGACGAGCTGGCAAGGCTTCGCGCAGGCGATCTTCCGACTGGCCCGAGAGGCCGGCCGTGAACTGAAGATCAGCCCCGAAGCGGTAACGGCGATCCCCACGACGGACTATCCGACGCCGGCAGCGCGGCCGCTGAACTCGCGTCTGTCACTCGAGAAGCTCGAGCGCTCGCTTGATATCACGATGCCCGACTGGGAATCGCAGCTAGCGCTGACGCTCGAGGAGTGGCTCGCGTCATCTTGACGCGTCGATTCTCCTCAGGTGGGCCGTCAACGCTTGGGCTGCTTCCATGGCTTTGGCGGCAACCTTGGCTTTGGCCGCATCAGTGGCTTTGAAAGACAGCGCATGCGAGGGGGCGCGTTCGCTGTCTCGATCACCGACCTCCCAAACTCTCCATCTAGAAGACGGGCGATACCGCCCGCGCAAAGGAGCACGATCATGGCACGTAAGGGCATCATTCTCGCCGGCGGGTCCGGCACTCGACTCCACCCGATCACGCAGGGCATCTCCAAGCAACTGCTGCCAGTCTACGACAAGCCGATGATCTACTACCCGATCTCGACTCTCATGCTGGCGGGGATCCGCGACATCCTGATCATCTCGACACCGGTCGACCTGCCGCAGTATCGCCACCTGCTCGGCAGCGGCGAGCAGTTCGGCGTGCGCTTCGAGTATGCCGAGCAGCCATCGCCGGACGGGTTGGCACAGGCGTTTTTGATCGGTGACAGCTTCATCGGCAGCGATCCGGTCTGCCTGGTGTTGGGCGACAACCTGTTCCACGGACAGCACTTCTCCGAGCAGCTCAAGCGAGCCTCGGAAGCGGAGACGGGCGCGACGGTCTTCGGCTACCTGGTCAAGGACCCCGAGCGCTTCGGCGTCGTCGATTTCGACGAGACCGGGCGAGCGCTGTCGATCGAGGAGAAACCGGTCAAACCGAAGTCTCCCTACGCCGTGACCGGGCTCTACTTCTATGACAACGACGTGGTCGATATCGCCAAGCAGGTGAAGCCCTCGGCGCGAGGGGAACTGGAGATTACCAGCGTCAATAACGCTTATCTGGAGCGGGGAGACCTGCGTGTGGAACGTCTCGGTCGTGGCTTCGCCTGGCTCGATACCGGTACCCACGATAGCCTGCTCGAGGCAGGGCAATATGTGCAGACGATCGAACATCGCCAGGGCCTGAAGGTCGCCTGTCTCGAGGAGATCGCCTGGAACCAGGGCTGGATCGACACGCATCAGCTGGCGGGTCGAGCCCATGCACTCAAGAAGACCGGCTATGGTCAGTATCTGATCAAGCGGCTCGAGGATCTCAAGCGTGGCTCCGTCGCCTGAGACGACAGTGCCGCGTTTCCCATTCGATCGCGCGCAGCTGGCTGTTCAATCGCGCGAAGCGGGCTGTTCAACTGGATAAGGCCCACGAGCGGCCGGGAGAGGACCGATGAACTATGAAAAGCTGGCTATCCCCGACGTCGTACTGATGACGCCGAAAGTCTTTGGAGATGAGCGAGGATTCTTTCTCGAAACGTTTCGCCACAGCGAATTCGCCGAGCACTGCGGCGACCATGCCTTCGTGCAGGATAACCACAGCAAGTCGGGCCAGGGCATTCTGCGCGGGTTGCACTACCAGCTCGAGAAGCCCCAGGGAAAGCTGGTTCGTGTGACGCGTGGCGAGGTCTACGACGTCGCGGTGGATCTGCGTCGCAGCTCTCCCACCTTTGGCCAGTGGGTCGGTGCACTGCTCAACGAAGATAACCGGCAGATGCTCTGGGTACCGCCGGGATTCGCACACGGCTTCTATGTCACCAGTGACGAAGCCGAATTCCAGTATAAATGCAGCGACTATTACAACCCGGGTGACGAGTACAGCCTGCACTGGCAAGACCCGGCACTGGCAATCGATTGGCCGCTGGTGGGGCCGCGTCCCCTCACGTCCGACAAGGACGAGCGCGGCGCATCGCTGGCCGAGACGCCGACCTTCGCCTGAGTTGCCGTCGAGTAACGCTCTAGCCGCTCCCTCGGCACCGCTCTCCTCATCTTGGCTCAAGATCCGCATTCGGCTTTGATGCCGGCATGCCGGATAGCTTGTGTCCTGTCGTTTTTCGGGCTGCCTGCCGGTGGTCCCTCTCTTTATGGAGAATCGCTCATGAAGATCACGGTTTTCGGAACCGGTTATGTTGGCCTGGTGACCGGTACCTGCCTGGCCGATGTCGGCCACGATGTTGTCTGCGTCGATATCGACCAGAGCAAGATCGATCGTCTGACTCAAGGCGAGATCCCGATCTACGAGCCGGGCCTGGAATCGATGGTGCTGCGCAACGTCGAGGCGCAGCGGCTCTCTTTCACTACCGACGCTCGTAAGGCGGTCGAGCACGGGGTGCTGCAATTCATCGCGGTCGGAACACCCCCTGACGAGGATGGCAGTGCTGACCTGCAATACGTGCTGGCGGTTGCGGCGACCATCGGCCAGTACATGAACGATTACAAGGTCGTCATCGACAAGTCGACGGTTCCCGTCGGCACCGCTGACAAGGTCAGTGCGTGCATCGCAGGCGTGCTCGCCGAGCGGGTCGCGGAATTTGACTTCGACGTCTGCTCCAACCCGGAGTTTCTCAAGGAGGGCTCTGCGCTGGAGGACTTCACCCGCGGCGCACGCATTGTTGTCGGCACCGACTCGGATCGCGTCGCCGACCTGATGCGCGAGTGCTACGCCCCTTACAACCGCAACCGTGAAAAATTGATGTTCATGAGCGTGCGAGCGGCGGAACTGACGAAGTATGCCGCCAACGCCATGCTGGCGACCAAGATCAGTTTCATGAACGAGATGGCCAATCTGGCCGAACGGCTCGGCGCCGACATCGAGGATGTTCGCCGTGGCATCGGGTCGGACCCGCGTATCGGCTATCACTTCATCTATCCAGGCTGTGGCTATGGTGGCTCCTGCTTCCCCAAGGACGTCCAGGCGCTGGCCCGCACGGCGAGCAAGGTCGGCTATCAGGCGGAGCTGCTGCAGGCGGTCGAGGCGGTCAACAAGCGTCAGAAATCGACGCTGTTCGACAAGCTCTCCCACGCGCTGGGCGGTGAGCTGGCAGGCAAGACCATCGCGCTGTGGGGGCTTGCGTTCAAGCCCGAGACCGATGACATGCGCGATGCGCCAAGCCGGGCACTGATGGAGCGGCTCTGGGAGGAGGGCGCCGTCGTCCAAGCCTATGATCCGGAGGCGATGAAGGAGTGCCGTCGACTCTACGGCGAGCGGGACGACCTGGTACTGGTCGCGGATCGTGTCCAGGCGGTCAAGAAAGCCGATGCGCTGGTGGTGTGCACGGAGTGGAAAGAGTTCCGCACGCTGGATGCCGGCTGGATCCGAGAGCAGCTATCTCACCCCGTCGTGATCGATGGTCGCAATCTCTTCGACCCGGAAGCGATGGCGAATGCCGGTATCGACTACTACGCGGTCGGCCGTGGCAAGACGATGCCGCTGGCAACGGCTGTCTAGGTGATGCCCGAAGCGTCCTGCGCTTGCTCATCCGGCGATAACAAGCGTCGGGTGCGTCAGCCTGTTTCTCCTTCGCCATGTTGCCTTGTCTGACGTTCGCTCGTCGGCTTTTCGAACAACGCCTGGCAGTGACTCTCGGCCCGAGGGTCGCCGAACGACCTCGAGCCGAGCCTCTGACGGGCAAGGTGCCATGACCGATGTGATGTCGGCTCCAGGCGATGGAATGGTGAGGTGATGTAACCCGGCGTCCGCTGTTTTTCGGTGACTTCGTGAAGGACTGTTAAGTCATTCATCGAGTGGTGGGGAATATCGATGAGTAAATTCATCTTCAATAAGTCGAGGGTCAGGATTAACCTGACTAAAGTCTAGCAGCGTCGTTGAATCAGGTTGTCTCTGCGTTACGCATTATTACTTTTAACGGCGTCACGCTCAAAAGCAATGACTTGTCGATTGGTTTTCGGTTGTTCTGTTTTTCATGGCTTTTTATTTTGAATTAGATGATCTTTTTTCATCCTTTTTCACCAGGGTTTTTAGTTCCTCATTGAAAACCCCGTGACATCTATCTATTCGATATTGCTCTTGGTTGATGAATTCATTCGGTGCCGAAACTTCTGTCAGGTAATGCCGACATTCGGGTTCGGGCCATTGCAGAACATGACCGCGATGTCGCACCGATCGTATCGCCGTATTCGCCAGGCCTAGAGGCAGTTCTGCCCCAGGTATCGAATTCGAATCGAATTAAAAAACTGCTAACCGCGAGGCTTTCGTAGCACGCGGCTAAAACGACGAGGCACCATCATGCAAGCCAAGAGCAGAGCACTACACGAGTTCGGAGCCACTTTCCTGGGACCCGCTCTTCACGTCTATGCGGAGGCGATCGAGTCGAGTGGCGCCGATCATCTTCCGGTGTGTCTGGCACGCGAGGGCTGGTGCTTCCACCGACTGCTCAAACGGCTGCAGCGAGACCACGCGATCGACCTGCCTCGCGATCCTGTCTACCTGCGGGTCTCTCGTACGCTGCTGTTTCGCGCCATGCTGGGATCGGAGACGATCACGCGGATGGCCCTGGGCAACGACTTCAGCGGCAGTGTGCTCGACTTGATGCGCAAGCGCTTTGGCCTTCAGCTCCACGAGATTTTCTCGGCGCTGCCGATCGAGCTCCTGCGTTTCAACTGCGAGCTGCCGAAGGACAAGGACACCGTATTCGAATGGCTGTCGCCACACCTGAAAGCACTGACGACGGTCGTATCACCGACGCGCCGGGCACTGACGGCTTACCTGGAGCGGTCTGGCCTGACGGATCCCCACGTAAGACCTTTGATGCTTGACCTGGGGTACTCCGGCACCATCCAGAAAATACTCACCCACACGTTGAAGCGTGACACGTCAGGGCTCTACTTCATTGCTACCAAGCCCGGCGAGACAGCGGTTGGCGATCACCAAGCGTTGCTCAAGGGCGTCTTCCATGAGGGGGTCGGGTGGCGCTCGGGCTGCACGATGCTGGATCGCTCGCTGCTGTTCGAATGTCTACTGACCGCGCCGCATGGACAAATGGTCGACATGCGTCAGAAGAGCAATGGCGAGTTTGAGTATTTCTACGGACGCGAGGCGGCGACCCAGCGCCATTTCCAGGATTTGAAGACCGTCTTCGATGGCGCCATCGATCACGTCATCATGTGTCGTCGCCACGGGGTGACTTACACCCGTGGTGATGTGCAGGACCTCTACGAAGTGTTTGCCACCAAGCCGAATTGCATTCCACATGATGTCTGGCACCTGTTCAACGTCGATGACGATATCGCCGGCAATGGCATGATCAATCCGATGCAGATGTTCGCCATCTGAACACCAAAGATAAACGAGAGAGCGGGGGGCCTCACATGAAACCAGCTGGAAAAATGATCTCGCTACTACCGTGGCTGTTCCAGACACAGCTCAACGGCCAGTCGCGTCGAAAGCGGCTGGAGACGGACGAATTTCTCGGACTCGATGACAACGTCGTCGTGCCGGAGAAAGAGGGCGCCGAAGCACGTGGGGATGAGGCCGCCGGCGAAGCGCCGACGCTCGAGGAGAAGAGCCTTATCACCATTACCGAGACGGTCATCGTCGATGAGTCGGTCGCTGTCAATGATGAGTCGCTCGCTGTCAATGATGACGCCGTGACCGCTGATGCTCGTCCCGGATTTGGACTGACGATCCCCGAAACGCCACCTCCGGAAGAAGAGGCCGAAGCCGCTGATGAGTCCGGCTCGCGCGCCGAGACGTCAGCGCTGGTAGAGCCAGCCGCTTCACCGAGCCCGGAGTTGGCATCGCCGCTCGAGGAACCGCTGCCGCTCGGGGACACCCAGGGCGATGGTGGTGCCCACGCCGCCATGATGAGTCAGGCATTCATGGATGCGGTGAGTTCTGGGCTGTTTGATCCCACCTGGTATCAGGCGACCTACGGCTTGCGCTTCGCGACGCAGCGCGAGGCATTCGACGATTACATCAGGAAGTCGCAATTCGCCCCGGTGAATCCGTCTCCCGGTTTCGATAGCGAAACCTATCATCGCATGTACATCGATGTCTTCCATGCCCAGCAGAGTCCGCTGCAGCACTATCTGCTGCACGGCCGGAGCGAAGGCCGTCAGCACGTGCCGGCGACGGTGCGCTGGTTCCCGCGCGAGATCGTCGCCCCCGGCTCGACCTTGAGCGAGGCGGCCGGCGAGCTCAAGGTGGCGCTTTGTCTGCACGTCTTCTACCCCGACTTCCTCGATCGCTTCGCCCAGGCGATCGCACGCTTCCCGGTCAAGGTCGACGTTCTCCTGACGCTCGCCAGCGCGGACTTCGAAGCGCATGCTCAGGCTGCCTTTGGCGATCATGCCAAGGTCAACAAGCTCGAAACGCGCGTCGTTCCCAATCGTGGACGCAATTTCGGTCCGGTGCTGGTCGAGTACGGTGACGCACTGCAAGAGTACGATCTTTTCTGCCACCTCCATTCGAAGAAATCCCTCTACTCGGGCAAGGAGCAGACCCAGTGGGCGGAGTATCTGATCGAATACCTGCTGCGCGATCCGTCGGTCATCACGCGGCTGCTGAACGCCTTCGCGGCCGACGATACGCTGGGCCTCTACTACCCGACCACGTTCTGGATGATGCCTTCCTGGGTCAATCACCAGACCATGAACAAGGGCTTCATGCGCGAGTGGCAGCAGAAACTGGGGCTCGGCCATATCCCGGAATTCCTGAGCTACCCGGCCGGCGGCATGTTCTGGTCTCGCCCCGGGGCGATGAAGGGCGTTCTCGATCAGTCATGGACCTACGAAGACTTCCCGGAAGAACCCCTGCCGAACGACAACTCGATGCTTCATGCCCTGGAACGGGTGCTTGGGCCACTGGCCGAAAATCTCGGCTACCGCCAGCTGTTCTTCTACCCGCCGACCGGGCAGTTCACCACGGACAACGGCTACATCACCGCGAGCTATCACGGCCGTCTCGAGCAGCATCAGGCGAGTATTCAGGCGCATGCCTGCATCAGCTTCGATGTCTTCGATACCTTGGTCCGCCGCGAATACACGATTCCGGACTACGCCAAGCTGAAACTTGGCAAGCGACTGGCCGAGCAAGGGCTGGTCAGCTCGGCCCAGGCTTTCGTGAAACTGCGGAACGACGCGGAATCGACACTGAGAAAGCGCGCCAATTTCCAGGGCGACGTGCGCATCGAAGCCGTGTATGACGAGATCGCCGATCTTCTGGATGTCTCTCGGCAGGAAGGCCAGTTATGGATGGATCAGGAGTACGAGCTGGATCTCGAGATGATCCGACCCAAGGACGAAATGGTCGAGCTGTTCAACCATCTGTCGGCTCAGGGACACATTCTCTGGGTGATCTCTGACAGCTACTACAACCGAGAGCAGGTCGGGTTGATGTTGCGCAAGGCCGGGGTGGCCGCTGCTTATCGCCTGATGGTGTCCAGCGAGGAGCAGGCGCGCAAGGACAACGGCACGATGTGGCACAAGGTGAAACAGGACCTGGCCAACGAGGGCATCACCCGTCATCTGCATATCGGTGACAACGTGGTGGCGGACGCGCAGATGCCTGGGGATCTCGGGCTGACCACGTTCCATATCCTGCATCCGATGGATAAATGGCAGGCCCTGGGTTTCCCGAGCGTCTTGCATGGCGCCGATGCGCTCGACGAGATGCAGATCTTGAAATGGGGCCGCCTGATCAGCGAAGTCGGCCGTAATCCGTTCATCGGCGAGTAACCGATCAAGTGCCGGCGTACTCCCGTGTCGACCCCATCGCCAGAGCCGCTCGCTTCACGGCGCTGACGATGGTGCGTGGCGAAAGCGATATTGTCTGGTCGTCGCTTCTGCATCATGCGCGACTCGGTTTTCAACGCTTGATCGTGATCAGCTACCTGGAGCACGAGTTCCTGCGTCGCTGCATCGACCGGCTGCGCGGCGCATTTCCAGAGGTCGAAATCGACCTGGTGGAGCTCGAGAGTCGCGGTCATTTCGGGCGGCGCAAGGCGTTCTATGTCAACCGGGCGCTTTCGCTGTTTCTCGACGGTGACGAGGACAATTTCGTCTATTGCTTCGATGCCGATGAATTTCTGTCGCTCGGGCGTTACCCGACGATTGGTGAATTTCACGCGGCGTTTCTGAGCACGCTGCCCATGGGCACGAAATGGGGCGCGGCGACGGAGTGCTTTGCACTGCCCTGGCTCAACCTGATTCCAAAGCGGGCGAGCAGCGTCGATCGCTATCGGCAACAGGATTTGAGCGCGCAGTTTCTGGCCGGTGACTATCTGTGTGTCGACAGCCGCGAGAACAGCCGACACAAGGTGCTGTTTCGCAAACGCCCGGCGACCCGCGTGCACATGGCCTATCACCAGGCATTCCGCGGCGAGAAGGATGTGCCGGTCGAGCCTGACCCGCTGGCCGCGGGTTTCGTCGAGCAGAGCGGAGCTTGCGTCTATCACGTGCCGCTGCGCAACCCCGACCAGTTTCGTGAGCGGCTGACCGGACCGATGCGACGGGCGCTGACGCGAGCGGCGGCAAAGGGCTCGCCCCACGACACGCCAGAAGCCGCCAATGACGAGCCGATGGGGGAAACGATGGGGGAGCCGGTAATCGCTCATGATTTCGCCGAAGCGCTATTTGCGGCCTGCACATCAAGCCAGCCGCAGTTCAAAAGTCTTGCCGAAGCGGCCGACGTCTTCGGTGAAGCCATTACCGATCGAAAGATTCGGGCCATTACTCGGTTCATTTACCGTGATCGAGTGGATGTTGGCCCGGTGCTGGGCTCGACCGCGTCGAGTTCTCGTTGCCTGGGAATGAAAGCTGATGAAAGCACGCCATAGTCGTGGACCGCGTTATCGCCATGCCATCGTTGCCATCGTCAAGAACGAGTGGCAATACCTTGCCGAGTGGATTGCCTATCACCGGCTGATCGGTTTCGAGCACTTCTACATCGCCGATAACGGCAGCGACGACGGGACAGAGCTTCTTCTCTCCAAATGGCAGTCTCAGGGGCTGGTCACCACCGAAAGGTGGACGCCCGAAGACCGCGCGCAGACGCTGTGGTACCAGCACGTGCTGGAGACCTGGGGTACAGAGGTTCGCTACTTGACGTTCATCGACGTCGACGAATTCATCGTGCATCCCTACTGCGATCGTCCGCTGGAATGGCTCGAACCGCTGCTGGCGCCGGATGACGTCGGTGCTGTGGCGATCAACTGGCGCATCTTCGGCTCCGCCGGCATGCAGTTCCGCCAGCCGGGAGGCGTCCTCGCTCGCTTCTCGCTCGCCAGTCGCTGCGATAGAGCGGTGAATCGTCACGTCAAGTCGATCGTCAAACCGGCACATGTCGAGTCGATGACCGCCCACACCGCGAAGCTCAAGCCGGGATATCGCTATCTCACGGGCAAGGGCGAGGCTGCCGAGTTTCTCGGCGCCAAGGCCGATGCCGGCCGCACCGAGGCGGTCATCGATACGCCGATCAAGGTCTATCACTACAACATCAAGTCGTTCGAGGAGTTCGTCGATACCAAGATGCCGCGAGGACGCGCCAACATGGCGTCCAATAACCTGACGTCCGACAACAGGCGGGATCTGGACTACTTCCACAACCACGACATGAACGAGGAGCGGGTGAGTCTCTCACCCGCGTTGCTCAAGCGCGTGGCGCAGGATGCTCACGATCTCGCTCCCGAGAGCGATGCGCACCCGAGGCCGCCTCGGTTCTTCGTGCACATTCCGAAGACGGCCGGGACGAGCTTTCGTCTGGGCGCCAAGGAGGCGCTGGGCGACGGGAAGGTCTGGCACGATTACGGCGAAACGCAGCGCGAGACCGCGCCGGACGTGACCCATTGGGCTTACCAGCGCCGCGACATGTGGCGTCTTTGGCAGATCATGGAGGCGCGCGGCGTCCAGATGCTCGGCGGGCACGTGAAGCTCGAAAAATACGCCCATCTGGCCGGGCTGCGAAACTGCTTTGCGTTCGTGCGCGAGCCGCTTCAACGCCTGGCGTCGGAGTATCACCACTTCGTTCGCCACCACGGTTTCGAGGACAGCTTTTCCGCATTTTATCAGCGTCGCGACATGATCAATCGCCAGAGCAGTTTTCTGGAAGCGACGCGACTGGAGGCGCTTGGCCTGATCGGACTGACCGAGCGCTACGCGGAATCACTCGAGCTGCTCAACGCGCTCTATGGGTGGGACATCGAGAACATGGCCGAGAACCTCGGTCACGCCAGCGTCGATCATATCTATGACATCGAGCCGGAGGATGAGCAGGCGATTCGTCGGCTCAACGGTCAGGACTTCGAGCTGTATGCACGTGCCGAGGAGATATTCTCGCGGCGTGTCGCGCTTCGGGCATCGGGACAGCCGTTCGCGCACGGCGCGATTCAGCAGTGCCAGGCTGACCGCGTGGTGGGCTGGGCATGGTGGTCGGAGGATGACAGTCCTGTCGAGCTGGAGGTTAGGGTCAACGACCAGCGAGTCGGGCGATGTCTGGCGAACGCGCTGCGTCCCGGGTTTTTGCGCTGGGGGGCTCCCCGCGGTGCTTATGTCGGATTTCATCTGCCGCTGAAGGCCAAGCCGGGTGACAAAGTGGACGTGCGCACGATCATGACGCAGCAATCGCTCGGCAGCCTGCAGATCGAGTGTGTCGAGCAACCGCAGACATCGCTGGAGCCATGAGGTGAAGGCCATGACACGATTATTGCCACCCTTTCGCGCGCCAAGATACCAGACTGATGCCTGGTATCGGTGGCTTGCGCTGATCGGCACGATGCGGCTGGTCTGCCAGCCGCGGCTCAAGGCCATTCATCAGCTGGAACGCGTCTCCACCGGTCTCGAGAGGGACGGTGTTGTTGGCGATGATGACAGTGGCCAGGGCTACGAATGGCGATCACTCGATAACGACCCGCAATTCGCCTGTCGTGGTCAGCTGCCGCTGCCGGGCTGGAACATGCTCGAGGTATCAATCCGACATGATCAGCCAAGCGCATCGATTCGCCTGTACGTCGATACCGGCGCCGGATTCAATGAAGCCGAGAGTCACTATCTCACTCTGCGGCCGGGTCGTATCTCCAAAAGACTCTGCTTCATCAAACCGGGCACTCGGGCGCTGCGGCTCGACCCGTTGGAGACCGCGGGGCAGTTCAAGGTCGACCGTTTTCGCCTGATCTGGCTGACACCGGGTTTCGCCCATGACCGCCTGGCACAGCGGCTCGCCAATCTTCACCAGGATTGGCTCGAAACGCCCAAGCATCGGGTGATCGAGAGACTCAAACAGCAGGCTTGCGAGGACGGGCTCGCCTGGCGCGAGCTGGCGCTGCATCAGTACGAAGAGACGTTTGTACGCCACTGCGCACGCCAGAGCTACCGCGAATGGCTGACGCAGCAGCCGGTGCTGTCTCCGGAAGACCTGCAGACGCGTATGGCCGCGTTCACCTATCGGCCGCTCGTCTCGATCGTCCTGCCTGTCCACGACCCGAAGCCGGCTGATCTCGAGCGCTGCCTGGACTCGGTGAGAGGGCAGGCCTATCCGAACTGGCAGCTCTGCATCGCCGACGATGCCTCCAGAAATCCCCGAATTCACGCGTTGCTGAAGCAGGCGGCAGCGCTGGACTCACGGATCGAGATCGAGTTTCGCCCCCGCAACGGTCATATCTGTGCGGCCAGCAACAGCGCGCTGGCGCTGGCGAAAGGCGAGTTCGTGGCACTGCTCGATCATGACGATCAGCTGCGGCCGACAGCGCTCTATCATGTGGTCGAAGCTCTTCAGCTCACGCCGAATGCGGTCTTGCTCTACAGCGACGAAGACAAGGTGGATGCTTCTGGCAACCGCTACGAGCCGCATTTCAAGCCCGCCTGGAATCCGGATCTGTTGCTGGGGCAGAACTACGTTTCTCACCTTGGCGTCTATCGACGTGAACGGATCACGGCGGTGGGCGGCTTTCGCCAAGGATACGAGGGGAGCCAGGATCACGACCTGGCGCTGCGCGTGACCGCCGATGCTCGTGCCGAACAGATCGTGAGAATTCCTCAGGTGCTCTACCACTGGCATGCGGGGCGAGATTCGACGGCCAGCGCAGCGCTGGCCAAGCGCTACACGGCCGAGGCAGGGCTGAAAGCCGTAGGCGATCACCTGGCGCGGACGGCGCCCGGTGCCCGCATCGAGCACGGCAGGTTTCCCAATACCTATCGTGTTCGCTGGCCACTGCCGGACCCCGCACCGCTGGTCAGTCTGCTGATTCCGACGCGTGATCAGATCGCCATGTTGCGGCCTTGCCTCGAAGCGATTCTGGACAAGACCCGCTATCCGCGACTCGAGGTGTTGATCCTCGACAACGGCTCGACGTGCCCGGAGACGCTGGCGTTTCTCTCGGATATTCAGCGCGATGCGCGGGTTCGGGTCCTGCGGTGGCCGCATCCGTTCAATTACTCGGCGATCAACAATTTCGGCGCCCGCCAGGCGAATGGCGAGGTGATCGGGTTGCTCAACAACGACGTCGAGCCACTTCACGGCGATTGGCTGGAGGAGATGGTCGCTCAAGCCATGCGACCCGACATCGGGTGTGTCGGCGCGAAGCTCTATTACCCCAACGGCACGATTCAGCATGCGGGCGTAGTGCTGGGTGTCGGCGGTGTCGCCGGCCACGCGCACAAGTACTTCTCGCGCCACGAACCCGGTTATTTCACTCGGCTTCACGTCGTGCAGAACTACTCGGCGGTGACCGCTGCCTGCCTGGTGGTTCGCCGTGAAACGTTCGATGCGGTGGGGGGGCTGGACGAGGAGAACCTCGCGGTCGCCTTCAACGACGTCGATTTCTGCCTGAAGGTCGACGAACTCGGGCTGCGCAATCTGTGGACGCCATTCGCCGAGCTCGTTCACCACGAGTCGGTCTCTCGCGGTGCCGACGACACCAGCGTCAAGCGTGCACGCGCCGCCAGTGAAGCGGAGTACATGCGCAGGCGCTGGCGTCATCGGCTGTTCGATGACCCGGCCTATCACCCGAATCTGACGCTGATCCATGAAGATTTTTCGCTGCGCTGAAGGCGCTGCGACAACCGCTATCGAAGCCTTGAAGGGGGACAGATCATGAGCTATCCGCGCTGGGTGGTGTTGAGTGATGGAACCTGCCCGACCGAAGACATTTATTTTCTGAAGTCGGTGGCACCCTGGCTGCAGTCTCGGGGTATCGAGGTCAAGCGCATCGATACCAGTTACTGGCGGTTGCCGGTGATGTGCATGCCGTGGCTGGTCGGTGAACTGCGCAACGCGCATATCCTGGTGTGTCGCTCGCTCAACGGGGCCTGGATCTCCTGGCTCGAGGCCAATCGGGCTCGAGTCGCCTCGATCCGCTACCTGATCGACGATGACATCGCCGCTGCGGCGCTGGACGTGGAGCTACCGGAGACCTATCGGCGGCGCATGGCGCATGTTTCCGATCATCTGCAGCCTCGCCTGCTGGCCCTGGCCGATGAAGTGATCGCCAGCTGTGAGCCGTTGGCGCGACACTTTGCCAGGCGCCACGAATCGGTGTCTCTGCTCATGCCGCCGCTGATCGCGCCGACGCCGAGTTACGAGCACTTCCGTGCGAGCGCCTCCTGCGTCGGCTTTCACGGCTCGCGAGCGCATCTTGCCGATCTCGAGAACATTACGCCGGCGCTGCTCGACCTGCATCGGCGCAATACCACATTGACCTTCGAGATCATGCTGGGTGGATACTCGCCAGCGTCGCTGCGTGGCCTCGAGCGCGTCAGGACACCGAAACCGATGGGGTGGCGTGCCTTTCAGCGCTATCGCAATCGCCAGCGTCTGCATATCAGCGTCGCACCCATGCGCGATACGCCATTCAACGCGGGCAAGAGCCACATCAAGTTTCTCGATCATGCCGCCATGGGCAGCGTGGGTCTATACAGCGCGCGTTCCCCCTACCGTGAGATCGTCTCTCATGGTGAAGATGGTCTGCTGGTGGAGGACACACCGGACGCCTGGCGCAGCGCGGTGCAGACGCTCGTGGATGATCCCGGGCTTGCCCGGCTGATGGCTCAGAACGCGGCGCGCAAGGCAATGGAGATCGGTAACCCCGAGAAAGCGAGGGCGTTCTGGTGGGTCAGGCGCTGATCACGACATCACGCCGATGGTGCCATCGCGACCGATTTCAAAGAATTCACCAATAACGACGGGAAAGCTGCGCATGAACATTGAATTTACCGCCATCACGATGGTGCGAGGCGAGGAGGATGTCGTCTATGCCTCTCTTCTTCACCATCTTCGTATCGGGTTCGACCGACTGATCGTGATCAGCCATATCGAGCACGAGTTTCTGCGTGAGTGCGTGGCCAACCTTCGCGATCGATTCCCCGAGAAGGAGATTGCCTTCGTCGAGATAGAAGACGAGCAGGGCTTCTCGCGGCGCAAGGCGGATTACATCAACGGCGCGCTGGAGCTCTATCTGAAGAAAGATTGCTACAACGTCGTCTTCGGCTTCGACGCCGACGAGTTCCTGACCTTCCGCAAGGGCGCTTCGATCAAGGCTTTCTACACCGCGTTCGCACAGCGTTTTCCCGGTGAAGACAATCTCAAGCGTTTCTACTTCCGCCTGCCGTGGATCAACGTGATCTGCCAGCAGAAGATCGCTTACCAGCGTGATCTCCAGGGCAAGTTGCTCGAGGCGGAATACTGGTCGCTGGGCGAGCAGGCTTCCGACACCAAGGCGCTGTTCGTTCACCGCCAGAGTCATCGACTACATATGGGATTTCACTGGCTGATGTCGAAAAAGGACGACGCCCCGCTGGAGCCGGAGGCGGAGATCATGAACTTTGCGCGGGAGTGGGAAGCCTGTATCTATCATCTGCCGCTGCGCAGCGTGGAACAGTTTTTCGAACGGATCGGCAACTACGTTTCCAGCGCAGCGAAGCAGGAGAAGCACAACCGGCTGAGCCAGTTCTTCATCGACAATCCGCATATCAATCGCCAGCACTTCTTCGAGATGTGCGTGGCTCCGGAGCCCAGCTACAGCGACTATGAGGAGCTGCGCCGCCAGATGGGGCCGGGTATCGAGGAGATGGTGCTGATGGCTTTCACCAAGTTGATGGTCAAGCCGCGGATGGACATCGGCAAGGCGCTGGCGACTGCCGACGAGTAAGAACCACCCATCATTGCCAATCAAGAGGCCGGGCTATTTGCCCGGCCTCTTGCGTTTCGGCAGCGCTGACCGGGTTGGGTCTTGTCGCCTTGGTGTGTGGAGTCGACGCATCGTTGCCGCTCGACATCCCCGCTAGGCAGGAAGGAGGGAGGCAATAGCGAAGCGTAAGACGACGATCAGGAGGCGACCAGCAGCCGCGAGTCGCAGAGTAGTTGCTCCAGGGGCGAGACGCTGGCCGTGAGATGATGTGCCGCGTTGATGACGGCCAGATCGCGACCTTCGCGGACGTGGAAATCGCCGTTGATCTGTGTGGCGTGCATGACAACGGAAGAGAATCGGCGAAACAGCTGTGCATCCGGCGCCATCGGATGCATCCAGAAGTCGTCCATGGCGATGGCCGTTGCCAGTCCCGGCATTCGATAGGGTGTGTTGCCCAACGCCAGCGTCGGGCATTCGCGTGCCAGGGCCAGCGTACCGTCGCTGCCGCCGACGGTCACCAGCCCCGAAGCATGGTCGATCAGCTTAGGCAATGACGCGGCATGGAGGTGGGTCACTCGCGTTGCCAGCCCATGCTGAAGCACCAGCGCCTCGATCTGGCGTCGACGTGAGCGAGAGCCGATCTCGCCATCCAATATCGCCAGCCGGCTGCGCCCTGGCGCAAACTGCGCAAACGAGGCCAACGCTGCCGTCAGCAGCTGCGTGGCGTCGGTGAACGGCGAATGACGCGTCAGTCTCGGGTCCTGACTCGCAGGAAGGGAGAGCAGATAAAAGGGCTTTCGTGCCTGCAGGAAGGTTTCACAGCGATGCCACAATCGTCGGCTCTGCCGCGGAAAATCGCGGTTTGCACTCGATGCCGGTCGGCGCGACGCCTGGGTGGTGATCGAAACCGGGCTCATGCGACTCGCGTAGACGGCGTTGGCCCGGTCGACCGCGCGGTAGGCCTGGCGAAAGAGGAGCGGATCCACGAGGTTGACCATTCCATCCATGACTCGGGCAGGGAGTCGCGACCGGGGGCGACCGGCATCGAAAGGCCGTCCCGGCAGCGAATGCGCGATCGTGGCGCCTGTCTCGTAATACCAACCGGGGTCTCTCGGCAGCAGTGAATAACCGTCGACACCCTCCCGCTCGAGCGTCAGCCAGTAAGGCTGAAAATATCCCGGCGCGAAGACGTGATTACGGATTCCCCGGCGACGCGCCGTGCGAAGCACTCCTTGATGCAGTGGGGAGCAGTCGCCGAACGCAACCTGATCGGTGATCTCGTAGCGCTGCCAAAGCTCGGCAATGAAGTCGCCGAGCAGCGGCCACGGCTCGTGGAAGGCGTGGCTGCCGCCCAGCCGCCAGTAATGATGATCGGCCACGCTGAACTGCACCTTGACCACACGGTGACCGTCGTCGATCAGGCGCTGGCCGAGTTGCTGGAAAAAGAACGAGCGCGGCCCCTGCAGAAAGAGATAGGCGCGTCTGGCGGGAAACATGATGTTCGACCCCTCTTGGCGATAGGATCTTCATCGCATGTCGTTGTCGACAGGGCTGCCGTTCCCGACGCCGACTCATGGCGCCGCGAGCGGGGATGATCCTTGCCTCGACTCTAACGTGGTGAAACGCTGCCGCCATGGCGCCTTTTTGTGATTTCCGGGTGGGGTTAATCCGTTCGTGAAGGTATGAGAAGGCTGAGCGGAAAGACATGACGCTGTCGACGTTCAGCGCCAGGCCGAGATCAATCGATCGATCTCCGAGTTCCGGAAGAAGGCACACAGCTCTCTCGCGCCGACGGCGCCGACGCCGGGATAGGCTTCCCATGCGGCTTCCGAGCGCTGGCGAAGCTGTGCCGGCGTCGCTTTGAGTGCCTGTTCACGAATGGCCTCCGGCAGCGGTGGCAGGCCGAGCGCCAGCATCCACTGGCGACGGTCGCGGCGCTCGGCCTCCTGGAATGTCGACATCCACTGGTGCGCCCGCGTCGATCCCACGCCAGGCAGCGTTCGCAGGGTCGTTGGCGTCAATTGGCGCCATTCCAGCAAGTCTGTGACCAGATCGGCGTCGACAAGCTGGGCCCAGGTAGCAGGCCCGATACCGTTCATGTCGAGGCCTTCGCCGCTACCGAGCCAGGTCAGTCGTGCCAGAAACTGCTCGCGACAGCCGGCCGTGAGGCGTAGACAGGTCAGAGGGCCATAGCGTGTCTCGTCGGGGAATTTCTGTGCGGGGCGGGGTGAGGCCGCGATCGCCACATGATCGAGGTGCGGAATGGTGGCGCCGGCGAGCGATAGCAGGACCTGATCGCCCGGACGAACGTCCAGCTCTCTCCAGTGATCGACCGAGCCGAGGCTGACGGCACTGATCTCTCGATCGTCCAGTTCGACGGGTCGCAGTCGTGCAACCGGGGTCATTTTTCCGGTGCGACCGACAGAGACAGTGACCGAATCGACCACCGCCAGCGTCTGCGCCGCGGGATATTTCCAGGCAATCGCCCAGTCGGGCGGAGACGCCTGCCAGAGACGACCGGCGGGACGCGTCGCGCGTTTAATGACGACGCCATCGGACGCGAAGGGCAGTGGCGCGTGATACCAGCGGTCTCGCCAGCGCATGACGTCATCGAGAGTTTCGACCTGGTGGGTAAGGCGCGCCGTGTCGACGAAGCCCATGGAGGTCAACTGGTCGAGTCGCTGTTGACCGTTGGTGGGTCCGTCCGGCCAGGCCCAGGGGAAGAAGCCGATA
Organism: Salinicola rhizosphaerae; assembly: GCF_014652715.1. GTDB lineage: Bacteria > Pseudomonadota > Gammaproteobacteria > Pseudomonadales > Halomonadaceae > Salinicola > Salinicola rhizosphaerae. The sequence goes on along the minus strand of NZ_BMZI01000001.1, from coordinate 727,972 downwards.
TCGCGTACGGCTTCTCCGGGCAGTTCGTCCCGCGCCATCCATCCGGCGACGACAGAACGAGCCAGTGCACCGCCATCTCGTGCCTGACGATGCGCGGGCAAGCGTTGATACAGTTCGCCCTGAAGCGTGACCGGCGCTGTCACCGGAATGCGCTGGGGAACGGCTTTGATCTGCTGCACGGCGCTGGTCCAGTTCTGGCCGCGGGTGCCGTCGCCGCGACTGATGACGGAGACCAGCCGGCCCTGGCGATAGAGCAGTGATACGGCAACACCGTCGACCTTGGGCTGTATCCAGAGCGGACCGGAGGGTTGTACCCGCAACCAGGCTGCCACGGCATGCCGGTCCGGTAATTTATCGAGGCCCGTCTGCACGTAGGGGGGTGTGAGCGAGTCGGTATCGCTGCCGGGCGTCGGCGCCGCCAATGCCGCGGCCTCGGGAAGCAGGCAGCGCTGCCAACGGCGTTGCCGCCGTTTGGCCTCATCGTAGACACCGTCGTTCACGAGTCGCCGGCCATGATGATAGTAGGCTTCATCCCAGCGCTGAATCTGTGCGGTGAGCGCCGTGTAGGCGTCGTCTTGTGCAGCACGGTCGCCGGGCGGGCAAGGCTCGGCAGCGTAAGCCGGGGCGCCAGAGACAGGCGCGATCCAGAGAAGCGCCGCGAGAGTCGCAGTGGTCAGCCGAAGAAGGTGCATCGATCTTGTCGTTGTTGAGGGCTCTCTGATTACTACGACCGGTGACTGGCTTTCTGAAGCTCGTATTTTGCCAAGCCGCTGGCGTTAGCCGATTGCCGAGCCGTCGTCATGCGCCCGCAGAGCAGGGGGTGGAGGCTCAGGGCGGGGGATGTCGGGAGGCGAGAAATCTGCCCACATGAAAGACCCCGCCATTGGGCGGGGTCTATAACGCGTTTCAGAGCCTGGCGCCGTCGAGGGCCCGTCAGCTTCCCGGATCAGCTCGATCCCGACTTGAGCTGGGCGTAGTCGAGGAGAATCTGCGAGGTTTCCTGCAGCTCGGCACGATCGATTGGCTCGGCGCTGTCGGAGTCGGCGGCTTCGTCTTCTCCTTTGCCGGTGTCGTCGTCCTGTTCGCGAGCCTCGGCCCAGCTGTCTAGCTGCTTCTGGCCCAGGGCACGCCGGCGCTGATTCTCCAGGGCCAGCTGCTCGCTTTCCTGGGCGTCCATCTCGCGCTGGCGTTGCTCCTTGTTGAGGCTGATGCTCGTCTGCTGCTCCCGCAGGCGTTTGCTCAGCTGTGCCTGCTTCTCGAGGTAGACGAAGTCGGGGTCGTCAGCGATGCGTTTGTCGTGGCGGTCCTGTAGTGCTTCGAGGTACTTCCACGGCTGGCCGTAGAGACGGTACTGCACCGGGCGAACCCGATCCCACGGCAGGGCATTGTCGAGCGAGCTTTCGCCGATCTCGTCGGGGTCGAGGAGGCTCGGATAGAGAATATCCGGCTCGACGCCACGGTGCTGCGTGCTCTCGCCGGAGATACGGTAGAACTTGGCGCGAGTCAGCTTGATCTGGCCATGGCTGAGATCACTGAGCGTCTGTACCGTGCCTTTGCCGAAAGTGCGGCTGCCGATGATCAGGCCGCGACCGTAATCCTGAATCGCACCGGCGAATATCTCAGACGCGGAAGCCGAAAGGCGGTTGACCAGTACCGCCAGCGGACCCTCGTAGGCGACGCCGGCATCCGTGTCGCCGTAGAGGTTGATCCTGCCCTGGGCGTCGCGGACCTGAACCGTGGGGCCACGATCGATAAACAGGCCAATCATCGAGTTGGCTTCCTGCAAGGCGCCGCCGCCGTCGTTGCGCAGGTCGAGCACGATGCCCTCGATATTCTGCGCCTTCAACTTGGTGATCTCCTTCGCCACGTCTCGCGTGGTGCTGCGATAGTCCTTCTTGCCGGCCTGCCAGGCATCGAAGTCGACGTAGAAGGCGGGAACGGTGATCACCCCGATCTTGTGGGTCTCGCCACCGCGCTGGATCGTCTCGACCTTGCTGTGGGCGGCCTGATCCTCGAGCTTGACCGTGTCGCGAACGATCTTGATCGTGTGGGTCCGGGTAACGTCGACGGCCTTGGCCGGGATGATCTCGAGGCGCACGGTCGATCCCTTGGCGCCACGAATCAGATCGACGACGTCGTCGAGGCGCATGCCGACCACATTGGTCATCTCACCGCTCTCACCCTGACCGACGGCCACGATGCGGTCGGCCGGCTGCAGCACGCCGCTCTTGTCCGCAGGGCCGCCGGGGACCAGGCTCGAGACCTTGACGTATTCGCCATCGTTTTGCAGCAGCGCACCGATCCCTTCCAGCGAGAGGCGCATCTGGATATCGAAGGACTCGCCCTGCTGCGGCGAGAGGTACTCCGTGTGCGGATCGACCGTGCCGGTGACCGCCGACATCAACAGGACGAGAACATCTTCGGCGTTGGTCTGGCGCACGCGATTGAGCTGATTGGCGTAGCGGTCGTGCAGTGTCTTCTTGATCTCGTCTGGAGATTGATCGCTGAGCGACAGGGTCAGGGCCGCGTTTTCCAGACGCTTGTTCCAGAGCTCGTCGAGCTCCTCCTCGCTACCCGGCCAGGAGTCATTGCTCCGATCCGTCGCCAGTCTGTCGCTGCTGTCATAACGGTAGTCGAGGCCCTGGTCGACGCGATCGACCAGCCACTGCTCGCGGGCTTCGACGCGGTCCTGATAGCGTGAATAGAAGGCATAGACTCGTTCGAGATCGCCCGATTTGACCGCATCGTCGAGGCTGGTTTCCAGGTCGGCGAAATTGTCGATATCGCGCTGAAGCAGGAAGGCGCGCTGCGGATCCAGTACATCGAGAAAGCGCTTGAAGGCACGCTTGGACCATTCATCGTCCAGATCGACCTCAGCGTAGGAACCGTACTGCAGCGCTTCGGCGACTTCGACCGCCGCCTGGCGCTGATCGTCCGTGGGGGTAGGACCGGCCAGCGCAACGACGCTCCATGCCAGCAGTAGCAAACACATGGCCGCGTGCCGAGCGGCGACAATCAGGGTCATCAATGAAGCACTCCCGGTTTCCTGTACACTCTGTTCCCTAGAAGACCACCGGATCCATGAATCTTTTTCAGGTCCGGCATTGATTGTAGCAGTCCGTCCGTTCGACTACAGACCGACATCCAAGGAAACCCATGTCCGACCACTCCGCCGACACGGCTCTCGTTGATCGTTTGATCGATTTTCTGAAGCGCTCGCCGTCTCCCTGGCATGCCACCGCCAACCTGGCCGCGCGTCTCGAGGCCGCCGGCTATCGCCCGCTGAGCGAGACCGATCGTTGGGAACTCTCGCCCGGTGACAAGATCTACGTGACGCGCAACGACAGTGCCATCGTTGCGCTGCAGCTGCCGCGCGCGCCGCTCACCGCGTTGCGAATGGTCGGCGCGCACACCGATAGCCCTGCACTGCGGCTCAAGCCCGAGCCGGCGATCGTCAACAAGGGGTGGCTGCAACTGGGCGTGCAGGTCTACGGCGGCGCCTTGCTTGCCCCCTGGTTCGATCGCGATCTGGGCCTGGCGGGGCGAGTGCATGTTCGTCGAGCTGACGGCGGACTGCAAGGCGTTCTGCTCAATGTCGACGAGCCGATCGCCATCATTCCCAGCCTGGCGATTCACCTCGACCGCGAGGCGAACAGCGGCCGCCCCCTCAATGCGCAGACGCAGATGGCGCCGCTGCTGATGCAGGGCGGCAACGCGCCGGATCTCGACCGCCTGCTCAAGCAGTGGATCGCGCGCGAGCACGGCCTCGAAGGGTGCGAGATCGTCGACTTCGAACTGGGCTTCTACGATATCCAGCCGCCGTCTCGAGTCGGTATCAACGGCGAACTGCTGGCGAGCGCACGGCTCGATAATCTGCTGTCGTGCTTCATCGGCGTGGAAGCGCTGCTGGGGGCCAGCGGGGAAGAGGGCGCGGTGTTCGTCGCCAACGATCATGAAGAAGTCGGCAGCGCCAGCGCCTGCGGTGCCCAGGGGCCTTTCCTCGCCGATGTCCTGCGACGCGTCAATGCTGCGCTGGGGGAGACCGGCGACGAGGGCTTCGTCCGCCTGATCCAGCGCTCGCTGATGATCTCCTGCGACAACGCCCACGCCGTCCACCCCAACTTCGCCGACAAGCACGACCCGCATCACGGCCCTTTGATCAATGCCGGGCCGGTCATCAAGGTCAATGCCAGCCAGCGCTATGCCACGAACAGCGCGACTGGCGCGCTGTTCCGGGAGCTCTGTCGTGAAGCCGATGTGCCGGTGCAGCAATTCGTGACGCGGGCCGACATGGGCTGCGGCAGCACCATCGGCCCGATCACCGCGACGGAACTCGGTGTGCCCACTATCGACGTCGGCGTGCCCCAGTTCGGCATGCACTCGATTCGGGAAACGGCCGGCACCCGCGATCCCGAGTATCTGATTCGGGCGCTGGTGGCGTTTTTCGATCGATCCTGCTTGGATATTGACTGAGATGTCCGGTGCAATCTCTGGCCAGACGCCATGAATGACAAGCGTCGGCGCCACCAACTGCCATCGCTCAACAGTCTCAAGGTGTTTGAGGCCGTGATTCGATCAGGTGGTGTCAAAGCTGGGGCTAAGATACTGAACTTGACGCCTCAGGCGGTCAGCCACCAAATCCGCACGCTGGAGTCTCAATTAGGGCATGCTCTGTTTGAACGCCGTGCGCGTGCACTGATCCCGACGCCAGCGGCGACGCTCCTGGCTGAACATGTGCGGGAGGGGCTGGATCGAATCGGGGAAGGGGTGCGACAACTCGAGCAGATGCGCGAAGTCCGCCGACTTCGGCTGCATGTCAGTCCTTGGTTTGCCTCACACCATCTGATTCCAAATCTGGTCTCGTTTACGGCGCGCTATCCTCAGATCGATCTACAGATATCGATCGGCGCCGAACTCAGCGGCTTTGAAGATAGTATCGATGTCGCGATTCTTTGGGGATACGGCGGCTGGGACGGGTTCGAAGAGATCGCTCTGGCCCAAGACCCCAAGGTGTTGGTAGCGAGCCCCGACCTGCTGGCGATCAAGCCATTGAACCGGCCGCAAGACTTGCTCCAGCATTGCCTGATTAGCCCGCTGGTGACGCAGCGCCTGTGGCGAGAGGTGCTGGGGCTTTGGCACCTCGATGTTGCCGATGCGATGTCAGTCATGCGCTTTCATACCAATGAGGCGATGCTGGAAGCTGCACTCGCAGGAATGGGCGTCGGGCTGATTTCCGAGCCGGACGCCGCGCGCGAAGTCGCAAGTGGACGCCTGATCGCCCCTTTCGGATTCGACCTGATCCAACGACTCCCCGCAGACAGCATCCCGACTTTTTTCATGCTCTATCCGAAGGATCACGCACCGGGAGAGCTGGTGGATACCTTCCGTAGCTGGCTTGAACAGCTGTTGCGTCCCGACCTCGAGACACCTTTTCCTATGAGCCGGCACCCTGAATGAGAGAAGGTAACCAGGTCACGATGCCTGGCACCAGGGCCATGATCAGCGCCGCCAGACAGAGCAGGAGGAAAAATGGCAGCGCCGAAAGAGTAACTTGCCAGATGGAACGTCCGGTGATCGACTGCAACACAAATAGGTTGAAACCTACAGGCGGTGTGATTTGCGCCATCTCGATGATAATGACGACGTAGATGCCGAACCACAGCAGATCGATCCCCGCGCTCTCCAACATCGGCAGAATCACCGCGCTGCTCAGTACCAAAATCGACACCCCTTCCAGAAAACATCCTAGCAGGATGAAGACCAGCGTCAGCACGAACAGCAACCAGCCCGTGGACAGTTGCCACTGATCGACCTGCTCCGCGAGATACTGGGGGATGCCGATAAATGCCACCGCGCTGGAGAGTATGGCTGCCGTGACGATGATGAAGGTGATCATGCATGAAATCCGCATCGCCGCCATCAGACTGTCCCGAAAGCTTTCCCACGTCAGCGTGCGCGTCACCGTGGCGATCATCAGTGCACCTAGGATGCCGAAGGCCGCGGATTCCGTTGGCGTGGCGATTCCACTATAAATCGAGCCGATCACCCCCGCGATCAGAACGACGACGGGGATCAAGCGGGAGGAGCGTCTCAGCTTCTCCGCGAATGGCAACGGGGATTCTTTTTGAGGCATTCTGTCGCGATGAATTAACGACCAAACCGCGATATAGCCCATGAACAGCGCGATGAGCAGCAGGCCGGGCAACACGCCCCCCATGAACAGGCGGGCGACGGATTGGTGAGCCAGAATGCCGTACACGATGAGTACGATTGACGGCGGGATGATCAGCCCCAGTGTGCCCGAACCTGCCAGGGTGCCGATCATCAGACGCTCGTCGTAGCCACGACGTTGCAGTTCCGGAAGGCTCATTCGGCCGACAGTGGTCGCCGTAACGGCGGACGAGCCGGCCACGGCCGCCATGATGCCACAGCCCAGCACGTTGACGTGCAACAACCTTCCGGGAAGCCAGCCGACCCAGGGTGCCAGGCCATTGAACATGTCACGAGACAGGCGAGTTCGGAATAGAATCTCACCCATCCAGACGAATAATGGCAAGGCGGTAAGCGGCCATTGCCAGCTTGCCTCCCATAGGGTGGAGGCCAGCAGATTAGCCAGTGGAACCGGTGTAAATAGCGCCATGGCGCCGGTGGCGACAGCCGCTAGGGCCACGGCGACCCAGATACCCGCGCCCAGCAGCGCGACGAGGGCACCGAACATCAAGATGAGTGCCAGTAGTGTTTGATCCATGAGGTTCTCGTCGTTATTCGAGTGTCACGATCTATTCCAGCGATCCCGCGTCGTTGTCGATGTAGGTCGCGTGTCCGTGTCGCGCCAGACGCCAGAATTCGTCGACGAGAGCGATCGTCATGACGATGAGGCCTAGCGTCATACCGACCTGGGGAATCCATAGTGGTGCGGCGATTAGCCCGGGGCTGAGGTCGCCAAACTCGTAACTCTGAAGCGTATAGGTGCCAGCGCACCACGCCAGCCAGCCGAGGATCCCGGCACTGAACGCGCAGACGAAACTTTCCAGCCGGCGTCGCCAGTGTGCAGGTAGCGCTTCGATTAAAAGCCCCACGCGGACGTGGGCGCCGCCGCGCAATGCGTAGGCAAGCCCTAGAAATGTCGAGGCGGCCATGCAAAAACCCGAGAATTCCGTAGCATCGATGACGCCACCCATGGCACGACCGGCGATCTGCGCCAGAATCGATACGGCAATCAGCATCAAGAAAAGAGCGGCCAACACGCCGCTCGTCAGATAGAGCGCATCCAGCGTTCTGCGCATTGACGTTCTCCTGTCTTTACAAAAGGGGCGACGGCGCTATCGCCGCGCGCCATAAGAGGAAGTGTCAGTCGGCTTGGTTACTGGAGGTGTTGCGGACTTCGAGGTAATTGTCCAGCACCTCTTGCTCTTCCGGCGGGGCAGATTTGCGCCACGCTTCAAGCATCGAATCGCCGATGTCCGAGATAGCCTTCTGGATGTCGTCGCTGGCCTGGCTGATAGCAACTCCATGCTCGCTGATGATCTTATTGTTCTTCCCCGCCGCCTCTTGGCTCATCAGCCAGCCACGTTCAGTGGCGTGTTTACCGGCGTCTTTCACGATCTTCTGCAGACTGGCATCCAGCGAGTCAAGGGCACGCTCATTTACGATAATCGCGTTCTTTGTGTGCATGGTGCCCGTGTAAGTGAAATCCTTGGCGTAATCCCAGATCTGCACGTCGATTCCCGTCTGAGGACTGGTGAACAGTGAGTCGATCATGCCCGTGGAATAGGCCTGGGCGATCTCGGCAAACGGCAAAATCGTGGCCTGGAACCCGAGTTGCTCTGCCATTTCCCTCGTCGGTTGGGAGTAGATGCGGATTTTCTTGCCCTTCATGTCATCGACTGAATTGAGCGGCATCTGAGTGAAGAAGCCCTGGCCTGGCCAGGCGACGTAGGCGAGTGGCACAATGTTCTGTTTGCCAAACAGTTTTTCGAAGAAAGGCGCCTGTGCTTCCATCAACTGGTGCGCCTGTTTGTAGGTTGTCGCGACACCCGGCAAGCTGTCGAGGATGTACATCGGATCCTCGTTGCCGTAGACGCTGGGTCGAATTTCTCCGATCTGAACCTGCCCGGTCTGTACCGCGCGTTTGATGGCATCATGCTTGATTAGCGTGCCGTTGGCGCGCAAGTTGATCGTCAGCTCGCCGTGGCTCTTGGTCTCGATTTCCTCGATGAATTTTTCGATATTCTTGGTAAAAAAACTTTCCTGGGGATAGCCCGTGGCCATGATCCACTGGGTTTCTGCCTGAGCAGCACCTGTAAGGCTCAGTAGTAAGATGCCGGTGGTGATCGCGATACGATGCGTCAGTGTTGACATGAGAATCTCCGTCCAATTGTTGGTCTTGTCGAAACGGCGTTGTGTCTGTTTTGTCCTGGGGTGATAAAGGCAATACCGGTGGTACTTCTGCCCTCCTTTGTTAGGGAGGCACTAGGTTAAAATGCGTGAGGGTAGCTTGTGCGAGCTTCGAGCTCCGAAACGTAACCCGCCTCGACATCCCGCGCCACGCTAGCGGCCGGTCGATCCTGCGGAGCACCGTAGCCCCCGCCACCGGGGAGATGCAGGATTAGGCGACGTCCGGTCGGGATGGCTTGGCGGCCCTTGGCGCGAAGGCGAGTGCCATCGTCGAGCGCGACCACACCAATGCCGCCGTTCCTGCCGCCATTGTGGCCGCGAGCGGGGTGCTCGACGCGCTCGAACATGGCATTGAACGTCAAGGCGTATCCTTCACGGGCAGAGAGTTCGATAGTCTGGCCCAGACCGCCTCGCTGCCGTCCGGCGCCGCCGGAATCCGGCCGCAGTTCCTTGCGCCAGATGACCAGAGGCCCGACACTTTCCGTGACCTCCACCGGCATGGTCATGACGCCACTGGGAAAGGCAGTTGCGTTGAGCCCATCCAGTGTCGGGCGTGCGCCACTGCCGCCGCTATTGAACATCAGTATCTCTCTGCCGACACCCGTGCCGTGAGTTGGACGAGCACTGATCTGCAGGTTCCACAGCGCACTGGCACCCTCGGCTGGCGGGAGGGTCGGGCAGGCCTGACGCAAGGCCCCGAGCACCAGATCGGGCACCAAGTGCCCCAGGACATGGCGAGCCGCGACCGGTGCCGGGCGCTGTGCATTGAGAATACAGTCATCCGGGGCACTGACCGTAAACGGACGCAGAGACGCCCAGTTGTTGGGGATCGACGGGGCCAGCGCGCATTTGAGCCCGTAGCAGGCATACGCCTTGGTATAGGTCAGCGGTACGTTGATACCGAATCCGCTCTGGGCAGAGGTGCCGGTGAAATCGGCATTGAGCGTTTCACCGCCGCAGGACAGCGTAACCGCCAACTCGACCGGTGCATCGTAGCCATCGAGGGGCATCCGATAGCGATATTCACCAGCCGGCAGGGCGGCAAGTTTTTCCCGGGTAGCCCGTTCGCTATGGGCGAAAATGAATGTCGCGAGCTCTTCGATGTCTGGTAGCGAGAACTCATCGAGCATTTCCAGCAAGCGTTTGCGCCCGGTATCGTTGCAGACTGACAGGGAGAAAAAGTCCCCCACGACTTGATCGCTCTCGCGCACGTTGTTGGTCAGAATATCGACCAGGTCCTGATTAACGACGCCAGCCTTGAACATGCGAAGCGGCGGAATCAACAGGCCTTCTTCGTAGAGTTCACGGCCGTCGGGTCCGAAACCGCGCCCGCCGATATCCACGACGTGAGCGGTGGATGCAAAAAAGCCAATGCGGCGGCCTTCTCGGAATACAGGCGTCACGACAGTAAAATCGTGCAGATGACCGGTCGCGAGCCACGGGTCGTTGGTCACGAACACATCGCCCGGGACCATGGTGTCGCCAAATTGATCGATAAAATGAAAGACGGTCTCGGCCATGGTGTTGACGTGACCTGGCGTGCCGGTAACGGCCTGTGCGACCATCCGCCCGCTGGCGTCGAATACGCCTGCCGATAGATCTCCAGCCTCGCGCACACTGGTGCAAAAAGCGGTGCGAATCAGCGTCAACGCTTGCTCTTCGACCACCGAAATGAGTCGGTTCCACATGATCTGCTGCGATACCTGCAATGTCGTGCTCATTCAGCGGTTTCCTTTAGACGTTCGATGAATAGGCAATCGTCGGCTTGGCGCGTGACATCGAAACCTGCCGGCACGATGGTTGAGGTTTCCGGTTCAATGATGACCGCAGGCCCGTGGATACTGTTGCCAACAGGCATTGCACGTCGTTCGATGACCTGGCTATCGCGGAATTGTCCGTGGCGGGCGTCGAAGATCGCACGCATGTCCCGACTCTCGATGTTGCGTTCGTTTGGTGGCGCCTTGCCAAACTGGCGGGGTTCGACCGGGGCAATGGGAGTGCGAAGAGAAAGTGACCAACTGACGACCTCGGCGTCGAGGTTATCGATGGCATGACCGAATATCTGGGCATAAGCCGTGACGAACCCGCGGTGGAGGTCGGCAACATCCCGTTCATCGAGTTCGCCTCGGGCCACCGCCACGGGAATTTCCCAGCCTTGTCCGGCGTAGCGCATATAGGCTTTGAACTCACGCTCGACTTCACCGCGGTACCCCGTCTCGTTGATGAAGGTACTGACCTCCCGGCTCATGTCCGCTAGCAGATCATTGACGGTGGCAAGATCGAATGTCGCCAATTGCATGACCGCGCTACGAAGGGACTCGTAGCCGAACGGGGCTCGCAAGAACCCGATCGCAGAGCCGACGCCGGCGCCCGGCGGCACGACCAAACGATCAATACCGAGCTTCTCGCATATTCGTGCGGCGTGGAGTGGTGCAGCGCCACCGTAGGCGATCATTGTGTACTGATCGAGCTCTCGGCCGCTCTCGACCGCATGCACTCGAGCGGCATTGGCCATGTTCTCGTCTACGACTTCGACGATACCGTAGGCTGCTTCGATGAGGTCGCCACCCAGAGGCGCAGTAATGGTTCGATGCAGTGCGTCTTCAGCCGCCTGGCGGTGGAGGCGAAAGCTGCCGCCGGCGAAGTTTTCGGCATCCAGGCGACCAAGAATTAGATCGGCATCGGTCACTGCTGGCGCCGTACCGCCACGGCCGTAGCAGGCGGGACCGGGTTCTGAGCCCGCGCTTTCTGGGCCAACACGAATCTGGTGCAGGTCATCGACATGGGCGAGAGAGCCGCCGCCAGCGCCAATTTCCACCATTTCGATAACAGGAATCGAGATGGGCATTCCGCTTCCCTTTTTGAAGCGGTAGGTTCGCGCCACTTCAAACGTACGCGCCGTCTGAGGCCGCTGATCCTGGATCAGACAGATCTTGGCTGTGGTGCCCCCCATATCGTAGGAGAGTACTCGATCGAGGCCGTAGCGCGCTGCGATATCTGCAGCATAGATCGCGCCGCCCGCAGGCCCGGATTCGAGAAGGCGTACTGGAAACTCGGCGGCACTCGCTAAGGACATTAGTCCCCCGCCAGAGTGCATCAGATAAACCGGGCAGGTAATGCCCCTTGCCTCCAGGCCGCTGGCCAATCTTCCGAGATAGGACGACATCAACGGCTTCACGAATGCATTGGCGCAGACCGTGTTGAAGCGTTCGTATTCTCGTATTTGCGGAGAGACTTCGGATGAGAGCGAGACCGAAAGGTGAGGTAGTCTCGCCTGTAATCGATCGCGTATGCGGCGTTCATGGGCAGCATTGCGATAGCTGTGCATTAGGCCGATGGCGACACTGACATAGGCTTTGGCTTCGATGGCATCGATGATCGCCTCCAAGGCGGCGTCATCTAGTGGGATCAACTCCTGACCCTCGGCGCTCATTCGCCCACCAACGGTGTAGCGATGTTGCCGCGCAATCAGTGGCGTGGGCAGCACGATGTTCAGATCGTATTGCTCAAAACGGCTTTCTGTGCGCATCTCGATGACATCACGGAATCCCTCGGTCGTGATGAATGCCGTATGTGCTCCTCGGCGTTCGATCAATGCGTTGGTCGCTAGAGTAGTGCCGTGGACGAGACTCTCAAGCTGATCTGGCGCGACGCCGGCTTGGTCGAGTGTCCTCAACAAGCCGTCGACAACGGCTTGTTCCGGTGCGGCATACTGGGTCAGTGTCTTGGCCGAGTGGAGCTGACCATCGACTTCGAGAGCAATGTCGGTGAATGTACCACCGATATCGGCGCCAGCTCGGGCGGAGCGAGTATTCGTCGTCATGCGATCTCCAGCTTGTATTGTTGTTGTGCTCTGCACCGCATCATTGATCCGCGACTTAAGTAGAAACAAGCGACAATTTTTTGATGAATAGCAAATAAAATTTGTTAGTTGTCTGGTGAGTGACTCACACCGCATTTTCTAAATCTGAAATCGATGGTGTAATCGACGCGTTAACGATCAGTTATGGCTCAAGGCAAGTAACCAATGGCACTCAATCTTCGACAGATCGAAGTCTTTCGGGCGGTGATGACGACCGGGAGCATCAGTGGTGCTTCGCGGGTGCTGATGATCTCTCAGCCGGCGGTGAGTCGGATGCTGTCGCACACCGAGCAGCGCATCGGTTTTCCTCTGTTCGAGCGCATCAAGGGGCGGCTCTATCCGTCGCCGGAGGCGCGTCGGCTGTTTCGCGACGTCGAGAACGTCTATCGCGATGTACAGCGGGTCAACACCACGCTGCACGATTTGACGCAGCGTCGGCACGGCGTGGTGAGAATCGCCGCCAGCTCGAGCCTGGGGCACCAGATCGTGCCCTGGGCGATCACCAGCTTCCGCGCGGAGCGCGACGTTCGGGTCAGCCTCGACTGCCAGCGTCATACGGAGCTGCGTGACCAGCTGCTGGATCGACAGGCGGATCTCGGTATTTCGCTGTTTCCGGTCAATCATCCCAATCTGGAAGTCAATCCACTCCATCGGGCGCGCATGGTCTGCGTCTGTCCCGAGGGACACCCGCTGGCGCAGCGCATGACGGTGCAGCTTGCCGAACTGCGCCAGTTCGATCTGATCGGGTACGGCGCAGAGACGCCGTTCGGGCATCACATCCGTTCGGCCTTCGAGACGGCCGGCGAGCCCTGGCGTCCCGCGATGGAGGTCGACTCGCCGCACTACGCCTGTGCGCTGGCCGACGCCGGCGGCGGCATCGCCCTGATCGACGAATTCACCTGGCGCGGATGGCAGGGCAAGCGCCTGACCGCCGTGCCGTTGCCCGATGAGCAGCGGCTGCTGGTCAGTCTCGTTTACCCGCGAACCGAGCCACTGTCGCAGCTGGCCCGTATCTTCATCACGCATCTCAAGGCGGCGCTCTCTCGGGCTGACGATGAACAATCGTTAACCTGAGGTTATACCTTTCCGATAAATCAGCATACGACGTTTCCCGCGAAATTCCGGACACTGATCGGTAAGCACGATGCCGCGCGACGCGGCATCGCCGGTAAACAAGTCCAATGAGTGAACGAGACATGCGTGAGTGGGTGATCGGTGCGGCGCAGCTGGGCGCCATCCAGAAGAGCGACAGTCGGGAATCCGTCGTCGAGCGAATGATGGGCCTGCTGGATCAGGCTGCCGAAAATGGGTGTGACCTGGTCGTCTATCCGGAGCTTGCGCTGACCACGTTCTTCCCGCGCTGGTATATGGAAGATCAGGCGGAGGTCGATACCTGGTTCGAGCGCGAGATGCCCAATGCGGCGACCCAGCCGCTGTTCGACCGCGCGCGCGAGCATCAGATCGCCATCTCGTTCGGCTACGCGGAGCTGACGCCGGAAGGGCGTCATTTCAACACCTCCATTCTGACCAATCGTCAGGGTGAGATCGTCGGCAAGTACCGCAAGATTCACCTGCCCGGTCACGTCGAGTTCGATACCGAGCGCGATTTCCAGCATCTCGAGAAGCGCTATTTCGAACCCGGCGATCTCGGCTTCGAGACCTTCGATAACGAAGGGACGATCATGGGCATGGCGATCTGCAACGACCGTCGCTGGCCGGAGACCTGGCGCGTCATGGGGCTGCAGGGCGTCGAGCTTGTGATGCTTGGCTACAACACGCCGTCGATCAATGCCCAGAACCGCGGTGAAGGGTTGGAGAAGCGCCTTTATCACTCCGAGCTGTCCGTGACGGCGGGTGCCTATCAGAACGCGACCTGGGCCGTAGCCGTTGCGAAGGCGGGCGTCGAGGACGGCTTTCCGCTCATGGGCGGCTCCATCATCGTCGACCCGGATGGCTTCGTGGTCGCGCGCACCGAGTCCGAAGGTGATGAGCTCGTGACCGCGACATGTGACATGGATCGCTGCCAGTTCGGCAAGAAGACCATCTTCGATTTCGCCCGCCATCGTCGAATCGAGCACTACGGGCGCATCACGTCGCAGACCGGCGTCGAGCGCTAAGCTCGACCCGTTTTCTCGGCCCGGATCCTCCTGACAAGACAACAAGCGGAGGCGATCAATGAACGCGCCCTATGATGTGGTGCTACGCAACGGCCTGGTCGTCGACCCGGCCAACGGCGTGCACGCCATTCACGATGTGGCGATTCGCGGTAGTCGAATCGTCGACATCGCCCCGGCGATTGCCGGCGACGCGGTACGCGAGCATGACTTGACCGGTCGCGTGGCGATGCCGGGTATCGTCGACATGCACGTGCATCTCTCCGCCTTTCTAGGTGGCGGACTCGGGCATCGCATGCTGGCCAGAGCGGGCGTTACCACCGCGCTCGACATGGCCGGCCCCATCGAAGGCGTGGTCGAGCTGGCCGCGCGTCACGGCTGCGGACTGAGCGTGGCCGGCCTCAACTATCTCCGACCCGGGCATACCATCGAGTCCAACGATCCCTCGCGAGGGGATCTGTCGAAAGCGCTGGATCATGCGCTGAGCCAGGGGGCGATCGGCCTGAAGCTGCTGGGCGGTCACTATCCGTTGACCGCCGAGGCCACGGCGCGTGCGATCGCGATCGCCGGCGATCGAGGCGCGTACGTCGCCTTTCACGCCGGCACACTTTCGGCAGGGTCGAACATCGACGGTCTGCGCGAAGCCTGTGAGCTGAGCGTCGGATATCCGCTGCATCTGGCACACATCAATAGCTACTGCCGCGGACAGATTCACGATGCGGTCGCGGAGGGCGAGAGAGCCCTGGCGCTGCTGGCGGCCCATCCGCACGTGCGCTCGGAGTCCTATCTGGCGCCCTTCAACGGCGTCAGCGGTGAGTGCGTGGACGGAGTGCCGGGTAGCCGACTGGCGGCTTTCGGACTGGAACGTGGCGGTTTCGCGGCAACGGTCGATGGCATGAGCGACGCGATCGAGGCCGGCTGGGCCTTGGTCAATGTCGAACGCGACGGCGTGATCGAGCTGGTCGGCGGATCCGAAGGGCTGGCAGCCTGGCGCGCGGCGGGGTCCAACATCGGCATCAGCTTCCGTGCCAATCCTCCCGAGCCGAGGCTGCGCCTGGTCACCGCGACGCGGGATGACGGTCGCTTCGCGGTCGATGCCCTGGCCACCGACGGCGGTGGTATTCCGCGCAACGATATCGTCTCTCGTGGCCTGGCGCTGGTGCATCTCGATGCCTTGAGTCTTGAGGGCTTCGTGCGCAAGGCGAGTCTGCATCCGGCCCGAATCCTCGGATTGACGACGAAAGGCCACCTGGGGGTTGGCGCCGATGCCGATATCACCGTGCTGGATCTCGAACGGCGCAAGCCCGTATTGACCTATGCCCACGGGCAGCGGCTGCTGGATGGCGAGGATGTGGTCGGCCGCGGCGGGCGAATGATTACTACGGCGCAGGGCGCGAGCGCAGTGCGCTCCGCGGGTCTCGACGCCCTGATTGTCGAACCCGGCACGATGCTCAAGTCACCGCAGTTCGATCTGTGATCGACCCTCGACGCCCGGCCGATTCGTGCACAATCCAAGGACAATGACATGACATTCGATACCCTCATCCGACGTGCCTGGATCGTCGATGGCACTGGCGCGGAACCCTATGTAGCCGACGTTGGCGTGATCGGTGATCGCATCAGCGCGATCGGCCATCTCGGCACCGCTCGGGCCACCACCATCATCGATGCCGAGGGCCGCTATCTGGCGCCTGGCTTTATCGACGTGCACACCCACGATGATAACTGCGCGATCCGGGAGCCCGACATGCGTCCCAAGATCACGCAGGGCATCACGACCGTGATTGTCGGCAACTGCGGTATCAGCGCCTCGCCGGTCGTGATCCAGGGAGACGTGCCGGACCCGATGAATCTGCTCGGCGAACCCGAGGATTTCTTCGCGAGCTTCGAGAGTTTCGCTGCCGCCGTCGAAGCCGCCGAGCCTGCGGTCAACGTCGCCGCGCTGATCGGCCACACGACGCTGCGCGCCGGTGTCATGGATCGCTTCGATCGTGCCGCGACCGACGATGAGACCCTGGCGATGCGCCAGGCGCTGCGCGGTGCACTGCGCGCCGGCGCCATCGGATTGAGCAGCGGGCTTGCCTATACCAATGCGCGTCAGGCGCCGACCCGGGAGGTCAAGGCGTTGATCGAGGTGGTCGGTGAAGAGGGCGGTATCTACACCACGCACATGCGCAACGAGCGCGAGACGCTTTTCGAGGCGATGGACGAGGCGTTCGAGACTGCTCGCCATGGCCGGGTGCCGCTGGTGATTTCGCATCTCAAGTGCGCCGACGTCGAGAATTGGGGCAAGAGCGAGCACGCGATCGAAAAACTCGAGACGGCGGCGCGCGAGCAGCCCTGCAACTGCGACTGTTATCCCTATTCGGCCTGCTCGACGACGCTGGATCTCTGGCGCGTTTCGGACGCCTTCGACATTCTCATCACCTGGTCGAAACCGCATCCGGAGATGGGGCGCAAGCTGCTCAAGGAGATTGCCGACGAGTGGCAGGTCGATCTGACCGAAGCCGCGCGGCGCCTGATGCCGGCCGGTGCGATCTACCACAACATGGACGAGGCCGACGTGCGTCGTGTGCTGGCGCATCCGCTGACCATGATCGGCTCCGACGGCCTGCCCAGTGACCCCAACCCGCATCCGCGTCTGTGGGGCAGCTTTCCACGCGTGATCGGCCACTATTGCCGTGACGAGGGGCTGTTCGCGCTACCCGAAGCCATTCGCAAGATGACCTCCATGTCGGCGGCGCGGTTCGGTCTGACCGATCGCGGCGTCGTGCGGGAAGGGGCCTTCGCCGATCTGACGCTGTTCGATTACGAGCGGGTTCAGGAAGGCGCCACCTTCGTCGAGCCGACCGAGCCCGCGATCGGTATCGACTGGGTCATGGTCAATGGCAAGCTGGCGCTGAGTGAGGGCAACGTGACGACGCGTGCCGGGCGTCTGCTGAAGCGGGAAGGCGTCATACGCTGATGCCCGGACGTTCTGGGGCGGGGTGCTCACCCGGAGCAGACGCTAACCCGAACGACGACCCTTAACCGTTCGTTATAGCGCGCCGACGAAAAGGCATGAGACAGCGGCGCGCCGATCGAAGACGATTTTCCGAGACAGTCCGGCGGCTGCCGGCAAGTCGCTGATAGCGACAACCACGATAACGACAATGAGGTAAGTAACCAATGCAATACCCATCCGTAACGCTTCGAACTTCCTTCCTGGCGACGACGCTCGCGGCGACACTCGGCATTGTCGGCACGATCTCCGCAGCGGAAGCTCAGGCCGGCGAAACGCTGACCTACGCGACCAACACGGCGCCGACCGGCCTGCGCGGCGAGGCGGAAAAAGGATTCATCGACGCACTGAACGAGGTGTCCGGCGGCGAACTCGAGGTCGTTCCCTACTGGGGCGCTTCCGTGCTCAAGGGCGACGAGACGCTCAACGGCGTCAAGAGCGGTGTCGCCGATATGGGCTTCATCAATATCAATTACTACCCCAACCAGCTGCTGCTCAACAGCGCCTTCCAGATTTTCCCGGAAGGGCCGGAAAGCTACGCCGGCAAGATGAAGGCCTACCACGAAATCTACGATCAGGTGCCGCAGCTTGCCGACGAGTTCGCCAAGCAGGGCCAGCATATCGTCTATCTCTATCCGTACCTGCCTTATGCCGGCGTCTTCAACGAACCCGTGACCTCGTTCGATGACTTCGAGGGGCTGCGAATTCGAGCGTCCAGTCAGTGGGTGCTGAATCTGCTCGGCGGTCTCGGGGCGACGCCAGTCTCCGTGCCGTGGAGTGATACCTATCAGTCGCTGCAATCCGGGGCGATCGATGGTGTCTTCACCAACTACGATAGCCTCAGCCGCACCGGCATGGATGAGGTCGCGCCCCATATCCTGACCACGAAGCGTCTGTGGGTCGCCGTGCCGATGATCATCACCATCAACCAGCAGAAGTGGGACGCGATGTCCGACGAGCAGAAAGGCTGGTTCAAGGACGCGGCCGCGAAGGCGGAGAAATCGTTCGGAGAGTAC
This sequence comes from Salinicola rhizosphaerae, assembly GCF_014652715.1. GTDB lineage: Bacteria > Pseudomonadota > Gammaproteobacteria > Pseudomonadales > Halomonadaceae > Salinicola > Salinicola rhizosphaerae. The sequence goes on along the minus strand of NZ_BMZI01000001.1, from coordinate 709,582 downwards.
TACTCCAGCGAATTCGACCGTATCGTCAAGCAGGAGAAGGATGCCGGTTATACCGTTACCGCGGCGTCGCAGGAGGATGTCGACCGGTTCGCGTCACTGCCGGCCGTGAAGAAGAATCGCGATACCTGGATCGATAGCGCCAAGCAGGATGGCGCCGCGGACCCGAGCGCGATCATCGAACAGATGCAGTCCATCATCGATAGCGCAGGTGAGTGATGAGCGAGACTCCCAACGAGAGTGCCAGTCAGATCGGGGCGCGCAAGTCGCGCCCGCTGACGAAGCTCAACCGGGCGCTGGCCGAGCTCTGCGGCTGGCTGCTGATCGTGGTGGTGCTGTTCATGGTCGTCGATCTGGTCGCCCGAGGGTTCAACCACCCGCTGTACGGCGTGTCCGAACTGGCCATGTTCACCATGATCGCGATCGTCTATCTGGGGCTGTCTCACGCCCAGGAGCGTGACGCCCATATCAGTGTCGAGCTCGTGACGGACAAGCTGAGCGGCTCGCCCGGCCGTGCGCTCAAGGCGTTCATCAATCTGGTTTCGCTGGTGACGGTGGGTATCGTTGCCTGGGCGGTCTGGAACAACGCCATCGACGCCTGGCACAGCCATCAGGCGATTGCGGGGCCGCGACCGATCCTGGTCTACCCGATCAAGTTCGTGATGTTCGCCGCTCTCGCACTTTACGCCATTCAGCTGGTGCGCGGGCTCTGGCGTTCGCTGCGGCCGGACACTTCGGCACGGTAACGCTATCGGCGACGCGTGCGGCGCTGCCGGCGCGGGCTCTCACACTCTGGCTTCTTCCTTTACGGACACGACCATGGATTTCATGCTGGTTGGCATCGTCGGTGTGGCGGTGCTGCTCACTCTTCTCATGCTGGGCGTTCCGCTCGCGATCAACTTTTTGCTGGTCGGCTTCGTCGGAATCGCCACGCTACTGACACCCTCCAGTGCGACCTCGCTGCTGGGTGACACCATGTATACGGCGATCGCGTCGCCAACGTTCACCGTGCTGCCACTGTTCGTGCTGATGGGCGCACTGGCGGCTGCTAGCGGCTTCGCCGAGCGCGCCTACAAGGGCATTCACCGGCTCGCCGCGCGCATGCCTGGCTCGCTGGCCGTGGCGACGGCGTTCGGCAGTGCGGCGTTCTCGACGGTCTGCGGCTCCTCGCTGGCCACCGCCAGTGTCTTCGGCCGTATCGCCTATCCGGAGATGCGCCGCTATCGCTATGACAAGCGCTTCGCGCTCGGCAGCATCGCCTGCTCCGGCTCGCTGGCGGCGATGATCCCGCCGAGCGGCATGTTCATTCTGTTCTCCATCTTTACCGGCGTTCCGGTCGGCAAGCTCTTCATGGCGGGTATTCTGCCGGGCATTCTGACCGCGCTGGTCTATGCGATCTCGATCGTCTGGCGCGCCAAACGCAACCCTGATCTGGCGCCGACGCTGGAAGAGGAGCAGCGCGTCGTCCTGCGTGATCGTCTCCGGGGCATCGTCGATCTGTGGCAGATCCTGCTGTTGGGCGGGCTGGTGATCGGCGGCATGTATGGCGGCCTGTTCACGGCGACCGAAGCCGGCGCGATCGGTGCGCTCGGTGCGCTGGTGCTGGGCGTTGCCGGCGGACCGCTGCGCAAGCTCGAGAAACTGCGCGCGGCACTGCGCGAGTCGGCGGGGATCACCACCACGCTGTTCTTCATCATCATCGCAGCGCTCTTCTTCAGCCGCTTCCTGGGCCTGACGCGAATTCCGTTCGAGGTGACCAACTTCATGACCTCGTGGGATGTCCCGTCGTGGATGATCCTCGGGCTGATTCTGCTGATCTGGTTTTTGATGGGCATGGTCGTGGTGCCGGCAGCGGCATTTGCGTTAACGTTACCTATCGTCTTTCCCATCGTGACGGAGCTCGGCTACCACCCGGTCTGGTTTTGCGTCATCGCCATGAAGATGTGCGAAGTGGCAGGCGTGACCCCGCCGGTCGGACTGAACGCCTTCGCGCTCGCCGGGGCTGCCGGCAGGGATGTGAAAATCAGTGAGGTCTTCTCGGGCGTCTGGCCGTTCGTGGTGTGCGAGATCGTGGTGCTGGCGATTCTGCTGGCGTTCCCGGCGATTTCGCTGTGGTTGCCGGAAACGATGATGTAACTCCTCTCGGCCCCTTCCAGGCGGGCGGCTGCGTGACGGCTTCAGAGTGTCGACGAGAGTGTCAGAGCCTCGATGCGCGCGCGCCGCCCATAAGAATCCCGTTTTGAATTGATGACAGAGACAACGACATGCTCAACACTCCTTATCTGCTGTTCCTGGGCGACGTGCCCGATCCGCTCTCGGCCAAGGTGGCGCAGGGCATCCGCGACTGGCGCCCCGAGTACGCGTTAGGCCAATACCGCCTGCCGGGCTGCAAGGCCGACATGAAGATACCGGATCTCGATATCCAGGAAGCGGTCGAGCAGGGCGCCAAGACACTGGTCATCGGCGCTGCCAATCGGGGCGGCGTCATCTCGCGCAGCTGGATCGCGGTCCTCAAGGAGGCGCTCGCCGCGGGCATGGACATCGCTTCCGGCCTGCACAACTTGCTGCGCGACGAGCCGGAGCTGGTCGAGGCGGCCGAAAAGCACGGTCGTCGACTGATCGACGTCCGCGTGCCGCAGGTCCAGTATCCGATCGGCGATGGCAAGAAGCGCCGCGGCAAGCGCTGTCTGGCGGTAGGCACTGACTGCTCCATCGGCAAGATGTACACCGCGCTGGCACTCGATATCTCGATGCGCGAGCGGGGCGCCAAGTCGAGTTTCCGCGCGACCGGCCAGACCGGGATTCTGATCACCGGTGAGGGCGTACCGCTGGATGCGGTCATCGCCGACTTCATGGCCGGCTCGATCGAGTGGTTGACGCCGGATAACGACGATGACCACTGGGATATCATCGAGGGGCAGGGCAGCCTGTTTCATCCATCCTACTCCGGCGTGACCATGGCCTTGATTCATGGCGGTCAGCCCGATGCGCTGATTCTCTGTCATGAGCCGACCCGCACGCACATGCGCGGCCTGCCGCACTACCAGCTCCCGACGCTCGAGCAGCTTCGCGATACTGCGCTGCCGCTGGCGCAGGTCGTCAATCCCGCTTGCCAGGTCGTAGGCGTTTCGGTCAATACGTCTGGCATGCCGGTGGACGAGGCGGATCGCTATCTCGAGGCGCTCGAGGCGCGTCTCGGCCTACCGTGCGTCGACCCCTATCGTCAGGGCGCCGACCGACTGGCGGAGGCGGTGCTGGCATGCTGACGCTGACGGTCGAGGAGCAGGTCTTCCCGCTCGCCGAAGTCTTCACCATCTCCCGTGGCTCGCGCACCGATGCGCGAGTCGTGGTGGCGACGCTTTCCGACGGTACGCACGTCGGCCGTGGCGAGTGCGTGCCCTACGCGCACTACGGCGAATCGGTCGAGAGCGTCATGGCGCAGATCGAATCGCAGCGCAAGCCGCTGACGGAAGGGCTCGACCGTCTGGCGCTGCAGTCTTCGCTGCCTGCCGGTGCCGCCCGCAACGCGCTGGACTGTGCTTTCTGGGATCTCGAAGCCAAGTGCGCCGACAAGCCGGTCTGGGAACTGGCTGGCCTGCCGGCACCTGGCCCCGAGGTGTCCGCGTTCACGCTCTCGCTGGACACGCCGGACGTCATGCGTGAGAAGGCGCAGCGTCACGCCGATAAGCCGTTGCTGAAGCTGAAACTCGGTGGTGAAGGCGATGTCGAGCGGTTGCGAGCGGTGCGCGAGGGCGCGCCGAACGCGCGGATCATTGTCGACGCCAACGAGGGCTGGAGTGTCGACGTCTATCAGCAGCTGGCGCCGGTGCTGGTCGAACTTGGCATCAGCATGGTCGAGCAGCCGCTACCTTCCAATGCGGACGAAGCGCTCGCTGGCATCGAACGGCCGCTGCCTGTCTGCGCCGACGAGGCTTGCCATGATCGTCACTCGCTGGCGGCGCTGACCGGCCGCTATGACATGATCAACATCAAGCTCGACAAGACCGGTGGCCTGACCGAGGCGTTGGCGCTCAAACGCGAGGCGAAGGCGAAAGGATTCGATATCATGGTCGGCTGCATGGTGGGGTCGTCCTTGTCGATGGCGCCGGCACTGCTGGTTGCCCAAGGCGTCGAGATCGTGGATCTCGATGGCCCGTTGCTGCTGGCAAACGACCGCGAACACGGCATGCGTTTCGATACCGACGGCATTCATCCGGCCAGCTCGGCACTCTGGGGCTGAGCGTTGCGTTGCCGGACCGGCAAATAACGAGAGATGGCAGAACATGGCACAACGTACGGTCTACGTCGACGGCAGTTATGTTGCGGAGCAGGACGCAAAAGTCTCCGTTTTCGATCGCGGCTTTCTGTTCGCTGACGGCGTCTACGAAGTCTGCTCCGTGCTCGAGAGCAAGGTGGTCGATTTCGACGGTCATATGCGACGTCTACGCCGCTCCACGGCCGAGCTCGACATGGGCCTGCCATGGACGGACGAAGCGCTGCTCGAGATTCATCGAGAACTGATTCGGCGCAACGATCTGACGGAGGGACTGGTCTACCTGCAGCTGACGCGCGGCAATCCGGGAGATCGGGATTTCGATTTTCCCGCCGCGGATACCGGGCCCACGCTGGTGCTTTTCACGCAGACCAAATCGCTGCTGGAGAGCCGCACCGGACGAGATGGCATTCGCGTTGCCACGCAGCCCGACTGGCGCTGGATGCGTAGAGATATCAAGACCGTGCAGCTGCTCTATCCCTCGATGGCCAAGATGGCTGCCAAGGCGGCGGGCGCCGACGACGCATGGATGGTCGAGGATGGTCTCGTCACGGAGGGCGCTTCCAACAACGCCTGGATGCTCTCCCACGACGGCGTGCTGGTGACGCGCGAGCTCTCCAGCGCCATTCTGCCGGGCATCACGCGGGCGGCCGTCATGGCGATTGCCGAGGTGCTGTCGCTGCGCGTCGAGGAGCGGGCGTTCAGCGTCGAGGAGGCAAAGCAAGCCAAGGAGTGCTTCGTGACCTCGGCCACCTCGTTCGTGACACCGGTGATCGCGCTCGACGGCGTGCCCATCGGCGATGGCATGCCGGGCGAAGTCGCGATGAAGCTGCGTGCGGCCTATATCGAGGAGAGTCGACGCCGGGCGATCTGATAGACGCAGGGCGCGCTAGATCGATACGAAGCCAAGCCGATACGAAAAAGCCCACCGATTGGTGGGCTTTTTCGTCGTATCTGGTGGCTACGCCCTGATTCGAACAGGGGACCCCATCATTATGAGTGATGTGCTCTAACCAGCTGAGCTACGTAGCCTTGAGCGTCCGACCTCGAAAAGATCTGAGGCAACGGTCGCGAATGTTACCATAACCCGATGAAACGTCAACGCTTTTCGTCATCATCCTGGCGCTGGCCTCGCCTATAGCCAGGAAGGGAAGCCGCATTAAACGTTGAAGCGGAAATGCATCACGTCGCCATCCTGAACGACGTAGGTCTTGCCCTCGAGGCGCCACTTGCCCGCTTCCTTGGCGCCGTTCTCGCCGCCCAGTGCCACGAAGTCCTCGTAACCCACGACTTCGGCACGGATGAACCCCTTTTCGAAATCGGTGTGGATGACGCCTGCCGCTTGAGGCGCGGTGGCGCCGATCCTGACCGTCCAGGCGCGAACTTCCTTCACGCCGGCGGTAAAATAGGTCTGCAGGCCGAGTAACCCGAAGCCCGCGCGGATCACGCGATCCAGCCCGGGTTCGGTCATGCCCATCTCTTCGAGGAACATGGCACGCTCTTCGTCCTCGAGCTCGGCAATCTCGGCCTCGAGCTTGTTGCAGACTGGCACCACGACGGCGTTTTCGGCCGCGGCAATCGCGCGGACGGTATCGAGATGCGGGTTGTTCTCGAAGCCATCCTCATTGACGTTGGCGATGTACATCGTCGGCTTCAGTGTCAGAAAACCGTAGCTGCGGATCTGGCGCTGCTCATCGGCGTCGAGGCCGAAGCTGCGCAGCGGTTGGCCTTCGGCGAGGTGCGGCTGGATCTTGTCGAGAATGGCCTTGGTGGCGATGGCGTCCTTGTCGCCGCCTTTGACGATGCGCACCAGGCGTTGAATGCCCCGCTCGACGGCATCAAGATCAGCCAGCGCCAGCTCGAGATTGATCGTTTCGATATCGGCGGTCGGATCGACCTGGTTGGCGACGTGAATCACGTTGTCGTCATCGAAGCAGCGTACGACGTGGGCGATGGCATCGGTCTCGCGAATGTTGGCGAGAAACTGGTTGCCCAGTCCTTCCCCTTTGGAGGCGCCCTCGACCAGCCCGGCGATATCGACGAACTCCATGGTGTTCGGAACGACCTTCTCCGGCTTGACCAGCTCGGCCAGCTTGTCGAGCCGCGGGTCCGGCATCGGCACGATGCCGGTGTTGGGCTCGATCGTGCAGAAAGGGAAGTTCTCGGCGTCGATACCTGAGCGGGTAAGCGCGTTGAAAAGGGTCGACTTGCCGACGTTGGGCAGTCCGACGATGCCGCAGTTGAAACCCATGAGCTGATCCTGAAAAGTTGGCTTCGGAAGTAGATAGCGTTGGCGCGCATTTTACGGGACGTAGCGATACCGGGCCACACTTGGCGACGAGCGACGACTGCCCCAGCTTCGGGGCGCGGTAGACAGCAGCGACGACTACGAGCGACGAGCAAGAGTTGGTTGGCGAGGTGTAAGGCTCAGGAAGGTCTGAAGCTGTGCAGGCGATTCATCGCCTTGGCCCAGTTGCCTGCCAGCGCGTCGGGTAGGGTGGCGACAACCTCCGTGAGGGCATCGTCGATTGCCTGGCGTTCCGCTTTCCCGGGGCTGCCGAGAACGTAATGCGTCACGAGCTTGGCACTGCCTGGGTGGCCGATACCGATACGCAGACGGTGAAACGCGTTGACGTTGCCGAGAGCGCTGATGATGTCACGCAGCCCGTTGTGGCCGCCGTGACCGCCGCCGGTCTTGTAGCGCGCGGCGCCTGGGGCGATATCGAGTTCGTCGTGGGCGACGAGCAGCTCGTCGGGCGCGATCTTGAAGAACTGGCAAAGCGCCGCGACGGAAGCGCCGCTGCGGTTCATGTAGGTGGTGGGGTTGAGCAGATGCAGGTCATGTCCCGCGAGGTTGACCTTGGCGTGCAATCCCAGAAACTTGCGCTCGGGACGCAGCGTTTGGGCTGCGTCCCGCGCGAGTTGCTCGACCAGCCAGGCGCCGGCGTTATGGCGAGTGCTTTCGTATTCCGAGCCCGGGTTGCCGAGTCCGATGATCGCCTTCACGTCGCCCATGTCGTACGCCTATACCGGTCAGTGCTGCCGCAGAGTTATTCCGCGTCTTTCGGTTCGCCGTCTTCGTCGACGCCTTCACCGGCGACTTCGTCGTCGCTGACCACGGTCGGGTGCGTGACGCTGACGACACCGGCGTCGTGCTCTTCACCATGGCTCAGCTCGACCAGCGTGACGCCTTCCGGCAGCTTCAGATCGGACAGGTGGATCGTCTCGCCAAGGGCCAGGTTGGCCACGTCGACTTCGATGTACTCAGGCAGCTTGGACGGCAGGCAGCTGATCTGAACATCGTTGTTCAGCACGTGAATCACGCCGCCTTCATCCTTGACACCCTTGCAGCTCTCTTCGTTGAGGAAGTGCAGCGGCACGTTCAAGGTCAGCTCGTGAGTCGCATCGACACGCATGAAGTCGGCGTGCGTGATCAGCGGCTTGTACGGATGACGCTGGAGGTCACGGATGACGACCTGCTCGCTCTTGCCATCGACCTGAATGTCGATGATGGAAGAGAAGAAGGACTCTTCTTCCAGCGCCTTGTAGAAAGCCGGCTTGTCGATGGTGATCGGCTGCGGCGCGGCTTCACCGCCATAGATGATGGCAGCGACCTGCTCGTTCTTGCGGCGCAGGCGGCGGCTCGCACCTTTCCCCAGCTCCGTACGAACGTTGGCGTTCAGTGTGTATTGGGACATCGATTGTCACCTCTATCGGTAGATAACGGAAAGCGGCATGGCCCGCGACCAGGCCATGCCGTTTCCATCGGTGCGACTGCCGTCACGGCAGTCGCTCGTAAGTCAGTGCGTTGTCTCGAGATCGCCGATGACGATCAGTGAAACATCGCGCTGACGGATTCTTCGTTGCTGACGCGACGAATGGCTTCGGCAATGAGACCGGCAACGGTCAATTGGCGGATCTTGCCACTGCGGCGTGCAGGTTCGGAGAGCGGTATGGTATCGGCAACGACGAGTTCGTCAAGCACCGAACCACTAATATTGTCCACGGCGGGGCCGGAAAGGATCGGGTGAGTGGCGTAGGCCACCACGCGGCGGGCCCCGTGATCCTTCAACGCCTCCGCTGCCTTGCACAGGGTTCCCGCCGTATCGACCATGTCGTCGACCACGACGCAGGTGCGATCTTGAATATCGCCGATGATGTGCATGACCTGCGCCTGGTTGGCCTGCGGGCGCCGCTTGTCGATGATCGCCAGGTCCACGTTCAGCTGCTTGGCAATGGCACGTGCACGGACGACGCCGCCGACATCGGGAGACACGACGACCAGGTCGTCATAGTTCTGGCGTTCGATGTCGTCGAGCAGAATCGGCGAACCATAGACGTTGTCCACCGGCACATCGAAGAAGCCCTGGATCTGATCGGCGTGCAGATCCATGGTCATCACGCGATCCACGCCGGCCTTGACCATCATGTCGGCCACGACCTTGGCCGAAATCGGCACGCGGGCGGAGCGAACTCGACGGTCCTGGCGCGCATAGCCGAAGTAGGGGACGACGGCGGTGATTCGGGTAGCCGAGGCGCGGCGCAGCGCGTCGACCATGAAAATCAGTTCCATCAGGTTGTCGTTGGTCGGTGCGCAGGTCGACTGCAGGATGAAGACATCTTTACCGCGCACGTTCTCGTTGATCTCGACGGCGATTTCCCCGTCGCTGAACTGACCGACCGTGGCGTGGCCGAGTCGGTTGTCGAGGCTTTCGGCCACCTTGGAAGCGAGTCCGACGTTGGCGTTACCGGTGAAAACCATCAATTTAGACACGCGCAGCCACCTTTGGGAGCAGTTTGAGATCAGTGGAGGACATTCGTTTCGGACCGAAGCGAGAGACAAGACTGAAGAAACGCGAGAGAAAAGCGCTGGCGGCGAACCCATGAGAACGCGTCGCGCCGGACGAGCTCGATGAAGGCAGGGTTGCGTCTTGACGGCAGGAAAAGCGACCGCAACGCCGGTAGGGAAATCGTCTGGGCAGAATGGCCATCGCGTCCCGGTTTCCGTATGCAGGCTTGTCGAGATTCAGGAAAGTGGCTGGGGTACCAGGATTCGAACCTGGGAATGCCGGTACCAGAAACCGGTGCCTTACCACTTGGCGATACCCCAGCAATTGCGTCGGGCCATTATGCGCAAAAGCGCTGACCCTTGGCTAGGCTTGGACCGAAAACCAGTCGTTGGCGCGAAATGAGTCTGAAAAACCTGACAAAAATCGCGTAACCATCGGCTGCCTCGATCGCCGCCTCAGGCGATTCCAAGGTGCTGATGCAGCGGTGATCGCGTGCAGCTCTGCGCCTTGAAAGCGTGCCACTCGTCGGGAACTCGCCCCAGGACTTCGATGGCCCGGGCCTCGCTCTCGAGCGGGCAGAAGACGCAAGCGCCGGTGCCCGTCAGCATCGCCGCACCGTACTGGCCAAGCCAGGTCAGCGCGCGGTCGACTTCGGGGTAGCGAGCGCGAACGACCCTTTCGCAGTCATTGCGCCACGCCGCGTCGGCGTCAGCCCCGTCGAGTGCGTCGCGCATACTAATGATCGCGCTATCGCGTGTCAAACCGTCATCGCCGAAGACGGCGGCGGTGGAGACGGCGACGCCTGGATGGATGACCACGAACCACGAATTGGGCAGATCGACCGGCACCAGACGTTCACCGACTCCCTCCGCCCAGGCGGTGTGACCGCGGACGAAGACTGGAACATCGGCGCCGAGGCGCAAGCCGAGCGTGGCGAGCGTCTCGATGTCCAGCTTCAGTTCCCATAGATGATTGAGCGCCAGCAGCGCGGTCGCGGCGTTGGAGCTCCCGCCGCCGAGGCCGCCGCCCATGGGTAGCCGCTTCTCCAGCTTGAAGCGGGCCCCGGCACGACATCCGGTTTCCTGCTGCAGCAGTCGAGCGGCGCGGACGATAAGGTTATCCTCGGTCGCGATCTCCGGCATGGCCGGGGCAAGGTCGATGTCGTTGCTGTGGGTCAACGCCGTGACGTACAGGGTGTCGCCATGGTCGAGCAGTTGAAACAGCGTCTGCAGCTCGTGATAGCCATTGGCGCGGCGCCCGCAGATCCGCAGCAACCGATTGAGCTTGGCGGGTGCAGGCAGGCTCAGCGATGTCATGGCTCTGCCGTCGCGCCAGGTTCCCAGGCATTCACCACCAGTGTGGCGCGGATATCGTCGTAAGTCATGATCAGGCGGCTAGGGAGCCAGAGATCGCCGGCGTAGGTCCAGTCGCGATAGTCGATCTTCCAGCCAGCCTGCTCGAGTTGGGCAGGAAAGCCGAGCGTGTCGGCTATCACTCGATGCGCTGCGCCCGGCGCCGGAAGGCCGCGAACCCAGTAGTCGAGCGCGGAAATCGGCAGTGACCAGCCCAACTGCTGCTGCATCAGTGCTTCCGGAGAGTCGGCCTTGAACGTGCCGTCGCCTGTGGTCAACGTGACAGCGCCCTGGCGTCCCTCGAGGACGCTGCGTCCGGTGCCAAAAGGCCCGCTGATCAGCATGCGGTAGTGGCTTGGCGTCTGGGTCCAGTCGAGGTTGGCGCTGGTGCTGTCATCAGGCGTGCGAAGCCCGACCTTGCCGGCCAGTTTCCAGTCGTCGAATGCGGCGAGGTCCGACTGCTGGCGCTGCCAGTCATCCGGCTGGCGCGGCACCTCCGGTGAGGGCGCCTGGCTCGCGCAGCCGACGAGCCAGATGGCAAGCCCGAGCGCGGTGAACGGGCGCCAGGGTAGACGTCGAGGCTGTCGCGCGGTCATCGGTGTCACGTGTCGAGGAGATGTCAGGCCGTCACTGGCCGGTTGGAGAGGGTGCATCGGGACGTCCTGTCGAATCGGGAGCAGGCGGCGGTGCCAGCTCCGGGTGGCTGGTCAAGAGTTTATCGATATCGGGGTGGCTGTCGGCACTGCCGAGCGCGGCGTTGACGATCGTCCTGGCTTGGTCGGTCCGCCCATCGGCCGCGAGTGCCTCGGCCAAGTGGGCGGCGACTTCCTGATCTGGCTGTCCGGCGTACGCCTGCTGCAGATATCGAATGGCGGCCTGAACGTCGCCACGCTTGAAGTGGATCCAGCCGAGGCTATCGAGAATGGCGGGGCTATCCGGCTTGAGCGCGTGAGCACGCTCGACGAGATCGAAGGCTTCATCGTAGCGCTCGGTCGTTGTCGCCAGGGTATAGCCAAGCGCGTTGAGGGCCTCGGCATCTTTCGGGTTGTCGGCGATGATCCGGCGCATCTGCGTCATCATCAAGTCCACCTTGCCGCGGGCGAAATTACGCATCGCCTGCGCGTAGAGAAGCTGAGCATCATCGGGAGACTGGTTGAGACTCTCCGTCAGCAGCGCGTCGGCGGCCCGGGGCTTCCCTGCATCGTCCAGGGTATCGATGCCGATCTGCGTCAAGGTCGCACGCTGCGTGGGGTGACGCAGGCTTTCGATCTGCACGAACTGGCTCGCGTCTTCTATGCGTTCGGCCCCGACCAGCATCCTGATCGCCAGGGCGCGGGACTCGATGAAACCCGGTCCTGTCGGTACCTGACGGTAGTAGAGCAGGGCGTTGTCCAGCTCACCTCCCGTTTCGGCAATCGAACCAAGCAGCAAGTAGACAGTGGGCGGCGTATCGTCGCGGTCGAGCAATGGCAGCAACAGGCGGCGCGCTGGCGCCAGCGCGTCGGCGTTGAGATAGAGTTGCGCCAGTCCGATCCGTAGCCCCGGCGTATCGTCATGACGGGCGAGAAGCTGATCGATCTGCTGCTCGGCGCCGGCAATGTCCCCGCTGGCGATCTTCGCCTGGGCAAGCGCCAGCAGGAAGCGGCTGTCGTCGGGCGCCAGCTCGCGACCGTGCTCGGCGCTCGACGCTGCCAGGGCGTAATCGCCGGCCTCCAGCGCGATCTGTGCGCGAGTCAGCCAGAGTTCGGGAAGCTGTCGATAGCGGGCGGCGAGGCGAGTCAGGCGGCGCTGGGCGCGGTCGACATCGCCGCCAGCGGCTTCGAATCTCGCGGTGGCCATCTGGGCGTCGGCGTTGTCGGGATGCGATGCGACGAATTGGCGCATTTGTGCGACCAGCGGCGGTATCTCCGCGCCGGATTCGATCGCCAAGTCGGCCAGCGCCAGCAGCTGACCATTCTGTCCCTGTGCGGCGAGTGCGAGTCGGTGTTGCAGCGCAGCGGGCCAGTCGCCGCGATCGACGGCAATGCCGGAGAGCAGCTCTTGCGGCGCGCTGTCCTCGGGTGCGAACTGCTGCCAGCGATTGGCCGTCGTCTGCAGCAGCGAGGTGTCGTCGGTGTAGCGGGCGGCGAGCGTCGCGCGCTGGGCCAGCGCCGCCGAGCGGTAACGATCCGCCGCGGCCAGATAGCCCTCGGCAGCGCGGCGAAAATCGCCGCGCTGGCCGGCAAGCTCCGAGAGCAGGACCTGGGACAGGCCATCGGCATCGAAGCCTTGCGTGACCGGGGGCGCCGATGCCATGGGGTCGTGACCGGACGCCGACATCCCCTCGGCCGCGGAAGAGCTGGTCGACATGCTTTGGCAACCGGCCAACAGGGCCGCGCAGCCGGCGGCCAGAAGCAGACGTGTGGGCATGCCGTCCTCGAGATTGATCAGTCCGCTCAGCATAACGGCTGGCGGGCGGGGGTCAATGCCGTCGAGGTGGCCGGACGAACCGATCCGTCGCCTGCTAAGTGTCTCTCGGCTGTGCTAAAATGACGCCGCTCGATGGCGCCGGTCGAAACGGCCGGGGCCCGTCATCGGCGATCTCATGCCTTGGTGTAGGCCGAGGATGGCTGGATGGCGCGTTTTCCTGACATTTCGCGCTCTCCTCGACGACCTGCGATCTGCCGTGCCTGTGGCACGAGCAGGGTCCTTGCAAGATGAACGACCATGATTTCATGACGCTGCTAGCTCTGGGTATCAATCATCGAACTGCCGCGATCGACATGCGAGAGCGTGTCGCGTTTTCGCCGGCGCAACTCGAGGCCGCGCTGACGCAGTTGCGGGCGTTACCCGACGTGCGCGAGGCGGCGGTGCTCTCGACCTGCAACCGTACCGAGCTTTACTGCATCACGGTCGCGGATGGCGAAAGCCAGCTGATCGAATGGTTGAGCGAGTTTCACGGCATGGCTGCCCAGGAGCTGCTGGGCTGCGCCTATCATTATCACGACGGCGAAGCCGCGCGGCATTTGATGCGAGTGGCCGCCGGTCTCGACTCGATGGTGCTCGGGGAGCCTCAGATTCTCGGGCAGCTGAAGGACGCCTATCAGATCGCGCGGCAGCATACCGGGCTCGGCAGCGAACTGGAGCGGCTGTTCCAGCAGACCTTCTCGGTGGCAAAGAAGGTGCGCAGCGAGACGTCGATCGGTGAGAACCCGGTCTCGGTAGCCTATGCCGCCGTGAGCCTGGCGAGCCGCATCTTCGATGATTTCAGTCGCGCGCGGGCGCTGTTGATCGGCGCCGGCGAGACCATCGATCTGGTTGCCCGTCATCTGCGCGAGGCGGGCATCATGGGGCTGACGGTCGCCAACCGGACGCTGGCACGGGCACAGGCGCTGGCTGAAACGTGTGATGCCCGAGCGATCGAGCTCGGCGGCATTCCCCAGGCGCTCGAGCAGGCCGATATCGTCATCGCGTCGACGGCGAGCGACCTGCCCATCCTGGGCAAGGGGATGGTCGAACGAGCGCTGAAGGTCCGTCGGCATCGGCCCATGTTCATGGTCGATATTGCCGTGCCGCGCGACATCGAACCCGAAGTCGGTGATCTCGATGACGTCTTCCTCTATAGCGTCGACGATCTCCAGCAGGTCATCGCCGAGAATCGTCGTCACCGCGAAGTCGCCGCGCGTCAGGCCGAGTCGCTGATCGACAGCGGGGTAGAGCACTGGCTGCACGAGCGGCGTGTGCGCGGTGCAGGGGATCTCATCCGACGCTATCGCCAGCACGGTGAGTCGCTGCGACGCGAGTCAGAGGAAGAGGCGCTGGCACAGCTTGCGCGCGGAGAAGATCCGGAAGCGGTGATCAAGCGCCTCTCGCATCAGCTGGCCAACAAGCTCATGCACGGCCCAACGCTACGACTGCGCGAGGCTTCGGGACAATCCCGTCAAGATATCATTCAGGCGGCCGACAGCTTGCTGCTCGAAAGCCCCACCACGACACAGGACGCGCTATGAAAACACAGGACTGGGCATGAAGGCGTCCCTGCGCGACCGACTCGACGCCTTTCAGGAGCGCTTCGAAGAGCTGTCGGCACTCCTCTCCGAACCTGAGGTCATCACCGACCAACCCCGCTTTCGCGATTACTCGCGCGAGTACGCCGAGCTCGAGCCGCTGGTCGAGTCGTGGCTCGCCTATCGCCGCACCGAAGGCGATATCGAGGCGGCCGACCAAATGCGTCAGGACAGTGATCCCGAGATGCGCGAGATGGCCGAAGAGGAGTGGCGTGCCGCCCGCGCGAGCCTCGAGGAGCTCGAGGAGACGGTCAAGCGCCAGCTGGTGCCCAAGGATCCGGACGACGACAGCAACATCTTTCTCGAAGTGCGTGCGGGTACCGGCGGTGACGAGGCGGCGCTGTTCGCCGGTGATCTGTTTCGCATGTACTCCCGCTACGCGGAGCGCCGCGGCTGGGGAGTCGAGATCGTCAGCGCGAGTCACGGAGAGCAGGGCGGTTACAAGGAGATCATTGCACGCGTGAAGGGCGACAACGTCTATGCCGCCCTGAAGTTCGAGTCCGGCGCGCATCGGGTACAGCGAGTGCCGGCGACGGAGTCCCAGGGTCGCATCCACACCTCCGCCTGCACCGTCGCGGTCATGCCGGAAGCCAGCCAGGTTGGCGATATCGAGATCAACAGCAACGACCTTCGCGTCGACACCTTCCGTTCCAGTGGTGCCGGTGGTCAGCACGTCAATACCACGGACTCGGCGATCCGTATCACCCACCTGCCGACAGGCCTGGTGGTCGAATGCCAGGAAGAGCGCAGCCAGCACAAGAACCGGGCCAAGGCGATGTCGCTGCTGGCTGCCCGGCTCAAGCAGGCCGCGGTGGACAGTCAGCGACAGCAGCAGGCGGATACGCGCCGCTCGCTGGTCGGCTCCGGTGATCGCAGCGAACGCATTCGCACCTATAACTTTCCGCAGGGACGTCTGACCGATCATCGCATCAATTTGACGCTCTACAAGCTCGGTGAGGTGATCGGCGGGGATCTGGACGAGGTGATCGGCCCGCTGATCAATGAGTATCAGGCTGACCAGCTTGCCGCGCTCCAGGGCGACGAATGACCATCGACGAGGCGCTGAGAGAGGCGACGCTTCGGCTGGACGCTTCGTCGACCGCTCGGCTGGACGCGGAGGTACTGCTGGCTCATGTCTGCCAGCGAGATCGCACCTGGCTTTATACCTGGGGTGATCGAGTGCTGGCACGCGATGTGGCCGAGGCGTTCGAGGCACTCGTCGGTCGCCGCGTCGAGGGCTGGCCAGTGGCCTATCTCACCGGGGAGCGGGAGTTCTGGGGGCTGCCCATCCAGACGTCTCCGGCGACGCTGATCCCGCGGCCGGATACGGAAAGACTGGTCGAGGTCGCGCTCGAGGCGAGCGCGGGCCGCGCGACTGGCGCGCTGCTGGATCTGGGAACGGGTACCGGCGCGGTCGCCTTGGCGTTCGCCAGTGAAAGATCTGGCTGGCAGGTGACCGGCGTCGATGTGGCGAAGGACGCGGTGGCGCTGGCAACCGACAACGGCCGTCGTCTTCAGATCGTTAACGCGGCCTTTCTGCAGAGCGACTGGTTCGCCGCGGTCGGCGAGCGACGTTTCGATCTCATCGTCTCCAACCCGCCCTACATCGCCGCGGGCGATCCGCATCTCGCGCTCTCCGACGTGCGCTTCGAACCCGAATCCGCGCTGGTCGCCGCGGACCAGGGGCTCCACGATATTCGCCGCATCGTCTCCGTGGCTCCCCTGCACCTCAGTGACGGCGGCGAGCTATGGATCGAGCATGGATACGCGCAGGGCGCTTCGGTACGCGACATGCTGACGCAGCGCGGCTTTGCAGGCGTTGCGTCGCATCGCGACCTGGCCGGTCACGAACGCGTCAGCGGTGGTCGCTGGCGCTAGACTGCCGCCGACGGTGCTGGCGAGCGTTATCGGGGCGTTGAAGCGCCATTCGTTAACGCGCTAGTGGTGTCAAGAAGCCTATGGTAGTAATAGGGCCCCTTCCGAGCGGCTGAGGTAGGGCGCGTCAGTCATGGTGCGTCATCAAGGGAACGGCCTCTCCGCTTGGGGTGCATTCAACCCAAGGCTGGAACAATTACAGCAATGAAAGCCAAATCGCGATCACTCGATCGAATCGATCTGAACATTTTGCGTTGCCTGCAGGACAACGCGCGAATCTCCTACGTGGATCTGGCGTCACAGGTCGGTCTTTCGACGACACCTTGCCTGGAACGCGTCAAGCGGCTCGAAAGGGCGGGTATCATCCGGGGCTACAAGGCGATCCTCGACCCTGCCGCGCTGCGCGCGAGGCTGCTGGTCTTCGTGGAGATCAGTCTCAATACGCAGTCGCCGGCGGTATTCGACGAGTTCCGCAAGGCGGTCGCCGAGCTGCCTCAGATTCAGGAATGTCACCTGGTATCCGGGCAGTTCGACTACATCTTGAAGTGTCGCATCCCCGAGATGTCGGCCTACCGTCAGCTGCTCGGCGACGTGGTCCTGACGCTGCCCGGCGTCAAGGAGTCCAAGAGCTACGTCGTGATGGAGGAGGTCAAGGAGGCGTCGGCGCTGCCCATCCCCGATCTGGATGCGCTCGACGCGTAGACGTTCTCCAGACTGCACATTCACCACCAGCCCGCGAGCGACGAGAGACGTCCATGAACGACGATGCACTGCTGCGCTACAGCCGCCATATCATGCTGGGCGAGATCGATATCGAAGGTCAGGAGCGCCTGCTGGCGTCTCGCGTATTGATCGTCGGCGCGGGCGGACTCGGCTCGCCGGCGGCGCTGTATCTGGCTGGCGCGGGGGTCGGTCGCCTGGTGATTGCCGACGACGATCAGGTGGAGCTTTCCAATCTGCAGCGTCAGATCGCTCACTCGGAAGCGACGCTCGGATGCAGCAAGGCCGAGTCCGCGGCCGAGTCCGCGCGAGCGATGAACACCGAGTGCGACGTCGTGGCGCTGGCGCGGCGGCTGGAGGGCCGCTCGTTGCACGAGGAGGTCGTGGCCGCAGACGTGGTGCTCGACTGCACCGATGGCTTCGGTAGTCGTCAGGCGATCAACCGCGCCTGCGTGGCGACACGAACGCCGCTAGTCAGCGGGGCCGCGATTCGTTTCTCCGGCCAGCTCGCGGTCTTCGACCCTCGGCAGGCGGACGCGCCCTGTTACGCCTGTCTCTACGGTGAGCAGGATGACGACGAGTCGCTCACCTGTGCCGAGAGCGGTGTGGTGTCGCCTCTAGTCGGCATCATCGGCAGTTTTCAGGCGCTCGAGGCGCTCAAGCTGATCAGCGGAGCCGGCCGATCTCATCAAGGCCTCTCGACCTTCGACGCCCTGAGCGGTGAATGGCGACGCTACACGTTGCCGCGAGACCCCGCCTGTCCGGTCTGTGGTGAAAGCCGGATGTCAGCGCCGGTTTCGCGCTGAGAGGACAGCGACGCGGCCGGAGGGCGGGTCGAGTCCCTGGCTACCCTCCGCGCGTCGGGCGGGCTAGGATGGCGAAAGCCTCTGCGTGTGTTATCCCCTTTTGCTGCACGGTCGCTCCATGCCCCATACGATTCCAGATTCCTATTACCTTGCCAGCCGCAACGTCACGCTCGATGCCACGGACCCGCTACGCGATGAGCAGACGGCGGACGTCTGCGTCATCGGCGGTGGTGTGACCGGCTGTTCGGCGGCGCTGCATCTGGCCGAGCGCGGTTACCGGGTCACGCTGCTCGAAGCCGGCGAGATCGCTCACGGCGCTTCCGGTCGTAGCGGGGGACAGATACTGCCGGGATTCGGTACCGAGATGCCGGTGATCGAGTCGGCGCTCGGGCTGGATGACGCGCGCAGACTGTGGGCGATGAGCTGCGAGTCGGTGCGTTTGACCCGAGCGCTGATCACGCGTCACGACATCGATTGCGACCTGCGTCAGGGATATGTTCATACGGCGGTGAAGCCGCGTCACGTCAGCGCCATGCAGCGCCATGCGGAGATGATGGCGGCGCGTTACGACTACCACGGCGAGCAGTGGCTGGATCGCGACGCGCTGCGCTCTCACGTGCGCACCGATCAATACCTTGGGGGGCTTTACGACGCCGAGGGCGGGCACCTGCATCCGCTCAATTACACGCTGGGTCTCGCGCGAGCCGCCCAGCGTGCGGGTAGCGTGCTTCATACGCAGACGCCCGTGCTGCGTGTAGAGCCAGGTGTGCGGCCGCGGGTGGTGACGGCGCAGGGCTCGGTTCGCTGCGAATTCGTCGTCGTCGCCTGCAACGCCTACCTGGATGGTCTGCTGCCCGCGCTGAGTGGCCGCGTGATGAAGGTTGCCAATTACATCATCGCCACCGAGCCACTGAGCGAGTCGGTCGCGTCAGCGATTCTCCCCAGCAATCCGGCGGTCTCGGATGCCAATTTCGTGCTCGACTACTATCGCCTGTCGGCGGATCGTCGACTGCTCTACGGCGGCGAAGTCAGCTATACCGGTCGCGAGCCAAGAAAACTCGACGCACGCATGCGCGACAAGATGCAGACGCTCTTCCCGGTTCTGCATGGCGTGGAGATCGATTACCGCTGGGGAGGAGACGTCGGGATCACGTTGAATCGCGCTCCTGACTTCGGGCGCGTGGGCGACAATATCCTGTACGCGCAGGGCTATTCGGGGCACGGCATGTCGCTGGCCGGATTGGCGGGCCAGCTGCTTGCCGAAGCGGTGGCGGGGCAGGCCGAGCGTTTCGACGCTTTCGCCGCGCTCGATCACCGGCGCTTCCCGGGCGGCGAGCGCCTGCGCATTCCGCTGCTGGCGCTCGCCACGACCTTCTACCGGTTACGCGACAAGCTTTAGGCGATCAACCCAGGCGGTCCCGCAGCCGGTAGTACCAGGCGCCCAGCGCCGTCAGTGGCACGCGAAATAGCCTTCCGCCTGGAAACGGCGTGTGGGGAATCTCGGCGAAGGCATCGAAGCGATCGAACTGGCCGCTCAGCGCTTCCGCCATGAGCCGGCCGGCAAGGTGGGTGCAAGTGACGCCGTGGCCGGAGTAGCCCTGGGCGTAGAAAACGTTGCGATTGATGCGACCGAACTGCGGTAGCCGGTTGAGCGTCAGCAGAAAATTGCCGCTCCAGGCGTAGTCGATCTTCACGCCTTTCAGCTGGGGAAAGGTGAGTTCGAGATTGGGCCGAATGGCGCCCTCGACACTCGCCGGATCCCGCCCACCATAGGTCACGCCGCCACCGTAGATCAGGCGGCGATCCGCCGAGAGACGATAGTAGTCGAGTAGGTAGTTGCAATCCTCGACGCATCGATCGTTCGGCAGCAGGGCGCTCGCTTGCGCTTCTTCCAGCGGTGCCGTGGCAATGACCTGGGTGCCGCAGGGCATGCTCTTGCCCTCGAGATCGGGCAAGAGCCCGCTCAGGTAGGCATTACCGGCGACGATGACTTGATCGGCGACGACGCTACCGTGCTGTGTCCGGACGCGCACCGTATCACCGTGCGTGATTTGGACGACCGGCGTCTGCTCATGAATCGTGCCGCCCAGCGACTCGAAGGCGGCCGCTTCGCCGAGCACCAGATTGAGCGGATGCAGATGCCCGCCCGAATGATCGAGCAGCGCACCGACGTAACGTTTGGAGTCGATCTCGCGACGATAGGCATCGCCCTCGAGCAGTTCCAGGCGGTCGTTGCCGTAGCGCTCCCAGAGCGCCTTGTGCTCACGAAGGCTAGCCATCTGCTTGTCGCTACAAGCGGCGAAGAGATTGCCATCCTTGAGGTCGCAATCGATCGCGTAGGTCGACACGCGTTCGCGAATGACGCGGTTCCCTTCGAAGGCCATGCTGCCGAGCGCGCGAGCCGTGGTGTCACCGTACTTGGCGGCGATGACATCCATGTCGCGACTGTAGCTATTGACGATCTGGCCGCCATTGCGGCCCGAGGCGCCGAAACCGACGCTCGCCGCCTCCAGCACGATGACCTTGAAACCTCGCTCGGCTAGGTGCAGTGCCGAGGAGATGCCCGTGAAACCGGCGCCGATGACGCATACATCGGCTTTCGCTTCGCCATCGAGCGGCGCGCGGGTGGGCGAGTCGTTCGCGGAGGCCGCGTAATAGGACGCGACGGGAGAAGCCGGAGTGGTCGAAACGGAGTGGTGGGACACGATAGGCGACTCGAACGTTGATTTTATTTGACACGCTTCGATGGTAGCGAGTCGCGTGACAGCCCACAACTGACCAAGTAACGCAAGACGCCCGGCGGATGGTCGGGTGCCGGGCGTCCTGTTCACCGCAACGGTTCGCGTACCGATGCCAGTGATCGGCCAGTCAAGAGGAGGCGTTGTCGCCCCACTGTGGCTGGCCCTCTTTCATCAGCACACGGTCTTCGCTGGGCTTGTCATCGAGTTTGGCTTCGCGAACCTCGCCGTCGAAGCGGTAGCGCACGTCGTAGCCGACGGTTTCGTCTTTGCTCTCCTTGACCGTGCTGCAGCGCTGCTCGGTGGTCGTATAGGTGTCGCCCTGCTGCATCTTGCCCTGCACTTGGTTGCCGGCGATGCCACCACCCACGGCACCGGCCGCGGTCATGATCTTCTTGCCGCTGCCACCGCCGAATTGGTTGCCGACGACGCCCCCGACGATCGCGCCGATGGCGGTCCCCGCGATCTTGTGCTCATCCTGCACCGGGCGCTGGTGCGTGACGGTCACGTTCTTGCACTCCTGGCGCGGTGTCTCGGTGGTCTGGACGATGGGATCGACGCTGACGATATCCGCATAGCGGGGACCGCTCTCGCTGGATTGATACGAACCGACGGCGATGCCTCCGGCGATACCCAGCGCGGCAATGACGCCGCCGATGATGATTGGCTTGTTCATGCTTCTGCTCCTCTTCCGGGCCCTTCCGCCGCGATGACTTTGATAGCGGAAAGCGCCGTTGAAACCTCTCGGCTTGTGTGTCCGAGGGACCTCCCTGTCAGATGGCGATTTCACGCCGTCCCGGTCTCACGGCGATTCAATATGTCGCCTTGTCCGCCGTGAGAACTGGTTCAGTTTAAGTCGCCAGCGCCGTCAATGCGCCTTAGCCATTGGTTATTGAACGCTGTTTTCATATTGAATTCGGGGCGTCGCCAAGCCGCGACGGCCATCGAATCCGCAGAGAGAGTCAGCGAGCCAGCGCAACGGGGGCCGGTCAGCGACTGCGCGCCTCGGTAGCAAGCTGCTGCAGTAGCTGCAGCTGCTCCCCCGCGAGCTCCGGCGTCGAGGAGAGTCGTTCGCGCTGGGCGTCGTCGAGCCGGGAAGCCTCTCGGAGATCTGGATCGAGTAGCGGCAGGGCGACGGCGTTGGGCGTGCGGTAGTAAGCGTAGGTCGCGGTGCGAGCGGCGTTCTCGGGGCGAAGCATGAAGCTCAGGAATTGACGCGCGAGTGCGGGGTGCGGGGCGCGTTTGGGAATGACCAGGGTGTCGACACCCAATTGCGATCCCTCCTCGGGAATGAAGAAATCGAGGTTGGCGTAGGTCTCGGGCGCGTCCGCCTTGCGGTAGTCGAGGTCTCCACTGTAAGTCACGGCCGCCTGGGTGACACCGCGTGCAATCTGATCGATCGCGGCGGTGCTGTCGGCAAAACCGGAGAAGTTGGAGCGATCGAGCGTCTGGCTGACCAGTTTGGCCGCATCGATCCAGTCGTCGCGATCGGTGCAGGCGAAGCCATGTCCCTGGTAGGCGCATGCCATGCCGAACAGCACCTGAGGATCGCCGCCGAGCAGGGCGAATGGCTGGTCGGGATTGATCTCGGGATCGAACAGCAGCGACCACGAATGGGCCGGGTCGGGGAAGGTCTCGCGGTTGTAGACGATGCCGGTCACGCCCCACAGATAGGGCACGCTATAGCGGTCGTCGGGGTCGTAGTCGGGATGGCGAAAGGCCGGCATGAGATTGTCGCGTCCCTGGATGTCACTACCCAGCGGCTGAATCAGTCCGGACGCGATCAGCCGCGGCACGTAATAGTCGGTGGGCACGACGACGTCGAACTGGGCATCGCCCCCGGCGACCATCTCGGCGTTCGAGGTGAAGTAGCTCTGCACCACCTCGACGCCGGTCTCCTTCTCGAACGCGTCGATCACGGCGGGATCGGCATACTCCGTCCAGTTGAACAGATAGAGCTTGTCGGGCTCGTCTGCCCAGCTCGCACCGGTGACAAGCAGCAGGGCCAGTGTCGCCAAGGGGCCATATCGCATGGAAGTCTCCTGTTATCCTTGTTTTCTACGACGGGTTCTCCACGACGCCCTGGCTCTGCTGCCAGGCACCGGTTCGACTCAGACTCTCAGCAGCAGATGCTCGCGCTCCCAGGAGCTGATGACGCGAAAATAGGCTGAATGCTCCGCTCGCTTGACCGCCAGGTAGCTGCGGGTAAAGCGTTCACCGAGCAGGTCGGCCAGCGGCGCGCATTCGCTCAACGCGATCAGCGCCGGGCCGATATCGTTCGGCAGGGTGTGACCCGCGGCCCAGGCCGAGCCGCTCAGCGGCGGGCGAGGTTCGATCTGCGCCAGCATGCCGAGGTAGCCACAGGCGAGCGACGCTGCCATCACCAGGTAGGGGTTGGCATCCGCCCCGGCGAGGCGGTTCTCCACGCGGGTACCGGCCGGCGGCCCGACGGGAACGCGCAGTCCGACAGTGCGGTTATCGTAACCCCACTCGGTATTGACCGGCGCCGACATGTTGGTTTCGCCCGGCATCAGACGTCGATAGGAGTTGACGTTGGGGGCGAAGAACGGCATCGCCGCCGGTAGATACTGCTGCAGCCCGCCGATGTAGTAGTGGAACAGCTTGCTGGGCTGCCCATCCTCGCCGGCAAACAGATTGTCACCGCTCTCCCGGTCGAGCAGGCTTTGGTGCAGGTGCATCGAGCTGCCGGGTTCATTGGCCATCGGCTTGGCCATGAACGTGGCGTACATGTTGTGGCGCAGCGCTGTCTCGCGCAGCGTGCGCTTGAAGATGACGACCTGATCCGCCAGCCGAAGCGGATCGCCGTGGCGGAAGTTGACCTCCATCTGACCTGCCCCCTCCTCATGGGTGAGGGTGTCGATATCCAGCTGCTGCGCCTCGCAGTAGTCGTACATCTGCTCGAACAGCGGATCGAATTCGTTGACGGCATCGATGGAAAACGACTGTCGGCTGCTCTCTTGGCGGCCGGAGCGCCCGATGGGCGGTTCCAGCGGATAATCGGGATCGGTATTCGTCTTGACCAGATAGAACTCGAGTTCCGGCGCCATGATCGGCTGCCAGCCGCGGGCCTCGTAGAGCGACAGCACGTGCTTGAGCACGTGACGAGGCGAAAGCTCGACCGGATCGCCGTTCATGTAGAGACAGTCATGAATGATCTGTGCGGTGGGGTCATCCGCCCACGGCACGAGATAGGCGGAATCCGGGTCCGGCACGAGCTGCATGTCGAGTTCGGCGGGGTTCCAGAAGCGAATGTCCTCGTCGTCGGGATAGCCGCCGGTCACGGTCTGAATGAAGATCGAATCCGGCAGGCGCGTGCGACCGCCGCGAAGATACTTGCCCGCCGGCATGATCTTGCCCTTCAGGATGCCGGTGAGGTCGGAAACCAGGCACTCCACCTCGGTAATGCCGTGTTGGGCGAACCACTCCTCGAGTACGTGGCGCTGGGTTTCACTCATAACGCGTTTCCTTTGAGAGCCTCTCCGGCTCTCGCCATGGGGAGCCGCCGGTGGCGTTGAAAAGTCACCGGCGGCGTTGGCTCAGCGCGATTGCACTTCGGTCCAGAGCTGCTGGAAGAGCTGCAGATTCTGGCCCTCCAGGCTAGGGGTGAACTTCAGGTGGCCCTGGTCTTCGTCGGAGGGGAGCACCGGCGGTTCGGTCAGTACGGTGTCCAGATCCGGCTGCGCGGCCTTGTTGGGGCTGGCGTAGTAGATGTAGTTGGAGAGCTGGGCGCCGATCTTGGCATCGAGAATGAAGTTGATGAACTCATGTGCCAGCTTCGGGTGCGGTGCCTTGGCCGGGATCATCATGGTGTCGACCCACATCTCGGTGCCTTCTTCGGGGATCATGAAGGCGATGTGCTTGAAGGCTTCGGGGTTCTGCTCCTTCTGCTGCAGATAGTCACCGTTGTAGGAGACGCCGGCACGCACGACGCCACGCTGGATCTGCTGCAGCACCGGCGTCCCGTCGGTGAAGCCACTGAAGGTATCGCGATGCTTGGTGTCGAGTACCAGTTTTGCCGCGGCTTTCCAGTCGTCCGGATTGGTGCAGTCGTACCCCTTGCCCAGATAGGCGCACGCGCCGCCCATGGTGACCTGGCCATCGCCCATCAAGGCGAAGGGCTGGTCGGGGTTGACGTCCGGATCGAACAGCAGCGACCAGCTCTTTGGCGCATCGGGGAAGGTGTCGGTGTCATAGACGATGCCGCTGATGCCCCACTGGTAAGGGACCGAGTACTCGGCGCCGGGATCATAGGCGGGATCGGCGAACTGTTCCATCACATTGCCGAGGTTCGGGATTTCCGACTTGTCGAGCTTCTGCACCAGGCCGCTATGGATCAGGCGTGGCACGTAATAGTTGGATGGAAAGATCACGTCGTACTGGGAGTCGCCGCCGGCGTTGAGCTTGGCCGTCATTTCCGGGAGCGAGTTGTAGTAGCTCTGAACGACCTCGACATCGTACTTGTCCTCGAACGCCTGGATGATGTCCGGGTCCATGTACTCGGTCCAGTTGAACAGGTAGAGCTTGTTGTCATCCTGCGCCAGAGCCGAGCCGGACAGCGCGAGCGTACCGAGCAGGAGGGCGACGGGAGTTGTGATTGTTCTGCGTGGCATCGGAAGTATCCCCTGGGTTGTCGTTTCGGTGGATGGCCTTGAACGGGTGTAGGCGGTCGTCACGAGCCGGCGTGGCCGCGGCGGTTGAATAGCAGACTGAAGACGGCGGCAATGACCACGGCGCCGATCATCAGGGTGGCAATCGCATTGATCTCGGGCGAGACGCCGCGGCGAATGGCGCCCCAGATATAGATCGGCAGCGTCGCGTTCTCCGGTCCCGCCGTGAAGAAGCTGATGACGAAGTCATCGATCGACAGGGTGAAAGAGAGGAAGAACGCGGCGATCAACGAAGGCTTCAGCGTCGGCAGCAGAAAATGGCGCGCACGCTGGAACGGCGAGGCGTAGAGATCCTTGGCCGCCTCGAACAGCGTCGGATCCAGCCCGACGAAGCGGGAGTAGACGATCAGTGCCACGAACGGAATCTGGAACGTGACGTGGGCAATGATCATGGTCATCAGGCTCGGGCCGAGAATGCCGAACTCGCGGTCGAGCGTGATGAAGAACGCCATGTCCGAGATACCGAAGACGATATCCGGCATCACGATCGGCAGGTAGATCAGCACGATCAGCCAGCCCAGCTTGCGAGATCGGTGTCGATACATGCCGTAGCCGATCAGCGTGCCGACGATCAGCGCGATGATCGACGAGGCGATACCCAGCGTCAGGGAGTTGGATAGCGCGTCGAGCAATTGGTCGTTGTTCAGCAGTCGTTCGTACCAGCGCAGCGAGAAACCGGCGAAATAGGCGGCGCTGTTAGCCGAGTTGAACGAGTAGAAGACGATCACGGCCAGCGGCAGATAGAGAAAGGCGAGCATCAACCACCAGAAGAGCGACAGGCCCCGCTGAAAGGCGCCACGTTTCATATCACCACCTCCTCACCGCCGCCAAGGCGCTTGCCGACCTTGCGCATGGCGTAGAGCCCGCCGAAGGTGGCGACCAGCATGATCAGCGCGCCCGCCGCGCCCAGCGGCCAGTTGGAGCCGCCGGAGAACTGGTTGGCCACCAGATTGCCGAGCATCATCGCCTTGCCGCCCCCCAGGAGCTCCGGGATGACATACATGCCGAAAGCCGGAATCGAGACCAGCACCGTGCCGGCCAGCAGTCCAGAGAGGGTCTGCGGAAAGACGGCATGCCAGAAGGCGCGCACGGGTGACGCGTAAAGATCGCGCGCTGCCTCGACCAGCGCCATGTCGAGCTTCTCGAACGCGGCGTAGAGCGGAAGCACCATGAAGGGGAGGAAGTTGTAGATCAGACCCAGCGTGACCGCGAAGTTGGACGGGTAAAGCCCCATGTTGGGGCCGATCAGCCCGAGCGCCTGAGCGGCATCGGCCAGCGGCGTGCCGGGCGAGAGCAGGTTCATCCAGCCGAAAGCGCGAATCACCTGGTTGGTCCAGGAGGGCACGACTACCGCCAGCAGCATGATCGGCCTGAGCTTGTCGCGGCAGGTGGAAATGTAATAGGCGAGCGGATAGGCCACCAGAATGACCAGCCCGGTCGCGACCAGCGTCTGCCACAGGGAGCGCAGCAGCGTGTAGAGGTTGCCGGGACTCCAGCCGAGAAAGCCGAAGCCGGCGAGCTGACGGAAGGCGTCCAGGCTCAGCGGCATCTGCGGCTGTCCGTAAGGGCCGTTGGTCATGAAAGCGACGCCGATCAGATAGAGGCTCGGCAGTACCAGAAAGATCACGATCCAGGCGACACCCGGGGCGACGCTCCACAGGAGATGTCGCGTGTCCGGCGACATGGAGTGGCTGTGGCGTGCCAGCGGATAGGGGGATTCGCTAGTGTGGTTCACGCTGATGATCTCCCGCGCCCTAGGCTTCGATTCTGACGACGTCTTCCGGATGGATGCTCACCTTGATGCGGTCGCCGACGGCGTAAAGGCGCTGGCCAAGGTTGCTCGCCGTGGCCATCAGCGGCTGACCGTTCACTTCCAGGCGATATTCGATGCGGCTGCCGCGATAATGGCGCTCCTTCACGACCCCGTCGAGCCCGTTGTAGCCCTCGCTCACCGTGGGGCCGAGCTCGATCACCTCCTGACGAATCAGCATGACGCCGCCGTGCTTCCCCGGCTGCAGTGGCGCTTCCATGGCCAACTCGCCGAGTGCGGTCGTCACGGTCACGTCGTGAATTCCCTGGATATCGAACAGGTTGACATGGCCCATGAAGCGCGCCACGAATGCGTTGATCGGGCGCTCGTAGACCTCGTGGGGTGGCCCGACCTGCTGGATGATGCCGCTATCCAGCACGGCGATGCGGTCGGACATCACCATCGCCTCATCCTGGTCATGGGTGACGAAGACGAAGGTCATGCCGAGGCGCTTCTGGGTGCGCTGCAGTTCGACCTGGAGCTGCGTGCGCAGGCCGGCATCGAGTGCCGACAGCGGCTCGTCCAGCAGCAGCACGTCCGGCTCGCACACCAGCGCGCGCGCCAGCGCGATACGCTGCCGCTGGCCGCCCGAGAGCTGGTTGACGCGACGCTCCAGCAGGCTGCCGAGCTTGATGAAATCGGCGATTTCCTGCACCCGCCGCTCGCGCTCGGCGGCGGGTATGCCTTTCATGCGCAGGCCGAAAGCGATGTTGTCATGGACGGAGAGGTGCGGGAACAGAGCGTAGGACTGGAACACCGTGTTGACGCTGCGCAGGTGCGGCGGGGTTTCGGTGACATCCTTGCCGCCGATCGTCAACGAGCCTTCGTTCGGTGCCTCGAGGCCGGCAAGGAGTCTCAGCAGTGTGGTCTTGCCGCATCCCGAGGGGCCGAGCAAGGTGAAGAACTCTCCGGCGCGAATCTCGAGATCGACGCCGTCGAGCGCGATGGCATCGCCGCTGAAACGCTTGTGCAGATTGCGCAGGGTGATCGCCGACGCATCGCGGACCGAGGCGTTATCTATCTCGGTCGGCTGGGCAGCGTCGGTCGGCGTGGCGGAGGCTGTCATTGTCTTGGTTTCCCGTCCCCGTGGGCGAAGGCGTCAAGCGGGTCGAGCCAATGATGGTCGCTCGTGGTGTTGACGCCGGTGCAGTCCCGTCGATGGATTTTCTCGCCATCCAGAGCGAAGCGTAACCCAAGCTCGATGCGGGTGCAGCGTTCGATGCTCAGGTGTTTCTCAGATACCAGCGGTACTCCAGCGCACTGATGGCCTGACGCGAGAGTTCGTACTCGGCGCGACGATTGGCATGGTAGACGCCATGAAAGGTTTCGCCGAACAGCGCAATGAACTCGCGACTGTCGGCCCAGGCATCGAGCGCCTGCGGCCAGCTTATCGGCAGGCTAGGCTCGATCTGCTCGTAGGCATTGCCGGTGATCGGTGGCGGTGGCGTCAGCCCATGCTTGAGGCCATGCTCGATGCCCGCCAGCAGAGCGGCAACGAGAAGATAGGGATTGGCGTCCGCGCCTGCCACGCGGTGTTCGATGCGTCTGGCTCGGGGAGAGCCGGACGGAATGCGCAGAGCCACCGAACGATTGTCGTAGCCCCAGGTCGGCGCCATGGGGACGTACAGGCTCGGCTGAAACCGGCGGTAGGAGTTGAGGTTGGGCGCAAAGACCGCCATGGAAGCCGGCATCAGCTCGACCAGGCCGGCGATTGCCTGCTGCAGTTGCTGACTACCGAGATCACTATCGTCGGCGGTGGCGAAGACGTTATGACCCGCGGCATCGAGCAGGCTCAAGTGAACGTGGGTGCCGTTGCCTGCCTCCTGGCTGTAGGGCTTGGCCATGAAAGTGGCTTCGAAGCCGTGCTGGATCGCGATGCCCTTGATCAGGCGCTTGAGCATCACCGCTTCGTCGCAGGCACGCAGCACGTCGGCGTGATGCAGCAGGTTCACTTCGAACTGGCCCGGGGCACACTCCTTGAGCGCCGTGTCGATGGGCAGCCGCTGAGTCCGGGCTGCCAGCGTGATGTCCTCGAGAAAATCGGCGTACTCGTCGAGTTCGGTCATCGAGTAGAGCTGGCTCTGGCTGGCACGCTCGCCGGTCGCCGGGGAGCGCGGAGGCTGCGGCGCGCCGACGCCGTCACGCTCGCGGTCGATCAGGTAGAACTCGAGCTCCACCGCAATGACCGGCGTCAGCGCCATGGCCTGGAAGCGACTCAGCACGGCCCTCAGCAGTTGTCGAGGATCGCAGGCGAACGGCGTGCCATCGTCCTCTTCCATCGTCATCAGCATCTGGGCCTGATTGGCGTGGCGTGCCCAGGGTGTCTGCACGAGCGTCCCCGGGACCGGCCGGCAGGTGCGGTCCCCGTCCCCTGATGCCAGACCCAGGCCGGTTTCCTCGATGGTATTGCCGCAGATGTCGAGCGCAAACACCGAGGCCGGCAACCGCATGTTGGATTCGAGCACGCCGAGAACATTTTCCCGCGGTACGCGCTTGCCGCGCAGCACGCCGTTGAGATCGCTGATCAGCAGGTCGACGCTCTGAACGTTGGGATGGGCGTCGAGGAAGGTTTCGGCTTCCTTCAGGCTATCGGCGTCATACATGGAAGGCGGACCATCATGAGGGAGTGTATTGTTGTGATCATGCCATCCGGTTATTCCAAATGCCCCTGAGGTTGTCAAATATTTCGCACCAGGGCTTTCACGCTCTCGAGCGTTCGCGCTCCCGGCCAGCTCTCATCGCAGGCCGTCGAAGGGGAGATATCGGCCGGGGCATCGCAAGGGATATCTACGGGGATGGCCAGGCAGGCGCGCGATCGCTGGCGAGAGCAGAGCGCAGTTGCTATCGAGACCAGAGCGCGGCCGATGAAGCTGGATATTATGTTCGACACCTTTCATGTTCGACCCTGGCAACGCCGACACGCTGCTCGCACGCGGTGTCGGGCTTGCCAAGGAGACTCACCGAGGAGGCTTTCATGAGCGAGCATCAATCCCGTGACGACTGGGCGCGGCTGGCCACGACGCTCTTCGAGCGGCCGGGAGGCGTACAGACGCAAGCCTTGATCGATGGCCAGTTCGTCGAGGCGGCGAGCGGGGAAACGTTCGAGACAGTCAACCCGGCGACGGGTGAGGTGCTGGCGAACGTGGTTGCCTGCGATGCCCCTGAAGCGGAAAAGGCCGTGGCCGCAGCGCGAACGGCGTTCGACAGCGGTCGCTGGTCGCGCATGGCGCCTGCCCAGCGCAAGCAGAGCCTGCTGCGACTGGCCCAGGCCATGGAGGATAATCGCGACGAGCTGGCGCTGCTGGACACGCTCGACATGGGCAAGCCGGTCGGCAGCGCCCTGAGCGATCTAAGCGGCGCGATCAACTGCATCCGTTATAACGCCGAGCTGATCGACAAGAGCTACGGGGAAGTCGCGCCGACGGACGATGGCAGCCTCGGCCTGATTCTTCGCGAACCGCTGGGTGTCGTGGCGTCGATCGTGCCGTGGAACTTTCCGATGATGATGGCGGCCTGGAAAATCGGTCCGGCACTCGCGGCCGGCAACAGCGTCGTACTCAAACCGTCGGAAAAGTCACCTCTGTCGGCACTGCGACTGGCGCAACTGGCGCTGGAGGTGGGTATTCCCGATGGTGTTTTTCAGGTGTTGCCGGGGTTCGGCCACACGGTGGGCAAGGCGCTGGCGCTCTCGATGGACGTCGATTGTCTCGCTTTCACCGGCTCGACCGGCGTCGGCAAACAGCTCATGCAGTACGCCGGTCAGTCCAACCTCAAGCGGGTCTATCTCGAGTGCGGCGGCAAGAGCCCGAATATCGTCTTCGGCGACTGTGACGATCTCGACGGCGTGGCGCGCCATGCGGCCGAGGCCATTTTCTACAATCAGGGTGAGGTCTGTATCGCCGGGTCGCGTCTGCTGGTCGAGAACACGATTCGCGATGCCTTCGTCGAGCGCGTGCTGGTCCATGCGAGGGCCATGCAGCCCGGGGACCCGCTCGACCCGGCGAGCTTCATGGGCGCGATCGTCGATCGCACGCAGTTCCAGCGGGTGCTCGATTACATTCGCCAGGGTCAGGAGGAGGGCGCGGTGCTTCGCGGTGGCGGCAGCGCCGTCGAGATCAACAACGAGGGGTTGTTCATCGAGCCGACGGTGTTCGACGGCGTCACGGCGTCGATGCGTATTGCGCGCGAGGAGATCTTCGGCCCGGTGCTGTCCGTCATTGGCTTCGATAACGAATCGGAAGCGATGGCCATCGCCAACGACAGCGCCTACGGCCTCGCTGCGGGCCTCTGGAGTCGCGACGTCAACCGGATCATGCGTGTGTCGCGTCGGCTACACTCCGGCCAGGTCTTCGTCAACAACTGGGCGGGCGGCGACATGACCGTGCCGTTCGGCGGCGTCAAGCAGTCCGGCAACGGCCGCGACAAGTCACATCATTCGCTGGACGAGTATTGCGATATCAAGACGGTATGGATGTCGCTCGATCCGACGCTGCGTTGACGCTTGGCCGAAGACGCTTTCAGCCAAAGCCCGGCGTGATGCCGGGCTAGCCTTCTATCGGGAGAGTGCCCCAGGCTATCGCAAGAGGATGACAGACGAGACGAGTGGGCGTCAGAGAGCAAAGTCGCCCAGTTTGCGCTCGACCTTCGCCTTTTTCAGCTTGGCGACCTTGGGCAATCCGTTCTCGAAAGGCGGGAAGTCCTCGCCGAGGATGAGCGGTGCCAGATAGCGTCGGCCCGCATCGCTGACGTGAAGACCGTCTTCACTGATGTAGTCCCGCGGCATGAACTTCTCGTGATTGGCGATCTCGGAGAGCGGGGCGGGTTCCAGCTTCCACTCGTAGGGCGTGTCGGAGACGCGCTTGATCGCCGGCATCATCGAGTTCTGGCCGGCGAGTGCTAGCTCCACCGCTGCTTCGCCGACGGCGTAGGCTTGATCGACATCGACCTTGGCAGCGATATGGCGTGCTGCGCGCTGGAGGTAGTCGGCGACGGCCCAGTGGTACTTGTGGCCGAGATCTTCCTTGACCATCGACGCCAGTGCCGGCGCCACGCCGCCGAGCTGCTTGTGACCGAAAGCGTCTGTGCTGCCGGCGTCGGCGAGGAAGGTGCCATCGGCATACTGGGCGCCCTCGGAGACGACCACGACGCAGAAGCCGTGACGTCTAACGGCATCATCGATCTTCGCCATCACGGCATCGCGATCGAACGCGATCTCCGGGAAAATGATGACGTGTGGAGCCTGCTCCGGCGACTCGCCGGCCAGCGCGCCGGCGGCGGCAATCCAACCGGCGTGTCTGCCCATCACCTCGAGGATGAATACCTTGGTGGAAGTGGCGCACATCGATTCGATATCCAGCGCGGCTTCGCGTGTGGATGTCGCGACGTACTTGGCGACGCTGCCGAAACCGGGGGAGTTATCGGTCACCGGCAGGTCATTGTCGACCGTCTTGGGGACGTGGATGGCGGTCAGCGGATAGCCCATCGTCTCGGAGAGCTGAGAGACCTTGAGGCAGGTGTCGGCGCTGTCGCCACCACCGTTATAGAAGAAGTAACGAATGTCGTGGGCCTTGAATACCTCGATGAGGCGTTCGTACTCCGCGCGATGGGATTCGATCGATTTCAGCTTGTAGCGGCACGAACCGAAAGCGCCACCGGGCGTATGGCGGAGAGCGGCAACGGCTTCGTCGCTCTCCTGGCTGGTGTCGATCAGGTCCTCCAGCAGGGCACCGATGATGCCGTTGTTGCCGGCGTAGAGATGGCCGATCTGATCCGGGTGGCGACGGCAGGCTTCGATCACGCCGCAGGCGCTGGCGTTGATGACGGCGGTGACGCCACCAGACTGGGCGTAGAAGGCGTTGTGCTTGGCCATGTCGGCATTCATCTCCTGAAGGTCGAAAGTTCTGAGTGTTGTTGAGCGCAGCCGCGGGCTGCGAGTCAGACCGACATCCATGTCGGTGCGACCTTGTCATCACACGCTAGCGGCAGGTCATGACGGGGCGGTGACCACGCCGCTGACGGGGATGACGCGATATGTGTCTCTCGGGACGTGACCCCTGCGATGGCGCCCAGCATAGCCGAAAGACGTAGGCCTGTTAATAAGCCGGCGCCGGCTTGGCGGCGGTCAATTTTCTCCCACTTTTCCGTGATCATCGTCGAAGGGTGTGGCAGCCACGTGACCGATATCGCGGTTCCGGTGGTCCGCTCAGGTGGCCCATGCTAGGCTCGCCGATTTACCTTCAGCCCGCCTTCCGTTGCGGCGGTTGCAGTCAGGGAGAGAGCGGAATGCACGTTCACGTCATTGGCATTTGTGGCACGTTCATGGGCAGTCTGGCGCGCCTGGCGTCGCTGCAGGGCCACCGGGTCACCGGCTCTGACGCCAACGTCTATCCGCCGATGAGCGAGCAGCTCGAGGCGATGGGGATCGAGCTTCAGGAAGGCTATCGTGCCGCCAATCTGACGCCGGCACCGGACCTGGTCATCGTCGGCAACGCGCTGTCACGGGGCAACCCCGAGATCGAGGCGCTGCTGAATGCCAGGCTTCCGTACGTATCCGGCCCTCAGTGGCTGGCGGAACATGTGCTGCCCGGGCGGCCGGTAGTGGCCGTTGCCGGCACGCATGGCAAGACGACCATGGCCAGCTTGCTGGCGTGGCTGCTGGAGGCCAAGGGGCTCGAGCCGGGGTTTCTCGTCGGCGGGGTGCTACGCAATTTCGGGGTCTCCTCTCGCCTGGGGGCGCCGGGGTCGCCGTTCGTGGTCGAAGCCGACGAGTACGATACGGCGTTTTTCGACAAACGCTCCAAATTCGTTCACTACCGCCCGAATGTCGCGATTCTCAATAACCTCGAGTTCGACCACGCGGACATCTTCGACGATCTGGGGGCTATCGAGCGCCAGTTCCACCATTTCGTGCGAACCGTGCCAGGTAATGGTCAACTCGTCGTGGCCGATGACCAGCCCGCGCTGAAGCGGGTGCTCGAGCGAGGCTGCTGGACGCCGGTGAGTCACTTCGGTACAGCGCAAGACAGCGACTGGCAACTCGACATGGATGCCCACGACAGCCGGCGGTTCTCGGTTCATCATGGTCGGGATTCGGCCCCGGTGAGCTGGGCAATGAGTGGGCGACATAACGCGCTCAACGCCGTTGCCGCGCTGGCGGTGGCCAACCGCTTCGACCTGTCCCTGGCGGAGGGCTGTCGCGCGCTCGAGACGTTCAAGGCACCCCGGCGACGCCAGGAAGTTCGCGGTGAAGTTGCCGGCGTACAGGTCGTCGATGACTTTGCGCACCATCCGACGGCGATCGCTTCCACGCTCGAAGGGATGCACGCCGATCGCTATGGCGGCCGGCTGCTGGCGGTCATCGAACCGCGCTCCAATACGATGCGCCAGGGCACGATGAAGGCCAGGCTGGCCCAGAGTGTCGCCTCGGCCGATCGTGTCTGGTGGTATCAGCCGCCGGGACTCGACTGGTCGCTGGCTGAGGTGGTCGCCGCCCATGCCGGCAGTCGTGTCGAGAATGACCTGGCAGCACTGGTTCGCGATGTCGTCGCGGCGGCGCGCCCGGGGGATCGTATCGTGGTGATGTCCAACGGCGGATTCGGCGGCGTTCACGAGCGACTGCTCGCCGCGCTCGAGGAGGTTCACCATGACCGGGGATGAGACGTTTCAGCGACCCTACGGCGCACCCATCGCGGTCGCGCTGACCGGCGCCTCGGGGGCGCAGTACGGCGTCCGGCTGATCGAATGCTTGGTCGCGGCGGGCCGCGAAGTCTACGTGATGATCTCAAAGGCGGCGCACCGGGTGATCGCGGTGGAGACGGCATTCGACTTGCCGGCCCAGCCGGAGCGATTGGCCGAGGCGCTATCGGCGCTGTGCCGCGCCGGACCCGATCAGATTCGCTGCTTCGGCCGGGAGGACTGGATGGCGCCGGTCGCGTCAGGCTCCGGCCGCTGGCGGGCGCTGGTGGTCTGTCCCTGTTCCACCGGCACGCTCTCGGCCGTGGCCTGTGGTGCCAGCAACAACCTCATCGAGCGTGCCGCCGATGTGGCACTGAAGGAGCGGCGCCCGCTGATTCTGGTACCACGCGAGTCGCCGCTCTCTGCCGTTCACCTCGAGAACATGCTCAAGCTCACCCAGATGGGCGCCGTCATGCTGCCGGCGGCGCCGGGGTTCTACCACCAGCCGCAGAGCGTGGAAGACATGATCGATTTTATCGTCGCCCGCGTCCTCAATCAGCTGGGTATCGAACAGACGCTGATGCCTCGTTGGGGTGAGTAGCACTGGCAGAGTCGCCGGGTGCGAGCACGTGTCGCGCTAGACTGGCGCGAAGATAAGAACCCTTGCCGTTTCCAGCACCAGCGAGGCCAGCCCTAGCCACAGCCACGGTGGCATGTCGCGGTCGGGGCGCTGAAATCGCTGATAGCTGATTCGCGTCAGCGCGCACACGACCAGCCCCAGCAGTGCGCCGCCCACCAGATCACTCGCCCAGTGAACGCCGATCACCAGGCGAGACAGCGCCATCGGCACGCAGACCAGGATAGCCGCCCAGTACGCATAGCTGCGATACCGACGCGGCATTACCTGGGCGGCGAAGGCGGCAGTCAGCCCGATGACCACCACGATGGTCGAGGTGTGCGCGCTGGGGTAGGACATCGAACCGGTGAGATAGTCCGGCGTATCGGGGCGCGCCCGCCCGGCCGCGGCCTTGAACACCGTGTTGGTGACGGCGATCAGTGCCATGGCGCCGGCCAGATGGAGCAGGGCGGCGAAGCGTCTTGCCCACAGGAGCCACAGCAGCCACGGCGCCAGCAATACACTGATCCCCAGGGCATCACCGATTTTTGCCAGCGTGTCGCTGGCGCCCGTCAGCCAGCGATATTCCAGCATCGCGGCCAGCGAGTGGATCTGGCGATCCATGGGGAGCGGCCCATGGTGAGCCAGTACCCAGGCAGTCCAGAGGATGAGTGCCAACGTCGCCGTGAGCAGCAGGGAGAGTGAGGCCAGTGGAAACTCGCGCTGGGGCGAAGGCGAGCAGCCGAGGCGCCAAAGAGGCGCGAACCAGCCGCCGCGCTGCACTCTTCTCTCCAGCCATCGATGCAGTCGGCCCTCGGCGCCTAGCTGGTAGCGCAGGGTGGAGAAGAGGATCGCCAGCGCCAGCAGGCCGATCGTCAGTACCAGTAGCCAGCGATCCGCTCCCGGCGGCAGCTCCATCAGGGTCTCCCACGAACGTCCGAGAAAATAACCCGGCACGAGATAGACTGGCGCCCAGGCAACGGCCGAAAGGGCATTGGTGATCGTAAAACGGCGTGCAGGCATCGACAGCATGCCGACGACCAGGGGCACCAGGGGGCGCACCGGGCCGATGAATCGGCCGAGCACCACCGATAGCATGCCGTGTCGGTGACAGAAGTCGTGGCCGCGCTCGAGCCACTCGGGATGGCGCCTGAACGGCCAGCAGCGCGGGATACGGTGACGCTGCGTGCGACCCAGCCAGAAACTCAGATTGTCACCGATGAAGGCGCCGACAACCCCGGCGACCAGAACCCAGGCGAGGGACACGTCTTCGTGCCCTGCAATCGATGCGGCAGCGCCCAGCAGCACGACCCCGGGCACGATGATGCCGACGACGGCCAGCGATTCGAGCAGCGCGACGGTAGCGATGACGGTGAGCAGCAGTGTCGGTGTGGGATCGAGCGTGTACAGCCAGTGGGTCGGGTTCAAGCGTGAGGTTCCAGCAGTTTGTGGGCGGCCACATCCAGTCGGCGAAGAAACTGTGCGGCTTCCTCGCCCTGTTTGAGCGTGCAGACCCGGCTCTGGCTCTCCAGAGGGCCTGTCTCCGGGCGACTGATGGTCGTCACCGCATTCGCGAGACGTTTGGCAGCGGCAACGGCCCCGGGTTCCCCCGAATTGGGCAGAATCAGGCAGAACACGTTGTCGCCATAGGCACCGAACAGATCACTCTGGCGGCTGTTGTGCGAAATCAGCTCGCCGAACGCATCGGAGAGCAGTTCGCGAAGCTGGCTGCCGAACTGGTCGCTGGCCTGATCGAGCTGGGGAATATACACCACCAGCGCGCTGAGGGGGCGACGCATCGCGTGCGCGCGGGCGATTTCGATATCCAGGTTCTGGCGCACGCAATCCGGAGACAGCACCCGCGGCCGTCTGGCTGAAGCCGAAGAGCGCTCGACGGCACCCGCGCGTGACTGGAACTGGAACACTAGCAGCGAGGCCATGACGACGACCCACCACCCGATGCTGAGGTTGAGCAGCGTCAAGTGCAGCCCGCCGAGTAACGTCAGCCAGGCGGGTACGAGACACAGGTTCAGCAGCAGGGCGAGGGCGGGTGACAGCAGCAGAACGCTGAGCACCGTTGGTAGCCCGACCCAGATCATTCCCTGATCCGAACGGGGTGCCTCGATGGCGAAAAGAACCAGCGCGCCAATCAGCAGCAGATAGTCTGCCAGCGCGGGACGCAGGCGTCCGACCCACTGCAGCGGAATCGAGATGGCCAGCGCGATCGCCAGCAGCGACGGCGGAAGAATCAGGTCGTACTGACGCATCAGATAGTGCCAGGTCGCCAGCGTGGCGAAGAGGAGCAGCGTTAGAAGCTGGGCGGCGATCTTGTAGCGACTCAATGCCAAGACTGCGTCTCCTTGCCTTTCGCCGCGCTGCTGATACGGTCACCCCTGCCCCTGTCGGCGGTCGCCTGCAGCGGTGTCGACGACGTCAGGCGGTGGGGCGCGATGGCGTGCTGAAGCTGTTCACGGCGCTGCTGTGCGGCCTGGGCATCGGTAGTTACCAGCAAAACGGCAACGCCGAAGTCATTGAGCCGATAAGCGCGCTCGTAGAGCGCCAGATTGTCGTGCAGCAAGCGGCAGAGCTGCTCCATGTCCGCTGCCGTCGAGTGCGCACAGCCGAAAATCACCACTTCGCCATGCAGTGCCTCGCGCTCGCTGCGTTTGATCTCCTGCTGAATGTCCGTCTCCAGAAGCGTGGGCGGTAGCAGCCAGCGGGCCTCCTGCGGGGTCGGTCTGGTGGCGAGCAGGCTCTGACGATGCAGACTCAGTAGCCAGACGACACCCAGTGAGGCGCTGGCGATCAGCGCCGTCGGGGGCGAGTAGAACCCGAACAACGCGGCCACGCAGGCAGCGCCGAACAGGGCGCCGAGGCATCGCCCAAGGCGCTGGCGAGAGAGAACCTTGTCAAGGCCGAGTACGCACAGTGGTGCGACCCAGATCCAGAGTGATCCTGGCATACCGCCGTAGAAGAACATGACAGCTGTCAGCAGCACTGCGGCGGCCGGTACCCAGACGAGCCCTCGGCTGGGTCGCGCGAGCACCAGGACCAGCGCTGCGGCACCCGCCCACGACACCAGGCGCAGGCTATCGTCGGCCAGGATTCCGGCACTGATGGCCAGCACAATGCTTGCCGTGAGCAACGTCCGCTGGCCTGGGCTTTTGTACTTGCTTTGCATGGTGGCTTATATTGGACCCGTTACGATTCTTGTGCAGGTTCCCGGCATCACTATGGCATGCCTCTCACGGGGCCGTATAGCGCGAATCATGATCGGGGACAAGGTGTTATCGGCCGTCATGCGGTCTTCTCCCGCTCGACGATCGAGCTCGCCGACGCCATGACCTGTGCGGGTAGCGTCGCCGTAGACCAGCTCATGCCTCGGTCAAGTTCGGCTGGGCGGTGTTCGGTTGGACAATACTCGGCTGGACAACATTCGACTGAAGAGTGTTTGGCTGGAGAGTATTCGGCTGAATAACGACCGGCTGGCTGACGACGGAACGCCTTTACGGACGACCCCGCGTCCTCATGCAAAACGAAGAGACAGTACGCCATGCAGCAGACCGCGACCGACTCAGTCGGTGACATCACGCGCTACATGCGCGCGCTGGGCGAGAGCGCCCGTCAGGCGAGCGCCGCGCTGCGCCGTATCGATAGCGGGCGCAAGAACGCCGCCCTCGACGCCATCGTCGAGCGTATCGAGGCCGCTCGGCCGGCACTGGCAAAGGCCAATCAGCGCGATCTGGAAAACGGTCGCGCGCGAGGGCTGAGCGAGGCACTGCTGGATCGGCTGGCGCTGACGCCGGCCAGAATCGACGCCATGATCGCCGGCGTCCGGCAGGTGGCGAGTCTGCCGGATCCGGTCGGTGAAATCGACGGACTGCGCTATCAGCCCAGCGGTATCCAGGTCGGGCAGATGCGCGTGCCGCTCGGGGTGATCGGCATCATCTACGAGTCACGGCCCAACGTCACCATCGAGGCGGCGAGCCTGTGCCTGAAATCGGGCAATGCCTGCATCCTGCGTGGCGGGTCGGAAGCGGCAGCCACCAATGCTGCCATCGCCGAGTGTATCCGCGCCGGCCTCGAGGATGCGGCCGTCCCCGAGGCTGCCGTGCAGATCGTGGCGACGACCGATCGCGCCGCCGTCGGCGAGCTGATCACCATGCCGGAGTTCGTCGACGTCATCGTGCCACGCGGCGGAAAGTCG
The DNA here is from genome assembly GCF_014652715.1 of Salinicola rhizosphaerae. Taxonomy (GTDB): domain Bacteria; phylum Pseudomonadota; class Gammaproteobacteria; order Pseudomonadales; family Halomonadaceae; genus Salinicola; species Salinicola rhizosphaerae. Next base: position 669,990 of record NZ_BMZI01000001.1, on the reverse strand, counting down.
CTCATTGCCCGCATCGCGTCCGAAGCGACAGTGCCGGTGATCAAGCACCTGGACGGCGTATGCCACGTCTATCTCGACGCGCAGGCGGACCTCGACAAGGCGGTCGCCATTGCCGATAACGCCAAGACGCAGCGCTACTCGCCCTGCAATACCATGGAAACACTGCTGGTCCACGTCGACATCGCGGCCGTGGCACTGCCGCGCATCGCGTCGATCTATCGCGACAAGGGTGTCGAGATCCGCGGCTGCGACCGCACGCGAGGCATCATTGCCGATGCTCTGCCGGCCACCGAGGCGGACTGGGCGGCCGAGTATCTGGCGCCGATCATTGCCATTCGCGTCGTCGACGACTTCGATCAGGCGGTCGAGCATATCGGCCGTTACGGCTCGCAGCATACCGATGCCATCGTCACCGAGAACGTGACGATGGCGCGGCGATTCTTGACCGAGGTGGACTCCAGCTCGGTGATCGTCAACGCCTCGACCCGATTTGCCGACGGGTTCGAATTCGGCCTGGGCGCCGAGATCGGCATCTCGACCAACAAGCTTCACGCGCGCGGGCCTGTGGGGCTCGAAGGGCTGACGACGCGCAAGTATGTCGTGTTTGGCGACGGTCATGTCAGGCGCTGAGCGGGCGGCGGACGCGAGCGGGGCGGGGAGCTCGGCGCGGTCGCCGGACGGGCCGGCATGCGTGGCCATGCTCGGGGGCACGTTCGATCCTGTCCATCTCGGCCACCTGCGCAGCGCAGTGGAGCTCCGCGAAGTGCTGGGGCTCGACCGCGTTCACATGATTCCCGTCCATGTGCCGCCGCACCGGGAGGTGCCAGGCATCTCCGCCGAGCACCGTCTGGCCATGCTCGCGGCAGGGATCGGCGATACGCCGGGGCTGCTCGCCGACGATCGCGAGATTCGCCGCAGCGGGCACTCCTACTCGGTCGACACGCTGGCCTCGCTGCGAGAGGAGCTTGGCGAGCAGGCACGCCTGGTCATGGCGGTGGGCCATGACGCCTTTCTCGGCCTGCCCAGCTGGCACCGCAAGGAGGCGCTGCTCTCGCTGGCCCATATTGTCGTCATCGACAGGCCTGATCACGAAGCGCCGCTCGAGCCGGCGCTGGCCAGCCTGATCGAGGGGCGGGAGGTGGCCTCGGTGAGCGCGATGATGGCGGCTCCGTGCGGCAATCTGCTGAGGCTTCGTCTGCCCAGTCGCATGGCGATCGCCGCCACCGAAGTGCGTAACCGGCTGCAGGGCGGGCGCAGCGTTCGCTATCTGTTGCCGGAGGCCGTCGAGGCCTATATCGAGCGGCGCGGGCTGTATCGCCGTCACGGCGCCGTTGCAGCGGGCGCCGGTGCTGGCGTTCGCGATGGATCGGAGTAGAATGCGCGATTCCCGGATTCCGGGGGTGGCAATTTCCTCATGAGGAGCTATGCAGACAGATACTCTCAAATCGCTGGTCGTCGAAGCGCTCGACGAGCTCAAGGCGCAGGACGTGGTGGAACTCGACGTGGCCGAACTGACCAGCGTGACCGATGTCATGGTCGTGGCGAGCGGTACGTCCTCGCGCCACGTGACCGCCCTGGCCAACAACGTCATCGACAAGGCTAAAGAAGCGGGTTCCCGTCCTCTCGGCATTGAAGGGCAGCAGAGCGGCGAGTGGGTGCTGGTCGACCTGGGCGATGTGGTCGTCCACGTCATGATGCCGGAAACTCGCAAGCTCTATGATCTGGAGCGGCTGTGGGCTGATCTGCCGGTCGACGCGCAGCGCGCGGCCACGAGCGGAGAGCGTCAAGAGCTGCGCGGGTGAAAATCCGGCTGCTGGCGGTCGGTACCCGAATGCCGGCCTGGGTCGAGACGGGCGTGGACGAGTACCGCAAGCGAATGCCGCGCGAGATGCCGTTCGAAGTCGTCGAGATCCCGGCCGGCGCGCGTGGCAAGAACGCCGATATCGCCCGTGCCATCCAGGCGGAAGGCGATCGGATGCTCGAAAAGATTCGCGATCAGGAACTTGTGATTGCGCTGGAGGTCAGAGGCGCTGTCTGGTCGACCGAAACGCTCGCTGATCGGCTGGGTGATTGGCGTCAGAGCGGTCAGGACGTCGTCCTGGCGGTCGGTGGCCCGGACGGTCTCGATTCGCGAATCGTAAAGCGGGCGCAGGCACGCTGGTCACTCTCCGCGCTGACGCTGCCGCACCCGCTGGTGCGGGTGTTACTGGCGGAGCAGGTCTATCGCGCCTGGACGCTGCTGGTGGGCCACCCGTACCACCGCTGACCGCTGCACGTGCCGGCCGACAGCGTCGACGTCCGTGAGTCCGAGCCCCGGCGCGGTCGTTCCCTGTTTATCCAACGTCCCGCCGTCGGGGCGAGTCGTTCTCCAGTCAGAGAGTCAGTCGCTTGTTGCTACCCGACGCCCCAGCTCGACGCCACTCGGTCCTGCCGTACATTGCTTCCCGTAGCCCGGCGTCGCCTCGCCCGTTGTTTCTCGCTTGCCTGAGGCAGTGTCGCTCTCATGCGTAAGCGTCGCCCCACTGACAAGGATCACCTCCGGGAAAGCCGAGTCTTCCGCAATCGCTCGCTGCTCGCCGCCGCGCTGATCCTGCTGATGGCCGGCGGTCTCGTGGGGCGGCTGTTCTATCTCCAGGTCGTCAAGCACGATGTTTTCACCACCCGGTCCGACAATAACCGGATGCGGGTGGAGCCGCTACCGCCGCGGCGCGGGCTCATCTACGATCGCAATGGCAAACTGCTGGCCGAGAACCGGCCCACCTACAATCTCACCATCGTGCGTGAACGGGTCGATGATCTGGACGAGACGCTCGAACGCCTGGTGCAGATTCTCGGGTTGCCAGAGGACGAGGTCGCGACATTCAAGGAGCGGTCGAGGCAGCGTCAGCGCCCTTACCAGCCGGCGCTACTGATGAGCGACCTGACCCAGGACCAGATTGCACGGCTGGCCGTCAATCGGTATCTCCTGAGTGGCGTGGAGGTCGAGGCGCAGCTGGTGCGTTACTATCCCGACCCGATCGTGATGTCTCACGTGCTGGGGTATGTGGGTCGCATCAACGCCGACGAGCTGGCCGATCTCGATCCTGGCAACTACGCCGGCACGCACTTCATCGGCAAGACGGGTGTCGAGTACACCTACGAAGGCCAGCTACACGGCAAGGCAGGGTTGCGCAAGGTCGAGACCAATGCGCGAGGGCGCGTTCTGCGTGAGCTCGACCGTCAGCCGCCGGTCCCGGGCAAGGACGTGACGCTGACCATCGATAGCCGGCTCCAGCACATGGCCTACAATCTGCTCGACGGTCGCCGCGGCGCGATCGTGGCGATTCAACCCAAGACCGGAGACATCCTGGCGATGGTCTCGGCGCCCGGTTTCGACATCAACAAGTTCGTGACCGGTATCTCTTACGACGACTACCAGGGGCTGCAGCAGGACCCCGATTTGCCGCTCTACAATCGCGCCGCTCGCGGCCAGTATCCGCCGGGGTCCACGGTGAAGCCGTTCGAGGCGCTGGCGTCTCTGCAGAACGGTGTGGTCAAGCCGAACGACATCATCTACGACCCTGGCTACTTCAAACTGCCCAACGACGACCGCCGCTATCATAACTGGCTGCGCTGGGGGCATGGTCGCGTGGATCTCGAGCGCGCGCTCGAGGTCTCCAATAACACCTACTTCTATACCATGGCCTATCGGCTGGGCATCGACCGTCTCTCCTCGTTCATGCACGAGTTCGGTTTCGGCGAAGTGACTTCCCTGGACGTACAGGGCGCGTCAGCCGGTCTGATGCCGTCACGCGAGTGGAAGCGCGAGAAATACAACCAGGCCTGGTTTCCTGGCGAGACCCTTTCGGCGGGGATCGGTCAAGGTTACTTCATGGCCACGCCGTTGCAGCTCGCGGCCGCGACCGCAACGCTTGCCAATCACGGTCACTGGGTGCGGCCGCATCTCGCCGAGGATATCGGTGAAGAGGCGGTCAAGCCGCCGTTTGCCGACACCAAGCCGGACGTCAAGGTGGATCAGGATCGCTGGTGGCAGGATGTCTTCAAAGGCATGGAGGCGGTCATCAGCGGCCCCGAGGGAACGGCTCGCAAGGCGGGAGTCGGGCTTCAATACGACATGGCCGCGAAGACCGGCACGGCTCAGGTCTTCTCGCTGGGGCAGAACCAGAAGTACGACGCCGACGAGCTGGAGGAGCGGCTGCGCGATCATGCGCTCTTTATCGGCTTCGCGCCGGTGGAGGACCCGCAGATCGCCATCGCGATGATCGTGGAGAACGCCGGCGGCGGTATCTCCGAGCTGGGGCGTGAATTGACCGACGCCTGGGTCCTGCACGATGGCAAGCTCGACGACACCTTGCCGACGACCATCAACGAAGAGGTCGAGAGTCTCGATGGCGATTGATTTTCAACGCACCGCGCCGCGTCCGGCAGGTGCTCGCGTCGGTCGCAAGCGATCGATCTGGCTGCGCCTGCATCTCGATCCCTGGCTGCTGTCGATCCTGCTGCTGCTGGTTTCCTTCGGGCTGGTGGTGCTCTACAGCGCGAGTGGCATGTCGGAGTCGACTACGGTCGCCCAGGCTATTCGCATGGTGCTGGCCTTCGCCGGCGCGATCGTCATTGCCCAGCTGACGCCATCGACGCTGCGACGGCTGACGCCGCTTGCCTATGGCGTCGGCCTGCTGATGCTGATCGCCGTGGAGATCATGGGCGATATCGGCATGGGCGCGCAGCGCTGGCTCGAGATCGGCCCGTTACGGTTTCAGCCTTCGGAGCTGATGAAGATCGCGATGCCGATGATGCTGGCGGCGTATCTGCATCGGCGACCGTTGCCCCCCTCCTGGAGGGATCTGGTCGTCTGCGCGGTGATCATCGCGCTTCCCGTACTGCTGATCGCGCGGCAGCCAGACCTCGGCACATCCATGCTGGTTACCTGTGCGGCGGTCTTCGTCATTCTGCTGGCGGGGCTGTCATGGCGCTTCATTCTCGCGCTGGCGGTGATGGCCGGCGGTGCGGCGCCGCTTCTGTGGTTCAACATGCACGACTATCAGCGCCAGCGGGTGTTGACCTTTCTCAACCCCGAGAGTGATCCGCTGGGGGCGGGCTGGAACATCATTCAATCCGAAACCGCCATCGGCAGTGGTGGCCTCGAAGGTAAAGGCTGGGGGCTGGGCACCCAGTCGCAGCTCGAGTTTCTACCCGAGCGTCACACGGATTTCATCGTGGCGGTGCTGGGTGAGGAGTTCGGCCTCATCGGCATGGCGACCATTCTGGTGCTGTATCTACTGTTGATCTCTCGTGGTCTGGTCATGGCCAACAACGCTCAGGATACCTACGGTCGGCTGCTCGCTGGCAGCATCGTGCTCACCTTTTTCATCTATGTGTTCGTCAACATCGGCATGGTCACCGGGATTCTGCCGGTGGTCGGCGTGCCGCTGCCGTTGGTCAGCTATGGAGGGACCTCCAGCGTGACCTTGATGGCCGGCTTCGGTATTCTCATGTCGATTCATACGCACCGGCGGCTGCTCAAGCATTGAGATAGCGCGGGTCGCAGGCCACGGCGAACAGGTTGCAGCAGGGAGTCAGTCGCGCATGCCAAGGAAGTGGGCATTCAGAGCAGCATGTCGTTCGCGGTCGCCATCATCGGGGAAGCATGGACGTCCGGGCCTCATCGGGGTGAGCCTGCTGGCTTTGGCGATCTCCGCCGGGGCGGGCCAGTCTGTCGCCGCTGCGGACAGCGGTTTCGATCCCGATACACATCCTGACGTGCGCGAGATGCTCGACTCGCTGGCCCAGCAGGGGCTTCCGGCCGACAAGCTCGTGGCGACGATGCGCCAGGCGCAGCTCCGGCCTCAGGTGCTCGATGCCATGAGTCATGCCGCCGAGCGCCGCCTTCGATGGGACGAGTATCGCGATATCTTCATCCAACCGGCGCGTATTCGTCAGGGCGTCGCTTTCCTGCGTGCCCATCGTGAGGCGCTGGCTCGCGCACAGCGTGAATACGGTGTCGCACCCGAGGTGATCGTGGCGATCCTGGGTGTCGAGACGCAGTATGGTCGACACAAGGGAACGCACCGAGTCCTGGATTCGCTGTCGACGCTGGCGTTTCACCACCCGTCGCGTGGTGCCTTCTTTCGCGGCGAGCTGGAAGCGTTTCTCCAGATCACGCTGGGGCAGGGCGTCGATCCGACCACCGAAGTCGGCTCCTACGCCGGCGCCATGGGCTACCCGCAGTTCATTCCCACCAGCTACCAGGCCTATGCGGTCGACTTCGACGGCGATGGCATCAAGGATCTGTGGAACGATCCCGTCGATGCGATCGGCAGCGTCGCGAACTACTTTGCCAAGCATGGCTGGCAGCCCGATCGCGCGGTACTCGTCGAGGCCAGGGGGCCACATGAGCCGCCGTCGTCGATCGCCTTCAACCGTACCGAGCCGCCGGATACGTCGGTCCAGGCGTTGGCGGATGTCGGTATCGTGCCGACCGCAGGCGATCTCGAGCCGACAGATGACGTCACGCCGCTGGCGCTCGATTTTGCCGATGGCCACGTGCGCTACGTGCTGGGGCTTAAAAACTTCTACGTCATCACGCGGTATAACCACAGCCACCTGTACGCCATGGCGGTAGCGACGCTGGCTCAGCGTATCCAGACGGCGATGGAAGGAACGTCTTGATGCGTTTTCTCCATCATCGGCTGCTGATAGTGGCACTGCTTGCCGCGGTGCTAGCGGGTTGTGCGGGCGGCGGCGGGCCGGCGAGCAGCGGCCGCTATTCGATGGGGCAGGACGCCTATCCGGATTCGCCGGAAGACGTGTCGAACGTGCCGGATGCGGTGCCCAAGGTCGAGCCTCGCGCCAAGAGCGGCAATCGCTCCACCTACCAGGTCTGGGGCAAGACCTATCATGTGCTTTCGGACCCGACCGGCTACGTGGCGGAAGGCCGTGCTTCCTGGTATGGCGTTAAGTTTCAGGGTTACGACACCGCCAGTGGCGACACCTACGACATGTACAAGATGACCGCGGCGCACCGCTCGCTGCCGTTACCGACCTATGCCAGAGTGACCAATCTCGACAACGGGCGTCAGGTCATCGTCAAGGTCAACGACCGCGGCCCGTTTCATAGTGATCGCCTGATCGATCTCTCCTATGCCGCCGCGGCACGGTTGAACATCCTCAAGGGCGGTACGGGGCGGGTAAAGGTCGAGGCCATCGACCCGATCGTCTGGGCGCGGACCCACGGTCAGTCGATCGGTGGCCAGAGGTCGGGTGTCGCGGCGACGCGCTCTGCCGGCAGCGGCCGGGCCTCGGCGAGTAACACGAGTGGCGCCAACGGGGATTATGCCGCTCGCATCGATCCCGTTCTGGCTGCCGCTGATGACTCGCCGGCGGTGCAGCCCGGGCCAGTCACCACGGCGGAGGCTTCTCGCTCCTCTCCCGCAGCAGCGGGTTCCCGTTATCTGCAGGTTGCCGCGCTGGGCTCTGCCGCCAACGCTCAGGCCCTGAAAAATCGCCTGCAAGGGTTGCTGTCACAACCCGTCCGCATCGACAATGCAGCCTCTCTTTATCGTGTTCAGGTCGGTCCCATCGATGATCTGGCGTCGCTGGAGCGCGTTCGTACGACCTTGAATGACGCCGGCTATCACCAGACGTTTGTCGTATCGCCCACCCAGTAACCTCTGTTTTGTGAGAAATCGATTGCCATGAAAGCGTTGTTCACTTCGTCTTTTTCGCGCCTGGTCATCTCCGCGTCGCTATGCCTGGGGCTGCTTTCATCGCCGGTCAGCGCGCAGCAGCCGACGCCCGACAGCCAGATGCCGGCGGCAAATCCGCAGCCACAGCAGCTCATTCCGTCTCCGCCGGAACTGGCGGCTTCTTCCTGGGCGCTGATGGATGCCTCCACGGGCAAACTACTGGTCGCCCATGACGCGGACAAGCGCTTGCCGCCGGCCAGCCTGACCAAGATGATGACGGCCTATATCGTTGAACAGGAGATCGAGCGCGGCAGCATCTCCGATAGCGACAAGGTGACGATCAGCGAGAACGCCTGGCGTACCGGCGGGTCGCGCATGTTCGTGCGCGAAGGCACCCAGGTCACGGTCGAAAATCTGCTTCGCGGGCTGGTGGTGCAGTCCGGCAACGATGCCAGCGTGGCGCTCTCCGAGTACGTGGCAGGGAGCGAGTCGGCGTTCGCGGACCTGATGAACCAGCAGGCGCAGCGGCTGGGCATGAAGAACACCCACTACATGAACCCGACCGGGCTGCCGCACGATGATCATTACTCGACGGCGCACGATCTGGCGATTCTGGCGCGGCACATCATTCAGGACTATCCGGACCACTATAAGGTCTATTCCGAGAAGTACTTCACCTACAACGGCATTCGCCAACCTAACCGTAACCGCCTGCTGTGGCGTGATCCGGATGTCGACGGCCTCAAGACCGGCCATACCGATGCTGCCGGCTTCTGCCTGGTCGCTTCCGCCAAGAAGCAGGACACGCGATTGATCGCCGTGGTCATGGGCACCGAATCCGACGAAGCGCGCGCGGCCGAAACCCAGCGTCTGCTCAATTACGGCTTCCGCTTCTATCAGACGCGCAAGCTGTATGATGCCGGTTCCGTGCTCAATCAGGCGCGCGTCTGGGGTGGTGCCAGCGACACGGTGCGTCTCGGCGTGCAGAACGACGTCACCATGACCGTGCCGCGCGGTAGCGCCGATAATCTGACGGCGCGACTCAATCTGCCGGAAACCCTGCATGCGCCGATCCAGGCGGGCCAGCAGGTCGGCTCTCTCGAGATCAAGTCTGGTGACGAGGTTCTTGGTCAGGAGCCGCTGGTCGCGCTGGAAGGTGTCGAAGAGGGCAGTATTTTCAAACGCGTATGGGACAGCATCGTGCTCTTCGTGCAGGGGCTGTTCGACTGAGCGATGCTCGCATGACTCGCGGTAACACCAGACCGGCGCCTTGTGCGCCGGTTTTTTGATTTAGCGGATCGGTCAGCGAGCGTTGGCCGGCGAACCGGCTGATCGACAGTCGATCTGACGGCTTCGAGTTGGTGGCGCCGCTCATGTTGCGTAGAATGGTGGCAAATTGCCGCAATGTATCTTGCCATGACCCAGACACCCAATGACGTCGATCTGCCACGCCCCAAGATCGAGTTTCCCTGCGATTATTCGATTCGCATCGTCGGCGACGCAGCCGATGACTTCGTCGAGGCCGTCAGTGATGTCGTCGAACGACATGCGCCGGGCTTCGACCGCGCGTCGGTCAAGCTCTCCGATAGCCGTAATGGCCGCTTCCAGTCGCTTCGCGTCATGGTGCATGCCACGGGTGAAGCTCAGCTCGATGCGCTCTTTCAGGACTTGAAAGCCACCGGCCGCGTGCACATGGTGCTTTGAGCGACATGCTGCTCGAGTGCTATCGGCTGGGGCGCCGGGACTACCTGCCCATCTGGCAAGCCATGCGGGATTTCACCGACACGCGTGACAGCCAGACGCCGGATCAGCTCTGGTGGGTCGAGCACGAGCCGGTGTTCACACAAGGACGCGCGGGCAAGGCCGAACACGTGCTGATGCCGGGCGATATTCCGGTGGTGGCGAGTGATCGGGGAGGGCAGGTGACCTATCACGGCCCGGGGCAGATCGTCGTCTATCCCCTGCTCGACGTCCGCCGTGCCGGGCTCGGCGTGCGCGAGCTGGTGTCGCTGCTGGAGGAGAGCGTGATCGATGCGCTGTCGCAGCACGGCATCGAGGCACGGGCGCGGGCCGATGCGCCCGGGGTTTACGTCGGCGATGACAAGATCGCCTCGTTGGGATTGCGCATTCGCCGTGGCTGCAGTTTCCACGGTGTCGCGCTCAACGTGGATATGGACCTGGCGCCCTTCGCGAGAATCAATCCCTGCGGTTACGCGGGACTGAAGATGACGCAGCTGCGCGATTGGGTCGATGCTCCGCTGGCGCTCTCCCGGGAAGCCGACCGGCTGACGGCCTGCATTGCGCGACGTCTGGGCGCCGAGGCGCACATGCAATCCGAGCTACCTGCGGCGCTGATGCCGGTGGTGCCTGTCTGACAGTGCCTGCTGTCGGCACCAAACTTCAACGAAATATCAGGATGGTATCCATGACCGAGACGACCGTCGTGCAATCGCCCGAAATCAAGAAGCCGGGACGCGCCGAGCGCGGAGTGAAGCTGCGTGGCGCGGACAAGGTCTCGCGCATTCCGGTGAAGGTGATACCGACCGAAACGCTGCCGAAGAAGCCGGATTGGCTGCGGGTCAGAATGCCGGTGTCTCCTCAGGTAACACATATCAAGCAGACGCTCCGCAAGCATGGTCTACACACTGTCTGTGAGGAGGCGTCCTGTCCGAATCTTGGCGAGTGCTTCAGCGGCGGGACCGCAACCTTCATGATCATGGGGGATATCTGCACGCGGCGCTGCCCGTTCTGCGATGTCGCCCACGGGCGGCCCAATGCGCTGAACGAGAACGAACCGCGCGAGCTGGCCGAGGCGATCGCCGAGATGGGCTTGAACTACGTCGTGGTCACGTCGGTCGATCGTGACGATCTCCGTGACGGCGGGGCCGGACACTTCGCCAACTGCATTCGCGAGATCCGGCGAGACAGCCCCGATATCGAGATCGAGGTGCTGGTGCCCGATTTTCGCGGTCGAATGCAGGTCGCACTGGACATCCTGGAGGGCGAAGCGCCCGACGTGTTCAACCACAATCTCGAAACGGTGCCCTCGCTGTATCGCAAGGTGCGGCCCGGCGCCGATTACCAGTGGTCGCTCGATCTGTTGAAAGGGTACAAGGCTCGCCGCCCCGAAGTCATGACGAAATCGGGTCTGATGCTTGGCGTGGGCGAGACGGATGAGCAGGTGATCGAGGTGATGCGGGACCTCCGCGCGCATGACGTCGACATGCTGACGCTGGGTCAGTACATGCAGCCCTCGCGCAACCACCTGCCAGTCGATCGCTGGGTCCATCCGAGCACGTTCGACTGGTTCGCCGAGCAGGGCAGGGCAATGGGATTCAAGCACGTCGCTTCGGGGCCGCTGGTTCGTTCTTCCTATCACGCCGACAAGCAGGCACACGGTGTCGAGGTCAGGTGACGATGCCCGATCGTGAGCGGTGCGCGTGACATCGTTGAACCCAGCCAACGCGGGCCTGTCCGATGAGCCATCGGCGGGCCCGATCTGTTGCGTCTCGTAACAGAGAATCGTGACCAAACGTCAAATTGCTGCATCCGTTTCGCCGAGATCGTCGTATGGAAAGTCCGCGTTCGAGCGGATAATGGCGTCGGTAGCATGTTGTCTGGTTCTGGCTATGCCCGGTTGCGATGTCCTTCGATGCTGTATCGTCCTATCGAGAGTTCGCCATGATTGCACCCGATCTACCTCTGAATGAAGATTCCCGCCTCGCCACGCTCCGAGAGCTTCAGCTGCTTGATTCCGAGGCCGATGAAGGGCTTGATCGGCTAACCGAGCTGGCAACGCAGATATTCGATGTGCCCACCTCTCTGATCACGCTGATCGACGAGGATCGCCAGTGGTTCAAGTCGCGTCACGGACTGAGCATCTGCGAAACACCGCGGCGGATCTCGTTCTGCGGTCACGTCGTCGCGGATGGCCAACCCATGGTGGTGTGCAACGCGCTCAAGGATCCTCGTTTCGCCGACAATCCGCTGGTAACGGATGAGCCCTTCATCCGGTTCTACGCGGGCTACCCGCTATTCGTGAAGCCGGACATCTGCATCGGCACGATCTGTTTGATCGGCACGTTACCAAGGGCCTTCAAGGACGATGATCTCGAGCGGCTCGGTCTGCTCGCCTCGCAGGCCGAGGAGCTGATTCGCCTTCACGTGCATCGAGTGCAGGCGAGTCAGACGCTAGGCTGACGCGCCTCAGTCCTCCTCGGCCGGCAGGCATAGCAGCGTAGGCGTTTCGATCGGCGTCATCGGGGCGCGGAAGTGCGCGTTGAGCTCGGGGAGCAACTCACGCACGAACCGTAGAAAGAGCTCGGTGACCGGCGTGGGATAACGGTCCTTAGGGTAGACCGTGCACCAGGAGCGGCGCAATGGAAACCCAGGAATGCTCGGGCTTGCCAGCAGACCCGAAGCGATCTCCAGCTGAACGGCCAGGCGCGGCAGTACGGCAACGCCGAGATGTGCCATGACACCCTGCTTGATCGCTTCGTTGGTGCCGATCTCCAGCGTGTGATGCAGGGAGACGCGTTCGCGGGCGGCGAAATCCTCGAACGCGGTCCGAGCGCCGGATCCGGGCTCGCGCATCAGCAGATAGTGGCGCGCAAAATCCTCCAGGGTGGGCTTGGTCGCCGTCACCAGCGGGTGGCCCGGCCACACGACCGGAATCAGCTCGTTATCCAGAATCGGCATGAAGACCAGATTGGGGTCGTCCGGCACCATGCCCATGATCACCAGATCATCGCGTCGTTCTGCCAGTCTTTCCAGCGCCTGCACGCGGTTGCAGACCCGCAGCCGAATCTGCACTTCCGGATAGCGTGCGCGAAATCGCGCGAGAATATGGGGTACGACGTACTGCGCCGTCGACACCGCCGCGATGTTTAGCTCCCCACGAATCGTTCCGGCGAGCTCCGAAAGCTCCATCTGAAGACTCGATACCTGCCCGAAGATCGACTGCACCGAGGCGGCCAGCGCGTCCGCTGCCGGTAGCACGTGGAGAACCTTGCCGGCGTACTTGAACAATGGCTGACCCAGCGCCTGTTCCAGCTGTCGGATCTGGGCGCTCACCGCGGGCTGCGTCAATCCCAGCTGCTCCGCGGCCCGCGAATAGGACTGCTGCCGATGCACCGCCTGGAATACCTGAAGCTGACGAAATGTCAGTCGATTCAGTAGATTAGGTCGCGTCATCGGATCGCCCTCATGGTCGGCTATAAGGTATCCCTTATAGCTTGGCAAAGAAATATCAATTTTTCTATTGGTCCCCGGATGACTAGCGTAGGAGGCACGACAACGCGCCGAGCTAGATGCACGCCGGAGGGCAGACAATGTTCAAGAAATTGCTGATCGCCAATCGCGGTGAGATCGCCGTACGTATTGTACGGGCGTGCGCCGAGATGGGCATCCGTTCCGTGGCGATATATACCGAGCCGGATCGGTTCTCGCTGCATGTCAAACGAGCCGACGAAGCGCACTTCGTCGGTGATGACCCGCTGGCCGGCTATCTCGATCCACGGCGCCTGGTGAATCTGGCGCGCGAGACCGGCTGTGATGCGATTCATCCGGGCTACGGCTTTCTCTCGGAGAGCGCCGAGTTCGCCAGAGTCTGTGCCGAAGGGGGAATCGCGTTCGTCGGTCCGAGTGCTGGCGTCATCGCCAGAATGGGAGACAAGACCGCCGCGAGGAGCGCCATGCGTGACGCGGGCGTTCCAGTGACGCCCGGCTCGGACGGCAATCTCGCCGATATCGACGAGGCGCTGGTCGTGGCCGAGGAGATCGGGTATCCGGTCATGCTCAAGGCGACCTCCGGCGGTGGCGGGCGAGGCATTCGGCGCTGCGACACCGCCGATCAGCTCAAGCAGGCGTGGGATCGGGTCATCTCGGAGGCGACCAAAGCCTTCGGCAGCGCCGAAGTCTTCATGGAAAAATGCGTCGTCGACCCGCATCACATCGAAGTCCAGATACTGGCCGACGGGCACGGCAACGTGATCCATCTCTTCGAGCGCGATTGCTCCATTCAGCGCCGCAACCAGAAGCTGATCGAAATTGCCCCCAGTCCCCAGCTGACCCCGGAGCAGCGCAGCTACGTCGGCAAGATGGCGGTGCGTGCCGCGCGCGCCGTCGGTTACGAAAACGCGGGTACGGTGGAGTTCCTGGTCAAGGACAACGAAGTCTTTTTCATGGAGATGAACACCCGGGTTCAGGTCGAGCACACGATCACCGAAGCGATCACGGGGGTCGATATCGTGCGCGAGCAGATGCGCATCGCGGCCGGCGACCGCCTGGCCTATCGCCAGGAGGACATCGCGCATCAGGGCTACGCAATTCAGTTTCGCATCAACGCCGAAGATCCCAAGAACGATTTCCTGCCGAGTTTCGGACGCATCACCCGATACTACGCCCCTGGAGGGCCGGGCGTTCGCACCGACACCGCCATTTACACGGGTTACACCATCCCGCCCTATTTCGATTCGATGTGTCTGAAGCTGATCGTCTGGGGCATGACGTGGGAAGAGACGCTCGATCGCGGGATTCGCGCGCTCAATGACATGCGGCTTCAAGGCGTCAAGACGACAGCTCCCTATTATCAGGAAATTCTGCGTCATCCCGATTTTCGCGGCGGTCGTTTCGATACCGGTTTCGTGCCCGCGCATCCGGAGCTTCTGGAGTATTCCGTCAAGCGCAACCCGGAGCAGACAGCGCTGGCAATCGCCGCGGCCATTGCGGCACATGCTGGTCTTTGACAGCGGACCGGCGCACCGAACGTGATGACAATAGAATGTTTCGCTCAGGAGATGACTCATGAACGCCAACGCTGACGCCGTGAAAATCAGTGATGTGGTGCTACGCGACGGGCATCAGTCGCTCATCGCGACACGCATGCGAACCGAAGACATGCTGCCGATCTGCGCCAAACTGGATGCCATCGGCTTTCACTCTCTTGAGGTCTGGGGTGGGGCGACCTTCGATGCCTGCGTACGCTTTCTGAAGGAGGATCCCTGGGAGCGGCTGCAGTCGCTGCGCGAGGCACTGCCCAACACGCCTCTGCAGATGTTGCTGCGGGGTCAGAATCTCCTGGGCTATCGCCACTACGCCGACGATGTGGTCGAGCGCTTCGTCGCCCGCTCGGCGGACAACGGCATCGATATCTTCCGCGTCTTCGATGCTTTGAACGACCTGCGCAACCTCGAGACCGCCATGAAGGCGGTCAAGGCCAGCGGCAAGCATGCCCAGGGCACGATCTGCTATACCGTCAGTCCGGTTCACACGCTGGCAATGTATGTGGATCAGGCGAAGCGGCTGGTCGACATGGGGGCCGATTCCATCGCGATCAAGGACATGGCGGGGCTTCTGACGCCCTACGCGACGGGTGAACTGGTGGCCGCGCTGGTAGGTGCGGTCGATGTGCCGGTGCATCTGCACGCGCACGCGACTTCCGGGCTGGCCGCCCTGAGCCAGATGAAGGCAGTCGAGGCGGGGTGTCGTTACATCGACACCTGCAACTCCGCCTTCGCGGGCGGCACGAGTCATCCTTCCACTGAAGCGATGGTGGCGGCCTTCCAGGGCACGCCTCACGATACGGGGCTGGATCTGGTCGCGCTCAAGGAGATCGGTGACTACTTCCGCGAGGTGCGCAAAAAGTACGCGGCCTTCGAGAGCGAATACACGCGTGAGGACGTGAGCGTCCAGATCTGGCAGGTGCCGGGCGGCATGATGTCCAACCTGGCCAACCAGATGAAGGAACAGAATGCGCTGGGCCGGATACAGGATGTCTTCGATGAAATACCGCGGGTGCGTGCCGATCTCGGCTATCCCCCGCTGGTGACGCCGACCTCGCAGATTGTCGGCACTCAGGCAGCCATGAATGTGCTGACCGGCGAGCGCTACAAGTCGATCACCAACGAAGTGAAGCGCTATCTGCTGGGTGGCTATGGGCAGCCACCCGCGGCGGTCGACGAGGAAATTCGGCGCAAGGCGATCGGTAACGAGCCGGTGGACGAAGGGCGTCCGGCCGATCAATTGAAGCCGGAGATGCAGCGTCTCGCCAAAGAGATCGGCGATCTCGCCGAGAACGAAGAGGACGTGCTGACCTTTGCGATGTTCCCGGATCTGGGCCGCGACTATCTGAAAAACCGCCGCGACGGCAAGCTGGTGCCCGAGGCGATCCCTGCGCCGAGCAGTCCTTCCGCCGGGCGACCGGTCGCCGAAGGCGTGCCGACGGAATTCGTCATCGACGTGCACGGGGAATCCTACGAAGTGCAGATCACCGGCGTCGGTAGTGGCCAGGGCAGCAAGCGCCGAGTCTATCTGACGCTGGACGGCATGCCGGAAGAGGTCGTTTTCGAGGCCAAGGATGAATTCGTTAAGGAGACCAAGGGCGGCGGAGGACGCGCCAGTGCCAGCGAACCGGGTCATGTCTCCACCTCGATGCCGGGCAACATCGTCGAGGTACTGGTCGCCGAGGGAGACAGCGTGAAGGAAGGGCAGGCGGTACTGATCACCGAGGCGATGAAGATGGAGACCGAAGTGCAGGCGAGAGTCGGTGGCACGGTCAAGGCGGTCCACGTTGCCAAAGGCGACCGTGTGACGCCGGGGGAGGTGTTGATCGAGATCGCCTGACGGGCAGGCAATGATCGACGATCAATGAGAGAACGGGGCCGAATGGCCCCGTTCTACATCTGTGTTCGCGTCATCGATGCGGTCTCGCGTTGGATCGACCGAACGAGAACTCAGACGGGGTCTTCACCGTGACGTTGCCGGGCTTCCTCGATGGTTTCCTCGGCATCTTCCCGCTCCTCGGCGTTGGCCGCCTCGGGTTCGTTCTCGTCGGCCCGAGCCGGGTTGTGGCAGAGCGTGACGAGAATCGGAAAATGATCGGAGCCGACCTCCGAAAGCCTTTGCATGTTGACCAGCGTGAAGTGCTCGGTGACGAAGACGTGATCCAGCGGCCAGCGAAGCAGCGGATACTTGGCGTGGAAGGTGCTGTACTGCCCGCGGCCTCGTCTTAGGTCGAGCATGCCACTGACCTTGCAGAACAGCTTGCTGGTGCGCGACCAGGCGACGTCGTTGAGATCGCCGGCGACCACCGTAGGCAGGGCATGCCGGGCAATATCCTTGCCGACGAGCAATAGCTCGGCGTCGCGCCAGAGAGACTCTTCGCTTTCCGACGGCGCCGGCGGACGAGGGTGCACGGCGTGAAATCGGATGCGATCACCGCCTTTCAACCTGACCCAAGTGTGAATAGACGGGATGTCATCCTGTATCAGCCACTTGATCTCCGTCTCTTCCAAGGGCAGGCGCGAATAGAGGTGCATACCGTAAAGATTATCCAGCGGTATGCGCACCGCCTCCGGTAGTTGCTCGCCGATGGCAGCGTCGAGCTCATCTCCCCACCACTGATCGGATTCCAGCGTCAGCAGAATGTCGGGCTGATGTCGCCTGACGTGCGCGATCAACTTATCGGACTGATGGTTCGGCGTCAGCACATTGGATACGAGGATTTTCAGCTCCCGCTCGGGCTTGCGCTCGCGTGTCTTGACGACCATGCAACGGGAAAGCGGCGTCCAAGGATAGATGCGAACCCACTGGATGATCGCGGCGACCAGGCTCGACGCCACGCCAACCCAGTGCCACCAGGCCTCGGGTTCGCACATGAGCTGCAGCAGTGCGAGTGCGGTGGCGATGATGGCGATCTGCAGCAGCGGGAAGTCGAAGCTGCGCACGCTCCAGTGGCGAATTTTGAGATAAGGGATCAGCGTGATCAGGAGAACCAGCACGCCGAGCAGAGTAAAAAGGGACTGAAGCAAATGGTCGTTCCTCTTGACGGGAAAGGGCGCCGAGCGTGATCAGGTTAGCAGAGATAGGGACGATCACAGCCAACTGACGTGTCTCTCGGCGTACCTTTCTTTCAAGAGGTTGCGGCGGCTCTTTCAGGGGGTGGCGGCGGCGGGCTGCGCCGTGGCGAGGTCGGGGTGCGACTCGAGATAAGTCTCCAGTGCTTCCTGCTGGTCCTCGGTGAGACGCAGCCCCAGCTTGGTGCGCCGCCACAGAATATCCTGGCGCGTCCGAGCCCATTCATAAGCGATCAGGTAGTCGACCTCGGCGCGCGTCAGTCCGGCGCCGAAATGCTGCCCCAGCGACTCCTGACTCTGCTTGCCTTCCAGGAACTTGAGGCAGAGGGAGCCGTAGCTCGAAGCGAAGCGCTCGGCGCGCTCCGGGCCCAGGAAGGGGTAGTCGGCGAGCAGACGCTGGATGAACTGCTCTCGCGTGCCAATATCACCCCCCGGTAGTTTCGCCTCTGCGGTCCATGCCTGCCCCATGTTCGGCATCAGCGGCTGCAACTTATGCAGGGCCGCCTCGGCCAGCTTGCGATAGGTGGTGATCTTGCCACCGAAGATCGACAGCAGCGGGGCGCCATGACGGTCGAGATCGAGCGTGTAGTCGCGCGTCATCGCCGACGGGTTTTCCGACTCGTCGTCGCAGAGCGGGCGCACGCCAGAATAGGTCGAAATGATGTCATCGCGTCCCAGCTGCTTGACGAAGTGGCTGTTGAGCACGTCGAGCAGATAATCGATCTCCTCATCACCGATACCGACCTTGGACGGGTCACCCTGGTAACGACGGTCGGTTGTGCCGATGAGGCTGTACTGTTTCTGATACGGCAGCACGAAGACGATGCGCCCATCCTTGTTCTGCAGGATGTAGGCGCGGTCGTCGTCGTTCAGGCGCGGGACGATCAGGTGGCTGCCCTGAATCATGCGAATACCGTAGCGCGAGTCGCGCTTGGCGTTGCCCTTGACGAAGGATTCGACCCAAGGCCCGCTGGCGTTGACCAGTGCCTTGGCGCGTACCGTCTGGCTCTCGCCCGAAAGCTGGTCTTCCAGCGTGACGACCCACTCGCCGTTCTCTTCATGCGCGTCGGTACAGCGCGTGCGAATGCGAATGTCCGCGCCTTTCTCCTGTGCCTGAAGGGCATTGAGCACCACCAGCCGGGCATCGTCGACCCAGCAATCGGAATATTCGAATCCGCGCTTGATCTCGGGAACTAGCGGTCCATTGGCGTCGAACTTCAGTGCCTTGGCATTGGGCAGACTGTCGCGGTGACTGAGGTGGTCATAGAGAAACAGACCCGTGCGAATCATCCACGCCGGCCGCAGGTGTGGCTGGTGCGGCAGGATGAAACGCAGCGGCCAGACGATGTGCGGTGCCTTGCGAAGCATGACTTCCCGCTCCCGCAGCGCTTCCCTGACCAGTCGGAACTCGCGATGTTCGAGATAGCGCAATCCGCCGTGAATCAGCTTGCTGCTGGCCGACGAGGTCGCGCTGGCCAGATCCGACTGCTCGCAGAGCAGCACGGAAAGGCCACGGCCTGCAGCATCGTTGGCGATGCCGGTGCCGTTGATACCACCGCCCACCACGACGAGGTCGTAAGTCTGCTCTGTCGGTGCCATGTCAGCCTCCGTCGATTATGTTTTCGGATTCGAACATAGAGTAATCAAACCCGAACATCAATTCGAAAACGCTTCATGCCGATGAATTTTGTCGATCATCGTCATAGCCGCGTCAACCGGCGCTACTGCGATACCGTCATCTTCCGAACTGGAGATGTCATCGGAATCAGTGATTTCAGATCTTGGTGTCCGTGTCGGGCATGGCGACATGCAGCGCGACATCGTTTTCGCGCATCAGCTGCACCAGCGGCTCGGGGGGCGGTCTGTCGGTAAAGAAGGCATCGAGCTGCGCCAGGTTGCCTTGGCGAACGACTGCATTACGGCGGAACTTGGTGTGATCCGCCGCTAGAAATACCTGGCGTGAGTTGCGAATGATGGCCTGCGCGACCCGGACTTCCTGATAGTCGAACTCTAGAAGAGAGCCGTCGCGGTCGATGCCGCTGATGCCGATGATGCCGTAGTCGACCTTGAACTGGTTGATGAAGTCGATGGTCGCTTCGCCGATGATACCGCCATCACGAGAGCGAACCTGTCCGCCGGCAACGATCACGTTGAAGTCGGTTTTCTGCTGGAGGATAGCGGCAACGTTGAGGTTGTTGGTGATGACCTCCAGCCCGCTGTGGCGACACAGCGCCTCGGCGATGAATTCGTTGCTGGTACCGATGTTGATGAACAGAGAGGCCGAATCCGGAATGCGGCTAGCGAGGAGTTCGGCAATGCGCTGCTTGGCCTCCAGATTCAGCGTCTTGCGTGTGTGATACGCCGTGTTGACGGTGCTGGACTCGATACCCGCACCGCCGTGGACGCGCTTCAGGGCGCCGACTTCAGCCAGCAGGTTGAGGTCGCGGCGGGCGGTCTGGGGCGTCACGTCGAAGGTATTGGCAAGTTCCTCGATCGAGACATAGCCCTGTCGCCTGACCAGTTCGACGATGGCTTCATGGCGTTCCTGCTGGGTCATGGGTCTTCCTGTATCCAAGGGCGCTGGGTCGCGTCTTACCTTAGTGTGATGCACTCCGAACGAGTGTCGAATCTTCGATTCACAACCCGGCTCTTCCAAGGGGAACACCGAGAAGCCTTTGCGAACATATTACGCAAATCTTGTCGTCAATGGGGGGCTTATCGACTCGTGATAGATGTCTTCCGACCAAAGTATAAGATCTGTCTTTCTCTTTACGAATTAAAGGCTTATAAAGTCTAGCGCCCGAGGTTGCCGACAGGACGAACGATTTTCGGAAACGACGGTGGGATGTTCGAAAAAGAAATAGTATTTTCGCTAAGGAAATTAAGCCGGTGCCGGCCTTTCACGGCCTGATCCCATCAAGGATGTTCCATGACTCTTATCGAAACGATTCTGTTGCATGAAATCACGGGTACGGCTTGTCTGACGCTGCTGGGCTGCGGCGTCGTGGCCAACGTGTTGCTCAAGGGCACCAACGGTAACGGTAGTGACGGTATCGTCATCTTTTTCGGCTGGGGATTGGCCGTATTCTGCGGTGTCTACATCGCTTACAGCACCGGGGCACATCTCAACCCCGCGGTGACGCTGGCGCTGCTCGTCGGGCCGGCGACCGAGTACGCACCGGGGATTCCGATCACGCTGGCGACCACGCTTGCCTACTTCGTCGCGGAACTGGCCGGGGCCTTTCTCGGCGCCGTGCTCTGCTTTCTGGCCTACAAGCGACATTACGACGGCACTGACGATGCCGGTGCGATTCTGGCCACGTTCTCGACCATTCCCGCCATTCGCTCCCCGTTGTGGAATCTGGTGACCGAGATCATCGGTACGTTCGTGCTGATCTTCGTCATTCTGCTGTTCGGGCACACGCCTTCCGGACTGGGTCCGCTGGCGGTGGCACTGCTAGTGGTCTCGATCGGCGCCTCGCTCGGTGGCCCCACGGGCTACGCCATCAACCCGGCCCGGGATCTCGGGCCCCGAATCGCCCATGCGCTGTTGCCGATCGGCAACAAGGCCGGTAGTGACTGGTCCTATGCCTGGGTGCCCATTGTCGGTCCTGTCATCGGCAGCACGCTGGCGGCGCTGGTGGTCGGCTTTTATTGAAAACGGCGTTTATTGAAAACGGTAGTGGTCTGATTAAGCTACTTCATGACATGCGTTCACGCGGAGGTACCCATGAGTCAGAGTAAGAAATACGTTCTCGCCATTGATCAGGGCACGACAAGCTCCCGTTCGATGCTTTTCGATCACGAAGGTCGGGTCGCTGGCGTCGCGCAGCGCGAATTCGAACAGATTTTTCCGCGCTCCGGGTGGGTAGAGCATAACCCGCGCGAAATCATGACCAGCGTTCTCACCACCCTGACTGAGGTGATCAATAACAGCGGCGTCGATGTCGCGGAGATCGCCTCGATCGGGATCACCAACCAGCGCGAGACGACCGTGGTCTGGGACAAGAAGACCGGACAAGCCGTCTGCAACGCGCTTGTCTGGCAATCGCGTCACTCCGCCGAGATCTGCGACGAGATCCGCAAGGCCGGTCACGCCGACATGATCCGTGAGAAGACCGGATTGGTGGTCGATGCCTATTTCTCCGCGACCAAGCTGAAGTGGATCTTCGACAACGTGGACGGCGTCAAGGAAAAGGCCGAGCGCGGCGAGCTGTTGTTCGGCACGGTGGATACCTGGCTGGTCTGGAACCTGACCGGGGGCAAGGTCCACGTGACGGACGTCAGCAACGCGTCGCGCACGATGCTGTTCGACATTCGCAAGCGGCAGTGGGACCCGGAGCTGCTGGAGCTGTTCGGCGTACCCGAATCGATGCTCCCCGAAGTGAAATCGAACAGCGAAGTCTACGGCCATGTGCTGCCCAAGTTCCTGTTCGGTCAGGAGATCCCGCTGGCGGGGATGGCCGGCGACCAGAACGCCGCGCTATTCGGTCAGGCCTGTTTCGAGCCGGGAATGGCCAAGAATACCTACGGCACCGGCTGCTTCACGTTGATGAACACCGGCACCGAAGCCACGCCTTCGCAGAATGGTCTACTGACCACCGTGGCGTGGGAAATCGACGGTACGCTCGAGTATGCACTGGAGGGTAGCGTCTTCGTCGCGGGATCGGTCATTCAATGGCTGCGCGACGGCCTGCGCATGCTGGGCAAGTCTTCCGACTCGGAAGCCTACGCCGAGCGTGCCGGGTCCAGCGATGGAGTTTACCTGGTGCCGGCCTTCACCGGGTTAGGGGCGCCATACTGGAACTCCAATGTGCGCGGTGCCATGTTCGGACTGACCCGCGGCACGTCGAAGGAGCAGATGATCCGTGCCGCGATCGAATCCATGGCGTTCCAGAGCACCGACGTGCTCAAGGCGATGCAGGCAGACGCTGATATTGCGTTGACCGAACTGCGCACGGACGGCGGCGCCATCGCCAACAACTGTCTGGCGCAGTTCCAGGCGGATATTCTCGGCGTCGACGTGCTGCGCTGCGAAGTCAACGAGACGACCGCGCTCGGTGCTGCCTATCTCGCCGGTTTGGCGGTCGGTTTCTGGCACTCTCGAGACGAGATCGTCGAACGCTGGGCGCTGGAACGGCGTTTCGAACCGCAGATGGGTGAGTCCGACCGCGAACGGATCTACGCCGGCTGGAAAAAGGCGGTCAAGGCGACCATGGCGTTCGAGGTCGACTCCTGATTTCAGCTGTCGTCTCGAACGTGCGCTTCGAACCCCCAAGAGGACGTTGTGCAACCAACGACGAGGGCGTGAAATACGCTCGATAAAACTTGCACGGATGTGTTGCACAACGCTTGGAAATCAGTAGAATAGCGCAGCGTTGAGAGGGAGCAGGACCGTAGCTCAGTTGGTTAGAGCGCCACGTTGACATCGTGGAGGTCAGCGGTTCAAATCCGCTCGGTCCTACCATGACTGCTCCTTCGATACTTCAGGACCGTAGCTCAGTTGGTTAGAGCGCCACGTTGACATCGTGGAGGTCAGCGGTTCAAATCCGCTCGGTCCTACCAGTTTCGAAACCCCGAGACCTGACGGCTCGGGGTTTTTTGCGTTGGGCTGTTGAGGGGCGCCTTCCTCGGGCGACAGGTTGCCACGCCGCTGTTACCACGACATTTTGACCGTCGAGCGCTACCATGGTCGCCTCACGCAGGAGTCAATCATGTCCCTCGATTCGCTCTTTGAGCATATTCATAAACTGCCTAGTGTCCCCGCGGTCGTCGCCGAACTCATGGCCAGTCTCGAAAACGACAGAATCAGCGTTCACCGGGTTTCGGCCACCATCCGCAAGGATCCCAACCTGAGCTTGAAGCTGCTGCGCTCGGCGAACTCCGTGCGCTACGGCGTCGGGCGCAATGTCTCGTCCATCGACGACGCACTGCTGCTGCTCGGCTTCGATCGGGTTCGCACGCTGGTCATCGCGTCCGGCATGGTCGGCATGCTCAAGGATGTGCCCGGACTCGATCGCAAGACGTTCTGGCGCGAATCCTTCATGGTGGCGAGCATCAGCCGCACCATCGTCCGTCATAGCCGCCTTGAAGCACTGTCACCAGAAACCGCTTTCACCTGCGGCATTCTTCATCACGTCGGCTCGGCGTTGATGCATATCGGCGATCCGGCGCTGATGGGGCGCATCGATGCGCTGGTGGAGCAGGGCGCGCCAAGAGCGGAGCTGGAGGCCAACCAGTTCGGCTACACCTTCAGCGAGGTCGGCTCTGAGCTGGGGCGACGCTGGCGGTTTCCCGAGACGATCTGCGTCGCGCTCACGTATCAGGACAACCCCCTCGAGGCCGTGCCGTTCTCACCCTACGCGGCCGCGGTGCATCTGGCGATCGGCCTGTATCGCAACATCGCCAACGGGCGTCGCGAGGAGCATGCGCTGGGTGAAATGCCGAAGGAAATTCGAAGGCCGCTGGCGCTGGATCTACTCACGTTGTACGAGGAGATCCTGCAGGTGGTTCGCTCGGACGACGAACTCGATATCTTTCTATCCTGACGTGTGGACGTTGGCGCAGGCCGCTGCCCGGCTTTCTGGGTAGGCTTTTCGCGCCGAGCGTGAAGGTCGCGCATCCCGCCCGCTCCCGAGGGCGGGATGACCAGAGCAGTGGTGGGCGGTATCAGGAATTCCGCGCGAGCCAGGTGCCGCTGTCGATCACATCGGCCTGCACCGGGAAGACCTTCTCGGTCAGTACCCGATGAACCTCTTCGTCATGATCGAGGCAGGCATCGGCCAGCACGGTGAGTCGATAATCCAGATCGGCCGCCCAGCGCACCGTCGAGAGCACGACGCCGCTGGTCGATACGCCGGCCATCACGAGATGATCGGCGTCGACCGCGTTGAGCACACT
This sequence comes from Salinicola rhizosphaerae, assembly GCF_014652715.1. Taxonomy (GTDB): domain Bacteria; phylum Pseudomonadota; class Gammaproteobacteria; order Pseudomonadales; family Halomonadaceae; genus Salinicola; species Salinicola rhizosphaerae. The sequence goes on along the minus strand of NZ_BMZI01000001.1, from coordinate 645,551 downwards.
GGCGAGATCCGTGGTCGAGGCCGCCCCGAATCGGCGCTTGACCACGACGACGTCTTCATCGGTGACCGCGAGGTCCGGGTGAAAGGCCGCCGTTTCGCTGCCCTCGATCAGCACGCCCATCTTTTTCAGACCGCTGAACGCCTTGTTGTTGTCGCCGACGCCGAGGTATCCCGGACGCTGACGCACGGCAACGAAGATGATCGGCACCTGCTTGTCGCGGGCGTCGGCGATCAGCGTATTGGCGCGCTCGATGAGACCGCGTTTCTGGGCTTCACTGTAACCGGCAAGGATGCCGTTCTGAAGGTCCATGATGAGTAGGGCGCTGCGTGACATACGGTGATTCCTTATCGATGGGACGGTGACAGATGACGGACGCTGCGCCGCAGATAACCGGTGACACCGGGTGGCGAACCGCCAGAACCGCTACAGATCGCTGGCATCGATGAAAATGCGGCACAGGCGCTCGATGCCCGCTTGATCCTCTGCGCTGAAGCGCGCCGGTCGCGGGCTGTCGATATCGAGCACGCCCCATACCTTACCATCGACGAGGACAGGAACCACCAGCTCGGACCGTGATGCGGCATCGCAGGCGATGTGGTCGGGCACGGCGTGGACGTCGTCGATGCGCTGAGTCTCTCGGGTGCGTGCGGCAGCGCCACAGACACCGCGCGAGAAGGGGATCGGATTGCAGGCTGGCTGGCCCTGGAAGGGACCCAGGATCAGGGTTTCCGGCTGCCGCTGCAGATAGAACCCGACCCAGTTGAGGTCTTCGAGCGTGTGCATGAGGAACGCGCTGGTCTGTGCGGCATTGGTCAACCAGTCGCGTGTATCGAGCAGCGCGCTCAGCTGGCGTTCGAGGCTAGCGTAATCGGTCATGATCGCGGATCCGTGTGAAATCGTTGGATAGAGATGATCCCGGCGGGCGATCACCAGGGCGTTATGCGGCTGTGAAACGACGAGACCAGCGCCGTGGCACTGGTCTCGTCATTGTCACAGCAGATGGGTTCAGGGTTCACTCCCAACCGGGAACGGCGCCGCCCTTGAACAGTTCCTGCGCCTTCTCGGCGACGGCATCGGACTGATAGGCCTTGACCAGTTCCTGAATCGGCTGGCTCTCCTGCTCCCCGTCGCGAACGACGATCAGGTTGACGTAGGGAGAGTCCGGGCCTTCCTTGATCAGTGCATCGTCCAGCGTCAGCCCCGCAGGCTGTGTAAAGGTGCTATTGATGAATGCCATGTCGACGTCCGGCAGGATGCGTGGCATCTGCGCGGCCTCGATCTCCTTGAACGAGAAATCGTGGGGATTGTCGACGATATCGATCGGGGTCGCCTCGAGATTGTCCGCGTCGTCGAGCTTGATCAGACCCTGCTTGTCGAGAAGGATCAGCGCCCGGCCTTCGTTGGTCGGGTCATTGGGCACGGCGATGGTGGCGCCGTCCGGCAGCTCGTCGATGCTGTCGTACTTCGAGGAGTAGGCGCCGATCGGGTAGACGAAGGTCTTGCCGGCGATCGCGAAGTCGTAGCCGCGATCCTTCATCATCGCGCGCAGGTAGGGTTCGTGCTGATAGGCATTGGCATCGAGACTGCCGTCGGCCAGCGCAGCGTTGGGGGTGACGTAGTCGGTGAACTCGACGATCTCGACATCCAGACCGTACTTCTCCTGCGCGACCTGCTTGGCGACTTTCATCACGTCGCTTTCCGGTCCCGCCATGGTACCGACCTTGATACTGTCTTCGGCGGCGTGGGCGATACCGGCGGTCAGCCCCAGTCCGAGGACGGCGGCTCCCAGCGCGCGGGTTAACGAAATGGACATTGGCGTGCTCTCCTTGATGATGGGCCTCGAGCTGCGACCGCGCCGGGTTCGTGGCGCGGTTTACGGCAGCTACGAGCTACGACTGCGCCGGGTTTGGGGCGCGTTGTACAGCAGCTACGAGCCGGCAGCCCTCGGCATGACGATGAACGCTGCAATATACGGTAATAAGCGCAGCCACGGTAATTCATTCTAGTTATTAATCTAGTGACCCTGAACGATCACTTGTGGTCGCTCTTGCGCACCAGATAATCGCCCAGGCTCTGGAACAGCTGCACCATGATCACCAATACCACGACGGTGATCAGCATCACCGTCGGGTTGAAACGGTTGTATCCGTAGCGGATGCCCAGATCACCGAGCCCCCCGCCGCCCACGGCGCCTGCCATGGCGGAGTAGCTGACGAGAGCCACGATGGTGATCGTCAGGCCATTGAGGATGCCGCCGCGGGCCTCCGGCAGCAGCACCTTCATGATGATCTGCATCGGCGTCGCGCCCATCGATTGGGCTGCTTCGATCAGCCCCGGGGGCACCTCGTTCAAGGCGCCTTCGACGAGCCGGGCGACGAATGGAATCGCGGCGATGGTCAGTGGCACGGCGGCGGCGTTGGTCCCGATCGAGCTGCCGACGATCATCCGCGTGAAGGGAATGATGGCGACCAGCAGAATGATGAACGGAATCGAGCGGCCGACATTGGTCACGATGCCGAGAATGCCGTTGACCACCGGCTGCGCCAGGATCTGGCGCGGACGCGTGACATACAGCAGCACGCCGAGCGGCACGCCGACGAGCGCCGAGATGATACCCGCGACCGCGACCATGTAGAGCGTTTCGAGTGTGGATTGCCAGACGAGATCAATCAGTGCGCTGGACATGGCCCAGTACCTCCACATGCAGGTCGAAAGATTTAAGCGTCGCGAGTGCCTGGCGAGTCTGTGTCTCGCTGCCGATCAGCTCGGCAATCATCAGGCCTAGCGTTCGCCCCTGGATCGACTCCACCTTGGCCTGGAGAATGCTGACATCGACGCCGTGTTCCCGGGCCAGCCGCGAAATCAATGGCGTGGAGACGCTATCCCCGGAGAAGGTCAGCCGGACGACCGGATGGGAGTTCTGGCCGGATTCGGCATCGAGTCGCTCGACCAGTTCCCGTGGCGCTTCCAGCTTGAGAAAGTCGTTCAGGAACTCCCGGCCGAGCTGAGTACCGGGGGCGGTGAAGAAATCACCGACATCGGCTTCCTCGACCAGTCGACCGCCCGAGATCAGGCCGACGCGATGACAGATGCTCTTCACCACCTCCATCTCGTGGGTGATCAACAGGATCGTCAGGCCCAGTTGCTGGTTGATCTCCTGCAACAAGGCCAGAATCGAGGTCGTCGTCTGCGGATCGAGCGCCGACGTCGCCTCGTCGCAGAGCAGCACTTTCGGGCGGCTCGCCAGTGCGCGGGCGATGGCGACGCGCTGCTTCTGGCCGCCGGAGAGCTGAGCCGGATACTGATGACGCTTGTCGGTCAGGCCCGTCATCTCCAGCAGCGGCATGACACGCTCGCGAATGGTGCGGCGGGATTCGCGCATCAGCTCCAGCGGTAGGGCGACATTGTCGAAGACCGTGCGATTGGTCAGCAGGTTGAAGTGCTGGAAGATCATGCCGCACTGGTGCCTCGCCTGGCGCAGATCGCTCGCGCTCATCGCGGTCAGCTCGGCGCCGTCGACGATGACGCGGCCTGTCGTCGGGCGCTCGAGAAGATTGACGCAGCGGATCAGCGTCGATTTACCAGCGCCGGAGAGACCGATCACGCCATGGATGGTGCCCTTGGGAACCTGCAGATCGATATCGGACAGCGCCTGCACGGCGCGGGGTCCAGTGCCGTAGGTCTTGGAAACCCGTTCGAGTGAAATCATGGGGTCGTGATGTCTGCCATACCAACGAAATGGGGTCTTCCGCGCCGCGCGGCTTGGTGCGCCGCCGGCCGGGGGGCATGGATTATACTGGTCGACCGCGTTTCCAGCGACCGTGGCACCGAAATCCGTGGCGCGTTACTGTTCTTATGGTCCGGATATCTTATGGTCCGGATAACCGGCCATTCAGTGACTCGGTTTTCCGCAATTCGTATTCCAACAAGTCATATTCGAACAAATCATATTCGAACAAGGAGAGAGTCGATGCTGCCGTCACTTGACGAACATGCGCTGGCGCAACTGTTTCTCGACGCGCGCACCCATAATGCGTGGCAGGACCAGGAGGTCAGCGAGCAGACGCTGCGCGAGCTTTACGACATGGTGAAGATGGGACCGACATCGGCCAACTGTTCGCCGGCGCGCTTCGTCTTCGTGCGCTCGACGGCCGGCAAGGACAAACTGCTGCCCTGCGTCTCTTCCGGTAACGCGGACAAGACCGCGACGGCGCCCTGCACGGTGATCGTCGCCTATGACAAACGCTTCTACGATCAGCTGCCGACGCTCTTTCCACACACCGATGCGCGCAGCTGGTTCACCGGCAGCGAGGCTTTCGCCGAGCAGACGGCGCTGCGTAACAGCTCGATGCAGGCCGGCTATCTGATTCTGGCAGCGCGGGCGATGGGACTGGATACCGGACCGATGTCCGGGTTTGATCCGAAAGCCGTTGACGAAGCCTTTTTTGCCGGTACGGACTGGACCGTGAACCTGCTGATCAATCTCGGCTACGGCGATACCGCCGGCGTCAAGCCACGCCTGCCGCGGCTGGATTTCGGCGATGCCTGCCAGCTGGCGTGAGCGAAGGCGACGCTCGGCTGCCCCGCCTGCAACTCGACGCGAAGGCGATCAGGCGGTCGGGCGTGGCAGCAAGCCGTTCAGCACGATCTGCTGAATCGTCGTGACCGTGGTCTCGAAGAACGCCGGGTCGTTAAGCCCGTTGCCGGAGACGGCCTCTATCTGCACCGCGAAGTCGGCGTAGTGCTGCGTGGTGCCCCAGAGCAGATAGATCAGGTGATGTGGGTCGACTGGCGCCAGGCGGCCGCTTTCGATCCAGTGCTCGATGACCCTCGACTTCTCCGCCACCAGCGCCTTGAGATCGCTCTCCAGCACCTCCCTCAGCAGCGGCGCGCCCTGAATCATCTCGAGACAGAAGAGCTTCGAGGCTTCGGCGCGGTCCCGCGATAGTGCCACCTTGATGCGTATGTACTGGCCGATCGCTTCCTGTGGCGACTGGTCGGCATCGATCGCTCGCATCGGTTCCAGCCAGTTATCGAGAATCTGCTGCAGCACCGCGACGTAGAGCGTCTCCTTGGAGGAGAAGTAGTAGAGCAGGTTGGTCTTGGAGACGCCGGCGCGATCGGCAATGGCATCGAGGCTGGCGCCTCGCAACCCGAATTGGGAAAACAGCGACAGGGCGGCATCGCGGATTCGCTGCTTGCGGGCTTCGCTGGTGGCGGCGCGTTTGCCGGTGGCGGCGGGGGGCGTCTCGTTCATATCGATCCTTGCAGTCGGTAACGCGGCGGGCTGTGACGTTGCGTTACATCGCCGGTTACTTTATCACGCCGCTCCGGCGGTCGGGGGGGATAACGGTCGCGCACTGAAAGCGCGCGAAAGACGCGTGGCCCGCGTCATTTTTGCGCAGGCTTCCGAGGGTGATTGGACCATTTGGTCTGATCGAATCGTCAAGGGAGGCGCCAAGCCACTGAAAACGGATAAAGATGTGTCGGTTGGCACGTGGGTTGTTAGAGGTTGCAAAGCGTTCGATGGCGATCTCGCGTCGGGTGCCATCGGCGACTTTACCTTCACCGAACAGGAGGTGACCCATGCAACTGGGCGTTTTCATTCCCATCGGCAACAACGGCTGGCTGATCTCCGAGAACTCGCCGCAGTACATGCCGACATTCGAGCTCAACAAGGCAGTGACGCAGAAGGCCGAGCAATACGGCTTCGAATTCGTGCTGTCGATGATCAAGCTGCGCGGGTTCGGCGGTAAGACCGAGTTCTGGGAGCACGCGCTGGAGTCGTTCACGCTGATGGCGGGGCTCGCGGCGGTCACCTCGAAGATCAACCTCTACGCCACGGCGGCGACGCTGGTCATGCCGCCGGCGATCGTCGCGCGCATGGCGGCGACGATCGACTCCATCGCTCCGGGGCGTTTCGGCATCAACCTCGTCACCGGCTGGCAGAAGCCGGAGTACAGCCAGATGGGGCTGTGGCCGGGAGACGAGTATTTCGGCAAACGCTATGCCTATCTCGATGAATACACGACGGTGATGCGCGAGCTGCTCGAGCGGGGTCATAGCGACTTCCGGGGCGAATTCTTCCAGATGGACGACTGCCGACTGAGCCCGCGCCCCGAACAGGGCGTGAAGATTGTCTGCGCCGGCCAGTCGAATGCGGGCATGGCGTTCACCGCCAAGCATGCCGACTACAGCTTCTGCTTCGGCAAGGGGCTGAATACGCCGACGGCCTTTGCTGCCACCGCCGAGCGACTGAACGCGGCTGGTCTTGAGAGCGGTCGCGAGATTGCCTGTTATGTGCTGTTCATGGTGATTGCCGACGAGACCGATGAAGCCGCCATCGCGCGCTGGGACCATTACAAGGCGGGCGCCGATCAGGAGGCGCTGGACTGGATGGCGGATCAAGGCAGCCAGGACAAGAGTTCGGGCAAGGACACCAACGTGCGTCAGATGACCGACCCGACTTCGGCCGTCAATTTCAATATGGGCACGCTGGTGGGCTCCTACGCCAATGTCGCGCGCATGCTCGACGAGATCGACACGGTCGAGGGTATCGGCGGCGTCATGCTGACCTTCGACGACTTCCTGGGCGGCCTGGACACTTTTGGCGAGAAGGTGCAGCCGCTGATGCGCACACGAGTCGATATTGTCGGATCGCCGGCGAAAACGGCGGAGGCGTTGTCATGAGAGAGCTGAAGACGCGTCCGATCGTACGCTGCGGCGGTGGCCAGGCGGCGAGAGAGGACGACGAGATCGTGCTGGCGGGGCGTCCGGAAGCGATTGCCATGTCGCGCTCTCAGGCCGCGCTGATCGTGGTCGACATGCAGAACGCCTACGCCTCGATCGGCGGCTATCTGGATCTCGCCGGCTTCGATGTCAGCACGACGGGACCCGTTATCGAGCGCATCGCCCGCGCCATCGAGATCGCCCGTGCCGCCGGCATTCAGGTGATCTTCTTTCAGAACGGGTGGGATGCGGACTACGTCGAGGCGGGCGGCCCCGGCTCGCCCAACTGGCACAAGTCGAACGCCCTGAAAACGATGCGCCAGCGACCCGAACTGGCCGGTCAACTGTTGGCCAAGGGCACCTGGGATTATGCGCTGGTCGATGCGTTGACGCCGCAGCCGGGGGATATCGTGCTGCCCAAACCGCGCTACAGCGGTTTCTTCAACACGCCGCTGGACAGCATCCTGCGAGCCCGCAGCATTCGCCATCTGCTGTTCAGCGGCATCGCCACCAACGTCTGCGTCGAGTCGACGCTGCGTGACGGCTTCTTTCTGGAGTATTTCGGCACCGTACTGGAAGACGCGACCTATCAAGCGGGGCCGCCTTCGGCTCAGGCCGCGGCGATCTTCAATATCGAAACCTTCTTCGGTTGGGTCTCGAGCGTCGATGCGTTTGCCGCTGCCTGCCAGCCCGCCGTTTCCCACCATCGGGAAACCGTTTAATCATTTGACCCAGGAGAGCAGAAAATGCCCAAGACAAGCGTCATACCTCCCGGTTCCGGCGCACCGCTCGCGCCCTTCGTACCTGGCAGTCAGGCCGACAATATTCTTTACGTTTCGGGAACGTTGCCCTTCGACGCGGAGAACAATGTCGTCCATGTCGGCGATGCCGCAGCCCAGACGCGCCACGTTCTCGAACTGATCCAGCGCGTGGTCGAAACCGCCGGCGGCAGCATGGAAGACATCACCTTCAACTCGATCTTTTTGCGCGATTGGGGAGATTACTCGGCCATTAACGCGGTCTATGCCGAGTTCTTTCCGGGCGAAAAGCCGGCACGTTACTGCATTCAATGTGGCCTGGTGAAGCCGGATGCGCTGATCGAGATCGCCGCGGTCGCTCATCTGCCGCGCTGATTTTGAATCCAGAGCTTCAACGCTGATCCAGCACACAACGGGAACCGTCGATGCACTACGAGATTCTGGGGCGGGAAGATGCGCAAGCCCCGACCATCCTGCTTTCTTCCGGGCTTGGCGGCGCCGGGCGGTTCTGGGAGCCGCAGCTCGAATCGCTCACCCGAACGCATCGCGTGGTGATTTACGATCATCTGGGGACCGGCGCCAGCCCCGCCGAGCTGCCACACGGGTACACTATCGCCGATATGGCGCAGGAGGCGCTGGCGCTGCTCGACCGGCTGGAAATTCGTCGCGTGGACTTCATGGGCCACGCGCTCGGCGGGCTGGTAGGCTTGCAGATGGCGCTGATCGACCCCGCGCGCCTGCAGCGTCTGATCGTGATCAATGCCTGGAGCCGGGTGGACGTGCAGAGCGAGCGCTGCTTTCGCGTTCGTCTTGCCCTGCTCGATGGCAGTGGTACGCAAGCCTACCTGCATGCCCAGCCGCTGTTCCTCTACCCGGCGGACTGGCTCTCGGCCCATCACGACCGGCTGCTATCCGAAGAGGCCCATGCGCTGGCGCACTTTCCGGGCGAGGCCAACGTGAAGGCGCGCATCGGTGCCCTGTGCGCCTTCGATATCGACGCGCAGCTCGGCGCGATCAAGACGCCGACGCTGGTGATCGCCACTCGAGACGATCTGCTGGTGCCTCATACGTGCTCGCGAAGGCTGGCGGATGGCTTGCCGAACGCCAATCTGGCCCTGTTCGATTACGGCGGTCACGGCCTCACCGTGACGGTTCCGGACACCTTCAACGCCGCTGTCGAGCAGTGGCTCGGCGACCCCCTTGCAGTTCCCGTGACAGCAGTTCCCGTGACAGGCGTTTCGACATGATGACCCAACCGCAGTACCGACAGACGGATGAAGGGACGCCGGGCATTTCGAGTGCCGCATCAGCCGGCGTGTGACAGTCGGGAGGCACGACGTCATGTTCTGCGAGATCGTCGCGATGTCGACCTGCGGTGAAAGCCAATGTCTGCTCTACTTCGATCGCCGCTACCATCAGTTACTCCGACAGGCGGACAACGGCTGAGTGCGGCGGTTGCGGCTGTCGATGATTTCCATCTTCTCACCTGAGGGCACAACAATGACAACGTCCCGTACTTCGTCTTCTTCGGCGTCTGTCTCTCGCGTGATCGAGCGGGAGGGCAGGGTCGAACTCGAGCTCGGCGCCGACGTTCGCGACAGCGCCTGTTTCAACGACGATATCGCCCCGACTCGCGCGAAGGAGCGCACCTGGACGAAGTGGCACATCGCCGCACTCTGGGTAGGTCTTTCGATCTGCGTGCCGACCTACACGCTCGGCGGCATTCTTACCGCCTACTTCGGTCTGAGCGTCGGCGAGGCGCTGATCACGATTCTGCTTGCCAACGTCATTCTGCTGATCCCGCTGACGCTCAACGCCTTTCCCGGTACGCGCTACGGCATTCCGTTCCCGGTCGTGCTGCGGTCCTCGTTCGGCATTCGAGGGTCGAACGTGCCGTGCCTGATTCGGGCGCTGGTCGGCTGCGGCTGGTTCGGCATCCAGACGATGTTCGGCGGGCTAGCGATCGATCTGCTGCTGTCGGCCATTGTTCCGCCGTGGCAGGCGCTCGGTGGTCTCGGCCAGGTCTTCGGCTTTTTCATCTTCGGTGCGATGAATCTCTGGGTGGTAATCCGCGGGGCCGAGTCGATCAAATGGCTGGAGACGTTCTCGGCGCCGCTCTTGCTGATCGTCGCCGTCGGGCTGCTGGTCTGGGCGCTACCGCATGTGTCGCTTGGTGAACTGCTCGCCCAGCCACCATCGCGGCCGCAGGGCGCATCGGTGACAACATATTTTCTGTCCGGCCTGACCGCGATGGTGGGATTCTGGGCCACGCTTTCGCTCAACATTCCCGATTTCAGTCGCTTCGCGCGCAGCCAGAAGGACCAGATCGTCGGTCAGATCGTCGGCCTGCCGCTGACGATGTTCCTGTTCGCGGCGCTGGGCGTGGTGATGACGGCGGCATCCGTCTCGCTGGTGGGGGAAACGGTCTCCGATCCGGTGACGCTTATCGGTCATATCGACAGCCCGATCTGGGTTGCCATCGCGATGATTCTCATCGTGATCGCGACGATTTCGACCAATACCGCCGGCAATATCGTCTCGCCGACCAACGATTTCCAGAACATCGCGCCGAAGGCCATCAATCGCACCGGCGGGGTACTGCTGACCGGGCTGGTCGGCACGCTGCTGATGGGTTACGACCTGCTGCAGAAGGCCGGGTTGATCGTCTCCGACGTGACGCTGGAGAGTCTCTATTCCAACTGGCTGCTGGGGTACTCGAGCCTGCTGGGGCCGATTGCCGGCATCATGGCGGTGGACTATTTCCTGATCAAGCGCCAGCAGCTCGACGTGATCAGTCTCTACCGTGACGACGGGCGTTATCCGGCGGTCAACGTGGCCGGCTTCATCGCGCTCGGCGTCCCCGTAGTGCTGACGCTGATCTCGATCACCACCGGCCTGTGGCGCTGGTTCTACGATTACGGCTGGTTCACGGGCTCGCTGCTCGGCGCCGGCGTCTACTACGTTGCGGGTCAATGTCTTGACGACAAACCTGGTGCGGACAAGCACGTCGCGGGCGAGGCGTCGGATGCTCGGGCAGAGGCGACGTCCATGGCACAAACGGATGACTCGACGGCAGGCAAGCCGATCGCGCGAAACTAGGCTGCGGGGGCGTCGGGTGGAACGTGTCGCGGCGAGATCGAAAAAAAGGCCACCCGTTCGGGTGGCCATCAACGCTGGACACACCCTTTTAGCGACATTGCCCGGAAGACCCGGCGCGCCCGCAATTCGGGAATAAATCGGCGCGTTTCATTGCCGGCAATCTTAGAGTCCGGTTCTCGAGGCGTCAATTTGCGAAAGCCGAAAGCCGAAAGCCGAAAGCGGTGCGCGGCGCCTGCCGAGCCGGTTCGGGCGTTCATGGCGCTAGCGACGTGGTAGCATGCAGCGCGCAAACGGCCCCTGTGAAGCGTGGGTCATCGGTCAGGCAGGAGAAGCGTTCATGTTCACCGGAATCGTGCAGGATGTCGGCACCGTCGTTGCCATCGAAGAGCGAGAGCAGCTCAACACTCATGTCGTGGCGATGTCGCCGGCCATGCGTGAAGGGCTCATACTTGGCGCCTCGGTTGCGCATAATGGCTGTTGCCTGACGGTGACCGCCATCGAGGGCGAGCACGTCAGCTTCGATCTGATGCGTGAAACGCTGCGCGTGACCAATCTCGGCGATGTGAAGGTCGGCAGTCGGGTCAATCTGGAGCGCGCCGCACGGTTTGGCGACGAGATTGGTGGCCACGCCATGTCGGGCCATATCATGGCAACGGCAACGCTTAGCGAGATCGACGAGGCGCCGAACAATCGCCGGCTCTGGTTTGCGTTGCCTGACAGCCTCGCCCGGTTCGTGATGGACAAGGGCTACATCGGCATCGACGGTATCAGCCTGACCGTCGGCGACGTGATCGGCGACCGCTTCTGCGTCAACCTGATCCCCGAGACACTCGCGCGCACGACCCTCGGCGAGCGTGCCATCGGCGACCGCGTCAATATCGAGATCGATCCGCAGACTCAAGCCATCGTCGAGACCGTGGAGCGGGTGCTGGCCTCGAGAGGTTGAGGTAGACGGGTCGCGCGGGCGCTTGTGCTTGGGTACCATAAGCGCCTTTGCGCCGAGATTTCCTGACCGGCGCGCCGTTTCGGGACCAGGGAGAGTTTCCTCGATGAGCAGTATCTACGGCGACTACATCAAGTCGGTCATTCGCACGGTTCCCGACTGGCCGCAGCCGGGCGTCAATTTTCGCGATATCACGCCGCTTTTGCAGAACAGTGCCGCGTTTCGCAAACTGGTCGACAGCTTCGTGCATCGCTACCAGGAGCTCGAAGTCGACGCGATCGCCGCGATCGATGCGCGCGGATTCATCGTCGGCGCGCCACTGGCTTACGAGCTTGGCTGCAGCTTCGTGCCGGTGCGCAAGAAGGGCAAGCTGCCGTTCAAGACCATCAGCGAGACCTATACGCTCGAATATGGCGAGTCGACGGTCGAGCTGCACTCCGATGCCTTCCGTGAGCATGACCGCATCGTGCTGATCGACGATCTGATCGCGACCGGCGGTACGATGCTGGCGGCGGCGTCGCTGATCACTCGTAGCGGCGGCCATATCGTCGAGCTGGCGTCGATTCTGGACCTGCCGGAACTCGGTGGTTCGAGCAAGATCCGCGACGCGGGATACAGCGTCTTCTCCGTTTGCAGCTTCAACGAAGACGAGTAATCTTCGAAGCACGCCTGTCGCCGTCTCGGATCGTCTATCGATGTTCCGTGACGGCCCCGCCAATGGGTTGGAGTTGCCATGACCGCCAGTCGCTACCACCAGCATTTCACCGTCTCCTGGGATCAGCTCCACCGCGATGTCCGGGCGCTTTGTCATCCGCTCATCGAGCGCGACTTCAAGGGGATTGTCGCTATCACCCGCGGTGGCCTGATCCCGGCCGCGTTGATCGCTCGCGAACTCAACGTGCGCTTGATCGATACGGTCTGCATCAAGAGCTACGACGATAAGGACCAGGGTGAGCTGAATGTCATGAAGGGCGTCGAGCACGACGGCGACGGGTGGCTACTGGTCGACGATCTCGTCGACACCGGCAAGACAGCCCGCGCGGTGCGCGAAATGCTGCCCAAGGCCCATTTCGTGACGGTCTATGCCAAGCCGGAAGGGCGGCCGCTGGTGGATCAGTGCCTGACCGAGGTTGCCCAGGACTGCTGGATCCAGTTTCCTTGGGATCTGGGTCACGCTTATGTCGAGCCTCTGGCCGATCAGCTGCGCCAGGACCCGTCCCGACGAGGCTCACCACGCTGAGGCCTGGCGAGTCAAGACTGGAGACGTCATGACTCGGCACGTCAGCCTCGGTCCTGACGACGCATCGTGCCGAGCCCGTCATTTCTTCCGATCATGGAGCGACCGAGCATGTCGCAGTCGCCGCTGCCCGAAAGCTGGAACCATCACCTTGGCGAAGAGTTCGATAGCGCCTACATGCGCGATCTGCGCGGCTTTCTCGCCGCGGAGAAAGCCGCACACAAGATCATCTACCCGCACTCCTCGAACTGGTTTCGAGCCTTCGAGCTGACGCCGCTGGACGAGGTGCGGGTGGTGATTCTCGGCCAGGACCCGTACCACGGACCGAACCAGGCTCATGGTCTCTGCTTTTCCGTTCGCCCTGGCGTGCCGACGCCGCCTTCGCTGCAGAACATCTACAAGGAGCTGGCGGTCGATGTCGGCACCACGCCGGTCGGTCACGGCTTTCTGGAGCAATGGGCTCGCCAGGGGGTGATGCTCCTCAACAGTGTACTGACGGTCGAGCAGGGTAACGCTGGCTCTCATCGCAATCGCGGCTGGGAGACTTTCACCGATCGTGCCATTCAGGTCATCAATGAGCAGTGCGAGGGTGTCGTGTTCCTGCTCTGGGGGAGCTACGCGCAGAAGAAGGCGAACTTCGTCGATCGTCAGAAGCACCTCGTTCTGCACGCGCCTCATCCTTCACCGCTCTCGGCCCATCGCGGCTTTTTCGGCCAGCGTCATTTTTCGCAGGCCAACGCGTTTCTCGCATCGCGAGAGCGGGGGGAGATCGACTGGCAACTGCCCGCCAGCGTCGCTTGAAGGGCTCGTTGTCGCGTACAATGGCGGCGTTCCGAACCACTATCGATGAAGGCGCCGACCATGAGTGTTCACCCCATTTCTCATCCCCTGGTCAAACACAAGCTCGGACTGATGCGCGCTGCCGACATCAGCACCAAAAGCTTTCGGGAGCTGGCCTGTGAAGTGGCCAAGCTGCTGACCTACGAGGCGACGCAAAATCTCGAACTCGAGCCGGCCACCATTGAGGGTTGGAATGGTACGCCGATCGAGATCGAGCAGATCAAGGGCAAGAAGGTCACGATCGTGCCGATTCTTCGCGCCGGGTTGGGCATGCTCGACGGCGTCACCGATCTGATTCCCAGCGCGCGCATCAGTGTCGTCGGCCTCTATCGGGACGAGGAAACGCTCGAGCCGGTCCCTTATTTCGAGAAATTCGTCAGCGCGCTCGATGAGCGCTTGGCGATCGTGATCGATCCCATGCTGGCGACCGGCGGCTCGATGGTCGCCACACTCGATATGCTGAAGGCGCGGGGCTGCCAGCAGATCAAGGTAATCGTGCTGGTCGCGGCACCTGAAGGCATCGAGCGCGTGCAGACGGCCTATCCCGATATCGAAATCTACACCGCAGCGATCGACGAGCGGCTCGACGAGAACGGCTACATCGTGCCGGGACTGGGCGATGCCGGCGACAAGATCTTCGGTACCCGGTGATCGAACCTGCCGACATCACCGGCGTCGTGCTCGCGGGCGGGCGCGGTCGTCGCCTTGGCGGCGTGGACAAGGGCTGGGTAGAGCTCGACGGCCGCCCTCTGATCGAGCATGCCCTGTCGCGACTCACGCCGATCGTCGGTAGCGTCGTGATCAGCGCCAATCGCCAACTCGATCGTTACCGGCGCCTGGGTTATCCGGTCGTTGAAGATCGCCTGCCGGATCACCCTGGGCCGTTGGTCGGGCTGCTATCGGCGATGCAGCAGGTCGAATCGCCCTGGACCTTGATGATGCCTGTCGACATGCCCTGGTTGCCGTCCGATCTGGTGGCGGTTCTGGCCGCCCAATGCGCCGATGACGTCGATATTCTGGTCGCGGATGATGGCGAGCGGCTGCAACCGCTGGTCGCGCTGTTGCGTACCTCGCTGCGTGACGATCTCGCGACCTGGCTGACCGGGGGAGAGGCGAAGGTGCTGAAATGGTATGAGCGGCATGCCTGGCAAGGCGTCGACTTCTCGGCCTCTGTAGATCGGTTCGTCAACGTCAATACGCCTGAGGAGTGCCGGGCTGCCGAAGCGCGTATGCGGATCGGGGCGCGCTCTGATGGGCGGTGACGTCGGGCCTCACGGATCAGCCGATCGATCATTCCGAATCCCCTCGGTCCCCGTGCTGGGGTTCGCCGCCTGGAGCGGCACCGGCAAGACGACACTGCTCGAGGCCGTGCTGCCGTGCCTCAAGGCTCGCGGCTGGCGGGTGGCCGTCATCAAGCATGCCCATCATGCCTTTGATGTGGATACGCCGGGCAAGGATAGCTACCGGCTACGCGAGGCCGGCGCCACACCGATGGTGGTGGCATCGGGCAAACGTTTTGCGCTGATGATGGAGACTCCCGGACAGGATGACCCGGACCTCGAGCAGTTGATCGATCAGGTCATGCTGTCGAGACCGACGCTGATTCTTGTCGAGGGATTCAAGCAGGCACCGATACCGAAGATCGAGCTGCAGCGCGGTGAGCTGCCGCATTTCGGCCCGCGCGATGGCAGACGCTCTGGCGGGTTGATGGCGCATCGAGATCCTTGGGTGCGAGCCGTCATTTGTGATTCGCCGCGAGACAAGCGTGCGGCGCTTGCCGAGCTCCCCGCTCGGATCGACTGGTTGGATCTTGATGATCTCGACGCGATCGTCGCCTGGATCGATGCTTGGGCGCGCCGGTTTCGCGTTGAATCTGACACTGATTGAGCCGCGCCTGGTGAGAAACGCCGACAGCACGCCGAGCACAGGTGAGCGTTGTCGGTACCGCCGGCTTCGAACGACTCCTCACGGGACAAGCGGTGTCTTCCTCGGCGTTCTATGCTTGAGGCTGGACGGCTGGAAGCAACGCCGTGCTCGGTAACATTCAAGGAGGCGGCGCTGAGCAATCGGGCGCTGCTTTCTCTGACTATAAGTTCTGACCATAAGCTCTGACCAGATTGGCAATGAGTATCGGTCAGATTGGCAATGAGGCGATTTTCGCATGACGCTGACGCACCTTAACGCACGCGGTGAAGCGCATATGGTCGACGTGGCCGACAAGGCAGAGTCACGGCGCGAGGCGCGGGCTCGCGGTACGGTTCGCATGTTGCCGGCGACACTCGCGCTGCTCGTCGAAGGGGGGCTCCCCAAAGGCGATGTGCTGGCCACGGCGAGGATCGCCGGTATTCAGGCCGCCAAGCGGACGCATGAGTTGATTCCCCTCTGTCACGCGCTGGCGCTGTCGAAAGTGACTGTCGAGTTCGAGATCGACGTCGACGATAGCTGCGTTCATGTGGAGTCATCGTGTCGACTCAACGGACGTACCGGCGTCGAGATGGAAGCCTTGACCGCGGTTTCGGTGGCCTGCCTGACGCTCTACGACATGTGCAAGGCCGTCGATAAAGGCATGACGATCGATGATGTCAGGCTCGAAGCCAAGAGCGGCGGGCGCTCGGGAGATTGGCGTCGAGAGGTGGATGCCAGGCCTGCCGGAATGATCGCATCGCATGCGCCGGCGGAAGGTGAGCTGAACGACGGGGCGGAGCCAGCCGGTCGACAGACAATCGCGAACGCCGATGGCTCCCCTGTCGGGGAAGACATGAGCCGCGCTATCGACGAGCCCCGCGGAAAGGCGGGCGGTGACTGCGAAGGCGTCATCACGGTTCGCTTTCTGGCAGAACTGCGCGAGCGGCTCGGATGCGAGACACTCACGCTGCCGCTCGGCGATCTGGGCACGCGCGACGTCGCGGGTGTGAAGCGGGCGCTCGCCGCGGCCGATGCCCGGTTCGAAGTGCTCGACGGCAAGCGCGTACTCGTGGCGCACAATCAGGTCATGGCAGGAGAAGGCACAGCGGTGAATGCCGCGGACGAGATCGCTTTCTTTCCGCCCGTCACCGGTGGCTAAGGCAGAGGATTCGATGACGATCCAGATCAAGATTCAGCCCGAACCTTTCGACGCTGGGGAGCGGCAACGCCAGCTGTTACGAAGTCGGACCGACACGGGTGCCGTGGTCAGCTTCACGGGGCTGGTCAGAGACTTCAACGAGCGCCCTGAGGTGCAGGCACTTTCTCTCGAACATTTTCCGGGCATGACTGAAACCGCGCTGAGACAGATTGCCGAAGAGGCCCGGCAGCGCTGGGCGCTGCAGGCGGTCACGATCATTCATCGCATCGGGCGACTCGCGCCGGGTGACGGAATCGTGCTCGTACAGGTCGCCAGCGCGCATCGCCGGGCGGCGTTCGAAGCATGCGATTTCATCATGGATATTTTGAAAACGCGCGCGCCTTTCTGGAAAAAAGAGCACACCTCGAGCGGCGACTACTGGGTTTCCGAACGACAAAGCGACCATGAAGATGCAGGTCGCTGGGAGTATCGATGACGGCATTGATCGACAAATTTTCGCGCGAGGTTCGTTACGTTCGTATCTCGGTAACGGACCGATGTGATTTTCGCTGCGTCTACTGCATGAGCGAGGAGATGACCTTCCTGCCGAGGGCACAGGTGCTGTCGCTGGAAGAGCTATATCAGGTTGCGCGAGCTTTTACTGAGCTCGGCGTAGAGAAAATTCGACTGACCGGTGGCGAACCGCTGGTACGCCAGGGGATCGACAAGCTGGTCGGTGATATCGGGCAGCTCGATGGTCTGCGTGACTTCGCCATGACCACCAACGGAGCCGGGTTGCGCAAGCACGCGCGCGCGCTCCGCGAAGGAGGGCTGACGCGACTGAACGTCAGCATCGATTCCCTGGACCCGGAGCGATTCCGTCAGCTGACGCGCACCGGGAGTCTCGAGAAGGTCGTCGATGGCATTCATGCCGCTCAGGACGCCGGCTTCGATAGAATCAAGCTCAATGCCGTGGTCCTCAAAGGCCGCAACGACGATGAAGTACTGGACTTGGTGGAGTTCGCGCGTCGCGAAAAGCTCGATATCAGTTTCATCGAAGAGATGCCGCTTGGCGACGTGTCGGATCATGTTCGCGGCGAAACCTTTTTTTCCAGCGACGACGTGCAGCAGGCGATTGAAAGTCGTTATCCGCTGCTCGCTTCAGCGGAGTCGACGCTCGGTCCCTCCCGCTATTTTCGAATGGCGGACAGCGACAGTCGGGTCGGTTTTATCTCGCCTCATAGCCACAATTTCTGCAGCACCTGCAACCGGGTTCGCGTTACCGTCGAAGGGCGTCTGCTGCTCTGCCTCGGTAACGAGCACTCCGTGGATCTGAGAGCGACGCTGCGTCGTTATCCCGGTGAGCTGGAGCCGCTGAAAGCCCAGATCATCGATGCCATGGACCTGAAGCCTGAGCGGCATCACTTCACCAACGACGGTGATGTTCAAGTCGTTCGGTTCATGAACATGACGGGTGGATGATCGCTTTCTTAAAGGTTGATCTTCACGGTATTCGTAAAAGACACGAGCCATGCTTGTGTCTTTTTTCATTTAAATTCTTGCCAAAATAAGTCCCGAGAATATACTTTCAGAAAAACATCCGGTGTCACGCCGATATTGGTATCTTGCAAGGAGAAGACGATGTCCACCGAGTCATTGGAACGCATCGCTCGAAACAAGAATGTGGCTCGTGCTGCGGCGCGGCAATTGAGCATGGAACAGTTGCACAAGTTGTCCGAAGTCATTGGCGAAGTGATCGAGCAGAAGCAGCAGGAAGATCACGTTCGGCAGAAGGAAGAAGCAGACAAGCAGAAGAAGCTTGCCGAGATCCGCGAGGCGATGAACAGTGCCGGTCTCTCGATGGATGATCTGGTCGGTGAGCAGCCACGCAAGCGCCGTGGTCGTCCGCCGAAGAATGCCAGCAAGGCGTGATCTGGCTCGTGAGCGGTCCAAGGTGAACGGTCCAAGCTTGCGCGACTGACATCTTCGATCAGTGCGTCTTGTTTATCGCTCGGCAGCCTCTCGAGAGAAAATTTCTCGACGAGAGTCGATATTTTCCACCGATGCGCGTTTCCATCACTGTCGATATCCGTAGTGCCGACAAGTCGTCAAAGCGCAGCTTATGGTAAGCAGTTTTTGGCAAGTCGCCTTGGGTAGGTCCCGTTGCCGAGGTCGCGTCGGCAAGGCCGCGTTGGGTAGGTCACTTCTGATAAGTCGCGTTGGGCAGATCGCCCAGCTCGCGATACGTTGTCCGGATCAGTGACGCCAGTTCGATGATGCCCGGTTGCGACTGACGCTCCGGCCAGAGTCGGCGACAAATCAGCGCGCCCGTCTCAGGACGGGCGCGTTTTTCGTTGTCTGGCGATGGCGACTGTCAGGTCCTGCAAGATAGCCCCGAAAGACAGTCGATGGGCATTAGCACCGCGTTGCTGCCGACAGCGCACGTTGCGCGGGCGCGCGGCGACGTAAATCCTAACGTGTCGAGACCGTTTTTACCTCGAACTCCGGTTGAGGATCCGCCGGCATCAGCTGGAGATGGAGCTCGGGCACGGCGGGCAGTCGCTCTTCGAGCCAGTCGCGCAGCGGCGCGAATATCTGCTGGCGTAATTGCAGCAGGGTTTCCGAGGGCGCGGCGTCGATCCGGGCATCGAGCCAGTCGCTCAGCGCATCTTCGTCCAGGGGTAGCGCGGTGTCACTGTCCCACAGCAGCCGTCCGATGCGTGTCCATCCCGTTTCCGTTGGCAGTACCGTGACCGCGATCGCGAGTGTCTTCGCGCGGTGACGTGCCGCGACGGGAGAACTCGACTGTCCCGGCCGGGTCCTTGAGGCGATCAGCTGCGGTCGCAAATGGTGCTGGTGGCGAGGGGTCAGCGAGCCGTTCTCGAGCGCCACGACGACACCATTCTTGGGCAAGGTCGGGACCTCGATGCCCAGCGATCTGGCGAGCTCGCCATGGGCTTCCTGATGAACGGATTCGCCGTGAACCGGCATCAGAAGCTTTGGCTGCAGCCAGCGGTAGAGCTTTCGCAACTCCTCTCGCGCGGGGTGGCCGGAGGCGTGCAGTGCAGGGTCGCTTCTTTCGTCATGGACATTGACGTGAAGGCGTTTGAAGCCAGCCTTCAGTCGCTCGATGAGCCGCTCATTGCCGGGAATCGCTCTGGCCGAGAAGATCACGTCGTCACCTGGCTCGAGATCAATGGCGGGATGCCGTCCTTGCGCCAGACGCGACAGCGCGGAACGCGGTTCGCCCTGGCTGCCGGTTGCAATGATCAGCACCTCCTCAGGGGGCAGATAGCCGAGATCATGGGTTGGCACGCGCGGCGGCAGTTCATCGAGATAGCCGAGCTGCGTGGCGATCGCGACCATACGTTCCATCGAACGTCCCAGCAGGGCGACGCGCCGGCCGCTGCGCTCGGCGATCTGGCCGAGCGCCTTGATGCGGGCGATATTGCTCGCGAAACAGCTGACGATGACCCGGCCCCGACACTCGCGGACGACGCCCTCGAGGGCCGAGGCTGCCTCGGCTTCGCTGCGGGAATGTCCTTCGACGTCGGCATTGGTCGAATCGGCGACCACCAGGTCGACCGGCGCCATCGCCTGAAATGGCTTCGGCGAGAAGGGCGCGCCGACGACCGGTGCGGGATCGAGCTTCCAGTCGCCGGTGTGGAGAACCCGATGGGCAGGCGTCATGATGGACAATGCACAGCTTTCGGGAATGGAGTGCGTGACCGGGAGAAATTCGACCCCGAAACCGCAGACCTCCACGCGAGCGCCAGGTTTGACCGCGATCAACGCCTCCGTCTTGAGGCCCTGCTCGAGGAATTTTGCACGCAGCATCTCGATGGCCAGGGGCGTTGCGTAGACCGGGCAGTTCCAACGTGGCCAGATCCAGGCCAGCGCACCGAGATGGTCTTCGTGACCGTGCGTGATGAACACGGCGCTCGGCACCATGTGGTGAGCGGCAAGATGATCGGTATCGGGAATCTGTAGCGGCTGGTCGGGAAGATCCTGGCGAATCATCATGCCGCAATCGATAGCGATCCAGTGATCGTCGTACCCGTATAGCGACAGATTCATGCCGATCTCGCCGCAGCCGCCCAGCGGGTGAAAGAGCAGCGGGGGATAGGTTCGCTGGCGAACCTGAATGCGCGGACGAATCATCGTCATCCTTGGGTTGAAGAAATCTGTTTTCACTATAAGTCATCGATCTTCACGCGCTCAAACCGAGCATGCTGTCGAAAGGCGGCGAGCGCGCTTAGCTCAGGCCCGGCTTTAGCGGTACAATGCGCGGTCCGAATCGATGAATTTACCGCCGATGACGCGCCGCCGGGCGCGCTCCCGGCCAACGGCCTGTCGAGAATGATGTCGTATAAGTACCGCTTGATCGTTTCCTGTCCCGACCGCGTGGGTATCGTGGCGCGCGTATCCAGCTTCATCGCGAGCCAGCAGGGCTCGATCGTCGAAGCCAATCAGCACTCCGATCTGGAGGCCGGGCGCTTTTTCATGCGCTACGACATTCAGTCGGGTGCGATGAGCGCGGCGGCATTCAGCGCCGCTTTCGGTCCCATCGCCGAAGAGTTCTCGATGACGTGGCGACTCAGCGACGCGAGCCGGCGTCAGCGGGTCGCGATCATGGTCTCGCGGGATTCCCACTGCCTGGTCGATCTACTCTACCGCTGGTCGGCGGGAGAGCTCGACTGCGATATACCGTGCGTCATCTCCAATCACGAGGATCTGCGCGAGATCGTCGGCTGGTACGGTATACCGTTTCATCATGTGCCGGTCGATGCTCAAGACAAGCTCGCGGCGTTTGCCGAGGTGGAGCGCTTGATCGATACCGCGGAGGCCCATTGCGTGGTTCTTGCCCGCTATATGCAGATCCTGCCACCGGCACTGTGTCAGCGCTATGCCGGTCGGGTGATCAATATTCACCACAGCTTTCTGCCGTCCTTTGCCGGCGCGAAGCCCTACCATCAGGCCTTCGAACGCGGCGTGAAGCTGATTGGCGCGACCTGCCACTATGTGACCGAAGAGCTGGATGCGGGCCCGATCATCGAGCAGGACATCCAGCGTGTCTCTCACTGCCACGGCACACAGGATCTGGTCCGGCTGGGCAGAGACGTGGAGAAGGCGGTGCTGGCGAGAGGGTTGCGCTGGCATCTGCAGGACCGCGTCCTGATTCACGGCAACAAGACGGTCGTCTTTTCCTGAGCGAGGGAGCGTACGCTCTTCAGGGCGCCTCACTCGCTGCATCGAACAGGCCAAGCTGACGCTGCTCCAGGGCCGGTAACAACCTCACGCCGACGCCGAGTAGCCGAACGGGCCGGCTGCCGCGCTGCCAGGCGCTGTCCAGAAGCTCGTGGAAGCGTGCGTGGATGATACCGCGAGCGCCGGTTTCCTGTGTCGTGCTGGTGAAGTCGTTGAAGCGCACCTTGATGAACTGCTTGCCGATGGCGGGATTGCCATGGCGCGCCATGCGCTCGTCCAGATTCTCGATCAGCACAGCGAGCGCCTCGTGACAGCTCGCGAGATCCGGCAAGTCGTGATGGTAGGTGTTTTCGACGCTGACCGATTTGCGCTCGCGCGAGACGGCAACCGGGCGCTCGTCGATGCCATGCGCCAGCTCGTGCAGTCGGCGCCCGAACTTGCCGAAATGATCCAGCAGCCGCTCCAGGGGTTGGATGCGCAGATCGGCGCATGTCTCGATACTCAACTCCTCGAGCCTGCGGGCCGTCGCCGGTCCGACCCCGTGCAATTTCTTGACCGGGAGGTCGGTGATGAACGACTCGGTATCCCCCGGCACAATGACGAACAGGCCGTCCGGCTTGTCCCAGTCGCTGGCAATCTTGGCCAGAAACTTGTTTGGCGCGACGCCCACGGAGACCACGATACCGGTGCGCTTGAGCGCCTCCTCCTTGATCCAACGAGCCATCCAGGTGGCGCTGCCGCGAAAGGCCGTGATCTCGCTGACGTCGAGATAGGCCTCGTCCAGTGAGAGTGGCTCGACGAGCGGAGTCAGCTCGTGAAAGATGGCCTGAATTTGCTGTGAAACAGCGCGGTATTTGGCGAAGTCCGGTGGGACGATCCGGAGTTCCGGGCAGAGCCGCAGCGCTCGCGCCGATGGCATCGCCGAATGCACGCCGAAGCGTCTTGCGGGATAGTTACAGGTGGCGATGACCCCTCGCCGTTCGGGGCTTCCGCCGACGGCGAGGGGTCTATCTCGCAGCGATGGGGTGTCGCGCATCTCCACGGCCGCATAGAAGCAGTCGCAGTCGGCATGCAGAATCTTGCGCGCCGTCGTCATCGCGCGCGAGTCAGTGAAGGCCGCTGCCGCCGCCACCGCGAATCACGCCGACGCCCAGTCCCTCGATCTCCAGATGTTCGTGCGCTAGATCGATTTCGATCGGCTCGAACTCGGGATTTTCCGCCAGGAGCGTGACGCGATTGCCACGGCGCTGGAAGCGCTTCACCGTCACGTTGTCCTCGAGCCGTGCGACCACGATCTGGCCTTCACGGACATCCTGGGTTCGGTGAACGGCCAGCAAATCGCCATCGAGAATGCCGATGTCCTTCATCGATTCCCCGCGAACTCGGAGTAGATAATCGGCGCGGGGAGAAAAATAGTCGGCGGGCAGCGGACAGTATCGATCGATGTGCTCGGCGGCGAGAATGGGGCTGCCTGCCGCCACGCTGCCGATGATCGGGAGCCCGGCTTCTGTCGGAGCTTCCGCGGGCTCCGGTTCGCTGCTGGCAGGCAGCCGTATGCCGCGGGAGGTGCCTGGAATCATGCGAATGACGCCCTTGCGATCGAGCGCGCGCAGATGCTCCTCGGCGGCGTTGGGCGAGCGGAACCCGAGTGCGCGGGCGATCTCCGCTCGGGTTGGCGGGTAGCCGAACTCGTTCATGGTCTTGACGATAAAGTCATAGACGGTCTGTTGCCGAGCAGTGAGGGGGCGCGCCATCGGTCTCTCCCGAACCTGAGCCTTGTTGAAGGGCAATTCCAGGCCTGATCAAGAAAACAGGCGTGTGCATGCATACAGCCTGTGATTGTATCCAGTCCCGCTGCGAGTGAAAAGGCGTGCGCTCGATCGCGACATGAGCCAGGGCGCCAGGGAAATGGATGACGTGCCCGCTGATCGAGCCTGAATTCCGGGCCGTCTGTCCGGCGGGCGATAGGGATTGAAGGACACGGCATCGGTGATCCAACCAAGTTTGGCGCTTTCCCTCAGAATGATTAGAATCAAAAGCGTTTTAAACAGACGTTCTTAGGCATCACATCAGTCGGTGAGTGACTCTATGTCCCAACCCAGCACGGTGGCACGAATACTCGATACCGCCGAAATTCTGTTCGCGGAAAAAGGTTTTGCCGAGACGTCGCTCAGAAACATCACGACCCGAGCGAAGGTCAACCTGGCGGCCGTCAACTACCACTTCGGTTCGAAGAAAGCGCTGATTCAGGCCGTGTTCGCACGCTACCTCGACCCGTTCTCCGAGCGCCTGAACCTGGCGCTGGATGCGCTCGAACAGCGCTATCGCGATCGTCCCATTCCGCTGGAAGTCCTGCTGGAACAGCTCGCTACCAGCGTCCTCGAGGTGCCGGCCGAGCGCAACAGTCTCAAGATCTTCATGAAACTGCTTGGTCTTGCCTATACCCAGGCGCAGGGCCACCTGCGGCGTTATATCCAGGAGCATTACGGCGAGACTTTTCACCGCTTTGTCGTCTGTCTGCGCCTTGCGACGCCGGATCTACCCGACGTCGAGCGCTTCTGGCGGCTGCACTTCATGCTCGGCACGGTGGTGTTCACGCTGTCGGGGCTGGATGCGCTGCGTGACATCGCCGACGACGAGTATCACGAACACATGTCGGTGCGGGACCTGATTCAGCGGTTGCGGCCGGTCGTGGTGGCAGGCATGCAGGCGCCGCTGCCCGCATCGCTCGGCGCTGACGAGCCGCAGTGAGTCCGTCGATGATATCGCCTGGTGAATCGCCGGGGCCGGCCGTGCCATCGCTGGCCTATTAACAGGTTTTGGCGCTTCGTCTAGAATCGGGCGCTTCACGGTTTCAGGTTGAATGTCATGACGCAGTCTCTCGGTCCGGTGATGCTGGATGTCGAAGGTATCCGGCTTCGCGACGAAGAGCGGCACCTGCTGAAGCAAACCGCCGTCGGTGGCGTGATTCTTTTTGCGCGCAATACCCCCGATGCGGCAACGACCCAGGCTCTGGTGCGAGAAATTCGAGATGTGCGTCCCGATGTGCTGATTGCCATCGACCAGGAAGGCGGCAGGGTACAGCGTCTAAAGGAGGGCGTGACGCGGATTCCGCCGATGGCGAGCTTCGGTAGACAGTTCGCCGAAACGCCGGAAGAGGCGGTGATGCTGGCTCAGGATACCGGCTGGCTGCTGGGCATGGAGATGGCGGCGTGCGGATTCGATCTCACGTTCGCGCCCGTGCTCGACCTGGACGATGACCGCTCGCCGGCCATTGGCTCGCGCAGCTTCTCGCCCGACCCGGAAGTCGTCACGGCATTGGCCGGCGCGCTAATCGAGGGGCTTCACGAAGCCGGCATGGTGGCGGTCGGCAAGCATTTTCCGGGACATGGCGGTGCGCGTGAGGACTCTCACTTCGACGTGGCGCAAGACCCGCGGACGCTGGCCGAGCTCCGAGAGCGGGATCTGGTACCGTTTGCGCGTCTGGCCGGCAAGCTGGACGCCGTGATGCCGGCGCATGTGGTCTACCCGGCGTTCGACGATCGACCGGCGGGCTTCTCTCCAAGCTGGCTGGGTATGCTGCGCGAGGAGTTCGGTTTCAAGGGCACGATCTTCTCCGATGATCTGACCATGGCTGCGGCGCACGCTGCGGGCACGCCCGCCGAACGAGCCAGTGCGGCGCTCGAGGCCGGCTGCGACATGGCCGTCATCTGCAACGCCCCCGATGACGCACGCCAGGTGGTGGCGGCCTGCGATGGCCTGCAGGCCTCACGTATCGCCAAGCTGCGCTTCGCGCGTGCGCGCCCCAGCCTCGAATCGCTCGCGGCGATTTCCCGGTGGCGGCGCACCCACGCACGACTGCAGGCGCTCGCCGAGACGGCATGAGCGGCGCCAGTCGCTCTCCGGTGGCTTCTTTGCGTGAAAACTCCCAACTCTTACCGATACGGAACACGATGACCCATTCTTCTTCGGCCGACGCCTTGAACTCGATGCAGGACGTCATGGACAACGCGGACTGCCTGATCAGCCAGGCTCAGGTCGAACAGGCGCTGGATCGCATGGCGGCAGACATCACTCGCGACCTTGGCGACAAGATGCCGGTGTTCTACTGCGTGATGAACGGTGGCTTGATCACGACCGGCCA
The DNA here is from genome assembly GCF_014652715.1 of Salinicola rhizosphaerae. Lineage (GTDB taxonomy): Bacteria > Pseudomonadota > Gammaproteobacteria > Pseudomonadales > Halomonadaceae > Salinicola > Salinicola rhizosphaerae. The sequence goes on along the minus strand of NZ_BMZI01000001.1, from coordinate 619,550 downwards.
TCTGCTGACGCGGCTCGGCTTTCCGCTGGAAGTCGACTACATCCACGCGACCCGCTATCGCGGTGGCATTCGGGGTGGTGAGCTTTTCTGGCGTGTGTCGCCGGAGGTGCCGATGGCCGACCGCCATGTCGTCATCGTCGACGACATTCTCGATGAAGGCGCCACGCTTGCGGCCATTCTCGACTACTGCCGTCAGGCCGGGGCGGCCAGCGTTTCCACTGCGGTGCTGGTCGATAAGGTACACGACCGCAAGGCAGTGCCGGGCCTGAAGGCAGACTACTGCGGACTCGATGTGGTCGATCGCTACGTGTTCGGCTTCGGTATGGATTACCAGGGATATTGGCGCAACGCGCCGGGGATATTCGCGCCGAAGAATCTGTGATTCCACGCGTTCGAGCGCTCCTTTTTCAAGCGGTCCTTTTTCAAACAGTCTTTGCGGGCGCGTGCTTAGCCCGCACAAGACGTTCAGCCCGCGTCAGGTGCCGGATCTGAGTCAACGCGGGCTGAAGCGTCTCTGCAGGCCAGTTTCGTTCATCATCCGCGTGGAGATTTCCTCGATCGAAAACCGTGTGGTGTCGATGTAGGAGATATTGAAGCGCCGGTAGAGCGCCTGGGCCTGTTCGACTTCCTGCATGCACTGGTCCAGTGAGCAGTAGCGGCTGTTGGGGCGGCGTTCGGTGCGAATCGCGGACAGACGACGCGCATCGATAGTCAGTCCGAACAGCTTGTGACGGTGTCTGGCCAGCGAAGCCGGCAGGGTCAGAATGCCGTTGTCGTCGAGATCATCTTCGGTCAGCGGATAGTTGGCGGCGCGAATGCCAAACTGCAGCGCCAGGTAGAGCGACGTGGGAGTCTTGCCGCAGCGCGAGACACCGATCAGGATGACATCGGCCTCCTCGTACTGATGGGTGCGCGCGCCGTCGTCGTTATCGAGCGCGAAATTCACCGCTTCGATGCGGTGCATGTAGACCTCGTCCTGCCCGATGGCGTGGGTGCGGCCTACCGTATAGGTGGAGTGAGCGCCGAGTTCCACCTCGAGTGGTGCCAGAAAGGTCGAGAAGATATCGATCTGGAAAGCCGGCGCCTCGGCGACGATGGCGCGAATGGTCTGATCGACGATCGTATCAATCACGATAGGCTGAACGCCGTCACGTTCGGCGGTCGCCTCGATGATACCGACCAGAGAACGGGCTTTGTCGAGGGTGTCGATGTAGGGCTTGGTGATCTGATTGAATTCGGCGTTCTCGAACTGCGAAAGCAGGCTCCGGCCCAATGTCTCGGCGGTGATGCCGGTGCCGTCGGAGATGAAAAAAGCGGTGCGAGTCATGAGGCGTTTCCTGAGCTGGCAAGTCATCATTCTCGGCCGAAAAAAACCGTGGCCGCAACTTTTCTGTCGCCGATGCGCCCGTCACTACAAAACCGCTCGAAAAGACACTTTTTGTGTAGAAATACTTCAAACTCTACGCCCTTAAACTTCTGGCTAAGGCGCGGGACCGCTGTTAGCTTCTGGCTCCATCTGCCGTGCAGGATGCACGTCCTTTTGCCGATCAGGCCCGTCCAGAGACGATCAGGAGAGAGCCGTGGAACCGTTCATCATCACTTTCGATCAGCTGGGAATGTCAGACGTCGAGCGAGTCGGGGGCAAGAATGCCTCTCTCGGCGAGATGATCTCCAACCTTGCCGACGCCGGCGTCACGGTGCCCGGCGGCTTCGCCACCACGGCCCACGCCTATCGTCAGTTTCTGGCTCACGAGGGCTTGAACGACCGCATCAACGACGAACTGGCCAAGCTCGACGTGGATGACACCGAAGAGCTGGCCCGGGTCGGCGAGCGGGTGCGCCAGTGGGTGATCGACACGCCGCTGCCGCCCGATTTCGAACATGCGCTGGCCGATGCCTACCAGACGCTGCAAGCCAAGCATTCTAATCTGAAGGTGGCGGTACGTTCGTCCGCCACGGCCGAGGATCTCCCCGACGCCTCCTTTGCCGGTCAGCAGGAGACCTTCCTCAATATTGACGGCTTCGACAACGTCAAACGGGCCGTTCACGAGGTCTTCGCCTCGCTTTTCAACGATCGCGCGATCTCCTATCGCGTGCATCGTGGCTACCCCCACGAGAATGTGGCGCTTTCCGCCGGCGTACAGAAAATGGTGCGCTCCGAGACGGCGGCCAGCGGCGTCATGTTCACGCTCGATACCGAGTCCGGGTACCGTGATGCTGTCTTCGTGACCGGCGCCTGGGGGCTGGGCGAAACCGTGGTGCAAGGGGCGGTCAACCCGGACGAGTTCTACGTCCACAAACCGACACTTGCCAGCGGCAGGCCGGCGGTACTGCGGCGTACATTGGGTTCCAAGCGGATCAAGATGATCTATACCGAGGACGCGGCAGCGGGGCGCTCGGTCAAGACAGTCGATGTGCCGCGGGCCGATCGCCAGCGCTTCTGCTTGAGCGATGACGATGTCATGGCGCTGGCCCGTCAGGCCGTGATCATCGAAGCGCATTACGGCCGGCCGATGGATATCGAGTGGGCGCGAGACGGCAATGACGGCAAGCTCTACATCGTGCAGGCGCGGCCGGAGACGGTGGTCTCCAATCAGGAGGGTGGCACGCTGGAGCGCTTCACGCTCAAGGAGAAGGGGCGGGTGCTGGTCAATGGTCGGGCGATCGGCCAGCGCATCGGTCAAGGCAAGGTCAAGCTGGTCGAGTCGCCAGAGCAGATGCACAAGGTGCAATCGGGAGACGTGCTGGTCACTGACATGACCGACCCGGACTGGGAGCCGATCATGAAACGCGCCTCGGCGATCGTGACCAATCGCGGCGGGCGTACCTGCCACGCCGCGATCATTGCGCGCGAGCTCGGCATCCCGGCGGTCGTCGGCTGCGGCGATGCGACCGAGCTGCTCGAGGACGATGTCGAGGTGACGGTATCGTGTGCCGAGGGCGATACGGGACATGTCTATCAGGGCAAGCTCGAGTTCGACTGCCAGGCGACCAGCATCGATGGCATGCCTGAAGTGCCGTTCAAGATCATGATGAACGTCGGCAACCCGGATCGCGCTTTCGCCTTCGCCGGCCTGCCCAACGACGGCATCGGGCTGGCGCGTCTCGAGTTCATCATCAACCGCATGATCGGCGTGCATCCCCGGGCGCTGATGGAGTACGACAAGCTCTCGGATGACCTGCAACAGACCATCGATCTGCGTACCGCCGGCTACGACGATCCCGTCTCGTTCTATGTCGATCGCCTCGTCGAGGGAATCTCCACGCTGGCCGCGGCATTCCACCCGAAGCGGGTGATCGTGCGGCTGTCGGACTTCAAATCGAACGAGTACGAGAACTTGATCGGCGGCAAGCTCTACGAGCCGGGCGAAGAGAACCCGATGCTCGGTTTTCGTGGCGCCTCGCGCTATCTCTCCGACGATTTTCGTGCCTGCTTCGAACTCGAGTGCCGCGCACTCAAGCGGGTGCGTGACGAGATGGGGCTGGACAACGTCGAGGTCATGGTGCCGTTCGTGCGCACCCCGGCTGAGGGCAAGGCGGTGGTGGAGCTGCTCGAAGCCAATGGGCTCAAGCGGGGTGAGCGCGGGCTCAAGGTCATCATGATGTGTGAACTGCCCGCCAACGCGCTACTGGCCGACGAGTTTCTCGAGCACTTCGACGGCTTCTCGATCGGTTCCAACGATCTCACGCAGTTGACGCTGGGACTCGATCGCGACTCCGGCATCATTGCGCATCTATTCGACGAGCGTGACCCCGCGGTCAAGAAACTGCTCGCCATGGCGATCCAGGCCTGCAAGGCGCAGGGCAAGTATGTCGGTATCTGCGGTCAGGGGCCGTCGGATCATCCCGAGCTTGCGAAATGGCTCATGGAGCAGGGAATCGACTCGGTGTCGCTCAACCCGGATGCGGTGATCGAGACCTGGCTGATGCTGGCAGGCGAGACGGTCGCCT
>NZ_BMZI01000001.1:504061-615476 GCF_014652715.1 Salinicola rhizosphaerae | reverse complement strand
ACTGCCGCACCGAGATGGATCCGCATCTCGGTGCGGCGGCTTCATGAGCGCAGCCAGTTGCGCAGCTTGACCAGCAGCAGCTCGCCATCCGACATCTCCCGCCGCTCGGCGATGATTTCGGCCAGGGCGTCGGGGCGGTCGGTGATGATGTTGTCGACCCCCATGTCGATGTAGCGCGACATGTCGCCGGTGTTATTGACGGTCCAGACCGCGACCCGCCGACCGGAGCGATGGATCGCCCTCAATAGACCCGGTGTCGCCTGAGTATGGCGCAGGCCGATGATATCCGCAGGGGTCGTCCTCAGTGCGCCGGGCAGCACGAACTGTACGAAAAGCGTCGCCGGGATCACCTCGTCGATCGCCTTGACGTCGTCGATGACCGGCGGCGAGAGCGAGGCTATCACGGCGTGATCGTCCATCTGGCGCGCCTTGATGAGTGCGATCACCTTGCGTGCCAGCGTCTGGGCATCGCCAGGCTCCGGTTTCAACTCCACGTAGAGATCGATCTTGCCTCTGGCGTTGTCGAGCACCTGGCGCAAGGTGGGAATGCGCTCGCCGACGAACGCATCGCCGAAGTAGGAGCCCACGTCTACCTGTTCGACCTCCGCGAGGGTCATCCGGTCGATACGGCTGTCCACGCCGGTCAGACGACGCAGATTGTTGTCGTGAGAGACCACGACCTGACCGTCTCCGGTCAAGCGCACGTCCAGCTCCAGATAATCGGCGCCGTCCGCGATGGCCTGATTCATCGAGGCCAGGGTGTTCTCCGGCGCCTTGTGCGAACTGCCTCGATGAGCGGTGATGCTGACCTGATCGTTGATCTCGAACCCATGCAGAATCCAGCCCGCCTGACCCAGCGCGAAAACGAGCACGACGATCTCCGCGCCCCAGGCGATGACGCCGGAGCGATGCGGTGCCGCAGGTGGCTGAAACGAAGGCGCACGGCCGGTGGCGCGATGATAGAGGCTCGTCACCATCAGGCTGTTGGCGGAAATGCCGAGGAACGTAAGCGCGATGGTTGCCACGATGTAGATCGCCAGATAAGCGAGCATGGCGGGGATCAGCACGCTGTTACGTTCGGGTAGATGACCCAGCAGCGGTCCACCCAGCGTGTTGAAAGCGAGGGTGAAGCCGACAGGAATCGCCGTGACGAGCAGGGCAGTTCCCAGCACCAGGGCAGCCATGCGCAGGCGCTGTCCGTGGGTCAGCCGTCGGCTCTGCCGGAGCGCGGCGAGAGGAGAGAGGCCATCGAGCACGACGCCGGGCAGGGCGAGGAACCAGCGAAAATAGAGTGCGGCGCTGAGCGCAACCAGCACGGCCAACACCGGAACCGCGATGGCGAGATACTCCCAGAGTTCCGGAGGCATCAGCCGCAGCAGAATATAGGGCTCGGTATCGCCGAGCATCGCGTCATAGAGATGGGCCAGGCCGACGGCGAACGGGGCGATCAGCAGCAGGTGAGCGCCGACCTGAAGAAACGTCAGCGTGGCCAGCGAGACGAATCGCCGGGCCAAGTGCCACAGCGCATTGATCGCGATCCGATAACGGTTGCCCGCGGGACTCGAGACCACCAGCATCATGCCAGCCTGCTGCAGGAAGATGACCAGAAAACTCAAGCCGATCGCGACCAGTAGCCACAGCAGGCCCCAGGCCGAGAAGGCGACATCGAGTATCTGGCCGTTACTGAGGACCGGGCGGCCGATGCGCCGAATCAGCCCGGCGAGCGTGCCCGCCGACAGCGGTACCCAGATCGCCGTGGCGAGCAGCGTGAAGAAAAGATGGAAAGCGACCAGCGAGCGAAAATGGGCGCGTATCTGTCTGGAAATCTCTTGAATGAGCGATCGAGGCGCTAGCATGAGAGGATATCGATCTCCGTCCTGGATCGAGAGTGGCAGCCACGTCGGGCGTTGTCGTGCCTCAGTGTTGTCGTCAAATTGTCATGGATGCAAGTCCGCGGCAGTCGTCAACAAAAAGCCGCTCGGAAAGAGCGGCTGTTCGTTGGTGAGGTCGGCCGAGGAAATGGCTCAGAACTGCCAGCCAACGGACGCGGTGTAGGCGTCCAGCTTGAAGTCGCTGTCGAAGTCGTAGCGCTCGTATTCGGTACGCAGCAGCAGATGCTGATAGTGGAACTGGACCCCGGCGCCGTAGACCGGATCGATACCATCGTTATCCTCGAGGTTGCTGCCATTGCCCAGGTTGCCGTCGGCATCGACATTCCATTTCGCCAGGCCGGCCTTGGCGAAGAGTTCGAAACCGGCGCCCACCGGCAGCTTGCCCATCAGGTTCAGGCCGTAAGCCCGCGTCTTGAGGTCGACGACATTCCCGCCGCGAATCAGATTCGGTTTCCCCAGGTCAGCGTAATAGGCCTCGGTGGCGAAGTAGGGGTTGTACTCGTAGCCGACGAACGCCTTGACCACACTGTCATCGTGATCGGCATGATAGTTGCCGGTGGCGCCTGCGAAATTCCCCATCTCTCCGTCACTGCTCTGGACGTCGCCATAGCCGCCGCCGATGCCGAGGTAGAGTCCGTCCGCGTTGGCCGCCTGAGCCGCCGGCGCAGCCAGCAGTAGCGGCGAGAGTAAGGCGGGCAGCGCCAGCCAGGGGGTCGATCTCATGACGATCTCCTTGAATGAATCGCGGGTCGGAACCCGACGCGTTTTTCCATGCGGGGCTTGTCGTTCGCTCGGCTTTCGCCGGCTATCGGCGGCGGCTACACTACGGTTACATATCGAACAGCGTTCGACGCCTGCTGAAACTCTAATCAGCGCTCCGTGCGGACGCAAGCTCGGGTGCCGAGTTCCCGAGGGACTGGGCCTTGATGAGCAAAGCGAAGATAGCCGGAAGACGTCCTGATCAAGGTGGCTTTACCAAAAAAACGCCCCGCGTTGAGCGGGGCGTTTCGGTAGCCTCTTCATGAAGCTGCGAGCATCGGAAGAGTTGAATCAGGCTTCCTGTGCGACCGGGATGACGGTAGAGGCCGCTTTCTGGAAGTCCTCGATCTCATGGAAGTTCAAATAGCGGTAGATCTCACCCGCCATGGCATTGAACTCGCCCATGGTCGCTTTGTACTCCTCGACCGTCGGCAGGCGGCCTTCTACGGCGGCAATCGCCGCGAGCTCTGCCGATGCCAGATAGACATCGGCGCCGTCGCCGAGACGGTTGGGGAAGTTACGTGTGGAAGTGGATACCACGGTGGATTTTGGCGCGACGCGAGCCTGGTTGCCCATGCAGAGTGAACAGCCCGGCATCTCCATGCGGGCTCCCGCTTTACCGTAAATCCCGTAATAACCTTCTTCGGTCAGCTGATGTTGATCCATCTTCGTCGGCGGTGCAAGCCAAAGACGGGTTTTCAGGCTGCCGGCGGGCTGTTTTTCGAGCAATTTTCCGGCCGCGCGGAAGTGCCCGATATTGGTCATGCACGAACCGATGAAGACTTCATCGATCTTCTCGCCCGCGACTTCGGACAGCAGGCGCGCGTCATCGGGATCGTTGGGCGCGCAGAGCACTGGCTGATCGATTTCGGCCAGGTCGATCTCGATCACCGCGGCGTATTCGGCGTCGGCGTCGGCGCGCATCAGGCTCGGGTCGGCCAGCCACGCTTCCATCGCTTCGATGCGACGCTCGAGCGTGCGGCGATCGCCGTAGCCCGCGCTGATCATCCACTTGAGCAGGGTGACGTTGGACTTGAGATACTCGGTCACGCTCTCGTCACCCAGCGTGATCGTGCAGCCAGCGGCGCTGCGCTCGGCCGAGGCATCGGAGAGCTCGAACGCCTGCTCGGCGGTCAGGTCCTCGAGGCCTTCGATCTCCAGAATCCGGCCGGAGAAGATGTTCTTCTTGCCGGATTTGGCGACGGTCAGGTGGCCCTGCTGAATTGCATAGTAGGGGATCGCGTGAACCAGGTCGCGCAGCGTAATGCCCGGCTGGCGTTCACCCTTGAAGCGCACCAGTACCGATTCCGGCATATCCAGCGGCATGACGCCGGTAGCGGCGGCGAAGGCGACCAGGCCGGAGCCTGCCGGGAAGGAGATGCCCATCGGAAAACGGGTATGCGAATCACCGCCGGTGCCGACGGTGTCCGGCAGCAGCATGCGATTGAGCCACGAGTGGATGATGCCGTCACCGGGACGCAGCGAGACGCCGCCGCGATTCATGATGAAGTCCGGCAGGGTGTGATGTGTCTCGACGTCGACCGGCTTGGGGTAGGCGGCAGTGTGACAGAACGACTGCATGACCAGATCGGCCTGGAAGCCCAGACAGGCCAGATCCTTCAGCTCGTCGCGGGTCATCGGGCCCGTGGTGTCCTGGGAGCCGACGGTGGTCATCTTCGGCTCGCAGTACATGCCGGGACGCACGCCGTCCATGCCGCAGGCCTTGCCGACCATCTTCTGTGCCAGGGTGAAACCCTTGCCGGTGTCGACCGGCTGTTCCGGCTTGCGAAACAGCTCCGACCCGGGCAAACCCAGCTCGTTGCGCGCCTTTTCCGTCAGACCGCGACCGATGATCAGCGGAATGCGGCCCCCGGCGCGCACCTCGTCGAGAATGACCTGGGTCTTGAGCTCGAAGGTAGACACGACCTCATCGCTATCGTGACGCGTCACCTTGCCTTCGTAGGGGTAGACGTCGATGACATCGCCCATCGCGAGCTTTTCAACGTCCATCTCGATCGGCAGGGCGCCGGCATCTTCCATGGTATTGAAGAAGATCGGTGCGATCTTGCCGCCGAAGCAGAAGCCGCCCGCGCGCTTGTTGGGAACGTGCGGAATGTCGTCACCGAAGAACCAGAGCACGGAGTTCGTCGCCGACTTGCGCGAGGAGCCGGTGCCGACGACGTCGCCGACGTAGGCGACCGGAAAACCCTTGGCCTTGACCGCATCGATCTGCGCCAGCGGGCCCTTGCTGCCGGGTGCCTCGGGTTCGATGCCCTCACGCGGATTCTTCAGCATGGCGTTGGCATGCAGCGGAATGTCCGGACGCGACCAGGCATCCGGGGCCGGGGACAGGTCGTCGGTATTTGTCTCACCAGGGACCTTGAAGACCGCGATGCTGATCTTTTCGGGCAGCGCCGGTTTGGCCAGGAACCACTCGCCTTCGGCCCACGACTCGAGTACCGACTGGGCGACGGTGTTGCCGCGCTTGGCGCGTTCGGCCACATCGTGGAAGGCGTCGAACATGAGCAGGGTGTGCTTGAGCTGTTCACCGACCTCGCCGGCCAATTCAGCGTCGTCGAGCAGTTCCACCAGCGTGGCGATGTTGTAGCCACCTTGCATGGTGCCGAGCAGCTTGACCGCGTGTGTCTTGTCGATCAGCGGAGAGGTCGCTTCACCTTTGGCGATCGCGGTGAGAAAGCCCGCCTTCACGTAGGCCGCTTCGTCGACGCCCGGGGGAACGCGGTCGGTGATCAGCTCGAGTAGAAATGCTTCTTCACCGGCCGGCGGCTGCTTGAGCAGCTCGACCAGCTGGGCGGTCATCTCGGCAGTCAGCGGCTTCGGCGGCACGCCCTCGGCGGCGCGTTCCTCGACATGTTGGCGGTAAGCTTCAAGCACGGTGGAAACCCTCATCTAGTGTTGGCGCCCGCATGAGCGTCGCGCGCTTCACGAAGACCGGCAAGAGAGCTCGGAAGCACGGGGATCGGCTGCGGTGGGCGCAGCGGAGTCTACGGCAAACTGTCGACAATGTTAAGTTGGGCGAGCGCACCGATGCGCTCGCGTAGAGAAGCCAGAGGTTCGCTAACGAGGCTTTGCCATTGAGCGCAGCGAGAGTCCTCGCGATGAAGGTCGATCAAAAAGAGAGTCGAAGTCCGGGAGCGCAAGCGCTAACATGAATGCTCGTTCAATGACGTCCACTCTATTTCAACGCGGCTTCATTTCAACGCGACTTCGCCTTCCGCTGCGCTTTCTGGCGATGCCGGCAGCAGCAGAGGTAGTCGACTTGAAATACGCGAATTGAAGTCACCGATGATGAGCGGGCCGAGAGCAAGCCTCGACGGTGGCGCCTTGCCGGCTGCCGCCATCCGGATGAATCCCCCGAAGATCTCGACATCATGACTGCCCATACCGACGCGACCACCGACGATCTACTCCCTGAAGCACTACTGGATTTTTTGCCCTGTGCCACTCCCGATCGTTGGGTGGAGGCGGCGCTCGACAATCCGGCGCTGCTGCTGATCGACCACGCCCAGTGCGAGAAGAAGGCAGCTTCGACGGCAATGAGTCTGATGTTTCGATATGTCGATCGCCCCGAACTGTTGACAAAGATGTCGCAGCTGGCGCGCGAGGAACTGCTGCACTTCGAGCAGGTCGTCGGGCTCATGGAGGAGCGCGGTATCGATTACTCGCATCTTCAGGCATCGCGCTATGCCGAGGGGCTGCGGCGCCACGTCTCCCGTGATGAACCGCAGCGGCTGATCGACACGCTCATCGTCGGTGCCTTCATCGAGGCGCGCTCGTGCGAGCGCTTCGCGCGTCTTATTCCCCGACTCGACGAGGGCCTGGCCAGATTCTACCGCTCGCTGGTGCGCTCGGAAGGGCGCCATTTCGAGGACTATATCGGTCTTGCCGAGCGCTACGGGGGAAAGGCCGCGGTGGCTGCGCGTCTCGCGGTATTCGCCGAGGTCGAGCGCGAGCTGATCGAGAGCGAGGACGTCATGTTTCGTTTCCATAGCGGTGTACCCGAGGTTGCCGACGTGTAGGCACCAGGTGGGCAGGGGGCCCACCGGCGCGCGGCATCGGGAAGCCGATTCAGCGATCGGATGACGCATGACGAATCACCAGGATCGAGCCACAACAACAATCTCGCTCTTCGGGCATTTCGACTATCAGCATGGCCAGACGCGGTTGACCCAGTTCAGCTACGACAAGGTCAAGGCGCTGCTCGTCTATCTCTTGATGCAGCCGGCGCCGACCAGCCGGGCGGCGCTGGCGGAGATGCTGTGGCCGGATCAGGGCGTCAAGTCCGGGCGGACCAACCTTCGTCACGCGCTGCATAGCCTGCGCCACGGCCTGGGCGAGACGGGCGCGCAGGCGCTGGTCGTGACTCGCCAGACCATCGCGTTGGAACTACCGGCGTCGATCGGATGGGATCTCCGTCAGGTCGACGAGCTGCTGCGGTCCCGACCCGATACCGACTCGCTCGCACGTTTGCTGGACATCTACCGTGGTGATCTCGTCGACGAGCTCTATCTGGGGCAGTGCGTGGGTTTCCAGCAGTGGCTAGTGCGTACCCGGGGCGAGTGGCGCCAACGCGTCATCGACTTCGCCGAACGCGCACTGCAGCAGGTCGACGCCCTGCCGGAAGCGCTGCTGCGTCAGCTGATCCATCGCTTCACCGGCTACGGACCGTTTCACGAACGGCTGGTGCGACAGCTGACCGAACACGGCCAGCTCGCGGCGGCGCGTGAGCAGTTCAACGCCTTTCTGCAGCATCTGGCGCTCTCCGGTCAGCAGCCGGAGTCCGGTTTTCTCCAGCTGGCCAAGGCCTGGTCGGACAGCAGCGGGCTCGAACCGCGGGCACAATGGCGCGAGATGGCGGTCTCGCAGGGGCATCTATCGGAGACCGGCGCGCGGGAAGGCTACTGCGCGACCGAGATCGACTATCGCCAGGTCACGGTGATGGCCATCGCGCTTAGGCCTGCGGAGAGCGGCAACGACCTTGGTCAGGCGCTGGCCTGTCTGAAAGCGCAGGAGCGTCTGTTCCAATGGCTGGAGACGCAGTGTCGACATCTCGGCGGCTTCTGGCAGACGGCGGTGGGCAGCGGTATCGGGTTGGCCTGTTTCGGCACGCATGGCCCGACGCACCAGCTTGCTGAGCTGGTGGCGCTGTTCGAACACTGCCGTCAGGGCATGCGGCCCGAGCTGGAGAGTGTGTGGGAGGGTGAGGGCGACCCGCCCCGCTTCATGCTGACCGCTGGCCTCGACAGCGGTCGCGTGATCTGTCTGCCCGAGCGGCAGTCGATCGATCCTTTCGGTGACGTCACCCAGGTAGCCCTGGCAATGCTGGCGGCCGCGCAGACGAGCGAGCTGGTCGTCTCGCTCAACGCCAGCCAACATCTACCGCCGGCGTTCGATCTGCAGTCGAGGCTGACGACCCGCTTGATCAGCAGCGACGGCCGTGTGCAGCGCCGGGCGCTGGTACTTGGCGTCGGCTCGCAGGGACGTGAAGCGCTGCCCCCGAGCCTCATGGGGCGCGAAGCCGAGTTGCGAAGGCTGCGAGATGCGCTGGCGCGTGTCTCTCTCGGTCTGCGTCAGAGCCTGCTGGTGCTGGGCGATACCGGCATCGGCAAATCGGCCCTGATGATCAACTTTCGCGAACGCCTGCAGCACGAGGACGTCTCGCTGTTCTGGCGGCCAACCACGCGGCTATCCAGCCAGACCTCATATGCGTTGATTCAGGCGCTGTTGCAGTGGCACCTGGACGCGGAGCCGGACCCTGCATCACTTGGCGCCTTGATCGACCGCACGCCGGCGCTGGCGCGGATCGGCGAGGCGGGCCGTCGCCTGCTGTTCGCGGTGTTCGGCGCCGACCCCCTCGCTCGCGAGGATGCCGACGAAGCGGTGGAACTGGTGACGCGACTGGTACAGGCGTTGATTCTCGAGCGGACGGCCACGCCTCGGCCGCTGGTCATGATCGTCGACGACTTGCAGTGGCTCGACGAGCCATCGCTGAAAGTTCTGCAGAATCTGCAGGCGCGTCTACCGATTCACACGGCGTTTTTGCTGATCGCCTCGCACCAGAATCGGGAAGTGCCGCCGGTACGCCTGACCTGGGATCAGCAAGTGTCGCTGGGCCGCCTCGACGACGCCCAGGCCTTGGACATGCTCGACTATCTGGCGCGCCGCCATCGGCTCAATCTTGGCGCCAGGCTGCGCGATCAGTTGATCGAGCGCTGTGAAGGCGTGCCGCTCTATCTGCAGGAGATCTGTCGCCGCCTGGAGATCGATCGGCGGGAAGGCCGGCGGCTGGACGTCGACAGCCTGCCGAGCGGTCTGCTGGGACTGCTGGCAAGCCGTATCGACCAGCTCCAGACCGATCGGCGAATTGCCCACTTTGCCGCGGTGCTCGGCCGTCAGTTCGAGATCGTCATGCTGCGGGAGGGGCTGGAGATCGAGGATTCGACGCTGCGCGTGGCTCTGGAGCAGATGCGACGACTCGAGATCATCGAGCCGTGCGAGACTTTCCCCTACGACTATCAGTTTACCCATCCGCTGCTGCAGGAGGCGGCGTATCTGTCGTGTCCGCAGGATGTGCGCGCGGTCATGCATCAGCGCGTCGTCGCGCTGATCGAGTCACGCCACCCCGCCTGGATCAGCCGCCACCCCGGAGACTTTGCCGAGCATCTTCGGCGCAGTGGTGATCCCTCCCGGGCGGCACGCTATTTCGAGATGGCGGCACGCACGACGCTCAAGGTCAGCGCCAACCGCACGGCACTGAAGATGGCGGAGGCCGGACTTGCCTGCCTTGACGACGAGCTTGCCAGTGCCGAGCGCAAGATCAGCCTGCTGACGGTCAAGGGGCAGGCGAGCTACGCGCTCGAGGGGCACGGCTCGGCCGTCGCGCATGGCAGTTTTCTCGAGGCGCAACGCCTGTGGCAAGCCGCCGCGACGGACGAGGAAGCCGCGGATGATCAGGCGTTCCTGGTCACCTGGGGGCTCTGGGTGGGCAGCAGTCAACGCCATGCCAACCGCGAAGCGGAAACCTTTGCCGCCCAGCTGCGCGAGCTTGCGCAGCGGCTCGAGGACCCACGCTACCAGCGTCTGGCGCTCTACGCGCGAGCCCATGGCGAGTACTGGAGCGGTGACGTCGCGCTGGCCTACGAACACCTGGAGCGCATCGATCCGCTCAATCAACCGATGGCGCTGGAGTGGTTGCCGTACTCCGATCATCCCCAGGTCGCAGCGTCCTGTTACCACGGCTGGGCGCTATGCCTTCGCGGCGATTACCGCCGCGCGGAGCAGCAGATGGAAGCCGCGATCCGGTTGGCGGAATCCGTGCGCCACCCCGGGTCGCTGGCGATGGCGTTGATCTTTGCGGCCTCGCTTTACCGACAGTTGGGTCATGTCCACCTTGCCATCGAACGCGGGCGGCGAGCGCATGAAATGACCCGGACGGCGGATCTGGCGCGTTGGCACTGGGAGGCGAACTGTGTGCTGGGCTGGGGACAGGCGCTGGCGGGTGAGTCAGCGGGGCTGGCTCGAATCGAGAAGAGTGTCGAACGGCTGAGTTCACTGACGGGCCGCGAGTCCCGTCAGCGACCGTTTCTGTGGGTCGCCGACGCCTGTCTTGCGTTGAACGAGATCAAGCGGGCGATCGATTATCTGGAGCCTTGTCTGCACCAGGCCCGAGCCCGGCGCTCGCTGATGATGCCGCAGCTCTGTCTGCAAATGGCGCGTGCGCGTCATCGCGCCGGAGATCCGATCCACGAGGTGGAGTCGTTGATCGAAGAGGCGAGAGGCTGGGCAGAGGCTGTCGGCTGCCCGCACATGGAATTGAAGAGCCTGGAAATGGCGCTGACGCTCCTCGATGGCAGCGCTGTCGAGTACCGGCGAGCGCTACGCTATCGGCTAGGGGAAGTCGCACTCTCCGACGCCCCGGTGCTCACGCGCTGGCGGACGCTGCTCGACAGCGGGCCGATCGCTGCCGATGTCGATTCACTGGCCTGATGGCGGGCGATCTCGGCGCCCGGTGCGGTAGGCGCCGACCTCTCGCGGACGCGGGACGTTCCAGCGAAGACTAATGCCGAAAACTACAGCGAGAACGATTCCAGGGCGAAGGTGTCGCCTTCGACGCGCAGCTGCCACCCCTGATCCGGGCGCCAGTCGCCGAGGACATAGCGCTTTGCCGGCGCGCCCGCCACCTCCAGGTCATGCACGGCGGGGCGATGGGTGTGGCCGTGAATCAGTGTCTGAACGCCCGCTGCCTCCATCGTTTTCACGACTTCGCTCGGCGTGACATCCATGATGTCCTCCGCCTTGTTGGAGTTCGCCTCGCCGGATTGCTGGCGCAGCTTTTTCGCCAGCGCCAGGCGCTCCTCCACCGGCATCGCCAGTATCTGCGCCTGCCATGCCGGATTTCGCGCCTGCTGCCGGAAAGCCATGTATGCCTCGTCACGGGTACACAGGCTGTCCCCGTGCATCAACAGCACGCGTTCGCCGCCCAGCTCTACAACGGTCGGGTCCTCGAGCAGGGCGCAGCCGCTATCGGCTGCAAACCCCTCGCCAATCAGAAAGTCGCGATTACCGTGCATGAAGGCCAGGCGGGTGCCTGCCTCATGACACGCGCGCAGCTCGGCGATGATCGTCCGCTCGAACTCGCCCTGATAGTCGTCGCCGATCCAGGCCTCGAACAGATCGCCCAGAATCGTCAGGCTCGAGGCGTCCCGGGCAGGGCCTCGGAGGTAGTCGACGAAGGCTCGCGCAATGTCGGGCTGGGCGGGGTGGAGGTGGAGATCGGCAATCAGCAGTTGCATGGGCGGGCTCTTGTCGGACAGTGGCTGAAAGGGAAAGCGGGCGACGCCCGGACAGTGGCGTCACTCGGTGGATCGCGTCACTCGGTGGGTCGCGTCACTCGGTGATTTCGGCGCGCTCGAGAACGACGTCCTCGACCGGTACATCGCTGTGCATGCCACGTCGGCCGGTAGCGACCTGGCGAATCTTGTCCACGACCTCCATGCCGTCCACGACGCGACCGAAAACGCAGTAACCCCAGCCCGGCACGCTCTTGTCACGATGGTTGAGGAAGTCGTTGTCGGAGACGTTGATGAAGAACTGGGCGCTGGCGGAATGCGGATCCTGAGTGCGAGCCATCGCCACCGCGCCCTTCTGATTGGTGAGGCCGTTGTCGGCTTCATTCTCGATCGGGGCGCGGGTGGACTTCTGCTCGAAATCGGTGTCGAAGCCGCCGCCCTGAACCATGAAGCCGTCGATCACGCGATGGAACAGGGTGTTGTCGTAGTGGCCGTCGCGAACGTATTGCTCGAAATTGGCCGCCGTTTTGGGCGCCTTGTCGGTGTCGAGCTCGAGGGTAATGGGGCCGAAGTTGGTGTGCAGAACAATCATGGCAATTCCTGGGCGAAGCGTTGGCAGAAAGATGGGGCGACTGGATGCAGCGGCGCAACGCGGCTTGGCGCCGTCGCGGAGCGTCGCGCTATAATAGCCGCTTTGATCGGGTGGCAAAACCGGCGCGGGAAACCGCCTCGTGCCCGTGTTAACCTGCCCACATCCCGACCGAAACGGGCGTCGCCAGACGACCTTGCCGCTTCCCGTGGGGCCGGCTCCCGGCGGTCGGCATCCGTTCACTGTCCATCATCCGTCTTACAGAGGTTGTCTGCATTCCATGAGCGTCGAACGCAGCGCGAGCGCCGAAAACCACACCGAGAAAACCGAGACCGGTGCGACGAACTTCTTGCGTAATCAGATCCGCGACGAGATCCAGGCAGGCCAGGTCGAGTCGATCGTGACTCGCTTTCCGCCGGAGCCGAACGGCTTTCTGCATATCGGCCACGCCAAGTCGATCTGGGTCAATTTCGGCCTTGCCGAACAGTTCGGCGGTCGTTGTCATCTGCGCTTCGACGACACCAACCCGGCGAAGGAAGAGCAGGCTTATATCGACGCCATCCAGGAAGATATCCACTGGCTCGGTTACGAGTGGAGCGGCAATGTTCGTTTCGCCTCCGACTATTTCGATCAACTCTATGCCTGGGCACAGCAGCTGGTGCGTGACGGCAAGGCCTACGTCGACGATCTCTCGCCCGAAGAGATCCGCGAATACCGCGGCACGCTGACCGAACCCGGCCGGCCGAGCCCTTACCGCGAGCGCGGCGTCGAGGAGAATCTGGCGCTGCTGGAAGGCATGCGTGAAGGCGAGTTCGATGAGGGTACCAAGGTGCTGCGGGCGAAGATCGACATGACGGCGCCGAACATCAACCTGCGTGATCCGATCCTTTACCGCATTCGCCACGCGCATCACCACCAGACCGGTGACAAGTGGAAGATCTACCCCTCCTACGACTTCACTCACGGGCAGTCGGATGCGATCGAGGGCATCACCCACTCGCTGTGCACGCTGGAGTTCGAGGATCATCGCCCGCTCTATGAGTGGTTCCTGGCCAATCTGCCGGTGCCGGCGAAGCCGAAGCAGACCGAATTCGCGCGCATGAACGTGAACTACACGGTGACGTCGAAGCGCAAGCTCAAGCTGCTGGTCGACGAGCAGGTCGTAGACGGCTGGGACGACCCGCGCATGCCGACCATCTCCGGTCTGCGGCGTCGGGGTTATACGCCGGCGTCGCTGCGCAAGTTCTGTGACATGACCGGGGTCAGCCGCGCGGCGAACGTGGTCGATATTGCCATGCTGCACTTCGCGATTCGCTCGGATCTCGAGGACAATGCGCCGCGTGCGATGTGTGTGCTCAATCCGCTCAAGGTGATTCTGACCAACGTCAAGGCCGACCACGACGAGGTCTTCGAGGTGCCTGGTCATCCGGCGCGCGATGACATGGGCACACGGCGCTTGCCGCTCACCCGTGAGATCTGGATCGACCGCGACGACTTCATGGAAGAGCCGCCGAAGAAGTTCTTCCGCCTGGCGCCGGGCAAGGAAGTTCGTCTGCGCAACGGCTACGTGATTCGCTGCGACGAGGTGGTCAAGGGCGATGACGGTGAAGTCGATTCGCTTCACTGCAGCGTCGACTTCGATACGCTGGGCAAGAATCCCGAAGGCCGCAAGGTCAAGGGCGTCATCCACTGGGTCAGTGCCGAATATAGCGTGCCGGTGGAAGTTCGGCTCTACGACAATCTGTTTCTCGAGGAAGCCCCGGATCGCGACAAGGATGCGGACTTCCTCCAGCACCTCAATCCGGCGTCGTTGGTGACGGTGCAGGGCATCGGCGAGCCGGCGCTGGCCGCGGTCGAACCCGAGTCGCGTTTCCAGTTCGAGCGCGTTGGCTACTTCTGCGCAGATCGCCACGCCTGTCGTGACGGCAAGTTGGTGTTCAATCGCACGGTAGGGCTCAAGGATAGCTGGGCCAAGATCCAACAGAAGCAGGGCTGAGGGGCAACACAGAGCATGGCGCTAGACATCTACAACACGCTGACGCGACGCAAGGAGCCGCTGCAGCCGATCGAACCGGGCAAGGTGCGCATGTACGTCTGCGGGATGACCGTCTACGACTACTGCCATCTCGGGCATGCCCGCGTGATGGTGGCGTTCGACGTCATCACCCGCTGGCTGCGGCAGACCGGTCTCGATGTCACCTACGTGCGCAATATCACCGATATCGATGACAAGATCCTGAAGCGTGCCGATGAGAACGGCGAGTCGATCACGTCGCTGACCGAGCGCATGATCGACGCCATGCACGAGGATGAGGCGCGTCTCGGCGTGCTGCCCCCGGATGCGGAGCCCAGGGCCACGGCGCATGTCGACGACATCCTCGCGATGATCGAGCGCCTGATCGACAACGGCTATGCCTACGCGGCCGATAACGGTGACGTCTACTACCGCGTTCGTCGCTTCGCCGACTACGGCAAGCTCAACAACCGTAATCTCGATGACATGCGGGCCGGAGCGCGAGTCGACGTGGACGCTCACAAGGAAGATCCGCTCGACTTCGTGCTGTGGAAGGCCGCCAAGCCCGGCGAGGCGAGCTGGTCGTCGCCCTGGGGCGAGGGGCGACCTGGCTGGCATATCGAGTGCTCGGCGATGTCGACCTGCTGCCTGGGTGACACCTTCGATATTCACGGTGGCGGGCCGGATCTCACGTTTCCCCATCACGAGAACGAGATCGCGCAGAGCGAGGCGGCGACGGGCAAGCCATACGTCAATGTCTGGATGCACGCCGGCGCGGTGCGGGTCAACCAGGAGCAGATGTCCAAATCGGTCGGCAACTTCTTCACCATTCGCGAGGTGCTAGAGGCTCACGATGCGGAAGTCGTCCGGTTTCTGATGATGGCCAGTCACTATCGCAGTCCGATCAACTACGCGGCGGACTCGCTCGAGGATGCACGCAGGTCGCTCGAGCGGTTCTACCACGCGCTCGATGGCGTCACGTTTACCAACGGCGAGCATGACGCCATCGAGGTCGACGGCACTTACGCCGAGCGATTCGCGGCAGCGATGAATGACGACTTCAACACGCCGGAGGCGCTGGCGGTCCTTTACGATCTGGTGCGGGAGATCAATCGCCTGCGTGACAGTGACGGCGTCAGGGCTAGCGCCTTGGCAGTCGAGCTGAAGCGATTGGCGGCTGTGCTCGGGTTGCTCGAGCGTGAGCCTGCGGCCTTCTTGAAGGCGGGGGCAGACAGCCTGCCGCTGGCGGCGGCGGAGATCGAAGCGCGCATTGAGGCGCGGGCCGAGGCCAAGCGTCAGCGCGACTTCGGCGAGGCGGACCGCATTCGTGACGAGCTGGCTGCGCTCGGTATCGTGCTGAAGGATTCTCGCGATGGCACTCGCTGGAGCTTCGAGGCGCCCGCCGGCTGAGTCGAGCTGGCTTCGACGTCGCGTCGGCCATGCCGTTAACGACAAGCCCCGCCAGATGGCGGGGCTTGTCGTTTATGGGTCTAGCCGGAAGTGCCGCGTCCGCTACCGGGCCGCCAGTCTGGCGACGATGGCGTCGACCATTTTGGCGGAATGCGTGGCAGCCTGCTCGAGGAAGGCGTCGAACGAGAGATGGGATTCCTTGCCGGCAATGTCCGAGAGCGCGCGGATCACCACGAAGGGGCATCCGAACAGGTGGCAGGTCTGCGCGATGGCAGCGGCTTCCATTTCGACGGCCAGCATCTGCGGGAAATGCGCTCGCGTGGCGTCGACGCGGCCGGGGTCTGCCATGAAGCTGTCGCCAGTACAGATCAGTCCCTCGTGGACCCGCAGCTCACCCAGGGCTTCGATGCAGTCGCGGGCGGTCTCGATCAGATCCGGGGCGGCGGCGAACGCGACCGGCATGCCCGGCACCTGCCCCATGTCGTAGCCAAAGGCGGTTACGTCGACATCGTGGTGGCGGACTTCGTTCGAGATCACCACGTCACCCACGTCGAGTTCGGCGCCGAACCCGCCGGCAGACCCGGTGTTGATGATCAGGGCCGGTGCATAGTGTGTCAGCAGCTGGGTCGTGCCGACCGCGGCGTTGACCTTGCCGATGCCGGATTGCAGCAGCACGATATTGATGCCATGCCGCTCGCCGCAGTGGAAAGTACCGCCAGGATGGTGCTCGACCCGCGCGTTGTCGAGCTGAGAGGCGAGCAGGGCGACTTCCTGCTCCATGGCGCCGATGATGCCGATCGTCTGCATGAAAATCCCGTTATCGTGTTGAAGCTTGAAAAGCCCTGGTGTCACTGGGCGTCGTGGAGCTCGGCGGCCTGCAGCGTGTTCTGCAAAAGCGTGGCCACGGTCATCGGACCGACGCCGCCGGGGACGGGTGTGATCCAGCTGGCGCGCTCGGCGGCGGGTTCGAAATCGACGTCGCCGACCAGGCTGCCGTCCTCGCGTCGATTCATGCCGACGTCGATGACGATGGCGCCGGGCTTGATCCAGCCGCCATCGATCAGACCCGGCTTGCCGGCAGCGACGACCAGCAGGTCGGCCTGGGCAACCTGAGTGCGCAAATCTCGTGTGAACCGGTGGCAGACCGTGGTCGTGCAGCCGGCGAGCAGCAGCTCCAGCGACATCGGTCGGCCCACGATGTTGGATGCGCCGACCACGGTGGCCTCCAACCCTCTGAGTTCGATGCCGCTGCGTTCCAGCAGCGTCATGATCCCTTTGGGGGTGCAGGGGCGCAGCAGCGGGCGACGCTGGGCCAGGCGCCCGAGGTTGTAGGGGTGGAAGCCGTCGACGTCCTTGTCGGGACGAATACGTTCGAGCAGCGGGTTGGCATCCAGATGCGCCGGAAGCGGCAGCTGAAGAAGGATGCCATCGACGGCGTCGTCGGCGTTGAGTCGGTCGATGACGGCTTCGAGCTCAGCCTGGGTCGTATCGCTCTCGAGCCGATGACTGAAGGAGAGGATGCCGGCGTTCTCGCAAGCGCGATGCTTGTGACTGACGTAGATCTCGGACGCCGGATCGTGACCGATGAGAATGACGGCAAGGCCGGGGCGGCGCAGCCCGTTCTGTAGCCGTCGCTCCACGTCGCCTTTCACCTGTTCACGAATGGTGCCGGCAATCTGCTTGCCGTCGATCAACTGAGCGGTCATCGACTTTCCTTTCAAAGTAACGAACTTGACTCGAGGTAAGAGTGTGTCGGCAGCAATCCGACAAAGGCGGCAATTTTCGCATGCCCAGTGACGCAGTCAACGCAATGTAGGTCGCTGCGCGAAAAGTCACGCTCGCGCGCCGCTAACGCAAGGTGCGCCTTCGTGCCTAAGTTCACGTAAGGGCTTGACCCGCCTAAAAGGATCCGTACAATACGCAGCGCATCGAGGGGCTCGTAGCGTCGTCGATCGGTAGCAGGAACCGGGGTATAGCGCAGTCTGGTAGCGCGCCTGCTTTGGGAGCAGGATGTCGGGGGTTCAAATCCCTCTACCCCGACCACCACCTGGCCACCGATTCGATGAAGATGCAGCTGGTATTGGAATGCGCCTATAGCTCAACCGGATAGAGCAACGGCCTTCTAAGCCGTAGGTTGCAGGTTCGAGTCCTGCTGGGCGCGCCAACGCGAGAACTATCTCGTGTGGCACTCTCGCTCGATGACGTGTTGCGATGGTGGGTGTAGCTCAGTGGTAGAGCCCCGGATTGTGGCTCCGGTGGTCGTGGGTTCGATCCCCATCATCCACCCCACTCGCACGCGGATTGGCTCAGGCGTTCCCGACGCTTCGAGTTGCCTGGAAATGGTGGGTGTAGCTCAGTGGTAGAGCCCCGGATTGTGGCTCCGGTGGTCGTGGGTTCGATCCCCATCATCCACCCCATTTCCTGTCTGGTCAGACTCTCTTCCCTTACATTCTCTCTTTTGTCGGTCCCTGGGCAGATCCTTTCCTTTGTCAGATCCTTTGAGACTGGCGCCTGGTCCGCCTCGAGGTGGCTATTCCTGCCCGCTCGGCAACCGGTGGGCGGTCCTACTCGTTTTTTTGCGCTTTTTTGCGCCATTCCTCTTGTAGTTCGCGCCTGTTGGCTCCATATCCGTCGCAAGTCTGCTTGCCAGTGGAGATGGGGATTCTTAAAATCGCCTCCCTGGTTTTCGTGTCGATGGCCACGAGCCGTCGATCGTCGCAATTACATTCAGTTCAGTAGAACGCCCCCGTCGGTAGAGGATCATCTATGCAAGTTTCCGTTGAGACGACATCCCAGATCGAACGTCGCATCACTGTTCAGGTGCCGGCCGCCGAGGTCGATGAGGCCGTGGCAGCTCGCCTGCAAGAAACCGCCAAACGCGTTCGTCTGAATGGCTTTCGTCAAGGGAAGATCCCGATGGCGGTCGTTCGCCAGCGCTATGGCAAGGACGTGCGCAACGAGGTCGTGGGTGAACTGATGCGTCAGCACTACGTTCGCGCGATCACCGAGCAGAGCCTCAACCCAGCCGGCTATCCGTCGATCGAACCCAAGGTCGATCAGAGCGGCAAGGATCTGGAGTTCGTCGCGACGCTCGAGATCTACCCCGAGATCGAGCTGGCGAGCATCGACGGCACCGAAATCGAGCGTCCGCAGGCCGATATCACCGATGCCGATATCGATCAGATGATCGAGACGTTGCGCACCCAGCGCGCCGAATTCCAGCCGGTCGAGCGCGCTGCCGAGACGGGTGATCAGGTCAAGATCGACTTCCAGGGCTTCCTGGGCGATGAGCCGTTCGAAGGCGGTTCGGCTGAAGGTCACGAGCTGGAGCTGGGCTCCAACCGTTTCATTCCGGGTTTCGAAGAGCAGCTGGCAGGCGCGAAGGCCGGTGATGACAAGACCATCACCGTCACTTTCCCCGAAGACTACCAGGCCGAGCATCTG
Organism: Salinicola rhizosphaerae; assembly: GCF_014652715.1. Taxonomy (GTDB): domain Bacteria; phylum Pseudomonadota; class Gammaproteobacteria; order Pseudomonadales; family Halomonadaceae; genus Salinicola; species Salinicola rhizosphaerae. The sequence goes on along the minus strand of NZ_BMZI01000001.1, from coordinate 596,558 downwards.
GCGGGTCAGGAAGCGACCTTCAAGGTGAAGGTGCATGAGGTCTCCGCCAAGGCGCTGCCGGAAGTCGATGCCGACTTCATCAAGGAGTTCGGCGTCGAGGACGGCGATGCCGACAAATTCCGCGCCGAAGTCAAGGCGAACATGGAGCGCGAGGTCAAGCAGGCCGTCCAGAATCGCGTCAAGCAGCAGGCGCTCGATGCGCTGCAGAAAGCGAACGAAGTGACGGTTCCGCAGGCGTTGATCGACCAGGAGACCGACGGTCTCAAGCGCCAGGCCGCTCAGCAGTTCGGTCTCGGTGATGATTTCGACGTCAGCCAGCTCCCCAACGAGCTCTTTGCCGATCAGGCTCGCACGCGAGTCAAGGTTGGTTTGCTGCTCGCCGAAGTGATCAAGCAGAACGAGCTCGACGCCAGCGACGACGAGGTTCGCGCGCGTGCCGAGGAGCTCGCCACGCAATACCAGCAGCCGGAGCAGGTCGTCGATCAGTACATGAAGAACGACGAACTCAAGAACCAGATTAAGTCTGCGGTGCTCGAAGACAAGGCCGTTGACAAGCTGCTTGACCAGGCTCAGGTTAAAGACGTCAGCATGAGCTACGAGCAGGTGCTGCAGGCCGCTCAACAATCGCAGGAAGCGGCCGATGAGGAAGAGAGTGAGGAGAGCGACGCCAAGGCGTGAGTGACGTCTGGCAAGCGAAGCGACCCGGCTGCGGCCGGGTCTCTAGTCAATGGGCCTGACTTTTTACCGATCTCCTGACAATCACCCGATGTAAGGAAACACGATGCGTAACGAGTTCGACATCAGTAACGCCGGTGGCCTGGTCCCGATGGTGGTGGAGCAGAGCTCTCGCGGCGAGCGGTCATACGATATCTATTCGCGACTGCTCAAGGAACGCGTCATTTTTCTGGTCGGCCCGGTCGAGGACTACATGGCCAACCTGGTCGTGGCGCAGCTGCTCTTCCTGGAGTCGGAAAATCCCGACAAGGATATCCACCTCTATATCAACTCGCCGGGTGGCTCGGTGACGGCAGGCATGTCGATCTATGACACCATGCAGTTCATCAAGCCGGATGTCTCGACGGTCTGCATCGGGCAGGCTGCCAGTATGGGCGCTCTGCTGTTGACGGGCGGGGCGAAGGAGAAGCGGTTCTGTCTGCCGCATTCGCGGATGATGATCCACCAGCCGCTGGGCGGATATCAGGGGCAGGCCTCGGACATCGAGATCCATACCCGCGAAATTCTGACCATCCGTCAGAAGCTGAACCGCATCCTGGCGGATCACACCGGTCAGGATATCGAGAAGGTGGCGCAGGATACCGACCGCGACAACTTCATGGATGGCGGTCAGGCGGTGGAATACGGCCTGATCGATGCCGTGCTGGATAAGCGCCCGGTATCCTGATAGCGTTTGAGTCAAGGTTTCACACGGCGACGCCTGGCGTCGCCGTCCTGACGAGGTACACGAATGGCCGACGGTAAAGGCAAAGACGACAACGGCAAACTGCTGTACTGCTCGTTCTGTGGCAAGAATCAGAACGAGGTACGCAAGCTCATCGCAGGGCCGTCCGTCTATATCTGTGACGAGTGTGTCGATCTCTGCAACGACATCATTCGCGAAGAGGTTCTGGAAGCCGACGCCGAGAGCGATGAAGACCGTCTTCCAGTACCGCGTGAAATTCGTAATACGCTCGATGATTACGTCATCGGTCAGGACCGCGCCAAGATGGTGCTCTCCGTGGCCGTCTACAACCACTACAAGCGCCTGCGTGGCGGCAGTGGCAAAGGCGAGGAAATCGAGCTCGGCAAGTCGAACATCCTGCTGATCGGGCCCACCGGTAGCGGCAAGACGCTATTGGCGGAAACGCTGGCCAGGCTGCTCAACGTGCCGTTCACCATTGCCGACGCGACCACGCTCACCGAAGCGGGTTACGTGGGTGAGGATGTCGAGAACATCATCCAGAAGCTGCTGCAGAAGTGCGACTATGACGTCGAGAAAGCGCAGCGCGGCATCGTCTATATCGATGAGATCGACAAGATTTCGCGCAAGTCGGACAACCCGTCGATTACGCGCGATGTCTCCGGCGAAGGTGTGCAGCAGGCGCTGTTGAAGCTGATCGAGGGCACCACGGCATCGGTACCGCCGCAGGGTGGCCGCAAGCATCCGCAGCAGGAGTTCCTGCAGGTCGATACCGGTAATATCCTGTTCATCGTCGGTGGCGCCTTCGCGGGTCTCGACAAGGTGATTCGCGACCGCGCCGAGAAAGGCGGGATCGGCTTCAACGCGTCGGTCAAGAGCAAGGAAACCGACAAGGGCGTCGGCGATGTGCTGGCAAGCGTCGAGCCGGAGGATCTGGTCAAGTTCGGTCTGATTCCCGAGTTCGTAGGCCGCTTACCGGTCATCGCGACGCTCACCGAGCTGACCGAAGAGGCACTGATCCAGATCCTGGTCGAGCCGAAGAACTCGCTGGTCAAGCAGTACGCGCGCCTTTTCGAGATGGAAGGCGTGGAGCTCGATTTCCGCGAGGATGCGCTGCGTGCCGTGGCCCACAAGGCGATGGAGCGCAAGACGGGTGCCCGCGGGCTGCGCTCGATCCTCGAGTCGGTGCTGCTGGAAACGATGTACGACGTGCCGTCGCTGGATGGCGTGACCAAGGTCGTCATCGACAGCTCGGTGATCTCCGGTGACAGTGAACCGCTGTTGATCTACTCCAAGCAGGAAGAGAGTCGGGTCGCCAACAAGGATGGATAAGGCGGCAGTATCGGCTGTTGCCTGACGAAGGGGCCCTAGGGCCCCTTCGTCGTTTGTTGCCGTCGTCGCCTCTGCGGTGTCTGTTGCATCGGGCCGGGTTCCTTCGCTTGCATCCAGGCCCTACCGCCCCAACGTAGCCTTTAATTGCCGCTCTGGTGGCTCACCCATCCCAAAGTTTGTCGAGGAATTGCTGTAATGGCGCAGAGCTCTGACCAGACATTGACGCTTCCCCTCCTGCCGCTGCGAGACGTGGTGGTCTACCCGCAAATGGTCATTCCGTTGTTCGTGGGGCGCGAAAAATCGATTCGCGCGCTGGAGACGGCCATGGAGAGCGACAAGCGGGTATTGCTGGTCGCTCAACGGGAGGCGGCTCACGATGATCCGGGCGCGGATGACCTGTTCAAGGTGGGCACCGTTGCCAACATCATGCAGCTGCTGAAACTCCCTGATGGCACCGTCAAGGTTTTGATTGAAGGCAATTTTCGCGCCGATATTCGCGATATCACAACGGACGAGCACGGGTTCGTCGCGGCAGAGATCGTTGCCCGTGACAGCGATCCACTGACCGAGCGAGAGCAGGAGTCGCTGGTGCGCGTACTGCTCAACCAGTTCGAGCAGTACGTCAAACTGTCGAAGAAGGTGCCGAGCGAGGTGCTCTCCTCGCTGCAGGAGATCGAAGATCCCAGCCGTCTCGTCGATACGATCTGTGCGCACCTCTCGCTCAAGATCGATGACAAGCAGGAACTGCTCGAGATGGATCGGGTGCGCGACCGGATCGAGCACCTGATGGCGTTGATCGAATCCGAGATCGATCTGCTCCAGGTCGAGAAGCGCATTCGCTCGCGGGTCAAGGACCAGATGGAGAAGTCGCAGCGCGAGTACTATCTCAACGAGCAGATGAAGGCCATCCAGAAGGAGATGGGCGAGCTCGAGAATACGCCCAACGAGGCGGAGAAGTACGAGCAGCGCATCAAGGAAGCCGGCATGCCCGAGGAGGCGGTCGACAAGGCGACCCAGGAGCTCAACAAGCTCAAGATGATGTCGCCGACGTCGGCCGAGGCGACGGTGGTTCGCTCCTATCTCGATTGGGTGCTGTCGGTGCCCTGGAAGAAGCGCACTCGGGTCAAGCACGACCTGCCGCACGCCGCCAAGGTGCTCGACGAGGATCACTACGGCCTCGAGGAGGTCAAGGAGCGTATTCTCGAGTATCTCGCCGTGCAGAAGCGCGTCAAGAAGCTCAAGGGGCCTGTGCTGTGCCTGGTCGGACCGCCGGGCGTCGGCAAGACGTCTCTGGGGCAGTCCATTGCCCGAGCGACCAACCGTCGCTACGTGCGTCTCGCGCTGGGTGGGGTTCGGGATGAGTCCGAGATTCGCGGGCATCGCCGGACCTACATCGGCTCGCTGCCTGGCAAGCTGATCCAGCGGATGAGCAAGGCAGGCGTGCGCAACCCGCTCTTCCTGCTCGATGAAGTCGACAAGATCGGCATGGATCATCGCGGGGATCCCTCCTCTGCGCTGCTCGAAGTGCTCGACCCGGAGCAGAACGACAAGTTCAACGACCACTATCTCGAACTCGACTACGACCTGTCGGACGTCATGTTCATCTGTACCGCCAACTCGATGAATATTCCCGGACCGCTGCTGGACCGTATGGAAGTCATTCGGTTGCCGGGTTATACCGAGGACGAGAAGCTGGCCATCGCCAAGCGCTACCTGGTGCCCAAGCAACTCAAGGCGAACGGTCTGAAGGAAGGCGAACTGATCTTTGGTGATGATTCGCTGCTTGAGCTGGTGCGCTATTACACGCGAGAGGCCGGTGTTCGAGAGCTCGAGCGTCAGGTGGCGAAGGTATGTCGCAAGGTGCTCCGTGAGCGTCTGGAAGCGGAGAAGGGGCAGGGTGCCCAGGCAGGCGCCACGCTGGCCGCCGAGGATATCGAGACCTATGCAGGCGTGCGGCGCTACGCCTATGGGCTGGCCGACCAGGAAAACCAGGTCGGCCGGGTGACCGGGCTCGCCTGGACCTCGGTCGGCGGCGAGCTGCTCTACATCGAGTCCGTGGTCACGCCGGGCAAAGGCAGGGTCAACAAGACAGGCTCTCTGGGCGACGTCATGAAGGAGTCCGTCAGTGCGGCTCACACGGTAGTTCGAGCGCGCGCGCCGCAGTTGGGCATCGACCCTGAAAGGTTCGAGAAAGAGGATCTTCATATCCACGTTCCCGAGGGCGCCACGCCCAAGGACGGCCCCAGCGCCGGTATCGGCATGGTCACGGCAATGATCTCCGCCTACAGTGGCCGGCCAGTCCGTTGTGACGTCGCCATGACGGGCGAGGTCAATCTGCGCGGCGAGGTGATGCCGATTGGGGGCCTGAAGGAGAAATTGCTGGCTGCACGGCGCGGTGGTATAAAGACCGTACTCATTCCGGATGAAAATCGTCGGGACCTCAAGGAGGTGCCTGACAACATCAAGAATGCGTTGAATATTCGTCCGGTGAAGTGGATCGACGACGTACTGTCACTGGCGCTGACGGATCGCCTCGAGGCAGATGAAAAAGTCGCCGATGACGTTGCACCGTCGCAGACCAATGTCAGCACTCACTGAGCTTGCCAAAACGTCAATCTCATGCGCAAAGCCCGGAGTGACGGGGTTTTTCTCATGATCTCGATTGACAGTGGAATCACGGCATTGCTATAAAATGCTCACTTGCTGTGATCGTGTTCGCTGAGAAGTTTGCGTAACGATTTCCTGTTAATTTCGTATACCGTCAAGGGGTGAAGTGTGAATAAATCCGAGCTTATCGAAGCCATTGCCGCGTCTGCCGATATTCCCAAGGCTGCTGCCACTCGTGCTCTCGATGCCATGGTCGAGTCCGTGTCGGACAGTCTGAAGAAAGGCGACTCCGTGGCACTGGTCGGGTTCGGGACTTTCTCGGTCAAGGAGCGTGCCGCGCGCACTGGCCGTAACCCGCAGACCGGCAAGCCGATCAACATCAGCGCTGCCAAGGTGCCGAGCTTCAAAGCCGGTAAAGCACTGAAAGACGCCGTGAACTAAGGTTCATCCGTCGCGCGGACCCGCCTCTGGGTCACCAGACTCTCTGGCTGATGGATGAGACGGTTGGTCCGAATCAGGTAAGCGCATCGCTACGCGATGCGCTTTTTTATTGCCTGAGATTGGCAGGGCCCGGATCGCCGACCCGGGTTTTGTGAATAGTGCGGGGCCCGTGCAGGATGCGTCGGCAGTGTGTGACGGTGTACGATGCGCACGCGATAACAGGTAATCGACATGCGAGGACAGCATGCTGCAAAGAATTCGTGAAGGCTCCCAGGGCTGGGTGGCAAAAGTCATCGTTGGAGCCATCATCGTGACGTTCGCGCTGTTTGGCGCGGAGTCACTGGTCAGCTATTTCTCCAACTCGGGCAGTCAGGATGCCGCGACCGTCAATGGTGATTCTATCAGTCGTCAGGCGGTAGAAGCCCAGGTACAGCGTGGCATTCGTTCCGGTCAGGTGCCTCCCGAGCAGGAGCGCCAGTTTCGTGGACAGGTCCTTGATCAGCTGATTCAGCAGAAGGTGCTCGATCAATACGCCAGCGACGGCGGACTCCACGTTTCCGACAGTCAGGTCGATCAGCTGATCGTCTCGATTCCCGAGTTTCAGGATCAGGACGGTCGCTTCTCGCAGGAGCTTTTCACCAATCGTCTGGCCCAGGCTGGCTACACGCCCAATGCGTTTCGTCGTGAGCTTCGTGCCGACACGCTCAGACGTCAGGTGCAGCAGGGCCTTGCCGCTTCGGCATTCGTGCTGCCCTCGGAAAAATCTCGGCTGGCGGCGCTGCAGCAACAGCAGCGCAGTTTTCGCTATGCGGAGCTGACGCCGGCCAGCCTGTCGCAACCGGTGAAGCCGACGCAGGATGACTTGCAGAGCTATTATGAGCAGCACAAGGACGACTTCCGTCGACCGGCTCAGGTCAAGGTCAAATACGTGGTGCTCAATCAGAGCGACGTGGCCAGTGATGTCGACGTGACCGAGTCCCAACTGCGCCAGGCCTACGAGGCCGCGCGTCAAAGCGCGCCAAGACAGGTGTCGCATATTCTGGTCACGTTCGGCGATGACCGCACCGAAGCGCAGGCGCGTCAGCGTCTCGAAGAGGTCCAGTCCAAATTGAAGCAGGGCCAGAGCTTCGCCGATCTGGCCAAGCAGTACTCGGATGACTCGTCTTCAGCCGGTAAAGGTGGCGATCTGGGTGAGATTCAGAAGGGGTTCTTCGGTGAAGCGTTCGACGATGCAGCCTTCTCCCTGGCGAAAGGCGATGTGTCGAAGATCGTCAAGAGCCAGTATGGTCTTCATCTGATCAAAGTGACGAATATCGATATCCCGCCGTTCGAGCAGGACAAGGCGACCTTGACCCAGCAGGTCAAGATGGAGAACTCGCAGTCCCGCTTCGATGACAAGGTTCAGCAGCTCACCGATGCCGCCTATCAGGCCAACGATCTGCAGAGCGTTGCCAAGGACCTTGGGCTCGACGTGCAGACCAGTGATTGGTTCTCGCAGGACGACGGCGGCCAGGGCGTGCTGTCCAACCCCGATGTCGTTGCCGCCGCCTTCTCGCCGGATGTCCTCCAGGATGGCTACAACAGCGACGTCGTCACGACGGACGACCAGCAACGGGTGGTCGTGCGGGTAGTAGACCACCGAGACGCCAGCACGCTGCCGCTCGATCAGGTCCGCGATCGCGTCAGTCAGGCGGTCACCGCAGAAATGACGCAGCGGCAACTGCAGGCGCAAGCCAAGCAGGCGCTTTCCACGCTGCGTGATGGCGGTAATGTCGAGGGTCTCACCTGGAAAGAGATCGGTGATGCAAGTCGCAGCGGCAACGATAGCCTGCCTGATGCCGTCCTTCAGGAGGCGTTCCGGCTGCCGCATCCGCAAGGCGACGCGGTTCAGTGGGGGCAAGCGACGACCGATGAAGGTGTTGCGCTGATTGGTCTGGAGTCTGTTCAGACCGGGAAGGCGGAAAGCGATGATGCCGACTTCTCCACGCGTCTTGCGCAGCGGGTTCAGGCCCAGGGCATCATCCAGGGGCTCAGCAACACGCTGCAGGACGAGGCGAAAGTCGAGCGCAACTGAAGGCCCGCAGGCCAGCGCCATGCCGGCCTACCTGGCATGAGTTTGACGACCCTCCTAGGCTGAGTGGCGAGATCGCTTTCAGCCGGGAGGGTTTTTCATGTCGACGTCTCATCATTTTGTTCTGACCGCGGTGCCCAGGGGGCTGCCGGACTCGAGTCTTTTCGCGCTCCGGCAGACGCCGCTGCCGGACCTTGCGCAGAACGAGGTCAGGATCCGCAACCGCTGGCTGTCGGTGGACCCCTACATGCGAGGACGCATGAGTGGCGTTACCACCTATGTCGAGCCCTACGCGCTCGATGAACCGCTGGCCGGTGGCGCCATTGGCGAGATCATCGCCAGCCGCCACCCGCATTTTCAGGTCGGAGACAGGGTTCGGCATATGGCGGGGTGGCGCGACGTCGCGCAGCTCCCCGGGAATGATGTCGAGGCGCTGCCGCTTCATGACGTGCCGGAGCAGGCGTTCCTCGGGGTGTTGGGTATGCCCGGGATGACAGCCTGGACGGGGCTCAACCGGATTGCCGCGATGCAGTCAGGCGACCGTGTGCTGGTCAGCGCGGCCTCCGGGGCCGTCGGCTCTCTTGCCGTGCAGCTGGCAAAGCGGGCCGGCTGTCATGTCGTTGGCGTTGCTGGCACGCCGGCCAAGTGCGAGTGGCTGGAGTCGTTGGGTGTCGTCGCCGTCAACTACAAGGGCAAGGATGTCGAGGCGCTCTCAGCCTCGTTGAAAGCGGCATCGCCGGAGGGGTATGACATCTACTACGAAAACGTCGGAGGCCCCCTGCTCGAAGCGGCGCTGGAGAACCTGCGTGACCATGCGCGAATCGCTGTCTGCGGACTGATCGATCGCTATAACGACACGGATGCTGGCAGCGGTCCTGGAAATCTCAATCAACTTCTCTTCCATAAGGCGCGTATGGAAGGGTTCATCGTGGGAGAGCACTGGCAGCACTATCTGACCTTCCTGGACGAGGTCGCACCGCTGGTGGCATCGGGCAAGATCAAGTACCGGGAGAGCATTGTCGAGGGCCTCGAGCAAACCCCGGAAGCGTTCTTGAGTCTTTTCCGTGGCGCCAACGAGGGCAAGATGCTGGTCAAGCTCGATGCCTAGACGCTGGATGCCTGGAAGCTGAGGACCCGGAAGTGCGAGGCTCGGAAGCCAAAGGCGCGGAGGCGCGATTTTCGGCGCGCGGTGTACGGAAGCCCGGCAACTCGCGACTAGGCCGTCGCGTGCTCCCACTGGGTCAGGATGACGAGCGCCTCTTCACGGCTCTCGCCGCAGACGGCCTCGTCATAGTCGAATTGCCGACAGAGCGTCGGCCGGTGCGGATCGTTGAACAGCTTGCAGAGGTTCTGGTCGTCGAGCTGGACGCAGCGTACGCCGGCCGGCTTGCCGTCAGGCATGCCGGGAATCGGAGAATTGATCGATGGGGCGATACAGCAAGCGCCGCAGCCGGCTCGACAGCTCACGGGCGCCGTGCCTGGGCCAACGCGCCTTTATCGATGCCCTCGAAGGCCTGAACGCGAATGTCTCCGCCGGTACTCTGTGCGATCTGCTCGGCGAGCCATGAAGCAATGTGCTCGACAGTGGTCGGCGTCGGTAGCTGGTGGCAACGCTCTCTGGGGAGCTTGATTCGGAACAGTCCCTGGGCGGAGCGGTACTTCACCTTCAGCGGCTGCTCGAGCTCGCGTGGATTGGTGACGTCGGCATCGTCGACCAGGTAGCTGTTGTCGAGTCGAGCCGCCCAGAGCGCCTCGAGTTCCAGGTCGCGTTGGCCATCCCGCCAGATGCGAAGGTGCGACCGATGGCCGTGGGCGATCCGCTGGCAGTTGCCGGCGTGATGCTTGAGGCCGTGACTGTAGGTGTAGATAGCGCCCTCGGGAAATTCCTCGCGAAGGCGCAGACGGATAGCCTCGACGCGAGGTGGCGGGCGCTTGCTCAACTCTGCGCTGAGATGATCTCCAAGCCGCTCGGGTGTCACCTCCGCCCAGGGCAGCAGCGTGAAACTCTGGCGCGGTGCGCGGACTTCGAACGGGTAAGGCAGCTCCGCCGTGACGTGGAGTCCCTCGCTGCACTCCTCGACGCCGACGCCGGGGGCGTGTGTCGGCACCAGTAGCGTATGGTCGAGGCCAGCGTCCAGGCGCGACTTGATCCACGGTTTGACGTCGCCGAAATCAAACAGCATGCCGTCTTCACCCAGCTCGCCATCGAGCTCGACGTCGACGTGCCAGCTGGCGCCTTGCAGTCCGTACTGCGGTGACCATACCGAGACGTCGACATTGGTCAGGTTGTTCACGAACAGGGTCATCAATCGATTCCTGCAATCTTGTGCGTCTGCAGCGACAGCCGCCACTGCGGGTGGCGGAGACAGTAATCCACCGTCGCGCTCATCGTGCTGCCATCGGAGGCAATGGCAGCAGGGGTGGTGTCCATCGGCTGCAGAAAGAAATGGGCGAACTCGAGCCCGGCGAACCGTTCAGGGTCGAGTCCGGCTTGCGGATAGACAAGCTTCAGCTCGCTGCCGCGAGTCAGGACGAGCGGATTGTCGCCCTTGGGGCTGACGCAGATCCAATCGATCCCGTCGGGCGCTGGCAACGTGCCGTTGGTCTCGACGGCGATCTCGAAATCGCGCTCGTGCATGGCCTCTATCAGCGCCGCGTCAAGCTGGAGCAAGGGTTCGCCGCCGGTGAAAACGACGTAGCGCTTGCCGCTGTCCGCATGCGGCCACAGCTTGTCCAGGTGGTCGGCGAGGGCATTCGCGTCGCGAAATTGACCGCCGTTCTGGCCATTGGTGCCGACGAAATCGGTATCGCAGAACGTGCAGCGGCTCGTGGCGCGGTCCTGCTCTCGTCCGGACCAGAGGTTGCAGCCGGCGAAGCGGCAGAAGACGCTGGCGCGTCCAGCCTGGGCGCCTTCCCCCTGCAGCGTATAGAAGGCTTCTTTGACGCTGTACATGCGATGTTCTCTCGGTGGGCTCAGACGTCGATGGCGTAGGGCAGGGGGTCCGACAGACCGAGCGAGGCAAATGCCTTCAAGCGTTCTCGGCAGCTACCGCACTCGCCGCAGGCCTGCGCCTGTCCGAGATAGCAGGTCCAGGTCTGCGAATAGTCGAGCCCCATCTCGATGCCGTCCGCCAGAATGTCCGACTTCTCCTTGCGCAGGTAAGGCGCTTCGATGGTGACGGCTTCGAAGTTGGCGATCGCGGCCACGTCGTTCATGCGTTCGACGAACGCCGGGCGGCAGTCCGGATACAGCACATGATCGCCGCCGTGCGCGCCATAGAAGCAGGTCGGTGCCCCGATGTTGACGGCATGGCCGATCGCCAGCGACAGCAGAATCATGTTGCGGTTGGGGACGACCGTGTCGGCCAGGTTATCCGCCGCGTAGTCCGCTTTTGGCATCTGCCTGGTGGGGTCGGTCAGGGCCGAATTGCCGATCAGTTGATGAATGGCGCGGATGTCGACGACCCGATGGGGAATTTCCAGTGCCGCGCAAACTGACGACGCGACCTCCAGCTCGCGGGCATGACGTTGACCGTAATCGAACGAGAGCGCGTTGACCGCGTAACCCTGCCGAATGGCGCGGTGCAGAACGGTATAGGAATCCATACCACCGGAGTAAATGACGACCGCCGGTGTCGGGCCGGCGTGTTGGGAAGGGGAGGTCATGCGTTCAACCTGTGACGTGAAAACCGGTAACGTGAAAACGTGTGCCTGAAACACCGCGGGACAATACCCTGCGATCTCGACGGCTAACGCGTGAAGGCGCCGGACTCGCCGGCCAGTGGCGTCAGAAAGCGTCGTCTCAGCTCATCGGTCGACAAGCTGAGCGCCTTCAAATGCGTCAATTTGCTGCCGGCCGCTTCGACGGTCATATCGTCGGCCGCCAGCACGCCAAGATCGACTAGGTGAGCACCACTGGCGTAAGTGCCGAGACGCACACCACCTACCGGGCATTGACTCAGGGCCACCAGCGTCTTGCCGCTGGCGCTCGCTTGGGCGAGCACGCCGATGATCGTCGGGTCCTCGGGAAGATTGCCGCTTCCCCAGCATTCGAGCAGCACGCCGGTCACGGCGTCATCATCGATCAGCCGCTCCAGCGCCTCGCCCTGCATGCCCGGCCAGAGCGGCACTCTGACGATCGGCGATCGCGCCTGCGGCGGGATCAGCTCGAAGCGTGGTGCGCCTCGGTCCTGGTGGCAACGAGAGGGATAGAGCACGGCCACGTGCTCGACCATCTCCCCCAGGGGCGGCCAATTGGGGCTCTCGAAGCCGATGGCGTCGTGAGTGTACCACTTTCTGGCTCGCGTGCCGCGCAGCAGCCGACCGCCGAAGCCTACACAGACTTCCGACAGGCCGGGCGTGGCCGAGAATGCCAGCGCGGTTTCGATATTGCCCAGCGCGTCACTGTCATCCGCTTCCAGCGGCTTCTGCGACCCGGTCACGATGACGGGCTTGCCAAGTCCTTGAAGCTGGAATGCCAGACTGCAGGCGCACCAGGCGAGAGTGTCGGTACCATGAAGCACGATGAAACCGGCGTACTGCTCGTGCACCGCAGCGATATGCTCCGCCAGGCGTGACCAGTCCGCCGGCGTGGCACTGCTGGAATCGATCGGTGCAGACGACTCCCAGAGCGTGTAGCGCGGCAGCCGGGCTTGGCGAGCGGGGGGAATGGACGACATCGCCCGTTCGAGGCGCGCCGCGAAATCGTCCGCGGGCACCAGCCCGCGCTCGCTTTCACGCATGCCGATGGTGCCACCGGCATAAAGTATCAGAACCGGCGCGCTGCCTTGGGTGCCTGCAGCCTCCATGTCAGAGATCGTGCCCACGAATGACCTGGCAGATGGACGCGAAGGTGCGCGCTTCCGGCGGGTGGTTGAGGTCAACGCCGAGGGCGCGGCTGATATCGGAGGCCGAGATCAGACCGCGGATACGCGAGGCGCCGCTGCCATCGGGCTCGGTGATCAGGACGTGCTGGTCGCCGGAGCTCTTGAGCGTTTCCACCAAGTCACCGACCGTGGCGTGGGAAAGCTTCGCGTAGGAGAGTGAGTGCAGCTCGCTGCGCGGTGTCTGGATCATTTCGACGGTCACTTCGTCGCGCCCGATCTGGTGTTGCTGCATCGCCATGGTGATGCGGCGGCCACCGATCAGTTCGCGGGCATTGACCACGCCAGTGAAGCGTCCACTGCCATTGACCAGCATGAGCAGGCGTACGCCGGCTTGCTTCATGGCTTCCAGGGCCTGCTCGATCGAGGCATTCGTCGACAGGGTATGCGGTCGACTGACGCTGAAGTCAGTCACCAGCAGCGCGGCGGAGCTCTCGAGCGTTACGCTCTGCGCCTGAGCGGCCGGCTGCACGATACCGCTGACGCCATCGAGGTCGTCCAGCGTCAACGCGGTAAAGTGGATTTTCGAGGGGTGGGGCGTCTTTACCATCGAAGAACCTCCAGGGTTTCTGAGCGTCGGGAAAAGCGTCTCGACGCGTTGGCGAACGGGTTTCCGTGAACCGGGGATAACGCGTCTCCCGCGAACTGGCGAGACGCTCCATCAGCGGGTTCAGAGATACTGGCGTAGATCGCCGCGAACGCTGTCGAGAAATGTGATGAAGCGCGTGTCACGCTCGTCGTCGTGACGGTCGGTGCGACAGCCCAGCGTCATGCTCTTCTGGACGAGCAGTTCGTCGTAGATCTCGAGCGTCACCTTCTGCGGGCTGTTGGCGGAGGGGGTGATCTCGCCTTCCTCCAGCGTGAACGTCTCGAACAGCGTAGCCCGGATCCGCGTAGTACCACCTTCGGCGAGCACTCGGCGCACGAACAGCCATCCTTCGCAGGCGAGCTCGTCGCCGTTGTCGCGACGACGCTGGAACAGGACGCGATAGCTGGCCCCCTCCTTGGCGGCGCGGTCGGCCATGCTGCGGTAGGCCTCGGTGACACGTGAAGCCATGGCGCCGGTCTGGGCCAACTTCTGCAGCGCTGCCTTGTGTTCTCGGCTCAGCTTCTCCTGGCGCTGAAAGCGCAGCCACAGGCGATAGTTGTCCTGAAGGGAGGTTGCATCCATGTCGTCTCCTGCTGACCTGTTTGATCGGTCGCCTATGATCGCCCATTCGGCCACCACCTGACCACCCAAAGCGTGGGCGCGACGGTGAAAGCGTGGGCGCGACCGTGATCGAGTCCCATCTTTATTTCATCGACGCCTAAAGTTTTGATCGCTCCCGGCCGATCAGGGAAAAGCAACGGTAAAACACGCCTTATTCGCGCCTTCTCGACTGCCTGGCGTGCTACAAATGGCGTCAGGATCAAAGAGGACACTATGTCTACGATATCGTCGTTGGGAATCGGTTCCGGTCTGGACCTGAGCGGTCTGCTGGATGATCTGGAAGATGCGGAGAACGAAAAGCTCACGCCGATCACCGAACAGCAGACCAGTTACAAGACCAAGCTCTCCGCATTCGGCACGCTCGAAAGCACGCTGAGCTCCCTGCGTGACTCGCTCGAGGCATTGAGTGACCCTGACACTTTCACGGCCGTGACGAGCTCGATTACCGGGAGCGCCGTCACGGTCAGCAGCTCGGGAGAAGCCGTTGCCGGTCGTTACCAGGTCGCTGTCTCGCAGCTGGCGCAGGCCCAGACCGTCGCATCGGCGGGGTATGACGACAAGGACGCCACGCTCGGCATGAGCGGTACGCTGACCTTCTCGGTCGGCAGCGGTGCCGACGCCTCGACCTTCGACGTGGATGTCGCCGACGGCGACTCGCTGAGCGATCTGCGCGACGCGATCAATGCCCAGAAGGGCGGCGTCACGGCGACCATCGTCAACGATGGTACCAGCTCTCGTCTGGTGCTGAGTTCGTCGGAGACCGGTACCGATGCGGCGATGTCGGTCTCCTCGAGTGATACCAGCCTGAACGATGCGTTCGGTTTCTCGTCGACCATCGGGGATGACGGCAAGTCCACCGTCACCGGCAGCGCCATGACGCAGACGGTCGCGGCGCAGAATGCGCAGCTGACCGTCAATGGCATCGATATTACCAGCCAGTCCAATACGGTCGAGGAGTCGCTGCAGGGCGTGACGCTGACCTTGACCGATGTCACCGACGACAGCGGCGAAACGCTGACCGTCGAGAAGGACACCGATTCGATGACGTCGGCCGTGCAGGCGTTCGTCGATGCGTACAACAGCTACGTCTCGACTGCTGACAGCCTGACGTCTTATGACGCAGACGCTGATACGGCCGGTGCGCTGCTGGGCAATTCGACGATGCGTAACATCGAATCGAAGCTCCGCAGCGCCATGAGCTACAGCGACAGCGACGGTGTCTACGGCATGCTGTCCAATCTCGGCATCGAGCTGCAGCTCGATGGCACGCTCGAGGTCGATGACGACAAGCTCAGCAGTGCCCTCGACGAGAACAGCGACGCGGTCAGTCAGTTCTTTGCCGGCGTGGACGGTGAGGGCGGGTTTGCCAGCAGTCTGGATGACACCATGGGCATCATCCTCGACGATGATGGACTGCTGCAGAGCGCAACCGATGGCATCGACAGCACGCTGGATAGTCTTGCCGATCGATACTCCCGCATGCAGGACTCGATCGATGCCACTATCGCGCGTTACCGGTCCCAGTTTGCCGACCTGGACTCGCTGGTATCGCAGATGAACTCGACCAGCGACTACCTGACACAGCAGTTCGACGCGCTCAGCGCCCAGACTTCTTAAGCTCTAACCAGCGCCAATTTCAGCTCTAGCCAACGCCAATCGGTGTTACGGGGAACCAGAATGAATGCCATGCGCGGTGTCAATGCCTATGCTCGCGTTGGAGTCGAATCCGCCGTCATGTCGGCCGACCCTCATCAATTGATCGTGATGCTGTTCGATGGCGCCCAGGCGTCGATCGCGGCCGCTCGCCTTCATCTACAGGATGGCAATCGCGCGGCCAAGGGAGCGGCGATCTCCAAGGCGATCGATATCGTCAATAACGGTCTGGCAGCGGCGCTGGATCGTGAAAAAGGCGGCGAGATTGCGGAGAATCTCGGGCAGATCTACGACTACGTTGCCCGCCTGCTGCTGCGCGCCAATCTGCGCGATGAGGTCGGTGCGCTCGACGAAGCGGCAGCGCTTCTCGAGAATATCGGTTCCGGCTGGCGCGAGCTTAGACACACGGCGGCTATCAATCTCTGACCAGACGCCATTTCGAGGAGTCCGACCGGGATGACGAATGTATCGTCTGTCATCGATCATTATCGCGCACTGTGCGAGCTTTCTTGGCGCATGCTGAGGCTTGCGCAGGCGGACTCCTGGGACGAGTTGATTGACTGCGAGGCGGAGTATGTCCTCGAGCTCGCCCGCATCCGAGAACGGGATCGCGCTCAGGTGCTGAGCGACCGTGATCGGTTGGAGAAGCGCGCGCTGCTGGAGACGATTCTCACGCAGGACCGCGAGACGCGGCAGCTGCTGGATGCTCGGCGCGATGCGTTGAGCCACCTGATCGGAAGCTCGCGTCGTCAACAGGCACTCGGCAAGGCCTATCACGCGGGGCGGGGCAGTATCGCCTCCCGGCTGCGATCGATACCGCCAGAAGAGCGCATGTGAGCGGCATCACGCCGATTCTGGATACGCTCCTGCACCAGGTGCTGGGCAAGCGTGTCGAGATTCCCGTAGCGAAGGACCTCCCGGCGCCGGTCGCGGCCAAGACGTCCTCCGACGCCATCCAGCCGGCGCGCAGTGACTCCCGGCTGCATCCCCAGGGTGGCGGCACGGTCGGCAGTCCTTCCAGAGAAGTGACCGCCGACGCGCGGCCCACGCAAGAGACGCTCGCGACTCAACGCACGGCTCCCGCTTCCACGCAGCTTCATCTGAGTCGTACCGCGACCGTCATCGCCGACCTGCTCGATCGCTTTCCCGCCGATCGCCTGGCTACCATTCGGCCGCTGGCCCCGTTGCTGTCGCGTCATGTCGGAGATGCGCAGATTGTCGCCGGCACGCTCTCGAGAGGTGTCAGCCAGAGCGGGCTGTTCTACGAGTCTCACCTGCTGCGCTGGATGGAGGGGGAGATGCCTCGTGGTGCGCTGATCCGGGAGCCTCAGGCCTGGCTGGGCCTGCGCTTTCTGGCGACGACACCGAATCAGACACCGTTACCGCTGCAGATCTGGCCGCAGGCATTCCGCGTGCCTGGCGGGACCATCGGTGCGCGTGATGCTGCGGCCCCTGCGGCCAGGCAAGAGACTCTCGGGCATCGTGATGGGCAGGCCGAGAGCGCTCGGTCAGGCCCTGGTGGGACTGAAGGGCGTTTCGGCTCGGGACCGACGGTAACTGCAAATCCTCAGGCCAGGGCGCCGATGGCAACGATGATGCACATGGAATCCAGCGAAGCGAGCTTGGCCGATGATCAGCTTAGCGTCTCCATGGTCGACAGGCACCAGGTCGGGCGGCACTCGAGCGATGCGCTTCAGTCACTGGTTCGCCACCAGCTCGAGCTGGTGGTGGCACCCGAAGTGCGCTGGGAAGGCCAGCTTTGGCCGAACGTGGCGATGACAATGCTGCTCGCGCCAGCTTACGAGGGCGAGGAGGGGCGAAGCGACACCGAGTCATCGTCATCCACCGAGGAGGCTCGCGGTTGGGAGGCCACGATCGATGTGGCCTTTCCCCGTTTGGGTCTGGTGACGCTTCATCTACAGTCCAGTAGCGGCGGGCGCCTGAGTGCTCGTATAGAGCCTGCGCTGGCGGAATCGCGGCTTCAAATGGCCGCCGCACTCGGAGAGCTGCGGGCGCGTCTCGACAAGCTCGACGCATCGGTCGAGCTCTCGGCAGGCCCTGGCCATGAGTGACGACAAGGCGGATTCGCGGCGCAGGGCTGTCGCACTGGCATACTCCGGCGAACGTCTGGATGCGCCGCGGGTCGTCGCGAAGGGCTACGGTAGCGTGGCAGAGCGAATGATCGAACTCGCCCGACAGGAAGAGGTCTTCGTGCATGACTCGCCCGAACTCGTGTCCCTTTTAATGCAGATCGACCTCGACGAGCGTATTCCTGCCGAGCTCTACCAGGTCATCGCCGAACTGCTCGTCTGGATCGGTGAGCTTGATCGGCAGCGCGACGATCGTTGAAATGAGAATTTTCCATTCAACGTAAGTCATGAAAAAGGCTCAGTCGCACCTGATTTCATGCAATTTGTTACATTTCGATTTTTAGCTGATCAGTCGTTCAATAATAAAATCGACTTTAATATCAGCAAATTGCCGAGTTATTCCGATACTAAAGCGCCCCATATAGTTACCAACCGATAAAAAACATAACAAAGCTTGCTTTTTTTCATCAAAAAGTAGCAAACTAGGTTCATCATAAAGATCTGATGTAGTCGTGTGCACGACTACAGACGGGGCGAGCGCCTGGCAGCGACATGGGCGCCGAATAAAAACGAACGCAGGGAACCTAAATCGATGCAAGCCAACAATCTGCTGGATGACATCCAGGATCTGAATCTTTCCTACCTGCTGCTCGTCCAGCGCCTGCTGAGCGAGGATCGCGAGGCGGCGATGTTTCGTCTGGACCTCTCGGCACCCATGGCCGATGCGATCGCGCGGCTGTCGGTCAAGCAGCTGACCCAGCTGTCGCGGACCCATCAGCTGCTCTGTCATCTGCGAATCTCGGAGGCGGATCAGCTCGAGCTGCTGGTCAATAATCCTCGCGCGCAGGGGCTCAGCCAGACGCACGCAGCGCTGCTGATGGCCGGCGCCGGTCGCTCGACGGCTGCTGCCGTACGGGAGGGTTGAGAGATGGCGGACAAGAGCCTGGTTGGGGAAATGCGTCAGGTGCAGTTGGCCGTCGAGTTGATCGAGCTCGGCGCGCGCCTGCAGGTCCTGGAGACCGAAACCGATCTGAGTCGGGGTCGGTTGATCAAGCTTTACAAGGAAGTGAAGGGGATGTCGCCGCCCAAAGGCATGCTGCCTTTCTCGGCTGACTGGTTCATCACCTGGCTGCCCAATGTTCACTCGTCGCTTTTCTACAATATCTATCAGCGATTTTCGCGAGACCTCGGTTGCGACCGCATGTCGGCTTTCGTCAAAGCCTATCGTCTCTACCTCGAACAGATCGAGCTCGACGATGCGGAACCCACGCTCGGTTTGACGCGTGCCTGGACGCTGGTGCGTTTCTTCGAGAGCGATCTGCTGCAGCTATCACCCTGCCAGAGCTGCGGGGGGCATTTCGTCGCGCATGCTCACAGTCCGACGCACGACTATGTCTGCGGCATCTGCCAGCCACCCTCGCGAGCCGGCAAGACGCGCAAGGCCAAACTTGGCGCGGAAAAGCGCCTTGCGATCGCCGAGACATCAGACAAGAGGGCGCGGGACAAGGTCGCGGCTAACGGCTGATAGACCTTGCAACCTTGCGGGTGACAGACCGGGGCGAGTCGAGTGATCGACTCGCCTTTTTCGTTGCCGGTCTTACGGGCGATCGAGACGCGCCGTCGTATCACGCTTTTCTGATGATCGGCCCTCAAGCCATAGGCCATCGCTGCCGATAGAGGAGGCATGTTCGCCATACATCGCGATTTTCGGGAGCCTGCTTCGTGTTGATCATAATCGGCTACATCGTCGTCATCGGTAGCGTCTTCGGCGGATACGCGGCCATCGGTGGCCATCTGGGGGCGCTGATCCAGCCTGCCGAGTTCGTGATGATCGGTGGCGCGGCCATCGGCGCGTTCGTCTGCGCCAACAATGGCAAGGCCATCAAGGCCACGCTGCGGTCTTTCTCCAAGCTCAAGCGCACCAAGCGCTACAACAAGGCGATGTACATGGAGCTGATGGCGCTTCAGTACCGCCTGCTGACCAAGGCGCGACGGGACGGCATGCTCGCCATCGAGCGCGACATCGATGCGCCGCAGGAGAGCGCGATCTTCGCCGATTACCCGAAAATTCTATCCGACCCGATGATCATGGCGTTCCTGACCGACTATCTGCGTCTGATGGTCAGTGGCAACATGGACCCGTTCGAAATCGATGCGCTGATGGAGCACGAGATCGAGACGTTCGAGCACGAGGCGGCACTGCCGGCGCACTCGCTCTCGGCCGTCGGCGACGGGCTGCCGGCTTTCGGCATCGTGGCTGCCGTCATGGGCGTAGTTCACGCGCTGGGCGCTGCGGACCAGGGGGCCGGCGTGATGGGACAGATGATCGCGCAGGCGCTCGTCGGCACTTTTGCCGGCATCCTCATGGCGTATGGATTCGTGACGCCGGTTGCGCATCACATCAACCTGCAGGTCGGTGAAGCGACCAAGATGCTTCAGTGTATCCGCGTGACGTTAATGGCCAGTCTCAACGGTCTCGCGCCACAGCTCGCGGTCGAGTTCGGTCGCAAGGCCCTGTTCACTGCAGTGCGGCCGTCGTTCAGTGAGCTCGAGGAGCATGTTCGCTCCAGCGGGCAGACGCTGCGCGGCACGGGTACCGACAGCTGATGAGTGGCAACGGCGAGCGTCGCCCGGTCATCGTCAAGCGCAAGCGCGTGCAGGCGGCGGGGCATCACGGCGGTGCGTGGAAAATCGCCTACGCCGATTTCATGACCGCGTTGATGGCACTCTTCCTGGTGCTCTGGATTCTCTCGACCGTCAGCGAGCGGGAGCTCGAGAACATCGCCGAGTACTTCCGAACGCCGCTGGCGGTGGCGCTGACCGGCGGAGACAAGAATACGGCGAGCACCAGTGCGATTCCCGGTGGCGGCGACGATCCGACCAAGGTCGATGGCGAGGTCAGGCGCAAGAACGTCCGCGAGCAGACTCGCTCCAGCGACGAGCAGCGTAATCTGCGTTATCTGCGAGACCGTCTACAGAGCGTCATCCAGAGTGATCCGCAGCTCAGAGAACTCAGTTCACAGCTACGCATGGATTTTTCTCCGGAAGGGCTGCGGGTCCAGATCGTCGACAGCGAGAAGCGGCCGATGTTCGAGCTGGGCAGCGATCGGCTCGAGCCCTACATGCAGAAGATTCTCGAGCGCATCGCTCCGGTGCTCAACGAGATGCCCAATCCGATCAGTATCAGCGGCCACACCGACGATCTGCCCTACGCCGGCGGCGAAAAAGGCTACAGCAACTGGGAGCTATCGGCAGATCGTGCCAATGCGTCCCGACGAGAGCTGACTGCCGCCGGTCTGGCACCGGACAAGCTGCTGCGGGTGGCGGGTATGGGGTCGCGCGTGACGCTGCCCGACACACGGCCCAGCGATGCGGTCAACCGTCGGATCAGCATCGTCGTGCTGGATAACCGAGCGGCCTCGGCAATCGAGCAGCAGGAGCGCTCGTCGCTACCGCCGGTTGCCGTCGCCGACGAGCCGGTCGTACCCGTGCCGGACACCTTGCAATGATATCTCGCTCCCTAGCGTTAGCTCCTCTCGTTTTCACTGCCATGGCAGGTACGTATGGATATTTCTGATTTTTACGAAACGTTCTTCGAGGAGGCCGAGGAGTTGCTGGCCGACATGGAGCGGCTACTGCTCGACCTCGACGTCGATGATCCCGACATCGAGGATCTGAACGCAATATTTCGCGCGGCTCACTCGATCAAGGGTGGTGCCGGAACGTTCGGGTTCACCGTGCTCCAGGAGACGACGCATCGGCTCGAGAACCTGCTGGATCACACGCGGCGCGGCGAACTCAAACTGCGGCGCGATATCGTCGATACGTTTCTGGAAACCAAGGACATGCTTCACGACCAACTGGATGCCTATCGAAACGGCAGCGAGCCGGATGCCGAGGCATTCGAGCGTATCTCTCGAGTCTTGCAGCAAATGGCGCTGGAAGAGCTCGGGCAAGGCGGGGCAGATGATGCGCCACCGCCGGCGGCTGCCGAGCCAGCGCCGGTAGAAGTTGCCGCCAGCGAGTCTGCGGCGCCTGAGCCCGTTGCCCAGGCTTCTGAGCCGCAGGACGCCGGTGACCGGCAGCTCGCCATCACACTGAATGGTGTCAACGAGAAGGACCGTGAACTGCTGGTCGAAGAGCTCCAGCATTTCGGCAAGATCGTATCGCGCAGTGGCGATCAGGCTTGCTATAGCGTGGTGCTGGCGAGCGACGAGTCCCGAGACGATATAGAAGCCGTGCTGTGTTTCATCATCGAGCCCGACCAGCTGTCGATCACTGACGTCGTTGCCTCGCCGGCCGATGACGCGCCTGCCGCATCTGGCAACGAGAGTGCCGGTAGCGATGAGTCTGCCCCCGAATCCATGGCAGGTGAATCCGTGGCCGGGGAATCCACAGCAGCGGAGCGGGCCGTGCACGGCGATGCCGAGGATGACATCGCCCAGCCAGGGCCCCTGGCAAATGATGCCAATACCGCATCGGGTGCTGCCGCCAGCCCTGCCAAACCGGCAGCGAAGAGTGCTGCCAAGAACGGCGGCAAGGGTGGGAAGAACGCCGAGTCGAGTACGATTCGCGTGCCGGTCGACAAGGTCGATCAGATCATCAATCTGGTCGGCGAGTTGATCATCACCCAGTCGATGCTCGAACAGACTGCCAACGACATGGATATCGTCTCTCACGGCCCCCTGGTCAACGGCATGAACCTGCTGCAGCGCAACGCTCGCGATCTGCAGGAGTCGGTGATGTCGATTCGCATGATGCCGATGGACTACGTCTTCAGCCGCTTTCCCCGTCTGGTGCGTGACCTGGCCGCGAAGCTCGGCAAGGACGTGGAACTCGTCACCGAGGGCAAGTCCACCGAACTGGACAAAAGCCTGATCGAGCGAATCATCGATCCGCTGACACATCTGGTGCGCAACAGTCTCGATCACGGTCTCGAGTCACCGGAGCGGCGCATCGAGGCCGGCAAGTCCGCGACGGGCCGGCTGACGCTCTCCGCCCAGCATCAGGGTGGCAACATTCTGATCGAAGTCATCGACGATGGTGCCGGCCTCAACCGTGAGAGAATTCTCGCCAAGGCCAAGTCAAGCGGTCTGCCGGTGTCGGACACCATGAGCGACGACGATGTCTGGCAGCTCATCTTCGCGCCGGGATTCTCGACGGCGGAGCAGGTAAGCGATGTCTCCGGGCGTGGCGTCGGCATGGACGTGGTGAAGCGCAACATTCAGGAAATGGGCGGGCACGTCGAGATTTTGAGTCAGCCGGGCAATGGCACCACCACCCGTATCGTGCTGCCCCTGACACTGGCGATTCTCGACGGCATGTCGATCCGCTGCGGTGCCGAGACGTTCCTGCTGCCGCTGAACGCGGTCCTCGAATCCCTGCAGCCGCAGGCCGAAGAGATCTACTCGATGGCCGGCGACGATCAGTTGCTCAAGGTGCGTGACGAGTATCTGCCGATCATCTCGCTTCATCATGCGCTCGATGTGGTCGGTGCGAAGACCGAGGTGACGGAGTCGATCGCTGTCATCGTGCAGGGCGAAGGCCGACGCTACGCGCTACTGGTCGATGACCTGATCGGACAGCAACAGGTCGTGGTCAAGAATCTCGAGACCAACTATCGCAAGGTGCCGGGAATCTCCGCGGCGACCATTCTCGGGGACGGTAGCGTCGCCCTGATTCTCGATATTGCCGATCTGCATCGGCTCGACCGGCGCAAGTCGCAGCAGCGCCACGAATCGAAACGTCATCATCTACAAGAGGTATCGCCAGCATGAACACGCAAGCGAACGCTGATGTCGCCATGACCGACGCGGCCAGCAATGAATATCTGGTCTTCTCCCTGGGCGACGAGGAGTACGCCGTCGATATTCTCAAAGTCCAGGAGATTCGCGGCTACGAAAATGTCACACGCATCGCCAACGTGCCGGAGTTCATCAAGGGGGTGACGAACCTCCGCGGTGTCATCGTGCCGATCATCGATCTGCGTCTGAAATTCAACCTGGAAAACGTCGAATACGGCGGCCAGACCGTGGTCATCGTGGTCAACGTTGCCGATCGTATCGTCGGGATCGTCGTCGACGGCGTTTCCGACGTGATGAGTCTGACGCCGGAACAGATCAAACCGGCGCCGGAATTCGGCGTGACACTCTCGTCGGACTATCTCAACGGCATCGGCAGCCTCGATGACCGCATGCTGGTACTGGTCGATATCGAGAAGTTGTTGACCCACGAGGAGATGCAGCTGGTGGAGCGCACCGCCGAAACCGCGTGATGCCCCTTGCAGCCGCCACGAAAACCGCGATCGAGATCGCGGTTTTTTCGTTTTCAGGGCGATGATCTAGGGTATAAGACTTTCGTAGGAGGGATATAAAGTCGATCACGCTGCGAGCCGATAAAGAGAGCAATGCACTCGGGCTCGAATCGGTCGGGCGATGAGTTGCGAACCTTGACTCATCGGTGAGGCCAACATGCTCGATTTTCGCCACTGGACCATGCGACGCAAACTGTGGACAACGCTGATACTCATGTGGGTAGGGCTCCTGCTCGTTGCCGGCTGGTCGCTCTACTCGATGCGCGCCAATCTGATCGAGCAGCGCACCCAGAGCCTCCAATACTTCATCGGTAGCGCCAAGCACCTGGTGGACGATTTCGTCGAGCGCGCCAACGCGGGCGCGTTGAGCGAGTCGGAGGCCAAGCAGCGCGCGCTGGATGCGCTCTCCCAGCTCGGCTTCGGGGACGATGGCTATCTTTTCGTCTTCGATTCCAACCTGGATATCGTGCTGCACCCCCGTCGTGCCGCAGGCGAGAGCATGAGTGACTATCGCGACCCGGAAGGCCGGCCACTGTATCAGGAGATGCTCACCGCCGCACAGAACCCGCAGGGCGGTCTGGTTCAATACGTCTCGCGCCGCAGCGGCGGCGATGCCACCTACGACAAATTCAGCTACGTGATGCGCGTTCCGCAGTGGGACTGGCAGATTGCCACCGGCGTCTATATCGACGATATCGACGCGATACTCGGCGATGGCTTGATTTTCTACCTCGGGCTGATCGGTGTTCTGGGCGGCCTGCTCTCGCTGGCCGTGGGTTGGGTCATTCGTAACGTTCTCGGCCAGCTCGGTGGTGACCCTGCTCATGCACGCCAGAGAGTTCAGCGTATCGCTGCAGGCGATTTTGCCCAGGCGCTGGTGCTCAAGCCCAAAGACACGAGCAGTCTGCTGTTCTCCATCGAGAACATGCGTCGTCAACTCTCCTCGACGTTTGCCGAGATGCGAGCGAGTGCGGAGTGGGTCGATGTGGGGGCTGGCCAGATCGCCAGCGGCAATCAGGATCTGGCAACACGAACCGATCAACAGTCGGCCGCTATCGTCGAGACGGCGTCGAGCATGGAGCAGCTGACCCAGACCGTTCGGCACAACGCCGACAATGCCGAGGCCGCCAATCGCGCGGCGACGCAGACCCGTGACCGCGCCAGGCAGGGTGGCGAGATGATGAACGAAGTCGAGGCCACCATGGCGCGCATTCAGGAACGCTCGCGAGAGATGGCAGACATCGTCGAGCTCATCGACAACATCGCTTTCCAGACCAACATTCTCGCCCTCAATGCCTCGGTCGAGGCCGCCAGAGCGGGTAGTGCGGGCCGAGGCTTCGCCGTGGTCGCCGAGGAGGTCCGCAACCTGGCCAGTCGCAGCGCGGAGGCGGCCAGGGAGATTCGCACGCTCATCTCGAGCTCCGGTGAGCAGGTCGATAGCGGTGCCGAACTCGTCGATCGCGTCGGTGGCGCCATGGATGACATCGTCTCGTCCGTTGCCAGTGTCAGTGGGCTGATGGAGGAGATCGCCAACGCCACGCGGGAACAGCGCAGCGGCATCGAGCAGGTCAATCAGGCGATTACCGAACTGGATCAGGTTACGGGTCAGAACGCCTCGCTCGTCCAGCAGACATCGCACGCCTCGCAGTCTCTACTGGCCCAGGCGCAGAAGCTGAATACCGCGATGGCGAGATATCGGGTCGCTGCCGAGGACCTGGTATCCGATAACGCGTGGCAGCCGGAGCATGACGCGGCGGCATCGAAGGTTGTCCCGACCAGGGCGCTGACCAGCGCTTGAATGGCCCCCCCGGGCTCAAGCTTGAGTCCGGGCGGCCGATAACCCTTCCGTAATGGGTACGCTGGTCGATTCACCGTCGGCCGGTCGGTGCGAGACATAACAATGCCAGGGATACAGCGATGCGACACAACCAGCCGGTGACCGATCACGAATTCACGCTGACCGACGACGACTATCTGATTTCTCGCACGGACATGAAGGGGCGAATCACGTACGCCAATCCCGCCTTCATTCGCGTCAGCGGCTTCGATCGGGAGGAGCTGATCGGGTCACCGCACAACATCGTGCGCCACCCGGATATGCCGCCGGCCGCCTTCGCCAATCTGTGGCAGACGCTCGAGCATCAGCAGACCTGGTCCGGCGTGATCAAGAATCGCCGCAAGGACGGTAGCTTTTACTGGGTGCAGTCGACGGTCACGCCGATCATGGACGCCGGCCAGGTCGCCGGCTATACCTCGGTGCGGGTCAAGGTCGACGAAAAGCAACGCAAGGTCGCAGAAACCTACTACCCGCGGCTGCTGGCCGGCCGGCGCAAAGGGGTTTCGCTACAGCGAGGGACGCTGAAGCCGCGTGGCCCCGTGGCAACTCTCAAGCGCATCAGCTTTCGCTCGCTGAAGGGGCGTCTGATCTCGATGATGGCGCTCGCGCTCATCGTGCTGGCGATCAGCGGTGGTATCTCGCTGTATGCCTTGCAGTCGGATGGTCAACGTCTACAACAATTGACCCGGAATGGTATGGAAGATCTGGCCAGGCTGCAGCAGATCGACCAGCTGATGTCCAAAGGCCGGGCGCTGGTCGACAAGCCAGTCAGTAACCCCATGGCGACCGACATGAAGCCGGTGGCGCAAAAAGTCGATGCGCTCAAGGCGGAACTCACCGGCGTCTGGAACGCTTTCTACCAGAATCGCCCCTCCAACCAGACACCGGCCGCCGAAACCTTCGCGGGCGATCTCGACACCTATCTCGACAAGGGGTTAGGTGCGGTAATGACGGCGCTTGACAGTGGCGATTTCTACCAGGCCTACGTGGCTTACAACGACGTGCTGAAAGGCAGTAGCGATCAATTCAGTGCCGACCTCAACGCACTGGTCGACCAGAAGCGCCAGACGGGTGCATCGATGGCCACCAGTGCGGCCGAAGAGCAGAAAACGATCCTGATAACGCTGGTCGCGCTGCTCGTCTTCGGCGCGTTGATCTTGATCATCATGGGAGTGGCGACGATACGCGCATCCCTGCGCCCGCTGCGTGAAGCACTCGACTTCGCGCTGCAGATCGCTGCCGGCAATCTGGCGGCGACGCTGTCACAGCGGGGCAACGATGAAATCGGGCAGTTGACCGGCGCGCTCAATCGCATGCGCAAGAGTCTCGACACCATCGTCGGCGACGTCAACGGCAACGTCGCCGTGGTGAAGCCCGCCACGCGCGATATCGCCCGCGGCAACGAAGATCTCTCGTCACGCACCGAGCAGCAGGCGGCATCGCTGGCCGAGACCGCGAGCAGCATGGAGCAGATGACGGCGACGGTGAAACAGAACGCCGATAACGCGCGCCAGGCGAGCCAGCTCGCCGACGGGGCGACCGATACCGTGCGTCGTAGCGGCCAGGTGATGGGACAGGTCGTCGATACCATGGGGCGCATTACCGACAGTTCACAGAAGGTTGCCGATATCGTCGGCGTTATCGACTCGATCGCCTTCCAGACCAATATCCTGGCGCTGAACGCCTCTGTCGAAGCGGCTCGGGCTGGTGAGCAGGGACGTGGCTTTGCGGTCGTCGCTGGCGAAGTGCGAAATCTGGCCAGTCGCAGCGCCGATGCCGCCAAGGAGATCCGCAACCTCATCGATGGCTCGACGCAGGAGGTGACTCACGGTGCCGACCTGGTCCGCCAGGCCGAAGGATCGATCGAGGAAGTGGTGAACGCGGTCACGCGAGTCAACGACATCATCAGCGAAATTTCCGCGGCGTCGGAAGAGCAGACGAGCGGCATTCAGCAGATCAGCCAGGCCGTCTCGCAGATGGACGAAGTGACGCAGCAAAATGCCGAACGCGTGCAGACCTCGGCAGCCTCCGCCGCCAAGCTTCGCGCCAGCGTCGAGCACCTGGCGATGTCGATTGCCGTCTTTCGTCTGGCCGGCACCGGCGCGGAGCAGGTCGTGCGACAAGAGGCGCCTGCGGAAATCACGGGATCCAAGCATCAGGTTGCGCAGACAGCGAAACCGGCGGCCCTCGCGCGTCCGGATCGCCCACGCGCGGTGACGGACGACAATGAGGAGTGGGAGGCATTTTGAAAACACCGGTCTCGCAGTTCACACCCGTTTACGGGGCAGAGGAAGGGGGCGCCGTCACTTTCGCGCGGGATCTTGACTTCACGTCGAGAGACTTCGAGCGGGTGCGAGACCTGATCTATCGCCGTGCCGGTATCGTCATGGCCGATAACAAGCGTGAAATGGTTTACAGCCGCCTGGCCAAGCGCCTGCGACTGCAGGGCCTGACCCGTTTCGGCGACTATCTGGCGCAGCTCGATGCCGCGCCTGACTCCCCCGAGTGGGAGGCTTTCACCAATGCCTTGACCACGAATCTCACCGCTTTTTTCCGGGAAGCGCATCATTTTCCCGTGTTGGCCGAGGAAATCCTTCGACGAGGACCGGGAATTCGCATCTGGTGCGCCGGCGCCTCGACCGGTGAGGAGCCCTACTCGCTGGCGATGACGGTTCACGAGACCCTCGGTAGCGCCGCGTCTCAGGTCAAGATTCTGGCGACCGATATCGACACCGAGGCACTGGGTAAAGCCCGCTTGGGCGTCTATCCGCTGGAGGTGGTCGAGAAGCTCGGTGAAACCCGTTGTCGCCGTTTTTTCCAGCGAGGCAGCGGCGCGCAGGCCGGCAAGGCGAGAGTGAGGCCGGAGATCGCCGGCATGATCGACTATCGCCAGCTCAACTTGATTGGCAATAGCTGGGCAATCAACGGGCCCTTTGATGTCATATTTTGCCGTAATGTAATGATTTATTTCGATAAACAGAATCAAATCGAAATTCTCAAACGCTTCGCGGCACACCTCAAGCCGGATGGCCTGCTGTTCGCCGGTCACTCGGAAAACTTCTCGTTTCTGGACAAGACGTTTCGGTTGCGTGGGCAAACCGTCTACGCCTTGGCCGCCGATCGATCATCGAACCCCGTCGTAAGGAAGTGACCGATGCCATCACCGATTAAAGTGCTCTGCGTCGATGACTCAGCGCTGATCCGCGACCTGATGACCAAGATCATCGATGCTCAGCCGGACATGAAGGTCGTCGCGACAGCACCTGACCCGTTGGTGGCGCGCGATCTGATCAAGCGCCACAACCCGGACGTCTTGACGCTAGATGTAGAGATGCCGCGGATGGACGGGCTCGATTTTCTCGAGCGACTCATGCGTTTACGCCCGATGCCGGTGCTGATGGTCTCTTCCCTGACCCAGCGAGGCTCCGAGATCACGCTGAAGGCGTTGGAATTGGGTGCCGTCGATTTCGTCGCCAAGCCCGAGGTTGGAATCCGCGACGGTATGCTCGAGTACGCCGGCATGATCGCCGACAAGATCCGCGCGGCAGCGCAGTCCCGGCCTCGGCAACAGCAGCAGGCGGCGCAGCACCAGCCGCCGCGCGAAGTCATCCGAGCACCGATGCTCTCCAGCGAGAAAATCGTGATCATCGGCGCCTCAACCGGCGGCACGGAAGCCATACGTCAGGTCCTGGAACCGCTACCGGCCAACAGCCCCGCCATCTTGATCACTCAGCACATGCCGGGCGGCTTTACACGCTCATTCGCCGAGCGTCTGGATCGCCTGTGTCGTGTCACGGTCAAGGAGGCTGAGAACGGGGAGCGGGTTCTGCCCGGGCATGTCTACATTGCTCCCGGCGATTGGCACATGCAGCTCAAGCGCTCTGGCGCCAATTACGTCATCGCGCTCGATGACGGCCCCCCGGTAAATCGCCACCGACCTTCGGTCGATGTGCTGTTCGACTCTGCCGCCCAGTGCGCTGGCCGCAATGCGCTGGGTGTGATTCTTACCGGCATGGGGCGCGATGGCGCTGCCGGGCTCGTCAAGATGCGCGAGGCAGGCGCGCACACTGTTGCGCAGGATGAGGCGAGCTGTGTGGTCTTCGGCATGCCGAAGGAAGCCATCGCGCTCGGCGGGGCAGACGAAGTGATTGCGCTGCCGGACATTGCCCGGCACCTAGTCCAGCAGATGCAGAGCTCGGGCCGAGCGCAGCGCGTATAAAGTCGGCCGCGCTGCTGCCGATAACGCATTCATGCAGTTCAACGAATCAGTGAGGAAACGATGGCCGACAAGAACATGCGCATTCTGGTAGTGGACGACTTTCCGACCATGCGCCGGATCGTTCGCAGCCTGCTCAAGGAGCTGGGTTTCGAGAATGTAGAAGAGGCCGAGGATGGCCAGGAAGCGCTGACCAAGCTGCGGGCGGGCGGGTTCGAGTTCGTGGTCTCGGACTGGAACATGCCGAATCTCGACGGTCTCGAGATGCTCAAGGAGATCCGGCAAGACTCGGCGCTCTCTTCCCTGCCGGTGCTGATGGTGACGGCCGAGGCGAAGAAAGAGAACATTATCGCCGCAGCACAGGCCGGCGCCAACGGCTACGTGGTCAAGCCCTTCACCGCCGCGACGCTCGAAGAGAAGCTGAACAAGATCTTCGAAAAGCTGGGCCAATAACAATCCCGGAGGGAAGATCATGAGTGGTGCCAACCCTCAAGCCGCCGTTGCAGAGGCGGCGCCGGACGATCTGATCCGGCGTATCGGTCATCTGACGCGCATGCTCCGCGATAACATGCGCGAGCTGGGGCTCGACAAAGAAGTCGAAAAGGCCGCGCAGGCCATACCGGACGCGCGGGATCGGCTCAGCTACGTCGCCTCGATGACCGAACAGGCAGCCGAGCGCGCGTTGAATGCCATCGACAATGCTCAACCGCTGCAGAACGCGATGGAGCGTGACGCCATCGAACTCGACAAGCGCTGGGCCGGGTGGTTCGCCGAACCCAAAGCGCTCGACGAAGCCAAGGCTCTGGTCAGCGATACGCGAAGCTACCTGCAGGGGATTCCCGCGCAGACCAGTGCGACCAACGCACAGCTTCTCGAAATCATGATGGCTCAGGACTTTCAGGATCTGACGGGTCAGGTCATCAAGAAGATGATGGACGTCATCCGGGAGATCGAACAGCAGTTGCTGCAGGTGCTGATCGACAATGCGCCGGAAGGTGCAGAGCGCCGTGAGAAGCCTGCGCCGGCGAGTACCGGGCAGAGCTCTCTGCTTAATGGCCCGCAGATCAATCCGCAGGCGGCCGACGTCGTCAGCAATCAGGATCAGGTCGATGACCTGCTCGACAGTCTGGGATTTTGAGATCCCGGAAAGCGAAGGGCTTGCCTTCTTTCTCCACTTGTGCACCAGCGCGCTTGGCTCTTGAACCAGCGCGCCCCTCCTGATCCAGCTCGCTTCTCTCTTGAGCCAGTTCGCTTGCCTCTTGAAATAGCAGGCAGTTCGTCCTGCTATTTCTTCCTTTATTCCCCCTTTGCTGCCCGCACAATGTCGCTCTGACAGAGATCTCGTGGACACGAGCGGAGCGCGTGCTTGGCAGAGCAGAACGACAGCGACCAGGAAAAGACGGAGCCGGCGACGGCAAGGCGTCTCGAAAAGGCGCGTGAAGAGGGCCAGGTCGCCAGGTCTCGGGAACTGGCGACCTTTCTGCTGTTGGCCAGTGGCGTGCTGGGACTATGGACGCTAGGCGGCCATCTCTATGACGAGCTCGGCCTGGTCATGGAACAGGCCTTCATCTTCGACCGGAGCCTGGCGTTCGACAGTGCCAGGATGCTCAGCCATATCTGGACGCTAGGCCAACGTACGCTCATCGCACTGCTGCCGCTATTTTTGCTGTTTGCCGTTGCGGCGATACTCGGCCCGACCCTGCTGGGTGGCTGGTTGATCTCGGCCAAATCGTTGAAGCCGCAGTTCAGCAAGCTCAACCCGTTGAAGGGGTTGAAGCGGCAGTTCTCGACGCAGGCGCTCGCGGAGCTGGCGAAAGCGATTGCCAAGTCGGTGCTGGTCGGTGGGGTCGGTGTCGTCTACCTGTGGTCCCACCGCGACACGCTCGTGGCACTGATGGAGATGCCGATCCAGCAGGCGCTGGCGACGGCGATGCGGCTGGCGGCGGTCGGTTGTGCGCTGATCGTGACCTCGATGATCGTGGTGATTCTGATCGATGTGCCTTATCAGCTCTGGAGCCACCACAAGAAGCTGCGCATGAGTCGGGAGGATATCCGCCAGGAGCACAAGGAGAGCGAGGGCGACCCGCACGTGAAGGGCCGTATTCGTTCCCAGCAGCAGGCCATGGCCCGCCGTCGAATGATGAGCAAGGTGCCGACGGCCGACGTGATCGTGACCAATCCGACCCACTACGCCGTTGCGCTTAGCTACGACCAGGACGCGATGTCGGCGCCCCGGGTCGTGGCGAAGGGGGCGGACCACGTCGCCGCCAAGATCCGCGAACTGGGTGACGAAGCCGACGTGCCACGGCTCGAGGCGCCGCCGCTGGCACGCGCGCTCTATCACCACGTTGATCTCGACCAGGAAATTCCGGGGGATCTCTACACGGCCGTGGCCGAGGTCCTCGCCTGGGCGTTCCGCTTGAAGCAGATTGCGGTCGAGGGCGGCGATGCGCCGCCGACACCGACCGACCTGCCGGTTCCGCCGGCATTAGATGACCAGACCGCACCGGCGGCATCCGAGGAGACACCATGAATGCGCTGACCCAATGGTTCGGCCAACGCAAGTGGCCGGGGGACACTCAGCTCAAGGTACTGGCCGGTCCGGTGCTGATCATCATGATTCTGAGCATGATGATCCTGCCGCTGCCGCCGTTCGCGCTGGATCTTTTCTTCACCTTCAACATCGCGCTGTCGATCATGGTGTTGCTGGTGAGCATGTTCACCGAAAAGCCGCTGGACTTTGCCGCGTTCCCTGCGGTGCTGCTGTTCTCGACGCTGCTACGCCTGTCGTTGAACGTCGCCTCCACCCGCGTGGTGCTGATGGAGGGACATGAGGGCGGCGATGCCGCCGGCAAGGTGATCGAAGCCTTCGGGGCCTTTCTCATCGGCGGTAATTTCGCCGTCGGCCTGGTCGTGTTTCTGATCCTCGTCGTGATCAACTTCATGGTCATCACCAAGGGGGCGGGGCGAATCGCCGAGGTCGGCGCGCGTTTTACGCTCGACTCGATGCCCGGCAAGCAGATGGCGATCGATGCCGATCTCAACGCGGGGCTGATCGGTGAAGACGAGGCGCGACGCCGGCGCACCGAAATCAATCAGGAGTCCGAGTTCTACGGCTCGATGGACGGCGCGAGCAAATTCGTCCGGGGCGATGCCATGGCGGGTCTGCTGATCATGGTGATCAACCTGATCGGCGGCCTGATGATCGGGGTTGCCCAACACGGAATGCCGTTCGGCGAGGCGGCGAGGACCTACACGTTGCTGACCGTCGGCGATGGTCTCGTCGCACAGATTCCGGCACTGGTGATCTCGACCGCGGCCGGCGTCACGGTCTCCCGGGTCAATACCGACCAGGATGTCGGTCAGCAGCTGATGAGTCAGCTCTTCAACAATCCCCGCGTGATGTTTCTCGCCGCCGGCGTGCTGGGTCTGCTGGGCATGATTCCCGGCATGCCCAATGTCGTGTTCCTGCTGTTCGCCATCGTCCTCGGTGCGCTCGGCTGGTGGATGACCAAGCGCGAGCAGGAGCGAATGACGCGGTCCGTGGAAGAGAAGGCGCCGCCCGCCGTTCAGGAGACGCCCGAGGCGAGCTGGGACGATGTGCAGCTCGTGGACACGCTGGGGCTGGAGGTCGGTCATCGGCTGATACCGCTGGTCGATCAGCGTCAGAAGGGCGAACTGCTGGGGCGGATCAAGAGCGTGCGCAAGAAGTTCGCTCAGGATGTCGGCTTTCTGCCCTCGGTGGTGCATATCCGGGATAACCTGGAGTTGAGCCCCAACACCTATGTAATCACCTTGAAAGGCGTCGAAATCGGGCGAGCCGAGGCATTTCCCGGCAAGTGGCTGGCGATCGACCCCGGCCAGGTCTCCGGCGCAGTCGAGGGTACCCAGACCCAGGATCCGGCTTTTGGCCTGACTGCCTGGTGGATCGAGTCCGCCCAGCGCGAGCGGGCGCAGATCTACGGTTATACCGTTGTCGATGCCAGCACTGTCATCGCCACCCACCTGAATCATCTGCTGCACGAAAATGCCGGCGACATGCTGGGGCGGGCAGAGGTTCAGCGTCTGCTCGACAAGGTCGCGGATCAGCAGAAATCGCTGGTCGAGGATGTCACGCCGAAGCTGCTGCCGCTCACCAGCGTACAGCGCATCCTGCAGAACCTGCTTGCCGAGGACGTACCGATTCGCGACATGCACACGATTCTCGACGTGCTCGCCGAATTCGCGCCGCAGCAGAACGACGCCAACGAACTCACGGCGCTGGTCCGGGTGGCGCTGGGGCGCGCCATCACCCAGCAGTGGTTCCCCGGTCAGGCCACGATGAACGTCATTGGTCTCGAGCCCAAACTGGAGCAGGTGCTGAGTCAGGCGCTCAACAATGGCGGTGCGTTGGAACCCGGTCTCGCCGAAACATTGATGCAGCAGACCACGGCGGCGGTGGAGCGCCAGCAGAGCCGAGACGAGCAGCCCGTACTGGTCGTCCAGCATGGTTTGAGGGCGTTGCTGGCGCGTTTCCTGCGTCGTCAGATCAAGTCGCTGGTGGTGCTCTCTCACGCGGAGATTCCCGATGACCGCCACCTGCGCGTCACGACGACCATTGGCGGTGGCAATTGAGGCGTGCGAGCGTGGCTATCGCGCTGCTGGCAGGAGGCATCGTCGCCTCGTTCTGCCCGGCGGTCTGGAGCGCGGCGGGGAGCTGGGTGGCCGAGCTGCCGCGTCAGGTCATTGCCGTCTCCGAGCGCCCGCTGGAGAGCCGACCCATCTCAGCGCCCGACCACGTCGGTGGCACCATCGATCGCGTCTCCTGGTCATTTCAGATCGAGCCCCGGACCCAGGCGCAGGCGGGCCCGCTTCGGGCCTGGCTCTGTCAGGCATCACTCTGCGTGCCGCTGGCCGCGGCGGCGGGAGAGACGGCGCGTTTCGCCGGCCGCGCCGCCGATGCGCCGTTCCGTTTTCGATTCCAGCGTCCGCCGGCGCCAGGCCTGAGCGGCAGTCTGGTCGTCTCGCGAGGTCAGATCACCGTCAACTATCGGCAATGAGGCCTGGATTGCCGCGCATCCCACGCTCGGTCGCTTCAAAAACCCAAAATGACCGCTTCCTCGTGGGGTTTTCATCCGCTTGGGGCGGCGGCGCCCGGACATAATAGATGGACTGGCAGGGTCTCGGTGCGTTCGACGCGGACCCGGGCAACGGAACCACGAGGCAAGCCGATGTATACCGCACAGGGCAAAATCGATCAGCAGGCATTGCTCGAGCAGTACATGCCGATGGTGAGGCGCCATGCACTCTCGCTGCAGGTGCGGCTGCCGGCGAGCGTGGAACTCGACGATCTCGTGCAGGCCGGCATGCTTGGCCTGCTGGATGCGATGGGGCGCTACGACGATGGGCAGGGGGCAAGCTTCTCGACCTACGCCAACCAGCGAATTCGCGGCGCGATGATCGACGAGTTGCGCAGCCGGGACTGGATGCCACGCAGCGTACGCCGCAACGCTCGCGCCATGGATCAGGCCACCAGCCGACTCGAGCAGCGCCTGGGCCGGGCGCCCGATGAGCGGG
The DNA here is from genome assembly GCF_014652715.1 of Salinicola rhizosphaerae. Lineage (GTDB taxonomy): Bacteria > Pseudomonadota > Gammaproteobacteria > Pseudomonadales > Halomonadaceae > Salinicola > Salinicola rhizosphaerae. The sequence continues at coordinate 560,932 of NZ_BMZI01000001.1, read as the reverse complement.
AGATCGCCGATGAAATGGGCATCTCGCGCGATGAGTATCATCAGTTGCTGAACGACGCCAACAATGGCTTTCTGCTCGCTTACGACGAGGCCGACAGCGAGAACGGGGTGACCACTGCGAGCGAGAGCGCCACGGCCTCGCCGTTTGAAGCGCTGCTCGACGAGAGCAATCGGGCGCGGCTGATGGAGGCGATTGATGCCTTACCCGAGCGCGAGAAACTGCTGCTCGGCCTCTATTATCAGGAAGAGCTCAACCTGAAAGAGATCGGCGCGGTGCTGGGCGTCAGTGAATCCCGCGTCTGCCAGCTCCACAGCCAGGCCGTCTCGCGCTTGCGCGGGCGCCTGAATCGCTGAGCTCAGCTAGGCTGGGGCTAAGTCCCGTCCCTGACGACGAGATAATGATTCGCTCTTGTGAGCGAATCAGTCGTTATGGAGTCGCGTCGGGTGCCGGCTGATTCCTGATCCGTGCCGCGATCTGGTCAGCGACCGTCTGCCATGCCTTACCTAGCGTCCTCACCAGCGCCGGATAGCCATCGTCCGGCAGCGGTTCGGTGACGTCGAACGGCTGCTGAAGCATCAGCCGGTTGCCATCATGTAACTGCCACTCACCGGACACGACCGCCTGACCATCGTAGCGTCCCTGGAAACGATCGACGGTCACCGTCAGCGATTCGCTGCTGGCCTGGCCGCCGCCGACCAGCGTGGCGCCGGGGAGGTCGGCCATCAGCGATTGCCGCAGTCGCCGGGTCAGTTGATCGCCTAGACCTTCCGCCCATAGATTCTGGTTGGCCGCCGTCAGCTCGATATCGCTGAGCTGCATGACGATACCGTCCTGGTCGAGAAAGCTGGCGACCTGAACAGGGCGCAGCCAGAGCTTGCGTGTCTGTGAGGGGTGGGTCTCCGCCGTCGACGAGAGAGCCACGTCAGGTAGCGTATAGCGGTTCTCGGGTGTCGCCTGGCTGGCACAGCCGGTCAGTGCCGTCGCGGCTGTCAGCATGAGAACGCCGGCGCCGATGCGCCAGCGGGGGAGTCTCGACGGATTCATTGCGGGGCCCTCGGTACGGGATCGGTCTTGACTTCACGGTCGAAGATCAGCGCGTTGGGCTGCTCGCGCAGCGTGCGCGCGACCGGCTGCAGATCTCGCATCAGCGTCTCGAGCTGCTTGAGCGTGTCGTTGAGCTGTTGATAGCCGCGCGAGCCCGAGGAGAAGCCATTGAGCGTTCCCTGAAGCTCCTGCAGCGTATCGTTGAGACTCGACGGCAGCTGCTGCGTTGCCGGATCGGAGACGATCGCGTTGACCGACTGCGCAATCTGGCGCACTTGCTCGAGCGTCTGCTGAGACGTCTGCATGGTCTGATCGAGACGCTCGAGGATCGGCTCGACCTGGAGATTGTTGAGCTTGTCGAGCAGGTTGGAGACCTTCTGCTCGATCTGCGCGAATCCACCCGACATGGTCGGGAAGACCGGCTTGCCGTCGAAGGTCAGCGGCTTGTAGGGATCCGCGTCATCGTTGAAGTTGACGTCGACGAACAGCGCGCCGGTCAGCAGGTTGCCCGCCTTGAGCGTCGCCCGCAGACCGTAGTTCTTGAACATCTTCTCGAAGCGATCCTTGACCGCCTGGTCGTCGATATCACCGGTCACGTCGTCGCCGCTTTCGAGCCGCTGTGGCTCGATACGAATCAGCACGGGAATCGCGAACTGGGTCAAGGAGTCCGGCTGAGGTGCGGTGAAATGCCAGGGCACGCTCTCGACCGTGCCAATACGCACGCCGCGATACTCCACGGGGGCGCCGCGACTGAGGCCGCGAACGGTGTCGTCGACCAGCAGGACGTATTCGATGTACTGATCGTAGGTGCCTTCGCGAGCGCTCTCCTCGCTGTTGTAGAGCGTGTAGGTCGCCCCCTGCTTGGCTGCCGAGCCTTGGGTGACGTCCTCGGGGACGCCGAACGTGACCCCGCCGCTGATCAGTGTCTCGAACGAGTCCAGGTTGACATTGACCCCTTCGGAGTCGAGCTGGATATCGATACCCGACGAGCTCCAGAACCGCGTGGTGTCGGTCACCAGTGAATCGTAGGGCGCCTGGATGAACAGGCGGTGGCGCATCTCTCGCTTGTCGGGGTCGAATTCCGTGCTCTCGACGCGACCCACGGTATACCCCTGATAGGTGACCGGATCTCCCGCGCTAAGGGAGTTACCGACCTGACTGACCAGGTTGATACGCAGCCCCGGCGCATCCGGCGGCGCGACCGGTGGCTGGTCGAGCACGTCGAAGTTGTCCTGAGACTCGTCCGACTTGCCCGGCGTGAGCTGGATATACGCCCCGGAGAGAACGGTGTTCAGCCCGCTGATTCCCTCTCGGCCGATCCGCGGCTTGACGACCCAGAAGCGGCTGTCGCTGTTTAGCATGCGCTCGGCGTCGCGAGACATGCGCGCCGTCACCACGGTGTGTGACAGATCGTCGGAGAGCCGAACGGCCTCGACATGCCCGACCTCGACGTTGCGAGTCTTGATCAGCGTCTTGCCCGCCTCGATGCCTTCGGCATTCTGCATGTTGAGGGTGATCAGCGGGCCGCGGCTGGTAATGTTGTCCCAGACCATCCAGGCGCCGATCAGCGCCGCCAGCAGCGGCACGATCCATATCGGCGACAGTCGCGACTGCGACAGTCGTTTGGCGCGTTGCATCGATTCAGGCATCGTCGACTTCCTTGACCGGCGAATACGGGGATTGATGTTTGAGGACCGCTGGCATGGGTGGCTGCATGTCACGCGCATCCCAGATCAGCCGTGCATCGAAGCTGTTGGCGGCCAGCATGGTGATCACCACCACGGCGGCGAAGGCCAGGGCAGCCGGGCCCGGCGTGATCGATAGCAGCGAGCCGGCGTGAACCAGCGCTACCAGAATCGAGACCACGAACACGTCGATCATCGACCAGCGGCCAATGAATTCGGTGATGCGGTAGAGCTTGAGGCGCTTGTGCTTGTTGTCCGACTCGCCGCTGCGCCGCACGCGGATACAGAGCCAGGCCAGGGCAAAGACCTTGCCGATCGGCACGACCACGCTGGCAGTGAAGATGACCAGAGCGATCGGCCAGTCACCATGGCCGATGAACAGCAAAACGCCGCCGATGATGGTCGATGGCGTCGCGCTACCCAGCGAAGTCGTGGTCATGATCGGGTAGAGATTGGCAGGAATATAGAAGATGGTTGCCGCGGCGAGCAGTGCCCAGGTTTTCTGCACGCTGTGCGGGCTACGGAACCGCAGCGGTTCGCCGCAGCGCTGGCAGCGCCCTCGGCCGAAGTGGCTGAGACGGTTGACCAGTCCGCAGGTCGGACAGCCGGTCATACCCTGCTCGGCCGCGGGCTCACCCACGCGACACCCTTCCGGCGCCAGCGGCTCACCCTCGAGCGAGAACCACATCCAGTCCGTATCGAGCGAGCGGGTGGTCAGCAGCAGCATCAACGCATAGACGCAGAAGGCCCAGAACGAGAGCCCGAGATCGATCGATGCCATCCCGGCGATCTTGATCAGGCTGACCAGCGCACCGATGACGAAGACATCCGCCATCATCCAGGGGGTGAGGTGCGAAAGGGCTCGCGCGATTCGTCGGCTGCGCGGCAGCGGCGCGCGACGCAGCAGGCCGATCTGTAGCCAGATGACCGAAAGCAGGTAGGCGACAGGCAGGATCACGATGGTCAGAAGCACCAGCACGCCGACGAACGGCTCATGGAAATTGACCAGGCTGAAGGCGGTGTCCGTCAGCTGGATGGCATTGCTGACGCCGCGGGCTTCGAAGCTGATGAACGGAAAACAGAGTGACGCGGCGAGGGCGATGAGCGCGGTGATGGCAAATGCCAGGCTTCGCTCGGCGGGCCGGTAGTGGCGGTGGCTCAGCGAATGGTCGCAGCGTGGGCAGTTCGCGCGCTGATGAGGCTTCAGCGGAGGCAGCGCGACGAGCAGATCGCATTCGTGACAGGCGCGCAGGCGTCGCCGCGAACGAACGCGCAGGTTGTCTCCGATGACGGTCTGTTGGGGTTGCGGATTGCTCGATGCCAAAAGCGAACTCACTATCGGGACGTTAGGCCGAACCACGGCGAGCGGATGACAGTATCACTCGAACGCCGGGCGCGCCGATCATCGGCGCCATTCCGAGAATCTGAGTCTGAATACCTCGGCCCATGGACCTGGGTCTGAGAAAGTCGGTCTGCCGAGCAGTATGGACGCGAACCTGAAAATTTGAAATGACTCCGCGCTCAGCCATTTAGCTGCCGTTCACATGCGTTGACCTATGCTGGAGGCCAGTCGGTTCCGGCAAACGATCGGCCGAGCCTACAAGTCGGTCGCCGGATAGAAGTGGCTGGCGCCCGATAACGATCCAGTCCGGCTGCAGTCAAAGCAGGCGGCTTGCGGGCCCGTTCGGGAATGAAAGTTACAGATTGTGAGTGAAAGATGAAAGGAGAGTCTGGCGTGGGGATGGCAATCGTCGCAATCGTTGCAGGTCTGGTGGTGCTCGTCTGGAGCGCCGATCGTTTCGTCGACGGCGCGGCGGCGACCGCTCGTCATCTGGGGCTGCCGCCGCTGTTGATCGGCATGCTGGTGATCGGCTTCGGTACCTCGGCCCCGGAACTGATGGTCTCCGCGCTCGCGGCGCTGCAGGGTAATCCGGGGCTGGCGCTGGGTAACGCCTACGGCTCCAACATTGCCAATATCTCGCTGATCGTGGGGTTGGTCGCCGTGATCAGTCCACTGCTGGTGCACTCCCAGGTGATCAGGCGGGAGTTGCCGCTGCTGGCGCTGGTTACACTCATATCGCTCTGGTGTCTCTTCGATGGCGAGATCTCCCGCTGGGATGCGCTGCTGTTGCTGGGGCTGCTGGCTACCTTCATGGTCTACAGCGTGCGTAGCGCCGGCGGCGGCAGTGGCGACCCGCTGCATGGCGACATGGAAACCGACGCCGCCGGCCAGTCGATGTCGCTCAAGGCCGGCATCGTCTGGACACTGGTCGGGCTGGTGATGCTCATCGTGAGTTCGCGTCTGCTCGTGTGGGGCGCGGTTTCGATTGCCGAGGCCTTCGGCGTGAGTGACCTGGTGATCGGCCTGACGGTCGTGGCCATCGGGACATCGCTGCCGGAATTGGCGTCGTCGATCAGCGCCGTGCGCAAGAAGCAGCATGACCTGGTGCTGGGTAACGTGGTCGGCTCCAACATGTTCAACACGCTGGGCGTGGTCGGTCTCGCCGGCGTGATCGAGCCGATCCAGGTCGACCCGGCGGTGCTGACTCGGGATTGGCCGGTCATGGCAGTACTGACGCTAGCGCTGTTGATCTTCGGGATGGGCCGCAAACGGCAGGGAAGCATCAATCGATGGGAGGGCGGCATCCTCCTGGCCAGCTTCATCGGCTATACGACCTACCTGGTCTTCAGCGTCATCGGTGGCTGATGCCGCTACCACGACCTTTTCGAGAAGGCAGCGTCGCGGGAGCCACCGCCAGGAGCGTGGCGGTCGCTTCAGTGTTGGCGATGCAGACTACTGGCGCGGGCGACTGTCGAAGCTCAGCGCCGTGCGTAGCGCGACCTGCCCGATGACGGCCGCTGCAGCCAGCACCAGCGCCGCCGCGAGCGCCGGGTCCTCGCCCAGTCCGGCGAGCGTCGTGCAGAGTGCGCCGATGCCCATCTGCACGAAGCCGTAGATCCCCGCCGCCGAGCCGACCACCTTGGGATTGATACCGACCGCCAGCGTCAGTGCGGTGGGGCCGCTCATTCCGACCCCCAGCGTGAAGAGCAGCATCGAGCCCTCCAGCGTGACGACCGATGCCCATCCTGTCAGCACGACGATCAGCATGAGCAGGCCGCCGGTCAGGCTGAGCAGGCTTGCGGAAAGCATCAGACGCGTCATGCCGATCCGGTGAATGGTGCGATTGGTGATGAAGTTGCCCAGCGAGATGCTCAAGATCAGCAGTGAAATATAGAACGCGACATGACTGGCCGGCTTGCCGAGCTGATCGACGAAGATGAATGGCGCCGACGCCACGAAGGCGAACATGGCGGTGGTGACGCAGCCGCCACCGATGGCATAACCGATGAAGGCCGGTGTCTTGAGCAGGCTGCGATACTCCACACCGAGTTTGTGGAGGTCAGGGCTGCCGCTCGCGACCGCGGTCTCCGGCATCAGCCGCCAGACGAACAGCAGATTGCCGATTCCCATCAAACAGAGCGCGAACAGCACGCTACGCCAACCCAGCGTCACGCTCAGCAGGCTGCCCAGCAGCGGCGCGAGAGCAGGTCCGATGGCGACGACGAGATTGAGCACGGCGAGGCGCTGGACGGCACGATCCGGCGGTGCCGTGTCGCGGATCATCGCGCGCCCTAGCGCCAGGCCGGCACAGCCGCCGAACGCCTGGAAGAACCTGGCCGTGATCAGACATTCGACGCTGGTCGAGCGCCAGGCCACGACGCCGGCAATGGTGTAGATCGCCATGCCCAGCATGAGTGCCGGGCGCCGCCCGAGGGCATCCGACAGAGGGCCGTAGAACAGCTGCCCGACCGCCAGGCCGAGAATATAGAGGCTGATGGTCAGCTGCATCACGCTGCTTTCCGCGTGCAGTGCGTTGGCCGCCGTCGGCATCGCGGGCACGAAGATATGCATCGCCAGCGTGCCCGCGAGCGTGATGAGCACTAGCATCCACAGCGCGGGTACCGCCGGGGGTAAATCGGTTCGTGTCGCCGGCGGCGTGGCAGGATCGGTCAAGTGAACTCTGTCTTGTCGGTATTGGTGAATATCAATCGGCGAGTGACCAGTGGCGGTCCGCATCGAGAGTGCATGATTCGGAATAGCGTGCTAGCGATTAAGACGATACTCGAAAACGCGCTAAGAAACCACGCGACCAAAGCCGAAGGAAACTTGGGAAATGGCGGTACGTTCAGGTGAAAAATCCTGGACTAAAAGCACGCTTTATCCTGGTCAGATTGTCGCATGGATGAATGTCTCGACATGACGAATGGATACACGTAATTCCTGAATCCCTGTTGATCAAGCCGCGTGGCTGGCGACTTTCCGCTGTTCTGTCTAGGTTGTCTGAAGGCTCGGGAGTGATGGAACGTGGCACGAAATGTCGACGTGGTGCGACATCGCGGCCGTATCGATAGTGCTTGCCAATTTCTATGATGCCGAGGTCGGGCGGCTGCAAGGGTCGCCTGAAAAGGGGTCGAAAATACGGCGCAATCGCGAACGGTGAATAGAGTACCGAGAGCGGCAGGTGCGTCGGGATAAACGGTAGAGTTGCCGTCGAGCGAAAGAGCCTGGCGAAGGGATTCGCTGCCATCGATGGCGAAACGCGATAGGGACTCAAGGAGAGGCCCGTTCGTGCGCTAGCGAGGAGTCAGTCATGGCGTTGGATCCTGTTCTGCTCTCACGATTGCAATTCGCTTTCGTGGTTTCCTTTCACGCAATCTTCCCGGTCTTCACGATCGGCCTGGCCTCCTACGTGGCCGTACTCCAGGGCCTCTACGTGGCGACCGGCAATGCGGTCTGGGACCGCCTGGGTTACTTCTGGACCAAGATATTTGCGGTCGTCTTCGGCATGGGTGTCGTCTCGGGGATCGTCATGGCCTTCCAGTTCGGCACCAACTGGAGCAACTTTTCCCAGTTCGCGGCGAACTTCATCGGCCCGATGCTGAGCTACGAGGTGATTACCGCGTTCTTTCTCGAGGCGGGTTTTCTCGGCGTGCTGCTCTTCGGTCGCCACAAGGTGTCACCGTCAGTTCATTTTTTCGCGGCATTGATGGTGGCGGTCGGCACTTTCATTTCGGCTTTCTGGATTCTGTCGTTCAACAGCTGGATGCAGACGCCCCAAGGCTACGAGATCCGCGAAGGTGTGCTGCATGTCACTTCCTGGCTGGAGGCGATGTTCACGCCATCGTTCCCTTATCGATTCGCGCATATGGCGCTGGCGGCATTCCTGACGGGTGGGTTCGTGGTCTGCGGCGTCAGTGCGTGGTTTCTGCTGCGCCGGCGAGACGTGGAAGCGCACCGGCGTGCGCTGTCGATGACGCTATGGCTGCTATTGATTCTGACGCCGCTGCAGGCCTGGGTCGGCGACGAACACGGCCTCAATACCCTGGAGCACCAACCGATGAAGGTGGCGGCGATGGAGGGGAACTGGGATACCCAGCCAAACGTGCCGCTGCTGCTGTTCGCGCTACCGGATCGTGACCTGCAGGCCAACCGATTCGAGATCGGCATTCCCAACGGCGCCAGTCTGATCCTGCGTCACGACCCGAACGGTGTCGTGCCCGGTCTCAAGGAGATCCCGGTCGAACAGCAGCAGCCGGTGTGGATGGTGTTCTTCAGCTTCCGCGTCATGGTCGGCCTGGGGCTTCTGATGATTGCGTTCGCCGTTGCCGGGCTGGTTCTACGCAGGAACGACCGGCTCTACACCTCACGCTGGTATCTGCGCGGACTCCAGGGTATGAGCCTGGCGCCATTTATCGCCGTACTGGCGGGGTGGTTCGTGACCGAGATCGGGCGCTCGCCGTGGCTGGTCTACAACGTGCTCTCCTACGAGGACGCGGTGACACCGTCGCTGTCGGGCTGGATGGTACTGCTGACGCTGATCGGCTATGTCGCGGTCTACGCGGTGATCTTCGTCGCGGGTGTCTACTACCTGTTCAAGGTGATCCGCCAAGGGCTGGACGAGCTGGGGCCGGATGAAGAGATCCACGATTCGGATCGTCCCGCGCGTCCGCTCTCCGCCACTCACGTGCCGTTCGACGGCAGCACCGCATCCGCCAGGAGCTGAATCATGGAAATGTTCGATCTGTCGCTGATCTGGGCTGTCATCATCGCGGTCGGGATCATCATGTACGTGCTGATGGACGGGTTCGATCTCGGGCTCGGCATTCTGTTTCCTTTCGCGCCTGACGAAGACGCCCGCGACGTGATGATGAACTCCGTCGCGCCAGTGTGGGACGGCAACGAGACCTGGCTGGTGCTCGGCGGGGCAGGACTCGTGGCGGCGTTTCCGCTGGTCTATACGATTTTGCTACCGGCACTCTACATCGGTGTCTTTCTGTTGCTGGCAGGCTTGATCTTCCGCGGAGTCGCCTTCGAGTTTCGCTTCAAGTCGAAGCGCACCAGAGGCTACTGGAACGCCGCGTTTGCCGGCGGCTCGTTCGTGGCGGCGTTCGCGCAGGGCTGCGTGGTGGGCGCCTATATCCAGGGCTTCGAAACGGCCGATCGCGTCTACACCGGGGGCGCTTTCGACTGGCTGACGCCGTTCTCGGTGCTGACCGGTATCGGGCTGGTCATCGGCTATGCGCTGCTGGGCGCCACCTGGCTGGTGCTCAAGTCCGAAGGCCATGTGAGGGAGTGGGCGCGCAACCTGGTGCCCAAGTTGCTGGCCGGGGTGCTGGCGGTATTCGCGATCGTCAGCCTGTGGACGCCGTGGATCGATCAGGGCGTGTTCGAGCGCTGGTTCGATCACCTGCAGATCATCTGGCTGCTGCCGTTTGCGGCGCTACTCTGCGCGCTCGGCATTTTTCTCAGCAACCGGCACCGGCGTGAGGGGCTCGCATTTCTGCTGACGTTGGGCATGTTCGTCTTCACCTACCTGGGGCTGATCGTCAGCCGTTGGCCGTACGTCGTGCCGCCGCAGTACACGCTGTGGGATGCCGCCTCGGCGCCTGAGTCCCAGTTTTTCATCTTGATCGGTGTGCTGTTCGTGCTGCCGATCATTCTTGCCTATACGGCCTGGTCCTACTGGGTCTTTCGCGGCAAGGTTCGCGTCGGCGAGGGCTACCATTGAGCGCCGATCGACGCGCACGGAATCCGTCGCGGGCGTGGCTCGCGGCGCAGGCGCTGCCATCCCGGCCCTGGTATCGCGCTGCCGTGGCCTGCGGGCTGGTTGCCGGCCTCGCTACGCTGGTCCAGATGGGCCTGCTGGCGTGGGTCATCGATCGCATCGTCATCGCGGGTGCCGGGCTCGGCGGTGTGAGCCTGGCGGTGGCGGGCATCGCCACGGCTATCATCATTCGAGCCGCGGGGCAGTGGGGCCAGGAGGTCTGCGGCCAGCGCTGCGGCCTCGCGGTCAAACGTCAGGTTCGCGAGCGACTGCTCAAGCATCTTCATCAGCTGGGCCCGGTGAGACTTGCTTCGCGACAGGGGGCGGGCGTAGCCAACCAGCTGGTCGATCAGGTCGAAGCACTCGAGGGGTACCATGCCCGTTTCCGGCCCCAGATGATCCTGGCGGCGCTGCTCCCGGTGCTCTATCTCGGCGTGGTGCTGTGGCTCGATTGGCTGGCCGGTATCTGGCTGCTGATCGCGGCACCGCTCATTCCGCTGTTCATGGCGCTGATCGGCATGGGGGCACAGCGACTGAACGAGGCTCAGTTTCAGGCGGTGGCCCGATTGGCTGGACACTTCCTGGATCGAGTGCGCGGCATCACCACGCTGCAGCTCTTCGGCCTTGGCGAGAGGAGCGTGGCCGAGGTGAGCGAAGTCGCCCACGACTACCGTAGACGCAGCATGAAAACGCTGCGCGTTGCGTTTCTATCGTCAGCGGTGCTCGAGTTCTTCGCGGCAGTGTCGGTGGCGGTGGTGGCCATTTATATTGGCTTCGGTCTGCTTGGCTACATCGATTACGGCCCCGCGGGCAGCCTGACGCTCTTCAGCGGCCTGTTCATACTGCTGCTGGCGCCAGAATTCTTCCAACCGCTGCGCACGCTCTCCCAGCACTATCACGATCGCGCCTCGGCCCTCGGCGCGGCCGAAGGGCTGATGGCACTGTTGGCGGAGCCGGTGCCGGAAGACGATCGATCCAGAACTCCCGATTCACTTCCTGGGTCCCTGGCCTGTCGCTTGACGGGCGTCGAATTCGCTCACGCCGGACGCGAACGTCTGCTCGGCCCGCTATCGCTGGACGTACTCGATGGCGAGGTCGTCGCGCTGGTCGGCCCGTCGGGTTGCGGCAAGTCGAGTCTGCTGCAGCTGATCGCGGGGTTCGTCTCGCCGACGGGGGGCAGCCTCGCCGCGCGGCGAGAGCCGGCCGTAGCGTGGCTCGATCAGCGGCCGCTGATCATCCACGGGACGCTGGCGGAGAATCTGCGTCTGGTCGCGCCCGAGGCGGACGACGGGAGTCTCCGGCAAGCGCTCGAGCAGGCGGGGCTCGGCGCCTGGTTGGCACGAGCTCCGGCAGGGCTGGCGACGCCGCTCGGTGAGCGTGGGGTAGGGCTTTCCGGGGGCGAAGGCCAGCGACTGGCTCTGGCGCGGGTGTTTCTCTCGCCGGGGACGCTCGTCCTGCTCGACGAACCAACGGCCGCGCTGGATTCCGTCACCGAGCGTGAGGTGATCGCGGGGCTCGAGTGTCTGGCCGCGAGCGGGCGAACGCTGATCGTCGCGACACACCATCCGGCGATCATGGCGATGGCGGATCGGATCTTCTCGTTGGAGGCAGGCCAGCTACGTCCTGTTGCACGAGCCGAGGTCCGCGAGGTAGGGGAGGCACTTTCATGAAGCGGGTATTCATGAGGTGGGTGTCCATGGGGTGGGTATTATGAGAACAGGATCGAAACAGGCGGCCGAGCTCCTCGCGCGGGACGGCGCTCACGACGGCGCGGCGAGGGAGCGCGTGGCGCTCACGCTGCAACCGCTGAAGCCGTGGCTCGCGGTACTCGGCGAGCGGCGAGGGCGACTGCTGATCGGCGCGCTGCTGATGCTGTTGACGTTGCTCAGCGCGCTGGGGTTGCTCACGCTCTCCGGCTGGTTCATCACGGCGACCGCGGTCACCGCGGCTCTCGGTGCCGGTGCCTATCTCGACGTCTTCACGCCCGGCAGCGGCATTCGCTTCTTCGCCGTGTCGCGCACGCTCTCGCGCTATCTGGAACGGCTCTATAACCACGACACGGTACTGCGGCTGCTTGCCGATCTTCGTGGTCGGGTCTTCCGCGGCCTGGTGACGCTGGATGCGGCGACGCTCGGCCGGGCCCGATCGTCGGAGTGGCTGAACCGACTGACCGCCGATATCGATACGCTGGATAACCTGTATCTTCGGTTATTGGCACCACCGCTGGCTGCGCTGATTGCCATACTCGGATTCGCCGGGTTCGCGATGGCGTTTCTGCCGGCGGCGGGCGTGTTACTGCTGGCTGTACTGGTGCCGCTATGGTTAGTGCTGACGCTGGGCTGCGCCTGCTGGGGCTGGCAAGCCAGCTATCGCCGTGTGGACCGCGAAGAGCGGTTGAGAGTGCGAACGATCGAGCAGATCGACGGGCTTGCCGAATTGCGCGCCTATGGGGCGACCGGGCGGCACCAAGCGCTGTGGCAGGCCGAGGAGTGCGAGCTTCTCGCCGACCAGCGTCGGCTCGGATGGCGCACCGCAGCGGCCAATGCGTTGCAGACACTCGGGGTGCAGCTCGCCATGCTGGCAGTCCTGCTCATCGGGCTTTTCAGTTTCGCCGCAGGCGACATCAGCGGGCCGGTCATGGTGATGATGGCGCTGGGTACGCTTGCGGTCAGTGAAGCGCTGGGCAATCTGCCGATGGCATTCACAAAGCTAGGCGCGACCGTCCGCGCAGCGCAGCGGCTCAATGCACAGATGACGCTACGAACGTCACTACAAGGAGAGCCGTTGACAGGCGGCGGCCAGGCGCCTGGACTTGATTACCGAGATATCAACGTGCGCCTGGGTGGTCGTAATTTATACCGTTATCTCTCCCTGTCAATCCACCCAGGAGAACGTGTTGGCATCATCGGTCCATCGGGCTGTGGGAAATCGACTCTCGCCGATCTTGCCGTGCGCGCGTTCGATCCGGATGAAGGGTGCGTCAGCTTCGCGGGCCGAGACCTGGTTGGTGTGGATCCTGCGTCACTGCGGGCGCGGATCGGATACCTGACGCAGCGCAGCGAACTCTTCCATGACACGCTCGCCGCCAATCTCAGAATCGGCGATCCGCAGGCAACCGACGCGGATCTGTGGCGAGCGCTCGAGCGGGTCGAGCTCAAGACGTGGGCCGACTCGCTACCGAGTGGCCTGGATACCTGGCTCGGTGAGCAAGGCCGCCAGGTCTCCGGCGGGCAGGCGCGTCGCATCGCCCTGGCACGCATTCTCTTGCGCAACTCGCCGCTGGTCATCCTCGACGAGCCGGTGAGCGGCCTGGATAGCGCCACTGCGGCGCGCATCAAGGCAATGCTTGACGTTTGGCTTGCCGGACGCACGGTATTGATGCTGGCGCACGCCCGGAACGCCATGCCGGCCTGCGACCGAATTGGCCGGCTGTCGCCTGGGGAGGAGGGGGCGCATTGGGTGGAGGAGTGAGCGAGATGCTCGAGCACTCGACCAGAGGTGAATAGTCGAGCTCGCAACGAGGTCTCAGACTGAAGGCTCTTCCGCTGTCGGATTGCAGGAGGGGCCATGCCACTCACGACGCCACGCCAGCTCGAGCAGCAGATTGCCCGGATCATGGGGTTCTATCACCCGCGCTGCATCGATGCCCAGTCGGGTTTCTATCACCACTTTCTGGATGACGGCACGCGCTACAACGAGGGCTACCGGCATCTGATCTCCAGCGCGCAGTTCGTCATCAACTACGCCCGTTTCGCGCGCCACACCGGCAACGACGAGTATCGGCACTGGGCCCGGCATGGGCTCAAGGCCCTCGAGGAGGGCCATCGACAAAGCCGGACCGGCGCTTATGCCTGGACGCTCGATCATGGGCGCCCGGGTGACACGCGCCAGCGGGCCGAAGGGATCGCTTTCGTCATGATGGCGTATGCTGAGGCGTTCATGGCAGGCATTCCGGAGGCCGATGCCGGGATGCAGCAGACGCATGAGTGTCTCGAGCGGCATTTTTTTGAACCCGCCCATGGACTCTACCTTGCCGAGACGGACGAGCGCTGGCATCCCCCGGGCGTGCGCAGGCAGAGTGCCAATCTGCTAATTTGCCGCGCGTTGCTCGCGGCCCATGCCACGACGCAAGCCGAGTCGTCGGCGTATCGGCAGCGCGCAGCCGAGTTGGCGACGACGGTCTGGCACAAGTTGGCGTCGATGGGGGACGGCTGGCTCTGGGAAACTTTCGATGCCGACTGGCGAGCGCTGTATGACCGAGGTTTACCGTTTGACGAACCCGGTGATGGCGGCTGGGGCTTTCGAATCGGGCATCAACTAGGGTGGGTCGAGACATTGGTGAGATTGAGCGGCACCGATGCCCGCTCACCCTGGATGCTGGAGACCGCCCAGCGCCTGTTCACTGAAACCATGAATGCCGCCTGGGACCGTAAACACGACGGTCTGATCGCGACCGTGGATTTCAATCGACACCCGCTCGATCGGGACAAGGTCCACTGGGTCCAGGCAGAAGCGCTGGTGGCCGCCGCCAGGCTGGCCGAGGTGACGGGAGAAGCGCGCTATTGGCGTTGGTTCGATCGCCTCGCCAATTACTGTGCGCGCTATTTCATCGATCAGCGTTACGGCGGTTGGTACCGAGTGCTCACGGCGGACAATCGCCCCTACTCGAGGGAGAAAAGTCCGGGTGGCAAGACGGACTACGAGTCACTGACGGCCTGCTACGCGTTGCTCCCGATTCTGAACCAGGCGAATGCGATGAATCGCGTAGCCTAGGCATCCGCCGGCGCTGGTGGCGTTTCCTGACTGAGCTTCGCGTTCTCCAGCCGATGACGAAGATCGGTCCAGGCGGCGTAGGTGCTGAGATAGACCTCGCCGCCAAGATGGTCGAGCAAGTCGCTCTTGCGCAGGCGGTCCATGACCGGCCCTTTCACCTCTGCCAGATGCAGCTCGATGGCGGAGTCCTTCAATCTGGCGTTGATCGCCTCGAGGCTTTCCAGCGCCGAGGCGTCGATCAGATTGACCGCCGAGCAGATCAGAACCATGTGCTTCAGGTTCGGTCGGTCAGCCAGTAGCCCGTAGACCGTGTCTTCCAGATAGCGGGCGTTGGCAAAATAGAGACTCTCATCGATACGCAGCAGCGCGATCTCATCGTCCACTTCGGCATCGTGGCGCTGAATGTTGCGAAAGTGCTCCGTTCCCGGCAGGCGACCCACCTCGGCGGTATGCGGGCGGCTGGTGCGGTATAGATAGAGCGCCAGCGACACGCCGACACCGGCCATGACACCGGCCTCCACGCCCTCGATGAACGTCAGCACGATCGTCATCAGCATCGCCGCGAAATCGCTGCGAGAGTAGCGCCATGTACGCTTGAGCCCGGGTAGATCGACTAGCGTCAGGGCGGAAACGATGATGCTCGCGGCCAGCGTGGCGATCGGCAAATAGGCAATCAACGAGGTCAGAAACAGAATCACGAGGCCGACGCCCAGCGCCGCGAAGCTCCCCGCCGCGGGGGTGCGGGCGCCAGCGTCGAAATTGATCACCGTACGTGAAAGGCTGCCCGTGACCGGCATGCCGGAAGTGATTGCCGCCGCCAGATTGGCGGTGCCGAGCCCGACCAGCTCCTGATCCGGCGAGATTCGCTCGCGACGGCGAGCGGCCAGCATCTGGGCCAGCGAGACCGACTCGATGAAGCCCACGACGCTGATCAGAAATGCTGGCAGCAGCAGCTCTCGCAGCAGCGCGGGGTCAAAGGAGGGCAAGCTGAGCGGCGGCAAATGCTCGGGGATCTCGCCAACGACCCTGACGCCATGCTCGGGCAGGTCGAGCGCCCAGGAAAGGGTCGTCGTGATCGCAACCGCCATGACCGGGCCGAGCCGAACCAGAAAGGTGGCTGCCCCGGCGTTTAGCCCCACCCGGCGCAAGAGTGGCCCGGCGCGTCGCATCAGTAGAAGAAACAACAGCGCCGAGGCGCCCAGCAGCAACGTCGGCCAGTTGATCTGGGCGAGATGGGTGATCAAGTGGCCGAGCTGATCGATGAGCGTGAAACCCCCGCCCCCGACACCGATCAGACTGGCGAACTGGCTCGCCGCGATCAGCACGCCGGAAGCCGTCAGCAGGCCGGAAACGACCGGATGGCTCAGGAAGTTGGCAAAAAAACCCAGTTTCAGAAGCCCCATGAGCGCGAGAATCAGACCCGAGAGCATCGCCAGCGTCGTCGCGGCCTCGCTGTAAGAGGGCGTACCGGACGCGTAGAGAGGCGAAAGCGCCGCAGCCGTCATCAGCGACACGATCGCCATCGGCCCCACGGCGAGTGTGCGGCTCGTGCCGAAGATCGTGTAGGCGATCAGCGGCAGCATGCTGGCGTAGAGGCCGGTGATCGGCGGTAGCCCGGCCAGGATGGCGTAAGCCAGCGCCTGCGG
This sequence comes from Salinicola rhizosphaerae, assembly GCF_014652715.1. GTDB lineage: Bacteria > Pseudomonadota > Gammaproteobacteria > Pseudomonadales > Halomonadaceae > Salinicola > Salinicola rhizosphaerae. Next base: position 544,678 of record NZ_BMZI01000001.1, on the reverse strand, counting down.
GATCACCATCAGCGTGACGATCACCGCCGCAACCAGATCCTCCCCCAGCAGGTGGCGATTGTAGTAGGGCAGCCAGGAGGAGATGGGAAACAGACGCGCCAGCCGCGCCCGCAAATGGACTTGCTCTCTCGTATCGCTACCGGTGAGTCGCTGCCAAAGGCTCATCGTAGAGTGCTGCCTCGTCATAAGCTTATCGTTGGAGGCGATAAATGGTGCGCTCGGTGGGCGTTGGGTGCAAGTCAATGAGTGTTCCGAAGTATCCCCGCTTGCGATGATGGTACGCGAGGGATGACTTGGCTAGCGATGCCTGCTCATGTGTTCGGCAGCCGCATCTCCCAATTCATATTCCGCACTGCCGCGAAACAGAAAGGTCGTGATGTGGCCGAGGCCATTCATTCAGAACAGTTTCACGTGGTTGTCATCCACTTCTGGCGCCTGCATTAAGGTCCCGATCTGTCGGTAAGATGCGAGATTGGGAGCATAAAGAAGTGCGGTATATTGGGGGGGGGGAACGCGGAAGATCGCCGGTGCCACGGTATAGGCTGCCGGATGCTCCCATTCATCATTTGTATCAGCAGGCGACCCTGTCCCATGGACACAAATGTGCCAGCGTGCTGCCAGAGAATACCTCCGCGAAACCGGTATCGCTACCGCCGGAGGGGTGTCCAGGCTTGCTGATTGTGCCGACTACCAACGCCAGCAGGCTGACGTGATGGGGCCCCGAAGTCGGTCCGTCTCGGCGCCGAGCCGTCTCTGTTCGCAGCGGTCGATACCTTCTAGGCAGACGACTGGAGCATTTCCGCTCCCAGTGAAGTCCTAATCATCGAAGGAGTCGGCTCCCTGATGTTTACCTCGAATCGCTTGAGAGTGGGAACGTGCAAGATTTTTAATCAATGTAAATTTTTAGCGAGAGAAGCATCTATGAACTGAGAGTTTCGGACATTTTCAATGAATAGCAGGTCATAAAAAGCTACTCTGTCAATGACCTCCGTTTCTTCTTTATCATGATCAATTGAAGTCTGCCATCTATTAGCTGGAGACGGTACGTTGGGATTGTGATGAATAGTCGTAATTTTTTTATGCATGCGTCGGGCTTCTTCTAGATCGTCGACGTGAAGGCCGAGTAAACTACCAACTTTTAAAGTTTTATTAAAATCTTTAAAATCGTCTGTTGAGGCCCATAAGAAATTTCCGGATATCTTTTGGTATATTCTCTCGGCTTGAATTTGCCGGTAATAAGAGTCTAAAACACCCCAATAACAGAGCTGATAGTTTGAAAGGGTTTGGGGCTCAAAAATAGGTAGAGAGCCAGGTGCTGTTGGATCGGCTGAGAACTGTTTCCCTAAGGTCGTTCTCATCGGGAAGCTACCACGCGTGTATAGACTTTTGGCTGTTTTTCTGAAATTCCTATTGAGGAAGATTAGCTGTGGAGAAATGCCCATCCTGACGAGTGGAATCAGAAAACCCTTTCCGAAAACGTTGCTCGTTTCAGCATAATGCTGCTCTTTTAAGTTGTTGATGATATTTATTTTTTCCTTTAAAAATTCTATCGATGCCCTAGGGTTTTCTTTGACACTAGGGAGTATGTCAGAATAATTGGGAGCAGGTTCATGTTCGCTGCGGATGTCGGAGAATATTTTCAATATCTCCGTCAGCATGGTCGTTCCTGTTCTGCCATGAGTAATAGTAAAAATGATGTTTTTCTTTGTTTCTATCATAACTTGGAACCATCGATTTTACGTACAGGTTTAGCAGGTCGTCCTGCTACGATTGTGTTGGCAGGTACATCGTGGGTAACCAAGCTGCCAGCGGCCACCACGGCATTCTCACCGATGTGGGCTGGGCCTAGAACGGTTACGCCTGAGCCCAGCCATACGCCTTTTTCCAAGGTGATGTCTCTACCAGTATCCGGCACTGCTTTCAGTCTTTTTAAACCAGTTTCCCTATAATCATGGGTTCCGGTTAATAGCATACAACGATGACCAAAGAAGCAGTCTTCCTTGATGGTGACATTTCCCGAGCGAGTGTTTACCAACAGATCATTTATCGATATCGTTGCTCTATCAACATGAAGCCTGCTTGGCTCGCCCCATATTTTTGGCTGTCGCAGTTCTAGATCGGTTATGAATGGCATCAGCAGTTTGGCTAGTGCTTGCAGTTCGTTTTTTTTGGCCGTCCTAAGAAGGGCGAGGAAGTCACTGTCGTTCTCATTATTAGCCTGTGCAGGCGAAGTCGAAATGTTGTCGGGGGTGGTGCTTCTTTGTATAGAGAGCATGATGAATGCTACCTTAGCAGTTTGTCTAGATCGTCGGAGATGGTGTCCGTGCTATTCCAGTCTGAGCCAGAATCGAATGGTTGGCTGAATGCGGATGGTTTTGTTTTAGCATCCTTGTTTTCCAAGAATCTTTCCCAGTTATTTGCCAATATAGAGTTTGCGGTCGCCAACAAATTATAGCTGAGGTCGCGAATGCCGTAGAGTTGGTGTAGCAGAAATGCCAGCTTAATACGTTGACTGTTGCTCATTTTTTTAATGCGATCTGCCGCCGGCACGAATAGTGCATCAGCAGTGACTAGTTCCGAGGCTTGTTTTAGTTGCACCGATGCTTCTTCCGACACGCTACTATGATAGTCAGCATGGTGTAAGCGGTGGAAACGGAAGCCATGTTTATTAGCCCATCGAATAAGGCTGCCGAGGTCTGCCTGATTTTTATGAGTGGGATTGAAGCGAACCCGGATCTGTAGCAGTAGTACTTTTTTCAGTGCTTTGGCGCCGTATTCGAGAATCGCTAGGTTGTCGTGGCGATCGTCGAGGGCCAATACATCCAGGCTTTCCAAGCCTTCGATGCTGTCCAGGGCGATACTTGGTATCTCCAACGTGTGCATTGAATCGGCAATGTCGGAGGCTAACGGCTTCAAACTAGTAATGTCGTATTCGCCTTCAACCTCTATGAGCATGGCGGGTTGACCATTACCCAGCGTGACTTGTGGGAAATGCTGAATTTCACCGTATTGTGCCAGCTCCTCAGCATTGCTGATGGCGTTTACTGGATCGAATACCAGGACCGCAATGTTGCCCGAGCCGAGTAACTCCTTGGCGTCGCTGCGTGTCGCAATACCGGCGCCGTTATCTAGAATCGTGACGGGGCTTTCCAGACTCCAGTCGAAATCGTGCTGCAATTCGGTAGTAAGTTTTACAGGCTTGGCCTCGTCTTCGAACCAAGCTTGACCACCTTTGTTGAAAGTGAGGGCGGCTGGCGACTTGCCTTCACAGTGGCGTTGCCAGATGGCGCGCAGTGCCTTATGAAGGTGTTTACCGAAACGCGCGCCGTCGCAGATAGGCGACTGTTCCAGATAGGTGCGCAGCGTGGCACGAATGATACTTAGACTTGTAAGGTCGGTGGCGAGTCCAATGGCCCGGGCTCGGTACTCTTCCCAGTTGTCGGTGACCAGCTCTGGCATGCCAGCGTTCGTGAGATGTGTTGCGCTATGGCGGCCCGCGAATGTCGGCCCGGTTCGGGTGACAACGGGAACGCCCATCAGCAAAGCTTCACAAGTGGTCAGTCCTCCCGAATAAGGCCAAGTGTCGAGAGAGATGTCGACTCTGTTATAGCTCTCCAACAAACGTTGATGATTGGATGGGCCTTCAAGCGTGATCCGGTCCCGCGTGATTCCGCAGCTTTCTAGTGTGTGCAGGACCCTTTCGCAAATTTTAGGACTGCTATATTGAGATCCCTTAAGGAACAATCGACTATTGGCGACCTTGTGCATGATTTGAGACCACTGTCTCAGCAAAATGTCGTTGACTTTGGCAGGATTGTTGAAACAACCAAAAGTGATATATTGATTTTCCATGGCCGGTAGGGCCGTGATGGAAGGTTTGTAGTATGGAGTTAGATAGCAGATGTAATCATCGGGCAGCCGGATGAGCTTCTCGGTATAGAGTGAGTCAACGTCTTCGGGTGTCTCTATTTTATCACTGAGGAAGTAGTCGAAGGACGGCATTGCCATGCTGCTGATTTGCATGCCGACCCATTTGACGATGATCGGGGCAGGCTTGATTAGTGCGACCTTGAGGCGTGAGCCACTTCCATGGCCCGCCAAATCGATCAGGATGTCTACCTCGTCTTCTTGAATCAAATTCGCCAATTGCGCGTCATCGAGATGGTAGCACGGCTGCCATTGAGTGATGACGCTCTTGATTTTTCGGGTGATAAAGTCTTCGGCGTCACTATCGCTATAAGCAACGATATCGATATCATCTGGCAGATGAGCGATTGCCGAGGTTATCATCCACCCAACCGGATGGATGCGAAAGCTGGGGGAAATTAATCCAACCTTGAGTTTCTTGTCCGGTGTGTTATCGGTATTACGCTGACTAAGCGGCTTCGTGTTCGCCGCAAAGCGAGTGTGCCAAGAACTTGCCAGCTTGAAGATATCTTCGCTCGAGACGCCGGGGATATAATGGAGCGTCAACAGCTCGTTAGAATAAGCTGTGATATATTCCGGAAAAAGCTCCTGCGCTTTCCGATAATGAAATAGAGACTTTTCAAAATTTGTGGCGTCCTTGTGGAAATTCGCCAGATTGTTATGCACGACGGGCTCGTCTGGCCTAAGTTCATAAAGCTTTTCGAGATCCTCTAGGCCTTCCTGAAATTTGAAGCTCAGAGCCTTAATGTTGCTGCGAATAGATAATATTTCCGCAAGACCGTAACCCAGTTGCTCAGCTTTTTCGAGATGGGGTAAGGCACGGTCTCCCATTCCTGCCTGATGTAGCATGGTAGCTAGATTGAAGTGTGCCTTCGAGTTAGTCGGATCGGATTTCAAGCTTGACTTCTGTATGTCGATGGCCCGTTCCGTTTCTCCTAGCATGAAATATACGCGAGACAAAGTGGTCTGCGCTAAAGCATCTTCAGGCCCTAGAGAGAGAGCGGTTTCAAGGCTCTTTTTCGCCTCTTCGAAATCGCCGATATGGAAAAGACAGTTGCCTAGGCACTTCCAGGCAAAGGGATCACGAGAGTGTCGCGCGACCAGTTCCAGCGCCAGTGAGTGTGCCTGAGATATCTTGCCCACTTGATATAGGTCGACAAATTTCTTTTGCTGGTTCTTGGGGGTCAGACGATCATGTTTCATTGCATCCGTCTCTCAGAGTACAGGCCGGTCTAGAGTTGGATGAAGGATGTCACGGGTGGGGCGGAGGGAAAGCCAAGAAAAGAGTTCGTTTAATAGTACTTTCCTTACCCTTGAGCGAAAAAAAGGCCGGCTAATAGCCGGCCCCTATCTACTGCTGCGAAATGATTACTGGAGCAACGAGAGAACGCCCTGCGGCACCTGGTTGGCCTGAGCCAGAACCGAGGTCCCTGCCTGTTGCAGGATCTGTGCCCGGGTCATGTTCGACACTTCGACAGCGTAATCAGCGTCTTCGATACGGGATTTGGCCGCTGACAGGTTAGTGGATGTGGTGGTGATGTTGTCGATGGCAGTCTCGAAACGGTTCTGTACCGCACCGAGGTTGCTGCGCTCGTTGTCGACGTTGCTAACCAGTGAGTCGAGGTCCGCGAGAGCGGTACTGGAAAGCACGTCAAATCCTTGCGCGGAGACTCCACGGGTGGTGCCGTGTACAGAAGCAATATCATTGGCTGCAGTCCCGGAGTACGCGTTCCAGCCGGAAGCAGAGCCTATGCCGATGGAGATGGTTTCATTGTCGTTGGCACCAACCTGGATGCTGAACGAGCCGGTGGCGTTCTGCGAGAAGAGGGCCGTACCATTGAAACTGGTCTGGTCCGTGACTCGATTGATCTCTTCCAGACGCTGATTGACTTCCTTCTGGATGGAGTCAATGTCAGCGGCGCTGTTGGTGCCGTTCTGAGCCTGGACGGTCAGTTCACGGATACGCTGCAGGTTGTCGTTGATCTGATCCAGAGAACCTTCGGCGGTCTGGGCCAGAGAAATACCGTCATTGGCGTTACGGCTAGCCTGGTTCAGACCGGTAACTTGGCTGCTCATACGGTTGGCGATGGCTTGACCGGCGGCGTCATCCTTGGCGCTGTTGATGCGCAGGCCGGAGGAGAGACGCTCCATCGCGGTGGAGAGCTGGCTCTGGGACTTGTTCAGGTTGTTCTGACCAATCAGCGAGGTGATGTTGGTATTGATAACTGCCATCGTCGTATTCCTTCTTGCGGTGGTAGGGCTGGGGCCCGGTGTCAGCTCTGGTGGCGATTGTGCCCCTCGAGCCTCACTGCAACGGCGCCGTCGCCGTTGTCCCAGTTATCGGCGCTAGCGGTTTTCGCTTTAGGGGCAATTTCGCTTTTTTGATGTAGCGGTTTGTTAACGTTAGCGACGAGCGACGAGCGACGAGCGACGAGCGACGAGCGACGAGCGACGAGCGACGAGCTACGAGCAGCGGTCCGCCTGCCGCTGGTGCATGCAGTCGCTGACGCGGGCCGACATCTCAGGCGGGTGAGGCAAGCTCGAGGGAACGAAAGGCCTGGATCGAGGTCTGAGGGGCTTGCCTTGTTCGCGCCGAGCGGGTGCGAGCTGGATGCGATGAGCGCGTAATTTGACTAGAATGTGGCGGCTGTGGCGTGCCTCGTGCGCCCATCGGCACGCCCCACATCCACTTTTTTCTGCTGCCATTTTGAAAGTCTGGTGCGGGTAGCCGTTTATTACATAATCAATAGCAGTTTTTATTATTTACCAAGGTCTCGATTTCAATCATGTCTCGTATGTCCGATGAGCGGGAAAAATTAAGAAAGTTTCGTGAGCTCGATGATGCTTTCTCTCAAGCACTTCGAGCGCTGGACGCTGGAAAGAGCGGTGTGCCGGAGGTCAGCCACGAAGCGGCTCCGCGTACCGATTTCGAAGATCGACTCAAGGCGCTGATGCAGGAGTATGCGCTGAGTCAGGCGTGTGTCCACCGGATGCTCACCACGTTGGTCGAATATCAACGCATTGCGTGATGCCTACCGCTACTGTTTGGCGGCAGGGGCTGGCCGCACAGGCATTTCTTGGTCGTTTCCCTTACCATGACAGCCGGAATTTGAGCTGAAGAGCTGGTTGAGGGAACTCGCATGCGAATTACGGTCTTTGGTACGGGGTACGTCGGGCTGGTCACGGGCACTTGCCTCGCCGATGCCGGGCATGAAGTCATGTGCATGGATATCGACGGGGAGAAGGTTGCGAGACTCAAACGTGGCGAGATCCCGATCTACGAGCCTGGGCTCGAGGCGCTGGTGACCGAGAACGTCGCGCAGGAGCGCCTCCGATTCACTACCGACCCCGCCGAAGCGGTGGCGTTCGGTACGCTGCAGTTCATCGCCGTGGGGACGCCCCCGGACGAGGATGGCAGCGCGGATCTCCAGTACGTGCTCGCGGTCGCGAAAACTATCGGTGAGCACATGGAGGATTATCGTGTCGTCATCGACAAGTCGACGGTTCCCGTGGGGACGGCAGACCGCGTACAGGCGGCCATCGCCGAGTCGCTCTCCAAGCGCGGGGCGGATATCGCGTTCGACGTCTGTTCCAATCCGGAGTTTCTGAAGGAAGGCGCGGCCATCGAAGACTTTACCCACGGCGCGCGGATCGTCGTCGGCACCGATTCCAGACGGGTCGAGTCGCTGATGCGCGAGTGTTACGCGCCTTACAACCGCCGTGCTGAAAAGCTGATGTTCATGGACGTGCGCAGTGCGGAGCTGACCAAGTACGCGGCGAACGCGATGCTCGCGACGAAGATCAGCTTCATGAACGAGATCGCCAATCTCGCCGAGCGCCTGGGTGCCGATATTGAGCAGGTGCGGCGCGGCATCGGTAGCGATCCGCGAATCGGCTACCACTTCATCTACCCCGGCTGTGGTTACGGCGGCTCCTGTTTCCCCAAGGACGTCCAGGCGCTGGCGCGAACTGCCAGCCAGATCGGCTACGAGGCGCAATTGCTCAATGCCGTTGAATCCGTCAATGACCGGCAGAAGACCACGCTGTTCACCAAGCTCAATCAGGCGTTCGATGGCGATCTGAAGGGCAAGACGGTCGCCGTATGGGGGCTCGCTTTCAAGCCCAATACCGACGATATGCGCGAAGCGCCGAGCCGCGCGCTGATGGAGGCGCTGTGGGAAGTCGGTGCCCGGGTACGCGCTTATGATCCCGAGGCGATGGAAGAGTGCGCTCGGCTCTACGGCGAGCGTCAAGACCTCGAGCTCGTCGACGCCCGCGATGACACGCTCGAAGGCGCCGACGCTCTGGTGATCTGCACGGAATGGAAGTCGTTCCGCACGGCTGACTTCAAGCAAATTGCGACGACGCTGAAGACACCGGTGATCGTCGACGGTCGCAACCTGTTCGACCCGGCGATGGTGCGTGAGGCGGGGCTGCTCTATTTTGCCGTCGGGCGAGGGGACTCCCTGCAGGTCGGTCGTCGGCAGACGCACTGAACGAACTTTACAATGAATTGATGAAAGCCCGGCGCATCCGTGCGCCGGGCTTTTGCGTTAATAGACAGAGTGCCAGCTTGAAGGGAGCCGCATCAGAGAGGAGTCGTTGTCAGGGATCGAGGGTTATCGACTAATCTTCCGGATACTCAACGCAAAAGGACGTGCTTATGCTGATTCCCGTGGTGCTGGCCGGTGGCGCCGGCACTCGCCTGTGGCCGATGTCTCGGGCCAGCCTGCCCAAGCAGTTTCTGCCCGTTTGCGGTATTGAAAGCATGCTGCTCGAGACGCTCGAACGGTTTCGTCCGCTAGAGCCATCCGATCCCATCGTGGTCTGTCAGGAAGCACACCGGTTCCTGGTCGCAGAGCAGCTGCGGGAGGGCGGTTGGCAGGCCGATATCCTGCTGGAACCGGCGATGCGCAACACCGCGCCGGCGATTGGCCTGGCGGCGCTGCAGTCGCTGGAGCGAGACGCTGACGCAACGCTACTGGTGCTTCCCGCCGATCACGCTATTCGTGACCCTGCTGCTCTGCTGAATGCACTGACGCCGGCTGTCGAGGCGGCCCGGCGTGGCAAGTTGGTGACGTTTGGCATCACGCCGGATCGCGCCGAAACCGGCTATGGCTATATCGAGGCCGTCGAAGCGCCGGCGAGTGATCGCGCGGTCGGCGTCAGCCGCTTCGTCGAGAAGCCCGACGCCGAGACTGCCGAGTCGTATCTCGCCAGCGGCCGCTACCTCTGGAACAGCGGCATGTTCGTGATGCAGGCTAGCCAATACCTGGAGGCACTGGGTCAGGCACGCCCAGAAATGCTGGCGGCGGTCGAGGCGGCCTGGCAGGGGCGGCAGGCCGATCTGGATTTTCTGCGCGTTGACACGGAAGCCTTCTCGCGCTGCGAGGCCGAGTCGATCGACTATGCGGTGATGGAGGCGACCGAGGATGCCTGCGTGGTGGCGCTCGATGCCGGCTGGTCGGATGTGGGTTCGTGGCAGGCGCTGTGGGAAATCTCGACGCGAGACGAACAGGGCAATGCGAGCCTGGGAGACGTGATTCTCGAAGATGTCGGCGATAGCCTGATTCGCAGCGAGAGTCGGCTGGTCGCGGCGGTCGGCGTGAAGGATCTGGTGATCGTCGAGACGCCGGATGCGGTGATGGTGGCGCACCGCGATGCCGCGCAGTCGGTCAAGCGTGTCGCCGAAGTGCTGAAAGGGCAGTCACGCCCGGAGTGGGACCTGCATCGTCGCGTGCACCGCCCCTGGGGCAGCTACGACGGCGTCCACGCCGCCGAGCGCTATCAGGTCAAGCGCATCTGCGTGGCACCAGGCGGTCGGCTCTCCCTGCAGAAGCACTTTCATCGTGCCGAGCACTGGATCGTGGTTCGCGGCACGGCCAAGGTCACTCGGGGTGAAGAGAGCTTTCTGCTGGGCGAGAACCAGTCGACCTACATTCCGCTCGGCGTCGTTCACCGGCTCGAGAACCCTGGCAAGATCGAGCTCGAGCTGATCGAAGTGCAGAGCGGCAGCTATCTGGGCGAAGACGACATCGAACGGCTCGACGACGTCTACGCCCGCAGCTGATCTGACGCCCAAGGCTGATTCAACACTCGGCGCTTGCCTAACCGGCGGCGCTCGCATCCTTCAGCGGGTTGCCGTTGCCGGGAGGATGGGTCTCCGAAAGCGGCGGCTCTGGCGTGTTGCTGCCGTCACGTTGAGGCATGTCGAGACGCACCGTAGGCAGATACTGCGGGTAATGTTCGCAGATGAAGTCGATCAGTCCCTCGCGAATTTCGCAGCGCAGGTCGAACGTGTTGGGGCCGCCGCTGCTGCTGATCAATACGCGCATCTGCTTGTTGCGTTCGGTCATCTCCAGCATCTGGATCTTGCACACCCGGCCGGTCCAGAACGGTGAGTTGTCGGCGATGCGCTGACACTCTTCGCGGAGCGGCTCCATCGGCAGGTGATAGTCGGCGTAGAGGATGACGACGCCGATCAGGTCCTTGTCACGGCGGGTCCAGTTCTCGAACGGATGATCGACGAAGTAGGTGATCGGCAGGACCACTCTGCGCCAGTCCCAGGTCCGCACGACGGCGTAGGTCAGCGTCAGCTCTTCGACCCAGCCCCATTCTCCCTCGACGATCACCGAGTCGTTGAGCTGGATCGGCTGCGTCAGCGCGATCTGGATACCCGCGATCAGGTTGCCGAGCACCTTCTGTGCGGCAAAACCCAGCACGACACCCAGAATACCGGCCGAAGCCAGGATACTGGCACCGAGTTGGCGCACCTTGTCGAATACCATCAGCATCGAAGCGACGGCGAGAATGATGATGATGAAGTTGATCAGCTTGCGCAGCACCGTGATCTGGGTGTGCACCTTGCGCGCCACGGCATCCTCGTCATCGAACTTGTAGCGCTCGCTCAGTGCCCGTTCGCTGATGTTGACGCCATGCACCAGCACGCCGGCGATGCTGCCGATCAGAATCAGGCTGGTGAGGTTGTGCAGGGCCGCATCGAGACTGGCGGAGGTGATGAAGACGGGAAAGATCGAGAACAGCACGAAGATCGGAATGAGCGCGGCGAGACAGCGTGCCATGAAAGGCACCAGGAAGCGCTCCAGCATCGATGTCCGCTTGTCGCCCCAGCGATCCATCAGCTGCACCAGGCGGCGACAGACGCGTATCAGCAGCCACACCCCCATCAAGGCCGCGAAGAAGTGGGCCACCGTCATGATCAGCGAGTGGCCCTGAATGGAGGAGGGGATCAGGTAGTAGGCGGCGCCGAACAAACCGTATCCCCAGAGCGCACCGACCAGCGGCGGATGCACGGCCTTTGCCGTGGTGCTGAGGACATGAAACCGGCTCTCGTTGAGTCGGCGCAGGCGGAAGTGCAGATATTTGAGACCCGCGTGAGCGAGCACGGTCGCGCCGATCAGCGCGGCCGCAGCGACCCAGAACGGGAAGGCTTCAAGCGAATCGGTAATCCAGGCGTTGATGGTAGAGACATCCATTGGCGGTCACATTGTTGCTGTTGTCTCTGCTCATCCTAGGCGCTTTGGCTGCAACTTTCGTCGTGTCTTGCGCGCGAACTCGCCTCCCTGCGCGTAGAAATTTGTATCACGGCCGTTGGTGAACCCGGCGACCATCGGCCCAGGTCGCGGCCACGGTGCGGTCGTCGCCGAGCATCATCATCGCGAAGAGGCGTTCGGCCAACGAGCCTGTCTGCGAAAGCCGGCGTGACAGAAGCGGGGTTGCCTCCGGGTCGAGCACGACGATATCCGCTTCCTGGCCGGGTTCGAGACTACCGATGCGGTCCGCGAGATGCAGCGCACGGGCATTGCCGAGCGTCAGTCGATAGAAGCCCTGCCAGCCTGTCAGCGGCTGGCCGAGCAGGGCGCCGACCTGGTAGGCCCCCTGCAGCGTGCCGAAGCCGGAGAGCGAGGTACCCCCGCCGACGTCGCTGGCCAGCGATGTCGCGAGCCCGGCGTCACGACAGGCGAGTCGATCCATCAGACCGCTGCCGAGGAACAGATTCGAGGTTGGGCAGAAGGCGATATTGGCGCCCTCGGCGGCCAGGCGGCGGCGCTGTTCGTCGTCGAGGTGGATGCCGTGGGCAAAGGTCGAACGCGGGCCGACCAGGCCATGATCTTCGTAGACGCCAAGATAGTCGCGGCTCTCCGGAAACAGCTCCGAGACCCAGGCGATTTCGCCGCGATTTTCGGACAGGTGCGTCTGCAGGTAGAGATCCGGCGCATTGCGCAGCACGCCACCGACGGCGTCGAGCTGCTCGGCGCTCGAGGTGGGGGCGAAACGCGGGGTCAGGGTGTAGCTCAGCCGGTCGCGGCCGTGCCAATCGGCGATCAGCCGCTCGCTGTCACGGATGCCGCCAAGGGTATCGTCAACGAGGGCAGCCGGCGCGTGGCGATCCATCAGCACCTTGCCGGCGATCATCCGCAGCCGCCGGCGCTGGGCGGCGGCGAAGAAGCTGTCCACGGAAACCGGGTGGGAGGAGCAGAAGACCTGGGCCGTCGTCGTGCCGGCGCGCAGCATCTCGTCGAGGAACCGCTCTGCCGAGGCTTCAGCGTGCGCCTGCTCGGCGAAACGGCACTCCGCCGGGAAGGTGTAGTCGTTGAGCCAGTCGAGCAGTTCGCGGCCGTAGGCGGCCATGATATCGAGCTGCACGTAGTGGACGTGGCTATCGATGAACCCCGGCATCATCAGCTTGCCGCGGTAGTCGACGTGCTCGGTTTCGGCGGGAACCCGGCCAATCAGCGCAGCGTGATCGTCGACCGCCTGGATATGGCCATCGACGATCCAGATCGCGCCGTCGTCCCAATAGCGGGTCGTGCCGGGCAGCGGGGTGTTCTCCTCGCCCGGGTCGTCGACGCAGGTGAAGATCGCGCCGCGCAGCAGTCGATGGGTAGCGGTCATGTCAGCGGTCCTGATCTGATGAACCGCCAGCGGTCGCGCCCGCTACCGGCTCGGATGAAGAAAAGGCGTCGCGAAGGGCATCTGGCGAGACACCCCGGCGGTCCTGGCGTGGCGCCGCAGGGACGAGTGTCAGAAGCTCGGCGGCGACGCAGATCGCGATCTCGTGGGGTCGTTTACCGGACGCTGGCGAGTCGGCGTCCGGTAAACGACCCGATGGACGGCCGATCGGGCAGCGCACGCGAGCCAACTGGTCGGCGCCGACACCCTCGGCGAGTAGACGGCGTTGAAAGCTCGCCCATTTGCTGGTCGAGCCGATCATGCCCAGCGAGGCGAGATCGTCGCGCCGTGCCAGCGCCGCGATGAGGTCCCGGTCCTGGGCGTGATCGTGGGTCATGATCAGCACGTGCGTCTGCGCCGGGATAGCGGCCGTCACGGTCGCAAGCGAACCTGGCTGATGCGTCCAGCGGATCGCAGTGACCCGATCCAAGGCCGGCATGGCGGCCATTGCCTCCTTCCGCGTGTCGTACCAGTCGATGCGCCAGGGCAGCGGGGCCAGAATCTGTACCAACGCCTGGCCGACGTGGCCGGCACCGAACAGCGCCAGACGCTGTTCGGTGCCGGGAAAGATCTCGATCAGCACATGCACGAATCCGCCGCAGCACTGGCCAGAACGACCGCCGAGCGGGAAAGCTTCCAGGCAAGTTTCGGCGACGACGGGCATGGCCGTGAGCCGTGCGCGGGCCAGTTCGACGATCTGTTGCTCGAAGTGGCCTCCGCCCAGCGTGTCGATCACGTCATCTCGCGTGACCACGAGCTTGGCGCCCGGTTCTCGCGGGGTCGAACCGGCCGCGCTGACGAGGCTCGCGAGCGCATGCGGCTCGCCTGCGCGCTGCAGTCGGTCGAGGGCGGCGTGCCAACGTTCCGGGCGCTTCCAGCACTCAAGCGCATCGTTGGCGCTCATGGGTGTACGTCTCGCTGTTGGGCGCTCGCGTTCTCATCGCCGGCGTGCTTGAGCGCTTCGGCGGCCATCAGCACTCGTTCGGGCGTGGCTGGCGTATCGAGGTCCGGGCTGATGCGATAGTCGACGAGACTCGCGAGCGCGTCTCGCAGCGCCGACCAGACCGACATGCTGAGCATGAACGGTGGCTCGCCGACCGCCTTGGAGCGATAGATGCTCGCCTGCGAGTTGGGGTGGCCTTCGAGCAGTTCGACGTTGAACACGGGTGGCAGGTCGCCGAAGGTGGGGATCTTGTAGGTCGCCGGGCCATCGGTCATCAAGCGACCATCGTCGTTCCACTTCAGCTCTTCGCTGGTCAGCCAGCCCATGCCCTGAATGAAGCCGCCCTCGACCTGCCCCAGATCGATCGCCGGATTGAGCGAGTCGCCGACATCGTGAAGGATGTCGACGCGCTCGACGCGATATTCCCCGCTCAGCGTATCGACGCGTACTTCGCTGACCGAGGCGCCGAAGGCAAAGTAGTAGAACGGGCGGCCCTGTCCGGTGTCGCGATCGTAGTGGATCAGCGGCGTCGAGTAGAAACCGGTCGCCGATAGCGAAACGCGACCGAGGTAGGCAGCCTGGATGAGTTCGCCCCAGGGCATGCGACGGGTGACGTTGCCGACGCCGGTCACGAGCTCGCCGCCTTCCAGACGCATGCCCCCGCGATCGAGTTGGTAGTGTTCGGCGGCGAAGTCGTAAAGCCGCTCGCGAATCTGGCTGGCGGCGTCGCGCGCCGCCATACCGTTGAGGTCGGCGCCGCTGGAGGCGGCGGTCGGCGAGGTGTTCGGCACCTTGTCGGTACGCGTCGCGCTGATGCGCACGGTAACCAGATCGAGGCCCAGCTCTCGCGCCACCACCTGGCACACCTTGGTGTGCAGCCCCTGGCCCATCTCGGTGCCGCCGTGATTGATCATCACGCTGCCGTCCGTGTAGACGTGGAGCAAGGCACCGGCCTGGTTGAGGTGCTGGGCGGTGAAGGAGATGCCGAACTTGACCGGCGTCAGCGCCAGCCCCCGTTTGATCACGGGGCTTCGACGGTTGAAGGCGGTGATTTCCTCCCGCCGCGCCCAGTAGTCGCTCGAGCGTTCCAGGCGCTCGAGGATCTCCCGCATCAGCGGATGCTGATCGACCTCCTGGCCGTAGTGGGTGACGTTGCGAGGCTTGCCATCTTGCACCGATCGATAGAGATTGCGCTTGCGCACGCTCAGCGGGTCGAGGCCCAGGTGGCGGGCGATATCGTCCATGGCCCGCTCGATGATCATCATCCCCTGTGGGCCGCCGAAGCCACGAAATGCGGTGTTGGAAGCGGTATGCGTGCGCGCGCGGTGGCCGACGACGCGAGCGTCGCCCAGCGAATAGGCGTTGTCGGCATGGAACATGGCGCGATCCACGACCGCCTCGGAGAGATCCGGCGAATGGCCGCAGTCGCCGATCACGGTAATGTCGGCGCCGAGCAGGATGCCCTCATCGTCGAAACCGAGTCGGTAGCGGTTGGAGAACGGATGGCGCTTGCCGGTGGCGCGCGTGTCGTCGGCGCGGGGCAGGCGCAGTTTCACCTCCCGGCCCGTACGTCGGGAGATCAGCGCGGCCATGCATGCCCAAGGGGCGGCTTGGGTCTCCTTGCCGCCGAAGCCGCCGCCCATGCGCCGATTTTCGACCGTCACCGCGTGAAACGGGATCGACAGCACCTCGGCAACGAGCTTCTGGGTCTCGCTGGGATGCTGGTTGGAGGTATAGACGGTGACGCCTTCGTCCTCGCTCGGCACGACCAGGCACGCCTGGCCCTCGAGGTAGAAATGTTCCTGACCACCGACGAATTGCGTGGCCTCCAGCGTGTGCGGCGCGTTGGCCAGCGCCGCCGACCAGTCGCCGCGACTCTGGGTGTGGGTCGGGCGTACGAATTCACTTGCTTCGGCCGCCGCCACCGGGTCCAGGCGCGGCGGTAGCGGATCGATCTCTATCACGGCCGCCTGGGCCGCGCGACGGGCGACCTGATAGCTGGTCGCCGCCACCGCGAACAGCGGCTGGCCGACATAGCTGACTGTCGCTTCGGCGAACATCGGGTCACCGGGAAAGACCGGGCCGATATCCCGGTGGCCGGGAATGTCCGCGGCGGTAATGACGTCGACCACGCCCGGAAAGCGGCGCACGGCCTCGAGGTCCAGGCGCTCGAGGCGGCCGTGGGCGACCGGGCTGAGTCCGACGATGGCATGCAGTGCATCGTCAGGGGCCGGCAGGTCATCGATATACTCGGCGCGACCGGTGACGTGCTTGATCGCACTCTCGTGCTGGC
Source organism: Salinicola rhizosphaerae (assembly GCF_014652715.1). Classification (GTDB taxonomy): domain Bacteria; phylum Pseudomonadota; class Gammaproteobacteria; order Pseudomonadales; family Halomonadaceae; genus Salinicola; species Salinicola rhizosphaerae. Next base: position 528,542 of record NZ_BMZI01000001.1, on the reverse strand, counting down.
GGGTATGTCGATTCGGCGCTTTCGCTTTCGGGGCGCCGGGCCGCACGGGGTCTCTGGCGATCGGTTCGTCACCTTCGAGCCTCCCGACTTCGCCGGTTTGTCCCAGCTCGCGTTCCACTTCCCGGGCCAGGTCGGGCGCAGCGTTTCGATCCGTGGCCGACGCCCGTGAGCCGAAGACGCGTTTAGTGAGCGTACGCATGGAGCATCACCTCCTCGGTCGTATCCGATGGATCGCCTTCGCTGCCTTCGCCGCCTTCGACGACCAGTCGCCAGCGTTCGAGCAGGTTGCACGCTGCTGTCAGGCGGTACGCCGCCGAGCCCCGGGCGTCGTTCATCGGCGTCAGGGCGTTGCGGAGCGCGTCCTTGGCGGCTTCGAACGTGTCGATGTCCGGCGCGCTGCCTTCGAGGATCCGTTCGACCGTCGGCACGCGCAGCGGTACCGCGGCCATGCCGCCGAAGGCGACACGGATATTCACCAGCCGGATTTCCCCGCTGGGAACGTTTTCAAGCTGCCAGCGAAAAACGCCGAGCAGCGTCGAGATGTCATCTTCGCGGCGCTTGGAGAGCTTCCAGGCCCGCAGTTCGACGCGCGGCGAGGTTGGCGTGGCTTCTCCGGGCGCGTCTTCCGGGCGAGGTGAAAGGCTTCCGAGCGTGTCTGGGCGAGTTGAAAGGCTCCCGAGCATCTCTGGGCGAGGTAAAAAAACGTCGGCGATGCATTCGCCCGGCTGCAGCGCCGTGCGCTTGTACTCGAGAAAGAACGCGTCAAGCGGCAGTTCACGGATGCCCGACTCGCTTGCCAGGCGCAGTTTCGCATCGAGCGCCAGCAGCGCGGGTGGCATGTCGCCAATGGGCGAGGCGTTGGCAATGTTGCCGCCGAGCGTGCCGCGATGGCGAATCTGCGCGGAGCCCAGGCGCGTCAGCAGGTGCGCCAGCGCCGGATAGTGGCGTGCGAACAAGGGCTCCAGTTCGCGGTAGGTGAGCGCCGCGCCGATCCACCAGCCGTCGGGCGTCTCTTCGATTGTGCGAAGCTCCTTCACCTGGCGCAGATCGATCAGTGCATTCAGCGGCGCGAGGCGCTGGGTCGTCTCCAGCCAGAGATCGGTCGCGCCTGCGACCAGCCGCGCCTCGGGGTGGGCCGACATGGCACGGGTTAGCGCGGCGAGATCGGTCGGTACCGCCAGAAACGTGTCCGGTTCCAGATCGTCGGTCGCGGGGATTCGGCCGAGCCCGTGGACGGCTGTGTCGAGCGCCGGGTCTTCCGACCACGCAGGACGGTGATCGGGCTGCCGGCTCATGTCGAGCGCGGCATCGCGAATGGGTCGATAGCCGGTACAGCGGCAAAGATTGCCACCGAGGGCGGACTCCAGGCGCTCGGCGTCGAGTGGCGGTCCGGGGTGAGCACGTCGATCTTCGTGCAGCGTAAACAGCGACATGACGAAGCCCGGCGTGCAGAAGCCGCACTGGCTGCCGTGGCAGGCGACCATCGATGCCTGCGCCGGATGCAAGTCATTGCCGTGAGCCAACCCTTCGACGGTAACCAGATGGCATCCCTGCAGCTGGTGGGCCGGCGTGATGCAGGCATTGGCGGTGCGGTATTCGAGGGGTTGATCGCCGGTCTCGGCTTCCGCGATCGCCACCGTGCAGGCGCCGCAGTCACCGGAAGCGCAGCCTTCCTTGGTGCCGCGCTGGCCCAGCGGCCCGCGCAGCAGTTCGAGCACGCTGGTGTCGGGCGCGACCGTCACGCGCTGGCGTTCGCCGTTGAGAAAGAATTCGATCATGGGGAACCTGCCGTCGGCCTTGTCGTTATCGTTGTGTCGCTATCGTCGTGTCGTTGTCGAAATCGTCTGCGGATCATGACTGACAAGCTGAAGCCCACCCCGCGACATTCGACCGAACCTGACCAATCGGTCAAGAATCTGTCTAGCTTCTCGGATTTCGCTGTGTCTGACAAGCCCTCTCGCACTGGATGTCGGCCCCCTCGCGCTGAATCGCGCTCTCGATCGGCCGTGCGTGAGGAGACTCGCTCGGCTCGAATGACCGTTTGGACGGTGACGGGAAGACAGACAGGGCGTTTTCAGCATAGCATCGGAGGCGCGCGCTTCATGTGGCGCGGCCAAGGGAGACGGTGTGAACGATAGGCAGGCGATGAACAAAGACGAGACGTCGAACGTCAGCAGCGAAGCGACCATCCGCGAGCGTAATCAGGCGCGGATACTCGAGGCCGCGGAGAGCGTCTTCGCGCGGCATGGCTATCGCGGCGCGAGTATCCAGGCGATCGCGGCAGCCGCCGGGTTGCCCAAATCCAACGTCCTTTACTATGTGGGCAGCAAGCGCAAGCTCTATCTGACGCTGCTGGAGCGGACCATGCAGCGCTGGAACGCGATGCTCAGCGATATCGATGCGGACGACGACCCGGCTCAGGTACTGGAAGCGTTCATTCGCAGCAAGATGGCGCTAAGCCAGACCCACCCGCAGAGCTCGCGTCTGTTTGCCAACGAGATCCTGCATGGCGCGCCTTTCCTGAAAGAGTCGCTGTTCGACGAGATGCAGACGTGGGTCGATTCTCGCGCGCAGGTCTTTCGCCAATGGGCGGATCGTGGATTGATGGACCCGGTCGATCCTGTCTGGCTCATTTTTCTGATCTGGTCCGCCACGCAGCATTACGCCGACTTCGAAACGCAGATTCTGGCCATCACCGGACGAGAGGCACTCGGTGACGAGGACTACCGTCGCGCAAGCGATTTTCTGTGCGAGGTCATTCTGAAAGGGTGTGGCATTCGTACTCGCGAGACGACTTGAATACTGAATCGCGTGTCGCTCGAGACAAGAGGTAGAGGACGTTTGAGATTGAGGGCGGAGGACGTTCGAGCTAAGTACGTTCGAGATGAGGGGCAGAGGACGTTCGAAGTGAGGGGCGTCGCGGGATCGGTCCCTCGGCGCTGAATTCGGAAGCGAGTCCATTCGCACTCAACTTCCTGTCGAGTCTCGACCTTGAGGCCGGCAACGTCCTGTTGCGCTGCTGTCGTTCCCTGGATTCATCCGTGATCGCACTCCGTGCGAATCTGGATCTTCCCTGAGGCATCCATGCGGCAGTGGCTCCTTGCCTTGAGTATTGTAACCGACAATGAATCGCTGACGCTAATCGAAAAGTTGAAAAAACCCCTTTCTTTACAAATGCTTACGCTGAGATTCGACTAACGCCGATGTTGCTCTCAAGCTGCTGTTTATCAACGAGATTGTGCGTCGAAGGCAACGCTTCTGATCAGCGCAATGACGCTTTGCCCCTCGCGCAGTTGCATTTCGTCACAGGCTTCCCGCGTCAGGCGCGCACGCAGTCGTTGATCCCCCAGTCGCAAGAGGACCTCAACGGTGCTCGGCGACTGTGGAGAGGGTTCGATCGCGTCGATCGACGCCCGTAGCCCATTGCGATAGCTGGTGCCCGACGGCATCTCGCGAGCCAGCGCGACATCGCGAACGCCGATGCGCAGCCGCACCTGAGCGCCCAGCGGTCGGTCGATGCGCGGCACCTTCAAACGTTGGCCATCGTTCAGGACCACGTGACTCAGGGCGTAATGGTCATCGTGTTTATCGAGGCGGGCCAGGAGCCGCGTTGCCGCATCGAAGCCACCGAGCCGGTCGGTCAGATCCAGCCGCATCATCAGGTCGTCGAGTGGGCCGTGGGCAATCAGTCTGCCTTTTTCCACCAGTGCCAGATGATCGGCAATGGCCGCGATCTCCGCGGTGTCGTGGCTGACGTAGACGATGGGAATATCGATGTCGCGAGTCATTCTGACCAGGTAGTTCAGCAGCTCCTGCTTGCGATCCCCATCCAGGCCGGTCAGCGGTTCATCCATCAGCAGCAGCTCAGGTTCCGTGAGCAGGGCGCGACCGATCGCCACGCGTCTCGCTTCGCCACCCGAGAGCGTGCCGGGCAGGCGATCGAGCAGCGACTCGATACCCAGCAGCGAGACGAGGTCATCGAAGCGGCGCCGCGCCGAGGGGGCCATGCCGTAGGTCAGGTTGCCGCGCACGCGGTAGTGCGGAAAGAGTCGGGCTTCCTGGAACACGACCCCCAGGCGACGGCGGTGAATCGGCACATGCAGTCGTTTCGCGCGGTCTGTCAGCGTGCGGCTGCCAAGCCGCACATGGCCCTCGTCGGGACGGTCGAGCCCCGCGATCAGGCGGAGCAGGCTGGTCTTGCCACTACCGGATTGACCGAACAGCGCGGTCACGCCGCTGCTCGGCACGCTCAATGAGATATCGAGCGAGAAGTCGCCGAGCTGCTTACGCAGGCGGCAGTCGAGCGCGGCGCTGGCGATGGATTCTGCAGACTCTCTCATCGATCCCGCTCCTGGAGACGCTGGCGGGCACGGCGCGCCAACCACTCGGAAGCGAGCAGCGAGAGCATGGCAATGACGATGGACAGCACGCAGAGCCGGGCGGCGGCCGACTCCTTGCCGGGAGTCTGGATCAACGTATAGAGCGCCAGCGGCAAGGTGCGTGTCTGCCCCGGGATATTGGAAGCGAAGGTGATGGTGGCGCCGAACTCCGAAAGCGCGCGGGCGAAAGCGAGCACCGCGCCAGTGAGCAGTCCCGGCACCGCGAGCGGGAGCGTGATCGTGAACAGCACCCGCCAGCGGTTGGCGCCGAGCGTACCGGCGGCGGCTTCCAGCTTGGGGTCGACGGCCTCCAGTGAAAGCCGCACGGCGCGAACCAGCAGCGGAAACGCCATGACGCCGCCGGCGACGGCGGCGCCTTGCCAGGTGAAGGGCAGCGACACACCGAGCCACTGGTAGAGCCAATGCCCCAGCCAGCCATGGCGCCCGAGCGACAGCAGCAGCAGATAGCCGACGACCACCGGCGGCAGTACCAGCGGCAAGTGAAGCAGGCCATCGAGCAGCGACTTGCCGCGGAATTCATGGCGGGCGAGCAGCCAGGCCACGGCGATGCCGGGGATCAGAATCCATCCTACCGCGCTGCCGGCGATCTTCAGGCTGAGCGCGATCGCCTGCCATTCGGCATCCGAGAGCATCTCCGGCGGGCTCAGTCCGCGTCGACCGGCGTGAAGCCGAATTTGGAGAAGATCGAGAGCGCGTCGTCTCCATCAAGCCACCGGCGGAAGGCCTCGGTGGAATCGCTGGGATCGGGATTCAGGACCGCGAGCGGATAAACGATCGGCTTGTGGCTGTCGTCGGGGAAGACGCCGACCTCGTGCACCTTCTGGCTCGCCATCGCGTCGGTCTCGTAAACGATACCGAGCGGGGCTTCGCCGCGTTCGACCAGCGCCATCGCCGCGCGCACGTTGTCGCCGTTGGCCAGCCGCGGCTGCAGGGCGTCCCATTCACCGATCGACTCGAGCGCCTGCTTCGCGTAGATACCTGCCGGCACATGGCTCGTCTCGCCGACGGAAAGGCGGCCATCGTCACCTAGCTGGGAGACGATCTTGGTGTCGCCACCCGGCGTGAAATCCGGGATCTGGCTCTCTTTGGGGGCAATCAGCACCAGGCGATTCTTGAGAAGGTCGGCGCGCTCGCTGACCGGCGCATCCTGATCCTCCAGCCAATCCATCCATTTTTCGTTGGCCGAGATGTAGACATCTGCCGGGGCACCGTTGGCGATCTGCCGAGCCAGTGTCGACGAGGAAGCGTAGACCGGCACGATATCGACATCGTGGCTCTTTTCGTAGGAGGCGATGGCGGCGTTCATCGCATCGGTCATCGAGGCGGCCGCGTAGACTTGGACCTGGTCGGCGGCCTGGGCGGCGAGAGGTGTCAGGATGACCGCCAGAACCAGCGACCCGAGGGAAACCTTGCGTACGGATTGACTCACGTTGTTCTCGCTATGTCTGGATGGAAATAACGGGAAGTCACTATAGACGCTCGGCGGGCGTCGGTCGACCCGCGCGCGGCGATTCGGCGGGGAGATGGCCAGGCGCGTCGGGGTGTTGTCAGCTGCCGTCGGTGGAGGGCGTAGGCGAGAGCGCGCGCTTCAGCGCTTCGGCATCGGGATGATCGGCGAGGCTCGCGGCGAGCCGGCGATAGTGGACGATCAGCTCGCGGCCCAGCGGGGTCAGTGTGGCGCCGCCTCGACTCGATCCGCCGGTGGCGGTGTTCACCACCGGCGTCAGGCAGTGCCGGTTCATGGTATCGATCAGCTGCCAGGCCTTCTTGTAGCTGAGGCCCATGTCGCGACAGGCCGCCGCGATGGAGCCGTGGCGGTCGATCGCCTCGAGGAGGTCGATCTTGCCCGGCCCGAGAACGATCTCCTTGTCGGCAACCAGGCGTAGCTGAAATCGAGGATGGGCGTGGTCGGTTCGCGTCATGGCGGCTTCGTCGCTCAGCGTCGGTGGTTGCCGGTTGTAGCACAACCACCGCCAGGATTCAGCCGCCGTGCTGCTTCGCGGTCTCGGCACGGCGGCTCATCCGACCGACCGCTCCAAGGCCGCATGATTTTCGTGGCGCTCAGGCCGTCTGCGCGGTCCGAGCGTTGCCACCGGCTCGCCAGCGCAACCAGTCGACCGCCACGAACACAACGAGGCTAGCGCCCATGACCGGCAAGGCAACGCCCAGCGCGACAGCGACGATCAGCAGTGTCAGGCGTGTACGCCCGCTCAGGCTGCGGTAGATCGAGGTCAGGGTCTGCGGCTGGAAAGCCGAGCGCGCGGGGGCGGCCGGACGGCGGCGCCACCACATGAGATAACCCCAGCAGATCAGCGTTGCCAGCGATCCGGCGAAGGCGATCAACACCACCTGGTTTGCCACGCCAAACAGTACGCCCATGTGCAGATCGATGCCCCAGCGCGTTAGCTTGGCTGCAAGCGGGAAGGTAGCGAAGTCAGCTCGGTCGGTCACCGCGAAACTGACAGGATCGAGGGCGACCTGATCGACCTGGGTAGGCCACTCGCGGCCGATCTCGCGAATCTTCCAGGCTTGATGCGCCGTCGTCGGCGGTACCATCTCGATTTTCGCCGCGTCGATGCCTGCCGCCCGCGCGGCGTCGTAGGCGCGATCGAAAGCCGCCGGCGCGAGGTGGAATGTCTGGTCGGCGGCGGCCGGTTCCGCTGCGTGATGGGCTGCGTGGGCATCTTGGCTCGGGACGGCGGGCGTGGCCCCAAGCGCCGTCGAGACGCTCGGCGTGCCCCAGCCCCAGGCGTGCCTGAGTTCAGCGATGTTGCCGCCGGCGTACTGGGACCAGGTCAGTCCGGTCGCGGAGAAGAACAGCAGGCCGGCGAGCGCGGCCATGCCGAGGGTCGCATGTCGGCGCCTCAGTGGCTGGTTGGACGCGCTGGCGCGGGTCGCTCGACGGCGCTGCCACCACAGAAGCGCGCCGCCGAGGGCGATGAGCCACAGCCAGGAGGCGGCGAGCTCACTGTAGAGCCGTCCGACATCTCCCAGCAGCAGACCCCGGTGAAACTGGTCGATCGCGGTGCGCAGTGGCAGCGCGCCGCTGGTGCCATAGACCGTCATGTCACCGTGGATGGCGAGGGTCACCGGGTCGATAAACAGCGCGCGATGTTCGGAGGGCCCGTTGCCGGGAGCGGAGAACATGACGCGCGTGGTCGCGCCGGGACCGCTCGCCGGGCGCACGGCGGCTGGGTTGGCGGTGATACCGGCGGCATCCTGCGCCGCCTCGATCTGACGGGCCAGGGTGGCGGGGGTGCCGCGGCTATCGCTGGTCAGGGCGTCGTGGTAGAGCCAGCTCTCGAGCTGTGGGGTCAATGCGTAGGCGATGCCCGACAGGGCGGCGATGAGTAGAAACGGCCCGACGAACAGGCCCACGGTAAAGTGCAGGCGTTTGAGCAGAGCGACCAGCAGCTGTCGGTCCCGACGCTGGCGGCTCGCGGTGGAGGTTTGCATGATCGGCTCCAGAGGGATTCCGTGACGGCGCGCGGGGGCTGCGAACCCACGCGCGAAGGCGACAGGCGATGCGTCATCGCTGTCGGCGAAGTCAAACCATCAGGGAGCCGAACGGCGGTGCACGTGGCGCGTAGGGAGAATGGACAAGCGCCGGTGCCGGCAGGGCGACGGGATGCCGGGGCAGCAGCTCCGGCGGCGGCGGCAGGGTCGGCGGCACGGCGGGTGGCGCCGCCACGCCCGGTACGTGGAGAAACAGATCACAGTAGCCGCAGGCGGCCATGTGCCAGTGGTCGGCAGCACTGAACCGCTCGCGCGTGTCGCTTGCGGCGTCTCCGTGCGTGCCGTGATGGTGCGCGCTCATGGCGCTCGGGCCCGACGGCATCGTCATGTGGTGAGACGCCAGCGGCAGGCCACCGTGGGCCGGCATTTCCATCAGTCGCTGGGTCTGACTGATCAGCGGGCCGACGAACGCCATCAGCATGGCGAACAGCGCCCATGCCGTCAGCATTCGAGACCAGCGGTGCCAGAATGGCGTCATCGTTCGACCCGCAGCGCCAGGAGGGAGTCGGGACTTTACCGAAGTGGGAGTGCGAGTGCTATCCGCGAAGCGCGAATTCCGGCGTCATCGAGTGCCGGGACTCGTGTTCGAGAAGCCACGCCTTGCGTGCCATGCCGCCGGCATAGCCGGTCAGCGTGCCATTGCTGCCGATGACGCGGTGGCAGGGAACAATGAGTGCCAGCGGATTGCGCCCGTTGGCGGCGCCGACGGCGCGCACGGCGTTAGGCGCGCCGATCGCGGTGGCGATATCGCGATAGCTGCGGGTCTCGCCATAGGGAATGTCGGCGAGCGCCTGCCAGACGCGCTGTTGAAAGGGCGTGCCGTCTGGCGTCAGCGTCAGGTCGAACGTCTCTCGCTGCCCCGCGAAGTAGTCGTCGAGTTGATCCGCGCAGCGCCGGGTGTATGGGCCGGGCTCGGCGCCGGCTGCCACGCCGGGCGGCGTGTCGTCGCTCATGAAGCCGAGCCAGATCAAGCCTTTCTCGCTGGCGCCGATGACCATCGGGCCGAGTGCGACGTCAGAGGGTGGAACGTATGTCTGAACCTGCGTGGCCATCGTCAATGGATGTGGCCTCATGCGCTCGGGTCGGTTGGCTGTATCAACGGTTTTCATAGGATGTGATTCCATAGCTGCAGGGTCAGATAGCTGCGCCAGGGCGAGGCGCGCTCTGCGCTCGTATCCTCGTTCAGCGCAGCGTGATCGAGACGTTTCAGCGCGCGCTTGATTCCGAGATCGCTGGCGAGCCAGATGTCCGGATGGCCGGCGCCTCGAAACGCCGCGACGTCTGCCGTCCACGGGCCGATGCCCTTGAGCTGTGTCCAGGATGCCGGGTCATCGCCGATCTCCCCGGTAACATACGCATTCGCCAGCCGGCCAAGCGTGTCGCGGCGACTGGCCGGCATCCCGAGAAAGGCCAGGTCACTGCCGGCGATGGCCGCCGGCGTCGGAAATCGGACGCGGCCCTGGGCATCACGTTCGCCAAGGGTGTCGACAAGCCGCTGGGTCAGCCGGTTGGCCGCCGCGATCGAGACCTGCTGGCCGAGAACGGCGCGGATGCCGGCTTCGAATATCCCCCAGCTGCCGGGCAGGCGCAGACCGGGCGTGAGCGCCAGGCCCGGGTAGGCGTTGCCAAGATGGGTTTCGATGATTGTCGTGTCGGCATCCAGATCGAGCAGCTGACGAATCTGGCGCACGATGGCGTTGAGCTGATCCAGTCGGTCCAGCGCCAGCGAGACATCGAAACGGTGATGGCGGGCATCGTGACAGGCGGTAAAGCTTCCGGTCGTCTCGCCCCAGCGGATCGTGCGGCCGTAGTGATCGTCGCCGATCCACTCGATGCCGTGGGTGAGATGCAGCGCGAAAAAGTGGCGAAGCCGTGACCACTCATAGGGTGGACGATAGGCCAGGCGGAGCGTCAGTGGGCCGGGTTTCGGGGCGCGCTGGCGCCGGATCTCGCTCGGGGTCAGGCCGATATGGCGTTTGAAGGCGTCGTTGAACCGCCTGAGGCTTGAAAACCCGCTCGCAAGCGCGACGTCGGTGACCGGCAGCGTGGATTGGTGCAGTAGCTGCTTGGCGAAGAGGCACTGGCGGTAGAGGGCATAGCGCTTGGGCGAGACGCCGAAGCGTCGCTGGAACAGCTGGCGCAGATAGCGTTCGCCGACACCGAGTCGGTCGCAGAGCTCGGGCAGTTTCTGATGCTGCAGCGCGCCCTGATCGATCAACTGCAGGGCTCGTGTGAAGGTCGTTTGACTGCCGCGCCAGGCCGGGGACTCCGGCGCGCTGTCCGGGCGACAGCGCAGGCAGGGGCGATAGCCGGCGCTGGCAGCGGCAACGGCGGAGCCGTAGTAGTGGACGTGAGACTCTCGCGGTAGCACCGCGGGACAGATCGGACGGCAATAGATACCGGTGGTCGTCACGCCGATGAAGAAACGGCCGTCGAAGCGCGGGTCTCGCGACAGGCGCGCCTGTTGGCACTGCGCCGCGGTTAGGGTCAGGCTGTCGTCGTGAAGGCGCTGCGTCATTTCGGATATCCGCCGTGGCATGAGAGAGGCTATCCCGATTCGACCTCGAATCGGCCGCTCCCGTCGTCGAGCTGGCCACAGTGTAGCGCGTTGGCGCCATCGAACTGGCCGGATTCGGCACTGGACGTCGCCGCCGGCATCACAGCGTGATTTCGGACGAGGGCGGCGCCCTGAGGCGCCGTCCTTGTCTGCCGAAGCACGATATCTATGACAGTACGATGTCCGCGCAAGTCCGATCACTTCCAGACGTCGTCGTACGTATCCCAGTAGTTGCCCATGTCTCGATCATTGGTCAGGCCATAGAGGGTGTAGCGTCGCGCGAGGCGAGCTCCGCCGTCGCGGGTCAGCGGTTGCCAGGCGATGGTCGTGCTGTTGCGACTGGAGCTGGTGAAGAAGGCATCGAAGGGAATCGAGACGTAGAGCCCCTTGTCGAAACTCCCTTCGCCGTAGTCGTCACCGGCATCGGTGAAGGTGGCCCAGGCGCCGACCCGCACGCCCGAGTCGAACTGGCGCGAGAAGTCGAACGTCGTGCCGATATCTCCGGCGAGATAGCGACCGACGCTGATCTGCGCCAGGACATCCTCGACACCTGTCTGAATGTAGGCGGTCGCATGGCCGGTCCAGGTATCGTAGTCGCGCATGTCGAAACGCTGGTCGAAATCGCGCTGCTTGACCCAGTTGAGGTCGACGCCGAACGCCACGCGACTGTCGAACGGGCGATAGAGCACCTCGCCCCCGGCGCCGGCATACATCATCTCCAGAATCCCGCCGTAGGCCATGCCGTACCAGTCCTCGCCGAAGCGCGCCGTGCGGGTGTACTGGAGGTTGTAGATTCCGAGGCTGGTCTCGTCCAGATAGTTGCCGATGTAGGTACGTACCCGCGGCAGCTTGGAGCTGGCGATGTAGTCGTAATTGTCGAAATTGTCGATCAGGTTGAGTGCGGCCTGACCGCTGAACCAGCCGTTGGCGTCGGTGCGATATTCGGCGTCCAGCTTGGCGTAGAGCTGATAGAGATAGCCGTCGGGCCCGCCGAGGTTCTGGTTGAGACCCGGAGAGAGATTCCAGCTGAAGCTGGCGAGGTCGTCGTCATAGAGCGTTTCGCCGTGCGGCGCCTGGTCGTCGGGTTGGGTCAACGCGGATGCATACAGCCCGTAGTGATACTGCTGATCGTAGGCGGTCGATGTCGCGGCGTTGACGAAGGCCTGGCGGTCGTGGACGTCGTCCCGCAGCCCGAGACCGACGCTCTCCCAGCGATAGCGATAGGTGTCGATGTCATCGCTGGTATGGTTGTTCAAGATGCGGTTGGCGCGAGTCTCGCTCTCGAGCAGGGAGCGGTATTTGGTGGCCTCCGCCTCGACGATGAGTTCGTCGCCGTCCCGTGTGACGCGCCGCACCCGCATGCCGGCGTTGGTTGCCAGATCGTCGCTGACGTCGTTCCAGTTCCGGGTCGTGCTGGCGGGCGCGGGCTCGATGGGCGCCGGCCGTGGGTCGGCCGTCTTGGGCTGCGACAGACCCGCGAGGTTTCCTCGGAACGTGATGCCGAACATGGCCGTGTTGCCGCGTTCGAAGCCTGCGCTCAGCGAGACGTTGTCGTTGAGATCCAGGCGGGCGCCGACGTTGATCGGTGAATCCTGCGTCTGCGGGTTGTCCAGTGGCTCGTTGCGATAGTCGTTGCCGTCATATTCGAGCTGCAGCGTCAGCGGCTGCCAGGGTGTCTGATATTCGACCCCGCCGAACAGGCCGAGATTGCCGGCGAAGAGATCGCCGAGCTCGAAGTCGCCGGCCTGATCCGGATTCTGGGTCGAGCGCGCATCGAATCGGCTCGAGACAGCGGACAGCGGGTTGTCGAGACTGCTGCCGTTGGCCAGATATCCCCAGCCCAGCCCGAGCGTGAAGTCGAAGTCGTACCAGCGTTTGCTGGCGACCAGGTATTCACTGCCGAAGAGCCCGGTACCGCCGAAGTCGCGGAAACCGAGCGCAACGGCCGGCGTGTATCGGTTTTCCTCGAGCAGGCGGAGCTTGAAGTCGACGCCCTTGTCGAGATAGGAGCGGTCGTCATCGCCCGAGGCGCGATAGTCCTGGTTGAGCACGGCGGTGTAGCGAAAGCCCGCCTCCAGCCAGTCGAGCGCCTGGACGCTGACGTTGTAGCGATTGTAGGGCGAGACATGACTGGCATTCAGCGAGATATCGCCGAGCGGCGCCATGCGCGCGGTCGGGGTCTGCATCAGGCCGACGCCACCGAAGTCGGTTCGCGCCTGCCCCAGATCGGCGTGGGCGACAGGCGCCTGCGCCAGCAGCAGCGGCAACGGCAGCATCGGTAACGTGAAACCGATGGCGGGGGGCACACGGCGGGCGGCGCAGAAGCGGCGTTTTGCGATTTTCGTCATGGGCCTGGCTTAATGATCCTGGGATTCACTTAGGGATAGAGCGTCGCGGTATCGACGGTGGTGCATTCGTCACCCGGTACTCGTGTGGCAAGAAACTGCGGCAAAGCGCTGTCGACCCAGCGTGCGCTCACGGCATCCAGCGGCAGGTCGACGACGATCCGGCTGCCGGGTGTCAGTGACGCCGGCTGGTGATTCCAGGCTGCGATTCCGATGTCGCGAACATCGCCCTGCGGTGTGATCACCCGGGCCTGGTCAGCGTTGGCGTAGGCGGTGCCGGGTAATTCGGCCAGCAGATCGTCGACGGTCATGGCCGGTTGCCACGGCTCGCGCGTTACGCCGAGCGGGGTCCAGGCCTCCACCCAATCGGGTGTCTGGCACCAGCCCATCTCGTCGATCTGCGAGGCCAGCGGCACTTCGCGAAGATGTGCCATGAGCCAAGTCGGATCGACCCGTCCGGGCACCCGGCCGGCATCGAGTTTTGATAGCGCGCTTTGCCAGGCGACAAGCCCCTCGGCGATCTGCGGATGATCGAGAAGCCGAAACTGCAGGCTGAGGTTCTCGAGTTCCGCCGTGAGTCGCCGTTGCAGCTGGCGCTCCTCGGGTGCCAGCTCGTCGCGCACCACGAATGCGCGGGACCAGTTGACCGGCGCTTCCTGCTCGACGGTGAGCCAGGCATCGAGAAGCGTGGGCGGCGTGTCACTGGTCTGACGACCTTCGATATCAATCGTGAAGAGGGCGGGGGGCTCGCTGTCATCGGTCGGCGCCGTCGACTGCGCCGTGGCGAAAGTGGCCGCACTCGCCAGCAGCGACACCATCACGAGTTGCGCCAGGCGTCGGGCCACTACCGACCGGGGTCGCACAGCGCACGATGCTTGCCAATCGCGTCGCGCGATCGTCGGTCTGTTGGTCAGTGGCTTCATGAACGTCCCTGTTCCCTTTCCGGCAAGTCTCTATTCAATCCCGGATGGTGTCTGTTCAATTCGGGATGGTCTCTATTCAATTCTCGTTGGTTTCCATTCAATGCTGGCTGGTTTCCAGTCAATGCTGGATAGTCGCTGCCCATTTCCCGCAAGTCTCGGTCCTCACCCAAGGCAATTCGGCTGGCGCTACGGCTCGAGGGCCGAGCGAGACACTCAGTCGTCGGCCGTCTGCCACGGCCTTGCGATCCGCCACGAGAATGTCGGTCCATCGGGCCACGGTTGGGTGTCCACGGCCCATAGCCTGTGGTCTGTCGGCGAACGCCATAGCGTGCTGGTCGTGGTTTCACCGTCATCCCAGGTCAGCGTTTCGAGGCACGCTTGGAGCGTCTGTGTCGTCAGCGGTAGTTCCAGCTCGACCGGATCGCTATCGCACTGCAGAGCCCCGCGAGCATGACCGTGGTGGGCTTGCCCATCGGCAGTGCGCCACTCCCGTTCGATCCCGTAGTGCCCGGTTGGCTGCGAATCGCGCCAGGGCTGACTATCGGAGGCGTCGAATCGCGTGTCGATCAGATCGCTCGGCAGTCCCGCGCTGCTTTTCAGGTAGCCGTTCTGCAGAGCGACAGTCGCGTTGTCCGAAAATTGCCAGTAGGTCAACGCGTCGGCCTGCTCGGCAAGAATGATCAGTCCGCCGTTGCCATCAACTTTGAAATCCAGCGATGCATAGGGCGTGTCATTGGCCTGCGTGGCGATATCGTCCCCTGTGGCTCCCTCGAGCAGACTATTGATCGATGGACTCTCACCCAGCGCGCAGCCGGTCATGGCCAACGGTAAGGCAAGCATTGCCAGAAGGGCCGGGAAATCCTTGACGCGCACACGGTGCGAGAGTGGCTGGCGGGAATCGAATAGACGAAAGAAGACCGCCCGAGGGCGGTCTTCCAGGCAGTAATGACGTACTGCTGCCATTACCGGGTCCCGGTCGTGCCGGTAGTACCGGTCGTACCAGTTCCGCTTGTGCCATCGCTACCGCCTGCGGCAGCCAAGGCGCCAACCGATGACGCAGCCGAGCTTGCGGCAGCAGCGGATGCTGTCGAAGCGTTGGCTGCGCTACCGGCGCCGGCAGCTTGACCGACCGCCACTTCTTGCGCGGCAGCAACTGAAGAGACAGCCATAAGTGCGACTGCCATGATGGCTAGCTTCTTCATGGGTCCTCCTGGTTTGTTGGTTGAGCCAAAACGTTGGTTAAACCAACCACGTGGTCCGAAGACCATCTTCATTTTTACCAATATTATGCGTCGCGGCAATTACAAGTTGTCAATTAATGAGAAAACGCGCCTTTAAATTGTCGGGAATGACCGACATGACGTTATTGCACCGGAAGGGAACGAGTTAAAATTAGCTTTGGTCATCGTGGTGCGGAATGGTGATTGTCGGTTATGTTTTTGTCTGAATCATTATTTTAACAGTATGTAAAAACCGTCTTCTGGATGTCGGATTTTAGGGACATTTATGAAGAGGCTCGCCCGCGAAGGCCGAATATTAATTAGGAAAAGTGAGTCTCAGGGGCAAAAAATCGCGGTCCAGAAAGGCTTAGGTCATTCTGAAAGTCCCATGAAACCTAGCCTAAAGTCTATAAGACCATGATTCACAGCAAAGTTTTTCAGGTCTGAATATTAGTATTTCAAAATGTATGCAGTGCGGCAGTCTTGTATGTGCCGCGTTCTTTTATGTGTGTCGATGGGCTATTGTTCGTCCCCACCCTGTCGCAGATTCGTCACGTCAAGTCGGTATCAATGGAAACCATCTAAGGCAGCAAGATGAGGTTTCGTTTTTTTTGCACGATGTTTTTGACGGATTTGTAACGCATTGGTTGTCGCTTTGTTGTGGTTTGACAGTCATGGCACGAGATTCGCATTGTTTGATTTGGGGCGGGCTGTGCGACAAGGATAGGCGTCCCCAAAATACGAACTTGCACTGACGTCGATGTCTCGTTGGGCAAGAGGTAATGGGGGAAAGTTCAAGGTGAAAGATAAATAAACGACGGCTTCGGGGATCGCCGGATAAACCTCGGGGCGGTAGCGTGTCTTTAGCTTTTTTTAGTTAATTAATCTGGGATGTCCGGAAGGTCTCATCGCCCGGTTGCGCCTGGGCTTTGTGTCGCATCACTCGACGACAAGCAGAACGCGGGAACCCATCAGGATGAAAGGACGGTCTACAGGGATGACGTATTTTCGTGAGGGGCGTCGACGCTCACCTTTTGCTCTTCTGGCCGTTGTGGTCTCTCTCGGTTTGAACGGGTGCGCGTTCGCGCCGGGCGGACATATCGGTTACGACACCGACTCCGCACCCATCGACGATCTCGTGGATGTCGAGCCGATCACGCTCGGGCTAGTGAGAGCGGAACAGATGGCGGGCGACGCCGAGACGGGCAAGACCTCGTCGATGGCGCTGTCGAATGCTGTCTCTCCTGCCAAGCGTCAGTCGCTGGCCGACGGCTATCAGTACCATATCGGCATTGGCGATGTGCTCTCGATCATCGTCTACGATCACCCCGAACTGACGATTCCCGCGGGCAGCGAGCGCCCGACGGAAGACTCGGGTAGCACGGTCTATAGCGACGGTACGATCTTTTACCCCTACGTCGGACGTATTCCGGTCGCCGGCCGCACGGTCGAGGAAGTGCGTTCGGAGCTGCAGCGCCGGCTGGCGACCTATATCACCGAGCCACAGGTCGATGTGAAGGTGGCGGGCTTCCAGTCGCAGAAAGTCTATGTCACCGGTCAGATCGAGCAGCCGGGAGTGCTGCCCATCACCAACGTGCCCATGACGGTGCTCGACGCGATCAACACAGCCGGTGGTCTGAACGGCGACGCAAATTGGCACGATGTGGTGCTGACTCGGGGCGATAGAGAATTTCATATCGACGTCTACGCCATGCTCCAGAACGGCAACCTCGAACAGAATCGGCTGCTCAAGGACGGCGACGTGCTGCATGTCTCCGATCTCGGTAACCAAAAGGTGTTCGTGATGGGCGAGGTGATGGACCCGGTCACGCTGCCGATGGGCAATTCTCGTCTATCGCTCACCGATGCGCTCTCCGAGGCCGGGGGCATGGACGAGGCACAGGCCAACGCGAAGGGGATCTTCGTGATTCGCCAGGCGCCGGCCGATAGCGGCAAGCTGGCGACGGTCTATCAGCTGGATGCGCGCAACGCCACCGCGCTGGTACTCGGCGCGCAGTTCATGCTGCAGCCCACCGACATCGTCTACGTCACGGCGGCGCCGCTGAGCCGCTGGAACCGCGTCGTCAATCAGCTGACGCCAACCATCAGCTCCGTCTACCAGGTGACCCGAGCCACGCGTGATTTCGACGAACTGCGGGACGGTAACTGATGTTCGATCACATCCTCGTACTCTGCACCGGCAATATCTGCCGTAGCCCGGTTGCCCAGGCGCTCATGCAGCAGCGGTTCCCCGACAAGCGGGTCGAGTCCGCAGGGCTGGGCGCGCTGGTCGGCGCGGGGGTCGATGCCAATGCCGGCAGGCTGGCGGCCGATGCCGGGCTCGATCTCTCCGGCCATGTGGCTCGCCAGGTGGATACGGCGATGCTCTCCCAGGCTGACCTGATACTGGTCATGAGTGAAGGGCAGCGCCACGCCGTTGCCGAGCGTCATCCGCCGGCCTCCGGCAAGACCCTGCTGATGACGCGCTGGGTCGGTGGCGAGGACGTCCCCGACCCCTATCGCAAGAGCAGAGACGCTTTCGAGCACGTTCATCGGCTGCTGGTGGATGCCGCCGATGGATGGGTCGACAAGATGCCCGGTCGTTAAAAAGGATGCGCTGAAAGGATGTCAAAGGCCCCTATGAACACGAGCAACACTGCACCGTCAGCCGACGCCGGTAGCCACGAAGAGATCGATATTCGTCGGCTGCTGGGCATTTTGATGGATCACAAGAAATGGATCCTGGTGAGTGTCGTCGTCTTTGCGCTGATCGGATTCATCTACGCCAGCCTGGCGACGCCGATCTATCGCGCCGACGCACTGATCCAGATCGAAAGCTCCGCACCGGGCAAGAATCCGCTGCAGGAGGTCTCGAGCCTGTTGGGACAGGAGCCACCGACGCTCTCCGAGATCGAGATCATCCGCTCGCGGATGGTGCTGGGGCGGGCCGTGGATCTGCTGAATCTGGATGTCAATGTCTCTCCCGTGACGCTCCCCGTGATCGGCACCTTCCTCATGCGACACGGGCTGGGACGGCCCGGGTTCGCCGATGGCTGGGGCTACGCCTTTGCCGGCGAGAATGTCGCAGTCAGCGAGATGCCCGTGGCCGATAGTCAGCTCGGCAAGACCTTCACGCTCAAGGTCAAGGACAGCTACACCTACGAACTGCTCGATGCCGATGGCAACGCACTCGGTACCGGCAAGGTCGGGCAGTTGAGCAGCTTTCTCGGCGGCGACGTTTCGCTGCGTGTGACGACGATCGATGCGCCGGCCGGGGCTGAATACACGATCCAGCATGTGCCGAGACTCGCCGCTATCAACGGGCTGCGCGGGCGCTTCACCGTGGCCGAAGCGGGTAGCGAGACGGGCATTCTGAGCTGGAGTCTGACGGGAGCCGATCCGGAGGCGACGCAGAAGGCGCTCAACACGATCGCTGACATCTACTACTCGCAGAACGTACAGCGGCAGTCCGAGGAAGCGCGCAAGAGTCTCAAGTTTCTCAATAGTCAGGTGCCACAGATCCGCGATGAGTTGAACGCGGCCGAGGAAAAGCTCAATGACTACCGTGAGTCGAAGGACAGCGTCGATCTGTCGATGGAGACGAAGTCGGTCCTCGATCGTATCGTCAACCTGGAGTCCCAGCTCAATGAGCTCGAGATGAACGAGGCCGAGATCTCGCAGCGCTTCACCAAGTCGCACCCGACCTACCAGGCGCTGCTCGAGAAGAAGGCGCAGTTGCAGCGGGAGCGCGACAATCTGAACAAGCAGGTCAAGGGGTTGCCGGAAACCCAGCAGGCGATTTTGCGGCTGCAGCGTAACGTCCAGGTGACCAACGAGATCTACGTTCAGCTTCTGAACAAAGTGCAGGAGACGAAGATTTCGGAAGCGAGCACGGTAGGCAACGTGCGGATACTCGACCGTGCCGAGGCGCTGTCGGCGCCCGTCTCGCCGCAGAAGACGCTGCTGATGGCGGTTTCCATCATCGTCGGCTTGATCGTCGGGGTGGCGGGCGTATTCCTGCGAGCGTTGTTCAACCGCGGCATCGAGACTCAGGAGCAGATAGAGGCGCTGGGAATTCCGGTCTACGCGACGATTCCGCTGTCCGATGAGCAGAGCAAGCTCAACCGTCGCGTGAAGGGCAGTGACAAGTCGCAGAGTCGTAGCTTTCCGGCTGGCCTGCTGGCGGCGCGCAACCCGGCGGATGTCTCCGTCGAGGCGCTGCGCGGGCTGCGCACCAGCCTACACTTCGCCATGCTCGAGGCGGCCAACAATCGACTGATGATCACCGGTCCCAGTCCCGGCGTGGGCAAGAGTTTCGTCAGCGTCAATCTGGCGGCGGTCTGCGCGCAGGCCGGACAGCGAGTACTGGTGGTCGATGCCGACATGCGCAAGGGCCAGGTGCACAGCGTATTTGGCGAAAGTTCGGAAGGTGGGCTGAGCGACGTGCTTTCCGCCAAGCGCTCGCTGGAGGACGTCACTCGTCACGCCGAGAACATCGAAGGACTCTCCTACATTTCTCGGGGGATGGCGCCGCCCAATCCTTCCGAGCTTCTGATGGGACCACGATTCAGCGAATTCCTGGCAACGGTCAGCGAGCGGTTTGATCTGGTGATCATCGACTCGCCGCCGGTGCTGGCGGTGACCGACGCCGCCATCATCGGCGACCAGGTGGGTACTACGCTGATGCTGGCGCGCTTCCAGCTCAACCCGGTCAAGGAACTCGATCTGGCGATCAACCGACTCAGAACCGCGGGCGTCGAGCCCCGCGGGGCCATCCTAAATGCGGTAGAACGTAAGGCGGCTACCGAATATGGGTATGGTTATTATCATTACAGCTACAAGTGACGTTTCAATTGGCGCACTCTCTGGGAACGTCGGGTCTACCGACATGATCTGAACTGTTGATGGCGCTGAATGCATGTCTCTTGAAGCCTACTTTTCTCTTGGCCTGGTCGCCTGTGTGCTGGGCGCTCTGGCCACCAATCGATTTCCTACCGATGCCATCCTCGTCGGGGCGATGGCACTGCTCATCGTGACCGGTGTGCTCTCGCCGCAGCAGGCACTGGCAGGCTTCGGCAATAGCGGCGTGATCACCATCGCCGTGCTGTTCGTCGTCGCGGCCGGGCTCAAGGAGACCGGTGCGGTGGACTGGATCGTCCAGCGCGTGCTCGGCATGCCGAGCAACGAGCGTATCGCCCAGCTACGCATGATGGTCCCGACGGCGCTGTTGAGTGCCTTCATGAACAACACCACCGTCGTGGCAATGTTGATCCCGGCGGTGCAGGAGTGGTGCCGGCGCCTGCAGATGTCGCCATCGCGGCTGCTGCTGCCGCTGAGCTATGTCGCCATTCTGGGTGGCACGATGACGCTGATCGGCACCAGTACCAATCTGGTGGTCAACGGGCTTCTCCAGCAGAACGGCGAGGGGCTGGGCATCTTCGACATCACGCCGTTGGGCATTCTGGTACTGCTGGCCGGGGGCAGCGTGCTCTATCTCTCGGGACGCTGGATGCCCGATCGTCAGGGCGCGAGAGGGCAGCTCTCGAAAGTTCGCGAATATGGCGTCGAGTGCGTGGTGGAAACGAAGGGCCCCGTCGTCGGCAAGCGAATTGCGGAAGCGGGCCTGCGTCGGCTGTCTCACGGCTATCTCGCCGAGCTCGAGCGTGACGGCGAGCTGTTTACCGCGGTCAGTCCGGATACGGTGCTGAAAGCGAATGACCGGCTCTTCTTCGTCGGCTCGCCGGAGTGCGCTCAGGAGCTGCGCGCGCGCAACGGGCTCAAGCCCGCCAATGGCGACGTGGACACGCTGCCGATGGCGCATATCCACCGTAGCCTGACCGAGGTCGTGCTGTCGCCGGAGTTCCCCGGCATCGGACAGACCGTCAAGGAGGCCAGGTTCCGGACGCGCTATCACGCCGCGATTCTGTCGATCTCCCGCCACGGTCAGCCGATGCAGGGCAAGCTGGGCGACGTCAAGCTGCAGACCGGTGACACGCTGCTGGTCGAGGGCGGTCGAAGCTTCGCCGACGTGCATCGCAACAGTCGCGACTTTCTGCTGGTCAGTGGTCTCACGGACTCCAACCCGCCGGACCACCGCAAGGCACCGCTGTCGCTGGCGCTGCTGCTGGGTTTGGTGGTGAGCTCGGCGATGGGGTGGCTGTCGATTCTGCAGGCGGGGTTCCTGGTCGCTGGTCTGATGATCATGACCCGCTGTCTGACGGCGACGCAGGCGCGCAAGTCGGTCGATTTCAGCGTACTGATCGTCATCGCCTCCTCGTTTTCGCTGGGCGAGGCGCTGGATGTCACTGGCGCGGCCAAGGGGATCGCCGACGGGCTATTGTCACTGGGGCTCGATAGCCCCTGGCTGACGCTGGTGGCCATCTATCTGCTGACCACGATCTTCACCGAACTGATCACCAACAATGCGGCGGCGGTGCTGATGTTCCCCATTGCGCAGGCGGTATCGACGTCGCTTGATGTGTCGATATTGCCTTTTGCCATCGCGGTCATGTTCGCCGCCTCGGCCAGCTTTCTTACTCCGCTGGGCTACCAGACCAACCTGATGGTCCAGGGCCCTGGCGGATACCGCTTCACCGATTACCTGCGATGGGGCTTGCCGCTGAGTGTCGTGGTCGCGGCGGTGACTCTCTTCGGCATTCCATTTTTCTGGAGCTTTTGATGAGCCAGGCCGCCGTACGTGTGCTTGCCCAGCGGGTCGCCCCGAAGATTCGTGGTGAGCTGTTCATCAACCTGTGCCGCACCTTCGCGGCACGGGGCGTGGCCGCGCTGGGCACGGTGCTGCTCGGCCTCGTGCTGGGACGACTTTACGGTGCGCAAGGGGTCGGGATCTTCGCGCTGGCGCAGAGTGTCATCTTCGGTGCGGGAATCATCGCCTGTTACGGTTTGAACGGCTCGCTGATGCGCTACGTCAGCCAGGACGTGGCAAGCCCCAATATCATGCAATATCTGCGCTGGGCGGTGCTGCGGGCGCTGCTTCTCAGCGTGCTGTTCGGTACCGCGATCGCGCTGCTGCGCAGCCCCATTGCCGCCGCGTTCGATGCCCCGCAGCTGGCGCCCATGCTGCTGGGCATCGCACTGGCCACGCCGGCCTTCACGCTGTCTTTCGTGGCCGCGGGATTTCTCAAAGGCATCGGCATGCCGGCGCGTGCGAGCCTGCAGGAGAATGGCTCGATTTCGTTATGGGCGGCGGTCGCCATCGGTGTCGTGGCGTGGATCGACCCGTCTCGCTCTCTGACGCTGGCCAGCTGGGCATTCTGTTTTGCGGCATGGCTGGTCTGCGGACAGGGCGTCTTTCATTCGCTGCGTTGGCTGTGGCGACATCCTTCGGTGAGCCGCGCCGAGGGCCCGGACGCAACGACCCTGCCGAGCCGCGGGGCGTTCTTCTCCACCGCGCAGAGTTTCATCATGCTCAATCTCTCGATGTTCCTGCAGCAGGTCGTGGGCATGTTCATCGCAGGGGCGCTGCTGGCTCACAGCGATCTTGGGCTGTTCAAGTCTGCCGAGCGCGTCGGCATGATCATCAGCTTCATTCTGCTGGTCATCAACGCGGTCTTCCCGCCGAGATTCTCTCGCCTGTTCCACGAAGGGAAGCACGGCGCGCTCTCTCGTCTCGGGCGCCAGAGTTCGCTGGTCGCCACGGCCATGGCGCTACCGCCGGCACTGCTCTGTCTGCTGTTTCCGGAGTGGGTGCTCGGCTGGTTCGGCCCGGAATTTCACGCGGCTGCCAACCTGCTGCGGATCATCGTCATTGGACACCTGGTCAACGTGGCGACCGGCTCGGTCGCATTCCTGCTGACAATGACCGGGCGCGAAAAGCTGATGCGCAACATTTCGCTGACCTGTAGCGCGATCGGTGTACTGGGTTTTCTCGTACTGATTCCGTTCTGGGGGGCGATTGGCGCCGCGATAGCGCTGACGCTGGTGATCTCCCTACAGAATATCGTGGCTGCGATCGTGGTCTGGAAGGAGATGGGCATCGTCATGCTGCCAATTCCGCTCTCGACGCCTGGCCAGTCGCGACGAACCAAGGAGATAACGTAATGGATGACGAGCAGATCAGGCAGCTGATCGACGCGGTGGATGACGCCGGTGTGGCGGTGATGGCGGTCTACGGACGCGAGATCGCCGTAACCCAGAAGGCCGACGACTCTCCGCTGACCGACGCGGATCTGGCATCGCACCGGGCGCTGGTCGCAGCGCTCGAGAGCATGGAGCCCCGCTTGCCGATCGTTTCCGAAGAGTCGGCCGAGATCGATTTCGCGACCCGCCAGACCTGGGATCGCTACTGGCTGATCGATCCGCTCGATGGCACCAAGGAGTTCATCAAGCGTAACGGCGAATTCACGCTCAACGTGGCGCTGATCGAGAAGGGCATTCCCGTCTTCGGTGTGGTGCACGCGCCGGCTCTCCCCGAAGGACCGACGACCTGGTGGGGCGGGCGAGACAGCGGAGCATTCAAGCGGGTCGATGGCGGCGTCGTCGAGCGTATTCGCGTGCGCCAGCTACCTGATCCCGACCGCGCTCCCTGGCGGATCGTCGGCAGCCGCTCGCATGGTGCGGAGACATTCGAGGCATTTTGCGCAAACCTGCCTCGCCACGAAAGAGTCAGCATGGGCAGCTCGCTCAAGCTTTGTCTGGTGGCCGAGGGACTAGCGGATCTCTACCCGCGCCTCGCGCCGACCTGCGAATGGGATACGGCGGCCGCGCACGCCGTGGTGACGGCGGCGGGCGGTGACGTCCTGAATGCCGAGACGCTCGAGCCGCTGCGCTGCAATCAGAAGGAGAGTTACCTCAACCCCTTCTTCATTGTCTGCGGTCAAAGAGATGGGCGATGGGAGCAAGCACTGGAAGAGAGCCTTGCGTTACCCGCCGCCAACGCACAGTGACGTGACGCTGCCACGACCTCTTTTGCCTCGCCGACCTTTCCCGGATGGTGACATACCAAGGACATGACATGACCGAGATCACTCTCGAACGCCAGACCCACCTCAAGCAGCTCGAGGCGGAATCCATTCACATCATCCGCGAGGTCGCCGCCGAGTTCGGTAACCCGGTCATGCTCTACTCGATCGGCAAGGACTCCTCGGTGATGCTGCACCTGGCGCGCAAGGCCTTCTATCCCGGGCCGCCGCCGTTTCCCCTGATGCACGTCAACACCACCTGGAAGTTCAAGGAGATGATCGAGTTCCGCGACAACATGGCCGCGGAAGTGGGAATGGAGCTGATCGAGCACATCAACGAGGAAGGCCGCGCCGCCGGCATCAACCCGTTCGATCACGGCAGCGCCAAGTACACCGACATCATGAAGACCCAGTCGCTCAAGATGGCGCTCGACAAATACGGCTTCGACGCCGCCTTCGGCGGGGCGCGCCGGGACGAGGAAGCCTCCCGTGCCAAGGAACGCGTCTACTCTTTCCGCGACAAGCACCACCGCTGGGACCCCAAGAACCAGCGCCCGGAGCTGTGGAATCTCTACAACGGCAAGGTCAACAAGGGCGAA
>NZ_BMZI01000001.1:397622-503917 GCF_014652715.1 Salinicola rhizosphaerae | reverse complement strand
GAATCGATCCCCATCGTGCCGCTCTACTACTCCGCGCCGCGCCCGGTGGTCGAGCGCGACGGCATGCTGGTGATGGTCGACGACGAGCGTCTGCCGCTCGAACCCGGCGAAGTGCCCGAAGAGAAGTGGGTGCGCTTCCGCACGCTCGGCTGCTACCCGCTGACCGGCGCCGTGGAATCCAAAGCCGCCACGTTGCCCGAGATCATCCAGGAGATGCTGCTGACCCGCACCTCCGAGCGCTCCGGCCGCGCCATCGACAAGGATCAGGTGGGCTCGATGGAGAAGAAAAAGCGCGAAGGGTACTTCTAACGCGCCAGAGGCGCGTTAGAGAGCTGGAAGCCATAAGCTTTAAGCTGTAAGAAAGATCAAAAGCCAGAACCTTTTGATTTTGCAGGTAAAAGCGCTTTTTTATTGGCTTGCGGCTTGGAGTGAATTCATGAATTTTGAAAGATTGCAGGTTTGGAAACGCTCGGCACGCTTGTCAGCTGAGCTCTACAAGACCTTTTCCGCCCTGCGTGATTTTGGCTTTCGAGACCAGGTCACGCGTTCAGGACTTTCCATTCCTAGCAACATTGCCGAGGGTATGAGCCGGTATACGAGTAAGGACAAACGCCACTTCCTGGTCGTTGCCAGAGGCTCTTGTGCCGAGTTGCGTACTCAGGTCTATATCGGCATGGAAATCGGCTATATCGAACATCAGCAAGGCCAGCGGTGGTTGCAGGAAACCCGAGAGATATCTTCGATGCTCAACGGGTTGATAGTCACTCTGGATAACGAATGAATCGAGAGCTGGAAGCGATGGGCTGTGGGGTGACTTACAGCTTGCGGCTTACAGCTTACAGCTAGCGGGGTTTGCCCAATGTCTCACCAGTCCGGATTGATCGCGGAAAACATCGAAGCCTATTTGAAGGAGCACGAGAACAAGGATCTCTTGCGTTTCATCACCTGCGGCAGCGTCGATGACGGCAAGTCGACCCTGATCGGGCGGCTGCTGCACGACTCCAAGATGATCTATGAAGACCAGCTCGCCGCGATCACCCAGGCCTCGAAAACCAGCGGGACGACCGGCGACAAGGTCGATCTGGCGCTGCTGGTCGACGGCCTGCAATCGGAGCGGGAGCAGGGCATCACTATCGATGTCGCCTACCGTTTCTTCTCCACCGACAAGCGCAAGTTCATCATCGCCGACACCCCGGGCCACGAGCAGTACACCCGCAACATGGCGACCGGCGCCTCGACCGCGAGCCTGGCGATCATTCTGATCGATGCCCGCCACGGCGTGCAGACCCAGACCCGCCGCCACAGCTTCATCGCCGACCTGCTGGGTATCCAGCATCTGGTGATTGCGGTCAACAAGATGGACCTGGTCGACTACGCCGAGTCGCGCTTTGACGAGATCGTCGCCGAGTATCGCGCGTTCGCCGAGAAGCTCGACGCCACCGACATCCGCTTCGTGCCGATGTCCGCGCTCGAAGGCGACAACGTCGTCAACCGCAGCGAGCAGATGGACTGGTACCGGGTCGATGGACAGCCGGGGCCGGCGCTGCTCGAACTGCTCGAGACGGTCGAAGTGGCCCACGACGCCAATCTCTCCGACCTGCGCTTCCCCGTGCAGTACGTCAACCGGCCCAACCTCGATTTCCGCGGCTACTGCGGCACGCTCGAGGCCGGCATCCTGCGTCCCGGCCAGTCGGTCAAGGCGCTGCCTTCAGGCAAGCTCTCCACCGTCGAGCGCCTCGTCACCTACGACGGCGATCTCGAAGAAGCCTATCCCGGCCAGGCGATCACCGTGACGCTGACGGACGAGATCGACATCTCTCGCGGTGACTGGCTGGTCGCGGCGGATGCCGACGTCGCCCAGTCGAGCGCGCTGGAAGCCGACATCGTCTGGATGCACGACACCGCGCTCGAGCCCGGGCGTCTTTACGACTTCAAGATCGGCACCCAGGAGATCGCCGGCAAGATCGCCGCGATCGACTATCAGATCGACGTCAACACGCTCGAACATCAGGCATCGGAGAGTCTGCCGCTCAATGCCATCGGCCGCTGCCGGGTGGCGCTGACCGCGAGCGTGCCGCTGGATGACTACCGCAAGAGCCCGGGCACGGGCAGCTTCGTGGTGATCGACCGCCTGACGAACATCACCGTCGGGGCGGGGCTGGTGCGCGGGGCGCTCGCTGACGTCGGGGATGCCGGCGAGCACGAAGTCGACTGGCAGGCATTCGAGGTCGAGTTCAACGCGCTGATCCGCAAGCACTTCCCGCACTGGGAGGCGAAAGATCTGCGCGCGCTCATTCAACGCTCGCGCGACTGAAAGCAAGAAGTGAGATCGCAAGATCGGTGCCGTTCCCAGGCATCGATCCATCTCCTCGGAATGCTGAATGAAACTCGTTGGCCAGTCATTGGCCAACGGTTTCCCGTGCTTGTCTACGACAGAACTTGCCAACGTCCTTGAAGGGCACCTCCATGAGCCTACTGATCCAGACACGTTATTACTTGAAAAAGAGTCGTGTTGCGAAGTCTTTCATTCTAAAAGCCAATGACTGTCTGCCATTGGAATGGAAAGATAAACTGTATCGAAACATGGTGAATCCCTATTCCGAGCATGAAGAGAAAAATGGCGTCGTTTTCGTCCATGTTCCAAAAACGGCCGGTAATAGTATCTTTCAGGCACTCTTCGGCGTCTCGGCTCACGGTCATGACGAAGCTGCTACCTATCGGCGCTATGATGCGAACCGCTTCGATCGATACTACAAGTTCGGTTTCGTTCGTCATCCTCTCGATCGTCTGGTGTCCGCGTATGTCTACCTGAACAAGGGCGGCATCGGGCGATATGATCAGGCCTTCCGAGACAAGTACCTTGCCAAGACTTCCGACTTTGGCGAGTTCCTAAGAAAACTGGATACACAGCCGAAGTATCGTCGTCAGGTTCTCAGCTGGGTGCATTTTCGACCTCAAACCCGTTTTCTCTGCGATGCCAATGAAAGTGTGCTGGTCGACTATATCGGTCGTTACGAAAATATCGAAAGAGATTACGAACGGATCGCCGGTGATCTCAAACTCGCTGATGTCTCTCCGTTGCAGGTCGTCAACCGAACCGAGCGGCAGGGGTATCGGGACTACTATGATCCCGAGTTGATCGATATCGCCTGTCGCCTCTACGACCGGGACATGAAGGTATTCGGCTATACCGCTTGAGACCCGCCTCGAGGAAACGAGGTGATCGCGGCGTAAGACCGTATGCCGGAACGGCCGATCATTCGATAAATCGTGAGGCGGGTATCCACACTCTGCCGTGCGATTTTCGTTTTCACGTTCTCCATTGCGTTATCCAGGTTGAGACCCGGCGATGGAATCAATGACTGTTACCAGGGACTGGTCAAGTAGCATGCTGGTTATCAACGCCAAACGTCTGTTTGTGGCTTTAGTGGCAACATTTGCGGTCGCGCTGCCTAAATCCGGAGTCGCGATAGGCGGTATCCCGCTCAATACGATCTATCTGCTCATTGCTCTGTCTTTCCCGATCCTGTTGTTGAAGGCCATGTTGAGCCAGGGCAAGTTGGTCAGACAAGATCGTTACTCTATCTATGTCTGGATGCTGGTGCCGTTCTGGCTGCTTTTTTTGACGATCACGTTAATCAACGGGCCGGGCAGCGTCGGCGTCTATTTCGGCTACATCATGGCGCTGATCATGGTGCCGATCTTCTTTTATCTGTGGTCCAAGCGATTGGGGCCGCAGGAAATTCAGTATTTGCTGCGGTGTCTGAAAAACGCGATCCGTTTTGCCGTGGGGTTCGGGCTCTTTCTCTTCGTCTTCAAGATCGGTACCGGGCAGTATTTCTCGATTCCGATGTTGACCACGACCTTCGGCGCCGAACTGACACTCGAAGCGAAGATGAACGATCGTGGTGGGCTCTACAAACTTTTCTCGACCTATAACAACGGCAATATCTACGCGGTGTGCATGATCATGCTGCTGCCGGTCTACACGGTTATCGAGAAGCGCAGGTATTGGGTCATTCTGGCGATGCTGTCGATCATGCTGACCCTGTCCCGAACGGCGTGGGCCTTGCTGATGGTCTACTGCGTATTCGAGTACCTGATCTTCAATCGCGCGATTTCGGTCAAGCGCCTGATACTGATCTGCGCGGCGCTCTGCCTCGTCGTGCCGGGGATCATCGGCTTGCTCGGCATCATGGGCCAGGACGTCACCTTCCTGTTCGACAGCAATCTGGGAGGACGAGCCGCGTATCTCTCCTATTTCTTCGACGCGGGGCTGATCTCGACGTCACCGCTGACCTGGTCTTACGAAATTCCTTATGTGTCGTTTGCCGAATTCGTCGGGCTGATCTCGCTGATCCCGTTTCTGATGTTCTTCTCCAATGTCATCAGTGCGCGCAGTCTGTTCGACGTGTCCCGGCCGGTCAGTCGCAGTGCCAGCATCGGCTGCGTGATGTACTGGGTGGCGACGTTTTCCGACGCGGCTCTGGTGCTGGTGCCGACCTTCGTCATCTATTCCCTGTTGGTCATGCTCTCCTTTAGCGAGTGATCCCCATGAAAATCCTGCATGTCTGTGAAACGGTCACCGGTGGCATCGCGACCTATCTGAACAATGTCGTGGCGGAGCAGGCTCGGCGCGAGGAGGTCACCGGCGTGTCGGTACTGCTCCCCGAGGCGCAGCGCGAAGAGATCAATCTGGGGGAAACGGCGGGTTTCGGCGACAAGATCGAGCTGATCGGTTTCCAGGGCGGGGGACGGCTTCAGCGCTTGCGCCATCTGGCGACGCGTCTACCCGGCGCCATCGGAGAACAGCGCCCGGATGTCGTCCATGTCCATAGCACTTTCGCGGGATTTCTGTGCCGAGCGCTGCCGATCTCGCTGAAAGGTGCGCGGTTAATCTATCAGCCACATGGCGTGGCGTTCGATCCGCATCGTATCTCCGGATTGAAGCAGCAGGGCATCCAGTGGGTTGAGCGCGCGCTCTATCAGCGCACTGACGGCATCGTGGCCATCTCCGAGTACGAGCAGTCGCTGCTGGCTGATGCCGGCATGGGTGACAAGACGATGCTGATCAAGAACTGCGTGCGCGATACCGGAGAGGCGGTCGCGGCGACCGAGAAGGAAGATTTCTACCTGTTCATCGGTCGCTTCGACCGTCAGAAAGGTTTCGATCAGCTCTATGACTTCTGGGGCGAAGATCTGCCGACGCTGAAAATCGTCGGCGGCAACGTCGTCGATGCGGATAGCGAATTCGAACCGCGATCCAACATGGAGTTTCTCGGGTGGATGGACAACGCCACGCTGGACGGACTGATCGCCCGCGCGAAAGCGCTGATCGTCCCCAGCCGATGGGAGGGTTTCGGGCTGGTGGTACTGGAAGCCTACCGCAACGCCACGCCGGTGATCTGCTCGAACCGTGGTGCACTGCCGGAGCTGGTCGCTAACGGCGAGACCGGTTTCGTGTTCGATTTCGATGATTTTAGCGCCTCGCTAGGCGAGGCCGTGGCGGCCTTCGAGGCTAGCGATCAGCCAGCGATGCGCCAGCGCTGTCGCGACTGTTACGAGCGCGACTTCTCGCCCGCCAGCATGAACAGCGAACTTCTCAAACTCTACCAGGACAACGGACAGGTCTATGTATAGCCAGGTGCTCATCAATATCTCGAACCCGGAAGACTATCGCTTCTTCAAGCGAGTCTTCGCGGCGCCGAATGCCAAGGCCTGCCGTGTCGATTTCGTTGCCAACAACGCGATCATGTTCGTCTATTTGAAGCTGAAGGGCGAGACGGTGTTCATGCCACGTCGCGGGCAGGGCAGGAGCTGCCGTGAGGACAACTTCAGCATTCTCACCGGCCGGCTGACCTATGCGCAGGCTTGTCGTGTCTACTCGGGCTTTTTCGACTTCATCGAACGCGAGCAGCCAAAGCACGGCTGGGATCTCTATATTTTGCCAAGCGGTCGGCTGGCCTCGCAGTCGGCCCTGGCCGATTACGCTCGCGCCAATGGCATCGATCTGCTTTACACCGGCTATGGCAACATCGGCAACAAGACGTTTGCCGATCCACAGGGGACCGATATGCAGTCCTACCTCTACCAGCATGTCGAGGTGTTGGACGAGTTCTCGGTCGACCTGGAAGCGTTTCGTGCCTGGAAGCGTGACTACACGGCCGCTCGCATGAAAAAGCATGTCATCGGGCAGGCCCGCAAACTCGATTTAAAGACGGTATTTCAGAAATTCGTTCAGGTCATGAGCTGTCGCGTCGAAGCAATTCTCGGTTACGCCGGTGAAAACGCCTACGGCTTCGACGAGCTGAATAAGCTGAAGAAAGCCGACGACGTGGCGCTCGATGCCATGGACTGGGAAACTCCTTATCTCTTTTTCCCCATGCAGGTCAGCACGGACGCGCAGATCATCCTGAACTATCACAAGGAGAGCGTGATCGACGGACTCAAGGACGCCATCGCCATGGCCAGGGAGAAAGGGCTAAAGCTGGTGATCAAGCCACATCCGGCAGAAATCAAT
The DNA here is from genome assembly GCF_014652715.1 of Salinicola rhizosphaerae. Classification (GTDB taxonomy): domain Bacteria; phylum Pseudomonadota; class Gammaproteobacteria; order Pseudomonadales; family Halomonadaceae; genus Salinicola; species Salinicola rhizosphaerae. The sequence goes on along the minus strand of NZ_BMZI01000001.1, from coordinate 497,397 downwards.
CAGGCGATACCCTCGATTCTGTCCAAGCTTCGCCAGGAGCACGGATTTCTGATCGTCAATGAAAATACCTTCCAGCTGCTGGATCGGGCGGTCGAGGCGGTCACGATCAACTCCACGGTCGGTCTCGAAGCCAAGCTGCTCGACAAGCCGGTGACGTTCCTCGGCAATACCTTCTATGCGCAGTTCAGCGAGCGACGACTGGCGGCCTACATTGGCCATTACCTGGTGGATGAAGACTATTTCCAGGATACTCCGTTCAGCGAGGCGAACTTCGCCAAGCTGATGGATCGCGCAAGATTGCACGTCACGGACCGCAGTGAAGTGGCCCGAAAGAAAAGCGAGGTAGCTTAATGAAATCCGTACCGATTGCCGGCTTGACGGTCGCGAACGATGCGCCCTTTACGCTGTTTGGTGGCATCAACGTTCTGGAAGATCTCGACAGTACGCTCAAAGCCTGCGAAGCGTATGTCGAGGTGACCCGCAAGCTTGGAATTCCCTATGTCTTCAAGGCCTCGTTCGACAAGGCCAATCGGTCGTCGATCCACTCCTTCCGAGGCGTCGGCCTGGAAGAAGGTGTGCGTATTTTCGAGACCGTCAAACGCGAATTCGAAGTGCCGGTCATTACCGATGTGCATGAAATCGAGCAGGCGGCGCCGGTCGCCGAGGTTGCCGATGTTCTTCAACTGCCGGCGTTTCTCGCGCGTCAAACCGATCTGGTCGTGGCCATGGCGAAGACCGGCAAGCCGATCAACGTCAAGAAACCGCAGTTCCTGAGCCCAGGTCAGGTCAAGAATATCGTCTCCAAGTGCGCCGAAGCCGGTAATGAGCAGGTCATCCTGTGCGAGCGCGGTAGCTGCTTCGGTTATGACAATCTGGTCGTCGATATGCTCGGCTTCCGCGAGATGATGGATGTCAGCGGCGATGCCCCGGTGATCTTCGATGTCACGCACAGCCTGCAACGGCGTGATCCAACGGCCGAGGCCTCCGGCGGTCGCCGTCGCCAGGTGCTCGAGCTCGCGCGCTCCGGGATGGCCGTCGGTCTTGCGGGACTGTTTCTGGAAGCGCATCCCGACCCGGATCGCGCGCGCTGCGACGGCCCGAGCGCCTTGCCGCTCGATAAGCTCGAGCCATTTCTCGCCCAGATCAAGGCGGTCGATGATCTGGTCAAGAGCCTGCCGCACGTCGAGATCGACTGATGAGCGGCGCGAGCTCAAATCACATTGATCCGCGCGCCGATATCGAGCTGGTGCTTTTCGATGTCGATGGTGTTCTGACTGACGGCACGCTGCTGATCGGCCCGGAAGGCGAGGCGCTCAAACCGTTCAACGTGCGCGACGGTGTCGCTTCGGGGCTCCTGCGCCAGCACGGTATCAAAAGTGGCGTGCTGTCGGCCAAGTCCAGCCAGCCGCTCAAGACGCGTGCCACACAGCTCGGCATGGAGGTCATCAAGATCGGCTTCAGCCAGAAGCTCGACGCGATCCGCGAGATCGCCGAAGAGCATGGGATCTCGCCGGCGCGCATCGCCTTCGTGGGCGACGACATCATCGACATTCCGGTGATGAAGATCATCGGTGCCAGCTATGCGCCCGCGGATGCCCACCCGCTGGTGCTGGCCACCGCCCGTCATGTGACCCAGGCGCGCGGCGGCCGAGGTGTAGCGCGCGAAGTCGCGGAAGACCTGCTCGCGGCCAAAGGGCTGTCGCTAGCCGATATGTACGCCCACATGCTTGGCGACGACGAGGCACTGCGCACCCTGGTGCAGTAGCCGATTGCGTTTGCGGTAAGGGCCGAGATGCCGATGGCGTCTCGACCCTCAAGCGCCACCCCGGCGCTTTGGGCAGCGGATCGAACCCGCTGCCACTGCCGTCATCTGCCTGGATGGCGGCGCTTCGATTTTTACGACTCCACGACATCGACCGTCTTCCGACTCGACGACTTCCGCTCGACAGCGGCGTTTCGCTGCGTCCGTCGTCGTCTCGAATACGGCGCTGCCTTCACTTCGATCTCGCAGGTCAGAGCCAGGAGAGAATCATGAACCTCGAATATCTCGAAAGCGCCAGACAGGTCTTCGTCAAGGAAGCGGAGTCGTTGCTGGATGTGTCCAGAAAGCTCGACAACGATCTCTGCGAAGCCGTCGACGCCATTCTGCAGACGCCGGGCAGGGTCATCATCTGCGGCATGGGCAAATCCGGCATCGTCGGCCGCAAGATTGCAGCGACGCTTGCCAGTACCGGCACGCCGAGTTTCTTCATGCACCCTGGCGAGGCCTATCACGGCGATCTCGGCATGGTGACCCAGCACGATGTCTTTCTGGCGATCTCCAACTCCGGCGAAACGGAGGAGGTGATCAAGCTGATTCCCTACCTCAAGGACAACGGCAACTATCTGGTCGGTATGACCGGCAATCGCGACTCGACGCTGGCGCGTGCCTCTCATAGCCATCTCGATATCGGCGTGGTGGAAGAGGCATGCCCCCTGCAGCTGGCGCCCACCTCTTCCACGACCGCTACGCTGGCCATGGGCGATGCGCTGGCCGTGACGCTGATGAAGGCGCGCGATTTTCAGCCGGAGAACTTTGCTCGCTTCCACCCCGGCGGTTCGCTCGGCCGGCGATTGTTGAGCCGTGTCGAGAACGAGATGCGCAGCGAAAACCTGCCGCTGGTCAAGGCCGAGGCGGAAGTGCTGGACGTGATCCAGGCGATGTCTCGCGGCCAGTTGGGCATGGCCGTCGTCCAGCACAACGATAGCTGGGGGGTGATCACCGACGGTGACCTGCGCCGCGCGATCGAGAAGTACGGCGAGTATGTCTTCTCGCGCAAGGCCTACGACTTCATGACGCCTCAGGCCTCGCGGATTTCGCCCAAGGCCCGCGTCGAAGACGCGCTGACGCTGATGGAGTCGAAGAAGATCAACGCGCTACTGGTGTTCGAAAAGGAGCAGCTGGTTGGCGTGTTCAAGAAATGACCCGCGAATCGACTATCACATGGACGAGAACACGCGCATGAGCGACAAGTCTGGCACGACCGCCAATACCGTTTGGCACGCCCACAAGATCTGTCGGCATCACCGGGAATTCCTTAATGGTCAGCGCGCCTGTCTGCTCTGGTTTACCGGCCTGTCCGGCTCCGGAAAATCGACCATTGCGGGGCTGGTCGAAGAGCGTCTGCACGAACAGCGCAAGCTGACCTATCTGCTCGACGGCGACAACGTGCGCAAGGGCATGAACGGCGACCTGGGTTTCACCGATGCCGATCGTATCGAAAACATTCGCCGAATTGGCGAGATGTCGAAGCTGTTCGTCGATGCCGGCGTGATCACGCTGTCGGCGTTCATTTCGCCTTTTCGTTCGGAACGCGCGGCGGTTCGAGACCTCATGCGAGAGGGCGATTTCATCGAGGTCTTCGTCGATGCGCCGCTCGACACCTGCGAAGGTCGCGACCCCAAGGGTCTCTATCAGCGCGCTCGCAGTGGCGAAATCAAGAATTTCACGGGTATCGACTCACCTTACGAAAGACCGGACGCCCCGGAGATCCATGTCGTCAACGACGGCAGTCTCTCGCCGCGCGAGGTGGCCGACCAGGTCGTCGGTTATCTCCGGCAGCGTCAGTTCATCTGAATAACGCAGGTTTCATCGCAAGACGTTTCAGGGATCACCCCTCGAGGTAACGGGAGAACGAATATGAAAAGTCTGAACCCTGTCAGAAGGATCGCGCCGTTGATCGACGTGCTCGCCATTCTGGCGGCGGGCATGCTGGCCAGCGAAATTCGCTTCCAGACGCCCCGGCTGGATAGCGTCAACGGACTGGTGCTGATCGTCATGGCGCTCTCCGTGGTGCTGATCAACCTCTGCGGCGGCGGCTACAGCAAGTGGCGGTCGACGCGATTGCGCAGCCGGATCTATCGCCTCCTGTGGGTCTGGGCGGCCGTCTTCGCCGCAGTCAGCATTCTGATGTATCTGCTCAAGCTATCCGAGCTGGTATCGCGTCAGTGGCTGGTATTCACCTTCATGCTGTCGTTCTGCCTGGTAGCGGCATCCCGTGCGCTGCTGATGATGCTGGCGATGGTTCATAACGGCAACGTGCGCAATCGCCGCAAGGTGTTTCTGGTCGGCCCGGAAGAGCATCTGCTGGAGGTCGCGCGCTCGCTGCGGCAGAACCAGGAGCAGGGCTACGCCATTGCCGGCGTCTGCCGAGGCCGGGTGCTGCGTGCGGAAAAAGCGCCGCGCAATCTCGCTCGGCGTGTGGAGCACTCCGGTGCCGACGAGGTGTGGATCTGCCTGCCGGTCTCCGAAGGCGAGCACGTTCGCTCGATCATGTACAACCTGCGTCACCTGCCGCTCGAAATTCGCTTCATCCCTCACTTCGCCGATATCCCGCTGCTCAATCACCGCGTCAGCCACATCGCCGGTAATCATGCCATCGATCTGAGCGTCAGCCCGATCTCCGGCAGCGCGCTGTGGGTCAAGCGCCTCGAGGACATCGTGATCGGCGGACTGATTCTGCTGCTGATCGCGCCGGTCTGCCTGGCGTGCGCCGTTGCGGTCAAGATTTCCTCACCGGGGCCGGTACTGTTCAAGCAGCTACGCACCGGGGCCAGCGGGCACGACGTACAGGTCTACAAATTCCGCTCGATGAAGGTTCATCAGGAGGCGGAAGGCCACGTGTCTCAGGCGACGCGTCGCGACCCGCGTATCACACGCGTCGGGGCCTTTCTACGTCGAACGTCGCTCGATGAGCTGCCGCAGTTCATCAACGTGCTGCAGGGGCGGATGTCGATCGTCGGCCCGCGTCCGCACGCGCTGGCGCACAACGAGTATTACAAGGATCTGGTCGAGTCCTACATGCAGCGCCATATGGTCAAGCCGGGGATTACCGGATGGGCGCAGGTGCGGGGTTTTCGCGGCGAGACCGACACGCTGGACAAGATGAAGGCGCGTGTGGAGCACGATCTCTGGTACATCAACAACTGGTCGCTGTTGCTCGATCTCAAGATCATTTTCTTCACCGTTTTCAAAGGCTTTACCGGCAATAACGCCTACTGAAGTCGTGTCTTTCCAGCGTTTCCATTCACTACCCAGCTTTTCAAAGGAGTTGAAGGTTGGCTCAGAAGCCTAGCTATCTGTACGAGATACAGGGGTTGCGTGCGGTCGCAGCACTGATGGTGGCCGTCTATCACATCTGGATTCAGAAGGTATCCGGCGGGGTGGATGTCTTCTTCGTGATTGCCGCGTTTTTCATTTTCGGGTCGTTTCTGCGCAAGGCACCGCCGAATCTCGGCGAACTGCTCGATTATTACAGCAAGACGCTACGGCGGGTGGTGCCGAGCGCCGCGCTGGTGATCATGACGACCATTGTCGTATCGCTGTTTCTGATGCCGGATTCGATGTGGCGCAATCAGATCAAGCACGCGCTGGCCTCGACCCTGTTTCTCGAGAACTGGGCCCTGGCGATGACGGCAACGGACTATCTCAGCAAGGGTTCGCCGCCGTCACCGTTCCAGCAACTCTGGGCGCTTGCCGTGCAGGTACAGTTCTACTTCCTGTTCCCGCTGATGATCTGGCTGACCGGCTTGATCGACCGCCGACTCGATCCGCAGCGCCGCCGTGTCTGTATCGGTGTGCTGGTCGGCATCGTGGTCGTCTCGCTCGCCTACAGTCTTTACATCACCGCGCGTAACCAGCCGTGGGCGTACTTCGACACCTTCGCGCGGGCCTGGGAGTTTGCGATCGGCGGTCTGCTGGCGTTTGCCGTGTCGCGGATATCGCTTTCGCAGACGGTCGCCAGAGTGCTCGGCTGGGTGTCGCTGATCGTGCTGCTGACCTTTGCACTCTTCCTCAATGTCTCGACCCTGTTTCCGGGGGCCGTCGCGCTGGTGCCGGTCCTGGCAGCGTGCGGGATCGTCATCGCGGCGAGAAATCGCTGTGACATGGCGATTCTCAACAATCGCTTCGTCGTCTGGTTCGGCGACATGTCGTTCTCTTTCTATCTCTGGCACTGGCCGCTGCTCTCTTTCTATCGCTACGCGACCGGGAGTTTCGATGTCAGCGCCCTGGCGGGTTCGGGAATCATTCTTGGCGCTGGCGTTCTCGCCTATCTGACGACCTGGTGCTTCGAGACGCCGGTACGCCGTTCGGCACTGCTGTCTCGGCACAATATCTATTCGCTGGCAGCGTGCGTGGCGCTGCTGGCACTACCGACGGTGGCGCTATCGGCCTGGTATCAGGATTATCAGGCGCGTCGGTCCGATGCGCATGAGGCACTGTCGCGCTTTCTCGACGAACGCGCCCCGGCGCCGGGTCAGGTCTATCCGCCGACGCTGATCGCGAGCATGGATCTTCCGATCTCCTCGAAAGATGGCTGTCATCAGACGACCACCAATCCGAATCTCGTCGAGTGCGAATATGGCGATACCCGCGCTGAGCGGATCGTGGTACTGGCGGGCGGCTCGCATGCGCAACAGTGGCTCGGGCCGCTCAAGGCGGCGGCCGAGAACGCGCATTTCCGATTGGTCACGCTGACAAAAGGCGCCTGCACGCTCTCGCTGGACGCGAACGCCGACTACATGAACTATCCGTCCTGTCATGAGTGGAACGAGCGGGTCGTCAAGCGAATCGGCGAGATCCGCCCGGACCTCGTGTTCACCAACGCGACGCGAGGGCAGGGCACGGACGAGACCGTGCCCACGGGTTATCTCGCTTCGTGGCGAGCGCTCGAGCGGGCCGGCGTCGACGTGCTGGCGGTGCGGGACAATCCCTGGTTCGGTTACGACGTGCCTGAATGCGTCGATCTGCATCCAGATTCCGCCAGCGCCTGCGCCAAACCCCGGAGCCAGCTGCTGGCCCGGCGCTCGCCGACTCAGGCCTATCATCTCGAGAACGTGCGATTTGCCGACTTGAGCGACCTGTTCTGCGATGACGACTACTGCCATCCCCGCCAGGGAAACGTGCTGGTCTACCGCGACGATCATCACCTCACCAACACTTTCGCACTGCTGCAGACGACGCGGATCGAACGGATCGTCGAGCAGGCGCTCGCTGACTTCGATCAGGTGCGTCTGAGCGCTACCAGTCTGCGCGTTGCACACAGGCTGGCACAGCTTGAGGTCACCGAGCGGAGCTGAGCCAGCTGCGGCCCGAGCGGGGGCAAGCGCGAGAGTGACATCGGCGTCAGTCCACCGATGAAATCCGATGAACGCTGAACGGCGAGGGGGCGTTCAGCCGTCATGAGTCCATCGTCCGCCGGCGGGCGATCTTGTTCCATTTCAACACACGGGGTGACTCCATGGGGGGTGGTGCGAAAGCCCGATACGGGTGGATCGATCTAATGCGGGGAACGGCAGTGATCCTGGTGATCATGATGCATTCCCAGTTCGCGATCTCCATTCGTTACGAGGGATTGTGGATGTGGATTTCGATCCTCTCCGAGTACCTGGCGCCGTTCAGGATGCCGGTCCTGATGTTTCTGTCCGGTTTGATGCTGGTTCGCTCGATGAACAAGGGCGGGAGACGGTTCTTCGTCGGTAAACTGAAGAATATCGTCCATCCCTATATCGTGTGGACGTTCGTGGCGCTTCTGCTCTATTACGCACGCTTCGTCCTGCTAGGGGAGCCAATGCCGGAGGAGCTGTTTCCGCTATTGATTCATCCCTACAACTATCTGTGGTTTCTCTACTGCCTGATCATCTACTACGTCGTCGCCTACTTTCTGTTCCGCCTGCGCGGCGCCTGGCCGCCGATCATTGCCGCGGCCTGCTACCTGCTCTACTACGCCGTGACTTCCCGTTATGCGCCGCAACTGTTGCTGATCCCCCACGAGGACAAACTGGTGGGTTTCGCGCCGGCGCTACCCGCGAAGATCGTCGCCTACGCGTTGTTCTTCATGCTAGGCGGATGGCTGGGGGAGAATCTGGATCGTTTTGTCTCGCGGCTGGCCGGGGTCCATCCGCTGATCGTGTGGGCGCTGGCGGGACTCTGCCTGCTCGGCTTCATGCTGCCGTTCACGCCGCTGTCACCAGTCTATATCTTGATCTCGCTGCTTTCGCTCATACCACTGATGCGTCTGGCCATGGTGGGCTGGCTGCAGCGCTGCACCGGCGCGCTGCAGTGGTGCGGACGTCAGTCGATTGTACTCTACGTGGGCCATATTCCGGTCCTGTTGGTGGCGATCAATGTCGTTTATCGGGCGCTGCCCGAAGCCGATGCCAATCTCGCCTTTCTAATCCTGTTCTGTATCGCTCTGTCGAGCTGCTGCGTGCTGGCGTGGCTGTCGCAACGCCTCTCGATCGTGCGGTTTCTGTTTGCCTGGAACGTCGACCGTGGCGCGACTGGTGCTCAAAGGGTGGCGGGATGACGCGCGGATTCGAAGAGATCGGGCCAGGGCCGGTCGAGACAGGGCCGGTCGAGACAGTCATGGGCGAGAAACCGCTCTCCCGTCGGCGTTTTCTGCTGGTAACACTCTGCGGTGGTGCGATGATGACGCTACCCGTGCGTGCCGCGGTCGCGATATCGACAGGTGGCGGCGAGACGACGCGCTCTGCCGGAGCGCTCGACGAGGAAGGAGGCTTCTCGCCGGACCTTCGCATTGTCGCGGCCGAGAACCTTATCGTGTTGCCGGTATCGTGAACGTCGCGACGGCCGAGACGACTGCCTGATTTCGGTTCAGGTTCTGCCCATCAGCGATTCAGCGCCCATCCTCGGATGGGCGCTTTGCGTTTCGTCACGGTGACCGTGTCTGGAGAGAACCTGCGCTGCGATGCGGCCCGCCTGGCAAGAGTCTCGCTGCCCGGTGATAGCCTGAGCGCTTGGCAACGGCCTGACCTGCGGTAGAACTTGTCGATCGTCAGCGGCTGGCTTTAATGCCAAAAGCCAGCGAGGCGAACTGACGGTCGCTCTCTTCGGCGATGTGCATTTTCTCGACGGGCGAGAAGTCCAGGTGGCGATTGTTGACGAGTTCGACCTGCAGCGGCGCGCCACCGGAAAGCTCGTTGACGTTGGCGTTGAGCAGACGTGAGCCAGCCGGGATGAGGTTGCCATGGAGCCTGAAGGCGTGAGCGGGGCTGCGTCCTGACTGTCTGGCATCGGCCAGTACCATGGCGGTATCCGCACCGGGGACGTCGATACGCAGATTCTCGATATCGTAGATGGCGGTGCCAGCGTACGCGCGAAGCTGCGCCAGCAGGGGAACGACGCCGGTCGGCTGCGTCACCGTCGAAACGATGGAACCGCCGCGCCAGCTTCCGTAAAGCTCGCGGTTGGTGCCGATGGCCACCAGCACATCGTCCTCGTTGGCGGGACGCGTAAACAGAAAATGGCAGTCGGTGATCGACTGGGACTGTGCATTGCTGTGCCCGCGCAGGTCCATCATCACGTTTTCGTGCCGGACGTCGCGGTAGGTCACGTCGGCCCAGGTATCGACGATGACGGCGCCGAATCCGTCGCCTTCGTAGACGAACGAGCCCGTCTCGAGCCGCACATCCTGATCGAAATCCGGATCCTCGAATCCCGCCAGGCGCCGAAACATCGTTTTACCGAGCCCGGGGCTGAATCGCTTGGTGCCGTAGCGCTGCCGCAGGCGAGCCGCGGTCCCGGTCTGTGTCGCGTGAAAGTTCCTGAAGACATTGCCTCGCGTGGCGTAGAACACCGACATGGCGAAGTTGCCGGCATCGACGCAGTAGATGCCGTCGAACAGGCAGTAGGTACAGCCCTCGAGATCGAAGGCGGTATCGCTGACCTCTCGGGCACTGCAGCCAAAGACTTTCACGTTGTGCGCATTGTTGAAGTAGATGGCGCCATTGGAGCGATTGCAGTGCACATCGCTGATATAGCCGTCGCGTAGACGTCGCATCCAGCGTAGCTCTCCGCCCTTGCCAGCCCTGGCGGAGCCGCCCCAGCCCGAGAGATTGCAGTAGGCCATCTGCACGTGCGTGATACTGAAGTCGCGAACGAAATTCAGCCGCACGGCCGATGCGAGACTCCCTTCGCCGCGCCTCACGCTGTAACGCGGCGCGCCGCCAGTCAACTCGCTGATGAACAGGTTTTGATTGAGGTCATCCGGCGTCTCCGGATTGAAGCCCGCCATGACGGCGTTGTCTGTCTCGGGGTCATCCTCATGCTCCAGTGAGTAGCGATCATTGAGTTCGAGCTCATGGAAGAACTTGATCCCACCGCAGCGGTGGTGATGGTTGCGCTGATAAAAGACGTCTCGGACACACACCATCGCCACGGCTGCGCTGGCGAAATCGCTGGCCTCGAACGTCAACCCGCTGATCTCGATGTCGCGGCTGAATGCGGCGTTCACGTCGCCTTCCGGTCTGCCGTTCTTCCACGCCTCGATGACATGGTCTTCCCTCAGCCAGAGCAGACCGTCGCGAAATGACGTGGCCGCGTAGTCGCTGATCAACCGGCTGTTGGCCTGTGGGCCATCGCCGATCAGCCGCGTTCCGGACCGCAGGGAAACGCGGTGGTCGCCGACGTACAGACCTTCTCCGTTAGGCAGATCCGGCAAATACTTCGTGCGGTAGGGGGTCTTGTCGAGCGTTTCCTGAAGCCTCGCCGACTCATCCGTGCCGCGTCCATCGCGGTAGTCGGCGCGAAAGCCGACCTTGAGCAGATTGACCTCGTGATTGGGATGCACGTAGGCCGCGCCGTCATCGCCCCAGAGCGTGAAGTGATGAAAATGCGGGTCCAACGGATTGTGAGCCGGTAGCCACGCCATCGTTCCGGCACGCTGCTGGTCATCGAGTGCGATGGTGCGCTGCAGCTCTACGTTCAACTCGAAAGGACGGTCCCGATAGAAACGTCGGCAGATCAGAAAGCTGCCATCGGGCACCTGATCGCCATCCCAACCTCTGAGCGTGTCGACCGAGTCGACGACGATCAGCCGCTGGTCTAGTGCTCGCGTCAGAGACTGGGTGCCTGACGCGGACGATACGGCGGCCTGGTCGAAAAACTGTGTATCCAGGCGCTGACGCGAATGGGCGCTGGCAACCTCCAGCCAGTAGTGGCCGTTGGGTGCCGCAAACTGGATCTGGCCCTGCGCACCGGCCTGAAAGGGGTTGGGCATCGGCTTGCCGGCGGCGTCCGCCAGATCGTCGGCCGGGGTCTCCTCGCCGTGACGAAAGACGCTGACGTCGGCATGCGGAATCACGCTGCCATCGCCGCTCTGCGCGAAGAACGTCTTGACTTCCATGTGGCCCACTCCTCGGATCGTGAAACGATGGTCCGATTATCGGGGCTAGTGCTGACCGACTCTTTAGCAACTTGTTGTTGTTTTGTAGGCAAATCGGCACGGCGCGTAAGACGAAAGTGGGATGCCGGTCCGAATTGGCGCGCCGAGGACGCAGCTCTATCCGAAACGCGCAGAGTGCCGGTGCCGCTCAGAGGCCAAGCAGGTGCACGATTGGCGGTAGCAGAAAGGCGGTGACGAGCCCCGAAAGCCCCATGGCAAGCCCCGAGAACGCCCCCGCGACGGCACCGATCGAGGAAAAGCAGTAGGCCGTCCCGAAGCCATGCGCGGAAAGCCCCATGCTGTAACCCTTGATGGTGGGATCGGTAATACGGGTCAGCCGGAAGATCCACGGGCCGAGGATGCAGCCGGTTACGCCGGTCAGCAGCACGAGGCCCGCCGTCAGCGAGGGGATGCCGCCGATCTTGTCGGCGATGCCCATCGCGATGGGGGATGTGACCGATTTGGGGGCCAGCGAGAGTACCGTCTGCGCATCGGCGCCGAGCATGAGCGATATCCCGGCGGCGGAAACGACAGCCGTCGTCACACCGACCAGCGTGCCGATGGTGATGGGCACCAGCATTCGGCGTACGCGTTCTCGATGATCGTAAAGCGGAATCGCCAGAGCGACGGTGGCAGGCCCCAAAAGGAAATGAAGAAACTGCGCGCCGGCAAAATAGGTGGCGTAGTCCGTGCCCGTTATCAGGAGGAAGCCGATCAGCAGGGCGATGGCGACGATTACGGGGTGCAGCAGCGGCGTGCCGCCGGCCAGACGATTGATCCGCGTGGCGATCACGAACGCGATCAACGTGGCAAAGAGGTGCAGCAGGGGGCTGGCGGCAAGATAGACCCAGACCTGGTCGAGACCGAACGCGCTCATGATTCGGACTCTTCTGCCGAGACGCGACGGCGTGCCAGGCGTTGCAGCGTCTGGCTCGTGACCAGCAGCGTGACCGCGGTCGATAGCACGAGCGTGATGGTCAGAATCCAGATTTCGCGGCCGATCAACCCAAAGTGCTCGATCAGGCCGACGCCGGCGGGCACGAAGAGCAGCGTCAAGTACTTCAACAGCCCTTCGCCCATGGTCCGCAGGCTGCTCGGGACACTGCCTCGAATCATGAGCCCGATCAGCAAGATCAACATGCCGAGGACGGGGCCGGGAACCGGTAGTGCCAGCCAGCGACTGATGACTTCACCCAGAAATTGACAGCCGAGCAGGATGCTCATGCCCACGATCAGTCCCATCTTGCTCCCCTGGTTGGCGGCGCTTTGAACCTGGTTGGTGGTGCCTTGAAAACGTCGACGGGCGCTTCTGATGGCTGGGCGCCTGAATGACGTCTGCTTTCAGACGACCGCGCAAGATGTCATCCAGGAACGCGAGCGCTACTTGCCGTGAGCGGCTGGAGACATCAGATGTACGTCGAATGGGACATTGTACGCGCGATCGCTCGAATTCGGGCGTCGATCTCGGATTGCGAGTCGAACGTCCTTAGGTCCATAGGAATGAAGCCTTCTGTCGCAGCGGGCGCCGGGCCGCTAACCGTATCGCAAGCATTTGATAAAAAAGCCCAATGAAGCGCTTTTCATTTTCAAGAACGCACGGTAGTATACGCTGCGTTTTGCGGGGTAGCGCTTCTTACGAAGGGTGACCGGCAGACAGCGGAGCGTGGCGCAGCTTGGTAGCGCGCTGCAATGGGGTTGCAGAGGTCGCAGGTTCGAATCCTGTCGCTCCGACCAAAGTTTGAAGAGAAACCGCCACTTACGGGTCATGCCGAGTGGCGGTTTTTCGTTGGTCCGATTTCTCGTTGGCCCGGTTTTTCGTTGGATCGGTATTCCGGAGCCAATTTCTCGAAGCTCGCCGGCGCGGGCGAGCGAGAAATCAGTTGGGATGCTGCTCCATGTAAGTCTGCACGGCATCCATGGTCGTGTGCAGGTCGTCGCAGAAGGCCTGCGAGGGCTCGAACGACTCGCCGCTGGCGAGCTTCTGCATCTCCTGGCTGTGGTCGGAAACCTGGCCTGATTCACGAAGCCCGCGCGCCATGCTCGCCATTTCCTGCTGTGTCTTCTGTGGGTTACTGCTCTGTGACAGATAGCTGTCGATCTGCTGGGTCTGCTGGGTCACGGCCTGCTTGAGTGCGTCGGCGGAACAGGTCGGCTCTGCGGCGCTGGCCATCGCGGAGGTAGCTGCGATGGCGCCGGCCACCGTGAAGAGAAGCGTTTTCTTGAAGTCGATCAATGCGTTGCCCCGGTGAGTGAGAGGGCGTCACTATGACAGCTTCCCGGTGCGGCCTCCAGGATATCGGTCGCCGCGGCGCGGCGACCGATATCCTGGATGAAGGCTCGAATGTCAGGCCTCAACGCCGGAATCAAAGCCAGAACAGTTCGATCAGGCCAAGACAGATCAGCGTGACCAGAACCGTGCCGACCACGTTGAGAAAGAAGCCTGCACGAATCATCGACTGGATTTTCATGTGACCGGTGGCGAAGACGATGGCATTCGGTGGCGTCGCGACCGGCATCATGAACGCACAGCTGGCGGCGATGGCGGCAGGAACCGTGATCAGCAGCGGGTCGACGTCCAGAGACATGGCCAGGGCACCGAGCAGCGGCAGGAACGCCGCGGCGGTCGCGGTATTCGACGTCAGCTCCGTAAGGAAAATGATGACCAGCACGATGGCGCCGATCAACAGCAGTAGTGGTAGCGCGCCGAACACGCTGAGCTGATTGGCGATCCAGTCGGCAAGCCCCGAACCGCTGATGGCGCCGGCGAGTGCGAGGCCACCACCGAAGAGCAGCAGGATTCCCCAAGGCAGATCGGAGGCATCTTCCCACTTCAGCAGGGGCCGATAGCGCTCGTTGCCACTGGGGATGAGAAACAGGGCGACACCGGCAAGCAGGGCCACTGAAGTATCCGATAACCATTCGATGCCCCAGTCGTTGAGCAGCGGGCGAGTCACCCAGGCCAGTGCCGCCAGCAGGAAGACGACGCCGACCCGCTTCTCGGCCGGGCTGATGGCGCCGAGCTTGTCGAGCTCCTGCCCGATGACGTCACCGCCGCTCTGATCGAGCTTGAGATCGAACCCGCCACGAGTCAGCCACCACCACGCCACGACCATCATGGCGATGCTCACCGGCAAACCGATGATCATCCACTGGGCGAAGCCCAGCTCGATATTCTGCTCGCTGGAGAGATAGCCGGCGAGAATGGCGTTGGGCGGTGTGCCGATCAGCGTGGCGATGCCGCCGATACTGGCGGCGTAGGCGATGGCGAGAAGTAGCGCCGTCGCATAGCGCTTGACCTCGTCACTGCCGGTATCGGCGAACAGCGACACGACCGACATGCCAATCGGTAGCATCATGATCGCGGTCGCGGTGTTGGAGACCCACATGCTGATAAAGCCGGTCGCCAGCATGAAGCCGGCGATCTGCTGTTTGGGTTTTTGTCCGACCACGTTCAGAATGCGCAGCGCGATCCGGCGGTGCAGGTTCCAGCGCTGCATGGCGATACCCAACAGAAAGCCGCCCAGGAAAAGAAAGATGGTGGGGTTGGCGTAGCTCGCTGCGGTGCCTTTGAGATCGGCGATACCCAGCGCGGGTGCCAGAGGAATGGGCAATAGTGAGGTCGCGGGGATGGGAATGGCTTCCGTGGCCCACCAGGTCGCCAGCAGCAGGGCGAGCCCAACGCAGTGCCATGCGGCCGGTTCCATGCCAGCGGGGGCGGGTAATATCTGGGTCAGCACAACCCAGACCGGGCCGAGTATCAGGCCTACTCGTGCCGCCGTTGGCGGTCGACTCGATGCCGTTTCCTGGCTGGCTGTCATGGTGCATTCCTTATGCGGGTCGTCGAGGGAGTCGTCTGCCGTCAGTCTACGCAAGACGAAGGTCTGACTTTAGCCAGCAGCGGTTAGTCTTTGGTCTAATATCGTTGCAGTCATTGCCTCCCTTTTCTTGCTCATCGATGACCTGTCGAGCCAAGGAGTGCCAAAAATACATGTCCTTTTCTCTGGATTCCCTCTGCGAGCCCTTGACGATATTGGCGCGTGATGCCGGCGACGAGATCGAGTCGATCAGTCGCCAGGCGTTGGAGACGCGACAGAAATCCGATGACAGCCCGGTAACTGCCGCGGATCTAGCGGCACATCGCTGCCTGGTGGAAGGCCTGCCGGGGATCGGAAAGGCGGAGTGGCCGGTGCTCTCCGAAGAGTCGGCATCCGTGCCTTGGGCAATTCGGTCCGGTTGGGAGACCTACTGGCTGGTCGATCCGCTGGATGGCACCAAGGAGTTTCTACGCGGCTCCGATCAATACACCGTCAATATCGCACTGATCCACCGCCATCGTGCTGTGGTTGGCGTGATCGGCAAGCCACGGACCGGCGAGATCTGGTACGGACAGTCAGGTCTCGGCAGCTGGTATCAGCGCGGCCCACAGACGCCCTGGCAGCGGCTTCAAGTTGCCGATCGTCGGCCACCGCGCCTGGTCGTGAGCCGCTTTCACCGTGGCGAGAAGACGCGGCAACTGATTGCCGCAATACCTGATGTCGAGGTCGAAGAGCTCGGTAGTTCGCTGAAATGCTGTCGCATCGCCGAGGGGCTGGCGGATCTCTATCCGCGTTTCGGTCCCACCTGTGAGTGGGACACGGCAGCCGCACAGGCGATCGTCGAGGGGGCGGGCGGTGCGCTGGTGCGCGGGGATGACTGGAAGCCGCTGGAGTACAACCGTGGCGAGAGTCTGCTGAACCCGCCGTTCGTCGCCTGTGCCTCGCTCGACGGCGCATGGCGGGCCGGCTGGGATGCGCTGGATTCCGCATAGGCCTGTCGGCCGACGAATGATAGGCTCGCGGGATTCCTTTGATCGCATCCGGCTGGGGGCAATGCCTCCCGACAAGCGTTTCCCTCGCCGTGTGTGGCCACTCCTCTCATGTCGAGATAGGTAACATGTCGCTCCTCTTTGCTGTGATTCTGGCGGTCGTGGCGGTAATCGCTATTGCCGTCCTGTCTGTCGTCGCCCTACGCCTGTGGAGAGAGGTGCGCCGCCGTGAAGGACTGCGCGCGGCGGAAATCGAACGGGCCAATCGAAACTGCATCGAAAGCCTCGAAGCCATTTCACAGGCGATGATCGCCCGCCAGGTCGACCTGGTAGAGGGGGCACTGCGTTGCAAGGTGCTGCTGGACATCATCGACCATCGTCTAGTCGAACGGGAGTCGTGGCGGGTTCTCCAGACAGTGAGCGCAGAAGCCGAGCCATTGCACACGCATCAGGCACGAAAGGCGCTTTCGTCGCGTGAGCGACACCGCGAGGATCGCCAGCGCGAGGCGATTGCCGAGCGCCACGAACGGGATCTGGTTCGTGCCGCGAGCGCCCTGCAAGTATTCTGCCGCGATTGGTCGTGAAATCGGCTGGATAATGAATCCTACCAGCCGTGACTTGTGCCTGGCTTTTGTCGGCCGCCGGCGGTGCCATGCGGGAAAGGTGAGGGGTATATCTTCCGTGGCGAATCGAAGGCAATCTTCACGACAAGCTTTGCCAATTCGCCAAATAATGCTAAAAGTGAACAGTGTTTCCCGACACGGGTTTGCATCCCGAGCTGGAATCGACAATGCTGTTACGGAGCTGCAAAGAAAAGGGACAATGGGAACATTGACCACTGCTCGAATCGACAAGAGAGACCGTCGCCGAGAGATTTCTTTGACGTGGAGAGAGATAACATCTTTCTCTCGACGAATTCGGCTTCTATACTCGAAGCCGCTGGGTAACGCCCGTTACGACTAGCGCTGTGTTAAGAAGGAGTCTTACATGAAAAAATCAACGACTGGCTTGCTACTGGGTTCCGCTCTGGTAGTCGGCCTCTCTGGCTGTGCCAGTTCCGGCATGGAATCCACTAGCAGCTCTTCCGACCAGGCTTGGTACCAGTCGCCGTTCGTCTGCGGCATTGCTGGCGGTCTGATCGGCGGTGGTCTCGGTTACGCGACCAGCGGCGATTCCGACGAAGACACCGGCGCAGCCGTTGGTGGTGTTGCTGGCGCGACTGCCGGTGCGCTGCTGTGTGCCGACTACTCTTCGGACGTCGTCGATAGCGATGGCGACGGTGTGCCGGACGATCGTGACCAGTGCCCGAACACGCCGGCTGGCGTTGCAGTCGACGCAGTAGGCTGCCCGCTGGACACCGACGGTGACGGCGTGCCGGACTACATGGATCAGTGCCCGGGTACTCCGGCCGGCGTTGAAGTCAACGCGCAAGGCTGCCCGCTGGACTCCGACGGTGACGGCGTGCCGGACTACCAGGACCAGTGCCCGAACACGCCGGCTGGTGCCGAAGTCAACTCTCTGGGCTGTGAAGAGAGCCTCGTGCTGCGCGACGTCAACTTCGAGTTCGACTCCGCCACGCTGACCTCGACTGCCGAGACGATTCTCGACGGTATCTCCCAGAAGCTGATGGCTAGCGACACCAACTCGCTGCGCATCCGTCTTGATGGCTACACCGACTCCGTCGGTCCGGACGCCTACAACATGGATCTGTCGCAGCGCCGTGCCGAATCCGTGAAGTCCTACCTCGTGAATAAGGGCTTCCCGGCAGCGAACATCCACGCTGAAGGGCATGGTGAGAACGACCCGGTTGCTTCCAACCAGACTTCCGAAGGTCGTGCTCAGAACCGTCGCGTTGAACTGGACGAGTGGAACTAAGATAGACTCCACCGTGAACAGTTTGTCGTGATAGCAAGGGCGCCTTCGGGCGCCCTTGCTGTTTCTACCTTTCTGCTATCTTCCTGCTTTCGTTTCTCCCCGGTTCGCTAGACCTGTCGACGAAGGGGTGCTTACGTCAGTTCCTCGCCAGGCAGCGCGGCTCAGTGGAAATGGCTCTCTGCGCCTGCTACGCTGCCCAGCCTGCGTTTCGCCGCGTTCCCGCTGGCAACGCAATCTCGTAGCCGTGACTCTCTCAGGCTGGTGCGCCCGTATGCGCGCTACTACCCGGCGTCGCGGACTCCGCTATTTCATCGTTCATGTGATCCTTGGTGTGGACCACCACTGAACGTAAGGATGCTTTCATGCCTAACGTAACGCTGCCGGATGGCAGCAAGAGATCTTTCGATAATCCCCTGACGATCATGGAACTGGCCGAGTCCATCGGGCCCGGTCTTGCCAAGGCGTGTATCGCCGGCAAGATTGACGGTGTCGAGGTAGACGCCGCGGACGTCATCGACCGAGACGCGGAAGTTGCGATTCTGACGGCGCGAGACGACGAAGGTGTCGACATCATTCGTCACTCCTGCGCTCACTTGCTGGGGCACGCCGTCAAACAGCTCTATCCCTCGGCAAAGATGGCTATCGGTCCGGTCATTACCGACGGGTTCTACTACGATATCGATTTCGGGGAATCCATCTCCTCGGAGGACCTCGACAAGATCGAGGCGCGGATGAAAGCGCTGATCGATCAGGATTACGATGTCGTTCGCGAGTACGTCCAGAAGGACAAGGCGCTCGCGACTTTCACGGGTCGAGACGAGCCTTACAAGCAGGAGATCGTGGAAGGCATCCCCGATGGTGAGGCGATTCGCCTTTATCATCATCAGGAATACGTCGACATGTGCCGCGGCCCTCATGTGCCCAATACGCGACACTTGAAAGCATTCAAGCTTACCAAGCTCGCTGGGGCATATTGGCGCGGTGATGCGACGAAGCCGATGCTGACCCGCATTTACGGCACTGCCTGGGGCGACAAGAAGGCGCTCAAGGCGTATCTTCTGCGCCTCGAAGAGGCAGAGAAGCGCGATCATCGCAAACTGGCACGGCGCTTCGACTTCTTCCATATGCAGGAAGAAGCGCCGGGCATGGTGTTCTGGCACCCACGCGGCTGGACGCTCTGGCAGATTCTCGAGCAGTACATGCGCGGCGTCTACAAGAGTGGCGGCTACCAGGAAATCAAGTGCCCCCAGGTCATGGACGTCTCGCTGTGGAAGAAGTCCGGCCATTGGGACAATTACGCCGAGAACATGTTCTTCACGGAGTCGGAAAAGCGCGAGTACGCGCTCAAGCCGATGAATTGTCCGGGACACGTCCAAGTCTTCAACTCCGGGCTTCGCAGCTATCGTGAATTGCCGATACGCTACGGTGAGTTCGGCGGCTGTCATCGCAACGAGCCCTCCGGCGCCTTGCATGGCATCATGCGCGTGCGCGCCTTCACGCAGGACGATGGCCACGTTTTCTGTACGGAAGAGCAGATCGAACCGGAGGTCACGGCGTTTCACCGCCAGGCGCTGAAGGTCTACACTGATTTCGGTTTCGACGAGATTGCCGTTAAGATCGCGCTTCGCCCCGAAAAACGTCTCGGCAGTGACGAGACCTGGGACAGGGCGGAGCAGGCGCTGCGTGCCGCACTCGGCAACTGTGACGTCGAGTGGCAGGAGCTGCCCGGTGAAGGGGCATTCTATGGCCCCAAGATCGAGTACCACATGAAAGACTGCCTGGGTCGCGAGTGGCAGGTCGGCACCATGCAGGTCGATTTCATGATGCCCAGCCGTCTCGGCGCGCAGTATGTTGCCGAAGATGGCTCGCGCCAGGTGCCCGTGATGCTCCACCGCGCGATTGTCGGCTCCATGGAGCGCTTCATCGGCATTCTGATCGAGCATTATGCGGGGGCGTTGCCGCTATGGCTCTCTCCCATCCAGGCCGTGGTCCTCAATATCACCGATTCGCAGCGCGATTATGCGGAAAATGTCGTAAAACGCTTGCGTGAAGCGGGTTTCCGCGTCGAGTCGGACTTGAGGAATGAGAAAATCGGCTTTAAAATCCGCGAGCATACGCTGCAGAAGATCCCTTATCTGCTGGTTGTGGGTGATAAGGAGGTCGAATCGGGTGCCGTTGCCGTGCGCACTCGATCCGGTGAGGATCTAGGGTCACTGTCTGTCGATACGCTGCTGACGCAGCTGTCACAAACCAGTCGGCCGGATTCCCAATGAGCAGCAACGTTAATCGCCAAACGGAGATCTAACGATCAAGCGTAATAATCAGCGCGGGCGCCCTCAGGAAAAACGCGCGCCCATCAATGACCGTATTCGCGCAGACGAAGTTCGTCTCATCGATGCAGAAGGCGAGCAGGTGGGGGTTGTCCCCATGAACGAGGCGCTGGAGCGCGCCGAGGAAGCCGGCATGGATCTCGTCCAGATTTCCAACGCCGATCCGATCGTCTGCAAGATCATGGATTACGGTAAGTTCCTCTTCGAGCAGAAGAAGCAGAAATCTGCTCAGAAGAAGAAGACCAAACAGATCCAGGTCAAGGAAGTGAAATTCCGGCCTGGCACGGACGAGGGCGACTATCAGGTCAAGCTGAAAAACCTGATTCGCTTTCTCGAAGGTGGCGACAAGGGTAAAGTCACGCTCCGCTTTCGCGGTCGCGAGATGGCGCACCAGGATATCGGCCGCAAGCTGATGGAACGGATCGCCGGCGATCTCGAGGAGCTGGCCGCTGTCGAGTCCTTCCCGAAAATGGAAGGCCGACAGATGATCATGATCCTTGCGCCCAAGAAGAAGTGATCCGCGGGCAAGTCGAACGGAAAACGGTGGACGCTGCGTCCGCCGTTTTCGGCCTCGGGTTTTCTTAAAAAAACGGAGTGGAGTGATTCCTCATGCCGAAAATCAAGAGCAACAGTGGCGCCGCCAAGCGCTTCAAGAAGACCGGTAATGGCTTCAAGCACAAGCAGTCTTTCCGTAGTCACATCCTGACCAAGAAGTCCACCAAGCGTAAGCGTCAGCTGCGTGGCATGAAGCAGGTTCACGCTGCCGACAAGCAGCTCGTCAACCGCATGCTGCCCAACCTGTAAGCCCCTTGGTTATCATTCTTTAACGTCAGGAGAGAACTATGTCTCGCGTCAAGCGTGGTGTCGTCGCCCGTCGCCGTCACAAGAAAGTCATGAAGCAGGCCAAGGGTTACTACGGAGCGCGTTCGCGCGTCTTCCGCGTTGCCAAGCAGGCCGTCATCAAAGCCGGTCAGTATGCCTATCGCGACCGTCGTCAGCGTAAGCGTCAGTTCCGCGCTCTGTGGATTACGCGTATCAACGCTGCCGCGCGCAACAACGGCATGTCCTACAGCCGTTTCGTCGCGGGTCTGAAAAAGGCCGGCATCGAGATCGACCGCAAAGTGCTGGCGGATCTGGCTGTTCACGAGAAGGGAGCATTTACGGCTCTCGTCGAGAAAGCCAAGGCTGCATAAGCGAGTCTGTCGTTTGTCGACCGAGTGTCGGCAGATGTCTTGACCGATCCAGGGGAAGAGCAGCCGCTCTTCCCCTGTTTTTTTATCGCCTGCCCGCGTTGGTCGCGGGAGGCACCACGAATGACAAGCGGAGCTCGACGGATGGATCATCTTCCCGCCCTGGTCAACGAGGCAAGAGCGGCTATCGCCGCGGCCGAGGATGCCCAGACCCTCGATCAGGTGCGTGTTCGCTTCCTGGGCAAGAAAGGCGAGATCACGGCATTGCTGAAAGGGCTCGGCCAGCTGGCGCCGGAAGAGCGACCGGCGGCGGGTGAGCGCATCAACGAAGCCAAGCAGGTACTGCTGACCGAGCTCGAAACACGCAAGCAGACGCTCGAGCAGGCCGGGCTGCAGGCGCAACTGGAGAGCGAGCGTGTCGATGTCACGCTCCCTGGGCGGGGCGAGATCAACGGAGGGCTTCATCCGGTGACGCGAACGCTCGAACGCATCGAGTCGCTGTTCCAGCGTATCGGTTTCGATGTGGCGGTGGGTCCGGAAATCGAGGACGACTTCCATAATTTCGAGGCGCTCAACATCCCCGCGCATCATCCGGCGCGCGGGATGGCGGACACCTTCTATTTCGACGCCCAGCGTCTGCTTCGAACGCACACCTCGCCAGTTCAGGTCCGTGCCATGCAGTCGCAGGAGCCGCCGATTCGCATCGTCTGTCCCGGGCGCGTCTACCGCAGCGACTCGGATCTGACCCACACGCCGATGTTTCATCAGGTCGAGGGGCTGCTGGTCGACGAGCATGTCAGTTTTGCCGATCTCAAGGGAACGATCGAAGACTTTCTGCAGGCCTTTTTCGAGCGTGATGACCTGAAAGTGCGCTTCCGTCCCTCGTATTTCCCGTTCACGGAACCCTCCGCCGAGGTCGATATCCAGTGTGTCATGTGTCAGGGCGAGGGGTGTCGCGTCTGTTCGCATAGCGGCTGGCTGGAAGTGCTGGGCTGCGGAATGGTGCATCCCGAGGTATTTCGCCACTCCGGCATCGACAGCGAACGCTACACCGGCTTCGCGTTCGGTATGGGCGCGGAGCGACTGGCGATGCTGCGCTACGGCGTCAACGATCTGCGCTTGTTCTTCGAAAACGACCTACGTTTCTTACGCCAGTTCAATTGAGCCCTTCGCCCGGTCAAGGAGTAGCGAGATGAAGTTTTCTGAAGCGTGGCTGCGCGAGTGGGTTTCCCCGGCACTGGAAACGCAGGCATTGGCCGATGCGATCACCATGGCGGGTCTGGAAGTCGACGCCATCGGCAGTGTTGCGGAGTCGTTCAGCGGTGTCGTGGTGGCCGAGGTCATCGCCAAGGCGCCACATCCCGACGCTGACAAGCTCAACGTCTGCCAGGTCGAAGACGGTAGCGGTGAGCCCGTGCAGGTCGTCTGCGGGGCCCCTAACGTGGACGTGGGTCAGAAGGTGCCGTTTGCGCGTGTCGGTGCCGTTCTGCCCGAGAATTTCAAGATCAAGAAGGCGAAGCTGCGTGGCGTCGAGTCTCGCGGCATGATCTGCTCTGCCTCGGAGCTGGGGCTCGAGGAAGGGCGCTCGGCGGGCATTTTCGTGTTGCCCGCCGACGCGCCGACGGGGCAGGATTTCCGCGACTGGATGGCACTGGACGACGCCACCATCGAAGTCGACTTGACACCCAATCGTGGCGACTGCCTGAGTATTCGCGGCATGGCTCGCGAGGTCGGCTGCGTGACGGGTAACAAGGTCATCGAGCCCTCGATTGCGCCCGTCGTGGCCCGCAACAACGCGCAGTTCCCGGTAACGGTGAGCGATGGCGAGGGCTGCCCGCGCTATCTGGGTCGCGTGATCAAGGACGTCGATATCAGCGCGCAGACGCCGCTGTGGATGCAGGAGCGCCTGCGCCGCAGCGGCATTCGCAGTATCGACCCGGCGGTCGATGTCACCAACTACGTCATGCTCGAGCTGGGTCAGCCGATGCATGCGTTCGATCTCGATGTGCTGGAGGGAGGCATCGAGGTGCGCCGAGCACACGCCGCCGAACGCTTGACACTGCTGGATGGCCAGGAGGTCGAGCTCGACGAGCGCACGCTGGTGATCGCCGATCGTCAGCGTGCACTTGCCATTGCCGGCGTCATGGGCGGCGAGGCCAGTGGCGTCAGTGCCAAGACACGTCATCTGTTCCTGGAGGCGGCCTTCTTCTCGCCGCTGACGGTCGCGGGCAAGGCACGCGAGTTCGGTCTCCATACCGACGCCTCTCACCGCTTCGAGCGTGGCGTCGATCCAGAGATCACCCGGAACGCGATGGAGCGGGCGACCGAGCTGTTGATGGCAATTGTCGGCGGTAGCCCGGGGCCGATCTCCGAGGCGCGCCAGCCGGAATGTCTACCCCAGCGCAAGGATGTCGTGCTGCGTCGCGAGCGGCTCAGCGCATGCCTCGGCGTGCGCCTTGCCGACGAGGACGTTCAGCGCATCTTCCGCTCGCTGGGCATGACCAGTTCGGCGCCTGGCGACAGCTGGCACGTCAAGGTGCCCAGCTGGCGTTTCGACGTGGCGATCGAGGAGGACCTGATCGAGGAGGTCGCTCGCATCCACGGCTACAACCTTCTGCCGGTCCGTCGCCCGGCGGCGCGCCTGGCTTTGAGCGCCGATCACGAGGCGACACAGCCGCTCAGTCGTCTGCGTCGTCATCTGGTGTCGCGCGGTTATCAGGAGGCGATCACTTACAGCTTCGTGTCGCCTGAGCTGCAGGCGCTGCTGCAGCCGCAGGCAGTTTCGCCGACGCTGGCCAATCCGATCTCGTCGGATATGTCGGTGATGCGTCACAGCCTGTTTCCGGGGTTGCTCAAGGCGCTGATGCACAATCTCAATCGTCAGCAGACTCGCGTTCGGCTGTTCGAGTCCGGGTTGGTCTTCCAGGGCGGGCTCGACGAGTTGGTGCAGACCTCGATGGTGGGAGGACTGATCTGCGGTCCACGCCAGATCGAGGGATGGTCGGCGATGCGGGATACGGTCGATTTCTTCGATCTGAAAGGCGATCTCGAGAGTCTCATGGCGCTGGGGGGGCAGAGCGACGCCTGGCGATTCGCGGCCGAGACGCATCCTTCGCTGCACCCGGGACGCTCGGCCCGCGTCTACCGTGAAGGCAAGCCCGTCGGCTGGCTGGGGGCGCTCCATCCGAGCGTGCGCGCCGAGCTCGGCCTCAAGCCGGAGGTCTATCTGTTCGAGGTCGAGCAGGCTGCGCTTGCCGAGGGCAGCGTGCCCAGCTTCAAGCCGCTGTCACGGTATCCGGAAGTTCGCCGTGACCTGGCCTTCGTGGTCGAGGACTCGGTTGCCGTTGCCGACCTCATGGAGCGGATTCGTGCGGAGGCCGGAGCGTGGTTGACCCAGTGGCAACTCTTCGATGTCTATCAGGGCAAGGGCGTGCCGGACGGACACAAGAGCATCGCCCTGGGCTTGACCTGGCAGCATCCTTCGCGCACTCTCAATGACGAAGAAATCAATCAGTTAATCGATGCAGTGATAGGGCGGGCACAATCGGATTACGGTGCCGTGCTGCGAGGTTGACCGGATTGACCGAGAGGATCGGTCGAGATGCCGGCGTCATTGATGTCGATAGGCATCCGGCCGATCGTCGATCTGTCATCCTGTGCGAGGGGAGCGACCAACATGGGTGCGCTGACGAAAGCTGAACTGGCGGAGCATCTTCACACGGAACTGGGATTCTCCAAGCGAGAAGCCAAGACCATGGTGGAGACGTTCTTCGAGGAGATCCGGGGCTGCCTGCGCGAGAACGAACAGGTGAAGCTATCCGGGTTCGGCAATTTCGATCTGAGAGACAAGCGTGAGCGCCCTGGCCGCAACCCGAAGACCGGCGAGGAGATTCCCATTTCGGCACGGCGAGTCGTGACGTTTCGGCCGGGGCAGAAGCTCAAGGCTCGGGTGGAGAACTTCGACGGTGAGCTTCAGGAAGGCGATCTTCACGACGACGATTTCTAGGTTTCTCTGCGTGGTGCCGTGCACCCATGACCGGGGTTCGCCTGGTTGATACGTTCCGCCCGTCGGCCACGCCGGCGGGCGGTTTCGTTTCGACACCATCGACGGTGTGCTAAGCTCGCGCGCACATGAACTGCTGACCGAGCGTTATGCCCACACTCAAGATTTTCGTCGGCACCGTCTATGGCGGCGCCCTGGACGTGGCCGAGCAGGTAGCACCGCTGTTCGAGCAGGCTGGCTACCGTGTCACGGTGCTGGAACAGCCGACCCTGACCGATCTCGTCGATGACATGCCGGACCTGGCGCTATTCTGTCTATCGACGACCGGAAGCGGCGACTTCCCGGGGGATCTCGTTCCCTTCGTTCGTGATCTGAAAGCCCGGACACCAAGCCTTGCCGCGCTTCGCTATGGTTTGATCGCCCTGGGTGACAGCTCCTACGGTGACACCTTCTGCGGTTCCGGCCGCGCGCTGGATGCCATTCTCGAGGATCTCGGCGCGCAGCGTCTTGGAGAGCGGCTCGAGGTCGACGCCATGGAGACCTTCATGGCCGATGATGCGGCGTTGCCCTGGGCCGAGGCCTGGATTGCCGATCAGAACTTGACGGTATGAGCGGGCCCCCATCGGCGCGAGCGCTGACGGCAACGCGTTTCAGCACTTTGGCCGGGCTGTGGCTCGTGATGCTGCTGTCGCTGCCGCGCTATTGGCTGATCCATGACGAGTCGCGGCTGACGCTGCTGGCGGTTCTGCTCGTCGCGGTGGCAGTCGCATTGGGTGGTTTCTGGCGCGTGATGGCAGGAGCCGAGCGAGCGCTATGCCCCAAGGCCCTTCGCGGTTTGATCATCTCTCTGGTGGCTGGGGTATTGGCCATGTTCGCCTGGCAATGGTCACGCGGCGCGCCACCGCCAGGGATCATCACACTGTCCCAGGGGGCGGCATTCGGTCTGCTGATCCATGTGGTGGCCAGACTCTGGAAGAGGCGGCGGTGATCCGGGCCTGACTTGACTGATCGGGCAGGGCGGACTGGCACCGTGAATCGAGACGACAGCGGCGAGCTCATGACTCGCCGCTGTCTTTACTTCATACCCTTGGGCTTCACTCCCTCTGGTTTCACTCCCGGCGGATAGGTCAGGCCAGGGTGTAGCATGGCACATAGTCGCTGCCCGGAAGTTTCATTCGACCTTGAGCCACGAAAGAGGTCAGCAGCGCATCCAGGCGCGCCATCAGTTCGGGTTCGGCGTTGAGCCGAAACGGTCCCTTGGCGGCAATCGCGCGAACGCCCGGCTCCTTGACGTTGCCGGCGACGATGCCGGAGAACGCGCGGCGCAGATTGGCGGCGAGTTCGTGGTTCGGCTGGTCATGGTGAAGCGCGAGCGCGGCCATGGCCTCGTGGGTAGGCTCGAACGGTTGCTGGAAGCCTCGCTCGATGTTGAGACGCCAGTTGAAGTAGAAAGCGTCGTTCTGCTCCCGGCGGAACGCTGCGACTTCGCCAATGCCGTCCCGCATCAGTCGCGCCACGCTGACCGGATCGTCGATCACGATGCGGTAGTGGCGGCGTACCGCTTCACCGAGCGTGTAGCAAAGAAACTCGTCGATGCGCTGGAAGTAGTCTCGAGCGCTCTCCGGGCCGGTGAAGATGACCGGGAACGGCACGTCGCAGTTGTCCGGATGCATCAGAATGCCGAGCAGATACAGGATCTCTTCGGCGGTACCGACGCCACCGGGGAAGACCACGATGCCATGACCGACACGAACGAACGCCTCGAGGCGCTTCTCGATGTCCGGCATGATCACCAGTTCGTTGACGATTGGATTGGGCGATTCGGCGGCGATGATCCCTGGCTCGGAAATGCCGAGGTAACGATTGCCGCGGCGGCGCTGCTTGGCGTGTGCCAGGTTGGCGCCCTTCATCGGCCCCTTCATGGCGCCCGGGCCGCACCCGGTACAGATGTCCAGTCCGCGCAGCCCCATGTGATAGCCGACGCCCTTGGTGTAGTCGTACTCTTCCCGGCTGATCGAGTGACCACCCCAGCACACGACCATGCTGGGCTCGTGCGCGGTCCGCAGCGCGCTGGCATTGCGCAGAATATGGAAGACGGCGTTGGTCGCGCCTTCGTTGGTGTCGAGATCGAACTTGGGATTGTTCTGGATTTCGTTGTAGACGTAGACGATATCCCGCAGCACGGCGGAGAGCTGCTCGCGCACCCCGCGAATCATGCGGCCGTCGACGAAGGCGCAGGCGGGTGCGTGAGTCAGCTTGAGCCGGATGCCGCGATCCTGTTGAAGGACCTCGATATCGAAGTCTCGGTACGTCTCCATTACCGCCAGGCCATCATCGGTCGGGGTGTCGCAGTTGAGAATCGCGAGTGCACAGCGGCGCACGAGATCGTGCAGACCGCTGACCGAAGTATCGCGCAGGCGATTCACCTCGGACTGCGAGAGGACTTCGAGACTCCCCTCGGGGGAGACGATGGTGGATAACGTCTCGGGCATTGACGGCTTCCTCATGCAGACGGATAAAAATCGAAGAGGGGGCAGGTCACGCGGCTGCGGTCGCTCGCCGCCATAGCGCGGCGATCTGTTCACGATCGCCCTCGCTCATGCTGTCCTGGGCGAAGGTGCCTTCGAGCCATTCCCAGTAGGTGGCGTCGAAGTCCTCGGCGTCGACCTCGGCGGGGTCGTAATCGGCCATCTCCTGCACGAGGCCGATCTGCGGGATCATGTAGCCGAGCGCGAAGAGCTCGTCTTCCTCGGCGTTCTGTTCCATCGTGAGAAGCGTTTCCTGGACCGCCTGGGCACGCTGGGCGAAAAGGTCTGTCATAACGCGTTTCAATCCTGGTGAAGAGCGCCGTCATCCTAACACGGGCCGGATACCCACCGCAGGCGGCGTAACGCCGTGCGCGCGGGAACATAAATTGTTATGATTCGAGATCCCTAAGGCCACAATGAGGCGTTATCGTGCAGCCCGTTCCCGGCGCTGGCGTGATCCGTCTTGATTGCCGTAAAGCGTGAGTGACCCGCGTTTCCATGTTCAACGCCCAGTATTTCAGAACCTACATGATGCTCGTCGAGACGGGCAGCTTCACGCAGACGGCGCGTAAGCTGGACATGACCCAGCCCGGCGTCAGTCAGCACGTGCGCAAGCTCGAGGAGTATCTCGGGCGCTCGCTGCTCAATCGTCACGGGCGACGTTTCTCGCTGACCGACGCGGGCCGGCGCGCCTACGACTACGCCGTCAAGCTTTTCGCCGAGCATGAGCACTTTCGACACTCCCTCGATGACGACTCCCCGGACAGCGGGGAGTGCCGGATCGCGTCGCCCGGCAGCGTCGGCTTGATGTTTTACCCCTTTCTGCTGGGCTACCAGCAGATGCATCCTGGCCTGACGGTCAACTACAGTTTTGCGTTCAACCAGGAGATTGCCCAGGACGTAGTCGCCGGGCGCTACGACGTCGGGATCGTCACCGACGTCAGCAAGCACCCGGATCTCAGCTACGAAGCGTGGCATCAGGAGCCGCTCGTTCTAGTCGTGCCCGCTGATTTTACCGGTACCACGTTCGGGGAGCTGGTCGCGCTCGGTTTCGTCAATTACACCGATGGCAATACCAATGCCAGTCTGGTGCTGAGAAGCAATTTCGGGAGTGAGTTCCGCAGCATGAGCCACTTCCCGAGACAGGGATTCACCAACGAAGTGGGGCAGGTGCTCGACGCCGTGGCGCGCGGACTGGGCTTCACCGTGGTCTCGCGTCCGGTGCTCGAGACATCGCCGTGGCAACGTCAGGTCAAGGAGTTGCCGCTGACCCAACCCGTTCACGAGACGCTTCACCTGGTCTCGCGAACCGA
Source organism: Salinicola rhizosphaerae (assembly GCF_014652715.1). GTDB lineage: Bacteria > Pseudomonadota > Gammaproteobacteria > Pseudomonadales > Halomonadaceae > Salinicola > Salinicola rhizosphaerae. The sequence goes on along the minus strand of NZ_BMZI01000001.1, from coordinate 468,129 downwards.
CGTCGAGCTTCCCAAGCGTTACCGACAGTTGCTGGAGTCCTTTCGACAGCAGCGACTCAACGCCCTTTACGGCTACAGCGAACTGCCTTCGATGGATTCGGCCTGACGCCTCGCGCGCGTGGTCGGCGTTCGAAGCCGGCTAAGCGTTCGAAACTGGCGAGGTGTTCGAACAAGCGAGGTGCTCGAAACCCGAAAGAGGCTGGAGCCATGTTTCGTCCCTACCGTGAATGACAACGGCCGCTCCAGGAGCGGCCGTTGTCGTCTCGGCAGGGATGAACCCTTCAAGCGTCTCTGCAGGGATAAGCCTTCAAGCGTCTCGGTAGGCGTCGATCGGCGGGCAGCTGCAGATCAGGTTGCGGTCGCCGAAGACGTTATCCACCCGGTTGACCGCCGGCCACACCTTGGCGTCTCGCACGGCCTCCGAGGGGAAGGCGCCAAGCTCGCGTGAGTAGGGGCGGCTCCACTCGGCATCCATCAGGTCGGACATGGTATGCGGAGCCATTACCAAGGGGTTCGCTGTCTTGTCCCACTCACCGGATTCGACGCGGCCGATTTCCCGGCGAATGGCAATCATTGCCTCGCAGAATCGGTCCAGCTCATAGAGAGATTCGGACTCGGTGGGTTCGACCATCAAGGTGCCAGCGACCGGGAAGGACATTGTCGGCGCATGGAAGCCATAGTCCATCAGTCGCTTGGCGATATCCTCCTCGCTGATGCCGGAGGCCGCCTTGAGCGGGCGCATATCCAGGATGCACTCGTGCGCGACGGTGCCATTGGCCCCGCGATAGAGCACGTCGAAATGACCCTCGAGGCGTTTGGCGACGTAGTTCGCGTTCAGGATCGCAAGCTCGGTCGCCTCGCGCAGGCCGCGCGCGCCCATCATCTTGATGTAGGCCCAGGAGATCGGCAGGATCGAGGCGCTGCCGTAAGCGGCGGCCGAGACCGCGCCTGAGTCGGGCTCGATACCGTCCTGCGGTGTCATCACGTGATTGGGCAGATGGGGTGCCAGATGCGCCTTCACACCAATCGGGCCCATACCCGGGCCGCCGCCGCCGTGTGGGATGCAGAACGTCTTGTGCAGATTGAGGTGGGAGACATCGCCACCGTAGTCACCGGGGCGGCACAGGCCAACCTGCGCGTTCATGTTGGCGCCGTCGATATAGACCTGGCCGCCGTTGTCGTGAACGATCTGGCACGCCTGGCGAATATTGGCCTCGAAGACGCCGTGCGTCGACGGATAGGTCAACATGATGGCCGACAACGTATCGCGGTGCTGACTGGCCTTCGCCTGGAGGTCTGCAATATCGATATTGCCTTCGCGGTCGCACTCGACCACGACGACCTTCATCTGCGCCATCGCTGCCGAGGCCGGGTTGGTGCCGTGTGCAGAGCTCGGGATCAGGCAGATGTCGCGCTCGTCCTGACCCACGGCTGCCTGATAGCGACGAATGGCCACCAGGCCGGCGTATTCGCCCTGAGCACCGGAGTTCGGCTGCATGGAGATCGAGTCATAGCCCGTGATCTCGGTCAGGAAATCGCTGAGCTCGGTGATCATCTGGCGGTAGCCGGTCACCTGATCGTTCGGGGCAAACGGGTGAATGCTGGCGAACTCGGGCCAGGTGATCGGAATCATCTCGCTGGTCGCGTTGAGCTTCATGGTGCAGGAGCCCAGCGGAATCATGGCGTGTGTCAGCGAAAGGTCGCGGTTCTCCAGCCGCTTGAGATAGCGCAGCATTTCGGTCTCGCTGCGAAAGCGCTGGAAGTTGGGGTGCGTCAGGAATTCGCTGGCCCGACGGTAGGCGGTGGGAATACCGCTGCTGTCACCCGCCAGTGCCTCGCGGTCCAGTTCGCTGACCGAGAGGCCATGCTCTTCGCCGATCAGCACATCGAAGAGTTCGCCCAGATCCGCCGCCGTGGTCGTCTCGCTCAGACTGACGCCGACCTCGCCGTCGGCCGGGTAGCGTAGATTGATCTCGCGGGTCAGGGCGCGGCCCTGAATGCGATGGGTATCGACCCCGACTAGCGTCAGCGTATCGAACCAGGTGTCGTGTTTCAGCGCGATACCCTGTCGTGTCAGGCCGTCCGCCAGCAGGGTCGTCAGACGATGCACGCGCGCCGCGATCGTCCTGAGCCCTTCGGCGCCATGATAGACCGCGTAGAAGCCGGCGATATTGGCGAGCAGCGCCTGGGCGGTGCAGATGTTGGATGTCGCTTTCTCGCGGCGTATGTGCTGCTCCCGGGTTTGCATTGCCATGCGCAGGGCCGGCCGACCGCGACTGTCCTTGGAAACGCCGATGACGCGCCCCGGGAGCGAGCGCTTCAGAGCGTCGCTGGTCGCGAAATAGGCGGCGTGAGGGCCGCCATAACCCATCGGTACGCCGAAACGCTGAGAGTTGCCGAAGACGATATCGGCACCCATCGCACCGGGTTCCTTGAGCAGGACCAGGCCGAGAAGGTCGGCAGCGACACAAGTCATTACGCCGTTGCCCTTGGCGGTAGCGATGGCGGTTTCGAGCGGATGAATCTCGCCGCTGACGCCGGGATATTGCAGCAGAGCGCCGAAGACATCTGCCTCGGCAAGCGCTTCCAGCGGTCCGACGATCAGCTCGAAGCCCAGATAGGCGGCGCGCGTGCGCAGCACGTCGAGTGTCTGCGGCAGTACGTCGTCGGCCACGAAGAAGCGCTCGCTCTTGTGCTTCTTATTGGCGCGGCGACACAGCGCCATCGCTTCCGCCGCGGCGGTCGCCTCGTCGAGCAGAGAGGCGTTGGCGATGGGCATGCCGGTGAGATCCATGACCATCTGCTGGAAATTCAGCAGGCCTTCCAGACGTCCCTGCGCGATCTCGGGCTGGTAAGGCGTATAGGCGGTGTACCAGCCGGGGTTCTCGAGCACGTTGCGCTGGATGACCGCGGGAAGATGTGTCGGATGATAGCCTTGCCCGATGTAGCTCTTGAATACCTTGTTCTGACGGGCCAGCCCGCGCAGATAGTCGAGCGACTCGGATTCGCCCCGCGGGCCATCCAGGTTCAGCTCGCCTCGCAGACGAATATCATCGGGGATCGTCTTGTCGACGAGAGCGCCGATTGACGGTGCGTCGAGCGCCTCGAGCATCCTGGCGACATCCTGGCGGCTGGGGCCGTTGTGACGCTGCAGGAAGTCGTCGTGATTGGCGAGTTCAGTCAATGGACGCGTGTCGATAGACATAAGGTATCCAGCGGGGTTGGCAAAAAAGGGAGCGGGCCACCGAGCGCTTCGTGCCCGGCGGCCGAGTCGATCATTCGACGAGCGTCGTGTCAGTCGTCCGACGTTTCCGCGGCAACCAGCTCCTTGTAGGCGTCGGCCGACATCAGCGATTCCAGGTCACCCTGATCGGCAAGCTGGAGCTTCAGAATCCAGCCATCACCGTACGGCGAGTCGTTGACGGTTTCGGGACTGTCTTCCAGAGCCTCATTGACTTCGACGATCTCGCCCGCCAAAGGCGCATAGAGATCCGATGCCGCCTTGACGGATTCGATCACGCCGAACTCGTCGCCGGCGTCCAGCTCGCGTCCGGCTTCGGGCAGTTCCACGAAGACGACGTCGCCAAGCGCTTCCTGGGCGTGGTCGGTAATGCCGACGGTCACCGTACCGTCGCCATTATCCTGGACCCATTCATGGCTATCGGTGTAGAGCAGATTGCTGGGGATGTCGCTCATGCTGTTTCCTATACGAAACGGGTTTCTGTATGGGGATTTTGGTGCGCATTATGCACGAATGCGTCGCTGATTGGCATAGCTGACGCGAGTCAGGTTCGCGTAGCGTGCGTTCACCGCTTCTAGGTTGATCCGATATCTTGCGGGCGTCCAGTGTCCAGGCCAATCTCGTTGCGATTAAGGGCTCCGCGAGCGATGGGTAGCGGTACTCGGCAGTGGACATGGCCGTTCTGACGGCTTGGACGAGCATCACCGCCAATCACCGCGAGGGTCTTGGTGGCGAGGGACTGCGTATCTGGAAACGAGTTTCTTATCGGAAACTAGTTCCTATTGGAAACACGGTGACCGTGGGCTAAGGTGGCGTTCGCTGGACTTCATCGGGCGGGTAGCGGATACCTTCAATGCGATGATGACGACCCCCGACCTGATCACGCTGGCGCTGCTCTCGCCGGGAGTATTCAAACTGATGCGAGATCATTTGGCCGGCAGCGCGGTCTTGCCAGGTGAAGCGCTGGAAGGCGACGGCAGAGGCGCGTAATTTTCAAATCAACCATCGACCCGGAGACCCACCATGTCCGAGCTCTATCAGACCCCGCTGTTCGCGCTTCATCACTCTCTTGGCGGCAAGATGGTGCCTTTCGCTGGTTACAGCATGCCGGTGCAGTATCCACTCGGTGTCAAGAAAGAGCACGAACACACGCGGCAAGCCTGCGGACTTTTCGATGTCTCTCACATGGGCCAGGTGAGAGTGACCGGGCCCTCGCCAGCCGCCGCGATGGAGACCCTGGTAACGGCCGATGTCGTCGGCCTGCCGGAAGGGGGGCAACGCTATGCGCTTTTCACCAATAGCGAGGGCGGTATTCTCGACGATCTGATGATCGTCAACCACGGCGACTCGCTTTATGTCGTCGTCAATGCCGCTTGCAAGGATCAGGATGTCGCGCTGATGCGCACCGGGTTAGGGTTCGAGCATGAGGTCGAGATTCTCGATCGGGGGCTGCTCGCGCTGCAAGGGCCCCAGGCGAGTGAGGTCATGCGGCGGCTCTGCCCGGCAGCCTGCGAACTTCGGTTCATGCAGCATGCCCGTTTCGACGCGCTCGATGGGGAGATCTGGGTCAGCCGCAGTGGCTACACCGGCGAAGATGGTTTCGAGATATCCGTTCCCGCGGCGGACACCGAACGCCTGGCGCGCTGGTTTCTCGATCAGCCCGAGGTCGAGCCGATCGGTCTCGGTGCTCGCGACTCGTTGCGGTTGGAGGCGGGGCTTTGCCTGTATGGCCACGATCTCGACGAGACGACGACACCGGTCGAAGCCAGTCTCTCCTGGGCAGTGGGCAAATCACGCCGTCTCGGTGGCGAGCGAGAAGCGGGATTTCCGGGCGCCGACATTGTCCTGCATCAAATGCAGGCCAAGGACCATCGTCGTCGCCGGGTCGGGCTGATAAGCGAGGGGCGCGCACCGGTCCGCGAGGGCGCCAGACTGTTCGGCGCGGATGATCGCGAGATTGGCGTGGTGACCTCCGGCAGTTTCGGCCCCAGCCTCGGCGCGCCGATCGCCATGGCATACGTATCGGTCGAGCATGCCGAAAAGGGTACGACGCTCTACGCCGACGTTCGTGGCAAGAAACTACCGATGACGGTCAGTGCGATGCCGTTCGTCGAGGCGCGCTACTACCGCGGCTAACGAGGCTCATGACTCGGGCGAGACGGGCGTTAATTTATACCGTTATCTTGTGACCGCTCGCTGAAGTAAAAACACTTCTTTGACCGTTAATAGGGAAGTGGCGCCAGCAGCTGCCGAACTCGGGCGCCGTCCGGCGCTTCAGGCTGTCAGGCGGCGTCAGAGACGATACGGCGAAACGTCAGGCTAATCCGAGTCCCGGCGATCTTGCGCGGCGCCAGCGCGTGCTGCCAGCAGGATTGAGCGCCGGGGCCCATCAACAGCAGACTGCCATGCGGTAACCAGACGTTGAATGCCTGTCGTTGCCGGTCTCGAAACCTCAAGGGTCTTTCGCTGCCGAGCGACAGGGCGGCGACGATCGGAGCATGACCGAGCTCGACTTCGTCGTCGCTGTGCCAGCCCATCCGCTCTTCGCCGCCGCGATAACGATTCAGCAATACGCTGTTGAACCGGCTGAACGGCAGGTTGGCATGATCGAGCGCGTGAATGACCCGGTCGCGCAATGCCTCGACGCCGGGGTGCCATGGCGTGGCGTACATCGAGTGGCCTGAATAGCGGTAGGCCAGGCCGTCATCCCCCATCCAGCACTGAGCGCGAGGAATCTTGTGCTGACGACCGTAGATCTGGATCGTCGGCGAGTGCCAGTCGATCTCCTGATCGAGACGATGCAGGACGCTGTCCGCCTCGGCAGCGGTGAGGAAGTCGGGCTGCAGCGCCAACAGGGGCGCGGGGTGGATGACCTGCCACGGCGTAGCGCTTTCCGCCGGGATCGTAGCGCGCCTGGCCTTATCTGCCGGTCCTTGCTGACTCATTCGTTACGGCGTCCTCATGTCCAACGCTTTATCGTGGCCGCCATCAGATGAAAGCCGTCAGTGCCAGGCTTGTCCAGGCAAGCAGTGCACCGATCAGCGCCCCGACCACGACATCGCTCAAGTAGTGGAGTCCCAGAATCACTCGGGAGGCTGCTATCAGGCAAGCCAGCGGGAAGACGATGATCAACAGCACCGGAGTCATCGCTGCTGTCAGTAGCGTGAACATCACCGCGTGCAGGGTGTGCCCGCTAGGAAAGCTGTAACGATCGACGGGCGGCATGCTGCAGCGGATCGTCGAAAAGGTGATGTACGGGCGCTCGCGGCAGAGCCGCGTCTTGAGCAAGCGATAGAGTATCGCCGCGACGCTGGCGGTGAGCCCCCAGACGATGGCGATCAGCCAGCCGCGCGCGCCGTGAAACAGCGGCTGCAGCAGCGAAAGGCCAACCCAGGCTGGCCAGTCGCCGAGGCGGCTGACGCAGCGGAAGAGTCGTTGCGTAGGAAGATGATGAGCTGCCGAAGCGAGTCTGTGGCTCAACCGGCTTTCGAGCCGATCGAGGCGTTCAAACGTGAGACGTGGTGTGCGTGGCTGCATGGGATAGGCTCTGGACGCGGATCAGGTGGGCGAGGAACTGGTCTCCGATGCGATCCCAGCGCAGGCTGGCAGCGCGCGTACGCGCCTGACGCCCCAGACGAGCGATCTGCGCCGGATGACGGCAAAGATCGCTTGCCGTCTGCACGAACCCTTCGCTTTGGTCGAGTGCGACGAGGCGCCCATCGAGACCGTCAGTGATCAGCTCCTTGGCGGCGGCGTGCTCGAAAGCGACGACGGCCAGACCGCTGGCCATGGCTTCAGGCACCACATTGCCGAAGGTTTCCGACAGCGACGGAAAGATGAACAGGTCCGCGCTGGCGTAATGTCGCGCCAACGCTTCGCCGGTCAGAAAACCCGTAAAGACGGCGTCCGGCAGGCGCTGTTGCAGCCGTTTTCTTGCCGGTCCATCACCGACCATGACTTGAATCAGCGCCGGATTGGCGCGCTGCATGGCGGCCATGGTCTCTGCCAGCAGTTCGATGTTTTTCTCGGCGGCGAGGCGACCGGCATAGAGCGCCACCGGCTGATGCTCGCCAGCGCCCCAGCGGGCACGCAGCGCCTTGTCGCGGCGCGCTGGCGTGTAACGCTCGGCATCGACGCCTCGGGCCAGTACGGCCACGTTGTCGTACCCTTGGGCTGCCAGCGCATCGCGTTGGGTGGCGGTGGGCACGAGCGTGGCGTCACACCGATTATGGAAAAGGCGCAGACCCGCGCGCGCCATCGGAATGCTCCAGGCGAGGTGATAGTTGTGCGCGTACTGATCGAAGTTGGTGTGAAATCCACTGACGACGGGGAGGGCCATCTGCCGCGCGGCGTTGAGTGCCGACCAGCCCAGCGGGCCTTCCGTGGCGATATAGATGGCGTCGGGACGCTCGCGTTCCCACAGTGACCGCAGCCGGCGGCGACAGGGGACGCCGACATGAACATCGGCGTAGATGGGAAGCGCAAGGCTGCGAACATGAACATCGCGCTCGACCAGCGTTTCTCGCTCGCCGCCGCGTGGTCGGGGCCTGATCAACTGCAGTGTCACGCCCTTGGCGACAAGATGACTGGCAAGGTGGTGCAGGGTATGGGCGACGCCGTTGACCTCCGGTGCCCAGGTTTCGCTGACCAGTGCTATCCGCATCGTTGTACTCCCATCCGCATCGCCCGATCTTGCCAACGGGTCCGTCGGTCGATGCTTGTGATCCTGGCGCCGAGAGTGAACCGGAGCCGTGACGCGAAAATGTCGTTTCCATGACGGATCGATGACACGGCATTAGCGTAGCACGCGGGCGGGATCGACAGGCTTGCCTCCATGACGAAGGTCGAACAGCAGATGATACCGGTTGGTATTGTCGGCATGACTGATCTGACAGACTGGCGCCCCTTCTGCGACGCTGTCTCCCTCGGAGACCAGCAATTGGCCGCAAAATGCGTAAACGCTCTGCATGTTGTCGGCGTGGTGAATGATCACCACGTGACCGAGCTGGCGCATGCCATTGGCAAAGCGGACGGTGCCGGCCGACGCTGCCTTGGCCGTCGCCGGTGACTGGGTGGCGAGCAGCATCGGTTGCAGCGTGCCGTTGGCGTCCTTGCCGAAGCGCCGAGCCACGCTGTAATTGTCGAGCGGCCAGCGCCAGTGACTGGCCGAGCTAGGCAGCGGGCCGGGGTCGGGTAGCTCGCGACTCGCTGCAGGCGCCGAACTGGAGGCGGTCCGGCTGCCGCTGCCGCCGCTGCCCATCGGTACCTGGATCAGCTGGCCGATCGCCAGATCGGAGGGGTCGAGGCCGGCATTGGCGGAGACGACGCCTGTCGGGCTGGTCCCGAAGTAGCGCGCAATGGAGTAGAGCGTGTCGCCGCGGCGAATCTGATAGCGGTAGGGGCCGCCGCCGGGCGCGCGCTCTTGTGTGGTCGGCAGCAGCAGGCGCTGACCGACGGCAAGCCGGCGAGAGTCTACGCCCGGGTTGAAACGCTGCAGCCTGAGTAGCGGAATATCCGCCTGACTGGCGATCTCGCCCAAGGTGTCACCGCGCTGGACCGTAATCCAGCCGTCGCTCGACCGGCCACTGATGCCGCTACTGGCGCAGCCAGTCAGGAAAAGTGCGAATCCCAGCAATAAGAGGAGAGCGAGGCGTCTTTTGCCTGCCATAGTCCATTCAACCATGTATAGAAACGTTCCTTGTATTGAGCCTCGTCATGGCGGCCCTCCAGCATCCATTCAGGGATATCGAACGGTCTGGCGATGACGGCGATATCCGACTCCTTGCCGCAGAGGAAATGCCAGAAGCTCGGCTTTTCCTGACGATAGTGGAGCGTGATGTCGAGGATGCCGTCCAGACCCGGACCGAGCAAACCGATGACCTGCGCGATGCCCCCGGCCTTGGGCCGTAGCAGATGACGATAGGGGCTCTGCTGTTGTTGCCGCTTGGCTTCGCTGAAGCGGGTGCCCTCGACGAAGTTGTAGATCGTCATCGGCATCTCTCGGGCGTGCGCGCACATCCGCTCGGTAGCGCGGCGGTCCTTTGCTGCCAGGGCGGGATTGCGCGCAAGCTGTTCGCGTCGATAGCGGCGCATGAACGGGAACTCCAGCGCCCACCAGGCAAGCCCGACGATGGGCACGAAGATCAGCTCGCGTTTGAGAAAGAACTTCGGCATGGCCAGACGGCCGGTCAGCACGTAGAGCATGACCAGGATGTCTGTCCAGCTCTGATGGTTGGCCAGTACCAGCCACCACTGGCGTGGAGAGAGCGACGGTGGCAGGTCGCTGCGAACCTGTGGACGAATCCAGTGACGGATCCAGAGATTATTGGTGCGGATCCACGCCAGCGCGACGGCGTGCAGCCCGGCGAGAACCCGGAGGCGCCAGCGACGAGTCGGCGTCAATAGCTTGATGACGGTGAGGGCGATCAACGGGACGCCCCAGAATAGGGTATTGGCAACCAGCAGCAGGACGCTGACCGCCCCTTTGAGGGCTGACATGCCATTCTCCATCAATGACTTGAGTCGATGTTACTGGATTGTGCGCAAGGTGCACAGCGCGAGGGCGATCGGAAGGATTGTCAATACCGAGGTACCGACCTGCCGCGACGCATGACGGCCTCGTAAGGCATGAGAAAAGTCGTTGTCGAAAAACTGACCAATCTAAAGCCGGTAGCGGAAATGTCGGCCACGACTGCTGACCATCACCGGAAATGCACAGCGTTATCCACAGAAGATGTGAATAATTGATGTCCGTGCGGTCTCCCCGATTTTTTGCCGTTTTTCAGAAATAGTCTCCGTGACTTGTTAGACTGCGCGCGCTTTTGGCCCGTATCTGACGCGGCCTACCTGCTTATCCACTCTTTGGCGCTCCGGAGGACCTGTTTGCGTTCACTGCCCGCTACCTTGCCGATTCTTTTTCTGTGTGAGATCAGTTTTCTCCTCGGCCACGGGCTGATCATGACGCTGCTTGGCGTGCGCATGTCGCTCGAGGCGTTTCCGTCGCAGATGGCCGGTCTGCTGATGTCGAGTTTCTCGCTGGGATTCGTGGCAGGTAGTTACTGGCTGGAGAAGCGTATCCGCAGCGTGGGGCATATTCGTGTCTTCTCTGCCTGCGCGGCGCTGCTGGCGGTCACGGCAATCCTGCACGGTCTTTGGGTCGACCCCTGGGCCTGGCTCGTCTGGCGACTCTTCGGCGGTGCCGCCACCGCCGGGCTGCTGATGGTGATGGAGTCTTGGGTGTCCGGGGAGTCGACCAACGAGAACCGTGGGCGTGTGCTCGGCTGGTATCTGATCATTTCGACGCTGTCGCTGGCGGGCGGGCAGTGGATGCTGAACATGGCCGATCCGGGTACTTTCGTGCTGTTCTCGATCGCCGGCATCCTGTTCGCGCTCTCGCTGGTGCCGCTGTCGATACATCGTATCCATGGGCCGCAGCGCAGCAGCCATGACGTGTCGGCCAAGGTTTCGCTGAAGACGCTGTTCTCGCGCGCGCCGGTCGGGCTGGTCGGTGCTTTCGTGGCCGGGCTGATGGTCCAGGCATTCTTCGCCATGACGCCATACTACGGGCAGGAGATCGGCCTGAGCACCGCGCAGACCGCCCAGTTCATGTCGATCACCACCCTCGTCGCGCTCATCGCGCAGTGGACGCTGGGCCGGGTCTCGGATCGTTTCGACCGCCGCAAGGTGATCCTGTGCATGGCGGTCGTGATGACGATCTCGGGCGCCTTGATCGTTGTCGCGGCGCGCTCGAGCTACTGGATGCTGGTGTTCGTCGCAAGCTTCCACACCGCCATGCTGCACACGCTTTACTCGCTCAGCCTTGCGCATACACACGACTGGCTCGAGCCGGAAGAGACCATCCAGGCGAACGCCAAGATTCTGATGTGCTACGGGGTCGGGTCGGTCGTCGGGCCTTTCAGCGCCTCTCTGTTGATGGAGCAGCTGGGGCCGGACGGTCTATGGCTTTTTCTCGGCGGCGCGGCACTGGCGCTGGCGCTATTCATTGCCTATCGACTCACGCGCCAGGCACCGGTCAAGGCGCCGGAAGAGCAGGAGCCTTATATCCCCCTGGTGCCGATGGTCGAATCCACCTATTACATCAACGAGCTCGATCCGCACCATGGGCCGGTACAGTTCGAACTGAATCTGGAGACGGATTACGACTGGGAGGCTGAAGATGCCAGCGGTGCCGTCAGTTAGGTCTCGACCCTCGGCATCATCAACAGCGCGGCCATGACGACGGAAGATCGATCACCGAGGACTGATGACCAGGGTTCGACACCCCCGGATTCGAGGAACCCGGACTGGGTGAATGCAAGAAATGGTCATCCATGAAAAAGCCGGCGATCGCCGGCTTTTTCCATCCATCGAAAGAGATCAGGCACTCTCGGGCATCAGTGCCTGATCGCGCACGTACTGATCAAACTCGGTAAAGCCGCCGATGTGAGTCTGGTCGACGAAGATCTGCGGTACGGTCTCGACCGGCTTGCCAATGGTTTTTTCCATGTCGGCCTTGGTAATGCCTTCTTCATGGATATCGATATAGCGGAAGTCGAAATCGTCTCGCGCCTCCTTGAGTTTCTCCGAGAGCTCCTTGGCGCGGACGCAGAACGGGCAGCCAGGGCGGCCGAAAATGACGGTCAGCATCGATGAATCTCCTTCGGGAAGCGAATGGGTTGAACGGTACGGTGGATAATCAGGTTGGGGTTATTCTTTCGTATTAAACCCCGGGCCGACCAATAGAGTCTCTCTACGCCGGCCATTGCACTCTGCTATAGCGCGAGCCGCCGTCGATGCCGGCAGCGCGTCTGCGTCGTGCGAGGCTGGTCAGTCGAGCTCCAGGCGTTTGCCGGCATCGGCAGCTCGAACGACATCGCCGAGCGCCTGATGGATAGCCGGCGCGGCGACCAGGAGATTCTCGCCATACAGCTCTTCGGGAATTCCGTCGGGGCAGGCATACAGATGGCCAGTGCGGGCGCCGGCTTCGCGGGCAATCAGCAGGCCGGCAGCGAAATCCCATGGCGAGACGCTTTCGTAATAGGCATCCAGGCGGCCGCAGCCGACGTGACAGAGATCCAGCGCGGCAGAGCCGTTGCGGCGGATGTCACGGCAGTGATGGACGACGTGATTGAGACGTCGGATCAGCGGTGCGCGCTTGTCGCGGGCGTAGGGAAAGCCAGTCGCGACCAGGCTGCGTTCGAGGCTGTCGGCAGTGCTGCAGGTGATCGACTGGCCGTTGAGCTCGGCACCTTCACCGCGAACGGCCGTGAATAATTCGTCGAGGAACGGCGCGTAGACGATGCCGATCTGCACTTCGCCCTCGATGGCCCAAGCGATGGATACGGCAACGTGCGCATGGCCGTAGGCGAAGTTGACCGTGCCATCGATGGGGTCGACGATCCAGAGCGGCCCCTTCTCCGTGAGCTGGCTGCGGTCTGGCGCCAGCTCTTCGGTCAGCTTCGCTTCGCCCGGAAAGTGGTGATCGATCGCGGCTGCGATATGGCGGTCGACCGCCACATCCACTTCGGTCACGAGCTCGTCGCCACCTTTGTATTGGTGCGAGAAGTCCTGCGCCTCTCGCGCCTGGCGGATCATGTCGCCTGCCTCGCGGGCGATCTGGATCATCTGTTCGAGTCGCTGTCGGCGCTCCACATCGAACTCCTTTGGCGGAATCTGTCGGTTTGACACCGGTGTCATGGCGGGTGCCGTTGAAGGGTATGGGGCTTGCGTGAGTCAGACGGCCCGCTCGCGGCGAGGAACCTCAGCGTCGGACGGGGCGTTTCTGAAGCTTGCGCTGCAGCGTGCGCCGATGCATTCCCAGCGCACGGGCAGTGGCCGAGATGTTGCCGTCATGCTCCTGCAGCACTTTCTGAATGTGCTCCCAGGTGACGCGATTGACCGACGGCGGATTGTCGGCGATCTCGACATCGACATCACCGCTGTCACGCTCGAGAGAACTGAGAATCTCGTCGGCATCGGCGGGTTTGCACAGATAGTTGACGGCACCGAGCTTGATGGCTTCGACGGCAGTGGCGATGCTCGAATAACCGGTGAGCACGACCACGCGACAATCCGGCACGATGTCGAGCAGCGCCGGCAGCGCCTTGAGGCCTGAATCGGACTCGAGCTTGAGATCGAGCGTGGCGAGATCCGGCGGCGTCTCTCGAGCGATGGCCAGTGCGTCCTCCTGGGTGTGCGCGACCAGCACTTCATAGCCGCGACGGCGCATGGCTCGCTCCATGACGAAACAGAATTGCTCGTCGTCGTCGACGATCAGTAAACGCTCCTGGTCACTCATCAGCGAATCCTCAGTACAGTAGATGGGGCGTCCTCAGACGCTTTCGCCTGCCGGGACGCGCGGCAGTTTGACTTCCGTCAGGGTGCCGCCTTCCTCGTGATTGTAAAGGCTCACGCCGCCACCGAAACGATTGACCGTGGCATGGGTCAGGAAGAGGCCGATTCCCATGCCTTTGCTCTTGGTCGAAATAAAGGTGTCGCCGAGCTGATCGGCAATCGACATCGGTATGCCGGGGCCGTGATCCTGAATGTCGATGACGATCTCCTCGGCGTCCCAGTCGAGACGCGTGACGATCGACTCCGGGCTGGCATCGGCGGCGTTGTTGAGCAGATTGATCATGGCCTGCTCAAGAGTGGTATCGACGGCGATCCAGGGTTGGCCGCGTTTGTCCTGGATCTCCAGGCGGTGCTGCACATCGGGGCGCAGCACCAGCCAGCGCTGGATCAGCGATTCCAGCCAGGGAATCGCGCGCAGCGTCTCCGGTTTCTCGAGTCGGCGACGGTCAGCGCTGGCGACCAGTGCCTGCAGGCGCTGTTTGCAGGTATCGACCTGCTGGCGCAGCAGATCGATATCTTCCTGGAGCGCTGGCTGATCCTGGGCTTCGTTGCGCATCTCCTTGAGCAGCACCGCCATCGTCGACAGCGGCGTGCCGAGCTCGTGGGCGGTGCCGGCCGCCTGGGTGGCCACGGCGAGAATCTGCTCGTTGCGAAGCGCCGCCTCCCGCGTGCGGGAAAGGGTCATGTCACGGCGGCGCAGCGTCTGCGCCATCTTGAAGATGAAATAGGTCAGCAAGCCACCGGAGAGGATAAAATTCAGCCACATGCCGAGCGTATGAAGCTGGACGCCCTGAATGATAGTGCTGTTGGTGAGCTGCGGTACCGGCTCGTAGAAGATCATCATGAAGGTGTAGCTGGCCGTGGCAGCAAAGGCGATGATCCACGCGTAGGACCAGGGCAGGGTAGATGCGGCGATCGCCAGGGGAACCAGCAGATAGGTGATGAACGGGTTGGTCGAGCCGCCCGTGTAGTAGAAGAGCAGGCTGAGCCCGGCAATGTCGATCAGCCAGTGCAGCAGATATTCCGTATCCGTGACCGCGCGGGGGCGGCCGAGACGCCACCAGGTAGCGATGTTGAAAAGCCCCATCGCGACAATGATGGAAATGACCGGCAGCACGTGAAGCTGGAACTGCAGCACCTCGATACCGAAGATGATCGCGGCGAGAAAGCCGGTCCAGGTGATACCGCGCACGATCGTCAGGCGAACCAGATTGCGGTTCGGCGTCGAGAGTGGAAGCGGTTGCAGCATGATCTCTCCGGTGCGGCAGGAATAGCGCTATGGTAGCGCAGCCAACGTTGCCGCGTGAGAGGATTGTCGATCTCGAGTGTGGTCGTGACAGCGCCCAATTGTCGCAGGGCGCGATTATCCCAAGGCCAAGGTATCCCAGGCTCGTTTATCGCGAGAGCGGGAGCGTGCCGCGTTTGCGCTCAGTGCTTCGTCGCTGGCCCCGCCAGTTTCCGACAATGGAGATCATAAGCGACGCCGCCATCGCTCAGTGCGAGCGTCTGGACGGCATCGCCGAGGGTATTGCGCTCCGACAGCCCCAGGATGGTTGCCGGACCGCTCTGTTCTCCGGTTTGCCGGGCATCGACCCGCTCGATGGAGTCTCCCGCCTTGAGCGGGCGCTCGTCACAGTCGAAGCCGAGAACGTCGGCCTCGCCGGTATCCGGCAAATCGCTCGGGGTCACTGTCATCATGTCTAATCCTGGTCTCGTGAATGTGCATTCTTGACGCGCCGTGCGACCAAGTGTCGTGAGGAACGCCTGTCGCGACACACTGACACTGGATGACCGTGGACATCAACGCGAGCTGAGGGTCGAAAGAGGCGCTGTTTGGCGCTTCGTGGTGCCGGACTCGATAGGCGTTGCCTGCCGACTGCTACACCTCGGTGAATGCAGCGCGTACAATCGCCGCCATTGCCGCGTCTCGCGGTTCACGCTCGCCTTCGCGAGCTGACAACCCATCAAGTAGTGAATCCGTCGATGTCAGAGACTCAGATCGCCCAGGAGGCGGCGCTGCGCCGCACGTTCGCCATCATCAGCCACCCGGATGCCGGCAAGACCACCATTACCGAGAAGATGCTGCTGTTCGGCAACGCCATCCAGCTCGCCGGCTCGGTCAAGAGCAAGCGCGCCGAGCGCCACGCGACTTCGGACTGGATGAAGATGGAGCAGGAGCGCGGCATCTCCGTGACGACCTCGGTGATGCAGTTCCCCTATAACGATCGTATCGTCAACCTGCTCGATACGCCCGGCCACGAAGATTTTTCCGAGGATACCTATCGCACGCTGACGGCGGTGGACTCCGCGCTGATGGTCATCGACGGCGCCAAGGGCGTCGAGGACCGGACGGTCAAGCTGATGGAGGTCTGCCGCCTTCGCACGACCCCGATTCTCACGTTCATCAACAAGATGGACCGCGAGACTCGCGACCCGATCGAGGTCATGGACGAGATCGAGACGGTGCTGAACATCCAGTGTGCGCCGATGACCTGGCCGATCGGCATGGGGCGTGCGTTCAAGGGGGTCTATCACCTCTACAACGACGTCATTCACCTCTACAAGCAGGGGCAAGGGAACCGGATTCCGGACGACAAGCGCATCGAGGGGCTCGACAGTCCCGAAGTCGATGCGCTACTGGGCGAGAGCGCCGCAGAAGAGCTGCGCATGGAGATCGAGCTCGTTCGTGGTGCCTCCCATGAATTCGATCTCGAGGCCTATCGGCGCGGCGAGCTGACGCCGGTCTACTTCGGCACCGCCATGGGGAACTTCGGCGTGCGGGAGATGCTCGACGGCTTCGTGGAATTCGCCCCCGCCCCCCAGCCCCGGGAGACCGATGCGCGGGAGGTGATCGCCGATGATGGCCGTTTCACCGGCTTCGTTTTCAAGATCCAGGCCAACATGGACCCGAAGCATCGCGACCGCGTGGCATTCCTGCGCATCTGTTCCGGCAAGTACGAGCGCAACATGAAGATGCGCCACGTGCGAATCGGCAAGGACGTCAAGATTGCCGACGCGCTGACGTTCATGGCCTCGGACCGTGCTCACGTTGAGGAAGCCTGGCCGGGCGACATCATCGGTCTGCACAATCACGGAACCATCCAGATCGGCGATACCTTCAGCGCCGGTGAGGAGATGCGTTTCGTCGGTATTCCGCACTTCGCGCCCGAGCTTTTCCGCCGTGTGCGACTGCGGGATCCGCTGAAGATGAAGGCGCTGCAGAAGGGGCTTCAGCAGCTGTCGGAAGAGGGCGCGACCCAGGTGTTCATGCCGCTGGACAACAACGATCTGATCGTTGGCGCAGTGGGCACGCTGCAGTTCGATGTCGTCGCCCATCGCCTCAAGGAGGAGTACAAGGTCGACTGTATCTACGAGGCGGTCAACGTCAACACGGCACGCTGGATCTATTGCCAGGACGCCAAGAAGCTCGACGAGTTCAAGCGCAAGGCGAGCACCAACCTGGCGCTGGATGGTGGCGACTACCTGACCTACCTGGCGCCGACACGGGTCAATCTGCAGATGACTCAGGAACGATGGCCGGAGATCGAGTTCCGCGCTACCCGTGAACACTGAGGCCATCGGGTTTGATCAGGGTGGCTCGCCGGCGACGCGAGCTGGCGGTAGGGGGCGTTTTCCAGCTTGCCGGTTTCGGCCGCTTGCACCATGCTCACTCAGGATGGATTGGAGCCGGCCATGCTCAGGCTCGATCCATCATCAGCGTCTCATCAAACCGAATGTTGCAACGGAAACACGATCCGGTCCCGGTCCGTGAACCCCCGTCGAGCTGAACAAGTCGAACTGAAAAGGTCGATCCGAGCTGATCGATGTAAAAAAGGAGAAACCGCCAATGGCTTCTAAATTTCTGAAGGAGTTCCGCGAATTTGCCGTCAAGGGCAACGTGGTCGATATGGCGGTCGGTATCATCATCGGCGGTGCCTTCACGCTGATCGTGCAGAGTCTGGTCAAGAACATCATGAACCCGATCCTCGGCCTGCTGATCGGCGGAGTCGATTTTTCCAACTTCTTCGTCGTGCTGAAGGAGGGCGGGGAGCCCGGGCCCTACGCTTCGCTGACGGCGGCGCAGCAGGCCGGTGCGGTCACGCTGGACTACGGGCTGTTCCTGAACGCGGTGATCAGCTTCATCATCGTTGCCTTTGTCGTATTCCTGTTGGTTCGCAGCATCAACCGCATGAAGCGCGAGGAAGCCGTCGCGCCCAAGGCACCCACCGACAAGGCGTGCCCTCACTGCTTCATGACCATTCCCATCAAGGCGACCAAGTGTGGCCACTGCACGGCGGATCTCCCGCCAGGGGAAGAGCCGGCATCCGCTTGAACGGATAGCGTTGCTATATGTCCGCGTCCACTGCCTCGGGAGGGGCTCCGGCGCTGTTCGATGCCCACTGCCATCTGGATTTCGACGTCTTCGACGCCGACCGGGACGCGGTCTTCGCTCGGGCGCGCGCCGCCGGTGTCTCGCGTTTCATGGTGCCGGGCACGACGCGCGCCCGCTGGGCCGGCGTCAAGGCCCTTGCGGGGCGCGCCGATGTCGTCGTGTCGCTCGGCCTGCATCCTTATTTCATCGACGCTCACGGTGACGACGATATCCAGGCGCTGGAGCACGAACTCCAGACGGTGCCCGGTCTCGTCGGCATCGGTGAGTGCGGCATCGATGCTCGCTTCGAGCAGACGCTGACACGCCAGTGGGCGCTGTTCGAAGCCCAGTTGCAGCTAGCCAGACGGGCCCGTCTGCCGGTGGTCATCCACTGCGTCCATGCCGATGACCAGGTCGCCAAACGCCTGCGGCAGCTCGACCTGCCGGCTCGCGGATTGATCCATGCCTTCGGCGGAAGCGAGCAGCAGGCCAGGCGCTTCGTCGATCTCGGCTACACGCTAGGCCTGGGGGGCGCGCTCACATACTCCCGTGCGCAGCGGCTGCACCGAGTGGTCCGGTCATTGCCAGACGAAGCGTTCGTACTGGAGACCGACAGCCCCGATATGCCGCTGTCCGGCTATCAAGGCCAGCGCAATGAGCCCGCGCGGCTGATCGAAACGCTGGACCATGTTGCCCATCTGCGTCGACAGGCGCCCGGCCGCGTGGCCGAGCTCGCCCGGCGTAATGCGCAGCGGCTGTTTGGCTTGGGCAGCCACTGCGGCTGACCCAGTCTCGGACGCTGACGACGTTGCAGCCGCGGATAATGTTTTCAGGCGCTGATCGCGCTCTCCGGGTCGAGCCGTTCCAGCGGGTAGGGCAGTGGCTTGAGCTCGAGGCGCCGGCCGTCGACGGATAGCGCCGCATCCTCCTCGAGCGCGGTATTGACTATGACCAGCACGTCGCAGGAGGCGCCGCCAGCGGCAGGCTGTGCGCGGAACAGCTCACCGACACGCTTGCCTTCGTCGGTGAGCACCTCGCTTCCTTGAGCCGGCAACTTGGCGTCGGCGAGGCTCGCGATCTGAAGCCGACGTTTGACCTGACCGCGAAAATGGGCACGAGCGACCACTTCCTGTCCGGTGTAACACCCCTTGCGAAAACTGATGCCGCCCAGTGCTTCCCAATTGATCATCTGCGGCAACAGGCTGTCGCTGTGTTCGGCGTTGAGCCAGGCAACCCCGGCATCAATATCGGCCCGCTGCCAGAGCCCATCATCAGCGGGGCGAGCGATTGCCGTGAGTCGGCCCCACTGCTCGATCGCCGTATTCTGAGGCAAGGCCAGAAGCCAGCGCGGACTCGGCGAAGGCAGACGCAGGGCAATCGATTCATCCTGCTGGGCCATGTGCCAGGCCTTGGTCGGAAGTACCGGGAGCGCCTCCGGCAGCGTGCCCTCGATCGAACCGATCAGGCCGATCAACGCAAGATCGTCACGGCGCTTGAGCTCGATCTTGTAGAACGGTGCATACTTGCCGAGCTGCTGGATCAGCGGATCGGCCAGGGTGGCGTCGAGAATCAGCCGGTAGGCGGTGGGGCCCGTTTTCAGGATCTCCGCGTTGGCCAGCATCCGGCCCTTCGGTGAACAGAAGGCTGTCAGCGGTGCAAATTGCCCATTCGCATGGTCGATGTTGGCGCTCATCTGCCCTTGCAGGAAACGGGCTGCGTCGGGGCCTTCGCAGGCGATTATCGCCAGATGCGTCAACGGCACCAGACGGGCGTCGCCCTGGTCAGTATCGGCTTCCTCGGAGAAATGCCAGCGATCGCCGTCGTCGAGTCGGCCCCCGTGTGCCTTGAGGTGCGCCATCCAGTCATTCATTCGTTCTCTCCACGGGTAGGGAATGTCGCCTTGCGCCGACTCAAGATGGTGGCGGCGCTCGGCTATTGCAACGTCATGCGCCTGGCCGAGCGTGCTATCCTGATTGGCTGCCCGGTCGCGCTGCTCGGTGCGTCCGGTGGGCAGCCACCGGCCCGAGGCGGTCGGGCGAGACATTTTCGACAGAATTCACCGTTGCACGAGGAAACCATGGCGCAGATCAGTCTGACATTGAAAGGCGTGACGACGCCCGAAGACCTCAACCGTCTGACCAGCGCGTTGATGATGGTCGATGGGGTGGACAGTGTCGACATCGGGCGTGAATGGGCAGAAGTCGAAGGGCGCGTCGATCGGGTCACGCTCATTCGTGCCGTCGCAGCAGTAGATGCGCGGTTCTCGGCTGAATGAGTCGCGACGGCTATCCAGTCGCCGCAGTCGTCGAAGTACGGCGCGGGGTTGTAGACCCTTTCCTTTCTATTCGCGCTTTTTCACCACTCGCACTTTTTTCACCACGCCTCATTCAATCTGCCTTTGCCGACACCATTTCGTCTTCACGGCCCTTGAAGGTCGATCATTCGGACCCTAACTAGTAGCCATGAATAAACCTTTCCAGATCAAGTCGAATTACCGGCCCGCCGGAGACCAGCCGACCGCCATCGCCGGTCTGGTCAAGGGGTTGGGTGCCGGCCTTTCGCACCAGACGCTGCTGGGGGTGACGGGGTCGGGCAAGACCTTCACCATGGCCAATGTGGTCGAGACGCTGCAGCGTCCGACGATCGTCCTCGCGCCCAACAAGACGCTGGCCGCGCAACTCTACGGGGAGTTCAAGAGCTTCTTCCCCGATAACGCGGTCGAGTACTTCGTCTCCTACTACGACTACTATCAGCCGGAAGCCTATGTGCCGTCCTCGGACACCTTCATCGAGAAGGATGCGTCGATCAACGATCACATCGAGCAGATGCGGCTGTCCGCTACCAAGGCGCTGCTCGAGCGCCGCGATGCGCTGATAGTGGTGTCGGTCTCTGCGATCTATGGTCTCGGTGATCCCGAGCAGTACATGAAGATGCGGCTGCACTTCAACCGCGGTGAACAGATCGACCAACGCAGCTTTCTGCGACGCCTGGCAGAACTTCAGTACACGCGTAACGACGCCGACTTCCGGCGCGGTACCTATCGCGTGCGCGGCGACGTCATCGACATCTTCCCGGCAGACGCGGAGGACGAGGGCGTCAGGGTCGAGCTGTTCGATGACGAGATCGACTCCATCCGGCTATTCGATCCGCTGACCGGCGAAGTGCGGGGCCAGGTGCCGCGGATGACGATCTATCCCAAGACGCACTATGTGACGCCGCGCGACACCATTCTGGGCGCCATCGACGCGATCAAGGCGGAGCTTGCCGAGCGGCTCGAGTATCTGCGCAAGCACGAGCATCTCGTCGAGGCGCAGCGGCTCGAGCAGCGAACGCTCTACGATATCGAGATGATGCTGGAACTCGGCTACTGCAACGGCATCGAGAACTACTCGCGATACCTCTCCGGACGCGCGCCGGGACAGGCACCGCCGACGTTTTTCGATTATCTGCCCGACGATGCGCTGCTGTTCATCGATGAATCCCACGTCAGCGTTCCCCAGGTTGGCGGCATGTATCGTGGCGACCGCTCGCGCAAGGAGACGCTGGTCGAGTACGGCTTCCGCCTGCCTTCCGCGCTGGATAACCGCCCGATGACCTTCGAGGAGTGGGAGGGCATCGTGCCCCAGACGGTGTTCGTCTCCGCCACGCCTGGGCCCTACGAACAGGAGCATGCCGGCCAGGTGGTCGAGCAGGTCGTGCGGCCGACGGGTCTGGTCGACCCGGAAATCGAAGTGCGGCCGGCATCGACCCAGGTCGACGATCTGCTCTCCGAAATTCGGCTGCGGCTGGAGGTCGGCGAGCGCGTGCTCGTGACGACACTGACCAAACGCATGGCCGAGGATCTGACGGAATATCTCGACGAGCATGATGTTCGCGTGCGCTACCTGCATTCGGATATCGATACGGTCGAGCGCGTCGAGATCATTCGCGACTTGCGACTAGGCAAGTTCGATGTCCTTGTCGGGATCAACCTGCTCCGAGAGGGGCTGGATATCCCCGAAGTCTCGCTGGTCGCGATTCTCGATGCCGACAAGGAAGGCTTTCTGCGTGCCGAGCGCTCGTTGATCCAGACCATCGGTCGTGCGGCGCGCAACGCACACGGCAAGGCGATTCTCTATGGCGATCGCGTGACGGATTCGATGCGCAAGGCCATGGACGAAACCGAGCGGCGACGTGCCAAGCAGGTCGAACACAACGAACGTCACGGCATCACGCCCAAGACCGTGACGAAATCGGTCGCCGACATCATGGAAGGGGCGCAGGCGCCTGGACGGAAGGGCGGTCGCAAGCGGACGGAGCAGCTGGTTGCCGAAGCGCCAGGCAATTACTCTCGCGAAGCGCTCGCGGAGATGAATGCGGCTCAGTTGACCAAGGAGATCGGCAAACTGGAGGACCGCATGCACGAAGCCGCGCAAAATCTGGAATTCGAACAGGCCGCTCAGCTCCGCGACCAGCTGCAGACGCTGAAGGCAAGGCTTTTGGAACTCGGCTAGTCGTCAGATACGCCGCCTACTCGAGACTCGAGCCAACGGAATGGCTCGCAAGGAAGACTCATGCCCGAAGGACCGGAAATCCGGCGCGTTGCCGATAGGCTCGGCAAGATGCTCGTCGATGCGTCGATCGAACGTATCTGGTTCGCGTTCGACGCGTTGAAGCCCAACGCCACATCGCTCGCCCGTAGCGGAATTACCGCGGTCGATAGCTGGGGCAAGGCGCTCCTCATCAGCTTTGCCGACGATCAGGTTCTCTACTCGCACAACCAGCTTTACGGGGTCTGGAAGGTGCATCGCAAGACGCAGACGCCAGCCACCCGGCGAACGCTACGCGTGCGGATCGAGACCGACACTCACATGGCCAGCCTCTACAGCGCCTCCGATATTTCGCTGTGGACGCGTACCACCATCGACCAGCAGCCGTTCCTGGCCAGGTTGGGCCCTGATCTACTGACCCATGACGTGACAGCACCGGCCATCGTCGAACGGCTCTCGATGAAGGGCTTTGCCCGGCGTGGGCTGGGCAGTCTTCTGCTGGACCAGCGCTTCTATGCGGGTATCGGCAACTATCTCCGCTCCGAAATCCTGTTCTATGCTGGCCTGCCCCCCGAGGCGAGGAGCTGTGATCTGAGCGACGCGCAGCGTCAGCGCCTTGCGCATACCATTCTTGGAACCATTCGGCAGGCATACCGTGAGGCGGGCGTCACTAACCGTCCCGAGTGGCGAGAGCGGGTCAAAAGGACGGGAGCTGGAAGAGCGCGCTGGCGGCATGCGGTCTTCAACCGCGAGGGAGAGGGTTGCCACGCCTGCGGCACGCCTGTCGTCAAGCAGATGGTCGGCTCGCGACGGCTCTACCGTTGCCCCCATTGCCAGCCGGCCATTCAGAAAGCGTAGTTTCATTTCAACTGGGTTTATACCGTTATCTTGTATCCTTGGAAATTGTAAACAACCTGCGGAATTCGATCGAGAAAGGTATGATGAAAGGCACTTCATATGCCCCGTGGACGAAGAATCTGCGGGCATCACCGTGACCAGCCAGGAGTGCCGACATGACCGTGATCCGTCAGGAGGATCTGATTCAGAGCGTTGCCGACGCGCTGCAATATATCTCCTACTACCACCCGAAAGACTTCATCGATGCCATGCATGAGGCCTATCAGCGGGAGGAAAACTCGGCGGCCAAGGACGCCATCGCACAGATCCTCATCAACTCCCGTATGTGCGCGACCGGTCACCGCCCCATCTGCCAGGACACTGGCATCGTCACGGTCTTCGTTCACGTCGGCATGAACGTCCGTTGGGACGCCGAGATGAGTCTCGACGACATGGTCAATGAAGGGGTTCGCCGCGCCTACACGCTGCCGGACAACGTGCTGCGGGCGTCGGTGCTGGCCGATCCTGACGGTCAACGTAAGAACACTGGCGACAACACGCCGGCGGTCATTCACCACAAGCTGGTTCCCGGTGACAGCGTCGAGATTCATGTCGCCGCCAAAGGGGGCGGTAGCGAAGCCAAATCCAAGTTCGCGATGCTCAACCCATCCGACAGCGTTGTCGACTGGGTGCTCGAGCAGCTGCCCAAGATGGGCGCCGGCTGGTGTCCCCCCGGCATGCTGGGTATCGGGATCGGTGGCACCGCCGAAAAGGCGATGGAGCTGGCAAAAGAGGCGCTTCTCGATCCGATCGATATCCAGGCCCTGCAGGCTCGCGGTGCCAGCAACCGCGCGGAAGAGCTTCGACTCGAGCTCTTCGACAAGGTCAACCGAAGCGGCATCGGTGCGCAAGGTCTCGGCGGCCTCACGACCGTCCTCGATATCAAGGTCAAGGATTACCCGACCCACGCTGCCAACAAGCCGGTGGCGATCATCCCCAACTGCGCGGCAACGCGTCATGTTCACTTCACGCTGGATGGCAGCGGTGCCGCCACGCTTCCGGCGCCGAAGATCGATGACTGGCCGGAGATCACCTGGGAAGTGGGTGAGGGCGTGCGACGCGCCAACCTCGACACCATCACGCCGGAAGAGATTCGCGAATGGCAGCCGGGCGACACCGTGCTACTCTCGGGCAAGCTGCTGACCGGCCGCGACGCAGCCCACAAACGCATGATCGACATGCTGTCGAAGGGCGAGACGCTGCCCGTGGATCTCAAGAATCGTTTCATCTACTACGTGGGCCCCGTTGATCCGGTCGGCGACGAAGTTGTCGGGCCGGCCGGCCCGACAACGGCCACGCGGATGGACAAGTTCACGCGGACCTTGCTCGAGGAGACCGGCCTGCTCGGCATGGTCGGCAAGGCAGAGCGAGGGCCGACGGCAATCGATGCCATCCGCGACAACCAGGCCGTCTATCTGATGGCCGTCGGCGGTGCTGCGTACCTCGTGGCGCAGGCGATCAAGCAGTCTCGCGTCCTGGCATTCGAGGATCTCGGCATGGAAGCGATCTACGAATTCGAGATCGAAGACATGCCGGTGACCGTCGCCGTCGATCATTGCGGCACCTCGGTACATCAGACCGGGCCAGCGAAATGGAAGGAGATCATAGCCGAGCGCGTGTGATTGTCGCTGCGGTGCGCCTTGACGGGTGTCGAACCGACACCGGCTGGACACCGACATCGCTGACCGAGGTGAATCTGCCGCCGGCCTGATCACAGGAGAGAGCCCCAGGGTGAACAGCCACAGTGGGGCTCTCTCTTTTTTTCGGTATGATGTTGGTTAGCTTGGCGATTTCGGCAGGGAGAGAAAGATGGCGCAGGGCAGCGCAAGGAGATGTGCATGGCGTGGCTGATCGGCATTCTGCTGTTCGTCTCTCACGTGCTGGGCATCATCACCGCCGTGATCGCGCTGATGTCCAGTCGAACCTCTCAGGGTGCCGTCGCCTGGATCGTCACGCTGGTCAGCTTCCCTTACATCGCCGTTCCCATCTTCTGGACGCTGGGGCGGCCGCGCTTCTACGGCTACGTGTCGGCGCGCGGCGAGCGCGATACCGTACTGCGCCAGGTGCTGCAGCGCTACCGTGGTCAGATGGAATCCTATATCTCTCGCCCGGAGGCCGTCAGCGGGCGTATTCGTGCCGTCGAGCAGTTGGCGATGATGCCGATGACTCGCGGCAATCGCGTCGATCTCCTGATCGACGGTGACGCAACCTTCGATAGTCTGTTTTCCGGTATCCGCCAGGCCGAGGAGTACATCCTCGTGCAGTTCTTCATCGTGCGCGCCGACGAGATCGGTATGGCGATGAAGCGCCTGCTGATCGACCAGGCGGAGCATGGTGTCAGCGTCTATTTCCTGTTCGACGAAATCGGCAGTCGCGGTCTGCCCGGCGGCTATCTTCGTGATCTCGAGGAGGCGGGCGTGCGGGTCTCGGCGTTCAATTCGTCCCGCGGCTGGCGCCATCGATTCCAGATCAACTTTCGCAATCACCGCAAGATCGTCGTCGTCGATGGCAAACTGGGCTGGACTGGCGGTCTCAACGTGGCCGATGAATATCTCGGCAGGGTCGCTCGCTACGGCCACTGGCGCGATACACATCTGGCGCTGCGCGGTCCCAGCGTGCTGGCGCTGCAGGAGGCGTTCTGGGAAGACTGGTACTGGGCCACGGGAGATATTCTCGCGCTGGGTTGGCGTCCGCATCACCAGGAAAGCGACGACCAACACGTCGCCATCGTGCCCTCCGGGCCCGCGGATGGTCGCGAGACGGCCAGTCTGCTGGTGCAACATGCGATTCACGGCGCCCGCAACCGGCTCTGGGTGACCAGCCCTTACTTCGTGCCGGATCACGGCGTGCAGGATGCGTTGATTCTCGCCGCGTTGCGCGGCGTCGACGTGCGGGTGCTGATGCCGGAACGGCCCGACCATCTGCTGGTGTTCCTGTCCGCGTTCGCGTTTCTGCCGGAAATGATCCAGAACGGCGTGAAGATCTATCGCTATCAGCCGGGATTTCTGCATCAGAAGACCTTGCTGGTCGACGACCACACGGCCATGGTCGGCACGGTCAATCTGGACAACCGCTCGTTTCGCCTCAACTTCGAGGTCACTGCCTTCGTGCCCGACAAGCGCTTTGCCGCCAATGTTCACGCCATGCTGGAGCAGGACTTCATCAACAGCCGCGAGGTGACCGAGCGCGAGCTGGCCGAGCGGCCGATGTGGCGCAAGATGCTGTCTCGAGCGACCTACCTGCTGTCGCCGGTGCAGTAGACTGCCAACGCTCGCCTATTGGCGCTACGGTAACCGGCCGATAACATGGCGAGCGTACAAGAATCGACGCATCGAACACTGCCAACAAGAATCCGAGGGGACCCCTTGAATCTCGAAACCAAGTGGCTGGAAGACTTTGTCGCGCTGGCCAATACGCGCAGCTTCTCGGCGTCGGCGCGCCAGCGCCATGTGACACAACCCGCCTTCAGTCGGCGCATTCGCTCGCTCGAGCAGGCGGTCGGCGCGACGCTGGTCGACAGATCGACCACGCCGGTCAGCCTCACGCCGGAAGGTCAGCTCTTTCTGGTCACGGCGAGAAACATGGTGGAGCAGCTCAACGATAGTCTGGCGCATCTGCGCGGACTGGCAATGGATAACGAGGCGCTGGACATCGTGGCCGCCCACTCGCTGGCACTGGCCTTCTATCCCCAGTGGATCTCGCGGTTGCAAAAGGGCGTGGGCGAGCTGCCGACGCGACTGGTGGCGATGAACGTCGGCGATGCGATCCACGTGCTGCGTGAGGGCAACTGCGATCTGATGCTTGCCTACCATGATCCTTATGCCACGATGCAGCTGGATGCCGAGATATTCCCGTCATTCTCGATCGGTCAGGTGAAGATGATCCCGGTCAGCGTGCCTGACGGCGACGGCGCACCGAAATTTTCTCTCGATGGAGAGGGTTCGATTCCCTTTCTCGCCTACACCCAAGGGGCGTTTCTCGGGCGTAGCGTGCGGATGCTGCTGAAGAATGATCCGGCGCGCATGCGTTTGAAGACGGTCTACGAGACAGCCATGGCCGAAGGGCTCAAGGGCATGGCGCTCCAGGGGGTAGGACTGGCGTGGATCCCGGACTTCTGTGTGCGCGAGGAACTGGCGCGTGGCAAGCTGGTGCGCGCCGCTGGTGAGGATTGGGATGTTCCGCTCGAGATTCGCCTCTATCGTTGCTCGCTCGTCCACAAGCCCGGTGTCGAGAAACTCTGGCGACGCATGATGAAGCTGCCGAGCGACTTCCTCCGCGCGTGACGCATGCGCGTGTCTCATGTGCCGGACCCAGGTCGGCGCCGCTCGTGCCCATGTCGTCTAGACTGACTGGCAGTCTACTCGTCGTCCACGCGACTACCGCTAGAAGGAAGCCTTTGTGATCGTCTCCTCCTGCAAGTACTGGTTTGCCGTCATCCGCGATGCCGTTCGGCTCTGGCTCGATCGCAACGCGTTCAGCTACGCGGGGTCGCTGGCGTTCTACACCCTGTTCTCGCTGGCACCGACGGTCATCATCGCGGTTACCGTCGTCGGCTTCTGGCTGGGCGAGGACGCTGCCCGTGGCGAAATCGTGACCCGCCTGCAGGACACGCTCGGGCCGTCGGCCGCGAGTGCGATCGAAAGCGCGGTGGCTCAGTCGACGGTACAGGCTTCCGGTATCCTGCCCACGCTGCTTGGCTTTGTCACGCTGCTGGTCGGCGCGACGACGGTGTTCGGTCAAATGCAGTTCTCGCTCAATACGATCTGGGGCGTGGCACCGAACCCGGATCGCAACAGTCTCTGGCTCTTTGCCAAGAAGCGCCTGCTGTCGCTTGCCGTAGTGCTGGCAATCGGTTTCGTGCTGTTGGTGTCGTTGGTTCTTGGCGTCATCGTCCAGGCGACATTCAGCTACGCCGGGGACTGGGTGCCGGGCAGTGTGATCCTGCTCCAGGTGGCGCAGTTCGTGCTTTCTATCGTCGTGGTGACGCTGTTCTTTGCGGCTATCTTCAAGGTGCTGCCGGATGTGGTGCTCTCTTATCGGGACGTGCTGCTTGGCGCACTGGTAACGGCGATCCTGTTCATGCTGGGGCGCAACGCCATTGCTGCCTACCTCGCTCATACGGCCACGGCCTCCACCTATGGTGCAGCCGGTTCGGTGGTGCTGGTGCTGCTCTGGGTCTACTACTCATCACTGATTCTACTGTTTGGTGCGGCGTTCACCCGAACCTACGTCGTCGCCAGGGGGCGCGCCGTCGTGCCGCGTAATACAGCGGTACTGGTTCGTCATGAAGTCATCACTAAGGAGAAACCCCATGAGCCATCGCACCATCAAGGCGCTGGTGAGCGGGAGAGTACAGGGCGTCAGCTACCGTGAGCACGTTCGCCAGCAGGCGCAGCGCTGGGGCATTACCGGCCACGCGATCAATCTCGCCGATGGCCGGGTGGAAGTCATTGCGAGCGGTGAATCGACCGCCATCGCCGAATTGATCGACGCCCTGTGGCAGGGGTCGCCGGCAGCCAACGTCATCGGCGTGGAGGTCGAGGACGCGACGTTCGCCGCGCCGGCTGACTTCACGACCGGTTGAGCGTATTTCTCACCGAGGGCTGCCGGTCGTGCGAAAGGTGGGCTCCGTTCGAACTGGTTTTCAGCGTGCCGGATTGGCGGTCAAGGTATCGACGATCCAGGCGATCACGGCAGGACCATCGGCGTTCAGGCAGACGTCCGCCAGTGTCCCCTGTGACCAGCGCCCGTCGACGAACTGACGCGAGTGTGGCGCCATCAGCGTCTGTCCCTCTGCCAGCCCATCCGTGACCACGCTGAGCGTGCCGCGCTCGACCTCGAACAGATCCGGTCGCAGCAACCACACTAGCGCGCAGCTGTCGTGCGGGCAGCAGCCATCGATCCCGAGGGCCTTCTGGTAGAAAGCCCGATAGAAAGCGTAGCTCTCGGCCAGTACGCGCCCCAGATCACCCTGCGCGCGGGCGATTTTCTCCATGCTTGCCGGGTCCAGCACGCAGCGGTGCGTGGCGTCGAGTCCGACCAGCGTCAATGGCCAGCTCGCCTGCAGCACTCTGGCTGCCGCGTGCGGATCATTGAACATGTTGGCTTCGGCGACAGGGGTAACGTTACCGCCTTCGCGGATCGAGCCGCCCATCACGACCACGCGTTTGACCTTGTCGACCAGGGTCGGGTCGAGCTGCAGCGCCGCAGCCAGGTTGCCCAGCGGGCCGACGGCGACCAGTACCACTTCACCGGGACGGGCGTTGACCTGCTCGACGATGAACTGGGGCGCGCTCTGGGCAACCGCCCGGGTGGAGATATCCGGAAGCGCGATATTGCCCAGGCCGTTGTCCCCGTGAATGTGCCCGGGGGGCGGATTTTTTTTCTTGACCAGCGGTTCGGCCGCCCCCTGGGCGACGGGAATCCGCTGACCGGCCAACTCGGCCAGCAGCAGGGCATTGTGTGTGGCGACCTCGATCGTCACGTTGCCGAAAGTGGTGGTCAGCCCGAGTAGCTCGATGTCGGGATGCGCCAGTGCGATGGCGATGGCCTGAGCGTCGTCGACGCCGGGATCGGTATCGAAAATGATCGGTGTGGACATGGCGTGCCTGTCGGATCGATGAAGAGAAGATGGTGTGATGGCCGTAGCCTGCGTGGCCGGACGGCGGCGGTCAATCGCGCAACACGACGACTAGGGCCGCGTTATCTGAAGTTCGGGCAAACGCACCAGCGCCGCCTCGACATCTTTTGCCACGGGAATACTGGGCGCCGCGCCGGCCGTCTGGACGCAGAGCGCGGAAGCGGTGCTGGCCAGGCGCAGGGCACGTTCGTTGTCGTCGCCTCGCTGACGCGCGGCCATGAAATAGCCAATGAACGTATCACCCGCGGCGGTGGTGTCGATGGCGTCGACGCGATGTGCCGGTAGCGACAGGCGATGGTCGCCGCGCTGGTATCGAACCCCGTCGGCGCCGAGGGTCAGCACCAGTTCCGCATCGGGATAGCGCTCGGCGAGGATGTCGAGGAGCGCATCGGCGTCACATTTCGGGTCACATTCGGCGAGTGCTGCCGCTTCACCGCGGTTGAGAAACAGCAGATTGCACAGCGATAGCGGCAACGAAGCCACCTTGGCATCGAGCGGGGCCGGGTTGAAGGCGATCGAGAGCCCGCGTGCCGCGGCAAGGCAAATGACCGACTCGGTGGCATTGCACTCGTTCTGCATCAGCAGCCAGCCTGACGGTTCGGCCGACTCGGTCAGTGCCTCGAGCTTGGCTTCGGTAAATCCATGATTGGCGCCCGGGTAGAGAATGATGGCGTTCTCGGCGGCGTCATCGACCTGAATCAACGCGTGACCGCTGGCATCCTCGATCAACTCGATCGCGTCGATATTCACGCCGGCCTGTTCGAGCGGCGCCAGCGCCCATCGGTCTGCGCGGCCAAGTCGCCCCCAGTGAGTCACGCTGCCGCCGGCGCGAGCCAACGCCAGTGACTGGTTCGCGCCCTTGCCGCCGAGCACCTGCTGAAAGCTTTCGCTGGCCAGCGTCTCGCCGGGTTTGACCAGATGGGGAACGCGATAGACATAGTCGATATTGATCGAGCCGAAGTTGTAGACCATCCCTTTTAAAACCCTGTCGTTACAGATCATCTCTTCGTGAATCGTGGCGCGCGGTGCCGGAGCAAGCCTTACCCTCGTAACCAGTTGCGTAGGTTGTCGGCGGTCAACTCGACCACGCGTTGGCGCGCTTCCGGCGTGATCCATGCGTTATGCGGCGTGACGATGAGATTGAGCGGTTCGGCGAGCGCATCGATCAGCGCATGGCCCTCGCGCGGCGGTTCCACCGGCAAGGTGTCGACGGCGAGCCCGCCCAGTCGGCCACCGCGCAGCGCTTCGAGCGCCGCCATCTCGTCGACGATACCGCCGCGGGCGCAGTTGATCAGCAGCGCGTCCGCTTTCATGCTCGCCAGCGCCGCGGTGCCGATCAGACCCTTCGTCTGCTCGGTCAACGGGCAGTGCAGGCTGATGACGTCTGCTGCCGGCAGCAGCGTCGTCAAGGCGGGACGGGCGTCGTTGGCTTCATTGCCGGGGCGGGCCGCGAAAGTCACCCGCATGCTGAACGCTTCGCCAAGTTTCGCGACCGCGGTTCCGAGCACGCCACTACCGACGATGACCAGGTGCTTGCCCGCGAGCTGCAGCGTGCGGTGATCGAGCAGACAGAAGATGTCGCTACGCGCCCAGGCGCCGCGCTCGACCGCCTCCTGATAGAGCGGAAGGCGGGCGGCCAGCGCCAGCATCAGCATCAAGGTGTGCTGAGCGACACTGGCGGTGCCGTAGGCCTCGACGTTGCGTACGACAATCCCACGGCGCTCGGCGGCAGCCATGTCGATGTTGTTGGTACCGGTCGCCAGCACGCAGATCAGTTCCAGGTCGGGTAGGCCCGCCAGCGTTTCAGCGTCGATCACCATCTTGTTGGTCAGGGCAACGGTAGCGCCAGCCAGTCTTTCCTGGACCTGGTCGGGTGAGGTCAGAGAGTGGACATCGAACGCGTCGACGAGGCGTCGAATCGGCGTCAGATCGATCTCGTCGCCTAGCGAGGCGGCGTCCAGCAGCACGGCTTTCATGTGCGTTTCCTTATCATGAGGCTTTCCTGTCATCGGCGGCGCTTCGCCTGTGCGCGGAGATAACTGGCTTCCGCCGATGGTGCCATGTCATGGAACCGACTGCGCATCGTCTATGAATGCCATGGCTGGCTCTCCCCCTCAGGCGAACGACGACAGCGGCTTTCTCAGCCGGTAATATTGCCTGCGACCGGCTGCTGCGCGCTATACTATGCGGCTTTCTGACGAGGCTTTCGAGGCCGGTCGAGAGGCGCCATCCTGACATGACGATGGCAAGAGATTGCGAGGCGCCGGTAACGTGCCTCGCGTGATCATCAGGGCGGAGGGCCACGAAGCGTGGCGCCCCGGCGAGAGTGATAGAACGATGCCCATCTACGAATATGAGTGCAAGGCCTGCGGCCATCGCCTGGAAAAACTTCAGAAAATCAGCGCGGCGCCGTTGACTGATTGCCCGGCCTGCGAGCAGCCATCCCTGTCGCGTCTGGTCTCGGCTGCCGGCTTCCGGCTCGCCGGCGGCGGCTGGTACGAAACCGATTTCAAATCGGGCAGCAAGAAGAATCTCGTCGGCGACAGCGCGAAGCCTTCGGGGGGCAGCGACAGCGGTGGCGGCGCCACTCAAGCCAGCGAGAGCAAGACCTCCGCCTGAGCGTCTCGCCACAGTATTCACCATTATTAGGATCCAGCATGCGCAGTCATTATTGCGGCCAATTGAACGAGTCTCTGATCGATCACGAAGTCACGCTTTGCGGGTGGGTGCATCGCCGCCGCGATCACGGCGGGGTCATTTTCCTGGATATGCGCGATCGTGAAGGCGTCGCTCAGGTGGTCGTGGATCCCGATACCGCGGAAGCGTTCGCCAACGCCGACCGCGCCCGCAGCGAGTACGTCCTGCGCATTGCCGGTCGTATTCGTCTGCGCCCCGGGGGCACGCAGAACCCGAACATGCCGACCGGCATGATCGAGGTACTGGCCAAGGACGTGACGGTGCTCAATACCGCCGCGACCCCGCCGTTCCAGCTCGACGAACATGGCAAGGTCGGTGAGGAAGTCCGCCTCAAGCACCGCTATATCGACCTGCGTCGCCCGGAGATGATCGACAGGCTGCGCCTGCGCTCGCGCATTACTCACGGTGTTCGCGCCTACCTCGAGAACGAGGGCTTCCTCGACATCGAGACGCCGATCCTGACGCGCGCCACGCCGGAAGGGGCGCGCGATTATCTGGTGCCGAGCCGTACGCACAACGGCCACTTCTTCGCGCTGCCGCAGTCTCCGCAGCTGTTCAAGCAGCTGCTGATGGTGTCGGGCTTCGATCGCTACTATCAGATCGCCAAGTGCTTTCGTGACGAAGACCTGCGCGCCGACCGCCAGCCGGAGTTCACGCAGATCGACATCGAGGCGTCGTTCATCGATGAGCAGGACATCATGGGCATCACCGAGCGCATGATTCGTGAGCTTTTCAATGGCGTGCTCGATGTCGAGTTGCCGGAATTCCCGCGCATGCCCTATAGCGAGGCGATGCAGCGCTACGGCTCCGACAAGCCGGATCTGCGGATACCGCTCGAGCTCGTGGACGTCGACGACCTGATGGCCACGGTGGACTTCAAGGTCTTCTCCGGCCCGGCGCAGGCCGAAGACGGTCGCGTCGCGGCGCTCAAGGTCAGCGGCGGGGCGAAGCTCTCGCGCAAGGAGATCGATGACTACACCAAGTTCGTCGGTATCTACGGCGCCAAGGGATTGGCGTGGATTAAGGTCAACGAGCGGGCGAAAGGGCTCGAGGGGCTGCAGTCACCGATCGTCAAGTTCATGGAAGGGATCGTCGAGGAGCTGCTCGACCGGGTCGACGCCAAAGATGGCGACATCATTTTCTTCGGTGCCGACAAGGCGCGGATCGTCAACGAAGCGATCGGCGCGCTGCGCGTGAAGCTGGGCGAGGACCTCGATCTCTACACCCGTGAGTGGGCGCCGCTGTGGGTTGTCGATTTTCCGATGTTCGAGGCCGACGACAACGGTCGCCTCTCCGCACTGCACCACCCGTTCACGGCACCGTCCTGTTCACCTGACGAACTCAAGGCAGCCCCGGCCACGGCGCTCTCTCGTGCCTACGACATGGTGCTCAACGGCACGGAACTGGGCGGTGGGTCGATCCGTATTCATGACCAGGCCATGCAGCGGGCCGTGTTCGAAGTGCTGGGTATCGGCAAGGCGGAAGCAGAAGAGAAGTTCGGCTTCCTGCTGGATGCCCTGCAGTATGGCGCGCCGCCGCACGGCGGGCTGGCCTTCGGTCTCGATCGCCTGGTCATGCTGATGACCGGCTCGCGCACCATCCGCGACGTCATCGCATTCCCGAAAACCCAGAGTGCCGCCGATCTGATGACCGACGCGCCCGGCGAGGTGAGTAACGAGCAGCTTCGGGAGCTGCACATCCGGTTGCGGCAAAAGGCGCAGCCGGAGAGCGGCGGCGAGTAATCGTCTCGCTCAAGCTGAAGACCGGCGCCCAAGTGGCGCCGGTCCTGTTTCGGGGCACCGTCGGGCGGCGTTCGATGTGCCGTGCGAAGATTCGGGGCTGTAGACGGACTGCAGGTTGCGCACTGGCTCGTCGTGTCGTGGCGCGGTTTGCCAGAGCCACCAGGTCATCAACAGGAAGCGGCGAACGTGATTCTACTCGGCATTGATCCAGGCTCGCGAGTGACCGGCTACGGGGTGGTCGACGTCAGCGCCAAGCCGCGCTACGTCGCGAGCGGCTGCATTCGCATCGAGGGCGAGGATCTGGCTCAGAAGCTCGCCCGCGTCTACGCCGGCGTGAGCGAGCTGATCGGGCAGTATCGACCCGGCGAATTCGCGATCGAGCGCGTGTTCATGGCCAAGAACGCGGATTCCGCTCTCAAGCTCGGCCAGGCCAGAGGCACGGCCATCGTCTGCGCGGCCAATCATGGCATCGGCGTTCACGAGTATGCGGCGCGCCAGGTCAAACAGGCGATCACCGGCAACGGCGGGGCGGACAAGTCGCGAGTCCAGCACATGGTCATGGCGATACTGTCTCTCGATGCGCTGCCGCCGGAAGATGCCGCCGACGCGCTGGCCATCGCGCTGACTCACGGCTACGCTCGCCAAGGGCTTCTGAGTGTCTCCAGTCAGCGACGCGGTCGCGGGTCGCGAGGCGGGCGGTGGCGCGACTTTCGGCCCGATTGAACACTGTTCGACAGCTAGTCAGTCGCAGCGGCGATGCGTATAGTGGACGCCGAAACGGCAAGGGCAATGACGCATGATTGGACGCCTGCACGGCACCCTGTTGGAGAAGCTCCCCCCCTGGATCGTGGTCGACGTCAATGGCGTCGGATACGAGCTCGAGACATCGATGACGACGCTGGTCTCGTTACCGGCGGCGGGTGAGACTGTCCGGCTCTACACGCATCTCAGCGTGCGAGAGGATGCCCATCTGCTCTACGGGTTCGCGCGCGACGAGGAGCGTCAGCTGTTTCGTGCGTTGATCAAGGTCAACGGCGTCGGCCCCAAGCTGGCTCTGGCGATCTTGTCGGGGATGGAGCGGGACGCTTTCGTCAAGTGTGTGATGGAGGGCGACAGCAAGGCGCTGACCGGCCTGCCGGGCGTCGGCAAGAAGACGGCCGAGCGACTGATCGTCGAGATGCGCGACCGTTTTCCGCACTGGCAGAACGAGCATCCGCTGCTTGACGGCGAGGCTAACGCGCCGAAGTCGCCGGCCGCTAACCCGCACGCCGATGCCGAAGCGGCGCTCGTGGCTCTCGGTTACAAGCCGACCGAGGCATCGCGCATGCTGTCCGGGCTCGATGACGGGCTGCCCACCGAAGCGCTGATCAAGGCAGCGCTGTCACGCCAGCTGGCCGGATAACTTGCCATGATCGAACCCGACCGACTGATTGCGGCGCAGCCGCAGCAGGGCGAGCAGCAAGTCGACCACGCCATTCGCCCGCGGCGTCTGGCCGACTACATCGGTCAGCCGCGTGTTCGCGAGCAGCTCGATATCTTCATCGCGGCCGCGCGGCAGCGCGGCGACAGCCTTGATCATACGTTGGTCTTCGGCCCGCCAGGGCTCGGCAAGACGACGCTGGCCAATATCATCGCCGCCGAAATGGCGGTGGACATCAAGTCCACCTCCGGCCCCGTGCTCGAGCGCGCCGGCGATCTCGCCGCGATGCTGACCAACCTCCAGCCCGGCGATGTCCTGTTCATCGACGAAATCCATCGCCTGTCACCAGCCGTCGAGGAGGTGCTCTACCCGGCGATGGAAGATTTTCAGCTCGACATCATGATTGGGGAAGGGCCCGCTGCTCGCTCGATCAAGCTGGATCTGCCCAAGTTCACGCTGGTCGGCGCGACGACGCGTGCTGGTCTTCTCACCTCGCCGCTGCGCGATCGCTTCGGCATCGTCCAGCGGCTGGAGTTCTACGCGATCGACGAACTGACCGAGATCGTCTCGCGCTCGGCGGCACTGCTCGGTGTACCCGCCGATATCGAGGGCGCGCGCGAAATCGCGCGACGGGCACGTGGCACGCCACGTATCGCCAACCGACTGCTGCGGCGAGTCCGTGATTTCGCGGAAGTGAAAGGTGATGGCGCCGTCACCGCGGCCATCGCTGACCAGGCGTTGAACATGCTCAACGTCGACAGTCACGGACTCGATCACATGGATCGGCGGTTGCTGCTGGCCATGATCGAGAAGTTCGACGGCGGGCCGGTAGGGGTAGATAGTCTGGCCGCCGCGATCAGTGAAGAGCGCGACACGATCGAAGACGTGATCGAACCCTACCTGATCCAGCAGGGCTTCATGATGCGAACGACCCGCGGCCGCGTGGTGACCCGCTCGGCCTACGCCCACTTCGGCATCGCACCGCGCGATCACGCGCCGGATGGCGAGGCATCGAGATGAATGAATTCGTGCTCCCGGTCAAGGTCTACATCGAAGATACCGACGCCGGCGGTATTGTGTACTACGTTAACTATTTGAAATTCATGGAGCGTGCGCGCAGCGAGTGGTTGAACGAACGAGGGTTCGGCCAGCGTGAGCTGCTCGAGAGCGGGGTGCAGCTGGTGGTGCACTCGCTCCACTGCCGCTATGCGCGCCCGGCACGTCTCGATGATCATCTCCATGTCTCCGCCAGTGTGGCGACCCTCAAAGCCTGCTCCATGCAATTCGAGCAGTCGGTGTGCCTGGGTGGGGATACATTATGCGAAGCGCGTGTCGATATTGCCTGTGTCGACGCGCAACGACAGAAACCGATCCGTTGGCCCGAGGCGCTTCGCGCCGTGCTGACATCAGACATCTCCAGCCAGTGATTCGAGGATTTACGTGAACGACTCCATGTCCATCCCCCATCTGATTCTGAATGCCAGTCTGGTGGTCCAGCTGGTAATGCTTTTGTTGTTGGCAGCGTCGATCGCTTCCTGGGTTGTCATCTTTCAGCGTAGCTTCGCGCTGGCACGCGCCCGCAAGGCGCAGAAATCCTTTGACGAGCGTTTCTGGTCCGGCATCGACCTCAACGAGCTGTATCAGGACGTACCGGAACAGTATGAAGCCCTGGGTGCCGAGCATGTCTTTCGCTCCGGTTTCCGTGAATTCAATCGACTGATGCCGAAGACCCGCAGCAGCGAAGCGGTTCTCGATGGCGTGCAGCGCTCCCAGCGCGTTGCGCTGTCGAGAGAGGAGGATCGACTCAACTCGCATCTGACGCTACTGGCAACGGTTGCCTCGGCGAGCCCGTATATCGGTCTTTTCGGCACGGTCTGGGGCATCATGGGGTCCTTCCAGAGCCTGTCGCTGGCGCAGCAGGCGACTCTCAACACCGTCGCACCCTGGATCGCGGAAGCGCTGGTGGCAACAGCCATGGGGCTTTTTGCCGCCATCCCGGCGGTCATCTTCTACAACCGCCTTTCCGCCATCGCCAGCCGTCTGCTCGGTGAGTACGAAGATTTCGCCGAGGAATTTCATTCGATCCTGCACCGCAATTTGCAGGGTCGCGGCAGCAACCCCACGGCCTGACGGGAGCTGAACATGGGTGGACCGTACAGTCGGCATCATCGCCGCAAGCCGATGGGCGAGATCAACGTGGTGCCGTTCATCGACGTCATGCTGGTCTTGCTGGTCATCTTCATGATCACAGCCCCCATGCTGACCCAGGGGGTGCAGGTCGATCTGCCGCAGGTGACGTCCGAACCGATCGATACCGACGAGCAGGAGCCGATCATCGTCTCCGTCGATAGCCAAGGTGAGTATTTCATATCGCTCGGCGAGCAGGACAAGCCGGTCACGCTGCAGACCGTCGGTGACCAGGTCGTCGCGATTCTCGAGCGCAAGCCCAATACGCCGGTCATGGTCAGAGGTGACAAGAACGCCTCCTATGGTCAGGTCGTAACGCTGATGAGCACGCTGCAGATGGCAGGGGTGGCTAACGTCGGATTGATTTCCGAGCCGCCTCAGAGCGACAACGGGTAAGGGACCAGCATGGCGAAGCGAACACGCCGCGTCGGCTATGGCCTGCCTGTCGTCCTGGCGATCGGCGTTCATGTGGGTGTGCTGCTACTGACGATGCTGCGGCTACCGGACAGCGACCCGACGCCCAGCTCCTCGTCCGTCGTCCAGGCGACGCTGGTCAGTGACGTGACGGCGACGGACCAGGCGCAGTACGCGCAGGAGGCGCGTGCGCGGGCGGCGCAACGTCAGGCAGAGGAGCAGGCTCAGGCGCAAGCTCAGCAGGCGGCCGAGCAACAGGCACAGCAGGAGCAGGAGCAACAGCGCCAGGCGGCTGAACAACAGCGCCAGGCCGAGGCCGAGCAGGCCCAGGCAGCTGCCGAGCGTCGTCAGCAGGCGGCACAACAGGCGGCGCAGGCGAAAGCCGAGGCCGAGCGTGAACAGGCTCAGGCGGAGCAGAAACGTCAGCAGGCCGAAGCCGAGAAGCAGCGCCAGGCAGCGGAGGCGAAGAAACAGGCCGAAGCCGAGAAACAGGCCGAAGCCGAGAAACAGCGCCAAGCCGAGGAAGCGAAGAAACAGGCCGAGGCCGAGAAAGAGCGCCAGGAAGAAGAGGCCAGAAAGAAAGCCGAGGCCGAAAAGCAGCGCAAGGCCGAGGAAGCGAAGAAGCAGGCCGAGGCCGAGAAAAAGCGCCAGGAAGAAGAGGCGAGAAAGAAAGCCGAAGCCGAAAAGCAGCGCAAGGCCGAGGAAGCGAAGAAACAGGCCGAGGCCGAGAAAAAGCGCCAGCAGGAAGCGGCAGAGAAGAAACGTCAGGCCGAGGCCGCCGCCAAGGCAGCGGCAGCGGACGCCTTGAATGACTCGATCGAAAGCGAGCAGGAGCGTATTGCCAATGCGCAGCAGTCCAATCAGGCCTCGAACAACTTCATCAACCTGGTGAAGCGTGCGGTGGAAGACCGCTGGCATCTGCCCGCGAACGCCGGCGGCGGGCTGGTCGCCCAGATTCGTGTCAGGCTCGGACCCTCCGGCGAGCTGCTGGCCGCGACAGTGACACGTAGCAGCGGCAATGCCAGCTTCGACCGCTCGGCAACGCAGGCTGTCGAGGCGGCGGCACCGTTCCGCGAGCTGCAGCAGCTGGATGCCGGACTGCAGCGGCGATTCCGTGATTTCAATCTCAAGTTCACCCCTGGGGATATACAGTGATGAAACGATGGCTCTCTCAAGGACGGAAGACGCTGGCCACGATCTGCTGGGTCGCGCTGATGTGTGCCGCGACAACCGCGCAGGCCCAGAACCTGACGATCGAGATCAATCGCAGCAGCGATCAGGCGACACCGATTGCGATCGTGCCGTTCGAATTCAGCGGTCAGGGCGGTCTGCCACAGGATGTGGCGCAGATCGTCAGCGATGATCTCGAGCACAGTGGTCAGTTCGCGCCACTGAGCCGTAGCGCGCTGATTTCGTTGCCGAGCAGCAGTCAGGACGTCTACTACGACGACTGGCGCAAGGTCGATGCGCGCTACCTGGTCGTCGGCAAGATCCAGCCTCAAGGTAACCAGTACCAGATTCAGTACGAACTGATGGACGTACTCGGTGGCAAGCGCATGCTGGGCGAGACGGTCACATCCTCCGCCAACAATCTGCGTGCCAGCGCGCATTACATCAGCGACCAGATCTTCGAGGCGATTACCGGCATCCGTGGCGCTTTCTCGACCCGCATCGCCTACATCTCGGCCAGCGGCAGCGGTGACAACGCGCGCTATGCGCTCTATGTCGCCGACGCCGACGGTCATAACAGCCAGCAGATTCTTTCTTCCGACGATCCGCTGCTGTCGCCGGCCTGGTCGCCCGATGGCAACAAGCTCGCTTATGTCTCCTTCGAGTCGGGCAATTCGGCAATCTACGTGCAGAACGCGTCAACCGGCGAGCGTGTGCGTCTGACCTCGTTCCGTGGCATCAACGGGGCCCCGGCCTGGTCACCCGACGGGCGCAAGCTGGCCATGTCGCTATCCAAGGATGGGCAGCCGGAAATCTATGTCATGGATCTGGCCAGCCGTCAGCTCACCCGGTTGACCAACAATCGCGCCATCGAGACCGAGCCGGATTGGTCGCCCGACGGACAATCGCTGGTCTTTACCTCGGATCGTAGCGGTGCACCGCAGCTCTATCGCATGCCGGCCGGCGGCGGTAACGCCGAGCGGTTGACGTTTACCAACAATTACAACTCCGACGGGCGTTTCTCGCCCGACGGCAAGTCGATCTTCATGGTGACGCGTGACGACACCGGGTATCACATTGCCAAGCAGGATCTGGACACAGGGCGAGTTACGGTCTTGACTGATACCCGATGGGATGAATCACCTAGTGTCGCGCCGAACGGCACCATGGTAATCTTCGCTACCCAACAAGGGTCGCAAGGGGTGCTGGGGGCAGTCTCTTCAGATGGACGCGCGTCCTTCCGACTGCCTTCTGCGCAAGGTGACGTGCGGGAACCCGCATGGTCGCCGTTTTTGAACTAAACGACGTAAGTCGATTGTGTCATTCGACATCCGAGCAAGGAGATGACAATGCAATTCAAGACCCACGCCAAGACGCTGGCAGTCGCAATGTCGCTGGCAGTCATGGCCGGCTGTTCCAGCAGCGGTGGCACCCAGGAAGGGAACATGGATGGCACCTCCGGTAACATGTCCGGTCAGGGCATGACTTCCGGCCAGAACATGAGCGGCTCACAGATGAACGCTGGCGATCAGATGCCGAGCGTCAACACCATCTACTTCGCGTTCGACAGCGAAGAGATCCGCCCCGAGTTCGAATCCGTGCTGAACGGTCACGCTCAGTACCTGATGGCAAACCCGAACGTCAACGTCACGCTGGAAGGCTACGCTGACGAGCGCGGTACCCGCGAATACAACCTGGGCCTCGGCGAGCGCCGCGCACAGGCGGTCGAGCAGTACCTGACCGTTCAGGGCGTGTCTCCGTCGCAGATCCAGATCGTCAGCTACGGTGAAGAGCGTCCTGCCGTCCAGGGCCACACCGAAGAAGCTTACGCCAAGAACCGTCGCGTCGTGTTCTCCTACTAAGCACCGACGGAGCAAAGCATGAAACACGGTCTGAAAAGACTGTGCGGCGCGGGAGCCCTGGTGCTCCCGCTGTCCGTATGGGCTCAGCAACCGGTCGTCGACGACCTCACTGGCCAATCCAGCGGCTTCTATAACCAGACGGAAGCGCGGGAGAGCAGTGGCGGCACCTTGACGATCCTCAATCAGTTGCAGGACAACCGTCAGCAGATCCAGCAGTTGCGTGGGCAGGTCGAGGAGCTTCGCTATCAGCTCGAACAGCTCAAGCAGCAGACCCAGAATCAATATCTGGATCTCGATGATCGAATTTCCGGAGGCGGCTCGACAAGCGATACCGGTGCCGACTCTGCCATGACCGGCGGCTCGGCCGCGACCGACAGCGGATCGACGGTCGACAGCGCAGCGGCCAGTGATGTCACCAATGGCGGCCAGGCGGCAGCGGCGGCTGCACCGTCATCGGAGACCGGCACGAGTGCGCCTGCGGCCTCCGGCGGCAGCGGAGAGGGGCGCGACGCTTATCAGGCGGCGTTCCAGAAGGTGCAGTCGCGTCAATTCGACGCCGCCATCAGCGCCTTCCAGCAGTTCATCAGCGATTACCCGCAATCGAGCCTGGTTTCCAACGCACATTATTGGCTGGGCGAGCTTTACTCGGCGCAGTCTCAGCTCGATTCGGCAGCGGATGCTTTCGATACGGTGATCAACGACTATCCGCAAAGCAACAAGGTGCCGGATGCGCTCTACAAGCTCGGACTGCTCAAGGCGCGACAGGGCGACACCAGCGGCAGTCGCGAACTTCTGCAACGCGTTCGCAGCGACTACCCCGACAGTAATGCAGCCCAGATGGCGGGTGATTTCCTGAATCAGACGGGCGGTTGACGACGACTTCGCCGGTAGCGCATCCCACCCAGGCAAGGCGTCACCCCCTCGGGAGACAAGATGATGAAATGCCATATCGACTATCAGGCGCCGTCAACGCTACTCGAGGGGCGGGTGATAC
This sequence comes from Salinicola rhizosphaerae, assembly GCF_014652715.1. Lineage (GTDB taxonomy): Bacteria > Pseudomonadota > Gammaproteobacteria > Pseudomonadales > Halomonadaceae > Salinicola > Salinicola rhizosphaerae. Next base: position 425,611 of record NZ_BMZI01000001.1, on the reverse strand, counting down.
TCGTGACCGGGGCAAGTGCTGGCATCGGTCGCGCTGCGGCATTGGCTTTTGCCGCCCACGGCGCGACCGTGGTGCTGCTGGGGCGAAGCGTCAGTCGTCTCAAGGTCGTGTATGACGCCATCGAATCGTCAGGGGCTCCGCAGCCGGCCATCTTCCCACTCAATCTGGAAAGCGCGACGTCGCTGGATTACCAGGCCGTCGCCGACAAGCTCTCTTCGGAGTTCGGTCGTCTTGACGGGGTGCTGCACAACGCAAGCATTCTGGGTGAACGGCTCAGCGTGGAAGACGCGAATCTGGAAACCTGGGCGCAAGTGATGCAGGTCAATTTCACCGCGACGCTTGGCTTGACCCAGGCGCTACTGCCGCTGCTCGCGTCGGCGGAACGGGCGTCGGTCGTTTTTACGTCATCCAGCGTCGGTCGCAAGGGCCGCGCCAACTGGGGCGCCTACTCGACTTCGAAGTTCGCCACCGAGGGTCTGATGCAGATTCTGGCCGATGAGCGTCGTGACGGCCCAGTGCGGTTCAACTCACTCAATCCCGGTGCTACCCGCACCGCGATGCGACAGGCCGCCTATCCCGAGGAAGATCCTCAATCGGTCAGAGCGCCCGAGGAAATCCTGCCGACCTACCTGTGGCTGATGGGAGACGACAGTCTTCACGCCAACGGTGAGATGTTCGACGCGCAGCCGCCGCGAGGCTGATGCCCAGAGCCGGCTGTCAGGCCTCTGGCCATCGTTCATCGATAGCCGCAATCAGGGCCGCCGGCGTCTCGAACCAGGCATCGGCGGGCCAGTCTTCGCTAGCGTCATCGGCATCGATATACCCATAACGCACCGCGACGGCTGTCATTCCGGCACGCCGTGCAGCTTCCATGTCGCGGCGATGATCGCCGATATACCAGCAGGCCGAAGGTGATGTGCCCAGCTGGTGCGCCGCGGCCCAAAGCGGTTGCGGCTCCGGCTTCTTGACCGGCAGGTCGTCGGCGCAGTAGAGCGCTCCCGGCTGCAGACCCAGCGCGTCGATCAGCGGTTCGGCATACCGCCGCGGCTTGTTGGTGACGATTCCCCAGGGCCGCTGCGCCCGCTGCCAGCGCGTCAGCAACGCTTCCAGCCCTTCAAAGACCTGGCTGCGATCGGCGACCACCTCGGCATAGCGTTCCAGCAGGAAATCGCGTGCGCGGGCATGGTTGGCGTCCGTTACCGTCAGGTTCAGCGCCAGCGTCACCAGCGCACTGCCGCCGTTGGAGACCTGTTCGCGGATCGTGTCGAACGCAAGCCTGGGCAGCCCATGATGTTCGCGAAGTCGATTGGTCGCTTCGGCCAGATCCGGGGCCGTATCGACCAGAGTGCCGTCCAGGTCGAACAACAGGGCAGCGGGACGTGTAAGCACTGGTGTCATGCGTCGTCGGCATCGTCATCGCTGGGTCCGGTCCATTCGGGGCGGACGTGGACCATGTAATTGACCGAGACATCATGACGCGAGAGTCGATAGTGTCGGGTCACCGGGTTGTAGGTGAGGCCGGTCTGATGCTTGAGGCGAAGCCCGCACGCCCGACACCAGGCCGACAACTCTGAAGGGCGGATGAACTTGCGGTAATCGTGCGTGCCTTTCGGCAGCAGTCCGAGAACATACTCGGCGCCGAGTATAGCGAATGCATAGGACTTGGGATTGCGGTTGATCGTCGAGAAAAATAGATGCCCACCGGGTTTCACCAGCTTGGCGCAGGCACGAATCACCGAGCCGGGATCCGGGACGTGCTCGAGCATTTCCAGGCAGGTCACGACATCGAAGCTGGCAGGGGATTGGTCGGCCATCGCCTCGACGCTGATGCACTGATAGTCAACGTCGACTCCGCTTTCGAGCTGGTGCAGCCGGGCGACCGATAGCGGCGCTTCGCCCAGATCGATGCCGGTGACGTCGGCCCCGCGCTGTGCCATCGCCTCGCTGAGAATGCCGCCGCCACAGCCCACGTCCAGGACGCGCTTGCCGGCTAGGGGAACCTGCGCGTCGATGAATCCCAGGCGCAGCGGATTGATGTCGTGCAGCGGCTTGAAGTCGCCCTCGCGATCCCACCACCGGCTGGCGAGAGCATCGAACTTGGCGATCTCGGCGTGATCGACATTGTCGCGAAACGTGTCTTGGTGAGGAGAACTCGTCATGAAACTATCCTTCCCGGGATGAGTGATGCATCTTCCGGTGTCGGGAATCGGGGGCATCATCCGTCGCAGACCCGATGACAACCTTGGACACTCGACTAATCTAATATGGATATGATTCTACTACGGATATGGCCGTCGGCGAGGCCGGATCGACATCGATTCCGAGATGTCCCACGATCGGCACCCGTCGGCGCGTCGCGGCATGGTGAATGCACCGGGCACGTCGCCGAGGCGACAGGTGTCGATCGTTGATCGTTCACGTCGGCAGCCAAAAGATGACGCAAACTGTCGCGATACTGCGACTGTGCTTTCGTGTTTGACGCCGTTAAGCTAGTCAAAGGATGCGACGACCGTCGTCGTCAGTCGCTGATTTCATACCCAGGAAGGGAAGGACCAAAAGATGATTCGCAAGGCTGTACTCCCCGTTGCCGGATTCGGCACCCGCTGCTTGCCCGCTTCGAAGGCGATCCCGAAAGAGATGATCACCATCGTCGACAAGCCGGTGATCCAGTATGTGGTCACGGAGGCGGTGAAGGCCGGGATCAAGGAGATCGTCCTGGTCACGCACTCTTCCAAGAGCGCCATCGAAAATCACTTCGACAAACATTTCGAACTCGAGAATCAGCTCGAAGCCAAGGGCAAGGACGAGCTGCTCGACGAGCTGCGCAACATCATTCCCGATGACGTCAACATCATCAGCGTACGTCAGCCGGAAGCCCTCGGTCTCGGTCACGCCATTCTCTGCGCGCGTCCCGTCGTCGGCAACGATCCCTTCGCGGTCATGCTGCCGGATGTGCTGATCGACGACGAGGGGCTGGCCAGCAACGACCTGGCCGGCATGATCGAGGCCTACGACAAGTCCGGAAAATCCCAGATCATGGTCGAGACCGTGCCGCAGGAGTTGACCTACAAATACGGTATCGTGGCGCTCGAGGGCGATGAACCGGCTCCGGGCGCCAGCGCACCCCTGACCGGCATGGTCGAGAAGCCGAAGGTGGAGGAAGCTCCCTCGACGCTGGCCGTCATCGGTCGCTACCTGCTGCCTGGCGAGATCTTCCCGATTCTGGCCGAAACCAAGCCCGGTGCCGGTAACGAGATTCAACTCACCGACGCGATCGAGACGCTGCGCCGACAGAACGGTGCCGAGGCGTATCGCATGGAAGGCCAGACCTATGACTGCGGCAGCCAGCTCGGCTACCTCGAGGCCACGCTGGCGCTCGGCAAGAAGCATCCGACGCTCGGCAAGGGCTTTACCCAACTGATCAAGCAATACGCGTCCGAGGGCTGAAGCCATGCGCGTGGTCGTACACGGTAGCGAACTGGCAGCGGCCACCGCCGCTGCCGCCTTGTGCTCGGTCGGACACCAGGTGACCTGGCTGCCTCATGCGGATTCGCCCTGGCAGCGCCTGGCCGATGCCGACTGGCTGGCGAGCGAGCCCGGACTCAAGGCACAGATCGCCGAAGGTCAGGCGTCCGGGCAGTTGACGCTGGTCGATGAAGTTGCAGACGATGTCGACGCCGATATTCATTGGCTGGCCCTGTCGCCAGAGCAACGCGAGGCTGCCGAGCAGTATGTCGAGCGTGGGCCCGGCCGGCAGTCCACGCCGCTGGTGATCGTCAACAATTCCACGTTCCCCGTCGGTCAGACCGAGAAACTCGAAGCGCTGCTGGGCCACGCTGGCCAGGTTGCCGTGGCGCTCCCGGACCGCATCGAAGAAGGGCGCGCCTGGGAGACCTTCACGCGTCCGGCGCACTGGCTGCTCGGCAGTGAGGACGAATGGGCGACGCAGCAGATTCGCGAGCTGCTGCGCGCGTTCAACCGTCGTCACGAAGTTTTCCAGCTCATGCCTCGGCGCGCTGCCGAGCTGACCAAGCTGGCGATCAATGGCATGCTGGCGACGCGCATCAGCTTCATGAACGAGCTCGCTGGCCTTGCCGATTCGCTGGGCGTGGACGTCGAGTTCGTGCGTCAAGGGATGGGCGCCGACACCCGGATCGGGTTCGAGTATCTTTACCCTGGCTGCGGTTTCGGCGGGCCGAGCTTTTCGCGGGATCTGATGCGGCTGGCCGATGTCCAGCATGCGACCGGTCGTGAATCCCACCTGCTCGAGCACGTGCTGGATATCAACGAAGGCAAGAAGGAGACGCTGTTTCGCAAGCTCTGGAATCATTTCCACGGAGAGCTGGAAGGTCGCACCGTGGGTATATGGGGCGCTGCCTTCAAGCCGGGTACGGCACGTATCGACCACGCGCCGGTGCTGACACTGCTTGAGGCTCTCTGGGCCCAGGGAGTGAAGACGCGCGTTCACGACCCGGCGGCACTGCATGCGCTGAGCGAACTCTATCCCGATCACCCGCAGTTGCAGCCGTGTACGGAAGATTTCTACGCCGCCTGCGAAGGCGCGGATGCGCTGCTGATGGTCACGGAATGGAAGTGCTACTGGAATCCGGACTGGCGACGTCTGCTGCAGGCGATGAAAACCCCGCTGATTCTCGACGGACGTAATATCTACGACCCGGCTTACGTGGCCTCGCGTGGTTTCGTCTACCGGGGCATCGGCCGACGCGCCGACCCTGCGTGAGCACGGCTCGCCGGCCGTGCCGGCGAGTCTTCATCGCGATTTTCCCTGTGCTTGCGCGCTGTCTCGAGCCTTGACCGCATTCGATTTCTCACTGCGGTCATGCCGACGTGGGGGCGATTTCCAGATTGAGCGCGGCGATTTCCCAGTTGAGATGCGGCCACAGCGCATCGAAATATCGCCCGCGGTCTTCACCGAAGTCGACGCTGTAAGCCTCGGCGGATAGCGACAGTGCCAGCAGCGGCACGATGTCGCGGGGCGCGCTGCCAGTCTCGCTCTCGACGAGCACCAGTCTTTGTGCTCCTTCTCTTGCCACGCTTTGCCTTTCTACTCTTGCGCTTCCCAGTCTCTCGACGCCTAGCCATGACCAGCCGCCGGTGCCATTCGTCACGCGGGCGCGCCAGCGGGCCTGCAGGTTGGCAAGATCGCCGAAATCACGGATCACCCGCGTCATCAACTCACGCGGTACCGGCACCCCATGCGGCGTCAGCCCGTGCCAGAAGAAGACGAGATTCCACGCCTCGCCGGCATGTCGCGCCACGGCCGGGGAGCCGAGCGATCCGGCCAGCGTCGCCAGCGAGCCCGGCTCGTCGACGGCAATGCTCCGGTTCAGCGCTTCCAGATGGCCGCGATGATAATGGCTGAAGAGCAGATCGATCTGCGCGCGAGATATCTCTGGCTCCAGCGAATGGCGCTCGAACGGGAGAGCAGGGAGCTCAAAGCGGGGGTGGAAGTTCGTCATAGAACGAGACGGATGCCAAGCAGGGTGGGAGTCGAAACACAATGATTCATATCGGCGTGCATCCTATCTTGAAAGCGTGACGTAACGCCATGATGAGAGCCGGTTATCACGCCTGAAGCCCGCTGCCAAGCCTAGGCTTCGTCTCGGGTTTCACGTAACGTGATACGAGCTCGTCGTCCGGCGAAGGCATCTGGCGCTGCATCGGACGGCAATCCGTGACACTGTCTCTTCCGGCATGCATCGTGGCCCGAGCGCAGGGACGACATGCCAGGGCACTGAGCATCATCACGACGTCATCTCTCAGGCCAGCACGACCCCGGTAAGGTAAAAAGACGGCAATGCCACCACAATCCGATGATCCCCGTGTCTCTCCCGCTATCGTTCCCGATCGTGGCGACAAGACCTCGGCTCGCGCCGCTTCCGGCCGTTCCCGCCATGTACCAAAGACGCCGGCGCGAAGACCCCCGCGGGTCTGGCCGCTCTGGCTGCTGATTCTACTATTGATCGCAGCGCTGGCCGGCGGCGCCTGGCAGTACTGGCAGATTCAGCAGGCGCGCGATGCGGAGATTGCCCGTCTCAATCAGCGGCTCGACGCGACTGGCTCGACGCTCGATGCTTCCGGCGAGAGTCTGCGTGCGGAGTTCGATCGTCTTCGCCAACAGCTCGACGCGACGCGCGCCGCCGTCGGCAGTCTCGAGACTCGAGTGGCCGACACGCAGCAGGCCGATCAGGTCGATCAGCAGCTAACCTCACTTCAGTCGAGCGACCAAGACCTGAAAGCGCTGATCGGGACACTGCAGTCATCGTTTACCTCGCTCGAGAGTACCGGGCAGGATCAGCGCGCGGCCCTGTCCACGCGTCTCGAGACGCTCGAGCAGGGCCAGACGTCCCAGTCGCAGCAGCTGGACGCCGTCCAGAGCGCGCTCAGCGACGAGCAAGAACAGCGTCAACGGCTCGCCAGCACCGTCGACGACCTCGAACAGACGCAGCAGTCACTGAGCCAGCAGGTAGCCCAATCCGACGGAGAGGAGACAGGCGCTGCCATCGATGGCCTGCAGTCGTCGATCGCCGCGCTCGAGAAACGCGTCGACAGTCAGCCGTCCAGCGACAGCATCGCGGCGCTCGAGAGCTCTGTCACGGAACTTCGCCAGGGGCAGACCGCTCTCAATGCCAGTCTCGAAGCATTGCAGTCCCGCGTCGGTAATCTGCCGAGCGGGGCCAGCGACAGCGACATTCGGGAATTGAGCGAGCGGATCGGTTCGCTGGAGGCGAGCCGCTCTCAATTGACGCGGCGCGTGACTTCCCTGATCACCGATGTATCCAACCTGCAGCGTCGCGGAGGCTGAAACCATGGCCGGAATCAAGGTCCTACGGAAGGGACTTCTCGGGTTGACGGCAGCGGCCTCTCTGCCGGTCGCCGGGCATGCCTGGGCGCTCGACGTGACGGTGAAGGGCATGTCCGGCGCCGCGGCGGACAACGTCGTCAATATTCTTGCCGATCTGGAAGCTGACAGTCAGTCGACGCGCACACGACTCGATGCCGTGGTCAAGGAGCGAGCGCAGCAGGCGCTGCAGGCCTACGGGTACTACAATGCCACGCTTACCACGAGCTATCCCGCCAAGGACAACGAGCAGGTCATCATCACGATCCAGCCTGGCGAGCGCACCAAGATCACCCAGCTCGATGTCTCCCTGGAAGGAGACGCCGCTAAGGATGACGCGTTCGAGAAAGTCATGGCGGCAGACCCCCTCAAGGTTGGCGATCCGCTACTTCACTCCCGCTATGACGGGTTCAAGAGCCAGCTCTCGACGTTGGCACTGGAGCGTGGCTACTTCAACTCGCGCTTCCGTCAGCAGCGCATCGAGGTGCGGCCCTGGGAAAACAGTGCCCGCATCTTTCTCGACATGGATAGCGGGACCCGCTATCGCTTCGGCCACGTGCACTTCAACGGCAGCCAGATCGAGCGGCAGCGCCTCGAGAACATGGTCCCGTTCGAGACAGGAGATCCCTATCTCGCCGGCGATCTCGCCACCTTGAATCAGAATCTGGGGCAGACCGACTGGTTCCGCGGTGTGGCCGTCCGCCCGCGTGTCAACGACGACGCCTCGCCAGCGGCAACCAGTCAGTGGTATGCCGACGCCACCGGCCGAGAGACGACGGCCGACGTCACGGAAGTTCTCGGCGGCCCCGGCCTGCAGGTCGCACGGCAGCTCACCGACAGTCAGCCGACGATCGTGCCGGTCGATGTCGAGCTGACGCCAGCGGACCGTCACCAGTTCGAAGTCGGCATCGGCTACGCCACCGACGTGGGGCCACGAACCCAGTTCTCCTGGACCATGCCGTGGCTCAACCGTTACGGGCACAGCCTGACCAATTCTCTCTATCTGTCAGCGCCGGAGCAGCGTTTTTCGGGCGAATACACCATACCGCTAGCCAATCCGCTCAGAGACAGCTATCGGGTTCGCTACGGCCTGGAAAACGTCGACAACGAAGATACGCAGAGCTTTCAGAGCTCTGTCCAGCTGGCGCGCCACTGGGAGTTTTCCAACGGCTGGGTGCAGGATCTCTACTGGCAGACCACCTACGAGGACTTCACCCAGGCCGACCAGGACGACGCGGTACTGCTGCTCTATCCCGGCATCAGCTGGAGCCGCACGCGCACGCGCAACCCGATATTTCCGACCTGGGGTGACAAGCAGCAGTTGACCCTGGAGTGGTCGGAACCGGCCTGGGGCTCCGATGCCCGCTTCGTGCGCACCACGTTCAGCTCGCAGTGGATCCGCATGCTGGGCAGCGAAAATCGCTTCGTCGGTCGCATCGGTGGCGGTGCCATGGCCACCAATACCTTCGACAAGATTCCGCCGTCGTTGCGCTTTTTCGCCGGCGGCGATCAAAGCATTCGCGGTTACTCCTACGAGAGTCTTTCGCCGGAAAACGACGACGGCGAGCTTCTCGGCGGCCAGCACATGCTCACTAGCAGCATCGAGTATCAGCGCCACGTCACCGGCAACTTCTGGGGTGCCACCTTCGTCGATACCGGCAACGCCTTCGACGAGTGGTGGCCCGACGCGCTCAAGACGGGCGCCGGCGTCGGCGTGCGCTGGATCTCTCCGGTCGGCCCCATTCGTTTCGATATCGCTCACCCGTTTGACGACGAGGAGGACTCTTGGCGTCTCCATTTCTCCATCGGACCGGAGTTCTGATTCGGCTACTGCTGTTCCTGCTGCTGTGGTTGATCGGGCTACTGCTGACGCTTACCGGACTGCTGCTCTCGCCGTGGGGCAGTCACTGGGCGTTCGATCAGGCGCAGTCACGAGGCTGGGTTCAGGCCGAGAGATTCGAGGGTGCACCACTCGACGAGCTGACGATCGACGGTCTGCAGCTCGCCGCCGGTACGCTCAGCGTCTCCGTGGATCACTTTCATCTCGCCTGGGCGGATGACTGCCTGCTCAAGGGGCGTGTCTGTCTCGAGGATCTCACCGTTAGCGGGGCGCGTATTCGGCTGGCGCAAGGCGAACCGGCGACAGAGCCGGAAGCGCCGGCGGAGCCGGGTGGGGCGATGCCGGTCATCTCGGTTCCACTGCCCATCGAGATTCGTCAGGTCAAGCTCGATGATGTCGGTCTCGAACTGGCCAACGGCACTCGGGTGCACTGGGCGCACTTTCAAACCGGTGCCACGCTGGATGGTCATCGCCTCACGCTGTCACCCACGACGCTGGAACAGACGCGAGTGACGCTCGCCAAGAGCGATGATTCCTCGCTGGCCGGCACTGCGCTGACGGATGCAACGCTCGGGGAAGGCGTCGTCAGCCCCGACGCCATCGAGGCCGCCGAAGCGCTCACCGGCGCCGATAGGGCCGAGCGGTCATCGGCGGACGCGCTCGCGGCTACAGCGGGGCCTGCGACACCGACGGCCGTACCCCACCCGAGCTATCCGCTGATGCTGACGCCACTGACGCTGGCAGCGACGGCCAACGTCGCAGCGGCGAACGACGATCAGGCTCAGGCGATGGTCGAGAAGATCGAAACGGCGCTGCGCGAGGCGAGAGCGCAGATTCCCGATCTGCAGCTGCCACTGGAGGTGGTGATTCCCGAGGTGACCGTCAGCGATGTCACGCTCGTGGGCGCCGGACCTGACGCACAGACCGTGAACCGAGTCGAACTGTCGCTGCAGGCGGTGGACCGCCAGATCGAGATTCAGCATTTGCTGGTCGACGCCCCGGATGGTCATGTGGAAGCGCAGGCGAGCGCCACGCTCGAGGGCGATCTTCCGCTTTCCCTGACCGTGGAAGGCCGCGTGATGCGTGCCCCGATCTACGGTCAGCGTTTCAATCTACGGGTCGAAGGTACGCTGGCCGATCTCCAGCTCGGCTTTCAGACCGACGGCAACGCCACGGCCAGCTTCAATGCCAACCTGCACGCTTTCGATGACGGCGTGCCGTTTCAGGCACACCTGACGACCGGCAAGGTCCAGTGGCCGTTCGCCGAACGTCCCTTTGCGCCTTTCGGCGCGCTCGATGATGGCATCGACGAGAAAGCCATCGTCGCATCGCGCCAGCTACGCCAGGTCGAGACGCCAGCGCCGTCGACGCAGTATCGCCTGGATCATCTGACGCTGGATGTCGAGGGCTCTCTCGAACACTACGATGCCAAGGTCGATCTGGCGGGTCAGGCGGCAGATCTGCCGCCCGTCACGCTGGCCGTCGATGGCAGTGGCGATCTCGCGCACTTTCGCTGGCAGCCGCTCAAGCTTGCCGCAGAGGGGGGCAGCCTCAATAGCCAGGGGCTGGTCCGATGGACGCCTGCGCTGTCGGCAAGCGTCAACCTGGACTTTCAGCAGTTGCCGATCGGCGCCTTTACGCAGGCGGTCAGCGGCACGCTCAACGGCCGGGCGCGCGCGGCGTTTGCCATGCGCGACGACGGCGGCTGGCAGCTGGCCTTGCCGCAGCTGGCCATCGATGGTCGACTGCAGCAGCGTGCGCTCGATCTGAACGCGCAGCTCGAGGGCAATAGCGACATGCAGTGGAACATTCGCTCCCTCGACCTGCGCCAAGGGCAGAATCGCGTGACGGCCAGCGGGCAGGTGGGGGATCGACTGAACGTCGATGCTCGAATCGACGCGCCGGCGCTCGGCACCCTCCTGCCGCAGCTCTCCGGCAGTCTGAACGGTACGATTCAGGGCCGTGGCACCCTGACACGACCGCAGATCGACGCCGATCTGCGCGGTAGTCAGGTCGCCTATGCCGAGAACCGAATCAACGCGCTCTCGCTCGATGCCAAGGTCAGCGGTATCGATGATCCGCAGTTCGACGTCGACCTGACTGCCGGCGGCCTTGAGGCCGGCGGACAGCAGATCGATGCCGTGGATCTCGGGCTGACAGGCAAGCTCTCGCAGCACCAGCTGTCGCTCGATGTCAGCGGCGGCGAGGGGCTACCGCTTTCCGCGCTGAGACTGCGGCTTCGTGGCGGACTCGACAGCACCTACCAGCGCTATCAAGGCGCGCTGTCGCAGCTCTCGGTCGGTACCGACTATGGCGACATCGCGCTACGGGATTCACTGGCCTTCAGCGCCAATCTGGCCACCTCGAGCGCGACCGTGCAGCCTTTCTGCCTCGACCGGCAGCAGGGTGGCGCGCTGTGTCTGACCGAGCGAATGACGGCTTCGGCCGCACAGGGACGTGCAGCGCTGTCGATCGATGATATCCCCATGGCCCTGCTCAACGACTTCATGCCGGAGGGATGGCAGGTCGACGGGCAGACCAACGGCAACGTGGTGGCGAGCTGGTCACGTGGTGGACAGGCCTGGACCGCCAATGCCGATCTCGACAGCCAAGTGGCGGTCAGCGGCGTGGATGCCCGTGGCGCACCCTGGCAGGTCCCCGCCGCGACGCTCTCGCTGTCGCTTGACGCCAACCAGCAGCGCGCCAGCAGTCAGCTCGACCTGCAGCTGCAGGACGCCGGTCGCGTTCGCCTTCAGGCCACGGTCGACGACCCTGCCGGCGCAGGTGCCCTGCAGGGGAGACTGCAGCTCGATGACCTGCGCTTTGCGCCATACCGACCGCTGGTTGCCGGCATCAACCAGCTGGAGGGGGCGATCAACGGAGACGTCTCGCTGGGTGGCAACATCGCCGCGCCAGCACTCAATGGCAATATCCGCGTTGGCGGCGTGAAGGTGCGTGGCGATATCTCGCCGGTGGCGGTGACGGATGGTCAGCTAGATCTGGCCCTGCAAGGCCAATCGTCGATGCTCGACGGCTACGTGCAGAGCGACGACGGCCGGATCAACCTCAGTGGTGATGCCAATTGGCGCGACCCTGCGCAGTGGCGGGCCAACGTCAATATCGACGGCACCGACTCGCCGCTGCTGGTCGCGATGCCGGCCTACGGTCGGCTGAGGGTCGCGCCCGATCTGCAGATACACGCGATGCCGCAGCGGCTTCAGGTGCGCGGTGACGTCAGCGTGCCCTGGGCACGGCTCGAGATCGGCCAGATTCCGTCCTCGGCCCAGGCGCCCAGCAGCGATACGGTGATCATCACCGAAGAGGAGGATCGCCAGCAGCAGGCCGCCGCCGCGGCAAGCGCCAACGAGGAGGGGGCCGACACGGCTCAGGCGCTGGCCGACGCTGGCATGCAACTCGACGTGCGGGTCAATCTGCACCTGGGGCCGGACATGCAGCTCAAGGCCTATGGTCTGGAGGCAGGCCTCAAGGGCGAGCTTCAGGTGCGTCAGGGCACGGGGCCGGTCCAGCTCTACGGCGACGTCAACCTGGTCGACGGTACCTACACCTCGTTCGGACAGGATCTGATCATTCGCCAGGGCCAGGTGCTGTTCAGCGGCCCGGCCTCGCAGCCGAGTCTGCAGTTCGAGGCGATTCGTAACCCCGACACCACCGAGGACGACGTCGTCGCCGGGCTGCGCGTCACCGGCTCGGCATCGGCGCCGCGACTGACGATCTTCTCCGAGCCTGCGATGACCGAAAGTCGCGCGCTCTCCTATATCCTGCGCGGCCGTGCACCGGAGGACTCCGGCGGCGGCGACGACGCTCTGACCTCGGCGCTGATCGGCCTGTCGCTTTCGCAGACCGGCAGTGCGGTCGGCCAGGTCGGCGAGGCGTTCGGGGTTCAGGATCTCAGTCTCGATGCGTCGGGCTCCGGCGACGACAGTCAGGTCGTGGTCAGCGGCTACGTCTTCGATGACTTGAAGGTGAGCTACGGCGTCGGCATATTCTCTCCCATCGCGGAGCTCACGCTGCGCTATCGCCTGATCCAGAATCTCTACCTGCAGGCGGTCTCCGGGGCTTCGCAAGCGCTGGATCTCATCTACACCTTCAGTCTGGGTCGCACCAGCGGGCCTTGAGGCAGGGCAGGCCGACGCCGGGCGTTGGCCTGCCCCCTCGACATAGGAGAATCGACATGTTCAGAAGACGTCCCGATGCGCTACCGAACCGTGACACCGCACTGCCGGGTCGCGAGACGCCGATCAACATCAGCGGTGAACACCTGATCAACGGCGCGTCGATGAAACCACCATTTCCGGCCGGCACAGAGCAGATCGTGCTGGGTCTCGGCTGTTTCTGGGGCGCGGAACGCCTGTTCTGGGAGCTGGAGGGCGTAACCGTGACGGCCGTGGGCTATGCCGGCGGCATCACCCCGAACCCGACCTACGAAGAGACCTGCTCCGGGATGACCGGTCACAGCGAAGTAGTGCTGGTGGTATATGACCCGGCGACGATCTCGCTGGAGCGGCTGCTCACGACGTTCTGGGAAGAGCACGATCCGACCCAGGGGATGCGCCAGGGTAACGATCAGGGCACCCAGTATCGCTCAGCGATCTATACCACGAACGCGGCGCAGACCGAGGTGGTCATGCGCAGTCGGGATGCCTATCAGCAAGCGCTGGATGCGCGGGGCAAAGGTCAGATCACCACCGAGATTCGGCCGCTGGAAGCGTTCTATTACGCGGAAGAGTATCACCAGCAGTATCTCGCCAAGAATCCCAACGGCTACTGTGGGTTGAAGGGAACCGGGGTAACCTGTCCCATCGGCGCCTGACGGCAGAGGTCACGAGACCGGCTGGTGCGATCGATTTGCCGACGCCGGCTGCCACTCACGCAGTTGGGCGTCCACGCGCCGTGCGAGCCAGGAGCGCCATCGCCCCCGATGGCGCTCGATATAACCGACGTGGCCGCCGTGCCGAGACAGCTCGAGTCGTACTTCCGGCGACGGGGCGGGAAGACGCGCGAAAAGATCGGCAGGCATGAAAGGGTCGTCCTTGGCGTGGAGGATCAGCGTGGGCAGTTCGATTTCGCCCAGCAGTGGCCCCGCCGACGCGCGGCGATAGTAATCTGACGCCGAGCGGAATCCATGCAGCGGGGCAGTCACCTCGTTGTCATAGGCCCAGAAACTGTTCAACGCGGCGACCTGCCGCGGCGTGATTTTCAGCGGCAGCGTCATCTGCCGTTGCCGCTCGGCGATCTTGCGCTTCAGCGAATGCAGCAGGTAGCGCTGATAGAGTCGCGCCGCGCCGCGGTTCAGGGTATCGGCACATGCCGCGAGATCCAGTGGTGCGTTGATGGCGATGGCGCCAGCCAGCGGCAAGCCGTCGCCTCCCTGTTCGGCGACCAGCTTGACTAGCATGTTGGCGCCGAGAGAGACCCCGGCGGCAACCATCAGCGCTTCCGGGTAGCGGCGCCTTAACTGTCCGATCACCCAGTAGGCGTCGGCGGTATCGCCCGAGTGATACGCCCGCGGCAGCCGGTTGGGTGCCTGCCCGCATCCGCGGAAGTGCATCAGCACGGCTCGCCAGCCCAGGCTGCTTGCGGTATGCAGCAGATCGCGGGCATAGGGCGAGTCGAACGAGCCCTCCAGACCGTGAAACAGCACGAATAGCGGCGCCGCCGGAGAGGCAGGTGCTGGCTCGGCCCATGCCAACTCGACGAAATCGCCATCCGGCAAGTCGACGATCTCCGTTTGCCGCGCCAATGGGCGCCGAGGCAACAAGCGTGGCAGCAGTGTCTGCAGATGCTCATTGGCCAGGCCGGGTGGCGCCCGAAAATCGGCCGAGAATATCTGGCTCGTCATGGCGTTCTTTAGCGTTCCGGCAGGGGCGCCCCCTGCGTGAGATTATCGTGGCCCGCCGCCGTGATGATGACGTTGTCCTCGATCCGGATCCCGCCATGACTCTCGAGCCTGTCGACCGCGTTCCAGTCGACGGTGTGCCTCGCCGCGCCTTCCCGGAAGGGTGCCAGCAGCATCGGAATGATGTAGAGACCGGGCTCGATGGTCACCACCATGCCGGCATCCAGCGTCCGCGTGAAACGCAGCGCCGGGTCCCGAATCGGCGCGGGTAGCGCATCACCCTTGGCGTTGCGTTGACGGCCACCGACATCATGAACCTGAAGGCCAAGCCCGTGACCCAGCCCGTGCGGGCAGAACGCCCGTGTCAGGCCATTGGCGACGGCAGCCTCCGCGCTGGACGTGACCATTTTCGTCTCTACCAGAAGCTCGGCCAGTTCGCGGTGCATCTCGTCGTGCATGGCCACGTAGTCGATGCCGGGTTTCAGCGCCGCGATCAGACGCTGCTGGTAGTCGGTCACACCCTGTATGAGGCGGGAGAACAGTGGATCGGCGCCGCGCGAGGCCCACGTTCGCGTGATATCCGCACAGTAGCCGCGATAACGGTGGCCGGCATCGACCAGCAGAGAGCGCGGCGCCGTCGGTGGTTCGGGATCATAGTGCTGGTAGTGGAGCGTACCGGCGTGGCGATCGATACCGACGATGTTCTGGTAGGGCACCTGGAGCTCACGCTGTCGACTCGCTGCCAGATAGGCGAGCTGAATATCGAGCTCGCTTGCACCTTCCGTAAATGCCAGCCGCGCGGCCTCGTGCCCCGCCAGGGCGTGCCGGTTGGCCAGATGGAGACATTCGCGCTCGTAGTCGTCCTTGCGCACGCGCAGCTCATCCAGCGCGGTGATCAGCGCGGGCGGATTGCGGACCGCGCCGGCGGGCAAGGTGGCATCGCCGACATTGCCGATGACGGCCAGACGACTGCCGTCCGGTAGCGGGAGCCGAGGCGTCGTCACGTCGCGCAGCGGTTCGAGGGCCATCGCCTCCGCCAGCACGCCATTCGGTGCCGGTGTCGGCAGATGCCAGAAGTCCGCTGGCGCATGGTAATACCAGCATGGGGCCCGGCCGGGCTGGATCAGTAGCCAGTCATGCTGGTGGTTAGCAGCGCCGGTCCAGTGCATGAAGTGACCGTAGGCGGCGAAGGAGGCCTCCTGATCGTCACCGTAATGGTGGCTCGCGTGGCCGCTGTAGATGAGCACGGCATCGAAGCCGAGCGTCGCGAGAATGTCGGCATAGCGCTGCTGGAGGCGCTCCAGGTGGGCGCGCTGGCGCTGGCCGAGCGCATCAGTGCCAGTGAGTGCGTCAGTGGCTGTCATCGAGTTGCTCCTGTAGTTGCGCCAGCACCGCCGGCAAACCGGGGTGGCGGCTGTCCTGACGGAAGTAGAGCCGCAGCGACAGTGGCACGTCCCAGCGGCGGTCACCGGCGCGGGTCAGGTCGCCGCGCTCCAGCAGAGGGCTGACCGTCCGCCAGGGCAGCCAGCCTAGCCCGTATCCCTGCTGGACCAGTTCGCGAATATTGGATGTCTGGACGTTTTCATTGAGCGTGGTCAGATGCACTTCCTGACGGGAGCGGCTCCAGTGCGCCTGCATGGCGGCCGCGATGAGGCCGCTGGGGTGGTAAGCAATATGCGGCAGCGGGGCCCGCTTCTCGCCAGGCAGACTGAAACGCGGTCGTCCATCGGCTTCGGGCAGACTGACCGGCACCAGCCGCTCCTCGCCGATCTCGAGGTAGCGCAGGCCGCTCAGGTCCAGGTCGAGCGCAGTTCGCCCCTCCGGCCAGTAGCAGAGTGCCAGATCGACTTCGCCGCGCTCCAGCGCCTGGAAGTAGTCGCCGATCAGCCAGCTGGTGGCGCGCAGGTAAGGTTCGACCTGTTGCATCAGGCCGTGCTGGCTCAGCCAGCCGGCCACGAAATGGGTCACCAGGCTCTGTGGCGCCGCGAGCTTGATGCGCTGGGCGGCATCATGCGCGAGATTCTGAAGGCGCTCTCGCGTCAGCTTGACCCGCTCGGTGATCTGCTTGCACAGCAGCAGAAATTCATCCCCGGCGGGGGTCAGCGAGAGCGGCAACGTCTGCCGATCGATCAGGGTCGCGCCCATCGACTCCTCGAGCAGCTTGATGCGGCGGGAGAAGGTCGGTTGGGTCACGTTCTGCAGATCGGCGGCACGGGAGAAGTGCCGGGTCTCTGCCAGAACGATGAAGTCTTCGAGCCAACGTAGTTCCATGTCGCTCTCTATCGCTGCTCTAGGTGGTGGAACACGTTGGCGTCACTCGTCGGGGGCGGCGCCAGGCGGTAGGGGGCGCTCGCCCGGCATCCAGGGGTAGCGTATTCGATACGGGCCTTGTCCTTCATCAGATGCGAGCCTCCTCGACGGCATGACAGGCGATCCGTCGCCCATCGGTCAGCGTATGGGCGACCGGGGTTTCCCGCTCACAGCGCGTCATGGCGTACGGGCAGCGATCGCGAAAGACGCAGCCGTGGCGTACTGCGCTATCCGCCATGGGCTCGCCGCGCAGGCCGTGGCGCGCCGCATGCGCGTCATCGAAGCGGGGGCGGGATTCGAGTAGCGCCTGAGTATAGGGATGGCGTGGCGTCGCGAAGAGGGTATCGGCGTCTGCGACTTCGCAGAGCGTGCCCCGGTACATCACGGCGACCCGCGTGGCAAAATGCTCGACCACGGCCAGATCGTGCGTGATGAACAGATAGGTGAGACGGCGTTCGACCTGCGTTGCCAGCAGGAGATTGAGCACCTGCGCCTGGACCGAGAGATCGAGTGCCGAAACGGGCTCGTCGGCGACGATGAATTCCGGGTCGACGCTGAGCGCTCGGGCGATGGCGACACGCTGGCGCTGCCCCCCGGAAAGTTCGTGCGCATAGCGTTCGCCCCAATCCGGATTCAGTCCGACGTCCTGCATCAGCGACCGGGCTCGCGCTGTCACGTCCGACCGGGACCACGTCGGGAAGTGTACGTGCAGTGGCTCCTCCAGCGTCTGGCGTAGCGTCAAACGCGGGTTGAGTGAGGCGTGCGGATCCTGAAAGATCATCTGCATGCGACGCCGATAGGGGAGCCGCCGCCTCGCCGATAGCTGATCGATGCGCTCACCGTCATAGCGAATTTCGCCCTCACGCACCGCCAGCAGCCCCATGATCGCTCTGGCCAGCGTGGACTTGCCGCTGCCCGATTCGCCGACGACGCAGAGCGCGTCGCCGCGCTGCAGTGTCAACGTCACGTCATCGAGCGCCTGCAGGCGACGGCCGCGTCGGCACAGCCGGCGCCGATCCGGCAGCATGAAGCGGTGATGCAGGTGGCGCACATCGAGCAGCGGCGTCACCTGATCGGCCGAGCGCCCGAAGCCTGCCAGCGCGTCTTCTCGGCTCATGTCGTCTCCTCGTCGAACGGCATCGAATCCTGCGTCGTGGCGATCAATTCGCGGACGACGTGGCAGGCGACCTGCGTGTCGGCGACGTCGGTGAAATCCGGCGGCGTATCGATACACACCTGCCGTGGTTGTCCGAGGGCGTCAAGACGATAGGGACAGCGGGGATGAAAGGCACAGCCGGTCGGGACGGCCGACAGCGACGGCATGGCACCCGGAAGCTGTTGCAGTGGCTGCCGCGGCGGCGTCATCTCGGGTAGCGCGTTGATCAGCGCCTGGGTGTAAGGATGCTGCGGATCGTTGAGCAGCTGGCGCGTCGGCCCCTGTTCGACGATCGCCCCGGCGTACATGATCATCAGCCGATGGGTCAGCTGATTGACCACGCCGAGATCGTGAGAGATCAGGATCAAGCTGATACTGCGCTGTTGGCAGAGCGTCAGCAGCAGGTTGACGATGTCGGCCTGGATGGTGACGTCGAGCGACGTCGTCGGCTCGTCGGCGACGATGATATCCGGGTCGAGCAGCAAGGCGATGGCGATGACCACTCGCTGACAAAGGCCGCCGGAGAGTTCGTGAGGGTACTGCGCCAGACGACTTTCCGGATCATCGATGCGTACCTGTTCGAGCGTGCGCAGCACCATGGCACGGGCGCTGCGGCCACCGAGACGTCGGTGTGCACGAACGGTCTCGATCATCTGCGCGCCGATGGTGAGCACGGGATTCAGCGTGGCACGCGGGTCCTGGAAGATCATCGCAATGCGTCGTCCGCGCAGGTGACGCCAGCGATGCTCCGGCAGGCCGATCAATTCGCGGCCCTCGAAGCGAATGCTGCCGCCGATGATACGCCCCGGCGCCGCCAGTAGATTGACCAGGCTGAACCCCAGTACCGACTTGCCGGCGCCGGATTCACCAACGATGCCAAGGCGTTCGCCGCGCTCGAGCGTGAAGCTGAGATCTCGCACCGCCTGGATCTCGCCGTGGCGGAGCGGGAAGCGCACGTCCAGATTGTCGACTTCGAGCAAGGCCATCGCGCTATCTCCTTCTCCGCTGCCGCGAGCCCGCGGCGTTCGACGCGATGGCATCGTAGAAACGGGGGTTCAGGGTATCGCGCAGCCAGTCCCCCAGCAGGTTCATCGACACGATCAGTCCCACCAGGTAAAGCCCCGGCAGGAGCGTGATCCACCAGGCGCCGGACTGGAGATAATCGAACCCGGCCTTGATCAGCGAGCCGAGCGAGGGCTCGGTTTCCGGCATGCCAAGCCCGAGAAACGACAGCGCCGCTTCCGCCATGATGGCGTTTCCGATCTGCAGCGTCGAAATCACCAGCGACGAGGACAGGGCGTTGGGCAGGATATGTCGCAAGACGATTCGCGGTCCCGAAAAGCCGAGAACGCGCGCGGCCTCGACGTACTCCTTGCGCTTCTCGCCGAGCACGCTGGCTCGAACCGTGCGCGCGTACTGCGGCCATTCGCTCAGACCGATGATGAAGATCAGCACGATGACGCCGTAGTTGCCGTAGAACGCGCCACCGAAGGCGGCCTTGACCAACGCACTGACGAGGATCGCCATCATCAGAGTCGAAAATGAGAGCTGGATGTCGGCAAGACGCATCAGCAGGGCGTCGACTCGTCCGCCGCGATAACCGGCGAGCAGGCCGAGCGAGATGCCGACGAAAGCCTGCAGCAGTACCGCCCCGAAGCCGATCGCCAATGAGACCCGCGCGCCGTAGACGATGATCGACAGTAGGTCCCGCCCCTGGACATCGGTGCCCAGGGGGTGAGCGGAGACGCTCCCGGCAACCCAGAAAGGCGGCAGTTCGGAATCGAGTAGATTGATCTGTGCGAGATCATAGGGGTTGCTGGGTGCAAGCCAAGGCGCGAGCAGCGCGGCGCCAACGAGCACGACCACGAGCAGCAGGGCGCACTGGGCCACCCGATCGCGCCGCAGCCGATACCAGAGCCGGGAGTTGCGAACCTGCTGACGCCAGGTCCTCGCTGAAAGCATCATCGGGGCTCCATCTGCAGTGCGATCCGGGGATTCAGCAGTCGGTAGGTCAGATCGATCAGGGTATTGATCACCACGAAAAAGAACCCGGCGACCATGAGGCAGGTGGTGATCAGCGGCATGTCGGCGCGCTCGACGGCATCCAGAAACATCAAGCCCAGCCCCGGCCATTGAAACACCGTCTCCGTCAGCAGGGTGTAGGCGAGCAGCGATCCGAACTGCATGCCACCTAACGTGATCACCGGCAGCAGGGCATTCTTGAGGGCATGGACGGTATAGATCCGTGCCGGCGTCAATCCTTTGGCGCGTGCAAAACGCACGTAGTCCGAGGCGAGAATCTCGACCATCTCTGCGCGGATCAGGCGCACGAAGAGCGGCAGCATGACCGAGGCGAGCGACAGGGCGGGCAAGGCGATATAGCTCAATCCTTTCCAGGAAGCGAAATTGGTGTACCAGACGCCTATGACGTGCTCGGGATTGCCGCGGCCGTAGGCCGGCATGCCTCCGCGGGTCGAGAGTAGATCGTTGAGCCAGTGTCCCCATGGCGTGGCATCCGGAAACAGCGTGACCGACACGCCAATGGAGAAGAATTGAATCAATCCGATCGCCGTGAGAAAGACCGGTATCGAGATTCCCAGCACGGAGACGCCCATGAAGAACCGCGACAGCGCTGCCGTCGGGCGAATGGCGGCGTAGATGCCGATGGGGAATGACAGCAGCAGCGTCAGCACCGCGCTGGCGAAGATCAGCTCCGCCGTTGCCGGCAGATAGCGCGCGAGGATCGAAAGCGTCGGCTGGTGGAAGAATGTCGAATCACCGAAATCCAGCTGCAGTGCACTGCACGCGAAATGCAGATACTGGCGCCATAGCGGATCATTCAGGCCCATGGCCTCGCGCAGCGCCGCGCGCTCGGCATCGCTCGCGCTTGCCCCCAGCAGCTGCTGTATCGGATCACCGAGCGCACCTTGCAGCAGAAAGCCGACGACGCTGATGGCCACGACGACCATCAGTGCCTGGATGAAGCGCTTGAGCAGGAACGTCAGCATGAGGGCGTCAACGCTCCCTTGGGTTTTCGGACGCCATCAACCCCTGAAGGCACACGATGGCGCGAGTGAATGCTGTCAATCACGGGGCTCGACCACCACATCTCCCAGATAGGGCATATTCATCACATTGAGAACTGGCTCGATATCGACTCGGTCCGCCGCCGCCCAGGCCAGATTCTGCCAATAGAGCGGGATGAATGGCGCATCGTCGTAGACCATGGCCTCGGCGCGCTTGAGCATGCCGGCACGGCGTTCGGGATCGGTTTCGCCATTGGCCAGCTCCACCAGGGAGTCGACCTCCGGGTTGCAGTATTCGCTGGCGTTGTAGAACCCCACGCCCGTTCTCGAGTCGGGGCAGAAGGTCAGATACTCGAAGAAGTTCGCCGAGTCGTTGGTATCGGAATACCAGCCGATCATCATGATATCCGCCGCACGAGCGTCGAACTGCTCCCAGTACTGGCTGTTGGGCAGCGTCTGAAAATCGACCTTGATGTTGATCTTGGCCAGCATCGCGGAAACGGCCAGGGCCACCTGCGCCATCTGCGCGTCATTGACATAACGGTTGTTGGGCGCCATCAGCGTTACCTCGAAGCCCTGGCTGTAGCCCGCATCGGCCATCAGCTGGCGCGCCTTTTCCAGGTCATGGCGGGGCACGAGATCCGGATTGTGGCCGGCATAACCCTCTGGCGACATCTGCGCCGCGGGCGTCACGAATCCCTTGAGCAGGCGCGTGGCGATCGCGTCCTGGTCGACGGCATAGGCCATCGCGCGGCGCACGCGGGGGTCGCGAAACGCCGGCACGCGCTGCTGATTGAGCTGGAGCATCGTGATCCGGGTGCCAGGCATCGTCAGCAGTTTTACCCCCTCGGCGCGGCGGACACGCTCCAGCGCGTTGGCAGGTACCGGGGAGATGAAGTCGACGTCACCTGACAGCAGCGCGGCCACTCGCGTCGCATTCTCGCCGATCGGCGTCAGCGTCAGATGATCGACATTGCCGGGAGAATCGTGGTCCCAGTAGTCAGGGAAGCGTTCAAGATCGATCCGGGTGCCCGGATGAATCTGCTCGACCGTGAATGGCCCGGTGCCGGAGAGATGGCGCGAGGCGAAGGAATTGCCGTTCTTGACGATGGCCGCCTTGTCGCGGCCGTCCTCGGTCTCGCCACTGTAAAATCGACTGTCCATCGGAAAGATGTAGGTCGCCAGGTTGAGCAGCAGCGGATAGGGATGGCGAGTGTGAAGATCGACGGTGTAGTCGTCGATGACGTCGACGCGCGTGATCGGGTCGAAGATCGCCTTGAAATCCGGGCTCCGCTTGAGACGCTTGACCGTCCAGGCGACATCCTGCGCCGTGAACGGATTTCCGCTGTGGAAGACCACGCCGTGACGCAGATGGAAGCGCATGGTCGTCGCATCGGGGCGCTCCCACGATGTCGCCAGCCGCGGCTCGAACGTCAGGTGGCGGTTCCAGCGCACCAGCGGATCGAACGTCAGGTGGGCGAGCTGAAGCACGCCGATCGACAGCTGTTCGTGAATATCGAGCGAGATCGGCAGCGTATTGTAGGCAACGCGAAGCGTGACCTCGTCGTTGGCCGCAGCCGGGCGCAGTGCGAGCAGTATCAGAGTGCCCAGCAGCAGGGCGAATCGGCAGCGAAAAGACCGCATCGGCGATACCATTGTTATTGTCTGACCCGTTGTGTTCCAACCTGTCGTCGTCAGGCCTGTCATCGTCCATTCGAATGCCCGAGAACTGCCCAAGAGAGGCAGCAAGGGGGGCGCGCGACGGTACGCGTTTCACGCAGGCGGAAACCGCTACCCGCCCACGATACGCACCGGCGCGGCAGACACCAATCGAAGTTTTGCAGCGCGCCATGCGGACGGCGAATGTCGCCGTCGCTTGCCTGGCGCGAGGACGGCGCTCAGCTCGCGGCGGGAAGTGTCGGTTGAATACGGATGGTGCCGGTTTCGTCCGGCCGTGAGACGGTGCAGCCGAGATCGTTGACGCGGCCGTCCTTGAGTCCGTAGACCCAACCGTGAACCGACAACGGCTGCTCTCGCTGCCAGGCGCGCTGGATGATCTTGGTGCGGCAGAGGTTGGCGACCTGCAGCCGCACGTTGTGCTCGCAGAGCCGATCGACCTGCTCATCCAGCGGCAGCGACTCGAGCTGCGGCTTGTGCAACTGATAAAGCTCGCTGACGCTGTGCAGCCAGTAATCGACGATACCGTGTTCGCCGCCGGTGATGGTGGCCTTGACGCCACCGCAGCCGTAGTGACCGACGACCATGATGTGCTTGACCTTGAGGACGTCCACGGCGAACTGGACGACCGAGAGCGCGTTCATGTCGTTGTGGTAGATCAGGTTGGCCACATTGCGGTGCACGAACACCTCGCCCGGCGGCAGATCGACGATCTGATTGGCGGGCACGCGGCTGTCCGAGCAGCCAATCCACAGATAATCCGGATTCTGCTGCTGCGACAGCCGTGCGAAGAACTCGGGATCGCGCTGGACAACGCCGTCGGCCCACTGCCGGTTCTGTTCGAGGAGAGTATCGATATTGCTCATGGCGGCACCCGTTAAGCGAAATTTGGCGAGGGCTGACCTCGCGTGGTAGCACGGGATTTTAAGCCATTCCGCCGTCATTGCGTAGGTTGCGTCGCGGGCGCACCGGAAGGTGGCGGATGGCTCGACACCTTTTCACGCGAGTTTTCTTTATCGCATCGCGAGCCTTGCGAGCTTTTCTGTATCACACCGATAGCCTTGGACTTTTCCGGCGGCGCGCACTGACTGCTATCATTCCGGCATCATTTTACAAGGAGTATTGATGTGGCGAGTTTTGATTACGATCTGTTCGTGATTGGTGCCGGGTCCGGCGGCGTTCGCGCAGCGCGTACGGCAGCGGCGACGGGCGCACGGGTTGCAGTAGCCGAAGACCGTTATCTGGGTGGTACCTGCGTCAATGTTGGCTGCGTGCCCAAGAAACTCTACTCCTACGCTGCGCACTTCCACGACGCCTTCGAGGACAGCGCTGGGTTTGGCTGGACTCTGGGCCAGGCGCCGACCTTCGACTGGGCGACGCTGCGTGACAACAAGATCGACGAGATCAAGCGCCTCAACGGCATCTACAATCGCCTGCTCGATAACGCTGGCGTCACCTTGATCAACGGACGGGCCAAGGTTGTCGACGCCAACGCCGTCGAAGTCAACGGCGAGCGCATCACAGCCGACAAGATTCTCGTGGCAGTAGGCGGCTGGCCCTGGACGCCGGAATTCGAGGGCAATGAGCACACGGTCAACTCCAACCAGGTCTTCGACCTGGAAAACTTCCCCAAGCGTTTCCTCGTGTTGGGCGGCGGCTATATCGCGGTCGAATTCGCGAGCATCTTCAACGGCCTGGGCGCGGACACGCATCTGGTGTACCGCGGGGAGTTGTTCCTGCGCGGGTTCGATAACGAGGTGCGTGCTTTCACCCGCGACGAGATGGCCAAGAAGGGCGTCAATCTGCACTTCGAAGCCAACATCGAGCGTATTCGCAAGGTGGACGGCGGCCTCGAGGTCACCCTGACCAATGGCGAAACGCTGGAGGTCGATGCGGTGCTGTCGGCCACTGGACGCCGCCCCCATCTCGAGGGCCTGGGGCTGGAGCCGCTCGGGGTCGAACTCAACACGGACGGCACCCTCAAGGTCAATGAGCGCTACGAGTCATCCGTGCCATCGATTCTGGCCCTCGGCGACGTTACGGGCGGCCCCGAACTGACGCCGGTAGCGCTGGCCGAAGCCATGCATCTGGTCCAGCACCACTACGGTGACAAGACTCCGGGGCCGCTGGACTACGACGACATTGCCACGGCCGTGTTCTGTCATCCGAACATCGGTACCGTAGGTCTGTCGGAAGAGGAGGCGCGGGAGCGCCATGCGTCGGTGCGTATCTACAGCGCCGATTTTCGGCCAATGAAGCATACGCTGTCCGGTAGTGACGAGCGCTGCCTGATGAAGCTCGTCGTTGATGACGAAACTGACCGCGTCGTTGGCGCCCACATGGTGGGAGAAGAAGCCGGCGAGATCATCCAGGGCCTGGCCATCGCGGTCCGCGCCAGGCTGACCAAGAGCGACTTCGACGCCACCGTGGGTATTCACCCCACAGCGGCCGAGGAATTCGTCACCATGCGCAGCGTGACGCGCAACTGATCCTCGCGCTATTCGGACGACAGCCGCCGGCAGGGCGGCTGTCTCTTTTCCGCCCCCTGCCTGAACGTCATGTCGGCGCCCGCCAAATTTTGTCCGTTAGACTCGCCAAGTCGTCTAGACTCGAAAAAGCATGCGGATTCGCCTATCTTTCATATAATCTTTGATTATTGAAATGCCATCGACAAATAACCGTTTGTTTGATGCGGTAGCGAGTGCCTGCTATCCTAGAGACCAAATTCGCCATAGCGATGACGATGATGACCAATCCCAATCCGGCATTTACCCCCTCCGCTGACCTGGCGCGTCCGACCGTTGCCGACGCGGTCGTGGGCAAGCCAGAGATGCCACTGTTCATCCGCAAACCGACGACAGAAGACGGCTGGGGTATCTATGAGCTGGTCAAGGCGTGTCCGCCACTCGACGTCAACTCCGGCTACGCCTATCTGCTGCTGGCGACGCAATTCCGTGACAGCTGCGCCGTGGCAACCACCGAAGACGGAGAGATCGTCGGTTTCGTCTCGGGGTACGTCAAAGCCGCGGCGCCTGACATCTACTTCCTTTGGCAGGTTGCGGTCGGAGAGAAGGCCCGGGGAACCGGCCTGGCTCGACGGCTGGTCGAAGCGGTGCTGACCCGCGAAGAGCTGGCAGCCGTCAATCATCTGGAGACGACGATCACTCCCGATAATCAGGCTTCCTGGGGACTTTTCAAACGTCTTGCCGACCGTTGGCAGGCCCCGCTGATCAGCCGGGAATATTTCTCGACTGACCAGCTTGGCGGAGAACATGACCCCGAAAATCTCGTTCGGATCGGTCCCTTCGACCCTCAGCGCATTTGACGTGCCATCGTCGAAATCGGATCCAGAAAACGGAATTTGAAAAGCCGGATATGTGCCTCCAGTAATAGTTGATATCCGGCGCGATGTGTCATCCAGCGATCGTGATTGCAGGATCGCGGAAAGTTTAGAAATCCAGTCACTCACAACCAGGGAGGTTGTATGCAGACCCAGATTCTAGAGCGTCTCGAGTCCGAAGTTCGTACCTATTCTCGTTCTTTCCCGACGGTGTTCACCAAGGCCAAGGGTGCCCGTCTGACCGACGAGACCGGCCGCGAGTACATCGATTTTCTGGCCGGTGCCGGCACTCTCAATTACGGCCACAATCACCCGAAACTGCAGGAAGCACTGGTCGACTACATCACGTCGGACGGTATCGTTCACGGACTGGACATGTGGAGCGCCGCCAAGCGCGACTACCTGCAAACGCTTGAAGACGTCATCTTCAAACCGCGCGGTCTCGACTACAAGGTACATCTGCCGGGCCCCACGGGAACCAACGCGGTCGAGGCGGCCATCCGTCTGGCACGCGTTGCCAAGGGTCGCCACAATATCGTGACGTTCACCAACGGCTTCCATGGCGTCACCATGGGGGCGCTGGCGACGACCGGCAACCGCAAGTTCCGCGAAGCGACGGGCGGCATTCCGACCCAGGGCGCGAGCTTCTTGCCGTTCGACGGCTATATGGGAGAGGGCACTGACACCCTCGACTATTTCGAGAAACTGCTGGGTGACAAGTCCGGCGGCCTCGACGTGCCGGCCGGCGTCATCGTTGAGACGGTCCAGGGTGAAGGCGGCATCAATCCGGCTGGCCTCGACTGGCTCAAGCGTCTCGAAACCATCTGCCGCGCCCATGACATCCTGCTGATCGTCGATGATATCCAGGCAGGCTGCGGACGTACCGGCAAATTCTTCAGCTTCGAGCACGCCGGCATCGTCCCGGACATCGTGACCAACTCCAAGTCACTGTCGGCGTATGGTCTGCCGTTTGCTCACGTGCTGATGCGTCCTGAGCTCGATAAATGGAAGCCTGGTCAGTACAACGGTACGTTCCGTGGATTCAACATGGCGTTCGTGACCGCCGCCGCGGCGCTGAAGCACTTCTGGAGCGACGACAAGCTCGAGCGTGATGTCCAGCGCAAAGGACGTATCGTCGAAGAGCGTTTCGCCAAGATCGCGGCTTGGCTGACTGAGAAGGGGCATCCGGCCAGCGAGCGTGGCCGTGGGCTGATGCGCGGCATCGACGTCGGTAGTGGAGACATCGCCGACAAGATCACGGCCAAGGCATTCGAGAACGGGTTGATTATCGAAACTGCGGGCCAGGATGGCCAAGTCGTCAAATGCCTGTGCCCGCTTGTGATCAGCGATGAAGATCTGCTGGAAGGTCTTGATATTCTTGAGCGTAGCACCCACGAAGCTTTCGCTTGATCGGCGACTCGTCAGGCATGCGGTAACATCGAGCGACCTGTCAGGGTCGCTCTTTTAACGGCTTACCTGCCAAGCACTAATTCCATCCCCTCAAGCATCATGTCTGGAATCAAGCAGGCACGATCGGCTGGAGGAGTGTCACCCGCTGTAATCGATGATAAGGAGTTGAATTCGATGATCGTACGCAATCTTCAGGAGTGCATGAAAACCGAGCGTTTCGTCGAGGCCGAGAACGGTAACTGGGATAGCACCCGTCTGATGCTGGCCGAAGACAACTGCGGTTTTTCCTTCAATATCACGCGTATTCATCCGGGTACGGAAACCCACATTCACTACAAGAATCACATCGAAGCGGTATTCTGCTACGAAGGTGAAGGTGAAGTGGAAACCATTGCCGATGGCAAGATTCATACGATCAAGGCCGGCGACATGTATCTGCTGGACCAGCATGATGAGCACTGGCTGCGAGGCAAGGAGAAGGGCATGACGGTGGCCTGCGTCTTCAGCCCGG
>NZ_BMZI01000001.1:375915-397475 GCF_014652715.1 Salinicola rhizosphaerae | reverse complement strand
CATCGACTCCTGGAGTCGATGGGCTTTTGCATGGATGAACCCCGATTTCCCAAGGGCCATGATTCTGCAGGGACTAAAATTCCGCTGGGACTAGTGCCGAGTATCCAGCAAATACCTAACCCATGGTGAGCGAAAGCAGGGGCTCGGTCATTGGCAGTCGACTATCGATGGACATCATCACGCTGAGTGCCGTGACGACCATGATCGAGATGCCGAATACCTTCCGGGCCCAAGCTGCATCGTCTCCGGCACGGTATCCGCGCAGCGCAATTGCGAGCCAGTACAGACCGACACCGATAGCGACGATGGCGTAGATCCAGCCCGTGTAGCCAGCCAGCGTCAACATGACCGAAGCGATCACGAACAGCACCGTGTAATAGACGATGTGGCGCTTGGCGACATCGACACCGCGTTTGACCGGTAACACCGGAATCGATGCCGACGCATAGTCGTTGAACCGAAAGATGGCGATCGCGTAGGAGTGCGGCATCTGCCACATGCTGAAGATGACCAGCAGTAGCAGGGCGCCTAGATCGAACGTGCCGGTGACGGCGCAGTAGCCGATGACCGGTGGCGATGCGCCGGAAAGGCTGCCGATCAGCGTGCTGTAAACCGAATTTCGCTTGAGGTAAAGGCTATAGGCTCCCACGTAGATGGCGAAGCCGAAAGCCGCGAACGCTGTCGCCAGCGCCGTTGTTTGCCACGCCAGCAGCGAGAACCCGGCTGCGCCCAGCAGTGTTGCCTGCAGCAGTGCCACCGGAATGGATATCTGGCCGGTCACCATGGCGCGGGACTGCGTCCGCGCCATATGGCTATCGATATCGCGATCGATGACGTTATTGAAAACGCATCCCGACGCGACGACCAGCGAGGTACCCAGCACCGCAGCCAGGAACAGGATCAGATCAAAATGGCCACCGGCGGCCAGAAAATAGCCGCCGATGACTGTGATGAGATTACCGAAAATGATCCCTGGCTTGGCCAGCAGCAGATAGGGCTTGAGCGCCATCGGCCGGTTTAACCCAGCATCATATTGACGTGGATATTGTGCAGAATCCATAGAGAACCACCGATGATCAGCACGAGAATGCCGGCAGTGAACACGAACGAAATCACGTTCCACCCACCTTCGGACTTGAAGTTCAGGTGCATGAACAGCACTAGCTGCACTAGAACTTGGATGATGGCAGTGATCACGATCGTCACCATCATGACCGGCATGCTGAAGTCACCGACCATGACAACGCCGAAAGCGATCAGCGTCAGCACGATCGAGATGATCAGGCCGGTGATGTAGGACTTGTAGCTGCCGTGACTGGCGCCGTCGTGCGAGGTATGGATATCGCTCATGTCACAGGGCTCCGAACAGATAGACGAAGGAGAATACGCAGATCCAGACGATGTCCAGGAAGTGCCAGAACAAACTCAGGCACAGCATGCGCGGCTTGGTCACGCTATCCAGTCCACGTTTGGAGATCTGGAAGAACATGATCGCAATCCACAGCAGTCCGACGGACACGTGCAGACCATGCGTGCCGACCAGCGTGAAGAAAGCCGACAGGAAGGCACTGCGATCGGGGCCGTAGCCTTCGACGATCAGGTGATGGAATTCGTAGATCTCCATCGCCACGAAGCCGAAACCGAGCAGGAAGGTCACGGCCAGCCATTTGAGCACGGCACCGCGATCACCGGCATTCTGCGCCAGTACGGCCAGGCCGAAGGTGAAGCTGCTCACCAGCAGCAGGAACGTCTCGACCAGCACGAAAGGCAGCTCGAAGATTTCCTGCGAGGTCGGACCGCCCGCCGTTGCCTGGGACAGAACACCGAAGGTAGCGAACAGGGTGCCGAAGATCACCAGGTCGCTCATCAGGTAGATCCAGAACCCGAAAACCTTCATCGCGCCCGGATCGTGATGCTCATGCCCGTCGTGGGCATGAGCGTCGTGGTTGCTGAGTGTATCGGTTGCCATGATTAAGCCTGCATCTCCAACCGTTTGTGATATTCACGCTCGGTCTTTTCGACCTCTGCAGCGCTGACGTGATAGTCCGTGTCTTCGTTGAAGATTCGGTACATGAAGGTGACGAACATGCCGAGCGCCCCCAGACCGACCAGCCACCAGATGTGCCAGATCAGCGCGAACCCGAAGAACAGGCCGAACAGCGACATGATCGGACCTTCCGCAGTGTTCTTGGGCATGTGGATGTCCTCGAACGACGTCGCCAGCTCACGCTTGAAGCCACCCGGCTGCTGCTTCATCTCCCAGTAGCTATCGATGGAGTCGACGGCCGGCAGATAGGCGAAGTTGTAGTTCGGGGGCGGAGAGGAGGTCGCCCACTCGAGGGTGCGGCCGTCCCACGGATCGCCGGTCAGATCGCGGTTTTTCTCACGGTCACGAATACTGACGATCAGCTGGATCACGATACACGCGATGCCCATGGCGATAACCACGGCGCCAACCCAGGCAACGATCATCAGCGGCTGCCAAGAGGTCTGCTCGTAGGACTGCATGCGACGCATGGCACCGAAGAAGCTCAGTGCGTAGAGCGGCATGAAGGCGAGGTAGAAACCGATCAGCCAGCACCAGAAGGAACGCTTGCCCCATTTCTCGCTCAGCGTGAAACCGAAGGCTTTCGGGAACCAGTAGGTGAAGCCTGCCATCATCCCGAACACCACGCCGCCGATGATGACGTTGTGGAAGTGGGCGATGACGAAGAGGCTGTTGTGGAGCACGAAGTTCGCGCCCGGCACGGCCAGCATCACGCCTGTCATGCCACCCAGGGTGAAGGTGATGATGAAGCCGATGGTCCAGAGCACCGGCGCCGTGAATTCGAGGCGACCGCGATACATCGTGAACAGCCAGTTGAAGATCTTCACGCCGGTCGGCACGGCAATGATCATCGTCATGATGCCGAAGAAGGCGTTGACGTTGGCGCCGGCGCCCATGGTGAAGAAGTGGTGCAGCCAGACGATGAACGAGAGCACGGTGATTGCCGCCGTCGCCCAGACCATCGTCTTGTAGCCGAACAGACGCTTTTTCGTGAACGTCGCGATGACTTCGGAGAAGACACCGAACGCCGGCAGAATCAGGATGTACACCTCGGGGTGACCCCATGCCCAGATGAGGTTGACGTACATCATCTGGCTGCCGCCCATGTCATTGGTGAAGAAGTGCATGCCCAGATAGCGATCGAGCGTCAGCAGAACGATGGTGGCCGTCAGGATCGGGAACGACAGGATGATCAGCACGTTGGTGCAGAGCGCCGTCCACGTAAAGATCGGCATGCGGAAGAGCGTCATGCCCTTGGTGCGCATCTTGAGGATCGTGACGAAGAAGTTGATCCCGGTCAGGGTGGTCCCGATCCCGGATAACTGTAACGCCCATATCCAGTAATCCACGCCGACATCGGGACTGTATTTCAGCTCCGATAGTGGCGCGTAGGCCAGCCAGCCGGTCTTGGCGAACTCGCCGATGACCAGCGACATGTTGACGAGAATCATGCCCGCCGCGAACAGCCAGAAGCTCAGGTTGTTCATGAACGGGAAGGCAACGTCACGGGCGCCGATCTGCAGCGGCACGACCAGGTTCATCAACCCGATCACCATCGGCATGGCGACGAAGAAGATCATGATCACGCCATGAGCGGTGAAGATCTGATCATAGTGATGGGGCGGTAGATAGCCCTCAGCGCCACCAGCCGCGATGGCCTGCTGTGTACGCATCATGATGGCATCGGCAAAACCTCGCACCAGCATGACCAGAGCGACCAGGAAATACATCACACCGATCTTCTTGTGATCGATGGACGTGACCCATTCGGTCCAGAGGTAACCCCACTTGCGATAGTAGGTGATGAGTCCGAATACCGTGGCACCGATTATGGCGATTGCCGCCGCGGTGACCATGATGATCGGCTCATGATAGGGAATCGAATCTAAGCTGAGTTTTCCGAACATGACGTTACTCCGCTGCCTGCGCACTCATGGGCATGGAAGGCTCCTGTGCTTCATTGTGCTCGCCATGGCTTGGGCCACCGTGACCAGCCTTATAGCTCTGGATCAGATCTTCGTAGAAATTGGGCGACACCTGAGAGAAATACTGGATCGGCGCAGCGATCGACGGCTTGGCGACCTGATCGTAATCCTGCGGGAACATCATCGTGTCAGGTGACTGCTTGACCTTGTCGACCCACGTCTGGAAATCCTGCTCGGATGTCACGTGAGTGTCGAAAAGCATTTCCGAGAAACCAGCGCCGCTGTAATGCGTCGAGCGCCCGCGGAAAGTACCTGTCTCGCTGCCTTCCAGATAGACGTCGTTCGCCATGCCGGCCATCGCGTAGATCTGGCTGCCGAGCGTGGGAATCATGAATGAATTCATGACGGTGCCCGACGTGACGCGAAAATGGACCGGCGTGTCGACGGGAAGGGCGAGCTCGTTGATCGTCGCGATGCCTTGCTCCGGATAGACGAAGAGCCACTTCCAGTCGAGCGAAATCGCGTCGATGGTCATGGTTTCATCGGCACTGGCAATCGGCTTATGGGGGTCGTATTCGTGCGAGGTCTGCCACGTCAGAATGGCAAGGAACAGGATGATGACCGCCGGGATAGCCCAGACGAAAACCTCGATGATATTCGAGTGTTCCCAGTTCGGCGTGTACTTGGCAGCGAGATTCGTGCTGCGGTATTTCCACGCAAACAAGATGGTCATCACGATTACCGGAATGACCACGATCAACATCAGCCCAAAGGCCGTGATGATCAATGATTTCAGACCCTGACCGACTTCGCCGGTTGGGTCCATCAGGGCGGAACCGCAGCCGCTCAGCAAGAGCGGTGCGGTCAGCCACGTCATCGCACTCAAATATTTGAGGGAGTTCCTTTTTCTCATCTCACGACCCCAGTGAAGGAAAGCTTTTCGGCCCTGCAACAGTGAACAGCAGCGCGCTTCGATGCTGCTGACCCGGGCTGACAACCTTGACGACGCATAGCCGCGGCAACGCTGCATCGATCATTGTCAACGAAGTAGGGATTTCGCGGACGGCATTGTACCGAAAAAAACGCTACTGAGCAGGATGTCGACAACAAACTCGGCTTCAGTGTGGCGATTTGTCGCAGTCGGCGTATTGTCGCACTATATCCACTACCTGAATCACGTCATCGCCAGGTCGTCAGACTTGCGTCAATCACCGATTGGCGCGTACGCCGTGATGGCCAGACTGGATGCAATGCCCGCCGCAGGCGGCCCGGGCGCCACTGGATGGCTACCAACTGACCTTGAAGATAGACGATAGCGCTTTCGGCGCCAGCTCGGGCGAGCCATCACTCTCGTGCACGGCGGTTCCCGCCAAGGGAGCTGTCAGCGGGATACGGTAAGTGCCGGAAAGGAACCATATGGACCGGTCGTGGTCGCGCGATCGCGGCGCCAGCCACATGGACGCTGACGATGGGAGTCTTTGGCAACCTCGGCAGCCATCCAGAACGTGACGCGCGGGCCACACAGCCGGCAAGCCTTAACCAAGGTTTGCTTCGTATAATATATATTATGTTAAATAGGCTATGCATCCGGACACACTGAGGTCCGTTTCACGGAAGCTTCCGAGGGCTGCCTGCGGTTTACCGCTATCTTGCTGTGCGACGCAGGCCCCGCGCGTCGGCTCGTCGGTGGCTCAGCCATGATCGAACGCGTAGACTATGGCGCTCACCGTCCTTATCTCGGGAATGTCGATGCTCGACTCGAATGCCCTGCTACAACAGGCCGATCAACAGTGCCAGGAACGCGGCGTGCGTTTCACACCGATTCGCCGGCGCGTACTCGAGATGATCTCCAGCACGCCTGGCGGCCTGAAAGCCTACGATCTGCTGGACCGGCTCTCCAACGAGCACGCGTCGGCCAGACCACCCACGGTCTACCGGGCACTGGACTTCCTGATCGAGCAAGGCCTCGTTCATCGCATCGAGTCGCTCAATGCTTATATCGCCTGTCCTTGTCCCGATCACGTTCACCGCTTTCAACTGTTGATCTGTCGGCAGTGTGGCCGTGTCGAGGAACTTCACCAGGATGCCGTGGGCGACATGCTCACCAGTACCGCCAAGGCGCGCGGGTTTACCATTCAACGCCAGACGATCGAACTACTCGGCATCTGCGACGATTGCCGTGCGAGCGCGTGACTCTCGAGCAGACAGACCGGAGTGGCCACATGTCTGATTCGTTCAAATCCCTGGAAAGCGCCGCTACAGGATCGCAAACCTCGCTTGACGCCCTGCTTGGCGCGGCAAAATGGAATGCCGATGGCCTGATCCCGGCGATCGCGCAGCAGCATGACAGCGGCGAAGTCTTGATGATGGCGTGGATGAATCGCGCCGCGCTGAAAGAGACCCTCTCCACGCATCGGGTGTGCTATTGGTCCCGCTCGCGTCAGGCGTTCTGGCGCAAGGGAGAGACATCGGGTCAACAGCAGCATCTTGTGGAAGCGCGCTTTGATTGTGACGGCGACACGCTCCTACTCAAAGTCGATCAGTCGGGTCCCGCGTGTCATACCGGCCGGCGTAGCTGCTTCTACGTCAAGCTCTCCGAGAACACCGCCGAAGTCGATCAGGCGCCGCTGATATCGCCCGATACCCTCTACGGTAAAAACTGAGGCGGCCAGCCATGCTATCGAAAATGGCAACCTGGCTTTTTACCGCACTGATCCAGTGTTACCGCTACGGCATCAGCCCCCTGCTCGGCCCGCGCTGCCGTTTCTGGCCGACCTGCTCCAGCTACGCACTGGAGGCCATTCGATTACATGGGCCCTGGCGCGGCGGCTGGCTGACGCTGAAGCGTATTCTGAAATGCCACCCGCTGCACCCGGGTGGCGTGGACCCGGTGCCGGAGACCTCTCGGCAACATACTTGCCGATGCCATCAACACAAAGACGGGTGAATGCTCGGCGCGCGGCCCATTTCGCCAAGCGTGCGTGAAGCCCTGCGGTTGATCGAAAATCCGCGGCTTCAATGGACCGAATGCGATGATTGGGCCTCACCGGCAATCGCGTAGATTCGTTCGATCATCGCATGCAGGCCGTTGCTGCGCGTTGGCGACAGATGCTTGTCGAGGCCGAGCTCGGCAAGAAAGTCAGGCTGGCTGGCCGTGATCTCATGCGGCTCACGAGCATCGTAGACGCGCAGTAATATCGCGATGAGACCGCTGACGATGGCCGCATCGGACGTCGCCTGAAAATGCAGCCGCCCTTCTGCCTCGGTCGATTTCAGCCAGACATTGGACTGACAGCCCTGAATCTTGAATTCCGCGCGCTTGTCGGCCTCCGGATAGTCCGGGAGCTGGCGCCCCATGTCGATGATGTACTGATAGCGATCCATCCAGTTATCGAACATGGAAAACTCTTCCAGCAGCTCGGCTTGGGCTTGATCGGTGCTCATGATGGCTCCTGTTGACGAGCGCATCATTATAAAGGTTGTCGCCTTCGATCCCCAGCGAAGGCTTTTTATCATCATCTTTACCGTGATCCGCATTTTTTACGTATACGGGTTACGTAAATAGCCTATGCTGTCGGCGACGAGGGCCGAAGAAGCTCTCGCCTACATGATCGACGCAAGGGACAAGCACATGGCTCGCACGGGTATCCGTTACGATGACGTCTGCCGCGCGATCGACACGTTACAGCAGCGTGGCGATGCGGTCAGCGTACAGAAGGTTCGAGAGTGCCTCGGCACCGGCAGTTACACCACGATCAGTGACCATCTCCGCGAATGGCGGCTGCGACAGAATGGCGATTCCGTTCAGGCCATCCCGCGCAACCTGGAACGCCCGGACTCCCTGGAGGCCTGGGTGGCCGAGATCTGGGACAAGGCTCAGCAGGCGGCATACGAGAAACTGGCGGTCTACCGCCAGGAAGCCGACGACCAGATTCGGGAATCCGACGAGGCAAGCCATCGAGCTCAGCGCGAGTGCGAGGACGCCCAGCAGCGTCTCGCTGCGCTGAACGAACACATGCTTCGCGTACAGGAGCGTCTCGAGGCGAAAACCACCGAAGCCGCGCATCAGCAGGCAGAACTCCAGGCCCTCAATGCCGCCCAGGCTCAACAGCAGAAACGGGTCAGCCAGCTGGAGCAGACGTGCCAGCGTCACCAGCAGAGCCTCGAGCAGGCGGAAAAGAATCATCGCGAGGCCATGGCAAAGCAGCACCAGTCTCATCAGACCAAGCTCGCCCAGGAGGAGAAGCGACACGAGTCGGCGGAGGCCAGACTGATGACGCTTCTCGACGATGCTCGTCAGGAACGCCTGAAACTCGAGAAGCAGTATGAGCAGCGAATGACTTCGCTCGATCAGCGCGCCGAGAGGCTGCAGCTGGATCTCTCGGAACAGCGCCGACAGTACGGCCAGCTGCAGGAGACGCAGCGCGCGGACAAGGTACACATGGAGCAGCTGGAGAGCGAAAAGCGCGTCGCCGACGATCGACTGCGCGCCGTTCAGCTTGAAAAGCAGCGGATGGAGAGCGAGTTGAAGAATCTACGTGGGGCCAACCGTGAACTGCATGAACGCCTGTCGCGCGCCGCATTGCCACCTACTGCCAGCTAGTCGATCACCCTTGGCAAGTCAGCTCTCGCGAATTCTGCAACACGGCTAGCCGCCGCGAGAGCCGGCAGCGTTCAGTCAGGCGGGCCACCCCCGCGCTGATGATCTTCGGCTCGATAAAAACGCAGCGCGCCGGCATGTAGTGGCGCCGTCAAGCCGTCTCTGGTCATGCTCGTGGCATCCAGACGGGCAAGCGAC
This sequence comes from Salinicola rhizosphaerae, assembly GCF_014652715.1. Lineage (GTDB taxonomy): Bacteria > Pseudomonadota > Gammaproteobacteria > Pseudomonadales > Halomonadaceae > Salinicola > Salinicola rhizosphaerae. The sequence continues at coordinate 388,705 of NZ_BMZI01000001.1, read as the reverse complement.
GGATGCGCCTGTCGAAACCTGTCCAGATGTTCGAAGACCGCCTTGGTCAGTTCGTAAACGCTGTCTTCATCGACATCCGCGCGCGTCATCAACGTCGCCTTGACGCCGAACGTCCGCGTGTCTTCGGGACTGTTTGCGTACATTCCGCCGGGAATGACGGTCCTGATGTAGTAAGGCGCGCGTTCGAGGAGGCGACTGACGGCGGACCCGTCAACGTCGACCAGGTGGGCACCGCAGCGACGCGTCGCCTCCTCGATGGCCGGGGATGGATGACCAACGACGTAAAAGAATGCATCCAGCCGTCCGTCGCAAAGGACGCGCGTCATGTCCGCTGGTTTGAGCTCGCTGGCGATGGAGAACAGGCTCTCGGTTTCACCCTTGGCTGCCAGCAGTGCGTTCAAGGTTGCGCGATGTCCGGACCCCGGGTTGCCGACATTGACGCGGCGCCCGGCGAGATCGTCGAAACGGCGAATGTTCGGCGGCCTGGCCACGACGGTGAAAGCCTCCGAGTGAAGCGAAAAGACCGAACGCAGCTCCGGGCTCGGGCCGTTATCATAGAACGCGCCCTCACCGCGAAGCGCCGCGTACTGAATGTCGGATTGCACGATCCCGAAGTCGAGTTCCCCGGTCCTCACTCCGTTTGCGTTGTAGATCGAGCCGCCCGTCAGCCTGGCTTCACACGCCTTCCCAGTTGCCTCCCGGTAGAGTTCGCAGATCGCCTGACCTTCAGGCAGGTAGACACCCGAGGCGCCCCCAGTTCCGATCGTGATGTTCTCGGCCGCGATCAACCGCGGCGACCAGCAGCCCATCAGGAGAAGCCACGCGATAACGCGCGATCGACGCTGTGCGAACATGCCACTCCTCCGTTGACTCCCGCCCCATCTGGCGCCCACTCGTCAGCAACGGGCAATGATGTCGCCGCCGACCCTCTCTTGCATCTTGTATCTGCCGACAATCCTCGGCACTGAAGCCACGCCGGCTTACCACCCTGGCTGCCATGCGTAAGAAAACAGACTACCAAATACGACGAAAGCGTCCGCAGACGCTTTCGTGAAACCAGCACTTCAAAGATCAGGCAAAGACGCACCGAATCAATAGTAGGCGTTTGTCGTGTCGGTGTGGTCGGTGACGTCGCGGATGCCGGCGAGCTCAGGAATTCGCTCCATCAGCGTCCGCTCCACGCCTTCCTTCAACGTCAGATCGACCGCGGCACAACCCTGACAGCCACCGCCGAACTGTAATACCGCCACCTGCTCCTCGGTCAGCTGGATCAGCTTTATCTCCCCACCGTGGGCAGCAAGCCCCGGATTGATCTCGCTGTAGAGAATATAGTTGACGCGGTCTTCCAGCGGGCTGTCTGCATTGACCTTGGGCATCTTGGCGTTGGGAGCCTTGATGGTCAGCTGGCCACCCATGCGGTCAGCGTTGAAGTCCACCACCGCTTCTTCCAGAAATGGCACGCTGTTCTTGTCGAGGAAGACGTTGAACTTGTCGAGTACGAGCTTCTCGTCACTCGGCTCTTCTTCACCGGGCCGGCAATACGCCAGACAGGTTTCTGCGTAGGGCGTGCCAGGCTGCGTGATGAAGACGCGTACGGCGATATCATCGACGTTCTGCTTCGACAGTAGCTCTGCCAGATACGCCTGCCCGCTCTCGGTGATCTGAATCGATTCGCTCATGTACCGGAAACTCTGCTTGAGATGTAAGGTTATGGTAGAAAAAACGTGGCGCCAAAACAATCCCGAGTGATTTAGTCAGGAACCCGCCGATACGAACTAACCCTTATCAGGGCCGGGTCTCGCCAGAATGGCCTTTCTGCTATCATATGCCCCCTGCGCGCCAGCGTGAGCCGGCGCCTCCCGATCACCTCGAGCTTGTCGGAGCCCTGCATGTCGGCCTCTTCTCCATCGACTTCATCGCCTGCGGTCCAATCACTTTCCGCGACACTGCGCGAGCGTATCGCCATTCTGGATGGCGGCATGGGCACCATGCTGCAGGCTTACCGACTGGACGAGGCGGATTTCCGCGGCGAGCGCTTCTCCGACTGGCCGAGCGAACTCAAGGGCAACAACGACCTCCTGACGTTGACCCGCCCGGACGTCGTCACCACGATTCATCGCGCCTATCTGAAAGCCGGCGCGGATATCGTCGAAACCAACACCTTCAACGCGACGCAGCTCTCTCAGTCCGACTATGCCATGGAGTCGCTGGTCGGCGAGATCAATCGTGAAGCTGCGCGGCTGGCCCGCGAAACCTGTGATGCGGTCGCGGCGGAGACCGGCGTGCCAAGATATGTAGCCGGCGTGCTCGGGCCGACCTCGCGCACGGCTTCGCTCTCACCGGACGTCAATGACCCCTCGCGTCGCAACGTGACCTTCGACCAGCTACGTGACAACTACACCGAAGCGGCCAGCGCATTGATCGAAGGCGGCGTCGATCTGATCCTGATCGAGACCATTTTCGATACGCTCAACGCGAAGGCAGCGATCTACGCGCTGGAGGCGCTGTTCGAATCTCGCGGCGAGCGCCTGCCGGTCATGATCTCCGGCACCATCACGGATGCTTCCGGGCGCACGCTCTCCGGTCAGACGACAGAGGCGTTCTGGAATGCGGTCCGCCATGCTCGACCGCTGTCGGTCGGACTGAACTGCGCCCTCGGCGCCGAGGAGCTTCGCCCTTACCTGGCCGAGCTCTCCGACAAGGCGGACACCTTCGTCTCCGCCCATCCCAATGCCGGCCTGCCCAACGAGTTCGGTGAATACGACCAGAGCGCCGAGGAGATGGCGGCGATCGTGCGCGAATTCGCCGAGAGCGGATTGATCAACATTATCGGCGGCTGCTGCGGCACCACGCCGGAGCACATCGCGGCGCTCAAGGCTGCCGTCGATGGTGTCACGCCCCGTCGGATCCCCGAGCGCCCCGCCGCCTGCCGCCTCTCGGGCCTGGAGCCGTTCAACATCGAACGGCAATCGCTCTTCGTCAACGTCGGCGAGCGCACCAACGTGACCGGGTCCGCACGCTTCAAGCGACTGATCCAGGAAGAGGATTACACCACCGCGCTGGAGGTGGCACTGGAGCAGGTCGAGAATGGCGCTCAGGTGATCGACATCAACATGGACGAGGGCATGCTGGAGTCGCAGGACGCGATGGTGCGCTTCCTCAACCTGATCGCTGGCGAACCGGACATCGCTCGCGTGCCGATCATGGTCGACTCCTCCAAATGGGAGATCATCGAAGCCGGTCTCAAGTGCATCCAGGGCAAGGCGATCGTCAACTCCATCTCGCTCAAGGAAGGCGAAGCCTCGTTTCGCCACCAGGCCACCGAGTGTCGTCGTCACGGCGCCGCCATCGTGGTCATGGCCTTCGACGAGCAGGGACAGGCAGACACCTTCGCGCGCAAGACCGAGATCTGCAGCCGAGCCTATCGACTGCTGGTGGACGAGATCGGTTTCCCGGCCGAGGACATCATCTTCGATCCCAATATCTTCGCCATCGCCACCGGCATCGAGGAGCACAACAACTACGCCGTCGATTTCATCGAGGCGACGCGGTGGATTCACGACAACCTGCCCCACGCCATGATTTCGGGCGGAGTCTCCAACGTGTCGTTCTCGTTTCGCGGCAACAACACGGTGCGCGAGGCGATTCACTCGGTCTTTCTCTATCACGCGGTCAAGGCCGGCATGTCGATGGGTATCGTCAACGCGGGTCAGTTGGCGGTCTACGATGATCTGCCGAGCGAACTGCGTGAGGCGGTCGAGGATGTGGTGCTCAACCGCCGCGACGACGGTACCGAACGGCTGCTGGAGATCGCCGAACAGTATCGTGGCGACGGTGGCTCGACTCAGAAGAAAGAGGATCTCGAGTGGCGCAACTGGGACGTCAACAAGCGTATCGAGCACGCCCTGGTCAAGGGCATCACGGCCTACATCGAGGAGGATACGGAGCTCGCTCGCGCCGCCGCCGAGCGCCCGATCGAGGTGATCGAAGGGCCGCTGATGGATGGCATGAACGTCGTCGGCGACCTGTTTGGCGCCGGCAAGATGTTTCTGCCACAGGTGGTCAAGTCCGCTCGCGTCATGAAACAGGCCGTGGCCTATCTGATCCCCTACATCGAAGCGGAAAAATCCGGCGAAGCCCAATCCAAGGGCAAGATCGTGATGGCGACGGTCAAGGGTGACGTGCACGATATCGGCAAGAACATCGTCGGCGTCGTACTTCAGTGCAACAACTACGAAGTCATCGACCTCGGGGTGATGGTCCCGGCCGAGAAGATCCTGAAAACCGCCAGAGATGAAAACGCCGATATCATCGGCCTCTCGGGTTTGATCACGCCCTCGCTGGACGAGATGGTCCATGTGGCCAAGGAGATGACGCGTCAGGGCTTCGAGCTGCCGCTGCTGATTGGTGGCGCCACCACCTCCAAGGCGCATACCGCCGTCAAGATCGCACCGCAGTACGAACAGCCGGTCATCTACGTCGCGGACGCCTCCCGTGCGGTCGGAGTCGCCAGCCGTCTACTCTCGCCGACGGCCAAGGCCGACTACTTTGCCGATATCCAGCGCGAGTACGATCAGGTGCGCGAGCGCAATGCCAAACGACGCCCCAAGGCCGCCGACCTGACCTACGCCGCTGCTCGCGAGCGTCGATTCAAGGCGGACTGGCGCGAGGCCGACCCGGTAGCGCCGCTGCATCCGGGACTGACGGTGTTCGACGACTACGACTTGAACGAACTGGTCGAGCGTATCGACTGGACCCCGTTTTTCATGACCTGGCAGCTGGCGGGTAAATACCCCCGCATTCTCGAGGACGAGGTGGTCGGTGAAGCGGCACGCAATCTCTTTCGCGACGCCCAGGCCATGCTGCGCCGGCTGATCGATGAGAAGCACATTCAGGCCCGCGGCGTCATCGGCTTCTGGCGCGCGAACACCATCGATGACGATATCATCGAAGTCTATGCCGACAACGACCGGCAGCAGGTTGCGGAACGGCTTCATCACATTCGTCAACAGAGCACCAAAGGGCGCGATGGCATCTGCTATAGCCTGGCCGACTTCATTGCCCCGAAATCGACGCAGAAAGCCGACTGGATCGGCGGTTTCGCCGTCACGACCGGGCACGGCGCAGACGAGCTCGCCAAGCGTTACGAGGCCGCTGGCGACGATTACAACGCCATCCTCGTGCAGGCGCTGGCCGACCGACTGGCGGAAGCGTTCGCCGAAAGGCTCCACGAACGCGTGCGCAAGGAGTTCTGGGGCTACGTACCTGACGAGACACTCGACAACGACGCGCTGATCGCGGAAAAGTATCAAGGAATCCGGCCGGCACCGGGCTACCCTGCCTGCCCGGATCACACCGAGAAATCGACGCTATTCCGGCTGCTGGATGCAGAAGCCAATACCGGCATCAGCCTGACAGACAGCTTCGCGATGTGGCCGGCAGCCGCCGTCTCGGGCTGGTATTTTGCCCATCCAGCGTCCCGATATTTTTCCACTGGCAAGATCGATCGAGACCAGGTGAAGGCGCTTGCCGAGCGCAAGGCGATGCCGCTGTCGGAAATGGAGCGCTGGCTCGCCCCCGTGCTCTCCTATGACCCTGATGACGAGAAGACCTCCACCGCCCTCGCCTCCTGACAGCGGATGACGGTGACCGGTGGACACCATATAACAGTCAATAAACAAAATATGAGCATTTATTCTTTTGGAGAATAAAGCGCACGCGGTAAGGTGCACTCATTGGCAATCCATGACTAGCAGGATCAGGCCCGATGTATCGCTACGACTCCTACGACCAGACGCTCGTCGACGAGCGCGTCGCGCAGTTCCGTGACCAGATGGATCGCTATCTGGCCGGCAAGTTGGGTGAAGAGGAGTTTCGCCCCGTCCGTCTACAGAATGGCCTCTACATCCAGCGCCACGCGCCGATGCTGCGTATCGCCATTCCCTACGGCATGCTCAGCAGCGACCAGCTACGCGCACTGGCCACGATTACCCGACGCTACGACCGCGGCTACGGACACTTCACGACGCGTCAGAACCTGCAGTTGAACTGGCCAGCGCAGGAAGACGTTCCGGACATTCTGGCCGATCTGGCCAAGGTGCAGATGCATGCGATCCAGACCAGCGGCAATTGCATTCGCAACACCACCAGTGACCAGTTCGCCGGTATCGCCACAGACGAGGTCGTCGACCCGCGCCCCTGGTGCGAGCTGATCCGACAGTGGTCAACGCTGCATCCGGAATTCGCTTACCTGCCGCGCAAGTTCAAGATTGCCGTAACCGGCGCGACAGAAGATCGAGCGGCCATCCATGTCCACGACATCGGTTTGCGGCTGTGGCTGAACGACGCTGGCGATCTTCGCTTCCGCGTGCTGGCCGGGGGCGGCATGGGGCGAACGCCGATGATCGGCGAAGTGGTCCGAGAAGACCTCCCCTGGCAGCACCTGCTGACCTACCTAGAAGCGATCGTGCGCGTCTACAACCAGTTCGGCCGCCGCGACAACAAGTTCAAGGCGCGTATCAAGATTCTGGTCAAGGCGCTCGGCGTCGAGGAGTTCGCACGACGCGTCGAGGCGGAGTGGGCGCATCTCAAGGATGGTCCGCAGACGCTCAACGACGGCGCTGTCGATGAAGCCAGAACGCACTTCCCCGAGCCGCCGCGTCGTCCGGTCGAGGAATCCGCGATCGTCGCCTACGAGAAGCTGCGTCAGGAAAACCGGGCCTTCGCGCGTTTCGTGACCAATAACGTCATGGATCACAAGGTAGCCGGCTACAAGGCAGTGACGCTCTCGCTGAAGCGACGCGAAGCGGCACCGGGAGACATCACCGCCGATCAGATGGATGCCGTTGCCGATCTTGCCGAAACCTTCGGCTTCGGTGAGCTGCGCGTCACGCATGAGCAGAATCTGGTGCTTTCCGATGTACCGGTTGACGAGATCGAAGCGCTCTGGCAACAGCTCGACGCCCTCGGCATGGCCAACCCGACCGTCGGTACGCTCAATGACATCATCTGCTGCCCGGGCGGCGACTTCTGCTCGCTCGCCAACGCCGTGTCGATCCCGATTGCCCAGGCGATCCAGGAGCGGTTCGAGGATCTCGATTTTCTCTACGATCTCGGCCCGATCGACCTGAACATCTCGGGCTGCATGAACGCCTGTGGCCATCACCACGTGGGTAACATCGGCATTCTCGGCGTCGACAAGAAGGGCGAGGAGTACTATCAGATCTCGCTCGGTGGCAATGCGGACGACGACGTCTCGCTGGGCAAGATCCTCGGCCCCTCCTTCTATCGCGAGGACGTTCCGGACGTCATCGACAAGGTTCTCAAGGTTTACGTCGAAAAGCGCCACGACGACGAGCGTTTCCTCGATACCTATCGCCGGATCGGCCATCAGCCATTCAAGGAGCGGGTCTATGCCTGAGTCTGACGTTCTGAACGCCCCGACAAACGAGGAAGCCGTCAGCACGACCCGTGCGCTGATCAAGCTCGGCCGGCACGTGAGCGACACCTGGGTACTGTCGCGTAGTGACGAGGATCTCCCGGCGCAGCGCCCTGCGATCGTTCCGCTGGCCGTCTGGCAGGCCCATCCGGACATCGAGGAGGTCGCACCGTGGCTGCCAAGCGACACCGAACTGACCGCTGAACTCGTGGCGCAACTCCAGCGCGCCCCGCTGGTGGCTATCGACTTCCCGGCGTTCACCGACGGTCGAGGTTACACACTGGCGCGTCTGCTGCGCGAACGTCACGGCTTCGCCGGTGAGATCCGCGCGATCGGGGATGTGCTGATCGATCAGCTTTACTACCTGACGCGCTGCGGTTTCGATGCTCTGGCACTCCGTGAAGATCAGGAGCTCGAGCCCGCGCTGAAGGCGCTGAACACCTTCAGCGTCAGCTACCAGCCGGCGGTCGATAGTCATGAGCCGCTGTTCGCCCGGCGCCTGCGCGAGCGTCAGGCCAGCTGAGACATCGGCACTGACAAAAAAGCCCCGATCCATGATCGGGGCTTTTTTGTCATCAGGGCTTCTTTCTCACCAAGGCTTTTTAGTGACCGAGGCTCTCCGCCACCGAAGTTTTTTCGTCGAGAGATGAAAACGCCGGATCAGCCGCGACGCTTTTGCTGCTGCTCCCGATTCTGTGCCCTCGCCCGTTCCGATTTCCTGAGCATCACCAACGTCGCGCCCAGCCCGCCCTGCTGCGGTGGCGCGGAGCTGAACGCCTGAACCTGTTCGAACTGCTGAAGCCAGTGATGAAGGTAGGAACGAACGACGTTCGCCTTGCCCTCGTCCGTACTCGAGCGACCATGGACGATCAACAGGCTGCGCAGATCATGTTCGAACGCATCCCGCAGAAATCGGAATACCTCGCGGCGACAGTCGATGATCGGCATGCGCATGATGTGCAGACGACCCTCCGCCGCGTAGCCGCCATGACGAAGCCTTTCGAGCACGCCGATCTGGATGCCGTCGCGACGAAACTCGATAGGATCGTGCGCACCGACCAGATCGACGAATTCGTCAGAGAGAAAATCGCGCTCGTCCTCCGTCCCGGTCGCGGCACTCTGGCGACGCGCGAGCTGCGCCTCCGACGGTGCCGAACGCCGCTGTCCCAGCGACGCCTTGCCGTTGCCCTTGGTCAAGGGACGAACGTCGTTGCCCAGTGCCTGCCGGAATGCCTGCTGGTCGTTGGCTGTTTGACTCATGATGGCGTTCCTCCTCAATGTCACTGACACATCGCCTATTGATGCTAGCACGACGTTTGCCTTTCGCCGCAATGGCATCGAACGCCATTGATAGGCTACCGTAGGCGGCGGCTTGGCGAGTGCACGGATCCCTTTGCGCATGGCGCGGAGAGTTTGCACGGAGCCGAGAGTTTGCAGGGAGCCAAGGATGTGAACGGTTCGAGGAAGGGAGCGTGAGGAAAAGCATGAAAGGATTGCGCTGGCTGGTGAGCGTGCCGATCGTCGTCTGCCTGCTGGCCGCCGGCGGCTTCTGGTATGTCTTCATGAGCCCCTTTGGATACCATCCGCCTCAGCGGCCGGTAATCGACAGTCGTGTCGATGCGCAGGACGTCTTCGTCTACGGCACGCTGCGTTACGACTGGCTGCGCTGGATCATCATGGGAACGCCACGCGGTGTTCGGGATGCCGAGTTACCGGGTTATCGCAAGCAGGCACTGGATATCCTGCCGTCAGATGAGGCGTCGGTGACAGGCGAAGTACTGACGGTCTCGCCAGAAGCGCTACGCGCGCTGGATCGCTATGAGCGCCTGGGCGTTCGTTATCGTCGCGAGAGCGTCAAGCTGGCTGACGGGAGTATTGCGTGGGTCTATCAAAGAATCGAACCTGAATGAAATCAAAAATAATAGATAACGGTATAACGCTAGGCGCGTCTGTGACTGTCATTGAGTGTCATGTGTGACAATCGCTACAATCGACCACTCTCTTGCCAATACGCTTCCCAGAATCTTGCGCTCATGCCCACGTTGACCCTCTATCACAACCCGCGCTGCTCGAAGTCTCGCGAGGCGCTGGCTCTGCTCGAATCCCGCGGTATCGATGTCAATGTACACCGCTATCTTGATGTCCCCCTCTCGCCCTCCGAGCTCACTTCTTTGGCAAGGCGCCTGGGCGATGACGCCGAGCTGATGCTACGCCAGGAGGAGCCGGAGTGGCGAGAGCGCGGCATCGAGGAACCGAATCGCGAGCAGATGATCGCCGCCATCGCGGAGCATCCCCGGCTGCTGCAGCGCCCGATCGTCGATGACGGGCAGTATGCCGTCATCGGTCGACCGCCCCAGGCTGTCCTGCAGTTGATTTGAGCGATTGATGATCGAGGAGTCCTCATGAGCGACGCAACACCCTATGTACTGGTTCTCTACTACTCTCGTCACGGTGCGACGCGGACGCTGGCGGAAGCGCTGGCCGAAGGCGTCGAGAGCGTGGCGGGCATCGGCGCTCGGCTGCGCACGGTACCGGCAGTCTCTCCGGTGAGCGAAGCGACCGCCCCGCCGATACCCGACGAGGGTGCCATCTACGTCGAGGAAGATGATCTTCGCTACAGCGCCGGTCTCGCGCTTGGCAGCCCCACTCGCTTCGGCAACATGGCGGCACCGCTCAAGTATTTTCTCGATACGACCAGCGGGCTATGGATGAACGGCGTTCTGGTCGACCGGCCAGCCACCGCTTTCACGTCGACGGCCAGCCTTCACGGCGGTCAAGAGAGCACGCTGCTCACCATGTTGATCCCGCTGCTGCACCACGGGATGGTTTACGCGGGTATTCCCTATAGCGAGACTGCCCTTATTCATACGCAGAGCGGCGGCACACCCTATGGCGCCAGTCATCTCGCGGGCGGCGATGCCAGCCGGGGCGTCGATGACGACGAGCGCGCTTTGGCCTTTGCCCAGGGCCGACGCCTCGGCGAACTCTCGCTGGCGCTGCGCAAGATGCGGGAGGCCCGTCCGTGACGTCCGACGCCACTCCCGATCTGGGTTCGGCGCAGCGCGCCGTCTGGATCACCTACCTCGCGCTGTTGGTGCTTCTCATCGTCAGCGGGGTATCTCACTATCTGCAACAGCATGCACAGCTTGCCGCGCTGCTGGTCAGGGCGCTGCCACTGATCCTCTTCTTGCCGACACTGCTGCTGGCGAGACGCCGAGGCTACATCTGGCTGGCACTGGTCGGTGGGCTCTACGTCCTGCAGGGTATTCTGATCGTTTCCAAGGGCGGCGGCTCGATTCTTGTCATGCTCGAGATCGCGGCGGCTGTCGGGCTCGCCATCACCTCGGCCCGCTGCGCCAAACGCTGCCCGCGCCCTCAACGCCGCTCATGAGGCCGTCCAGCGTTCTGATCCTCGCCATGCTGGCGCTCAGCGTGATCTGCAGCCTGTTTCACTGGCCGATCTGGCCAGCGGCGGTACTCGCCTGGCTCGCCACGCTGAGGCTCTTCCGTCAACTACCGCGGACGTCCCGTCGGCAGGCCGGCGTGCTGTTCGGCTGCGGTGTTGCGCTATGGCTTGCCGCTCTGGTTCGGGGCACCCCGTATTCCCTGCTGCATGCGCTCACCATCAACCAGTCGCTGGTCATGATGTTCGCCGGCGTCAGCTTTCTGACCATGGCGACCCCCCAGGCGAAGGGAGACACCCATCAGATTGGTAGTCGGCTTGGCACCATGCTGGGGGCCCATCTTTTTGGCGCTGCGATCAATCTCTCTGTGGTGTTTCTGTTCGGCGAGCGCATGCAGCACGAGGGGAGATTGACCCGCTCTCAAGCACTGCTGGTCGGTCGCGGCTTCACCGCTGCCGCTGCGTGGTCCCCCTTCTTCGTCGCCATGGGGGTCGCGCTGACCTATGCACCCGGCCTCAATTATGTCGGCCTGGTTCCCTGGGGCATCCTGGCCGCTATTCTGCTGCTGAGCTTGAACTATCTGGATATCGCCCGACTCAAGCAGCCCTTCGTCGGCTACCCCATCGAGAAGAGCGCTCTGCTGATGCCATGCCTGCTGGCCATCGTGGTCATCGGTCTCCATCTGACGTGGCCCGATCTGTCGATTCCGCTGATCATCGCCATGGTGTCGCCACTTTTCTCGTTCCTGCTGATGCCGAAGGACAATCGCCGTCAGCGCATGCACCACCAGTTCACCCAAGGGCTGCAGCGCCTCGCCCCTCAGTTCGCACTGTTCCTCGGCGCCGGCGTCATCTCCAGCGGGTTGGCGGCGCTGCTCGCGAGCTTCCCCGACGGGCTGGATCTGCCACTCGATCACTTCGGGCATTGGCAGGCGTGGTTTTCGCTCGGGCTGATCGTCGTCGTCTCGTTCACCGGCATCCACCCGCTCATCGGCATCGCCACGCTGGCGCCACTGGTGGCCCCGCTCAATCCAGACCCGACGCTGCTGGGCCTGCTGTTTCTGATGAGCTGGGCGCTCGGGACGGGCAGCAGCCCGCTGTCAGGCAGCAATCTGGCAATTTGCGTGCGTTATCAGATCGCCGTTCGCGACATGCTGCACTGGAATCTGCCCTACGCGATCGTCGGTTGGCTCTGCTGCGGCCTCGTCTTTGGTCTACATGCGGCGCTGAGTTGAGCACGAGCATGGACCCGACCGGCATGGCGCCCGATAATCGAACTCGAAACCCCGCCGCGAACTGATAGGGAGAAGCACCGATGAGCGATCTCGCCGGCATGCGCCGCGACTATGAAGGCGACGCCCTGGCGCCGGAGAACACCCCGGAATTGCCGCTTCCACTTTTCGAACACTGGCTTGATCAGGCAGTGGAACACGAAGGTCTCGATGCCAACGCGATGACTCTGGCGACCGTCGACAGCGCCGGCAGTCCGCATGCCCGCATCGTGCTGCTCAAGGGTATCCTCGATGGGGGCCCGCTTTTCTACACCAATTATCAGAGTCAGAAAGGCAACGAGCTGGCGCATGTGCCCAAAGCGGCACTGGTCTTCTGGTGGCCGACGCTGCAGCGTCAGATCCGGATCGAGGGCGTCATCGAAAAGGTGTCGACTGCCCAGTCCGATGACTATTTCGCATCGCGGCCGCGCAAGAGCCAGCTGGCAGCGTGGGTATCGCAGCAGAGCGTGGAAATTCCCGATCGAGACTGGCTCAAGGAACGGCTGGCCCGCTTCGAGCAGGTCTATGCGGACAAGTCGGTAGAGCGACCGCCACACTGGGGAGGCTATCGGCTGGTGCCGCACGCCTTCGAATTCTGGCAGGGTCAGCGCAGCCGCCTGCACGACCGAGTTCGCTACAGCCGGCACGAAGGCGCCGAGCATTGGCAGCGAGCCCGGC
>NZ_BMZI01000001.1:296800-375816 GCF_014652715.1 Salinicola rhizosphaerae | reverse complement strand
ACCCCGCCGCCGATCTTTCGACCGGGCGGCGGCGTCTGGCGCGATAGCCTCGGTGACGCGCGTCACCTAAGCGTCAGTCACCTAAGCAACAATCACTTAAGCAACAATCACCGAAGCAACATGGCCGCTTAGCTATCGGTGCCGTCGGTCCACTTGGCGACGACGTCAGGATGCTCTGCAACCCACTTCTTGGCGTTTTCGTACGGGTCGGTGCCATCCTTCTGGTTCATCAGCATGACCTCGCCCATCTGCTCGGGCGTCCAGTGGAAGTTGTCTAGAATCTTGTACGCCTGCGGCATCTCATCCTTCAGACCCTTGTGCACGACGGTATCGATCTCTTCCGCGTCGCCGTAGGCCTTCTTCGGGTCGTCGAGGTACTTGAGATCCCAGCGCGCAAACATCCAGTGCGGGGTCCAGCCGGTGACGACGATCGGCTCCTTGTTCTCGATCGCGTTGCCGAGTGCCGAGGTCATGGCCGCCCCACTGCTCGACTGCAGCGTGAGATCGTCGATGCCATACTCCTTGATGGCGTCTTCGGTCTGCGCCATCAGGCCAGCGCCCGGATCGATACCGACGATCTGGTCGTTGAACTCATCGGCGTGGCTGTTGAGCTCATCGATGGAAGAGATGTCGACGTAGGACGGCACGACCAGGCCAAGCTTGGTTCCCTCGAGGTTCGGGCCGAGGTCTTCGACGCTGTCCTGAACCTGCTTGAGATAATCGCCGTGCGTCGTCGGCAGCCAGGCGGCGACGATCGCATCGGCGTCGCCGGTACCGACCGCCTGCCACATCACCGCGGCCGACAGCGAGCTCATCTTGACGGTGTAGCCTTCCTGCTCGAGAACCGCGCGCACTACGTTGGTCGATGCGACCTCGGAAGCCCACTCGACATAAGCGAGATCGATCGTGCCTTTGCTGTCCTGCGCCTGCGCCACGCCTGCGGCCATGCTTGCACCGGCAGCCATCATCAGCGCCCCGTAGCGTACCGCTTGAGACAATGCGTTGCGTGTCATCGAATTTCCCCTTCTTATGGTTTGTGTACTGCCAACGATGCGGCAGCCGAAGCTGCCGCTCGAAGCCTTACTTGCCTTTCTTCCGACCGCTGAACGACTGCGTCAGTCGATCCAGCAACATCGCCATGATGACCACCGCGATGCCGGCTTCGAAGCCTTCGCCTGGCCGCAGGCGCTGGATAGCCCGCCACACTTCGCTGCCCAGGCCGTTGGCACCGATCATGGCGGCGATGACGACCATCGAGAGCGCCAGCATGATGGTCTGGTTGATGCCGCCCATCAGGGTCGGCAGCGACAGCGGCAGCTGCACCTTGACCAGTTTCTGAGTGCGAGTCGAACCGAAGGCGTCCGCAGCCTCGACCAGGTCTTTCGGCACCTGGCGGATGCCCAGCGTGGTAAAGCGGATCGCCGGCGGCATCGAGAAGATCACCGTGGCGAAGATGCCGGACACGGAGCCGATACCGAAAAACGGAATCGCCGGAATCAGATAGACGAAGGCCGGCATCGTCTGCATGAAATCCAGGATCGGCATGATCACCTTGTAGAAGCGATCGGACACGGCCGCGAGAATGCCGAGCGGCAGCGCAATGATGATCGCGACCAGCGTCGCGATGACGACCAGCGTCAGCGTCTGGATCATCGGATTCCAGAGACCCAGGTTCCAGATCAGCGACAGCCCGAGCAGCGCGCCGATCGCCAGCCGGCGACCGCTCAGCTTCCAGCAGAGCAGAATCACCAGCGCCATCAGGGCCCATTCAGGCAACCACATCAACCCGTCGTTGAGCAAATTGATGCCAGCCTGGGTGGTACGGGAAATGGCCCGCGTCACGCCCGAGAACTCGGAGGTCAAAAAGTCGAGACCGCCCTCGATCCAGTCGCCGAGCGGAATTCTAGGAATATCGAAGTCCATCATGCGTCTCCCGCTTCAGCCAGTTGTTCGAGTACCGCGCCCTTGACGACCACGCCCAGCAGGCGGCTATCTTCATCGATCACGGCAATGGGATAGCTCTTGGCGGAGAACATGGAGTAGAGCGTCGAAAGCGGCTCGTCGGGCCCGACGCTCGGGAAATCCTTGTCGATCAGCTCCATGATCGAGTCCTTCCCGGCCTTGGCGGCCTCATCGGCCTTCTCGGCTTCGACGATGCCCAGCAGCTTGCGCTCGGAATCGACCACGTAGATGGAATCCAGGCTGTGCTCGACCATCTTGCGCAAGGCCGTGCGCGGTCCGTCTTCGCTGCGCGCGGTGGAACGTACCGGACGCATGGCACGGCGCGCCGTGACGACGCGCGACCTGTCGACGCCTTCGGTGAAGCGGGCAACATAGTCATCCGCCGGGCGCGTCAGGATCTCCTCGGGCGTGCCGATCTGCACGATTTCGCCATCGCGCAGCAGGATGATCCGATCACCGATGTTCAACGCCTCGTCGAGGTCATGGGTGATGAAGATCGTGGTCTTCTTCATCCGATGCTGAAGCTCGATCAGCTCCTGCTGCATGTCGCGCCGGATCAGCGGGTCGAGCGCCGAAAATGCTTCATCCATCAGCAGCACGCTGGCGTCGTTCGCCAGCGCACGAGCCAGGCCGACACGCTGCTGCATACCGCCGGAGAGCTGGCTCGGGTAGGCATCTTCCCACCCTTCGAGCCCGACCTGCTTGAGCGCATTCTTCGCCGTTTCGGCTCTCTTTGCCTTGTCGATGCCGCGAATCTCGAGGCCATATTCGGCGTTGAGCTGCACGGTCCGGTGGGGGAACAGGGCAAAATTCTGGAACACCATCGAGAAGTGGCGACGCCGGCACTGCAGCAGCGCCTTCTCGTTGAGCTGAGGGATGTTCTCGCCCTCGATGATGATGTCGCCTTCGGACGGATCGATCAGCCGGTTAAGGCAGCGGATCAAGGTCGACTTGCCGGAGCCGGAGAGGCCCATGATGACGAGAAGCTCGCCTTCCCGGACATCGAAATTGATATTGGACAAGCCAAGGGTCTGGCCGGTCTTCTCGAGAATCTGGGCTCGGTTGAGACCCTCGTCACGCAGTTTGAGCGCCTTTCGGGTGTCGTCGCCGAACACCTTGCTCAAGTTGCGCACTTGAATCTTGGTTTGCTGTGTGTCGGTCATGGTAGGCCTGATTGGCTAAGCAGAAGGTTCCACGCGGCGTGTCCAGCCACGTTTCGAACGGTATCCGTTAGTGTTGTTTGGTTTCACATCATACGGTTTTATCAATAACCCTTCAAACGACAATATCTTATAATTGAATGAGTATTCAAGTTCCCTCTTGCGGCCCGTTTGCCGGTAAACGCCCCTCTTCACCTCAATCCATCGCGGCCTCCAGGCGATGACGCTGCCAGTCACTGCGAGGCGCGTTCAGCTCGAGTGTTGCTTCGATGACCCCCTCCTCGATATTGCTCTTGAGTACGAAACCGAGTCCGACGAGCAGATGTCGCATCGGCAAGTTGTCGGCCAGTATCGTACCTGTCATCGCCAACGTGCCGGCCTGGCGGCTGTAACGGATGATCTTCTCCATCAACAGCCGACCCAGCCCGATACCGTGGAAGTCATCGCGCACGATGATCGAAAACTCGGTACGAATGTTGTCGGCATCGTTCCACACCCTCACGACACCGAGCATCTCCTCTCGGTCATCACGTCGCGTCACCGCGATGAACGCCATCTGGCGGTCGTAATTGATCTGACTCAGCTGTGCCAGCTCGCGGGGGGACAGAACCGCCTTGTGGTGAAAGTAGCGATAGCGAATGCTCTGCTCGGAGAGGAAGGTATGAAAGTGCGTGATGAGCGGCGCATCTTCACCGCGGATCGGCCGAATCTCGATCGATAGCCCCGCCAGCATCACCGTTTCCGCCAGCTCCTCCGGGTACGGCATGATCGCCTGCACCGTGACCGGCCCGAGGTCGAGCGCGTAGTCGACCGCCGTGATGCCATCGGCATTCAGCAGCAGCGGATTGATCTCGAGCCCGCGCAGCCGCGGCAGATCCGCGATCATCTGAGAGAGCTTCACGAGCATGCGGCACACCTGATCCAGCGCCAACTCGGGATCGCCGGCATGCTCGCGAATCAGGTCACCGGCGTGCGTTCTCTCGACCAGCTCCTTCGCCAGACGCAGGTTGAGCGGCGGTAATGCGATCTGGCGGTCGGCCATGACATCCACCTTATAGCCACCCACGCCGAAAACGATCACGGGCCCAAACTCCGCATCGCGGGTAATGCCGGCACAGAGCTGCAGCGATTGCTTGCCACGCTGCATCGTCTGCAGACAGTAGCTGTAAAGCGAACTGCCGGGGTTCTCCCTGGCCACTCTCTCCCCCAGGCGGACGACTGCATCGACCACTGCCCCCGGCTGTTCGATATCCTGAATCAGCGACGAGGCCGGGAGCGAGGATTCTCGCTGATCACGAAATGGCAGGCAGTTGCCACTATGCACCGCCTTGACGGCCCAGGGGCCGCAGAGCCGCGCCGTGGCGTGCTCGACCGCCTCCAGATCCGCAGCGTACAGACTGGGAGCCGATGAAATACCGTAGGCCGCCAGCACTTCGCCGGTCTCCTGATGCGTCAGGTGGTCGCGATCCCGCGCCAGCGCTTCGTCGATCAAGGCATGGCAGCGCTCACGCGCGTCGGTTCCAGCTGCGAGCGGCAGTGACGGCGGCGTCTCCTGCAGCAGTCGCTGCACGCGACGATAACGGGCGAGATGAAGAAAGGCCCGAACGGCCTTTTCCGGCGAGATATAGCTGGGAACACCGGCGCGGTTGCAGACGCTGCGTCCCGCCAGCGCCTCCTTGAGCCCCATCCAGCTCACCAGAACGCGATGACGAAAACGCGAAACGGCTTCCACCAGCGCTTCGGCGGTTTCCCTGGCGGGCGCCAATCGGGTGGGCGCGTGCAGCATGAGCACGGCATCGACGCCGGGGTCACGCGTCACCAGCTCCAGCGCCGCGATAAAATCCGCCGGTCTTGCACTGCCGCCGAGGTCGACTGGGTTCTGTCCTGGCCGGCTCCTGTCCAGAGAGGCCGACACCAAGCCTCTTGCGGTCTCGTCGCTGAGGACCGCCAGCTGGCCGCCGCCTTCGATGAGCTTGTCGATCGCCAGCAGCGCGGGCCCGACGCCGTTGGAGACGATGGCCAGGCGATCACTCCGCGGCGGTTTGAACCGCGACAGCGTCTCGAGCGCATCGAACAGCTCGTCGGAGTCCTCGACGCGCACGACGCCGGCTCGCGCCAGCGCCGCATCGACGACCTCGTCGCGCTGCGCGATGCCCGGCGTGGGCGGCAAGGCATCAAGGGTCGCTTCGGCCGTTCGTCCGCTCTTGATCGCCAGAACGAGTCGATTACGCGAGGCTTCGCGGATCGCGGTCATGAAATGCCGCGCGTTGCGAATGCTCTCGAGATGCAGCAGCAGCGAGCGGCAGCGCGTCGACTGATTGAGATAGTCGATGACGTCGGCGAGCTGCACGTCGACGCTGTCACCGAGCGTCACCAGGTGAGAAAACCCCACGTCGCGGCCTGCGGCCCAATCGATCATGGCGTTTCCCAGCATGCCGGACTGCCCCAGGTAGGCCACATTGCCGTCGGCAATCGGCTGTCCCGCGTAAGTCGCGTTGAGACGGGTCGACGGAACCGCGATTCCCAAACACTCCGGCCCCATGATGCGCATGCCGGAAGCCAAGGCGGCGCGCTGCAGGCGCTGCCGCAGTGTTTCGACGCCAGCGCCTTCATCCGTCGAGACGCCGCCGGAAAGCACCAGCGCTGCGCGCACGCCGAATGCCGAGAGCCGAGTCAGGACGGTGGGTACGCTTTTCAGTGGCGAGCAGACGATCGCCAGTTCCGGAACCTCCGGCAGCTCGGACTCGCGGCGGTAGCAGGCAACGCCGTGGACGCTGTCATAACCCCGCGGGTTGACCGCCCACACCGGCCCGGGAAATCCGGCCTCCAACACATTGTTCAGGACGACGCCTCCTATCGACTCGGGCCTGGGCGAGGCGCCAATGACAACCAGCGAACGGGGCGCGAAAAAACGGCGCAGAAATTGCGTGGCCACGGCGGACCTCACGACATCGACTGAAGTTGCCTCAACCCTACACGTTCCCGCTATCGGCGTTGAGCCCTGCGACCAAGGTCGACAACTGCCGAGCCGAACGAGTCAGGTCACGAAGGTTGAGTTACGCTGGTCGTCTGCCACCGAAGAGATTCCTCGACGCTGCCCGACGGATCGGACCCTGCCATGATCACGACGTATCTCACGCACCCGGATGTCGCACTCCACGACATGGGGCCCAACCATCCCGAGTCCCCCATGCGGCTCGAGGCCATCCGCGCTCGATTGATGCTGAGCGGTGTACTGCAACAGACCGTCCAATCCGAACCGGCAGCGGCGGACACACTCGCTCTCGAGCGGGTTCACGCAAGAGACTACCTCAGCTCGCTGGAAGCCAGGCGGCCGCAAAACGGCCTTCATGAGCTCGATTCCGACACGCGACTGGGGCCGCATTCATTGGCGGTGGCTCGGCTTGCGACCGGCGCCGCCATCCGCGGGGTCGATCTGGTATGCCGCAACCGTAGCGACAATGTCTTCTGCGCGATGCGACCGCCGGGCCACCATGCCGAACGCGACCAGGCCATGGGATTCTGTTTTTATAATCATGTGGCGGTGGCCGCCGCCCATGCTGGGGCAAGCTATGGAATCGAACGTATCGCCATTCTCGATTTCGATGTTCATCAGGGCAACGGCACGCTCGATATCTTTCATGATGATCCCGGTGTGCTGATCTGCAGCAGCTACCAGGAAGGCTTTTATCCCTGGCGCTACCTGGACGGCCACTGGCCCAATGTCATCAATTCGCCGTTTCCCATCGGCACCGACGGTGCCAGCTATCGCAAGGTCGTCGAGCGAGACTGGCTACCGGCCTTGGAGGCTTACCGGCCCCAGCTCGTCCTGCTCTCCAGTGGCTTCGATGCGCACCGAGAAGATCCGCTGGGGCAGCTCGCGCTCGATCATGAAGATTTCCACTGGATCACCTCGCTGGCGATGGACGTCGCCAGATGCCACGCGGGCGGCAAGCTGGTTTCCGTTCTCGAGGGAGGCTACAACCTCAAGGCGTTACCGATCAGCGTCGAGGCGCATCTGCTGGCGCTTCTCGGTCAGGCCTGTCATCTCTAGTCCCGCTGTCTTGTCAATGTCGTCGGCCGGCTTGGTTCGCCGGGCGGCGGAGCGACAAGGCCCGCTGTGATATCCTTGCCGCCCCTGCCCTCACGCAGGCGCCACTCGCCCTTCACTCGACATATTCACTCGACATAGAGAATTTCATGGCCGCCAGCAACGATCAGGAAGCCGCGCTGCGCATTGCCTCCGGGCGCAAGGCGTTCGTCGAGCCTTTGCGATTGGGCGATCGTCTCAAGGAGATCCGGCTCGCCAATCAATGGACGCTCGGCGACGTCAGCGCGCGCACCGGCCTGGCCCGATCGACGCTCTCGAAAATCGAGAACGACCAGATCTCGCCGACATTCAGCGCCGTCCAGAAGCTGATCGCCGGACTGGACATCGATCTCCCGCAGCTACTGACGCCAACCAAACCCCAGCTGCAGTCCCGCGGGCGTCGGGACTTGACCGCTCGCGGCGACGGCAGGCAGCACCCGACGCCCACTTACGAGCACGAGCTGCTCTCGTGGCAGCTGGCGCAGAAACGCATGATCCCGTTCAAGACCATCGTGCGTGCGCGCAGCTTTGGCGAGTTTCAGGAGTGGGTTCGTCACGACGGCGAGGAGTTTCTGATGGTGCTCGAGGGCGATATCCTCATCTATTCTGAATTCTACGAACCGCTGGCGATGAGCACCGGCGACTCGCTCTACTTCGATAGCGACATGGGCCACGCTCTGGTATCGACCAGCGAGGCCGACGCGGTGGTGCTGTCGGTGTGCACCCCCGGCGACGGGTACTGATACGCTCCCTCAAGCGGGTATTGGAACTTGTCCCGGCGACGGTGCTGGCCTGAGCCCCATCGTCTCGGCTGCGCGAGCCCTTGCGCCCCGTCGTAACGCCGACGACCACGTATTGCCGACGATCACGTTGACGACCAACCTGGGAGTCCCCCAATGCATCAATTTAACGATCAAACACGCACCGAGCTGGAAGCCGCGGCCTTCCGTCACCTGCTGCGCCACCTCGATGCCAACAAGGACGTGCAGAACATCGATCTGATGATTCTCGCCGACTTCTGCCGAAACTGTCTGTCGAAGTGGCTGGTCGAGGCCGCCGGCGAGCGCGGCGAGACACTCGACTACGAAGCCGCGCGTGAATACGTCTACGGCATGCCGTACAGCGAGTGGAAACAGCACCATCAGCCGCCGGCGACCGATGAACAACTCGCCGCACTCGAGGCCCGCCAGGCACGCAAGCAAACCAAGGACGACAACGCATGAGCGACGCCCAAGCTGCCGAGCCGATGATCGGCCTGTCGATCGCCGTACTGACGGTGTCGGACACCCGTGACGAGGCCAGCGATCGCTCGGGGCAACTGTTGGTGGAGCGACTCGAGACCGCCGGACACCGGCTCGCCGCCAAGCGCATCGTGCCCGACGACATCTACCAAATTCGGGCCGTCGTCTCGGCCTGGATCGCCGATCCTGAGGTTCAAGTGGTCATCACCACCGGCGGTACGGGATTCACGGGGCGCGACTCCACGCCGGAGGCAGTAACGCCGCTGCTCGACAAGACGATCGAGGGATTCGGCGAGCTGTTTCGCCAGCTCTCGTTCGAGGAGATCGGCAGCTCCACCGTCCAGAGCCGCTGCCTGGGCGGACTGGCCAATGCCACCGTGCTGTTCTGTCTACCCGGTTCGACCGGCGCCTGCCGGACGGCATGGGAGCGAATTCTCGTGGAGCAGCTCGATAGCCGCCATCGCCCCTGCAACTTTGCCAACCTGGTCATTCCCGAAAGAGGCACGCATCGACATGGCTGAGCTGGCAAGCGTCGAGCAGGCGCTCGAGGCGCTGCTGCGCAACGTCGAACGTCTCGACAACGAGTGGATCGATTGCCGGGACGCCGATGGTCGCGTACTCGCGAGTGACATCTCGGCTCGCCTCGACGTCCCGCCGGCCGACAACAGCGCGATGGATGGCTATGCCCTCGCCAGCGCGGACTCGGGCAAGACACTGCGAATCTCTCAGCGTATTCCGGCTGGACAGGCGCCCGCCCCGCTCGAGCCGGGCACCTGCGCCCGCATTTTCACCGGCAGCGAGATTCCCCCCGGCGCAGACTGCGTGGCGATCCAGGAGAATGTCTCGGTGGATGGCGAGCAGGCAGCCATTCCGCCCACCGAACCGCACCAGAACGTTCGCCAGCGCGGGCTGGACGTCAGCGTCGGCGCGCGGCTGCTCGAGCGTGGCACGAAGCTCGGCGCCGCCTCGCTCGGCTTGCTGGCCGGCCAGGGCATCGCGCAAGTGGAAGTCGTGCGGCGCCCACGGGTAGCCGTTCTGCTGACCGGCGACGAGATCATCGAACCGGGCACGGCGTTGAAACGCGGTCAGATCTACAACAGTAACGGCCCCATGCTGACCGCCCTGATTGCGCGTTTCGGTGGCCTCGTCGTCGAACAGGTCCGGGTCGCGGATGACTTCAGCAACACCGTCGAACGACTGCGAGGAGCGGCCGCCGCCGCCGACGTCATCGTCACGACCGGCGGTGTCAGCGTCGGCGAGGAAGATCACGTCAAGCCGGCGCTGGAGCAGCTCGGCACGCTGTCTCTGTGGCGATTGGCGATGCGGCCCGGCAAGCCGCTGGCCCTGGGCACGATAGGCCAGGCGAGCGTCGTTGGTCTGCCCGGCAATCCGGTATCGAGTTATGTCGGCGCCTGGCTCTATCTGCGACCGCTGTTGGGGCGCCTTCAAGGCTGCGCCGCGATGGCGGCCCTGCCGCAGCTAGAGGCAACCGCCAACTTCGCCACGCGAACTCAGGCCCGACGCCACTACATGCGCGTGACGCTGACCTTCGCGGACGGCCGAATCCTCGCCGACGCCTATCCGGAGCAGAGTTCTGCCGTACTCACCTCTTGTGCGACCACCAACGCGCTGGCCGTCGTACCGCCGGATAGCGTTATCGAGCCAGGCGACCCCGTATCCTGTCTGTGGCTGCAAGCCTGAGGGAATGAGGCGCAAGGCACTGACTGGGACAATGTCAGCAAGGGAGACGCCGGGGAAGGCGTCGATCCAGAGACCGATCGGCGTCGCCTCACGACACCCGGCACGCCTGGCTCGTTCTATCGCTGACGGTGGGAAGTCGCCGTAGGGGTGTCGGAGAAACGCGCCTGCATATCCGGCCAGAGTATGACGAACGCCCTTTCCAGACGGCCATACTCCACCGTTAGCCACGGCACGAGATTTTCGAGATGGTTTTCGCCCCGCAGTCGCTGCCCGATCCCGGCAATGGCGCGGCAGGTGAAGTTGAAATCGGCATACCTGTTGAGCCAATCGCCTTCGATCATCGCGGGTACCAGGGTGGCCAGCCGCGCAGGCGCTCGCCGGGCTTCGAGAATGCGATAGCAGCGCTTGACGAGCGCGGGGTCCGGCTGCCGACTGGCGAGGAAGTGATCCCACACCAAATCCAGCGCAATGCCGACGAACCGCCGTTCAGCGGCGGGCGCCGAGTGGCGCAGCCTCAGGACTTCCGCGTGGCTGTCGATCGCCGCGTCAACCTGCCGATGATGACGAATGCCTGCCGCCGCCGCAGCCGACCAACCCTCGAACCGGCTTCCCTTGACGCCATCGGCGATCAGGTTGCCGTGGAGAAACTCATCGTCTCCCTGCCGTGAAAGCCAGGCATGTGCCAGGAAATTCATCGCAAGCGTCTCGCGCGCTACAGGCAGTTGGTGGGCTTGGGCAGCCCGGCCAGTCTGGCGACGATCTTGGCCGGTGTCTCGCGGGAGTCGCTTCCGGGAAAGAGCCGCATCAGGTAAAGCGATGACGCTTTATCCTCGCCCAGACTCTGGCGCATGGCTTTCACCAGCGGGCGCATGGCCGGCGCCGCTTCATAGCGCTGATAGAATGCCCGCATCAGATCGATCACCTCCCAGTGATCGGGCGTCAGCTCGCGTCCCTCGCTCGCCGCCAGCGCAGTGGCGAGTGCCGGTGACCAATCGGCCAGCGACACCAGGTAGCCCTCTGCGTCCAGCGCAATGGTATTGCCGTCCACCGTCAGCGTTTGCGTCGTCATCAGAACCAGCTCAATGAACGGGAATAAAGTTCGGTCAGCGAGACGAAGCCCGCCATATCGACCACCTCGAGGCTGTCGCCAACCCGCTTCCGCAGGCCACGCGAGACAAGATCTTCCTCCAGCGCCGACACTGCGCCCGCAAAGGGCGCGAGCACATCCTGCCTGCCCGGTAGCGCTGCATAGCAAGCGTCCTCGATCAGCAACACGTGGTCGCCCTTCGAGAAACTCTCGGCCAACGCCTGATAGACAGCGGGATGCTGCGGCGCGCGATTGATCAGGTGCAATATCATGCGTGGGCGTCTTTCCTTCGGTGTCGGCCCGGCAGCAAGTCAGCCACTCGGAGCCTCAGAATACGAGCGTGTACGGGTTCTCGCGCGTCACATGGGCGAGCGTCCGAGAATCCAGCAGCGTCACCGGCAACATCAGGTCATCCGGCTCGAGCCCCCGCTGCAACAGCGCTTCCTCGCTGACCCACAGCGTTTCGATATCGTACATCTCGAGCATGGCAATCTGCGGGTGCGTGCCCTTCTGGCCAAGCGCCCCTGCCTGCTGCCCTGCCATCAGCGCGTAGACACCGTCTGCTTGAAACATCAGCGCCACACGCTTGCCGAAAGCGGCAGCGACCAAGGCCACCTCCAATCCTTCACGCAGCCAGGCACTGCCGTGTGGCGCATGACGCAGGATGACGAGAAGGTCGTGACGCGCGGCGTCGATATTCTGGATCGTGGTCATGGGGCAAACGTCAGCAGTCGGTCGTGACTGAACATCGCATCCACGAGCTGGCCCAAGCCGGTCAACTCGAAAGGCGGCTCGACGTTGGCAGCAGGTTTGCCGTGACGCGCCGCTTCGGCCTCGTCGAGCAGCCCCCGTCGCAGCCCGGCAGCGACGCAGACCAGCAGTGCCGAGCCCTGCTGCGCGTGCAGCTCGCGCCAGCCCGCCTGCAGCGAGAGCTCGTCCTGCGGTGGAGACATCAGCGTCGAGGCGTTATGCACCCCGTCATGATAGAAGAATACGGTCGCCACGCGATGACCACGCTGCGCCAAGGCGCGCGCAAATCGCAGCGCCGACAGCGCCGCCTGATGACCGTAAGGCGCCCCGTGAACCAGCAATGCGTAGCTCAACGGGCGGTGAGTGTCGGGCGAACGGGATGTCATCGGTCTCTCGAAACGATCCGTCTGGAATATCTTGTGAGCATCCTATGGTACCAAACGACAAAACCCCACCGTAGTGGGGTTTGGTCATCACATGATTCGCGATCTTGCTGGATCGCCTGTCAGTCGTCGGACATCACGCCGAGAATCGACAGCAGGCTGAGGAACAGGTTGTAGATCGAGACGTAGAGCGTCACGGTGGCGAGGATGTAGTTCGTTTCGCCCGCCCGATGGACGATCTCGCTGGTCTGGAACAGGATCGCCGCCGAGGAGAACAGCACAAAACCCGCCGACACAGCCAGCGCCAGCCCCGGAATGTTGAACAGCATCGCCGCCACCATGGCCAGCACGAGCACGATGGCACCAGCGACCATGAAGTTACCCAGGAAGCTGAAATCCTTGCGCGTGATCAACGCGACCGCGGAGAGCCCGAGGAACGTCGCTGCCGTCATCCCCAGCGCGGTCATCACTAGCTGCGCGCCATTGGGAATCGACAGGTAGAGATCGATGATCGGGCCCAGCGTGAAGCCCATGAACCCGGTGAAGGCAAAGATCGCGCCGAGACCCGCCGCGGAATTGGCCGTCTTGTGTACCAGGAACATCAGCCCGTAAGCGCCGATGAAGAAAATGAAGATATTGATTTGCGTGATGCCCATCGCCATGGCGGCGCCAGCGGTCACGGCAGAAAACAGCAGCGTCATGGCCAGCAGCATGTAGGTATTGCGCAATACCTTGTTGGTGCTGACCGCACTCGATCGCCGACCGGCGACATCATGCGAAGTACGATAATCCATTGCAGTCCCCTCATTATTGAGTCTTACCCATAGACCAGAATGCCCGCCGGAAGTTCCCTTGACAAGCGCCGCCATCAGCGGTCTTAGCTGATTAACTCTTTGAAAGCTAAATAAAGTCTTGACGAACAGCCGTGCGATGGTAGTATCCCTCGCCGTAAGTCGGAGAGATGGCAGAGCGGTTGAATGCACCGGTCTTGAAAACCGGCGTAGGTTAATAGCCTACCCAGGGTTCGAATCCCTGTCTCTCCGCCACTATTCCCTAAAAACCAGCCGCTTATGGCTGGTTTTTTATTGAGCCCACCAAACAGACCACCAAAAAATCTGCGCTTACGAATGCACCAAGAGCGCTATTCATGCTGGCGGTTCTGTACCCCCCACCCCCTCATTTCGTTCCTGATCGGCCGCCACACCGGCCCACTACCCTCCTATCGAAAAAATTTCGAAATTCCGTTATGGGAAAAGGGGCGTCTACTTCAAGAACGGTGACCTAGCTTCGTCGCCAGGACGTTGATGGGAGTGGTTCAAGCTCACAGGTTCGGACCGCTACCCGGCTAGGCCCGTGCGCTTGAATAAACACTATGGCCGCCGCCGTGGTAGCTCATCAGAATATGTTGGAAGGCTGCTTCGCATTTTTCCTCGTAGACCTTCTCGTCAAAGCTCTCAGGCAAGCCACGATCAAAGACGATCTCCCAGGTACGGCGTACATCGCCCTTTGCCTTCGCCTTCTTCCGCCAGTCCAGAACCAGCTTCTCCTCTGTTAGGGTCTCCAGCAGCTCCCGGCACATAGCCTTCACCTGGGCAATCTCCTTGTCGGTCATCTCGGGAGCAGGCTTGGTGATAATGTCGAACAAGGCCAGCTCTTCCTCGCTTAGCTCCTCACGCATCGCTCGCTTGTCTTCTTCCTGCAGATCCTCGGTGAACTCCATGAGCTGCTGGAAGAAAGTTTCGACGTTGATGCTTCCGGCGTTATAGCGCTCGATCAGCTTCTGAAGCTTCTCCATGAAGTCGGCCCGCGTGGGATTCGCCGCCACCATGGTTTCGAGCTTCTGGTTCAGCAGTGCCCTGAGCTTCTCTGACTCTGTGCGCTTCTGTAGTGGTCAACTAATTCCGGACAGTGAATTGAGTATTTCTTCCGCTCGTGCGGGCGACATGCCGCCGTTGTAATGATGCGGCCGTTGCCGGTTGTAGCGCTCCACCAGATAGAAGCTGATATCTCGTAATGCCTCTTGTGCTGATAGATAGCCGGTCGATGGCATCCATTCGCTCTTGTAGCTGCGGAACAGTCGCTCCATTGGGGCGTTATCCCAGCAGTTACCGCGACGGCTCATGCTCTGCTGTATCCGATAGCGCCACAACCGCTGCCGGAAGGCTCGGCTCGCATACTGGCCACCCTGATCCGAGTGGAAAAGCAGCCCCTGCGGCCTGCCGCGTTGCTCGAAGGCCCTATCTAGCGCCTTGATGGCCAGGGCCGCATCGGGGCGATCAGACAATGCCCACCCGACGACACGTCGTGCATAAAGATCCAGAACGACAGCCAGATAATGCCAACGATGTTGTGCCCAAACGTAGGTGATATCGCCACACCACACCCGGTTGGGCGCATCGACAGTAAATTGACGATTCAAGCGGTTGGGAATGTCGGGCCGCTCGACCGGTGCTCGCCGATAGGCCGGTGGTCGTGGTTGCTGGCAGGTCAGTCCCATCTCCTGCATTAGGCGCCGGATCTTGAAGCGTCCCACATCGAGCCCCGATTCCCGCATCTGCAGCATGATCGTCCGGCTGCCCGCGGAACGCCGGCTTTGGTTAAACAGTTCAGCGATTGTCGCGCGTAATTGTAGTTGCTCGACATCGATTCGTGACCGCTGATGGCGATGCTCGTAATAGCTCGAACGCGCGATATCGAAGGCGCTACAGACCATGTCCACCGGCTCCTGCTCACTCAACTGGTCTATCAGCGCGTACGATCGAGATCGTCCGACATCAAGAGAGCGGTAGCCTTTTTTAGTATCGCTTTCTCCCGCTCCAACCGGTTGATGCGGCGCTCGAGCTCCTGGATTCGCTGCTGCTCGGGGGTCAATGCTTTTGACTTGGGTGTGACGCCACCGCGCTCCGCGCGTAGCTGATCGATCCAGCGTCTCAGAGGCGTTTCACCGACATCGACGGCGCGAGCGGCTTGAGCCACGGAGTAGCCCTACTCAAGTACGAGCCCGGCGGCTTCACGCTTGAACTCGGTGGAGAATGAACGACGTTGTCTGGCCATGGATC
This sequence comes from Salinicola rhizosphaerae, assembly GCF_014652715.1. Lineage (GTDB taxonomy): Bacteria > Pseudomonadota > Gammaproteobacteria > Pseudomonadales > Halomonadaceae > Salinicola > Salinicola rhizosphaerae. Next base: position 360,383 of record NZ_BMZI01000001.1, on the reverse strand, counting down.
ACCTCTGCTTTGGTGGCGACGATACCACCTAAATGGGTGTCCGGTTTTAGTGAACCACTACACCAAGCCCAGTTCACGGCGACGCTCCCCAATGGTGACTCGCAGAGTCCAACAACGTTTGGCGCCCGGCCCTATGAATAGATATAAGCCGGATACCCCTCCCACTGCATGACGCCCAGGCTTCGATAAACGCTTTACCTCTAGCGCCGATAGTTTCCGGCTTCTCTTAGGCACCTCAGCCCTCCATCCAGTCCACCATAAAAATTGCTATTGCACAGTATCGGATGGTGCAACGGGGTGCAAAAATCTTGCGTAAGCAATTGATAGAAAGAGGGTATTGATTCATAAAGCGGCTAGATGGTGCGAAAACATGGCAGGCTGTGTCGCCGCCACTTACCCATATATATCAGTAACTTAGAAGGCAGTTTCTAAGCTACCCATCAAACCGCCTTATCAACCGAAAATGATTTTGGGGCGGTTTTCGTATGCGCTGAAACTCTTTATGCTCCCTTTCCAGTACAAGGGAGATACAAATGATAAGAGAAGCTGCGGCATTGGCGATGGTGGCACTGGTTTCAGGTTGCGCGACCCATGCGGTTGGGCCATTGGAAGCAGAGCCTGTATCAACTGACCGTCTGTACGCTTTTCAGCATCAGCCTGACGGCCCTTACGGCACGATCACGCTGCTTCGCGATTCTGGATTCACTGGGGCTGGTTGCGATCAACTAGTAACGATCAATCGACAAAAGGCAGCGGAAATTGAAGACGGCGAGTCGGCGTCTTTTTACCTTAAGCCTGGCCAGGCGCTTTTAGGCGTGGATACGCGGGGGATTTGCGGCGGTGGCCTAAAAGAAGAGGTAGTGAACGTCGAAGAAGGACAAATTTATTATTTTCGCTCCTCGATTGATACAAGCATGTCGCTTGATCTATCCCCTACCATCTACTGATTAATGCAATGTTCAGCCCAATTTAACGGGCGCAATTTTGCGCTCATTGAACGGCGCGAGAGATGTGCTCGTTGAAGGATCGCTTGCTTTTCCCTGTGCGTGCGGCGGTATCGGTACCGGATGATCGGATCGCTTATAGAAATTATTCTCTGCTAGCAGCGAGGGAGCTTCTTCAGCAATTCATCCGGGAGCAGATTCATGGACATCAAGCTGCATAAAAAAGCGATCACGACACCGAAGATCCGTATCGAGATCCAGGCAGCGCCCTCCAGCATCACGGATAGCGAGCTGGCCCGCCGGTATGGTGTCGCCAGCACGACCATACGGCACAGGCGGTATCGTGACGATATCCATCACCGATCGCACACGCGTCACAATTAGCTGGCCACGTTCACCCCCGCGCAGGAGGAGGTGCAGATCGCAACGCGCGAATCCCTTTGCCTCGGTCTGGATGACCTTCTCGTCGTGGCGCGTGAATTCCTGAATTCCCGGCTATCTAGTTCCGGCCTGCATCGTATGCTTCAGCGGCGCGACGTGCCGACACTTGCGGAATTGGCTCAGCAGGACGTTGGAGATGACGAGAATCCGAGATACAAACCCTTCGGAGGCTACGAACCGGGGTATGTGAATATCGACATCAAGCACCTGCCTCAGATGCCCGACGAGGAGCAAAAGCGCTATCTTTACGTCGCCATCGATCGCACCACGCGTTGGGAGTGTCTGGAGATCCGAAGCAGTCAGTCCGCGGAAGGTGCTCGCGCGTTCATGAAGCAGGCAAAAGAGAAGGCCCCTTCAAGACCCTGGCGGTGCTGACTGACAACGGCAAGTCCTTTACCGATCGCTTCATACGTGAAGGTGAGCGCAAGCCGAGCGGCCGGCATCCGTTTGATAAGGAGTGCCAGACACATTGCATCAAACACCGCTTAATCAAGCCGGGAAACCCGCAAACGAACGGCAGGGTGGAGCGCTTCAACAGCCGCATTAGCAAAGTCCAGGAAACTCGGCGTGTGGCTCAGGCGAGGACTTGGAACAGAAGCTGAAACGCTACACGCGGCTGTACAATTACCACATCCCGTAGAAGGCACTACATCATCAACCGCCTATTGCGATGGTGAAAGAATGGCAAACATAAGCGGCCTGATTTATTTACCAAGCGGGTGTTCAATCACACAAGCCCTGACATGCAACCTCCAATACTGACTCATAAGCAAACATAGCCGCTGACATTGGCGGCTATATCAGCTCGAGCGACATCAAACTGGGGAGGTAGCAGGCCCCGCCCCCTCTTTTTCCATTGCCTCGCGCACGATCTCGTAGCAGTCATCAATATGGCTATTGCCCATATACTTCATTGCAGTAAAGCTAATTCCTCCTGCGACGATGCTACCGATGATAGGAACGTACTTCGATACGCTCTTAGTTGCTATCTTCGCACCCATTTTTTTCAAGAGCATAACAATAAGCTCTTTAGTTATATACTTCCCAGCCATCTGACTACCGACGTTAGAAATAGCGGTCATTACAAGTAGCTTAGTATCTGAATCCAGTTCTTCAATTTGCTCCGGGGAAAGACCGAACTTACGATTAATCTTTGGGATGATTTCCATCAGGATAGCAACATCAGAGCCAATGTCGACTCCAGGAATAGGGATGATAGCGGCCCCAGCAGACAAACTGGATCGCTTGGTTACCATCGAGTGGCAAGACTTCTTGATAGCATCAAGCTCTTCAATTGAGTTGATCATCACATCCCTCGTTTTAGCCAAAATTGCTTAGCCATTTCTCTTTTCCAAGAAGGCTCGCCAAAGAAACCATCATTGCAGAAGACTTTTTGCAACTGCTCATCAGACATGGACTTGCAGCGTTCGTAAAAATCACGCCGTTCCTGTGTTATTTCGGCGGCCTTGGACGCTATTTCGCCTACCGCCTTCCCCGCGCTATTGAAAAAACTCATATCCTTCCTCGCATCGTTGTGACCGCCTATAGCGTATCGGCAGGAATGCGAAGAGCTTTAGACTAAATAGTGGAATAGCCGAGGGTATTTCTCCGCCACCTCATTCTACAAAGCCCCATAAGCCCAAACGCTGCGAGGCTTTTTCGTTTGAGCCTGAGTTTCGCTCCCCGCCGTTCAACTTGTTGGGCCTTGCCATCATTCCTCTGACGCTCGGATCGCCATGCGGGAGTGGCAACCATTCTATATGTCATCCAAGCCAATCGTCTTCAGGTGTCGCCCGATCCAACGGAAGAGCCAACAGGGCAAGCGAAGATTGTCCTTATCGCAGGTTTGCGACTGATTTCCGCGTGCCAGATGGCAGATCGATGCTACGCTATTGTCAGTCTCCGGTACTTCGATCCATGTCACGCTTCTCACGAAATCTGCTGCCTCTTCCCCTCGTCGTCGTCCTCCTGCTCGCGGGCTGCGTCTCGGCGACGCCGCGCCTGACGGCGACCAACTTTATTCGGGACAGTCGCACCTGCGAGCGCCAGACCCATCAAATCGCGGGAGAGCCGGAGTATCAGATTTGCATGTCGCGGCTGGGCTGGCCGGATCCGCAGACTCAGGCCGCACGAATTCAGGCCAACGAAAGCCACAATGCCAGCGACCAGGGGCTTTTCAATGAAGCGATCAACGGTCTGCAGTTCGGCTTGCAGTGGGATCTGGATCCCGACTGACACCGATGAATCTGCCATCTTGCCTGCCGAGTTCGTCATCATACTGACTTGACATGGCTGCCAGGCTATCCGTGAATGAGTGAAGCATTCGCGGCCTGCCCTCGAGATCGACCCCGAACGCGGGCCCAACCCCTGTCTTTCCCGGAGGATTGCACCATGGCAGAACCATTCGTCGAGATCCGAAAGACGCACCGCCCCGGCGACGCCGCTCATATCTGTTATGAAGTTTACGACGGCGATACCGGTGGCAGCCTGGGCTATTTCGACAAGGAAAGCGACGCCCAGCATCGCGCCGACAGCATGAACGGCATGGTCGAACGCGAAACCGGCAAACGGCTCGATCGCCCGACCCAGAACGCGGAAGTGGAATGACAAAATCGCCTCACCCGTCGGCGCCGGCGAGCGCTGGCGGGCGGCCTTTCAGTGATAAAGACGCAGGCCGACTCGCGTCACCCGATTGCCTTCCATCTCGCTGACGACCCAATGAAATCCGTGCCAGTCGACGTCATCACCCACCACGGGGTGCCCACCGACGCGCAGCGCCACGAATTCCCCGAGCGTCATCTCCTGTTCCCCCGGGCTCAGGGTCAACCCGTAGGCGTCCGCCACTTCCTGCATCAGCGCCTCCCCATCGAGGGTGAACGTGCCGAAGAAGGCGCGCTCGCGTTTGAGCTTGGCTTCCCCGTTGAAAAGGCGATTGAGTGACGGCAAGTCACCGGTGCGCCCGATCAGACAGATGACATCCTGCAGCCTCAGGCGGGTGCTGCCTTTGGGATGCAGCATGGCGTGATGGCGGAAGATCGCCGATATCAGCGTGCCGGAAGGCAGACGGAGCAGGCGGATCGGTACATCGTCGAGGGACTCGTTCTCGACCTTGTAGACGAACATCTCGTAGTCGTTTTCGGGCAGCACGCCAAGCTGCCCTCGTCGATCGGGGGTGATGCTTTCGGGCAGTGCCACGCGCATCCAGCGGGCGACATAAGCCAGCGTCGAGCCTTGGAATATCAGCGAGATCAGCACGACGAAGAAGGCGACGTTGAAGTAGACATTAGCGTTCTCGACGCCGGTGATCACCGGAAAGATCGCCAGCACGATCGGTACCGCCCCACGCAGGCCAACCCAGGAGATGAAGAAAAGCTCACGCCAGCGGAAGCTGAAGAACGGCATCAGCGACAGCATGACGGCAACCGGACGAGCCAGCACGATCAGCGCCACGCCAAGAATGGCACTGGGTACGGCGTAGTCGATCATCTCCGACGGCGTGACCAGTAACCCGAGCACCAGGAACAGGCCGATCTGGCTCAGCCACGCCAGCCCATCATGCACCGGCAGAATATGATTGAGGTGACGCCCGGGCTGATTGCCGATCATCAGCCCGGTCAGGTAGATGGCGAGAAACCCGCTGCCTCCGGCGGCGCTGGTCGCGCCGAAGATACAAAATCCCAGAGCCAACGCCAGCAGCGAATAGAGTCCCGGGGCGAGATCCAGCCAGCGCAGCAGTTTCGCGGCGACCCAGCCGCCGCCGAGCCCGACAGCGAGGCCGAGCCCGAACTGCAGCACGAACCGCATCAACGTCTCGCTGATCCCGCCGACATCCCCCGTCAGCAGCTCGGCCAGGGTAATGGTCAGAAAGATCGCCATCGGGTCGTTGGTCCCGGACTCGATCTCCAGCGTGGCGCCCACGCGCTCGTTGAGGTTGATGCCCTGCCCGCGCAGCATCGAGAAGACCGCAGCCGCATCGGTCGAGCCGACGATGGCGCCGACGAGCAGCCCCTCGGTCAGCGTGAGATCGAGCAACCACATGGCCAGCAGACCGAGAATGCCGCTGGTCACGAAGACCCCGAGCGTCGCCAGCGACAGCGCTGGCTTCAAGCCGACGCGGAAGGTGCGAAATCGCGTTCGCAGACCGCCGTCCAGCAGAATCATCGCCAGTGCGAGATTGCCGATCAGGAATGCCTGAGAATAGTCATCGAACTGCAGACCCAGCACGCCCTCCTCGCCGGCCAGCATGCCGAGACCGAGAAAGAGCACGAGCAGTGGCACGCCGATGCGTGACGAGACGCGGCTGGCAAGAATGCTCAGCGCGATCAACGTACCGCCGATGAGAAACAGGCTATTGATGGAGTCCACGAATCAACCGTCAGAGAGTCTTTACATTTCAGTATGCCACGTTGGCTATCCTTGACCAGGCGAAAAATCGCTGGATTTTTAAATTGTTAGCCAACGGGGGTGGCTCATGACGCGAGTCGTTGCACCATCGCCATGTAGCGCCATCAGCACGGCAAGCGTGCGCATGCCATCTCGGTAAGGCCCCAGGTCCGGCAAGCGGCCCGACAGCCGGTAGCTCGACACGAACGCATCACGCTGATCGCGATCTTGAAGCAGCAGTTCGATCAGGCAGAGATCGAATTCGATCGGCGCCCAGACCAGCGCTTCCCAGTCGCTCCATAGCCAGTCTGTCGCCCCGGCCAGCAGCTGGTCGGGCCTCAGGTCCGGCAGGCACCAGACGGCACGCGAGGGCAGCGGCCAGGACAGCGCAGTCTCGAGATCACGCCGGTCTAGGTGTGTTTCCACGCAGGGATGCGTCTCGACGAATCGTCGCGCCAGATCCGGCCACGCCTCGAGTGGGCGGATGCCGGATACCGGATGCCCCCAGCCCGGCAGAGCATCGCGGTGCAGCATGGCGGCCTGCCTGCCAAGCGCGGCTGCCAAGGCAACTCCCATCTCGGGCGACGATGCCTCTCGCCAGGGCAAACTCCAGAGCGGCGCATCTTGCAGCCGCCCCAGGAATGTCAGCGGTAGCGGCATCAACGGCAATCGCGACGGCAAGGAGCCCGGAATCGCGGTCAGCGCCTCCGGGTGCGCCCAGCGATCCCAGCCGAAAAGCGCCTGCAGGGAGGACCAGAACGCATCGGTCTCCGCTCGCGTGCGCGCCAGCTTGAGCAGTTGAGGCGCCAGCTCGTCGGTGCGCCACAGCCAATTGGCGCTATCTGGCCACGGCAATGTGATAGGCGTCAGCGCCTTGCCGGTGTAGGTCGAAACCCGCCGAGTCAGCTCGCTGGCGGGTAGGCGGCGCCCTGACAATGCAGTCAACGAAAACTCCTCAAGGAAACGAGATGGATCGACGATGACAGAGCGTACCAGTTCATCAGCGACGATATGACGTCGGCAACGCGATCCGGCAGCGGCTGGCGCATAGAAGCGGGCCGCGCCAGCATCGAGGACAACCCCACCGTGCAAGACGCGCCGCCGCGGCGTACAATCCGCCTCACTGCATAGGGGTGCCTGAATGACAGGCTGAGAGTGCTCGCCACAACCCTCGAACCTGACCCGGTTAGCACCGGCGGAGGAAATGCCAGCCTTCACGCATGCCCTCCCCGCGCTATCCGTGCCCTGTCGGAAGCCAACGGGAGCTGTCATGACGCCACCGGGACTGCATGTCCGCAACGCCTCGCTGACCTTTGGCCAGCGGGCGCTGTTCAGCAAGCTCGAGTGCGAGTTTCCGGCGTCCAGCTGGACCTGCCTGCTCGGGCGCAGCGGCAGCGGCAAGAGTTCACTGCTGCGCATGATCGCCGGCCTGCACCTGCCCGACAATCACCATCTCGATTTGACCACCAGCGATGGTGAAGCGCTGCGCGGGCGACTGGCCTGGATGGCGCAGCAGGACCTGCTGGTGCCGTGGGAGCGCGTGCTTGGCAACGTCATGCTCGGGGCGCGTTGGCGGGGAGAGCGCTCCGCATCAGCCGTCGCCCGCGCCCGCGAGATGCTCGCGCTGGTCGGCCTGGCCGAGCGTGCCGACGCCTGGCCCGCAGCGCTCTCCGGCGGCCAGCGCCAACGCGTCTCGCTGGCGCGCACGCTATTCGAGGATGCCAGCGTGGTGCTGATGGACGAGCCGTTTTCCGCCGTGGATGCCATCACGCGGCTCGAGCTGCATGAGCTCGCCTACCGCCTGCTCGCCGAGCGCACGGTCATCATGGTGACGCACGACCCGTTGGAGGCACTGCGCCTGGCGGAGAGAATTCTGGTGCTCAAGGGCGATCCGGCGCGTCTGGTGCCCCTCGCCGCGCCTGAAACACCCAGACCTCGGGCACTCGATGATGCCGAGGTCCAGACACGCCAGACGGCACTGGTCGCAGAACTGCGGGAGACTGCCGATGCGCAGTGAATATCTTCCCCGCCTGCTCCGCCCGTTGCTCGCCGTCGTGATACTGATCGCCCTTTGGCAACTGGTGATCACGGTGACTGGCGTGCCGCGTTATATTCTCCCCGCCCCGCTGGCGGTCGGCCGCGCGCTGATCGCAGAGCGGGCGCTGCTCGCGCATCATGCCATCACCACCGTGATAGAGATCCTTGGTGGACTGATCGGCGGGGTGCTGCTCGGTCTGGTGACCGCGTTGTCTCTGGCCCGATTTCGCCCCCTGCGCCGGACCCTGCTGCCTTTGCTTCTCGTCAGTCAGGCGATTCCGCTGTTCGCGCTCGCGCCGATCTTGATGCTCTGGCTTGGCTACGGGCTCGGCCCCAAGATCCTGATGGCCATGATCATCATCTACTTTCCCGTCGCCTCGACCGGCTACGACGGGCTGCGTCAGACCCCGCAAGGTTGGCTCGACCTCGCGCGGACGTTTGGCTTGAACCGACGTCAGGTGCTGTTCCGCGTGCAGCTTCCTGCCGCCCTGCCGTCACTCGCCTCCGGACTTCGCATGGCGGCGAGCGCGGCACCGATCGGCGCCGTCATCGGCGAGTGGGTCGGGGCGAGCCGGGGCCTCGGTTTTTTGATGCTCAACGCCAACGCCAGGCTGCAGATCGACGTCATGTTCGCCGCCCTGGTCGTGCTCGTCGTCTTCGCCATACTGCTCTACTTCGGCGTCGACGCCCTGCTGCGTCTGGCCATGCCGTGGCACCGCGACGGCGTTGCAACCGAATACTGAAATGCACCACCGGCAATCAACAGCAACCACGAACGATAGCGATCAACCAAGAGGGAACACGATGCCGTCAAACCACTCGACTTGCGATCGAACCGCCCCCGACGCGGCGGGCGTGATGCGCCGAATCCATCGCGCAGCGTCCGTGCTGTTGATGTCGCTGGCGCTGATGCTCGCGGGATCGCTTCCGGCCCAGGCGCAGACGGCCCAGGAGACATCGGCCGGCAATGACGATCTCGCACCGCCGCAGATGATCCCCCTGAGCGTAATGCTCGACTGGTATGTCAATCCGGTCCACGCCCCGCTGATTATCGCCAAGCAGCGCGGGCTTTTCGCCAAGCGCGGGCTGGACGTGGACATCCAGACACCCGCAGATCCGAGCGTGCCACCGAAACTCGTCGCTGCCGGTCGAATCGATCTCGCGCTGAGCTATCAGCCACAGCTGCACCTGCAGGTCGATCAGGGATTGCCCATCGTTCGTGTCGGCACGCTGATCGCGACCCCTCTCAATGCGCTGATGGTTCGCGCCGACAGCGGCATCTCCAATCTGTCGCAGCTCAAGGGCAAGAAGGTCGGCTATTCGGTGGGCGGCGTCGAGGAAGTGCTGCTTGGCGCAATGCTCGAACACAGCGGCCTGAGTCTTGACGATGTGGAGATGGTCAACGTCAACTTCTCGCTGACGCCCGCGCTGATCAGCGAGAAGGTCGACGCCGTGACCGGGGCTTTTCGCAACTTCGAGCCGGCACAGATGCAGCAGGAAGGCGTCAAGGGCAAGGCGTTCTATATCGAAGAGGAAGGCGTGCCCACCTACGACGAGCTGATCTTCGTCGCCAATCGCGACACGCTGGATCAGCATCGTGATGCCTACCGCCGCTTCATGGACGCCATCGGCGAAGCGACCTCATGGATCATCAACCATCCGGACGACGCCTGGCAGCAGTTCATCGCCTATGACGACTCGCTCGACACCCCGCTCAACCATGCGGCCTGGGAGTCGACCTTGCCACGTTTCGCGCTGCGCCCGGCGGCGCTCGACGCCAAGCGCTACCGGGACTTCGAAGCCTTCCTGCTGGAGCGCGGCGCCATCAAGGCGCAGAGCCCGGTATCACGACTGGCCGTCGATCTCGATAACCCTTGACCGGGCGCGGGTTGCGCAAATCGTCTACCGTAGAGGGCATGACTGTCTCCATGCCCTTCTACGATCCCGACCAGGACCCGGCACACACACTGCCGAGCGTCGCGCTAGACGAGGCCTCGACACTGCCCGGCAAGGCCGGAGTCTACGTCTTCTTCGGCGACAGCAACCTGCCGCTCTACGTCGGCAAGAGCGTCAGCATTCGCACCCGCGTGCGCAGCCACATTCAGCAGCCATCCCAGGGCCGACACCGCCACCTGATGGCGCAGACGCGTCGGGTGGCGTGGCTGCGCACCAGTGGCGATCTCGGCGCGCAGCTGCTGGAAGCCGATCTCATCAAGCGCTGGGTACCGCTGTTCAACCGCCAGCTGCGCAAGCGCGTCAGGATGATCAGCTGGAACTGGCCACTCGACGAAACGCGGCCCGCGCTGACCGACGGCCAGTGGGTCATCACGGCGCGGTCGCGATTCTATGGGCTTTATCGTAACCGCCGCGATGCGCAGATGACGCTCAAGGATATCGCTGCCGAAGAGCGCCTCTGCCTGCGCGTGCTGGGTCTCGAACCGGGTTCCGGGCGCTGTTTCGGTTATCAGATCGGCCGCTGCGCCGGTGCCTGCTGCGGCGAGGAGAGTCTGGAAGCACACGCCGAGCGGGCTCGCGAGGCGATGGAGAGGCTACGTATCGAGAACTGGCCCTGGCCAGGCCGAGTGGCGTTTCGCGAAGGCGACGTCGAGGGCGAAATCGGCTACCACGTGGTCGATCACTGGCACTATCTCGGCAGCGCCACCTCGCTCGAGGCACTGCCTGCGATGCCCGACGCACGCGGTTTCGACATCGATACCTATCGCATCCTCAACCGCTTCATGGGCAGCCTCGACAACACCATCGAGGCCATTCCGATCGACGGCGATACCGAAACCGTCTGAGCCTGCTCCGCCGGCGTGTCGCCGAGGCGGCAATCGGAGGCACGTCGACCGTCAGCGCGCTCGGCTCACGTCTCTTCGAGAAAGCGATTCACCGCATCGCGAAACGCCTTCGGCTGCTCCGCATGCAGCCAGTGTCCGGCCCCCTCGATCGTCTCCAGCCGAACGTTCGGCATCATCGCCTCGATGGCTTCGCGGTGTGAGGGGCGGACGTAGGGGGATGTCTCTCCGCGCAGTAGCAGTGCCTTGCCGGTGAAGGCGCCCTCGCCACCGGGCGGAGCGATGATCGAAGGATAGCCATCGCTGATCTCGTCCAGTCCGACGCGCCAGCGCATGATGCCATCATCGTCTCGCACCAGATTGGTCGCCAGAAACTGCCGCGTGGCTGCGATCTCGATCGCTTCCTGCATGATATCGTCCGCCGCCTTCCGGGAGCCTGGCTCGGCCCTCTCGACGGCGCGCATCGCCGCAAATATCTCGTCATGGCCATGCCCGTAACTGACCGGAGAGATGTCGGCAACGATGAGGTGCGAGAGCTGTTCGCCGTGCTGACGCGCCACGGTCATCGCGACCTTGCCGCCCATGGAGTGGCCCAGCAGATCGAAGCGGCCCAGGTTCAGCGGCGTCAGCGTCTCCATCACATCCTCGGCCAGCGCTTCGTACTGCATGCCAGCCTGATGTCCGGAGCGACCGTGGTTGCGCAGATCGAGCGCCAGGACGCGACGCGACCGCTGCCACTGCTTGATGTGGGAGCGCCAGTTGTCGGCACTGCCAAACAGCCCGTGAAGTATGACCAGCGGCGGCGTGTCATGACTGACGCCTTCACCCCTGTCGTCTTTACCACTATCGATAACATGAAGTTGCACTGCCCGACTCCCTCTCCAACCCTTGATTGCGGCGTCGCTCACTCCCCTTGGCGAGGCGATGACCGTCGGTCACCTGCCAGCATACCAAAACCGCCGCTGGGATCTCGCGACCCACGGCCGGCTACCCTGCTCTGATCGAGCGAGGAAGTCCGGGCACGACGCGAGCGATCGGCAGGCTCAGTGCGCCGAACGTGGCACGCCATCCGGGCGAACCCAGCGACGACCAAGCCACGTCAGCAGCACACCGTAGAGAGGCAGGAAGAAGATCAGGCTGATCGCCAGCTTGACCCCATAATCGAACCAGGCGATGTCCACCCAGTGCTCACTCATGAAAGCGTCCGGGCCATGCCAGAAGGCAATGGCGAAGAACGCGAAGGTATCGGCCAGGTTGCCGACCACGGTCGAGAGCGTCGGCGCGACCCACCAGGACCGCAGGCGTCGAAGACGATCAAAGACGTGAATATCGAGCAGTTGCCCCAGCACGTAAGCCATGAAGCTGGCAAACGCGATACGCCCGACGAACAGATTCCAGCTCGCTACCGCGCCCAGGCCCTGAAAATGGCCCTGCTGGAACAGCACCGACACCGCATAAGAGACCAGCAGCGCCGGCACCATGACGCTCGCGATGATGCGCCTGGCGTTCGCCTTGCCGAATAGCCGCACGGTCAGATCGGTCGTCAGAAAAATGAACGGAAAGCTGAAAGCACCCCAGGTCGTATGCAGACCCCAGAGCGTGAATGGTAGCTGAACCAGATAGTTGCTGGCGGTGATCACCAGGATGTGGAAACCCACCAACCAGGGAATGATGGCGCGGCGTTGGCGTGTGTCGAGCGAGAACATTGTTCACCTTTTTCATTTGCCGGGATGCGGACCGAGGGGTAAGGGAACCCTCGAAGGAAAAGCGGACCCTGCGTCTTACGCCGGGTCGATTCGGGCGCCGATGGGACGCGAAAGCGAATCATGATCAGAGCGGCCGGGGATTATAGGGAGACACGCCGCGAATCACCAGCGCTCGCGCGCTGGATTATCTGTAACTTTAGGTTACACTAAGATAATATAAGCCAAGCCTGTAACAGCTCGTTCGGCGCCGGCCCCGCCTGACGCGGATGCGGAAACCCCAAGATGACGACCATAGCCATACCCCTTGAAGACCACCAGATAGCACCCTCGACCGCCGTTCTCAAGGCGCTCGCCAACGAAAGCCGACTACGCATTCTTTGCCTGCTGATGCACGGGGAGCGCTCGGTGACTCAGATCAATCAGGAAATGTCACTGAGTCAGTCGGCGCTGTCCCAGCACCTTGCCGTGCTGCGCCAGGAGCAGCTGGTCGCCACCCGCAGAAGTTCGCAGGTGATCTACTATTCGCTGCACGGCGCCACTGCCGAGCGGCTGATCCAGACGCTCGGCGAGCTCGATATCGCGTAACGCGGGCAACGTCAGGTTCCCTTGGCACGATCGGCCAGCGTCGGTGCCAATCAGCGTCGGTGCCAGTCAGCGTCGGTGCTCGTCGGGGCTGATCAGCGCCGCTGCCAACGTAGATCGTCGACCCGCTGCATGACCTGGTCGACACCGCGCTCCAGACCGCTTTCGACTCCCTTGCCAAGGCGCCCGAGAAGGCCGCTTCTTGCCGTCAGCGCAATATGCAGGACTCTCGCGTGGCTGCGCTGTTTCTCCAGCAAGTACGCATCGCTGGTGCCGACCGCGTCGATCAGCCCTTCGGCGAGCGCCTGGCTCCCGTACCAGATCTCTCCCGTGGCGACATTCTCGATATCGAGTCCAGGGCGGCGCTCGCCGACATACTGCTTGAACAGATCGTGCGTGGATTGCAGGTCTTCGAGGAATTTAGCGCGCCCCTCCTCGCTGTTCTCACCCAGCACCGTCAACGTTCGTTTGTAGCGCCCGGCGGTCAGCAGCTCGACATCGACATCGTGCTTCTTGAGCAGCCGGTGCACATTGGGAATCTGCGCAACCACGCCGATCGACCCGATCACGGCGAAGGGCGCAGCGATCAGCCGGTTGGCGCAACAAGCCATCATGTAGCCGCCGCTCGCCGCCACCTTGTCAACGCAGACCGTCAGGCTTGCGCCGGCGTCGCGCAGTCGGTCGAGCTGCGCCGACGCCAGCCCGTAGCTGTGGACCAGGCCGCCGCCTGACTGCAGACGCAGTACCACTTCGTCGCCTTCGCGAAGCTCCTCGAGCAGCAATGACACCAGGTCGGCCAGCGCTGGCGTCTTCGAGGCCTTGAGATCGCCGTCGAAATCGACCACCCAGACTCTCTCTCGTTCGGCAGGCGGCGCTTGCTTGTCAGCCTGTCTGGCGACCTTGCGCAGGCGCTTGGCCAACTGTCGGCGTCGCGCTTTTGGCGCGGCAGCCAGCTGAAGCTGACGACGTCTGCGATCGAAACGCGCATCCAGCTCGGTGACCTTGAGCACCGCACCGGCGTCTCCACCCTGCGCCCTACCTCGCCCCTTCGCGATGACCGCGAGGATCAAGACCACGGCGATCACCAGCGTCACTGTCTTGGCAAGGAATAGACCGTAGTCGGCCAACCATTCGATCACGTGCAGCTCCTTTTGCGTGTCATGTCTTCATCATTCCCATCCACCTTTGCCGCCCCCTGGGCCTACACACCAACCCAAGTCATGCCGCGCTTGCAAGCCGGCCACCGCGATGCTTTGCTTGGCGCTTTCCTCGAAGGAGAGCTCATCATGGACGACGATCATGTGATCGCCAAACTCCACGCGCGCTTCGACGCCGAGGCGGCTGCCAACGTCGCGGCGGTCTATCAATTTCGCCTGAGCGACGCCGAAGACCATCACATGACCATCGATCACGGCGCGCTCGACATCCAGCCCGGCGAACACGCGCAGCCCGACGTGACCATTTCCAGCGATACCGCCACGCTGCTCGGACTCGTGCGCAAGGAGATCAACGCGATGCAGGCGCTGTTGACGGGATGCGTCAAGGTCAAGGGGGACATCGGTCTCGCCGGGAAACTGCCGAAGCTTTTCGGAAAGGCGCGTCAGACCGCACAATGATGGCGGTCTGACACCAGATCAACGCACGGCGACGGCGCCGCGATGGGTCTCGATCAGCTGGCGCGAGATCGAGTAGACCGGCGGCAACTGAGGCAGATTGTCCGGCGAGAACCATGCCGCATCGACAATCTCTTCGCCATCGATACGGATGCGCCGGCTCGCGGCTTCGGCGAAAAACCCCATCATCAGCGAGTGCGGAAACGGCCAGGACTGGCTCTTGAAGAAGCTGACCCGCCCCACGTCGACGCCAACTTCCTCCATCACCTCACGTCTGACGGCCGCCTCGACCGCCTCTCCCGGTTCGATGAATCCGGCCAACGTGGAGTAGCGCTGCGGCGGGAAACGCGGGCTTCTTGCCAGCAGCATATCCTTGCCATGAGTGACCAGCGTGATGATGCACGGAGAGATTCGCGGGTAGCTGCGCAGACCACAGTGATCGCAGTGCATCGCGAACTCGTGGCCGAGTCTACGCATGGCGTGGCCGCAGCGGCCGCAGAATCGATGGTCGCGGGCCCAGCGCGTGACCTGCAGCGCCGTCGCGATCAGCTCGCTTTCCGCACTGGAAACCTGAGCCAGCCATTCGCGGGCCGGGGGCCACTCCTGCCCTTCCTCGACGGAGACGGCGACCGGGACTTCCGACCAGTAGCCCAGTCGCATCGCCGACTCGGGCCACGGATCGACCCGGCTCAGCATCGCGCCGTCGTCATCGGCAGGTGCCACGCCGCCGGCGCTGTCGAGGCGCAACAGCCAGCCGCCCGACACCGTCGCCGGCGGCATCTCCCGGCGCAGCATCAGTGCTGGCTCCCATCGGCATCGAGCGCGTCCCACCGGCACTCTCCGGCGGCCTGGCGAATCGCCTCCAGGCGCTCGCGGTGCGCGGCCCACTCTTCGTCGCTGGGCCGCGTGACCGCCAACGTCACGCCCTCGCGCGAGACCCTGCGAATACCGCTGGCGCTGCCGGCATCCGAGCCGCCAGCCTCGTCGTTACCGGCGAGTGACAGCGCCGTCTGTCCGCCGGTCATGGCGAGATAGACGTCGGCAAGAATCTCCGAGTCGAGCAAGGCGCCGTGGAGTACACGCTCGCCGTTGTCGATATCGTAACGTTTGCACAGTGCGTCGAGACTGTTGCGCTGACCGGGATGCATCTGCCGCGCCATCTTCAGGGTGTCGAGCACGCCACAATGCTCGGCCACCGGGCCGAGCTTTGGCTCGCCGCGCGCGGCATTGACCAGCTTGAATTCGTGATCGAAGAACCCGACGTCGAAGGGCGCGTTGTGAATGACCAGCTCCGCGCCCTGCATGAACGCCCACAGCTCATCGGCAATCTGTGCGAAGACCGGCTCGTCGGCGACGCGCTCGTTGGTGATGCCGTGGATCTCGATCGCCTCGGCTTCGATATTGCGCTCGGGATTGATGTATTGATGATAGGTGCGGCCGGTAAAACGCCGATTGATCAACTCGATGCCGCCAATCTCGATGACCCGATGCCCTTCGCGCGGATCGATACCGGTGGTTTCCGTATCCATGACGATCTGACGCATGTTTTACCTCACTAAAGCACTGGCTCTCTAAAGCGCTGGAGTCAACTTTTGATCCTGTCGGACCCGCTGAAGAACCGCAGTGGAAATCATGATCAGCGCTGCGGTGCCGCGCGTCGACGCTGATCGACGACGTCATCGATCGCCTCGTTGACCAGGCGGTCGGCGGCTTCATTGCCTTCATGGCCGCTGTGCCCCTTGACCCAGTGCCACTCGACCTCATGACGCTGCGTCTCCGCCAGCAGTTCCCGCCATAGCTCGGCGTTCTTGACCGGCTGCTTCGACGCCGTGATCCAGCCGCGTTTCTGCCAGCCGTGAATCCACTCGGTAATGCCCTTGCGCACGTACTGCGAATCCGTCCAGAGCGCGACGCGACAGGGCCGATCGAGGGCTCGCAGTGCCTGAATCGCTGCCATGAGCTCCATGCGATTGTTGGTGGTGTCGGGCTCGCCGCCCTTCAACGCCTTACGATGAGGGCCGCTGATCATCAGCGCTCCCCAGCCGCCCGGACCGGGGTTGCCGCGACATCCGCCGTCGGTATAGATGGTCACGGAAGGTGACGATGAGGCGGTCGTGTCGGGGGCAGACAAATCGGTAACTCTCTCGGTGACGAATGATGGAATACCGCGGGTTACAGACCGCCAAGGCAGTCTTGCCACGGACTAGATCGGGGAAACGGGCTCGCGCCGTTTGGGCGGCGCCTTGACCTCACGCCGCGCTTCGCCGGTTCGTGCGGCATGCGCTGACCCGACCTCGAGCCGCCGGTCCTCCTCTGGCCGCCCGCGCGCGAGCCCGAGCCAGGCACCGGACTTGACGCCGGCGACGGCCGGTCGACGCAACCGGATCGGCTGCACCGGTACGCTGCGCCGGCGGGCCACCAGCAAGTAGGCCGTGGCCCAGGGCACATTGTAGCGTCGGCCCAGCGTCTCCAGCCGGGCATTGTGAATCGAGCGCCACGGCAGGCGAAATCCGCAGTAGTCTACCCGTTCGATCTCGAAATCGACAAACGCAAGCCAGTCGCTCAGACGGCGCGGCGCGCGCCACTGACGCTGCCAGGGTACCGGCCGTCGACTCGGCAAAACGCCCGCCGGTCCTAGCGGGGACCAGCCGAAGACCAGCAGCCGACCGTCCGAGCGGGTCACGCGAGCGGCTTCCTGCATCACGTGGTGCGGATTGTCCACCGCTTCCAGCAGATGATGCACCAGCGTCAGGTCGACGCTTTCGTCGGCCAGCGGAAGATGTGTCGGCTTGCAGACGAGCGTGTTGGGTTGGCGGACGAGATCAGACCGAGGCGCCCAGTCCAGCGTATGGCGTACCGGGCACATGTCGCTGATCAGCGGTGCCATGCCGAGCTGTAGACTGACGATGCCGCGATGCTGTTCGCAGTGCGGCCCCAGGCACGCCCGCTCGGCCCGCCAGAGTGCCTGGCCGGGACTGGAGGCCCAGAAAAGACGTCCCTGCTGGACGATCGAAGCCAGTGACGAATCGAGCTGCGAGATTGACACGGCGGCGTTTACTCCCCAAGGTTGTCGCTTTTTGGCGTCGCATCGTGATTCGACCGCTCTCGGTCGGCGAGGTTCTGCGCCGGGTCATCGCTGACGCCTCGCGCGATTGCCGACTCCGGCGGCGGCTTCGCGAGACCGTGCCGATCACCGCGTCCGCGAGGACGACGGAACCCGAGCCCGCTCGGCCGGTCTCAACGACGCTCGCCGTGACGGCAAGCCTGTGAATCGATGGTGCCACCGCTCGATTTGGCTGGCCCGGAGGTGCTCACGACTGGAGGGCTTACCGAGCCCGACTCGACGGCACGGGATCTGACGACATCGGACCCGCTGACACCGGGGCTCGTGGCGCCGGACCTGATGAAAGTGGCGCCGGACCTGATGAAAAAAGGATGACGCATGCTGACCGTGATACCGATTCCCGCATTCCAGGATAACTATATCTGGCTATTGCGCCAGGATACGGCCCCTGGCGTTGCCGTGGTCGATCCGGGCGACGCCGAGCCGGTCATCGCCTGGCTGGAACGCGAGAATCTCACGCTGGATACCGTACTGATCACGCATCACCATCAAGATCACACCGGCGGCCTGCAGACACTGATCGAGCGCTACTCGCCGACGGTCTACGGCCCGGACAACCCCGCGATCGCCGGCATCCAGCACACGCTCGGCGACGGCGACGAGTGCCGCGTCCTGGGTCGCCGATTCGAGATCTTCGCCGTCCCCGGTCATACCCTGGATCATATCGCGTTCTACGCCTCCGGCACACCGACGCTGCTGTTCGCTGGCGACACGCTGTTCTCTGCCGGCTGCGGCCGCTGCTTCGAGGGCACGGCCCAGCAGATGCAGACGTCGCTGGGCAAGTTCGATGCCCTGGCCGATGACACCCTGGTCTTCGCTGCCCACGAATACACGCTGGCCAACCTGGCTTTCGCGACCGCCGCTGAACCGGACAATCCCGCACGCGATGCCTACCACCGCGAGTGCGAGAAGGCCCGCGGCCACGACCGACCGACGCTGCCGACCACGCTCGGCCGGGAGCGCCAGATCAACCCGTTTCTGCGTATCGATCAGCCTGGCATCCGGGCAACGCTTGCCGAGCAAGGTCCCGCGGACGATCGCGAAAGCGCGTTCGCTACCCTGCGCGCCTGGAAAGACCGCTTCTGATACGGAGAGATCGGCTAACGATATCTCAGCTCACGAATCTCGCCGGCACCCATGGGCCGCGACAAGAGTGACTCGAAGGATTCTCGACACATGACATTCCGATCGCGACGTCGCCATGTCGCCCTCGGCCTGGCGGGTTCGCTGCTGCTCTCCACGCTGCCGCTGACAGCCGCAGCCAACCAGCCAGCTTCATCGGTACCGCGTCAGCACACGTTCTGGTCCGCCCTGCGCCTTGACGAACGTCCCGCGCCCGACACCTGGACGCGACTGCGCAAGGGTTTCGCGCTATCTCACGAGACGGCCAACCCGCGCGTGCAGGAGTGGCTCGAGTGGTATCGCGAGCATCCGCGCCACGTCGAGCGTATCGCGGCACAGTCTCGCCCCTGGCTACGTTGGGTCACGCGCCAGCTGGAAGCGGATCACCTGCCGACCGAGATTGCCCTGCTGCCGTTCATCGAGAGCGGCTACAACCCGGCCGCGACCAATCCGGGGGGCGCCGCCGGACTGTGGCAGTTCATGCCGGGTACCGGTGACGCCATGGGACTCTCGCGGACCGACTGGTACGACGGACGCCACGACGTGATGGCCGCGACGAAAGCTGCCGCGAGCTACATTCAGCAGCTCGCCAGCCGCTGGTACGACGGTGACCTACTCCTCGCCCTCGCCGCCTACAACGCTGGTGCAGGCACCGTGAATACGGCGCGCGACGTCGCCGCGAATCGCGGCGAGCCGATCGATTACTGGCACCTCAGGCTACCGGCGGAGACGATGGCCTACGTTCCTCGACTGCTGGCCCTTTCGGAAGTCATCGACGAGCCGGAACAGTACGGCATCGCGCTTCCTTCGATCCCGGACGACGCACAGTTCGTCAAGGTGGCCACCGACGGCCCCCTGACGCTGTCGCTGGCCGCCGAACTGGCGGGCGTCTCCGAGCAGACCCTGCGCTCGCTCAATCCCGGTTTCAAGCGGGCCTCCACCCGCCCTCGCCAGGATGCCAGCATCCTGGTGCCGATCGCTGCCAAGCAGCGTTTCCTGGCCAATCTGGAGACGCTTCCCGCCGCCGAGCGCACCGTCATGAATCGCTACGTCGTGCGTCGTGGCGACACGCTCTCCGCCATTGCCGCGCGCTTCGGCGCCAGCGTAGGCGAAATCCGCCGGGAGAATACGCTCAAGGGCGACGTGATTCGCATTGGTCAGACGCTATCGGTACCGGCGCAGGCACTGGCCCAGAACGACTGAACCGGGTTCGCCGCGGGCAAACCGTCGAGAATCTGAAGGCAGCCGATCAGAAAACCCCTCGCCACCGGTAGCGCTCGGTCGGGGTTCCCGGTAAAACTGCCGGAACGTTTTGATGTCGTGTTCGGTGAGCGGCATCGGGTTGTCGCCATCGAGAGATCGGGAAAGTCGTTGAATGCGCTACGCACGCCACCTGCTGACGGGGCTGCTCCTCTGCCTCACGCCGATGTTCGGGCTGCTACCGTCCGCCGTTGCCCGAGCGGCTACCGCCGACGTCAGCAACCATACCAGCGCGGGAGCGCCGACTGACGCGCAGGCCGGGGCCGACTCCCAGCCCGATACCGAGAGTCGCGTTCCCACCGTCCACGCGCTGGCGCTCTACGGCGAGCCCGCCCTGGCGCCGGACTTCGACCACCTCCCGTATGCCAACCCGGGTGCCCCGAAAGGCGGCACGCTGCGCCGCGCCGCCAGCGGCAGCTTCGACTCGACCAATCCGTTCATCATCCAGGGCACGCCCGCTCTCGGCCTCGAACAGACCTACGACACTCTCATGGTCTCCAGCGCAGACGAGCCTTTCACCATGTACGGCCTGCTTGCCGGCGGCATCCGGCTGGCCCCCGACCGAAGCTGGATGGAGATCGATCTTCGCCCGCAGGCGCGCTTTCACGATGGCTCGCCGGTCACCGCTGGCGATGTCGTGTTCAGCTTCCGTCTGCTGCGTGACAAGGGCCAGCCGTTCTATCGCGCTTATTACGCCAACGTCGCGTCGGTCGAGGCGCTGAGCGAGCGCACCGTGCGTTTCTCGTTCAAGCGCAGCGACTCGCGTGAGCTGCCGCTGATCCTCGGTCAGCTGCCGGTGCTGCCGAAGCATTACTGGCAGTCGCATGACTTCACGCGACCGACGCTCGACAAGCTGCCGGGGTCCGGACCCTACGAGATCGCCGAGGTCGATCCCGGTCGACGCATCGTCTATCGCCGGGTCGACGACTACTGGGGCCGCGACCTGCCGATCAATCGCGGTCGCAACAACATCGGTCGTCTGGTCTACGACTATTTCCGCGATCAGTCGGTCGCGCTGGAGGCCTTTCTGGCCGGCGACCTCGACTTTCGACTGGAGAACAGCTCCAAGAGCTGGGCCACGGCCTACGATACGCCTGCCGCGCGTGCCGGGCTGATCGACCGCCTGGTCATCCCCGACAAGCAGCCGGCGGGCATGCAGGGCTACGTGTTCAATACCCGTCGCGACAAGCTATCGGACCCGCGCGTGCGGCAGGCGCTGGGGCTGGTATTCAATTTCGACTGGCTCAATGAACACATGTTCTACGGTGCTTATCGGCGCACCCACAGCTACTTCCAGCACTCCGACATGGAGGCCAAGGGTCTGCCGAGCGCCGGTGAACTCCGCTGGCTTGCGCCCTATCGGGACCGACTCCCCGCCGCGGTTTTCGATCAGCCGCTACCGAGGCAGCAACCCGAGGCGCTACGGCCACGGCTACGCCAGGCGCTGAAACTACTGAAGGCGGCCGGCTACGAAGTGCGTGATGGCAAGATGGTCAACGCCACTACCGGGCGGCCGTTGACACTCGATTTCCTGCTTTACGACTCGCAGTTCGAACGCGTCACCCAGCCGTTCGCCCGCAACCTCGAGCGACTCGGCATCGAAAGTCACATCCGGGTCGTGGACGTCAACCAGTACCTCGACCGCCTGCGCCGATTCGACTTCGACTTGATCATCGGCAGCTTTCCGCAATCCGCCAATCCCGGCAACGAGCAACGCGACTTCTGGGGCAGCGACTATGTCGATGTTCCCCAGAGCCGCAATCTGGCGGGCGTCAACGATCCGGTGGTCGATCATCTGGTCGACGATCTGATCGCGGCCGACTCTCGCGAGGCACTCGACACGGCTGCCCAGGCGCTGGATCGGGTGCTGCGCTGGGGTTTCTATGTCATTCCGCAGTGGTATCTCGACGGCACTCGCGTAGCGACCTGGAACAAGTTCGGTTACCCCCAGCCCTGGCCGCGCTATAACCTCGACTTCTCGGTCTGGTGGGTCGACCCCGAGCGAGCTCGCGCAGTCACCGCACACCAGCGTGGACAGGAGTAAGCGCCATGGCCAGCTACATCGCCCGCCGTCTACTGCTGATGATCCCGACGCTGTTCGGCATATTGCTGCTCAATTTCCTCATCGTTCAGGCGGCGCCCGGTGGACCCATCGACCAGATGATGGCCCGTTTCGAAGGGCTTGGCAGCCTCGCCAGCACCGGGCTCGGCGGCAGCGGCAACGAGGGTGGAGGCCATAGCGCCAGCGATAGTCAGCGCATCCAGGGCGTGAACGAGGAGCTGCGACAGCAGCTCACCCAAGAGTACGGCTTCGACAAGCCCGCCTGGGAGCGTTTCGCGCTGATGATCCGCGACTACGCCCGCTTCGATCTCGGCGACAGCCTGTTTCGGGGTCGCCCCGTCATCGATCTGATCCTCGAGCGCCTGCCGGTGTCGATATCGCTCGGCCTCTGGACCACCCTGCTCGTCTACCTGATCTCGATTCCCCTGGGCATCCGCAAGGCGCTGCGTCACGGCAGCGCCTTCGACGTCTGGTCTTCGGGCGTGGTGATTGTCGGCTATGCGATTCCCGGCTTTCTGCTGGCAATTTTGCTGATCGTGGTCTTCGCCGGCGGGAGCTATCTCAACTGGTTTCCGCTGCGCGGGCTGACCTCGGCCAACTTCAACGAACTCTCGCCCCTGGGCAAGGTTGGCGATTATCTCTGGCATATCGCGCTCCCCGTGACGGCCTCCGCCATCGGAAGCTTCGCCACGCTGACGATGCTGACCAAGAACAGCTTCCTCGACGAGATTCACAAGCAGTATGTACTGACCGCCCGTGCCAAGGGTGCCTCGGACCGGCGCGTGCTCTACGGGCACGTCTTTCGTAACGCCATGCTGATCATCATTGCGGGGATGCCCGCGGCATTGATCGGCATCTTCTTTACCGGATCGCTCCTGATCGAGGTGATCTTCTCGCTCAACGGCCTCGGCCTGCTCGGGTTCGAGGCCGTCATGCAGCGCGATTACCCGCTGATCTTCGGCACCCTCTATCTCTATACCGTCATCGGGCTGCTGCTGAAGCTGATATCGGATCTAACTTACGCTTGGGTCGATCCGCGCATCGACTTCAGCGCTCGGGAGTCATGATGAACCAAGCTCACGTCCCCCGGCGCGACGCGCCTTCGAATGGCCGCGGGCGACTGTCGCCCATCGCGCGGCGTCGGTTGCGCGTCTTTCGTGGCAACCGTCGCGCCTGGTGGTCGCTCTGGCTCTTCGGCCTGCTGTTCGCGATCAGCCTCGGCGCCGAATTCGTGGCCAACGACAAGCCGATCGTGATGCGTTACGAGGGCAACTGGTATGCCCCTCTGTTCGTCGATTACCCGGAGACGACGTTCGGCGGCTTCCTGCCGACCGCGACCGACTACCGCGACCCGGTGATCCGCGCGCAGATAGAAGACGACGGCTGGATGCTATGGCCGCCCGTACCCTTCTCCTATCAGACGCTGGATCGGGACGTCGAGGGGCCGATTCCCTCTCCCCCCACGCTGCGACACTGGCTCGGTACCGATGACCAGGGGCGCGATGTCTTTGCCCGTGTGCTCTACGGCTTTCGACTTTCGGTCGCCTTTGCCCTGGCACTGACGGCAGGCTCTATCGTGCTCGGAGTATTGCTGGGCGGCATCCAGGGATATTACGGCGGCAAGATCGACCTGGTGGGGCAGCGTCTGATCGAGATCTGGTCCGGGCTACCGGTGCTGTTTCTGCTGATCATCATGGCCAGCCTGGTCGAACCCAACGTCTGGTGGCTGCTCGGCATCATGCTGATGTTTTCCTGGCTTGGCCTGGTCGATATCGTTCGCGCCGAATTTCTGCGGGCGCGCAATCTCGAATACGTTCGCGCCGCGCGGGCGCTCGGCCTTCCCTCGCGCCTGATCATGTGGCGCCACGTACTCCCCAATGCCATGGTCGCGACACTGACATTCATCCCGTTTCTCTTCACCGGCGCGATCACCACGCTGACGGCGCTGGATTTTCTGGGCTTCGGGCTGCCGTCAGGTTCACCCTCGCTCGGCGAACTGGTCGCCCAGGGCAAGAACAACCTGCAGGCACCCTGGCTTGGCATCACGGCGTTCGTCACGCTCAGCCTGATGTTGTCACTGCTGGTGTTCATCGGTGAAGGGCTGCGCGACGCCTTCGACCCGCGCCATATCCTCAGTTCGATTTCCGCCCGCCCAACCGCTCAGGAGCGCCCGTGATGAATACCGAGCGACTGCTGGAGCTGCGCGGGCTGTGCATCGATTTCGGCGACCGCCGCGTCGTTTCCCACCTCGACCTGAGCGTCGCACGTGGTGAAACGGTGGCCGTGGTCGGCGAGTCCGGCTCGGGAAAATCGGTCAGTGCGCTTGGCGCGCTCGACCTGCTCCCGTCGGGGGCAAGAATCACGGGCGAACGGGAGTTCGAGGGGCGCGACCTCGCCAGGCTCGACAAGCGCCAGTGGAGCGCCCTGCGCGGCGGGCGAATCGGCTTCATCTTCCAGGAGCCGATGACGTCACTGAACCCGCTCCATACCGTCGGCCAGCAGATCGGCGAGAGTCTTCGCCTGCATCAAGGTCTGCGCGGCAGCAGCGCGCGCACTCGCTCTCGCGAGCTGCTGGAGAGCGTCAAGCTTCCGCGCGCCGAGGCGCTGCTGAGAGCCCGCCCGCACCAGCTCTCCGGCGGCCAGCGTCAGCGCGTGATGATCGCGATGGCCATCGCCAACGACCCGGCCCTACTGATCGCCGACGAGCCCACGACCGCGCTCGACGTCACCGTGCAGCGAGACATTCTCGCCCTGCTCGACGAGCTGCGCCGGGTGCATCACATGGGCCTGCTGCTGATCAGCCACGATCTCAATCTGGTCCGCCGCCACGCGGACCGCGTGGTCGTGATGCATCGCGGCGCTGCCGTCGAGAGCGGCAGCACTCAGGCCGTCTTCACGTCGCCACGTGCCGATTACACACGCCATCTGCTCGCCGCCGTGCCCGACGGCCGACCGCAGCCACTGCCCGGCGCTGTCAGCCAACCGCGGCTCGCCGCCCGGGAACTTGGCGTCGAGTTCGCGCGGCCCAGGCCCCTGCTGCGCCCGCGTCCCACCGCGTTCGTTGCCCTCGAGCCGCTATCACTTGCCGTCGCCCCCGGGGAAACGCTGGGCATCGTCGGTGAGTCCGGTTCCGGCAAATCGACACTCGCCAATGCGCTGATCCGACTACTGCCGTCACGCGGCGAGATCGACTTCGAGGGACAGCGCCTGGACCGGCTCACCGGCAACGCGCTACGTCGCCGGCGCCGAGATTTCCAGATCGTGTTTCAGGACCCCTACGGCTCGCTGTCGCCGCGCATGCCGGTCGCGGACCTGGTCAGCGAGGGACTGCGATTTCACCACCCCGAACTCGACCGCAAAGCCATCGACGAACGCATTCGGTCGGTTTTGAGAGAAGTCGGCCTGCCGGCCGACTGCGGGGATCGCTATCCCCATGAATTTTCCGGCGGCCAGCGCCAGCGGATCGCCATCGCCCGCGCCCTGGTCCTGAAGCCGAAGCTCCTCGTCCTGGACGAGCCCACCTCCGCCCTCGACCGAACCGTGCAGAAACAGCTGATTACTCTGCTGCGAGAGGTGCAGTCTCGCCACGGCATCAGCTATCTCTTCATCAGCCACGATCTGGCGGTTGTCAGAGCAATGGCGCACCGCATTCTGGTACTGAAGGAGGGTCGAGTCATCGAGACGGGGCCCTGCGAGCAGCTGCTGTCGTCACCGCAGAGCGAATATACGCGGACCCTCGTCGAAGCCGCCGAACTCACGCCGGTCGCCCCAGACCTGTCTCGATAGTCAAGAAGCCAACCCGATGGCCGCTGTTGCGGCCGAAGTTACGGTGGGTGCCGCGCCTATCAGTGCTTTTTGCAGCCCCGTAAAAACCGGAAATTGGTGTGTTTGGTAGCACGCAAGATAACGGTATAAACTGAATTTGAATAAAGGTCAGCATGCCTAAAACGACGCGATCTCCTCGGCAGTGAGGAAGCGACACTCACCCGGCTCGAGGTCGGCATCGAGAGAGAGCGCGCCAATAGACTCGCGATGCAGCGTCACGATCGACAGACCGACAGCGGCCGTCATGCGCCGCACCTGATGATAGCGCCCTTCGGTAACGCCAATGACGACCTCGTGATCGGCCAGCCGCTCGAACGTCGCCGGGCGCGTGGCCTGCTCTTCACCCTGCAGCACGATCCCTGCCTCGAAGCGCTTCTTGAGCCGCCTGGCCACGTTGTCGCTCAACGGAGCCTCCAGCGTCGCTCGGTAGCGCTTGAGACAGGCACGGTTGGGCGATGTCACGCGGTGCGTCCACTGCCCGTCGTCGGTGATCAGGAGCAATCCCGATGTCTCGACATCGAGTCGCCCAACCGGATGCAGACGTTCACGCTGGGGAATCTCGATCAGCTCCATGACCGACGGATAGTGCGTGGGGCGCAGCGAACACTCCACGCCGACGGGCTTGTGCATCATCAGATAACGCCACCCCACTCGCGTGATGGGCTCCTCCTGCCAGCGAATATCGTCCTCGTCGGAGACCTGCCTGGCCCCATCCTTCACCGGCTCGCCATTGACGGTCACCTCCTCGAGACGCAGCACGCGCTTGGCCTGGCTGCGGGTCAATTCGGTGGCTTCGCTGAGATATCGGTCCAGACGCATCGGTGACTATTCCTCGGATCAATCGAATTCGGTATGTAAGCAAGGGTGGAGAATAAAGGGGAATCAGGCTCGTGCGGCATGCGGCGGAATCCGCACGCGCGCATCGGGGCGTGTAATGAGGCCGGAATCAATCCAGAGCCAGCGTGAAGCGATCGGCGTCGCGCCAGGCGGGAAACTTGTCGCGGAAGGCAGCAAGCGCCTCCGAGGAGAGCGTGGCGGTCTCGACGAACGCCTCGCCCTGGGGCCGGTCGACGATAGGCTCTCCCTTGAAATCGATCACCATCGAATCGCCGGCGTAGGTCAGGCCGTTGCCATCTTCGCCGATGCGATTGACGCCGATGACGTAGCTGAGATTCTCGACCGCTCTCGCCTGCAGCAGCGTGCGCCACGAGTGACGGCGTGCCGCCGGCCAGTTGGCAACGCAGAGCAGTGCATCGTACTCGAACGCCTCACCCTCGCTCGGCTGCTGGCGCAGCCACACCGGAAAACGGAGGTCATAGCAGACGCTCAGCAGAATTCGGAAACCGTTGATCTGCACGACGGCCCGCGAACCACCGCCAGTGTAGTGGTCGGGCTCCGCGCCCATGCGAAAGAGGTGGCGTTTGTCGTAGTAGCTGACGTCGCCGGTCGGCGTGACCCAGATCAATCGGTTGTAGCAGCTACCGTGATCGGCGATCGCGAGACTGCCGGTGATCGCACAATCGCGCTCGCGAGCCTGTTCGATAAGCCATTGGATCGAGGGGCTGTCCTGGGCCGGCTCCGCCAGCGTTTCCGACTGCATGCTAAAGCCGGTGGCGAACATTTCAGGGAGCACGATCAGATCCGTCAGGCTGCCATCCAGCGCCGCCATGGCGGCATGGAGCGCGCGCCGATTGGCTGCCGCGTTCTCCCAGACCAGATCGGTCTGTACCACGCTCACCCGCAATTCGCCCATCGTCATTCTCCTTCTTTCTGCCGTGGCAAGGACCACGATCGCTTACGCCAACGGCGTGTCATCGCTGAGACGATAGCAAAGATGGAGAACCCTGTCGGCGTTCACATGAGTGACAGGTTTGACGCGAGACTAGATCTGCATGCCCATGACTTCCTTGTAGGCGTTGACCAGACGATTTCGCGTCTGCACGCCCATCTCGAAGGCCACGCTTGCCTTCTGCATGTCGATCATGACGTCGTTGAGCGCAACGTCCGGATCGCCGGCCTGGAAAGCGGCCGTCTGCTTCGCCGCGCTCTGCTGCATGGCGTTGATTCGCGTGAGCGACGCCTCGAAAGCACCGGCAAAGTCGCCGGTGCCGTTCGACGCATCCGGCGATGTCTGCCCCGCCGCCTGGGCGGAGAGCGCCTGCATCTGCTGCAGCGCAGCCTGGATCGCGGGGGCGCTCATCGCGACCGCCCTGCCGGCGAGGCGTTGGCCGACATCGGCGTATTGGCATCCATCATATCGTCACCTGAGATGTGCCGACGGGCCGTCTCGCGAGGCAGGTTTGCCGCGAATCGACTTCCCGAGCGGTCGTTTTCGATGCTGGCAGCCTACCAACACTCTTCTCACCGCCATCGCGCTAAATGCGCCTGAAAACCTCGGCTTTTTTGTCCTTCGCCCTTTACGGCCAGACACATAATGGCTGCCATCCCAATAACGCCCCGATTCCGGGCAGCGTTGATCGCCTCTCGAACCTCGAGGCCGTCGACGATACCGGAGGCCGGAAGAGCCGATGCTTTGCAGGGAGCGGATTACCGCTATGTTTTCGAACCACATCTCGCTGTCGAGTCACCTGTCGTCGACCTGGATGTCAATGAATCGTCGCACGAGTGAGCGCGCGCCGCTTTCCCGTCCGCTGACAGCCGAACAGGGACGCTCATGAGCACCGCCACGTCCCCTAACGAGACGCCCAAGAACGCGTCGACCAGCAGCGGCCGCAACAGTCAGGCAGCCGCCGCGAACAGTCGTGACTGGCTGAACAAGCTCACCAGCAGCCCGCGCATTCCGCTGCTGGTCGCCGGTGCCGCGGCGGTGGCGATTCTGATCGCGCTGCTGCTGTGGGCACGCAGCCCTGACTATCGCGTGCTCTACTCGACGCTCACCGACGCCGACGGCGGTCGTATCATCACTCAGCTCGACACCATGGGCGTACCCTACAAGTTCAGCGACGGCGGTCAGGCGCTGCTGGTGCCGGCGGATCAGGTACGCCCGCTTCGCCTCAAGCTCGCCGAGCAGGGCCTGCCCGAAGCCAGTGGCGTCGGCTTCGAGTTGATGGACAATCAGGCGTTTGGCATCAGTCAGTTCGCCGAACAGGTGAACTACCAACGCGCGCTCGAGGGCGAGCTGGCACGCACGATCGCCACACTGGGCAACGTCGACAAGGCGCGCGTCCACCTGGCAATGCCGAAACCCTCGGTCTTCGTGCGCGAGAGCCAGCCGGCCAGCGCCTCGGTCGTGCTCGATCTGCAGCCGGGCCGCGTGCTTGACGAGGGCCAGGTCAATGCCATCGTGCACATGGTGTCCAGCGCCGTACCGCAGCTCGCCACCGACGATGTCACCGTGATCGATCAGAACGGCGATCTGCTGACCTCGCGTGCCAGCGACGGCGCTCAGCTCGACGGCACGCAGCTCGACTACGTGCGTAATCTCGAAGGCGCCTATGCCGACCGCATCGAGGATATCCTCGCGCCGATCGTCGGCGCCCGTAACGTGCGCGCTCAGGTCACCGCTCAGGTCGACTTCTCGCAACGCGAGCAGACCGCCGAACGCTACGGCCCCAACCAGGGTGACAACCCGGCGGCCGTGCGTAGCGAGCAGAACAGCTCCTCTTATCAAAGCGATGCCGATCTCGCCATGGGCGTGCCGGGCGCGCTCAGCAATCAGCCACCGGGCACTGCGGCGTCTCCGATCAACGACCCCGCAACGCAGGCCAATGCCAACGCGGCCGGACAGAATGGCAACCCGAATGGTAATGCCAACCCGAACGGCAATGCCAACGCCCAGAACGGCAATCAGACCGGGGCCGGCAACGGCGCGCAGACCGCGAACAACAGTGGCAGCAGCGGGCAAGTACGGCGTGACAGCACGGTCAACTACGAGGTGGACCGCACGGTCGAACACGTCACGCAGCAGCGCGGCGGCCTGCAGCGCCTCTCCGTCGCGGTGGTCGTCAACTATCGCGATGGCGTCGACGACGACGGCAATCCGACTCAGGTCGCGCTGAGCGACGAGGAGATGACCAACATTCGCGGGCTGGTACGCCAGGCGATGGGCTATACCGAGTCTCGTGGAGACGATCTGGAAGTCGTCAACAGCCCGTTCCAGGTCAGCGCGGATACCTTCGAGGCGACGCCGTGGTGGCAGACCGCCGAGGCCTGGAGCCTGGCCAAGAGCGTGCTGAAGTACCTGCTGGTCGGCCTGGTCGCGCTGTTCCTCTGGTTCAAGGTGATCAAACCGCTGCTGCGCCAGCAGACCACCGAACTCGCCCCTGCCGCCCCGCCCACCCAGACGCCAGCACAGGCCACCGCCGCCGCGGCAAGCTATCAGCAGGTCGGCGAGATGGACGAGGCCGAAGTCGACGATCGTCCGGCGACGACCCGCAAGCGTGAGCGCCGCTCGTCCGGCTACGAGCAGGATCTCAAGGATGCCCGTGAGATCGCGCAGGAAGACCCCCGCTTGGTCGCCATGGTGGTCAGAACCTGGATGGAAAAGTCATGACGACAGAGATGACCGGCGCCCGTCGTGGCGCGATCCTGCTGCTCTCGCTCGATGAAGACAGCGCAGCGGAAATTTTCAAGTACCTCTCGACCCGCGAGGTGCAGGACGTCAGCCAGGAGATGGCCAAGCTCGGCCAGGTCTCCCACGAGGAGATGGCCGTCGTGCTGCGCGACTTCCACCGCGAAGCGGAGCAGTTCACCGCCATCAACCTGCATACCAACGAGCACATTCGCAGCGTGCTGACCAAGGCGCTCGGCAGCGAGCGCGCCAGCAGCCTGATCGAGGACATTCTCGAGACGAGCAACACCGCTTCCGGTATCGACTCGCTCAATCTGATGGAAGCCTCGATGGTCGCCGAATTGATCCGCGACGAGCACCCGCAGATCATCGCCACCATCCTGGTCCATCTGGAGCGCGGCCAGGCAGCGGATATTCTCGAGCTGTTCGACGAGAAGCTCCGCGACGACGTCATGCTGCGTATCGCCACGTTCAGCGGCGTGCAGCCAGCCGCCCTGCAGGAGCTGACCGAAGTCCTCACCTCGATGCTCGACGGCACCAACCTCAAACGCAGCAAGATGGGCGGCGTGAGGACCGCAGCCGAGATACTGAACCTGATGAACTCCTCGCAGGAAGAGCACGTCATCGAGATCGTACGCGCTCACAGCGAGGATCTTGCCCAGCGCATCATCGACGAGATGTTCCTGTTCGAGAACCTGCTCGACATCGACGATCGCGGTATCCAGCTCATCCTGCGCGAGGTCGAGACCAATTCGCTGGTCATCGCCCTGCGCGGCTCGGAAGAGGCGCTGGTCGAGAAGTTCACGCGCAACATGTCTCAGCGCGCCGCACAGCTGATGCGCGAAGACATGGACAACCGCGGACCGGTGCGGCTGTCTCAGGTCGAAACCGAACAGAAGGCCATTCTCGGCATCGTTCGCCGCCTGGCGGACTCCGGCGAGATCGCATTGAGCGGTGGCGACGATGGCTACGTCTGATCGCGACGGCAAGCCGACCGGCCACGAGGCCCAGTGGCATCGCTGGCAGATGGGGTCGCTCGAGCGAGAGCCTCGAGCCGCGTCCGGTAGCGAATCCGCCCATCGCGAACAGCAGCGACGCCGGCTGGAGACCCAGGCGCGCGACGCCGAGGCCAAAAAGGCCCGCGAAGCGGGATTCCAGGCCGGCCACGAGGAAGGCAAGGCGCAAGGTTACGACGCCGGTTATGCCGAAGGCCTCGCGGCCGCCCAGGCCGCGGCGGAGCTCGAGTTCCACAAGCGGGTGACGCTCTGCCTCGATCCGCTGGCAGAGCTCGCTGACGGCTTTCATCACGCCCTGCAATCGCTGGATGACCATATCGCCGATCAACTGGTCGAACTCGCGCTGATCGCCGGACGACAACTGGCAGGCGACGCCCTCGAGGCACACCCGGAGCAGATCCTCGCGATCGTCAACGAGCTGCTCGACGCCGACACCAGCCTGAGCGGCAAGCCGCGGCTCTGGCTGCACCCTGACGATCTCGAACTGGTGACGCAGTCGATTGGCGATGCGCTGGCCGCGGCCAACTGGGAATGTCTCTCCGACCCCGCGCTGGCGCGCGGCGGTTGCCGCGTGACGAGTGCCGGGGGTGGGCTCGATGCCAGCCTCGATACCCAGTGGAAGGCGATTCTCGATCAGCGACGCCACCGCCGCGTCAGCGCCCTGCCGGACGACGACCAGGCCGATACCGATGGCTGAGCTCGGCGATCGTCAAGGCATCGATGACCGTCAAGAGATCGGTGAACGTGGTGATCCCGGCGATCACCACGAGCGCTGGCGTTTCACGCTCGACAAGGTCACGCATCGCATCGAGGCGCTCTCCCGCTATCGCCACGAAGGCCGAGTCACGCGGGCCACCGGGCTGGTGCTCGAAGCCGTGGGGATCCGCCTGCCGCTCGGCAGCGCCTGCCTGATCGAACTGTCCGTGGGCCAGCTGCCCGATCACGAGGCCCGCTTCGCCGAGGCCGAGGTCGTCGGCTTCTCCGCCGACAAGCTGTTTTTGATGCCGCTGGCCGATACCAGCGGCCTGCTGCCCGGCGCCCGCGTCCTGGCCTTGAGCGGCAATCGCCTGGATATCGCCAGTGCTCGGCGCTTTCCGCTGGGAGACGGTCTGCTCGGCCGCGTGCTGGATGGCAACGGTCGCCCGTTGGACGATCTCGGTCCGCTGGAGCAGTCACCGCACGCGCCACTGGAAACACCGCCGATCAACCCGCTGGCGCGAGCCCCGATCGACACGGCCATCGATGTCGGCATCCGGGCCATCAATGGCCTGCTGACGGTCGGCCGCGGGCAGCGCATGGGACTGTTCGCCGGTTCCGGTGTCGGCAAGAGCGTGCTGCTGGGCATGATGGCGCGCTTTACCGACGCCGATGTCATCGTCGTCGGACTGATCGGCGAGCGCGGCCGGGAGGTCCAGGACTTCATCGAGAACATCCTCGGCGAGGAGGGGCTGGCGCGCGCCGTCGTCGTTGCCGCGCCCGCCGATACCTCACCGCTGCAGCGCATGCAGGGCGCCGCCTATGCCACCCGGCTGGCGGAAGATTTTCGCGACAAGGGACGCAACGTCCTGTTGATCATGGACTCGCTGACCCGCTATGCCATGGCCGCCCGCGAGATCGCGCTGGCCATCGGTGAGCCGCCGGCGACCAAGGGCTATCCGCCTTCGGTTTTCGCCAAATTGCCCAGCCTCGTCGAGCGCGCCGGCAACGGTAAACGCGGCGGTGGTTCGATAACCGCCTTCTACACCGTGCTGACGGAAGGCGACGATCAGCAGGACCCCATCGCGGACTCCGCCCGCGCGATTCTCGACGGCCACATCGTACTGTCGCGCCAGCTGGCGGAAAGCGGCCACTACCCCGCCATCGATATCGAAGCCTCGATCAGCCGCGCGATGCCGGCGGTCGTCGACGGCGGGCAGCTACGCCAGGCCCAGCGTTTCAAGCAGATGATTTCGCGCTATCAGCGTAACCGTGACCTGATCAATGTCGGCGCCTATGTCACCGGCCAGGACCCGCAGCTGGACCGCGCGGTGGCGCTCTACCCGCGGCTGGAAGGCTTTCTCGCGCAGCGCATGGACGAAAATTCGGATCGGGCGCATACCCTGGCCGAGCTTGGCCGGCTGGTACCGGCCGACGGCCCTTGATCGCATCGAATCGCGGAATGTGCCTCGGTGCGAACGCCGAACCTGATAACCGCAACCGTCTACGAAACGCGAATAGCGTACCCGCAAGCCCGCTTATCGTCCCTTAGACGCGACGCCAACCGGCAGACAATGGCACTTATCGAAGTTGTGTCGAAACCCGTCGTTTCGACAACCGATCGTGTCGAAAACCTTCGTGTGGGTAAGGAGGGGACTCTTGGGCAATCTGCAAGCCATGGAAATGCTTCGCGACCTCGCGCAGCGCAGCAGCGACAAGGCCGTCGAAGACCTTGGGCGGCTGCAGCGCCAGCAGCAGGACGTCGAACGCCAGCTCGAACAGCTCATGCAGTACCGCGACGAATATCAGCGCAAGCTGCATGCGACCCTGGCCAGCGGCGTGACATCGAGCCAGTGGCGAGACTATCAGCAATTTCTCGGGTCGCTCGAGCAGGCGATCGCACAGCAGCGGCTCCGCCTCGGCGACCAGCAGGCTCGCGTCGAGTCCGGTAAACGCCACTGGCAAGGCGAGCACCGTCGGCTCAACGCCTACTCGACGCTCCACGCCCGCGGTGAACGGGAGCTGGCTCACAGGGCCGCCAAGCACGAACAGCGAACCAGCGACGAGCTTGCCGCCCAGTTGAGACGGCGCCAGGCGGACTCGCGTCACTCTTGATGGTTTGACAGGTCTTGCCTCGACAGCTCTTTTTTCGCCCCATTCTTTTTCGTCCCTTTTTGCCGGAATCGCGACATGGACATCTCCCAACTGACCGCCAACGCCACACAGTCCTCCCGCGCCGGCACGAGCCCATCGCGATCCGAGAATTCGGGGTCCGCGGAGAGCGCGCCCTTCGCGACGGCCATGCAGCGCGCTCGGGATGCCGAGGAGAGCGCGACGCAGACGCCAAATACTGTTCAGGCTGGTGATCGCTCAGCGCAGCAGGCCAAGACCAGCGCCGACGCCGCCGCGAGCGTTGACGACAAGACGGCAGCGAGTACCCAGTCTTCTGGCAGCGAAACGGGAGAGCTGGCAAAAGCGCCCGCCTCGTCATCAACTGATACCGCGATGAACGACGCGCAAGCCGGCGATTCGCAGCGACTTCTGCCTGATGGCGTGCACGTCGACGGCGGCGCCCAAGCGACGCTGGCAGCCTGGATAGCCTCGCGAGAAAGCGGTCTCTCTCCCGCTCTCGGGACATCACCTGGCCCAACGGACAGCGGTGATAGCGACCTTGCCAACAGCGCTTTACCGCAGGGCGACCCCCTGACCGATAACGCTGCATTGGCAGCCATGGTCGCCGCGCTCGGCGGACAACTCGTCCCGGTGAACGCTTCCGGACAGACCGACCCAGCGCGCCGGGCGAGTCTGTCTGAATCCGGGCGCGCTGATCTGGCGGGCGCCTCGGTGTCAGGCCAGGCCATGGCGCTGGACACCGGCACTCGAGCGCAGCTGGCATCGTCGCCCCTCGCGGCGGACGACCCGGCACGGACCACCGATGATGTCCTTTTCCCCCGAGGTGACGCCACAACCTCGCGCCACGACGCCACGCAGCTGATGGCCAAGCTCGGAAGCGACGCGTCCCCGGCCGCTTCGAATGCCATTTCAGCGTCGCAGAAACCCGTCGACGGTAGCTTCATCAACGCGCTGGCCCAGCCGCTCAGTCGCTCAGGTGGGGACACCGGCAGTATCGATGCGGCCACGCTGGCAGCCACGACCAACGGTAGCGTCAGCAGCCACCTCGCCCCCGGCAGCGCGCCGGGCATGACAGCGACAACGGCGACCTCGACGGCACCGGCGGGCGCCACACTGCCGGTGGCGGTCAACTCACCACAGTGGCCCGCGGCGCTTGGCCAGCAGGTCGTCCAGATGCATCATCGCGGCGACCAGCAGATGGAGCTGCACCTGAATCCGCAGTCGCTAGGGCCATTGAGCGTTTCCCTCTCCGTTCACGATCAGCAGGCGCAGCTGCAGATCGCTTCCGCCCATGCGCCGGTGCGCGCCGCGGTCGAGGCGGCCTTGCCCCAGCTGCGCGAAGCGCTGGCGCAAAGCGGTATCGCGCTGGGTGAGACCAGTGTCGGCGATCAAAGCCAGTTCCAGCAGCAGCAGGACCCGCGAGGCGACACCTCGGGGCAGGGCCGCGCGATCGGAACAATGGCCGCCACCGGCGGCCTGGATATCCAGTCAGAGGCGCCTCTGCGTCCGGTCGCCATTGGCGCCAGGGGCAACATCAGCCTTTATGCCTGACGGCGGCTGCCGATAAACCGAGATGCCGGACGCTTTCCGCAAGCGTCCGGCATCTGACGTTATGCGGTGTCGTCTAGCCCGGCTTCAGCACGCCTATCTCCCACTGACGAAAGGCGAAGTTGGCAAACCGGAAGCGGCCTTTTCCATCGATCGCTGAAGGACTCGGCGCCGCATAATCCTCTGCAACTCCTCGGGATTACCGCTATGGCAGACGCAATGGCAGCACCGCAAGCCGCGCCGCGCAAGAAACGCACTCTCATTCTGATCGGACTGCTCGTCCTGCTGCTGGCGATCGCCAGCTCCGTCGCGGTCTATTTCTTCCTCGATGCGCGCGACAGCTCGCCGGTCGCGGCGGAAGACGCACCCCCGCCGGAGCCGCCGGTGCCGATTTTCGTGACGGTATCGCCGTTCACCGTGAATCTGCAGAGCGACTACGGCGACCGTTTGCTCTACGTCGGTCTGTCGCTTCGGGTCGGGGACGACAAGACCAGCGACTTCCTGGCACAGCACATGCCGGAAATCCGCAGTCGGCTCTTGATGCTGCTCTCCGGCAAAAGTGCCGAGGAACTGATCAAGCCCGCCGGGAAGATCGAGCTGAAGAAAGAGATCATGGGGCTTTTCGACACGCCCATCACCACGCCGCAGCCGACGTTGGCCATCGACGACGTGCTGTTCTCCGATTTCATCGTGCAGTAGGCGGCACCAGACTGACCATGTCCCAAGACGATTTGCTGTCGCAGGAAGAGATCGACGCCCTGCTCAATGGCGTCAGCGGCGACGACGACAAGCCGGCGGACGACACTCCCGGCGAAAAACGCACGCGGCCGTTCGATCCGGCGAATCAGCACCGGATCATTCGTGAACGCCTGCACGCGCTGGATATCATCAACGAGCGATTCGCGCGCCTGTTTCGCGTGGCGATGTTCAACCTGATCCGGCGTAGTGCGGATATCACGGTGACCGGCGTTCGCTACCAGAGCTACAGCGAGTTCGCCCGCAACCTGCCGGTGCCGACGAACCTCAACCTGATCAGCCTCAAGCCGCTGAAAGGCACCGCGCTACTCGTCTTTCCGCCGAGCCTGGTGTTCATGGTCGTCGACAATCTGTTTGGTGGAGATGGCCGGTTTCTCACCAAGTCGGACGGCCGCGAGTTCACCGCGACCGAGCAGCGCATCATTCAGCGCCTGATGACGCTGGCGCTGGAAGGTTACGGCGACGCCTGGAAATCGGTCTACCCGCTGGAGATCGAGTACATGCGCTCCGAAATGCAGGTGCGTTTCGCCAACATCACCAACTCGCCCAACGAGATTGTGGTCAACAGCACCTTCCACCTGGAGGTCGGCAACCTCGCCAGCGATTTCAATATCTGCATCCCGTTTTCCATGATCGAGCCGATACGCGACGTGCTTTCGAGCCCGATCGGCAGCTACGGCAGCGACGACACTCAGTGGGAGTCGCGCATGGCCGGCGAGATCAAGCAGACCCAGGTCGAACTGATTGCGGACTTCGCCGAAGTCGACTCGACTATCGCCGAAGTGATGTCTCTGAAGGTCGGTGACGTATTGCCGATCGACCTGCCGAAGAGCCTTGACGTGCGCGTCGACGGCGTCCCGGTCATGGCCTGTGAATATGGTACGCGCGAGGGCCACCGCGCCCTGCGGGTGAAGCATCTTATCGACCATGGTACGTACTCTGCCATGAAGGACTTCGACAATGAGTGACGATCAGAAACCGACTTCGAAAGACGAAGCAGCGTTGGAAACCGGTTCCGCCAACAGTGACGCCGAGACGGCCCAGAGCAACGCTGACGCCGACGATCTGTGGGCGGCGGCGATGGCCGAGCAAGGCGTCGAGCCCGAGTCTGAACCGGAAGCGCCGGAGGTGGCGACCAGTTCGCCGGAGATTACCGCCAAACCGTCTGCCGTCTCGGCCGAGGCCGGCGTCTTCCCCTCCTTCGACGAGGGAAGCGGTACTCGCGAAAGCCGCGATCTAGGCATGATCATGGACATTCCGGTGAAGCTCTCGGTCGAACTGGGCCGTACGCGTATCACCATCAAGCAGCTGCTCGAGCTGGCGCAGGGTTCCGTAGTCGAACTCGACGGTCTGGCGGGAGAGCCGATGGATATCCTGATCAACGGCTATCTCATTGCACAGGGCGAAGTGGTGGTGGTCGAGGACAAGTACGGCATCCGTATCACCGAGATCGTCACGCCATCCGAGCGCGTGCAGAAACTGAACCGATGAGTCGCGCTCGATGAATGACAGTGCTGCCACCCAGAGCGCCCAGATGGGTCATGACGCTACCGGCGGCGTCGGCTTGTTGATGTTCGGCAAGACCGCCATGTCGCTGCTCGTGGTTATTGCGATCATCCTCGTCTGCGCTTGGCTGCTGAAGCGAGTGGGCCCGAACCGTCGCGCGGGCACGCAGCATCTGCGTGTCGTCGCCAGTACGCCGGTGGGCCAGCGCGAGCGCGTTGTCATCGTCGAGGTCGAGGACCGCTGGCTGGTGCTCGGCGTCGGCGGCGGCCAAGTCACCAAACTGGATACGCTGACGCCGCCCGAAGCGCCGCCATCCCCGACCGGCGGCGCGCCGCTGGCCGGTGGCTTCGCGAGCCGGTTCACCCAGGCGCTCAGACAGAATGCGCGTCAATCGCTTGGCGGCAAGGCCTCTGGTCGTGACAGCTCTGGTCGTGACAGTTCTGATCAGGATGGCTCCCGCTCGTGATCCGCTACGCATCCATCAGGACCTTCGTGCTTACCGTAGCGGCATTGACCGCGGCATTCGGCAGCCAGTGGGCCATGGCGCAGGCGCTCCCCGGCGTGGTCAGTCAGCCGCTGGCCGACGGTGGCCAGCGCTGGTCGCTGAGCTTACAGACACTGCTGTTCCTGTCGTCGCTGGCCTTCCTGCCGGCGATGCTGCTGATGATGACCTGCTTCACACGGATCATCATCGTCTTGGGCCTGCTGCGCACGGCACTCAGCACGCCCTCGGCGCCGCCGACACAGGTGCTGATCGGGCTGGCGCTGTTCCTGACGTTCTTCGTCATGTCGCCGGTGCTGGATCGCATCTACGACAACGCCTGGCAGCCCTACGCCGCCGAGCAGATCTCGCTGGAAGAAGCCCTGGACCGTGGGGCGCAGCCGCTGCGCGAGTTCATGTTCGCGCAGACGCGAGAAGCGGATCTGGCGATGTTCGCGCGCATCGCCAAGATCGGCGACATGCAGGGCCCGGAGGACGTGCCCATGCGTATCCTGGTGCCGGCCTACGTCACCAGTGAATTGAAGACCGCCTTTCAGATCGGGTTCACGATCTTCATTCCCTTTTTGATCATCGATCTGGTCGTCGCCAGCACGCTGATGGCCCTCGGGATGATGATGGTGCCACCGGCGACGATATCGCTACCGTTCAAGCTGATGCTGTTCGTTCTCGTCGACGGGTGGCAACTGCTGATCGGTTCCCTGACGCAGAGTTTCTACATGAGCTGACCCTGATCGGGACGGCTTGTTCATGGCCAAAGCGGATCGCGGCGCGATCCCCGGGAGCATCGCAATGACGCCGGAAATGGTGATGAGTCTCGCCTACCAAGGCATGAAGCTGACTCTGATGGTGGCCGCGCCCCTGCTGCTCACGGCGCTGGCGATCGGCCTGCTGGTCAGCCTGTTTCAGGCCGCCACACAGATCAACGAGATGACGCTCTCGTTCATTCCGAAAATTCTCGGCGTGTTCGCGATGCTGATCGTCTCGGGATCCTGGCTGATCCAACTGCTGACCAACTTTACCCGCGAAGTGATTCAGAACATTCCCAATCTGGTCAGCTGACCGCGAAGGCGCCGATGATCGACATCACCTCCGCGCAGTGGCAGAGCTGGATCACGCTGTTCTTCTGGCCGACGGTGCGCATTCTCGCCTTCCTGATGGCGTCTCCTCTGTGGAGCACGTCAGCGGTGCCTCGCCAGGTCAAGCTGTTGTTCGGCATGGCAATTGCTCTGGCCATCGCCCCGACGCTCCCACCAATGCCGGATATCCCGCTCTTTTCGTTGACGGGGCTCGTCGTCATGCTCCAGCAACTGCTGATAGGCATTGCGATGGGCATGGTGCTGCGCATCATGATCGCCGTGGTGCAGACGGCCGGCGAGTTCATCAGCATGCAGATGGGGCTGGGGTTCGCGACCTTCTACCAGCCAGAGGCGGGTACCAACACCATGGTGCTGTCACGCTTTCTCGAGATCATGACGCTGCTGATGTTCATGGCCATGAACGGCCACCTCATCAGTCTTCAGATCCTTGCGTGGACGTTCGAGGTGCTGCCGGTGGGAGCCGATAGCCTCGATACGAGCTTTGCCGAAACGCTGGTGCGCTGGGGCGGCACGATCTTCTCCTCCGGACTGCTGCTCGCCATTCCGGTGGTCACCGCCCTTCTCCTGATCAACCTCTCGCTGGGCATTCTCAACCGAGCATCCCCGCAGCTATCGATCTTTTCGGTCGGCTTTCCGATGACACTGACCGCGGGTCTGGTGCTGTTTCTGGCGCTGGTACCCAACCTGGGCGGGTTCTGGAGCGATCTGTTCGATCAGCAGTTGCGCTTCATGCAGGGGCTTATCGAGCAGATGGCGGGGACGCCGCGTTAAGCGAAGGACGTTTTTTTAGCGCCTGCACCGCTCGCCGAACGCCGTCATCGAAGGGCGTCATCAAGGGCGGGCCAGAAACGCCAGAGGCCGGTTCCCGCGGGAACCGGCCTCTGGAACGCTCGTCTTGGGTGACGGCGATGACGCGACCCTACATCATCTCGAAAAGCGACGTGCCCTGGAGCTCGACGAACGCCTTCTGTGCCGCCTGCAAGCCAACCTGACGCAGCACGTAATCCGATACCGCGGTGTTGTAATCGAGATCGATCAGGTCGCTCTGGGTCTGGGTATAGGCGATCTCTCGGTCGCTGCCGACCGTATCAAGCGTATCTAGCTCGCTGAGTCGAGAACCGACCGAGGCCCGCACGGTCAGCACGTTGTCCAGGGCGTTATCCATCTGGCGACTGGCGGTCGAGAGCGTATTGGCAAATGCCGCCTTGTCCTCGTCGGAGTCCAGCGGATTCTGCAACGCGGAGAGCATGTTCTCGAACGTCGTGAAGATGTCAGGGTCCATGTCGGCGGCCTTGCCCACCTCGATCGTATCGCCGGTCTCGGGTTCACCTTCCAACGTCAAGCGCACGCCGCCGAACTCGATCGCCTGACCGGACTGGTATTCGGCAGCCGACACCACTTCGTCACCATCGGTATTGGTCACGGTATACGTGGTCGGGGCAGCATCGGCATCGAAACTGATCGTATAGCTGTCACCGTAGCCGGCATCGGAGGTATCGGCGATGCTGGGGCCGGTGAAAGTCAGTGTCCCGGCGTTGTCTGCGCCGGCCTCTGCGAGATAACCTGCCCCGGAAGCGACGCTCTGGAACACGTCGCTGCCAGTGTCGCCGATCTCCATCAGTCGGGAGGAGTCGACTTTCTGCTGGCGGACACTCTCGGAGCCGCTGTATTCGACGGCACCGTCTGCGTTCTTGACGAACGGCGCCGCGCTGTCCTGGTAGCCGGCAAACAGGTAGTTTCCGTTACCGTCAGTGGAGTTGGCCTGACCCAGCAGCGCCTCGTAGACACCTTCCAGCTCGGAGGCCATGGACTCTCGGTCCGCATCGCTCAGCGTGCCGTTGCCCGCCTGTACCATCAACTCCTTGGCTCGGGTCAAGGCATCGGTGACGCTGTCGAGCACGCTCTCTTCCTGACTCAGCGCATTGCGCGCCGTGACCCGGCTGTCGCTCTGCTGGCTGTTGGTCGCCAAGGACTGCGACACGCCAAGCGCCTGGGCCGCGGCCTGCGGATCGTCGGATGGCCGCACGACCCGTTTGCCCGAGGCGATCTGCTCGCCGACATCCAGAAACTCGCTCTGCTGCCGATTCATCGAGGCAACGCTGCGCTCGAACATCATCGTCGTACTGACACGCATGGGAATCTCCTTCTTCGCGACGGCGGGAAGCGCCCGGCACCTTGCATCGTCGCTACTGATCTACCGAATCGGCATGAAACCTTATTGCCCTACCCGCTCACTCAGTTCCGCAGACCGAGAATCGTGTCGAGCACCGAGGTGCCGGCATCGATGACCTTGGCGTTGGCCGTGTAATACTGCTGATATTTCATCAGGTTGGCGTACTCTTCATCGAGATTGACGCCGGAGTCCGCCTGCTGATAGGCGTATAGCTGATCGCGCAGCCCCTCCTGAGTGGTCAGGTTGGCTTCGGTGATCGACGTCTGATTGCCCACATCGCTGACCAGCGAGGCGTAGGCGCCATTGAACGTGGCCGTGCCGGAGACCAGCTTCTGGTTCTGCAGATCGAGCAGGTTGAGCGCGTTGGCGTTGTCGCCCGTGCCACCGGTCGCCGATCCGGCAGCTGCGAACAGACTGGTATCGGTGAAGGCGATGTCGAGCCCTTGAGCAGCGTCACGAGTTGGCTGAACCAGGAAAGTATCCCCTTCGGCAGGGGTGCCGGACGGCGTGATCGACACGCCACCGAAGACCAGATCACCGTCAGCGTTCGGCGAAATCGTGGAGACATCGCCGCTGGTCAGGTTCTCGAGCTGATAGCTTCCGTCGGCCTGATACGTCAGACGGTAGTCATCGGCCGTCACATCCGCGTAGCTTCGCGTGTCACCGTCGGCAACCGCGTCATCCCCGGTATAGCGGATCGCCATGACTGCATCGCCACTATTGCTGGTGTTCGGTTGCACGCCAGGTGAACCCATCGAGAAGAACGATTCACCGGCATCGCCATCGAGGTCGAAACCCTGCTCCTGCATGGCGTTGAAGCTGCCGGCCAGCGTCACCGCGAGCTGGCCGAGCTTGTTCTGTGCGCCGTCGAGCGTCTCGCTGCGAAAACTCAGCAGGCCACCGAGTTCACCGCCCTGAATGACCGACTCGTCGATCTGCTTGACCGCCCCGACCGCGTTGCGATAACCGATGGTCACACGGCTCGGATCTTCCTCGTCGGTCACGGCGGCCAGATCGTAGCTCTTGTTGCCGGCCACCAGCGGCAGACCGTTGGATAGCGAGACCTGATAGGTAGAGCCATCCTGGACGGTCACATCGACATCGACGAGCTGGCTCATGTCGCTGACCAGCTTATCGCGCTGGTCGAGCAAGGAGTTCGGTTCTTCACCGGTTCGCGCGCGCGCCAGCGTGATCTGCTTGTTGAGATCGGCAATCTGGTCACTGAGATCGTTGACCTGAGAAACGACATCGCCGACCTGGCTATTGACGCCATCTTGCATGTCGCTCAGGTAGTCATCGTAGGATTTGAACTGTGCGACCAGGCTCTGCGCCGTTCCCAACACCCCTTCCCTGGCCGCGGAATCTGCCGGCGAACCGGAGAGATCCTCAAGGCTGGAGAAGAAATCCTGCATCAGCGAATTGAGCCCGGAATCGGAGTCCGCCAGCAGGTCATCGATCTGACTGATCTGAGTATCGTAGGTTTCCAGTGCGCTCTGGCGGCTGTCGGCCTGATTGAGCTGCGTGGAGATATACTGGTTGTACTGACGCTGGATGCCGTCGACGCTCACGCCCGTGCCCAGCGAACCGGTGCTGCCACTCTCTCCCAGCAAGGTGAGCTGGCGGCTGTAGCCGTCGGTATAGACGTTGGTGATGTTGTTGCTGGATGTCGACAGCGCGTTCTGCGCCGCGCGCAAGCCGCTCAGACCAATCGAGTAGAGACTCATTGCGTTATCCCGTCAGGCGCCACGTCATGCACATGGCCATGATCTAAAGTTATGATTCTTATCGGCCGAGCCCCGTTACGGCTTGAGCCGTCGCGCATGCTTTTTCGCAACGATTTGTTATCCGGCAGTGAGCCGGAAAAGCGCGAAATTTCTCTCCAGAAATTTCCGCCGGCACATCATCAGAAAATCGTCGTCGGCGCAGTGTCGGTCGCGTAGGGATCGTCGAGCTCCGCCTTGGCCATCAACGTCGGTGCTGCGATACCGTCGATGCTGCCGAGCTGCGCCATGACCGCATTGAGCTTATCGGCGTAGCGTGGGTCGGTGGCATAGCCATTGCGCTGCAGTGCGACGGCTGCCTGCTGCGGCGTCGCGGCGTCGACCACATCGCGATAGCGAGGATTGTTGCCGATCAGATTGGCGTAATCGGAGAACGCGTCGCTGTAGGAGTCGTAGACGCGGAAGGCATCGTCTTTCTTGATCGGTCGGCCATCGACGTATTCGGTCGTCGTAATCGTCGTTGACTCGCCCTGCCAGTAGCTACCCGCCTT
This sequence comes from Salinicola rhizosphaerae, assembly GCF_014652715.1. GTDB lineage: Bacteria > Pseudomonadota > Gammaproteobacteria > Pseudomonadales > Halomonadaceae > Salinicola > Salinicola rhizosphaerae. The sequence goes on along the minus strand of NZ_BMZI01000001.1, from coordinate 316,256 downwards.
GATGCCGAAAAGATTATGGCTGTTGCCGCCGTCGGCTGTCGGGATCTCGCGCGCGCCCCAGCCCGTCTCGAGCGCCGCCTGCGCCAGAATCAGTTCGGCCGGGACACCGGAGGAGGCTTCCGCCTGCTTGGCCGAGGGCGCCAGTTTGGCCAGAAACGCCTTGACGGATGACGGGCGATCATCGTCTTCGACGCTGAACGGCGCGTCTTGCGATGCGCTCAATTCTTGGGGCATGCGCAATCCGCCATGCAGCACGCGCGGCGTCCCGCGAGGGATTCCAGCAATCACGGCCGAGACGTTCGCCTCGGCCCCGGCGGCCGAAGATCGATCCGACGTTCCCGGCAGTCCGCTGCGAGAAAGCTCCGAAACCAGCTGATCAGCCAATCCGAATCCCTTGCCGGCCAGTTGCTGGGACCACTGCTGATCCTGCATCGACTGCATCATGTCCATCTGCTGGCTATGCATCAGGCCGGACTTGGGCGTCGCTTCTCGCATGCTCTTCAACATCGACTGGATGAAGATCGCTTCGAACTGGCGCGCCGCTTCTTTCAGACTCTTCTGCGGGTCGTTGGCAGCGCTGTACTTGAGCTTCTGCACGCTCTGTACATCGAGGGCGAACTGTCCCGATAGACTCTGCGTGATCGCCATCAGATGATCTCCAGGTCAGCATTGAGCGAGCCTGCCGCCTTCAGCGCCTGCAGAATCGACATCAGATCCTGAGGCGAGGCCCCGAGAGCGTTCAAGGCATTGACCACGTCCATCAAATCGGCGCTGGTGTTGAGCATCTGCAGCGCGCCGCCTTCTTGCTGCACCGTGATGTCGGCGTTGGGCACGACGGCCGTCTGGCCCCCGGAAAGCGCTCCCGGCTGACTGACGACCGGGTTGGAGTCGATCACCACCGACAGGTTGCCGTGCGCCACGGCGGCGCGATTGAGCGTCACGGTATCCGACAGCACGACAGAGCCGGTTCGCGAGTTGACGATGACCTTGGCCGGTCCACGTTCGGTCGAGACATCGATACCTTGCACCCGCGCCAGAAAACTGACCTGCGAGTTGCTGTCCGCCGGCAGTTTCAGCTGCACCGTGCGGCCATCCACCGCAGCTGCCACGGGCGCGCCGAATTCCTGATTGATCGCGGCGACGACGCGACGCGCATTCTCGAAGTCAGAGCGCTTGAGGAACAGGTCGAGCGTGCCGTCGGGCGAACCAAGACGCATCGGGACTTCCTGCTCGACGACTCCGCCATCGGGAATGCGTCCGGCGGCCTGATGGTTGATCGAGACGCTGCTGCCGGCCGCCGACGCACTGGCGCCGCCAATATAGACATTGCCCTGCGCCAACGCATACACCCGGCCATCCGCCCCTTTCAGCGGCGTCATCAGCAGCGTACCGCCGCGAAGACTATCCGCGTTGCCAACCGAGGAGACCGTGACATCGATCTCCTGCCCCTGACGGGAGAACGGCGGCAGCTCCGCCGTTACCATGACGGCAGCAACATTACGCAGCTGCATGTTGGTCCCCGCTGGGATCGTCACCCCGAGCTGCGAAAGCAGATTGGTGATGCTCTGCCCGGTGAAGGGGGCCTGAGTCGTCTGGTCGCCGCTCCCGTCGAGACCGACCACCAGCCCGTATCCCACCAGCGGGTTGTTGCGGATACCCGAGAAATTGGCCAGGTCCTGAATCCGCTGCGCGCTGGCGACACTGCTCAGCGACGAGATCAGCAGCGCCAGACACAGGCCCAGGCTCAGACGGCCGAGGCGAATACTCGACTGACGGAAGACGGTCGACCGGATAGCGGTCGATGAGAGACGGCGAAAGCGGTTCATAAGCATCAGAAAGGCGCGATGTTGAGGAAGAAGCGCTGCAGCCAACCCATGGTCTGCGCCTCGTTGATATAGCCATCCCCGATATATTCCATACGGGCATCGGCCACCTGACTCGACTGCACGGTGTTGACGCCGCTGATCGCGCGCGGGTTGATCACGCCTGAAAAGCGGATGTACTCGGTCCCCTGGTTGATCGCGATCTGCTTTTCGCCGCGAACCTTCAGATTGCCGTTGGCGAGCACGTCGTAGACCGTCACCGTGATGGTGCCGGTAAAGGTGTTGTTGGCATTGGCACCGCCCGAGCCATTGAACACGTTCTCCCCTTCCACGTCGGTGCCGTAGTCATTGAGCACATCGAGCGGGTCGGGAACCTGATTCATGGTCAGGCCGATGGAGCCGTTACGGGTCGCGTTCGCGGCGGAACTCTTGCTCGCGCTGACCTGTTCATCGAGCACGATGGTGATGATGTCACCGACCTGACGCGGCCGGCGATCCTCGAACAGGGGCTGGTAGCCGAAGCGCGCCTGGTAGATCGAGCCGTTGACCTGCGTCGGCGGCGTGGAGGGAATCTCGACGGGATCGGAATTGTCGACCACCGAATGGCGCGGGATCTGTGCGCAGCCGCTGACGAGCAGCAAGAGCACTGCCACACCTGTCCACCATAACTTTTGCCGCATCGGATTCACCTTCGCCACGCGTGCCGTCATCGCATCATCGATCATCAGAGCTGGGTCAGACGCGCCAGCATCTCGTCGGAGGTCTCGACAGCCTTGCTGTTGATCTCGTAGGCGCGCTGCGTCTCGATCATGCTGACCATCTCCTCGACGACATTGACGTTTGAGGTCTCGACATAGCCCTGATAGAGCGTGCCCGCGCCGTCCAGCCCCGGTGTCAGGTCATTGCGCGGACCGGAAGCCTCGGTCTCGAGATAGAGGTTCTGACCGATGCTCTGCAGTCCGGTCGGATTGATGAAGGTGGACAGCATCATCTGCCCGACTTCGTTGCTGTCCGAGGTGCCGGGCTGCGTCACCGAGACCGTGCCATCCTGACTGACCGTGATCGACAGGGCGTTCTGGGGAATCACGATCGGCGGATCGACGGGATAGCCACCGGCGGTCACCATCTGGCCGTTCTGGTTGACCTGGAAACTCCCGTCGCGGGTATAGGCCGTGGTGCCATCGGGCATCTGCACGGCGAAAAAGCCCTTGCCGTTGATCGCCAGATCCCGCGAGTTCTCGGTGTTCTGCAGACCGCCCTGCGTGTGCAGACGCTCGGTTGCCACGGGGCGAACACCGGTACCGACCTGCATGCCGGAAGGCAGCGTGTCGACGACCGACGACTGAGCGCCGGGCTGGCGAACGTTCTGATAGAGCAGATCTTCGAACACGGCACGGGAGCGCTTGAAACCGTTGGTCGAGACGTTGGCCAGGTTGTTGGAGATGACGTCGAGCTTGACCTGCTGCGACTCGAGGCCGGTCTTGGCGGTCCAGAGAGACTTGATCATGGGAGAACCTCGTTAAGCGGTGGCGGGTCGTCAGCTGGTCAGCGACAGCAGGCTGTTGGCGCGCTGCTCGTTCTCGTCGACGCTGTCGATCACTTTCATGTGCATGTCGTAGCGCCGCGAGCTGTCGATCATCGAAATCATGGCGTCGGTGGCGGTCACGTTGCTGCCTTCGAGCGCGCCGGGCACGAGACGCAGGGCGTCGTCGGCCGGGACTGGCGCCGCAACGTTCTGCCCTGCTGGCGGCGTCATGCGGAACAGGCCATCTTCGCCGCGGACCAGATTGTCGTTGCCGGGCGCAACCATCTTCAAACGCGCCAGCGGCGCGACCGAATCCGGATTCTGGCCAGGCTCGAGAACGCTGATCGAACCGTCCGGCGCAATGGTCACGTCCCCGCCCAGCGGCACGACGATGGCCTGACCGTTGTCGGAGAGCACCGGGTTGCCCAAAGAGGTCAGAAGCCCCGTAGCATCGACCTGGAGATCGCCACGCCGTGTGTAGGCCTCCCCCCCGTCCGGGGACTGTACCGCCAACCAGCTATCCGCTCCCTGCAGCGCCACGTCGAGGCTGCGCCCGGTGGTGTCGATATTGCCTGGCGTGAAGTCGGCGCCCGGCGTCGTCATCATCGACGAAACCCGGGTGTCCAGACGCGCCTCGCCCTCGACCGGCACCGCACGGAGCGCCATCAACTGGCCGCGAAAGCCCGGCGTCGAGACATTGGCGAGGTTGTTGTTGACCACGGCCTGCTGAGCCATGGTCTGACTGGCACCGCCGCCGGCGGTGTAGAGAATGCGATCCATTCGAAGATCCTCGGTACCCCTGTGCGCGAAGGCATCGCATCAGCCCCGGCCAGCCAGGCCGGCGCCGATGCGACAACGGCTCATCAACGCAGGTTGACGACCGTCTGCAGCACTTCGTCCTGCGTCTTGATGGTGTTGGAGTTGGCCTGGAAGTTGCGCTGGGCAATGATCAGATTGACCAGCTCCTGGCTCAGGTCGACGTTGGACGCTTCGAGCGTGCCGGACTGCAGCGAGCCGAACGAACCGTTGCCGGCAGTGCCGATCACGGCCTGGCCGGACGCGGTAGTCGCCTGCCACAGATTGTCACCGATCGGCTGCAACCCTTCGGTGTTGGCGAAATCCGCCAGCGCCACGCGGCCCAGGGCCACCGTCTGATCGTTGGAGTAGCTGCCGTTGATGGTGCCATCGCTATCGATGCTGATGCCCACGAGCTGACCGGAAGCGTAGCCGTCCTGATTCGGCGAGCTGATCGCATAGGACTGCTCGGTCTGAGTGGAGCCATCGAAGTCAAAATCGAAGCTCAGCTCAGCGGCGCCATCGGTGCCCGGGAACGTGAAGGACAGAGCACTTCCGTCCGTCGTACCAGTGCCTGTGCCATCATCGACGCCCTGCAAACGGCCATTTTCGTCGAACAGTAGCGTGGTGGAAGGCGTCGTGGTCGTCGGGTCTGTCGTGCCATCCAGGCTGGTATTGACGGTCCAGGTGTTATCGTCCGTTTTGGTGAAGTACATCTGCAGGTTGTGAGCCACGCCCAACGAGTCGTAAACGGTGGTCGAGGTCGCGTAGTTGTAGGTATCGGCGTCGTCGGCGTCGAAATCCGCGGTGATCGCGTCATCGCTGGCATCGAGATCGATCGACGCAGATGCACTGGTCGTCGCCCTGGCGGAGATCGAACCGCTCGGAATCTGGATCACCTCCGGCTGACCACCGGTCGCGACCGTCGCAGCCGTCGTGGAACTGTTGAAGTTCTGCACGTTATAGCCGGTCAGATAAGCCCCCTGGGCATTGGCCAGGTAGCCGTCGGTGGTCATGGTCAACTGGCCGTTGCGCGAGTAACCGACCGTGTCACCTGACTGGAACCGGAAGAAGCCGTCACCGCTGATCCCGAGATCCAGATCCCGGTCGGTGGTCTCCAGCGTCCCGTTACCGAAATCCTGCAGAATGCCCGCTACGCTGGTACCCAGACCGACCTTGCTGCTGGCGTAGACGTCGGCGAACTGGACCGACGAACTCTTGAACCCCGAGGTCTGCGAGTTGGCGATGTTGTTGCCGATCGTGTCGAGCTGCTGCGAGGCGGCGTTCATGCCGCTCAGAGCCTGCGAAAATCCCATGATGGTCTCCCTGCCTGATTAGTTGGCATCGTTAAATGACATCGTTGAATGGCGTCAAAAACTGCTGCGTTGTCTGTCTGTCGACTCAGAGAATTTGACGCACGTCATCGAGCGTCACGGGATCCTGAGCGTATCCCAGGTCGAGCGTCGGCGAGCCGTCGTCGCTCTGGATCACACCGTTGACCAGCGCATAGTTGAGCGTGGTCGGGGTATAGCTGCTGTCACCGCTGACTGCGGTCATCTCGACGCTGTAGGTCTGGTCGGCGGAAGCGTAGCTGCCATCAGACAGCGTGCCGTCCCAGGTGAAACTGTGAACGCCGGCGCTGAGAGGGCCGGTCGAGAAGCTGTCGATCGCCTGGCCGTTGGCGCCCTTGATCGTGATCTGCAGGTCGTCGACCGCGCTGTCGAGATCGACCCCCACTGGCGTCGCGGCCACTTCGCCCGTGGTGTCATCGCTGGTGCCCACCAGGATCTGATCGCCGGGCACCATGACGCCCTGCCCGATCAGCGCAGTGGCCTGCAGAGCTTGTCCAGCGCCGATCTGATCGTTGATCTTGTCGAGGCTGTCGTTAAGATCCTCGATGCCGCTGACGGTGTTGATCTGCGCCAGCTGCGCCGTCATATCCGAGTTATCCATCGGATTGGTCGGATCCTGATTCTTCAGCTGAGTGATCAACATCGTCATGAAACGGTCGTTGAGCTCATCACTGGAGCTGGTACCTGTCGTCGTACTCGTCGACGTGGTGCCGTTGATATTGGCGAGTGTCGTGCTACCGATCACCGGACTGGCCATGCTGTCTCCTTAGCGGAAAATCCATCGGGACTGGAAAGCGGCGGTCGTTCAACCTTCGCCAATGGTCAAGGTCTTGCTCATCAATGTCTTGGCGGTATTCATCACCTCGACATTGGCCTGATACGAGCGCGAGGCCGCAATCATGTCGACCATCTCGTTGACGGGATCGACATTGGGCAGCTGCACGTAGCCGTCATCGTTTGCCAGCGGATCGCCCGGCCGGTACTCCAGACGCATTGGCGTCGTCTCGTCTTCCACCACGCGATCGACGCGCACACCGCCGACGCCCGAGCCGTTCTGGCTCATCGCCTGGAACATCACCTGCTTGGCGCGATAAGGCTCGCCATCGGGACCGGCGACGCTGTCGGCGTTGGCGAGGTTACTTGCCGTGACATTCATGCGCTGAGAATTGGCCGTGAGGGCCGATCCGGAAATTTCGAATACACTGAACATGGACATGGAATTACTCCGATTGCATCGCGTTCTTCAGCCCCTGGATTCGGCGACTGACGAAAGTGAGATCCGCCTGATAACGCAGCGCGTTATCGGCGAAAGCGGAACGCTCACGGTCCATGTCGACCGTGTTTCCATCCAGGCTTGGCTGATCCGGCATGCGGTACTGCAATTCGTGAACGGCGCTGACCGCGCCGGCACCGCCGGCAATGTGACGCGATGAAGTACGCTCCAGCGCCAGCCCCGAGCCCTCGCTGCGCCCCTGCTCCATGACGCGCGTCAGTTCGGACTGGAAATCGAAATCGCGCGCCTTGAAATTTGGCGTGTCGGCATTGGCGATATTGTTGGCCAGCACCTTCTGACGCTCTGCGCGCAGATTGATCGCTTCTTGCTGGAATCTCAGTGCGCTGTCCAACTTGTCGAACATGCCAAACGCTCCCTGATGGTGATCATCGACCGACGCATGGTCGTCGGTAACAGTGCCGATATCGGCAAAACCAAAGTCCCGAGGTGGCAATCCTGGAAATCAACACCGCTCGAAAGCGGACCACGGAAAATCGTCAGGATGGAGAATAACGGCGAGCCAAAACCGACAAACGACGAAATAGGCCGTCAATTGCGCATCATTTTGATCAATGCCCGACGACCGACAGCTATACAATCGCTTCTCATGTTGGAGAGAACCGCCCCAGGAGCCTGTCGGGCTTGACCGATCGTCGCGACGTTAAGCCCAACAGGCTCCTAGACTCGGTGGCCGACTCCGACCCGTTTTGCCTGCCCATGCGAATCGAGAGCCCGCCATGAAATCCGGTATTTCCCGATATTCGGCCTCACCCCGCTCCGGTCGAGCGTCGCGCCTGAGGCGCGGATTGATGATTACCGCATTGGGCACCTGGGTGATTCTTTTCGCCCTGTCGATGCTGCCGTTGCCGTCGATCGCACAGGCAGATGGGCTGGACTCACCGGCGCCTGGGCTTGACGCCACGGTTCGCGCCTTTCTGGTTCAGCAGACGGCGGCGCTGGGCGACGACGTTGAGATCCAGGTGCGGGACGGCAACGCCAATTTCGGTCCCTGCGCATCGCCACAACCTTTTCTCCCCCGCCCGGGCACCCCGCAGGGGCGCGTCACCGTTGGCATTCGATGCGGTGCCGAAGACGAGCAGACGCGCTATGTACAGGCGACGGTATCCGCGCAGGTCAGACATCTCGTCGCCAGCCGAACCATCGGACCGGGCGAGCGACTCGACCAGGCAGCGCTTTCCTGGGAAACCTCGGATCTCTCTCATTTGCGCCGCGGTTATCTCTCCTCGCTCACGGAGGCGGTCGGCCAGGTGGCAAAGCGGCGGATTCCGGCGGGCACGAGCGTGACCGACGACATGATTCGAAAACCCTGGATGGTCAAACGGGGAGATACGGTCATGTTGACGGCCACGGGCGAGGGCTTTCGCATCAGCCGAAGTGTCGAAGCGCTGGAAAATGGCGGACTGGGCAGCACGATTCGTCTCAAGACGGAAAATCGGCAGATACTGCAGGGTAAGGTGACGGGGCAGGATCAACTGAGTGTCGATTTTTGAGTCAGACCATGTTGAGTCAGACAATCGAGCGGGCTAGTCAGATAAATTTCTTAACAAAATTCTGACCCCGCCCGATTTCAGTTTTGATGACGTTTGCCGATAACGTTGGCAAGCACACATCGTGCAGAACGCCATGAGGTAGATAACGTGAAGATCGATCAGACACAACCGCTGACTCGCCCGACCCAAAGCGACGCCGCCGATTCCAGAAAAGGGGCAGCGCCGCTCGTCTCCCAATCGGCTCAGGCCGGCTCGACCACGACCCTGAGTCAGTTTTCTGCCAGCGACGAGAGCGGCGACATCGATACGGCGCGCGTCAACGAGATTCGCCAGGCGATTGCCGAGGGACGTCTGGATCTCGACACCGGCAAGATTGCCGATGGGCTGGTCCAGAGCGTGCGTGACCTGCTGGGCAGTAACTCCTAATTCTTGATCCGGATAATGTCATGACAGCGCCCACACTCATCGCCGAACAGCACGCCTGCCTCGAACAATATCTGCGCGCGCTCGAAGTGGAGCGGGAGTGCCTCAAGTCCGGCCAGGTCGACGGCAGCAGCCTGGCGGAGACTGCCGCTCACAAACAGTCATGGCTCTCTCGACTCGAGCAACTGGAAAACCAGCGCCGCAAAGCGCAGCGTGAGGCGGGATATGGCGAGGGTCGTCAGGGTGCCCAACGCTTTGCCGAATCCCTCGATGCGGGATCGCTATGGTCGCAGATCGTGCTGCTGGCGCAGCAGGTTCAGCAGGTCAATCGCCTCAACGGCTTCATCATCTCTCAGCGTCTGGAACACAACCAGCGCGCTATCGATTTTCTCAACCAGGCGATCGGCGGCAGTGTCTACGGGCCGAACGGCCAATCACGCCATGGTGGTTTCGGCGGTATCAGCTCGAAGGCCTGATATCCGAAGCCCGACGGCTTTCAAATCGCGACGCCTGCCCCCTCGCTCCTGCCCCAGTCCGGCCATCGCACTAGCCAGTACCGCACCGATCAATCCCGCATCGCCACCAGGGTAGCCAGTACACTCTCTCCGACTCAAACAGTCGCGACGAAAAAAAGCCCGAACCCAGAGGCTCGAGCTTTACGGCGTTCGATATCGCGTCAGATTCTACGACAGTGACCAGAAGGCCGGTCAGTCTCTCTGACGGTCTCAGCATCAGTCTTCGGTGCGGACGACCCACGACTCGACGGTATCGCTACCGTGCTCGTCTTTCCAGATCTTCAGCGTCTTGTGGTTGCCGCCACGCGTCTCGACGACCTCACCCGTATTCGGGTTCTTGTAGATCTTGAGCTTGCGCTTGCGTCGGCCACCGCTGGAAGCCGCGGGTGCAGCACTGCTGCCACTCTCCGGCTTCGGGCTCAGCAGCTCGATGACATCTGCCGCCTTCTTGCCATACTCCGACATCAGCGCTTCCAGCTTCTCCTTGAACTCGAGCTCCGCTTTCAGGCGCTGATCGCCTTCCATGCGCTTGAGTTCTTCCTCGAGCTGTTTGAGCAGCTGTTCCTTCTTGACGTAGTCACTCAATAAAGACATTAGCTTTTCCGTTGTAGAACACTTGGCAGGCGTATTATTGCTTTTATGCCATCGAATGCAAGTCCAAGAGCGATGATAATTTCAGGACCTTCCGATTGATTTTCTTTATTCCGTGAAACTTATTGGTGTTTTGCGGGTTTTTCCGTGCCCACCGCGCGTCTTTCGGGAAGATTCGATTCAATCCGGCGATCTCGGAAGCCCCCTTTCGAAAAACCGGTATTAAGACCACATGAGTTAAATACTGGTTACTTTTTAACCATACCCGGACAAACCATCGCTCCCAGGCGCGCCTCGTTAGGGATGAGACGCTCACGCCAAGCCGTTGATCCACCTTGCGTCGCCACACTTTAAATCCGGCTTTCGATACTGGCTCTCAATATCGGCTTTCGATACCCGCGTGGAGAATAACGCCGCCATTAACGAGTCGTTATTTGCCGATAACAATTCCACAAGCCAAGTTACCGCAGACGGCGTCGCCGGGCGGCTCCAGGGACGTATCGTTAGTCTTCCGCCTGCCGGTCCACACCGAAAGGAGCCACCGCTCTATCTTTCAATTCTCATGGGTCGATAAAAGCCCGAATATCTCTGAGAGCCATCCAGCGGATCCTTGTACGCCTACACGTTTTCCACCCTTGTGCCCATACCGGCCCTCCGGGCCGCCGACCGACCTGGCAACGACAATACGACCAGCTAATTGAGTTATCCCTGAATCAACATTGCCCCCAAATCCGATTATCTCCCGGACTTAATGAATCGATGCCGACTACAGTTATCGCCCCGGCGGTCGATATATCTTTCGCAAGCGGCCTTCGGCGCGAGCGACCCGATCGCGGACGGTCGTGGTTTGCCAATGACAAGACGATATGGATCTCGACACCGTTCATCACCATGCTGAAATCGATCGCACGCTCTACCCTGATGCTTTCGCTCGCTGCTGCGCTGATTATCCTGACGGCGGCGGCCCTGCTCGTCGCCATTGCGCGAGGCTTGAGCGTCTTCCTGCCTTTCTGGCCCGCCACCATGCTCGCGGGCATCTGTGTCGCCATGCTCGCCGTCGCCGGGACGCGGCTCATTCTCGATCGATGGCTTCTGACGCCGATTCGGCGTCTGGTCGATCATGTCCGGCTCGAGAGCGACTTCGGTTACACACCACGGATGATGCCGAAAGACCTCGCCACACGCACCGATGCCGTCGGCCTGCTCGCCCGACAGATCCAGCAGTTGATCGAGGCGTTGCGAAGCCACAACGCATCGCTTCTCGAGCAGACGATGAACGATCCACTGACCGGCCTTGGCAACCGACGCCTGCTCGAACACCGTCTGAACCTGATCGTGCCGTTGAGCCGTCGACTCCACTGCACCGTCTCGGCCATGATGATCGACGTCGACCATTTCAAGGCGTTCAATGACAACTACGGGCACCCGGCAGGCGACGCCTGCCTGGTCGAAATCGCTGGCGTACTGCGCGACACCTTCCGTCGGGAGACCGATGTCGTGGTGCGCCTGGGCGGTGAGGAGTTCCTGGTCCTGCTAATCGATACCGTACAGGAAGAGGCCTGGGCGCTCGCCGACGCGATGCGCGGCATGATTCAGGCGCTGGGTCTGCCCCACGCACACTCCCCGACCGCGCCGGTGGTTACCGTCAGCGTCGGTGTCGTGACCAGTCCTCACGGCGTACTGGTCAACGTCGATGACATGATCGCTGACGCCGACCGGGCACTCTACGACTGCAAGGCGCACGGCAGGAACCGAGTATCGGCGAGAGTCGTCGGTGTCGCGCCGGAGAACGAGACGTCATTGACGTCATCCTGATATCCGCCGATCTATTTTATCTGCCGTTCTTTTTATCGACTGCTCTATCTCCGCCGTGGTCGATGGCTTGTCGTTCCACCGCGTTTCTTCTCTCGTCGCGTCTTACGCCACCCACGTCCCGGCCGACGAACGAAGCCCGGTGCCGAGCGCTAAAAAAGCCCCACGCGGCCGCTCCCCTGCGAATCAATACACCCTGATTTACTTCCTTGGCTTACGAAAAAATACTGGATATATACACAGTATTTGAGCTAGCGTAACGACAGCGCTGTAGGCTCATGCACACCAATTTCGATAGCTTTTTTTACGCATAATTTAAATTATAGCTTTTTTTATCTATATTCTGACGAAAGCACTGAACTCGATCGATGGAGATTCGTCGTGCCTATCATCGGTGTACTCAGCGGCGACGTCGTCGCCTCACGGGAGATTTCGGACAAGCCGCGATTGAGGCGCGCCATCGACGCCGGGCTTGCCCTGCTGCATTCGCAGTGCGCGGCCGTCGGTATACGGTTTCGCGGTGATGCTTTTCAGTTGGCCCTGCCCGATCCCGCCGAAGCGATTCGTGCGGCCGTGATCATGCGCGCCAGCCTGATCGAGCACTCCCCTGGCAAACAGCAGACCTGGGATGCGCGGATTGCGATCGGCATCGGCAAGGGCGATATGCCCAGCCAGGACGCGTTTATCGATGCCGACGGCGAACCCTTCGTACGCTCCGGTCAAGGGCTCGATCAACTCGGCCAGAGCGATCAGCGACTGGGGCTCTTTCTACAGCCCCCTCGAGACGATCTCGATCTGCTGACTCGCTTTGCCGATGACATCATCAGCCACTGGAGCCACAACGCCGCCGAGGTCATCCGGTGGAACCTGACCACCTCCCTTTCGCAGCGCGAGCTGGCCAGGCAGATCGGGCGCACCCAGCCAACGGTGAACCGTCGCCTGACGGCCGCTCGATGGAGCCTGATCCAGGAGTACATGCGCTACGCACGCGAGGCCCTGGTTGGGGCATCGGAGGCACATGCCGATGAGCGATGAAGCCCTTTCCCTGCTCCTGTCTCTCTTGCTGGCGCACGTGATCGGCGATTTCCTGCTGCAGAGCAATAGCTGGGCCGCCCAGAAGCGCGAACGACACTTTCGCGCGCCGTCGCTCTACGCCCACGTCGCCATTCACATGGCGTTGAATCTTGCCGCACTGCGCTTTTTCGATGTCGACTGGATGCCGGCCCTGCTCACAATGGCAGCGATCGGCATCAGCCACTGGCTGATCGACGTCGCCAAGAGCTACACCACGGCACGCCCGATCCGCTACTTCGTTCTCGATCAGGGCCTGCACCTGCTGATCGTGGTATGGCTCTGGACCGAACTGCAGGCACCGCTGCCACAGGTCGATATCGACTGGTCGCTGCTGTGGCAGCCTGACACGCTACTGCTGTTGCTTGCCTACCTCGTCGCCATGAAGCCCGCATCGGTATTGATCGCCCTGATCATGCGGCGCTGGAGCCAGGGCGTGGACACTCGGGGCACGCTGGCTGACGCCGGTGCACGAATCGGCATGCTCGAACGCTTTCTGATTCTGACGTTCGTGCTCAGCCACCAGATGGCCGCCATCGGTTTTTTGCTGACCGCCAAGTCGGTACTGCGCTTTGGCGATCTTTACGAAGACCGCGACCGCAAGCTGACCGAATACGTGCTGCTCGGCACCATGCTCAGTTTTTCGCTGACCTTGACGCTCGGACTCGCCACGCGCTACCTCTTGACCAGACTCTGATCCGCCCAATCCGACAAGCCCCGCCCAGAGGCATTCATGACGCCGAACCACTCTCTCTCGACCCGTTGCCGATACTGGCTCGCTTTCTGCGTCTGGGGGCTGATGGCTGGCTGCGCCAGTCATTCCCTGGAACAGCGTGCCGGTTATCGGGTCGATTCGAGCCATCATTCCAGCGCTTTCAATCAGCGAATTCGCTATCTGGTGCTGCACTACACCGACTCGGATGCCCCGCGTGCGCTGAAGACCCTGATGGGGCCTGACGTCAGTGCGCATTACCTGGTGCCCCGCGAGCTCTCCGACGACGGTCACATCCACGTCATGCAGCTGGTCGACGAGGATCGTCGCGCCTGGCACGCCGGCGTCAGTGCGTGGCAGGACCGCACGCAGATCAACGACACCTCCATCGGCGTGGAGATCGTCAATCGCGGGCCACAGCACCAGCACGGGGTCGCTAGCTGGCAGTCCTATCCCGATGCACAGATCCGCGCCGTCATCGCGCTCGCGAAAGATATCGTCACCCGCTACGACCTGCCCCCGCCGGCCGTCCTCGGGCACTCGGATATCGCCCCCTCACGCAAGATCGATCCCGGCCCTCGGTTCCCGTGGCATCGTCTCTACCTCGCCGGTGTCGGCGCCTGGCCGCATGCGGCGGACGTCGCCCGTTATCAGCGCCGGTTTGTCCGCTGTCCGCCATCGATCGATGCCTATCAGGCGGCGCTCTCCACGTACGGCTACGCGCTCGAGGTCAGTGGCGAACTCGACCCGATGACACGCGATGTCACGCGCGCCTTTCAGATGCACTTTCGACCCGCCAATACCGCCGGCAATCCGGATGTCGAGACCCAAAGCATTCTGTGGGCGCTGTTGAAACGCTATCGCCCTGATGCCCTTACGATGCCGGCGCTGCCGGATGAGTGTGCAGCGGGTAGTGGATCAGATCGTGAAATCTCACCGGGTGCGACGTGAGATTGCGGTAGCCATGGGGCTGATCGGCCGGAAAGCGCATCGCTTCGCCGGCCCCGAGACAGTACCGCCTGTCATCGACGGTCAACTCGAGTTCGCCGGCGATCACCACGACATGCTCGATGACGCCCGCGGCGTGCGGCGTGGACTCGCTAGCCCCCGCCGCCGCCAGTTCGATCAGGTACATCTCGAATCCCAGCGCCGGGTCGAAAGCAAACAGGGGTTGGATCACCATCCCTGAAACATCGCGATGCCATGCCGCGGGTGCCGATCGCGTTTCGCCGACGATGGGCGAGAGAAAGTGCGAGAGTGGCGCCTGGATGCCGCTGGCGATTCGCCATAGCGTCGCCACGGTCGGCATCGACTCGCCACGCTCGATCTGTCCCAGCATCGCCTTGCTGACACCGGTCGCTTTGGCGGTACGATCCAAGCTCCAGCCGCGCTCCCCGCGCAGACGTTTCAGATGGCGACCGATCGAGGCCATGTTCTCTTCCATGCTTGCCTCTCCGTCGGGCATGAATATCGGCTCGCTCGGCGAGCGACGACCATCATACGGGTTATCCCCGTCCGTTCTATTCCGATTCCCTGTCTTGCGGTTCGATCTATCTCGATCCTGGCTATCTCGATCCTGTCCATCTTGACCCTGACTGTCTCGAACCGGCCTGAATCGAGACTCTGGCTTCAATCCATGATCATTCTTTGCAACGGCGTGCGTTATCGCGACCGTTGAACTAGCAGATATTTGTGCGCTATAACGCACGTAACCTTCACCAACTGCCCCGACTCGACATGCCGACACCCCCATCGTTCTGGAAATCGCTCAGCGCTTCGCATCTCTCGGCGGGCTTCATCGCGGTGCTGGTCGGCTATACCAGTTCCGCCGTCATCATCTTTCAGGCCGCTGAGGCCGCCGGCGCCACGGCCGACCAGATCGGTAGCTGGCTAGCGGCGCTGGGACTGGCCATGGGGGTGACGTCGATCGGTCTATCGCTGCGCTACCGACAGCCTATCCTGACGGCGTGGTCGACGCCGGGCGCCGCGTTGCTGGCGGTCAGTCTACCGGGCACTCCCCTGAGCGACGCCATCGGGATCTTCATGTTCTGCGCGGCGCTGATCGTGCTGTGCGGCGTGACCGGCTGGTTCGCCCGCCTGATGCAGCTCATCCCCCAGTCATTGGCGGCCGCGATGCTCGCGGGTGTTCTACTGCGATTCGGCCTGGACGCTTTCGCCTCCCTGCAGAGCGATTTCACGCTCATCCTTGCCATGCTGATCACCTACCTGTTCGCCAAGCGCTGGCTACCCCGATACGCCATTCTGCTGGTGCTGATCGTCGGGCTGGGCCTCGCCATCGGCGGTGGCGAAACACGGCTTGCCGACACCCACTGGTCGATGACTCAGCCTCAGGCAGTCTGGCCAACCTTCTCGCTGGCAAGTCTGATCGGAGTGGGCCTGCCGCTGTTCGTGGTCACGATGGCTTCTCAGAATGCCCCGGGCGTGGCCACGCTGCGGGCCGCGGGACTCGATGCCCCCGTCTCGCCATTGATGATCTGGACCGGGCTCACGGCGCTGATCCTGGCGCCTTTCGGCGGTTTTACCGTCTGCCTCGCCGCGATCACGGCGGCAATCTGCATGGGGTCGGATGTGCATCCGGATCCCGCGCGCCGTTATCCGGCCGCCGTCTGCGCCGGTGGGTTCTATCTGCTGGCGGGCGTGTTCGGCGGCTCCATCGGCACCCTGTTCGACGCCCTGCCGCATGCCCTGGTCGTCGGTATCGCCGGGCTCGCTTTGCTACCCACCATCGGCGGCAGCCTCAGTGGCGCGCTCGCGGCGCCGGAACAGCGCGAGGCAGCGCTGATCACCTTTCTCACCACGGCATCCGGGGTCACACTTTTCGGTATTGGCGCGGCATTCTGGGGACTCGTCGCGGGCGTCCTGGCGCTGATCATTGCCGGCCATTGGACAAGAGAGCGACGCAAACTCCCCGTCTGACGATTGGCCATCAGAGACTGGCCGCTAGAAACCGCTCAACGCGCCTTGGCGCGACTCGCCGGCGATCGGCTCCACGTCGACGGCGACCTCGAGTTGATGCGTTCCCCCACCGCTCATGACGCCCTTGAGCGGCGGAACATCCCCATAGTCACGCCCCCAGGCGAGAACCAGATGCCGCATCCCGGGGCGGGCACCATTGGTCGGGTCGAGTTCCAGCCAACCCCACTCCGGGATATGGACGGCAACCCAGGCGTGGGACGCGTCGGCCCCGACCAGACGCGGCTGGCCGGGCGGTGGCAGCGTTTCGAGATAACCGCTGACATAGCGCGCTGACAACCCCATCGAACGCAGACAGCCGATCATCAGATGCGCGAAGTCCTGACAGACGCCGCGTCTGGCTTCAAGTACGTCGAGAACCGGCGTGGCGAGCGTGGTAAATCCGGGATCATAGACGAAGGTCTCGAAGATTCTCAGGTTGAGATCATCGAGCGCATCGATCAATCCACGTCCCGTGGCAAAGCTCGGCGCCGCAAAGCGGCGCAGCGCCGAATGTCGCCCCACGAACGGCGAATCCAGCTGAAACTGGCGCAGCGTAGCACGCTGACCGACGTGCCCGAGGGCCTGCTGCCAGTCGAGATTGGTGGCCTGTGGCGGCAACGGTCGCTCGGACGTTTCCAGACGACTGCTCGCCGTGACGGTCAGCGTCTGGTGCACTTCCTGGACGGAAAAGTAGGCCACGTCATTGCCGAAGAAATCCTGTCGCCACTGGATCACCTGGGGCGCGGGCACCACCGCAAGCTCGCTCTGCGCCACCCGCTGCCAGGGTAGTTGCCGAGGCGCGACACGCGCTTCGTTGTGGCACAACGATACCGGCGAAGCATATTCGTAGCGTGTCTCATGACTGACGCGGTAACGCATGTCGCGATCCTTGCGTTGACGGCCTTTGCCGGCTCGTTCAGGCCTGCATGGGAATCAGCTGGCGTGGTGCCTCGACGTGACTGAAATGACTGTGCTCGATCGCCAGCGACAGCGCCGACAGCGGTGCCGCGAGACCATCGAGCAGTGCCGCCAGTGCTTCCCGGGCGAGAGGGTCCTCATCGACCCGCGCGAGTGTCTCGAGATCAGCCAGATGCAGCGCCGAGCGCGCCTGGATCAGCAGACGCGCCTCATTGCTGCGGTACGGCGTATCGCTGGGCTGAGGCAGATGATCGATCTGGCGCTCCAGGCGTTTGAAGATATAGCCCATCGAACGCGGATTGCCTTCATCGAACAGCAACAGATCCAGCATGGCAGCCGGGTGAAGTTCGCTGCGGTAGCGGCGCCGATAGGCCGTGGCATTATCGGTGACCGACAGCACGACGTCCCAGAGCGCATCGCCGGCGTGAGTCGACTCGATCAGCGCATAACGCAGCAGCGAGAGCGTCGACATGGCGCGTTCGAGAAAGCGCCCGATATCCATGAATCGCCAACCGTAATGGTGCGGCATGGTCTCGTTGCAAAAACCGAAAAACGCGGCCAGCTGGGTCATCAGCGTCTCGACCGCCCGCCGCCCATGCACCGGCTCCAGCTGCGGCATGCGGATCGCTTCCTGACGCAGCTGATTGAACACGCGCCAGGCATCGTCACCGAGATGATCGCGCACCGCACGCCCGTTGTGGATCATCCGCGAGATCAGCTCGGGCAGCGACCCACCCTGACGCTCGCCGAACAGCGCCATCAGGCGATCACGATGCGCCACGAAACGCTCCTCGGCGGCGTCGGCCTCGGCGTAGTCCACCTCGAGCAGATGCAGGAGATCGTCGAGCGTGGCGTCGGCCATGCCCTCCTGATCCTGATCCAGCAGGCGATAGAGCGCTTCGCGCAGTAGCCGCGAGCGTCCGTCGAGACGCTCACCGTAGCGACCCAGCCAGAGCAGGCTGTCAGCGACGCGACTGGGCAGATCCATGCCATCGCGGGTCACCACCAGCGGCTGATGTGAACGCCGCAGGCGGCTGACATGGGGCTGCGGTGACTCCGCCTTGACCCAGAGATCCTTGACGCACTGGCTCGCCTGCATCGCAAGGCCCGGCTCTCCTTGCCAGGCCAACCCGCCCGGCATGGCTTCGAAGCCGGTGAACTGGAGCCCGTCATCGAAGCTTGCCTGGGTAAAGCAGCGCAGATTGAAGGTCGAGGGAATCAACGACTCGCAGTCGGGCGTCAGAAATGGCGCGGTCGCCCCGCGAATCGGGCGAGAGGCCACATAGCTCGCTGGCTCGGCCACCAGCGCGTGCCGCAACGCCTCTCGCGCAGGCGCATCTAGCGTCGAAGGCACGAGCGGTGCGCGGCCATCGACGTGCTCGAAGTGCAGCGCATCGAACTCGGCGAGCGCCCACGCCAGCCCCTCGCCTCGGCCGCACCAGTGACGCTCGCCGCCGTGCATCAACAGCGGCTCGCCCAGCAGATGCTCGCTGAGCTGCGGCAAGTGAGCCGCTACCAGCGGGTGTTCCAGCGCCCCGACGCCGGGCGGATTGGAGATACCGACACCACCGGCGCGAATGGCTTCCATTAGTCCGGGAACGCCGATCAGGGAGTCACCGCGCAGCTCCAGGGGGTCGCTCCAGGCGTCGCCAATCTGGCGCAACAGCACGTCGACGGGCTTGAGTCCGCCCAGGGTACGCATCCAGACGCGGGCGTCACGGACCACCAGATCGCCGCCCTCGACGAGCGCCAGGTTCAGATAATTGGCGAGATAGGCGTGCTCGAAGTAACTTTCATGATCCGGCCCAGGCGCCAAGAGAGCCACCGTCGGCTGATCGAGATTGAGCCGCGACAGCGCCGCCAGCGAGTGATGCTGGCGCGAGAGGAACCCGGCCAGACGTTTCAACGGAGCGTTGCGATAGAGGTCCGGCAGTGCCCGCGCCATCACGATGCGATTTTCGAGCGCAAACCCCATGCCGGAAGGCGCCTGCAGATGGTCCGCCAGCACGTGCCAGCGGCCCTCGGCGTCCCGCGTCAGGTCGACGCCATGCAGGGAGATGCCGGGGTCATCTTCGCCGAGCAGACCGTCACTAGCGAGTAGAAATCCGCTATTCGCGAATAGGGCGTCAGCGGGCAAGATGCCCGCCTCCACGACGCGT
>NZ_BMZI01000001.1:19841-296654 GCF_014652715.1 Salinicola rhizosphaerae | reverse complement strand
AAACTGCCACTCGCGCGGCGAAACGACCAGCGGCAGCGGGTCGAGCCGCCACTGACGCTGAACGCCACTGTCGTCCGCCCCCTGGTTGAACGTGATTCCGTTGTCATGCAGTAACGCCTGAATCTCTTCGCCGCGCAGGGCAAGCGTGCGGGCACCCAGCGTCTGCAGCGCACCCAGCAGCGGCGTCCAGCGCCGACGCAGGGCGCCATCACGATTCATCAGCGTGTCGTAGCCCTCGCGGGGGCGATATGCATCTAGCCACGCAGTGGCTGGCGTTTCTATCGCGGCCATGGCGATCTATCTAACCTCATCGAGGGCATGCCTTGCCCGAATCGACCCGACGCCACGCCGGGTGTCGTTACATCCACGTTATCGACATCCAGGTTATCGGCGTCGGCGAGACAGGATTGAATGGCCTGTCATCCGTCCAGCGCCGAATCGGCGTTATCCCACCGCCGATCGGTGCTGCATCAAAATTGATCTAGATGATACGTCAGGCCCGCAGTCCGATCGACTGGAAAATCACGATTCTCCGCCGATCTTCCTCAATCACCGGCCCACTGGCGCAGATCCAGCGTGCAGGGATAGTCCTTGCCGATCGATTTTTCCGGGGTCTCCTGGCTGCCCTGGCGGTGTCCGTGGGCCCAGAACCGTGCCAGACGCCTCGCTTCCGCCTCGTTGGCGTTGACCGGAAACGTCTCGAAATTGCGTCCGGCCGGATGCGCGACATGATAGGTGCAGCCACCGATCGAGCGGCGATTCCAGGTATCGACGATATCGAACGTCAGTGGCGCATGGACCGGAATGCGCGGATGCAGCGCCGACGGCGGCTGCCATGCGCGGAAGCGCACCCCGGCCACGGCTTCGCCATTGCGATCCGTTCGCCGCAATGGGACCCGATGACCGTTGCAGGTCACGACATAGCGATCACCGCTCATGCCGCTGACCTTGACCTGAACGCGCTCGAGAGACGAGTCGACGTAGCGCGATGTGCCGCCGCCGCTCGCTTCCTCGCCGAGCACATGCCAGGGTTCGATCGCCTGGCGCAGCTCCAGCTCCACCCCGCGATACTGCACCCTGCCGAGTACCGGGCAACGAAACTCCAGGAACGGCGCGAACCAGGCCGCCTCGAACGGCATACCGGCATCACCGAGTTCCGCCAGCACTTCTTCGAGATCGCTCCAGAGATAGTGCGGCAGCATCCAGCGATCATGCAGCGCCGTGCCCCAGCGCACCAGCCCGCCAAAGTCCGAGCGCTCCCAGAACCGTGCCACCAACGCA
Source organism: Salinicola rhizosphaerae (assembly GCF_014652715.1). Taxonomy (GTDB): domain Bacteria; phylum Pseudomonadota; class Gammaproteobacteria; order Pseudomonadales; family Halomonadaceae; genus Salinicola; species Salinicola rhizosphaerae. The sequence goes on along the minus strand of NZ_BMZI01000001.1, from coordinate 295,373 downwards.
CGCACCAGCAGCCCCTGCATGAGACTCATGCGGGCGTGCGGCGGCATCTCGAAGCCTCGTAGCTCCAGCAGACCGAGGCGTCCGGTATCGCTGTCGGGCGAGTAGAGTTTATCGATACAGAATTCGGCACGGTGCGTGTTGCCGGTCAGATCCGTCAGCAGATGTCGAAACAGACGATCGACCAGCCAGGGCGGCGGTTCGCTTCCGGACGTCGCGCCTGCGGCTTCGTCGCGCTCGCGGGCCAGCTGATCGAGCGCGATCTCGAGCTCGTACAGCGACTCGTGGCGCGCCTCGTCGACACGGGGCGCCTGGCTGGTCGGCCCGATGAAGAGACCCGAGAAGAGATAGGAGAGCGCCGGATGGCGCTGCCAGTAGCTGACCATGCTGGCCAGCAGCGTCGGTCGGCGCAGGAACGGCGAGTCCGCCGGCGTAGCCCCGCCCAGCGTGACGTGATTCCCTCCGCCAGTGCCGGTGTGGCGTCCGTCGAGCATGAATTTTTCGGCGCCGAGACGCGTCTGTCGCGCGGCCTCGTAGAGTGTCTCGGTCTGCGCGACCAGCGCCGACCAGCTCTTCGCGGGCATGATATTGACTTCGATGACGCCAGGATCCGGGGTGATCATGAACTGCTCGAGACGCGCATCGGCGGGCGGCGAGTACCCCTCGACGAAAACGGGCATTTCGAGCGTCGCCGCGGTCGACTCGATCGCGGCGATCAGTTCCAGATAGTGCTCGAGTCGGGTAAGCGGCGGTACGAAAACATAGAGCTGCCCTTCTCGCGCTTCCACGCAGAGACCGGTACCTACCGGCTCGTCGTCTACAGGGAGCCCTTGGGGTGGTTCCTCCTGATCCGTTCGGTCATCCGCGGCGCGCACAGCGGATGAGTCCCTGCCATCTTCGGTATCAGCGATAGCCCGATGCACCCCGCCCGCAAGCGAGCCGTAAGGGAGGCTCTCGGCATTTTCAGCGCGCGCATCACGGCGCTCGCCGCCCGCCATTTGCCGAACGGCATGGAAGCGCCGGGTGACGGCATCCGCCGGATCGCCGAGCGCAGCATCGGGCGCCCACAGCGAGTGCGGGTGATCGACGTCGCGAAACGCCGCCTGCGGCAGCGAGGAGAGCGGCAGCCGCAGGCCCATCGGTGAATCACCGGGAATCAGGTAAAGATGGTCGCGCCGCAGCGGCCACGGACCGCTCTGCCAGCGGTGGCGGCGCTCGTCGTAGCGCAACGGCAGCGCGTAGCCGGTGACGCTGCCGAGTCCGCGCTCGAGCAGTCTCGCCAGGCGCCGTCGTTCTTCATCGTCTTGCAGATCATGGGCGCGCGGGTCGACATCGACCGCCAGCGTCTGCTCGCGCCACAGGTGGTAAAACGCGTCTTCGTAGCCGGGCAGCAGGTCAGTCCGGCTCACGTCCAGATGATCGGCGAGCGTCTCGGCAAATTGCAGCGCTTGTGCCGGGCCGTAGCCGGGCGATGCGCCCTCGTCGGCGAGCCAGCGCTCGTCTCGCCAGACGGGCAGGCCATCGCGACGCCAGTAGCAGGCCAGCGCCCAGCGCGGCAGCGGTTCGCCGGGGTACCATTTGCCCTGCCGATAGTGGAGCAATCCCTGCGGCGCGAAAGCCGCGCGCAGTCGCTTGAGCAGCGCGCCGGCCATGCGACGCTTGGTCGGCCCCTGCGCCGCGATATTCCACTCGGGCGCCTCCATGTCGTCGATCGCGACGAAGGTTGGCTCGCCGCCCATGGTCAGGCGGACGTCACCGGCGATCAGACGCTGATCCACCTGCTCGCCGAGCTGCTGAATCGCCTGCCACTGGCTCTCGCTGTAGGGCCGAGTGACACGCGGGTCTTCATGAATGCGCGAAAGCGTCATGCTGAAATCGAACGAGACTTCGCACTCGTCAGAGTAGCCGACGATCGGTGCGGCGCTCGAGGGTTCGGGCGTGGCCGCCAGCGGAATGTGCCCTTCCCCTGCCAGCAGTCCTGACGTCGGGTCCAGTCCGATCCAGCCGGCGCCCGGCACGAACACCTCGGTCCACGCATGCAGGTCGGTGAAGTCGACCTCGGTGCCTGACGGCCCGTCGATCGCCTTGACGTCGGCGGCCAGCTGGATCAGATAACCGGAGACGAACCGCGCGGCGAGACCCAGATGGCGCAGAATCTGGACCAGCAGCCAGGCGGAGTCGCGACATGAGCCGCAGCCTTTCTCCAGTGTCTCTTCCGCTTTCTGGACGCCGGGCTCCATGCGCACCAGGTAGCGGATATCCTGCTGCAGACGCTGATTGAGCGCCACCAGAAAGTCGGTGATGCCACGTCGCTCCAGCGGCACTTCACGCAGCCAGGCGAGCAACCTTTCGCCACGCTCGGTGATTTCCAGGTAAGGACCGAGCTCCTTGCGCAGCGATTCCGGGTAATCGAACGGAAAATGCTCGGCGTAACGCTCGACAAAAAAGTCGAACGGATTGATGACCGTCATCGGCGCGATCACCTCGACGGCGACATCAAGACGTGTCACGGGCTCGGGAAAGACGACCCTTGCCACCTGGTTGCCGAACGGGTCCTGCTGCCAGTTGAGAAACTGCGGCTTGGCCGAGATATCGAGCGAGTATGCCTCTATCGGCGTGCGGCAGTGAGGCGCGGGACGCAGTCGGATCAGATGCGGAGAGAGTCGCACCGGGCGGTCGAAGAGATAGGTGGTTCGGTGGGACAGCGCAACACGTAAGGTCATGACGGTCTCTCGTCCGATGGGCGATCTTGTTGTGGTCGAGCACGCTGCGGTTCGCACCGAGCGCGTCCGCTACCGGCGACGAGTGCCGGCCCGGCGGAATCGACGTCGCGGGTTGAACTAATTCACGCTAACAGCGTAGGCGCCCAGCGTGACATCTGCAGCCTCTCCTCACTATGCTTAGAAAGACGTCAACGCCGTGTATCCCTTTCGTGTATACACGGTTTTGCCGATACGGGCGACGCGACAACACTCGAACAACGCGTCTTCGATCCCGCCGAAAGGAGCCTCCCGCATGGGCAATGTGGAATGGAAGCAGTATCCGAGCCAGCAGTTCTACGATGAGCTGCTCGACACACGCGGCATACCGCGAGACGCCGCCAAGCCGCTCTGCGACATTCTCGCCAGCTTTACCGCTAAGGAACTCAGCGAGCGCAAGACCGCTGCCGAAGTGGCCATCCGCACCATGGGAATCACCTTCACGGTCTACTCCGAAGGCAGCACCATCGACCGCGCCTGGCCTTTCGACATCGTGCCACGCGTGATTCCTGCCAACGAGTGGCGGGCGGTGGAAGCCGGCCTCAAGCAGCGCGTCGACGCGCTCAATCTCTTCATCGACGATCTCTACCACGATCAGAAAGTGATCAAGGACGGCATTCTGCCCAAGGAGATCCTCGCGCAGTCGGTCAACTTCCGCCCTCAATGCATGGGCATCGACCCGCCGCACGGCGTATGGGCCCATATCTGCGGCTCCGACCTGGTTCGCGATGGGGACGGCAGCATCTATGTCCTCGAGGACAACCTGCGCGTTCCCTCCGGCGTCTCGTACATGCTCGAGAACCGCAACGTCACCAAACGCGTACTGCCGGAATTGTTCGAAACCGGACGCATCCTGCCGGTCGACGACTATCCGGCACAGCTCTACGACATGCTCGCCAGCATGTCTCCGCGGCCCGGCGACGAGCCGCAGATCGTGGTACTCACGCCCGGTATCTACAACTCGGCCTATTACGAGCATGCCTACCTCGCCCAGCAGATGGGCGTCGAACTGGTCCAGGGCTCCGATCTGATGGTCGACGACGATGACATCGTCTACATGCACACCGTCGATGGTCTCAAGCGCGTCGACGTGATCTACCGTCGCGTCGACGACCTATTCCTCGATCCGGAAGCGTTCCGCTCCGACTCCATGCTCGGTACGCCCGGCCTGATGCGGGCCTGGCGCGCCGGTAACGTCGCTCTGGCGAACGCCCCGGGCGCCGGTGTCGCCGATGACAAGGTCGTCTACGCCTTCGTGCCGACGCTGATCCAGTACTATCTCGATCAGCAGGCACTGCTGCCCAACGTGCCGAGTTATCTCTGCATGCGCGACGATGACCGACGCTACGTGCTCGATCATCTCGATGAACTGGTGGTCAAACCGGCCAACGAGTCCGGCGGCTACGGCATGCTGATCGGTCCGCGAGCCACCGCCGAAGAGCGCCGCGAGTTCGCCAAACGCATCGAGGCCGACCCGCGCAACTACATGGCGCAGCCGACGCTTGCGCTCTCCACGGCGCCCACGCTGTTCGACGGCGTACCCGAGCCCCGCCATGTCGATCTGCGTCCGTTCATCCTCTCCGGGCCGGAAACCCACGTGACCATGGGCGGACTGACCCGTGTCGCGCTGGTCAAGGACTCTCTGGTGGTCAACTCGTCGCAAGGTGGCGGGAGCAAGGACACCTGGATCGTCGAGACGGAGGAGTAACCCATGCTGTCGAGAGTCGCCGAAAACCTTTACTGGATGGCGCGCTACATCGAGCGTGCCGAAGACACCGCGCGGTTGATCAGCGTCAACAGCAACCTCCTGCTCGACATGCCCGGGCGCGCCGCCCTGAGCTGGTCGACCCTGATCGACATTACCGGCAGCGGCGAGACCTTCGATTCCCTCTTCGACGAGCGCAACGAGCGCAACGTCATCGACTTTCTTTGCCTCTCTCGAGATCACGACGGTTCGATCCTCTCCTCGCTCGCCAACGCCCGCGAGAATCTGCGTACCACGCGCGACGTCGTGCCGCGAGAGATCTGGGAGGAGATCAACCAGTGCTACCTGGAGATCAGCGAGCAGAGCCAGAGCGGGCTCAAGCCGCGCACCCGGGATGGCTTTCTCAAGAGCGTGACGCGCGCCTGTCAGACGCTGACCGGACTGATCGAAGGCACCCTGAGTCACACCGAAGCGAGAACCTTCCTCTCGCTCGGTCGCCATCTCGAACGGGCGGACATGACAACGCGCATCATCGATGTGCGCTCGGGCAATCTGCTGCCGCGCAACCCCGAAGAGCTGATTCCGTTCGAGCATCTGCAGTGGATGAGCGTCTTGAAATCGCTGACCGCTTATCAGATGTATCGCCAGGAAGTGCGTCTACGCGTTCGCGGGCCGGACGTGCTGCGATTTCTGCTGCAGGATCGCACGCTGCCCCGCTCGGTGCTGCGAAGCCTGGAAGAGGTCAGCTGGGAGCTGCAGTCGCTGCCCAACCACGATCGGCCGCTGGCCGTCGCCACGCTCGTGCGCGCCGAGGTCGCGGAGGCAGACGTGCAAGCGCTCGCCCGTGCGCCCGACGAGCTGCATCAATTGATCGACGAGTTCCAGATCGGCTTCAACAACCTGCATGAAGCGATCGCGAGCGCCTACTTCGCCGTGCGCGAGCGCCCCCTCAGGGCGCCTCAGGCTCAGGAGCAGAGCGCGCTCATCGACGATGACGACGACTGAGCGACCACCAAGCCCCCGTCGGCGGGATCGCGGCGGGGGCATGGCAACGCTCGTGGTTCAGTGAACCGCGCTACGCGTCACGACCTGGTGTACATAGTCGAGCTTGACCTGAATCTCCGGCGTGATGACGACTGGCACCACGTCGAGCAGCCCCATCTCCCGGTTGAGCTCGTTGAGTGCCAACCCGACCTGCTGATAGGCCAGCACCATACCCGCGATGCTGCCGTCATGCTCACCGCGCCTCAGGCCCAGGCCATCGGCGGTGTCGAGCACGGCGACGATGTCCTGATAGGCGGCAAACGTTTCGGCGAAGTCCTCCCACGGATGCATCGTGGCGTACGCCGACACATGCCGCTGCTGCCAATCCGGCGCAGGCCCTTGTTCGTAGTAGCGCTCCAGCGCTTCACCGTAGGTGGGGTTGTCATGATCGCCAAAGACCTCTCGACTGCGCGCCTCGTCCTGCCCCTTGATCAGCAGATCCCAGTAGTAGTGACCGATCTCGTGGCGGAAATGACCGATCAACGTGCGGTGAGACTCGTTCATGTCGACACGCAGCCGCTCTCGCTCCACGTCGTCGGTCTCCATCAGGTTGATGGTGATATGCCCATTGGCGTGGCCGGTGTAGACCTTCTCCCCGCTGCCCGTCGAGCGCCAGAGACCGGCATCCGGTAGCGCATCCGCCATGAACGAGAACGTCAACGGCAGCGGCGCATCGTCCTGGGGCGCGGGATGCGGCAGGCCGATGAGATCGAGCGTGTAGAACAGACGTCGCTTGGCGGCCTCGAGCGCTGCCCAGCGTTCACGGTGGCCGTCGATGGAGAGATCGGGGATGACGACGTTATGTCGGCAGCAGTCGCAGAGCCCACCGTAGGCGGCGTGATCCTCGGGCGTCTGCATTCGATTGCAGACACCTTCACTGGCGTAATTGAAGCACTTGACCAGCGCAGTACCACAGCTCGGATTGGCACAGCGATAACCGGTCTCGCCATCCGGCAGCATCGCACTGATCGTGCGACAGACCGGGCACCAGCCCACTTCCGCCTGACAGACAAGACACTGGGTATTGTCGAAGAAGAGTCGACTCGGTGACTCGCAGTGATGACATTCGAAGGTCCGCATGTTCGCCTCCTTGGCGAGAAAACCTGCCGTGGAACACACCACCACCTGGCGCGATGCCGGCTCTCGGCAACGCGCCAGGGCGTTGACTCCAGATTAGCAGACCCGTCGAATCAGGAATCCAGCTTCGCTTCGGTAGAGATCAGTGCCAGCGCCTGCGACAGCGAATCAGGCCGCTCCACCTGCACGGCATCAGCATCGAAATGGCGACCGCTCCGAGTCTCGATCATCGCCATCAGCGAGGGCTGGTCGAGACCCGCCTCTATCGGCATCGAGTCGATGGCGGCGCCGTCGCGCGTCGGCAGGTAGATGGTGTTGTTGGAGAAGTCGACGGCATAGGCCACGACCCCCGGCACGATGAACAGCAGAAGCCCCAGGCCATCGGCGATCGCGATGGCGGGGTCCACCCGGCCGGGGAGCTGGCCCTTGCGCTCGGGATGAAAAAGCGTGCCGCAGCCGGACAGCGACACAAGGACGGAGAACAGAAGCGCGACCGCCAGGCCGCGGCGAGCAGAGGTCAACATCGGCAGAGTTCCGTAACGATCGATAACGCCGAGTAACCTAATCCAACGTCGCGCCGGCGTCCAGCGAGGCGCCGGCGCCTGTCCTCCTCGTCTCCGCCCTAGCTTCGGCGCGAGGCTCACTCAGACCAGTGTCGCGCCATACCCCCAGAGCAGTACCGTCACCGCCAGCAGCGCTTCGAGAACCAGAATCCCGATCGCCAAGGCAGCACTGGACGCACGCAGCCCTTCGTTGCGATCGATCCCCAGAAAGCTCGGCATGCCGGCGTAGACCAGATAGGCCGTGTAACAGAGCGCCACCAGTCCCACCAGCAGGCAGAGCCAGACCAGCGGATAGAGCGCCACGACGCCGCTCAGGAACAGCGGGGTCGCCATGTAGCCGGCGAAGACGATGCAGTGATTGAGATCCGGTCGTTCGGGATAGCGCCGCGCCAGCCAGTGGATCACGTTACCCATGATCCAGACCGCACCAAGAATCAGCGCGTAGAACAGCAGCGCCAGCAAGACTGCCGTTGACGCCGAGACACTGACGGTTTTGGCCAAGCCCTCCTGCGTGGTACCGAAGTGCCAGCCGATGGTCGTCGTGCCGATGAAAGCGCAGATGACGGGAATGGCTGCCATCAGCAGCACATGAGTACCGTAGAAGTGAGTGACACTCTCGTGCTCGCCGCGAATCTGCTGCCACTCCCGTCCAGGATGCGTGAGCAGCCCCCATACGTGATTGATCATGGCTTCTTTCCTCACCCCGCCGCGGGCCGCCAACGACGGTAGTCGGTGGACTATCGCTCGCTCGTCTTGCGGACGATGCCGAACACGACCCTATCAGCACTATAGATAAGCTGTCAGGAATGCGAGGTTGAACTTAGGTCGCACTGTCGGGGCCAAGCGGCAGCGCCAGCGTGCGCTTTTTGGCCAGAGCCCCTCCCCGAGGGCTGCCGCCATCTCTATACTGGCGGGCCCAGGATATCTTGCAGCCGCCATCGCACCGACGACGGACGGCTTGCTCCACGCCGCTGATTACAGGAAAGAACGCCCCATGCGTGCCAGCCAACTACAGATCTCGACCCTCAAGGAAACGCCGGCGGATGCGGAAGTCGTCAGCCACCAGCTGATGCTGCGTGCCGGCATGATCCGCCGCCTGACGTCGGGACTCTACACCTGGCTGCCGGTGGGCGTGCGCACGCTGCGCAAGGTCGAGAGGATCGTCCGTGAAGAGATGGACCGCGCCGGCGCCCAGGAAGTCCTGATGCCTGCCGTGCAGCCCGCCGAACTGTGGCAGGAGTCCGGTCGCTGGGAGCAGTACGGACCGGAGCTTCTCCGGCTCAAGGATCGCCACCAGCGCGACTACTGCGTCGGTCCGACGCACGAAGAAGTGATCACCGATCTGGTTCGCCGCGAGCTTTCGAGCTACAAGCAGCTGCCGACCAACTTCTACCAGATCCAGACCAAGTTTCGTGACGAGATCCGCCCGCGCTTTGGCGTGATGCGCTCGCGCGAGTTCATCATGAAGGATGCCTACTCGTTCGACGTCGACGAAGCCGGGCTCGCCGCCTCGTACCAGAAGATGTACGACGCCTACGTGCGCATCTTCACGCGTCTCGGCCTGGATTTTCGCCCGGTGCTGGCCGATAACGGCTCGATCGGCGGTACCGGCTCGCACGAATTCCACGTATTGGCCGACTCCGGCGAGGATGCCGTGGTCTTCTCGACCGGCTCCGACTACGCCGCCAACATGGAGAAGGCCGAAGCCACCACGCCGTCGGGAGCCGAGCGCGCCGCGCCAACGGCGGAAATGCACCAGGTCGCGACGCCGGGCGTCAAGACCATCGCCGCACTGGTCGAGAGCTTCGATTTGCCGATCGAGAAGACCGTCAAGACGCTGATCGTCCACGCGGCCGATGGCGGCCTGATCGCGCTCATGGTGCGCGGCGATCACCAGTTGAACGAGATCAAGGCGGAGCATCTCGACGGCGTCGCGGTCCCGCTGACCATGGCCGGCGAAGAGGAGATCCGCTCGGCCATCGGCGCCGGTCCGGGTTCCCTCGGCCCGGTCAACCTGCCGCTGCCGCTGGTCATCGACCGCAGCGTGGCGCTGATGAGCGACTTCGGCGCGGGTGCCAACATCGACGATCAGCACCTGTTCGGCATCAACTGGGAGCGCGACCTGCCCCTGCCGGCCGTGGCCGATATCCGCAACGTCGTCGAGGGCGACCCCTCACCGGACGGTCGAGGCACGCTCTCGATCACCCGCGGCATCGAGGTCGGTCACGTCTTCCAGCTCGGTCAGAAGTACTCCGAGGCCATGAATGCCACCGTGATGGATGACAACGGTCAGCCGGCCACGCTCTACATGGGTTGCTACGGCATCGGTATCACGCGCGTCGTGGCGGCGGCCATCGAACAGAATCACGATGCCGGCGGCATCATCTGGCCCGACGCCATCGCGCCGTTCCAGCTCGCGATCGTGCCGATGAATGCCCACAAGTCCGAGCGCGTGCGCGAGACCGCCGAGACGCTCTATCGACAGCTGAGCGATGCCGGCATCGACGTGTTGCTGGATGACCGCGATCTGCGACCCGGCGTCAAGTTTGCCGACCAGGAGCTGATGGGCATTCCGCACCGCCTCGTCATCGGCGACCGTGGCCTCGACAATGGCGAGCTCGAGTACAAGGGGCGGCGTGACAGTGAAGTGACCATGGTCAAGGTCGACGCACTCGAAGGCTTCCTGGCCGAACGTTTCGCCTGATCGCCACGTCAGCGGATGCGTTCTAGCGACCTGCATCAGCGCCCGACGCGGGGAACGCGGCGGGTGCTGCTGGCGCTGCTGACCGCTGGCGTTCTCGTCTCGGCGCTGCCGGCCGGCGCCGAGCCGGCGCGCCAGGAGACGCCGTCACCGGCCCTGCTGCGTTCTCTGGCCAGCGCGATGTCGGCCCCCGAGGCCGTCGGCGACACCTTCGACGCGCAGGTCTGGCTGCTCGATATGCAGTCGCGGCTCGCCCGTCGGCAGCCTCGGGCTTTCGCGTCTCGGGATGCGCGGCTCGATCTGCTCGCGCGGATTCACGCCGAAGCCGCGCGCGCCGGCCTGCCGCCGGAGCTGGTGCTGGCGCTGATCGATGTCGAGAGCCGCTTTCAGCCCGGCGCGGTCTCGTCTGCCGGGGCGCAAGGTCTGATGCAGGTGATGCCATTCTGGAAGGCGGAGATTGGCCGCCCGCAGGATGATCTCCACGACACCGCGACCAATCTACGCTACGGCTGCACCATCCTCGCCCACTATCTGGCCAGAGAGCATGGCGACTGGACACGGGCGCTCGCGCGCTACAACGGCAGCCTCGGTCTGACTGTCTATCCCGAGCAGGTCATGACGGCCTGGTTCTCGCGCTGGTGGGTCGAGCGTTAAGCGTCCTCATGGCGCCTCCGCTCGGCTACTGCTTCTTGTCCTCGACATCGGTGTGGGAGGTGCCCGGCGGCAACGGATGCCCCTTGGCGAGCTCCGCACGCGTGGCCTCTCTCACCGCCAATATGCTGATCTCGTAGGTCAACGTCTCCCCGGCCAGCGGGTGATTGGCGTCGACGGTGACTCGCTCTGCGTCGACGGCCACCAGCGTCACCGTGTGCGGCCCGCCCGGCCCCTGAGCCTGGAAGCGCTGGCCCGGCGAAAGCGAGGGCTCGGCGGGAAAGGCACTGCGCGGCGACTCGCTGACCAGTGCCTCGTCACGCTCGCCATAACTCTCTTTAGGTGACAGCGTGACGCGAAGCGACTGCCCCGCCCGCTGGCCGGCTAGCGCTGCCTCCAGCGCGGGAAACAGATTGCCGTGACCATGCAGATAGGCCAGCGGTTGCTGGCGCACGCGAGAATCATCGAGCGTGCGCTCGTTGTTGTCATGGAGGCGGTAGTGCAGATCGACGACGCGAGAAGGTTCGATGGCGAGAGAATCCATGCTGCGTTCTCCAACGGATGCGTGCGGGTAACGAAATACGTGCAGTTATGAAAAAGGAAGGTGCGTCGGCTCACGAAGCCAGCGCGCCCACCGCGGCGATATCAGCCGCCGCGCTTGCGCAGCGACTCGACCGGCAGCTCCAGGCGCTGCGTCTGCTGCAGCAGATTGAGCAGCACGATAGCGCGCTCTTCGCCCTTCTGCGCGTCGAAGACCGCCTGCAGCGCTCGAAAGGGCCCTTCGGTGATCTCGACGATATCCCCCTGGCGGTAGTAGACGTTGGCCCGTTCGCGAGTGCTGTCGGCCGCCATGCGGTCGCGCAGCGTCTCCACCAGGGCATCCTGAACGGCGACCGGCTCGTGGCCAAAGCTGACCAGCCTCAGCACGCCCCGCGTCGAGCGAATGGGCCGCCAGTTGCTGGCCATGCGGTCGAGCCGAATGAACAGGTAGTGGGGAAAGAGCGGTTCGGCCACCCAGGTCAGTTTGCCTCGGCGGCGCTTTTGCACCTCGAGCACCGGGTGGAACACCTCATAGCCCTGGTTGTCGAGATGTTCGCTGGCGCGGAACGACTCGCCTCCCTTGCACTGGATCACGTACCAGCGTGGAATCGAATCGCCGTCCTGTGTCGACTCGTCGGTCATGTTAGCTTTCCTGATCGCGGTCACTGCAGAGGCGTTCTACAGCGACAGTCCCTGTCACCGTCGGTCGCCGCGGGCGTGGATCACGGCGCAAGGTCGCGCGTCGACGCACGCTCGTTCGCACCATGCCGGACCGGACGCGACATGACCAATTAGAGTACCATTTTCACCTCGACACGTCCGCTCGCGCCGTGTCGTCGTCCATCGTTCGGGAGGTTGCATGCAACGCGAGCCACGTGACTGGCTGACATCATTGAGCGTCTATTTGCGCGCTCCCGTAGTGACGCTGCTGTTTCTCGGCTTTTCCGCCGGCCTGCCCTTCCTGCTGGTGTTCTCGACGCTCACCGCCTGGCTGGAGGATAGCGGCGTCGAGGTCGCCGCCATCGGCTTCTTCAGCTGGGTGGGCATGCTCTACTCGATCAAGCTGTTCTGGGCGCCGATCGTCGATCGACTACGCCTGCCGCTGATCGGCAACTGGGTGGGGCAGCGCCGCAGCTGGATGCTTCTGGGCCAGGCACTGATCGCCGCCGGGCTGGTCGGTCTCTCCAGCGTCGACCCGGTCGGTCACTTGCCGATGGTCGCGGGCTTTGCTCTGCTGACCGCCTTCGGCGCGGCAACCCAGGATATCGTCATCGACGCCTATCGCATCGAATCCGGCGAGCCGGAAATCCAGGCCGCCATGGCGTCGACCTACATCATCGGCTATCGCATCGGCATCGTGATGGCAGGCGCAGGCGCGCTCTATATCGCCGATGCCGCCTCCTGGTCCGCCGCCTATCTCAGCATGGCGGCGCTGGTTTCGGTCGGCGTGCTGACCGTGCTGGTGCGCCCAGAACCGCCGCGCCCCCGCGGTCTCACGACCGTGCTCTATCATCCGCGTGTCCGGCAGTTCCTGCGCATGAGTCGCGGCCGCCGCCACTGGCAACGCCAGGCCGGCGCCTGGCTGCTCGCGGCCGTCGTCTGCCCGATCAGCGACTTCTTCCAGCGCTATGGGCGGTTGGCGCTGGCGCTCCTGCTGTTCGTCGGCATCTATCGCATCAGCGATATCGCCATGGCCGCCATGGCCAACCCGCTCTACCTCAGCCTCGGATTCACCAAAAGCGACATCGCCAGCGTGACCAAGGTCTTCGGCGTACTGATGACCATCGGCGGTGGCCTGCTCGGCGGGATGCTCGTCGTGCGCTACGGCCTCGGGCGCATGCTGGTCACCGGCGCGCTGGCGGTCGCGCTGACCAACCTGCTGTTCGTCGCGCTCAGTCTCGGCGGCAACAGTCTGCCCCTGCTGGTATTGACGATCACCGGAGACAACCTGGCCAACGGGCTTGCCAGCACGGTCTTCATCGCCTTTCTGTCGAGTTTGACGTCGCGAACCTACACCGCCACCCAGTACGCGCTGTTCTCGTCGCTGATGACGCTGCCGGGCAAGTTCCTGGGTGGATTCTCCGGCGTCGTCGTGGCGGACACCAGCTACGCGACCTTCTTCCTGGTGACCTGCCTGCTCGGCCTGCCGGCCGCGGCGCTCGCCTGGTGGCTCAACCGTAGAATGTCGTCGCTCGACGCACCGGCCGGGAACGCAGACGCGTTGGAAAACGACCGCACCGAAACGTCGAGGCCCTGAGAGGGGGAGCGCCCCGCGGGCCAAGGAAGCGCTAAATAAATCGCCGAGCGAGATGAAGGACAAGGCGCACGGAACACAGACTCGAAGCAACGCGTAGAGAACGCCCGTAGGGCGGCCCGTCAGGGCAAGTTGCCGAAGGCAACGCGTCACGCGAGACATAACATGGGGTTAGGCGAGCCTTCGACCGAGCTGGCGCACCAGTACCGCGCAACGTAGTCATTCGCGCGTACAGGCATTTATGTAGCGTTTTCCTATCGCGCCACGCAGGGCTGCGTCGCCAGCCAAGTCAAAGCGCCATCGGAAGCCAGCCACTGATCGCGCATCAACTGCCGGTATTGCCAGGCCTCGGCGCGGGTGCCTGGCTCCGGCATGTCACCGCCGAGCCGCGTCGGCCGCGGGCGCTCCTCGCACAGCACCGGCACGATATAGGGATTGGACGCGCAGACATCGGCCAGGACGGCGCGCGCGTCGTCCTGTCGAGCCAGCCGATAGAGCGCCAGCACGCGCCCCATCTGAACGCCGAGCATGTCGGCGCCATCCGCTCCCTGCTCGCTGACCGTCAACGCCTGCTCGTCGCGCCCCTCGCGCAGTAGCTGATCGATGACCAGCTCGCGCAGCCCGAGACTGTCTTCCTCATCCAGCGCCAGCAGGCGCTGCGCGAGCCGTCTCGCCCGCTCGCCGGCGCCCCGCTCCATGCCGATGACGAGCGCGAGCCCGGTTCGCAACAGCGTGGCGTTGTCGGCATCGTGCCAGGAGAACGTGCCGCCGGCATCCTCGAGCTGCGCGAGCCAGACCTCGTAGCGCGCCGCCAGCGGCGTGAAGAAGGTATCGACCATCCACGGCAGGCTGCCAAATCGGCTCGCCAGGGCCAGCGCCAGCGCCTGCATGATACGCGGGGCATCCAGCCACTCCGGATTCGCGCACAGCGCCTGCAGCCATTGCGGTGCCGTTATCCAAGGGTCGCCGAGAAAACCGAGTGCGGCGTCCTCGTCGATCTCGATCTCGCAGGCGTCGACCCACCCGGCATACAGCGACGCCTCGCGTGAGCTTGGCTCGTAAAGCAGCGCCCCGTCGTCGGACCGCGCCAGCGCCAGCCGCGGAGGCCGGTGCTGGGAGTGGAGCAGCGCCTGCAGTGCCGTCAGCGGACCCGCAAGCGCCTCTTCGGAGTGGATTACCTGCTCCGACAGCGCCGCTTCCGGGTCGTCGGCGAGTTCGCTGATGAAGTCGAGCTGGTCGGGGGCGAGATGGTGCTGCCGAGTCAGCCGGCGCCACCAGAACGCCGCACGCTGGCGCGCCTTGTCGACGTTGCCCTCGTGCAGCAGCACCATCGCCTCGATATAGGCCAGCGACGGTGAATCCGGCAGCGTACGTTGCGCCCGCTGAAATGCATCGCGCGCACTGGCCAGATCGCCGCTGTCCAGATGCATCAGGCAGAGCCGCTCGAGCGCGGCACCGCGCAGAAAGTCCGGCCCGTCGCCGATGACGCGCTCGAGCAGTGCCGCCCGCTTGCGATGGAAGCCGCGCTCCTGATAGAGATCGACCAGGATCTCGAACGCCGGCTCGATCTGCTCGGCGAGCGCGGTCCAGTCGCGGTCTCCGGCGAACAGCGATTCCAGAATCTGCTGAGCGCGACCGTTGTTGCCGCTCTCGGCGGAGACGATGCCCGCCTCCAGCAGCGCCTGGGCCGGCGCCTTCTGGCTGGCCAGGGCTGCCTTCAATGTCTCGCCCCGCCACTCTCGCAGCGACAGCATCCACATCAGATGGTCGGGGATGACGCTCGGCATCTCGACGCGCGCACAGCAGTCCCGATAGAGCCGTCCGGAGTCACACCAGCAGGGCTCCTCCGGACGCGGCTCGGCGAGCGACTCGACGTCGAAGTCGCGTCGCACCAGCGGCGTCTGGTTCCAGATGATGGGAGCCAGCGCCTGCGCGAGATCGAGGCTGCCACCGCAGTGCTCGGCGCCTTCGGCGCGTGCCCATGCCATCATTGCCGGGTAGTGTTCGTTGGCGCGAATCGCCTCGAGGGCGCCGCTGGCGTAGCCCAGCAGCTGTTCGACCCAAGCGGTCAGCATGGCATTCCTCCCTTGAATGACTTCATCCTAGCACGCCGCGCAACCACGCTGGCGAGCGCTCTCCGAGGGTGCTAACTTAGCCGCCGTTTCATCGCATTTCTCCGACGCTCACCGCTGTAGAAAGGACGCTTCGTGCTGCTGCCGATTCCGTTTCGCCGTCGCGCCTCGATCACCGCCAGCGACACGCCGCAGGTTCGCCTCGAGCGAGAAGGCCGCGACGAGATTCGACGTATTACCGCAGCCGTCGAGAAGGTGCCCTGGACCGTCAGCCTGCTGCAGATTCTGTGGACCGCCGGGCCGGTCACGCTACTCGGCGCCTGGGGCGGCTATCTGCTCGGCTACGGCAAGGCACCGACGTTCGAGAACTACGTCTTCTTCATTTCGTTCACGGTCATCACCGGCGCCGCCGGTATCATCGCCAACCTGCTCAACCACCTCACCGGCGGACGTCGCCTGGAGCGCACTTCCAAGCGCATCGAGCGCGTCATCAAGACGCTGCCCGAGCTACTGCTGGCCACCCGCAATCTGATCGTCGAGAGTCTCGAGGGCGACGCGCGCAGTCGCGAGGCAGCCGCCATGCTGCTGCGCAAGCAGGATCTGTCGCCGGAGGGCGTGGAACTCGCCGCGCTCGAACTGCTCGCCGATCGCGAAAGCGCGCGCATCATCGGCCAGATCGATGTCTACCGCCGCGTCGGTCTGCATGCCCGCATCACCGACCTCGTCGCCATCTACCGCGAAGCGATCGAACCGCGCTTCAGCGAACTCTACGATCTTGCGCCCCAGGCCATCACGCTATTGCGCGAGCGCTTCGAGGGGCGTGCGCCCGACCCTCGCTACGGCGTACCGCGAGATGAGCACTTCATCGAGCGCGTGATGGCGGCGATCGAGAACGACAACGACCTGCTGATGACGCTGCAGGATGTCGAGGAGATGGTGATCCTGGCGTTCGAACTGATCAGCGGCCGCGAGATTCCGGTGCTCTCGTTCGAGTACCGCGGCCGCTGGAAGCTGGCGCGCGCGTTCGATAGCCTCGAGGAGGCGCGGGCACGCCACCGCATCGCGCAGGCAACCGGCCTGTCGCGGCTCAAGGCGCTCAACACCTATCTGACCGAGCAGTCGGTCGTCCCGGTCGCGGAGAGCGTCGCCGGCCAGCGCGCCGACGCCCTTCTCGCTCACAGCGTCAGCGCCATGGATGAGCTGAGCGAGCGCATTCATACGCTCGCTCACGCCATACAGACCGGGCGCAGCGAAGACCGCCAGACGCTACGCGCCCAGGCCGAAGTGCTGACCAACGCCATCAAGCTCTACAAGAGCGTCTCCACCGCCTACGAGACGGTCGGACGCAGTCATGCCCATCGCCTGCGCATGGCCGAACGCTGGGAAGCGGTCAGCGCCAATCTCTCCGATAGCACCACTCGGCTCCGCCTGGGCCCCGGCCGTCGCGGTCTACGTATTCGAGAGAGCAAGATCGCCCTGAACGACGAAGCCAAGGCGGAAGTCTGCAAGGTCCTGGGGCGCTATCTGGAGAAAGCCAATATCGGCACGCTGCGCGAACGCCTGCGTCAGGCCGAGCGGGATACGCGTTTGAGCGTCGGCGTCGATCGCGCCAAACGCGTTGCCGTCGAAATCTTCCTGGCGCTCGAGCCCCATGTGCATCTGTCACGCCCGGCCGTCCAGCGCGCCATCAACAGCTCCAATGCTGCCGATTTCGGTCAGCTCGAACCCAACCTTTCCGCAGCGGCCAAGGCGGCGATGGGGTCGGCCATGGTGCGCGAGATCGAGACCGATCTCTCGCGAACGGCCGAGTCGCTGGCACTGGCGCTGGTCAGGCACTATCGCGTGGCCCTCGATCCCGCGGCGATGGCATTTCTTCAACGCCAGTACGGCGCCCGCGAGGCCACGCTGACCATGCTGACCAATCTCAACCTGGAGCGTGGCGACTCGCCGACCGTCAGCTATCTGAGCCTGGCACCACCCGCCGTCGGCACGCCTCATCGCCAGTGGTACCGAGCGCTGGTGCGCGCCCGCCGGCACTTGGAGAAGTGAAACCATGCGTCTGATCGTTGCCGAAAAGCCCAGCCTGGCTCGTGCGATTGCCGAAGCGCTGCCGACCCCAGCGACACGTCGAGAAGGCTATCTCGAGGCCGGCGACACCTGGATCAGCTGGTGTCTGGGTCATCTGCTGGAACAGGCGCCGCCCGAGCGTTACGACCCGCGCTACAAACAGTGGCGACTCGATGACCTGCCGATCGTACCGCAACGCTGGGAGTTGATGCCCCGCAGCCAGGCTCGCGGTCAGATTGCCGTGCTGCGCAAACTGCTCAAGCAGGCCTCCAGCGTGATCCACGCCGGCGACCCGGATCGCGAGGGCCAGCTGCTGGTGCAGGAAGCACTCGAGTACCTTGGCTGGCGCGGCCGCGTCGAGCGACTGCTGGTACAGGACTTGAACCGCCCCGCCGTGGCCAGAGCGCTCGGCAACCTCGAGGACAATGAGCGCTACCGGGCACTTTACGAAGCGGCGCAAGCCCGGGCTCGCGCGGACTGGCTCTACGGCATCAACCTGACCCGCGCCTGGACCCTGATCGGGCGGCAGGCAGGCTACGACGGGCTGCTCTCGGTAGGCCGCGTACAGACCCCGGTACTGGGACTGGTGGTGCGTCGCGATAGAGAGATTGCCGCGTTCGAGCCCAAGCCCTTTTACGTGGTGTGGGCCGACCTCGAAGTGGCCGAAGGTCGACTACGCGCCTGGTGGCTACCCGATGAGAGCCAACCGTTGGATGAACAGGGCCGCTTGCTCGACCCGCGTCCAGCACAGAAGCTGGTTCAGCAATTGCCCGGCGCCAGCGGCCATCTGAGCGAACTGGAGCAGAAACGCAAGCGCCAGGCCGCGCCACTGCCCTACTCGCTCTCCGCCCTGCAGGTGGATGCCGCGCGTCGTCATGGCCTTTCCGCCAAGCGCGTGCTGGACGTGTGTCAGTCGCTCTACGAGCGCCACCAGCTGATCACTTACCCGCGATCGGACTGCCGCTATCTCCCGCGCGCGCATCACCGGGAGGCTGCCCGGACGTTGCCATCAGCCTGCCGAGGCGATTCGACACTCAGCGCCTGGATCGACGCCGCCGACTTCAATCTACGCTCCAAGGCGTGGGACGATGCCAAGGTCGGCGCCCACCATGCGCTGGCACCGACCGGCCGGACGGCCGATATGAACAAGCTCAGCCAGGACGAGGCCAACCTGTTTCGGCTGATTGCGCGCAACGTCATTGCCCAGTTCTACCCGGCGCTCGAGACTTTCGAGACGCAGGCAACCTTCGTCATCCTCGAGGAGCGCTTCCAGGCCAAGGGGCGGGAAATTCTCGAACCGGGCTGGAAGCCGCTGTTCACCACCCGCGACGAGGCCCCGCCGCTGCCCCCACTGACTCGCGGCGAGCCCGCCAAGGTGCTGGATGCAACCTGCGAAGAGAAGGAGACCCGGCCGCCAGAGCCGTTCAACGACGCGAGTCTCATCAAGGCGATGATGAACATCGCGCGCTATGTCGAGGACCCGGAAGTGCGCAGAACCCTGCGCGATACCGACGGCCTCGGCACCGAAGCCACCCGAGCGGGCATTCTCGAGACGCTGCTGACGCGAGGCTACCTGGTGCGCGACAAGAAAGCCCTGCGCGCGACTCGCACCGGCCACGCGCTGATCGATTCACTGCCCGCGGCCGCCACCCGCCCCGAGCGGACCGCGTTGTGGGAGCAGCGTCTGTCGGCGATGGCGGATAACCAGGATGCGCCGGCACCCTTTCTCACGGCACTCGTCGCGGACCTGCAAGGGCTTCTCGGCGAAGCGAGTGCATCGCGCATGAACGATGCGCTCAGGGCCGCCCGCCAGCGCGAGGCCCCGGAGGCGCCGGCCAGCCCCAAGCGAGGCACCAAACGTCGGACAAGCAGCCGATCGACGGCGAGCCCTAGGCGCCGGAAATCGGGCGAGTCGGCTTCCTCGACGTCTTCCTCGAATCGGCGCCGCAAGCCGAAGCGCTCCTCGTGACGATGGCACGCTGGATGATCGTCGGCGCCGGCGCGCTCGGCCGGCTGTTCGCCGCTCGACTGGCGTCTCGACACACCGTCACGCTGATCGGGCGATCCGGCCCCGTTCACCGGCTCAGCTGGCAGGGCAGCGGCGGTGCATATCAGCAGCTCGAGTTCGGTACCACTGACGGCGCGCCGCCCGATATCGTGATGATCGCCACCAAATCCTACGATGTGCTAGCCGCGCTGGAGCCGCTGACCGAGCGGATTCCCGCCACGACACCACTTCTGCTGAT
This sequence comes from Salinicola rhizosphaerae, assembly GCF_014652715.1. Classification (GTDB taxonomy): domain Bacteria; phylum Pseudomonadota; class Gammaproteobacteria; order Pseudomonadales; family Halomonadaceae; genus Salinicola; species Salinicola rhizosphaerae. Next base: position 275,697 of record NZ_BMZI01000001.1, on the reverse strand, counting down.
CCAGAATGGATTTCATGCGCAGCCGCGCCTGCACGACCTCTGGCCCGGCCCGGTGCTCTGCGCCACGACGACCGAAGCCGCGTATCGGCCGGCGCCGCCGAGCGAGTTCGACGTGGTCCACGCAGCGACCGGGCACACCTGGATCGGCGATCTGGCGGGGTGCCATCTACCGCTGTCGGCGCGGGTCGCCGACGCGCTGGTTGCCACCGGAATCACAGCCACGGCCTGTGCCGACATCCGCCAGCGCCTATGGCAAAAGCTTGCCATCAATGCCGTGATCAACCCGTTGACCGCGCGCGACCGCGTTCTCAACGGCGCGCTCCTGGCGCCGGCCTATGATTCAGAGATCGCCTCTCTGGTCGGTGAAATCGCCGATCTCATGGCTGCGGAGTCGATCGCACCCCCCGAATCCGGCTGGCGAGCCCTTGTCGACGGTGTTATCGACGCCACCGCCAACAACCGCTCGTCCATGCTGCAGGACCGGCTCGCCGGACGCAGAACCGAGCGCGACGCCATACTCGGCCCTCTGCTCGACGCCGCCAAACGCCATCACCTCAAGGCGCCGGCGCTGAGAACCCTCTTGCACCAGACGCCCGATTGAGGACGCGTGGCATGCCGACGCCACTAGTACAACAGCGATCCGTCGCAGAAGGACCAGCCGCCGCCAGTGCCTGGCGTGAAAACACGTTGGCCGGTCAACGGGACCGGCCAACGCAGAAGTGGCTTTCGGGCCATCATGGCGTCATCTGGGGATATCGGCAGCCGCCTTTGCCCCCTGCTGGCCGGCGTCGCCCTTGGCACGATCCGCGGGGAAGAAGATGCCCTGCTTGAGATCGTTCTCGATCTCTTCGAGCGAGCGCCCCATGGTTTCCGGCACGTAGCGCACGATGAAGACCAATGCGATCGTGGTGATGACGGCATAGAGCCAGAACGTGCCCGAAGTCCCCAAGGCACTGATCAGCGAAAGCGTCGTCAGCGTCACCAGCAAATTGAAGACCCAATGGCTCAACGCGCCCATGCTGGCCCCCTTCCCGCGCACGAACAGCGGATAGACCTCGGCGTTGATCAGCCACAGGCAGACCCCGAAGCTACAGTTCAATGCCATGTAGATCGCGAGGCACGCGACCAGCAGATATTGACTGAACGCGTCTTCCGGCGCGCCACCAATGAACAGTACGCCCATGATCACCAGCGCCACCGCGGAGCCAGGCACCATCCAAAGCAGGAAGCGCTTGCGGCCGATGCGGTCGACCAGAAAGATACCGAGGATCGTCGCCAGGTTGATCAGCACCGCGCCGCCGATTGCCGCCAGCACGGAAGCACTGTCGCCGAACCCGGCCTGACTCAGAATCGTCGGCGCATAGTAGATCAGCGCGTTGTTGCCGGTAATCTGCGAGAACATCGCGATACCCACCCCGGCCACCAGCGCCGGGCGAATCCAGGGCTGGAACAGGTCTCGCCATGTCCCTTCCGGGCGCGCGGAGACCTCCTTGATCTCGTCCATTTCCGACTGCGCACCTTCGCGGGAGGAGCGCACACGTTCGAGAATCGCCAGCGCCTCCGGCTCACGGCCCTTGCCCACCAGCCAACGTGGGCTCTCCGGCAGGACCAGCATACCCAACATCAGAATGACCGCCGGCACGATGCCGAGACCGAACATCCAGCGCCACTGCTCGCCGAGGCCATAGCCGACCAGATACGCCACCAGAATGCCGAACACGACCATGAACTGGAACATCACTACCAGCTTGCCGCGATGCTGGGGCGGCGTCACTTCTGCGATGTAGACCGGGATGATCTGGGTGGCGCTACCGGCCGACAGGCCAAGAATGAAGCGAGCGGCAATCAGCATGCCCACGCTCGTCGATATCGCCGACATCACCGAACCGACGATGAAGACCGCGCCGACCAGCACGATGGTGCGGCGCCGGCCAAGATGGTCCGACAAACGGCCCGTACCCACACAGCCGAAGATGGCGCCGAGTATGATCGCCCCGGTCACGAACTGCTTGAGCGTGTCGTCCAGCGCGAACTGCTTCGATAGGCCCAGCAGTGCCACGCCGATGATCCCGGTGTCGTACCCAAACAGCAGACCGCCCAGGGCGGCGACGATCGAGACCAGGACGACAAGTCCCTTCCCCTTGGGGCCGCGATTGGCGGCGGTTTTGGTGGTCATGTTTCGCTCCTTGAAACCTTGGCTTCTCTCGGATGAATCCATCGACGATCAGGATGTCTTGAAATCGATACGATGATCGCTCCACCACAGCAGGCGATCGGCGGTGCCAGCGGTCGCCTCTATTCTCTCGGCGTTGGGCGCATCGGTATTGGCAACCCACTCCCGCGCTTCCCGCTCACTACGCCCGAACTGCATGTGTCGCGCCACCAGACGCTGCTCTCGCACCTCTCTGTCGACATCGAGATACCAGACTTCGTCCAGACACTCACGAACCTGCGGCCAGGGTGCGTCGTTCAGCAGCAGATAATTGCCTTCGGTGATGACCAGAGGTATCAACGGATCGACGGCGATACTGGCAGCAATCGGCTCCTCGATCTCGCGGTAGAAACCGGGTGCGTAGACGACCTCTTCGCTGCCATGACTGTCCCGAATGCGCGACAGAAGATGGCGATAACCCCAGGCATCGAAGGTATCCGGTGCGCCCTTGCGCTGCGCCCGACCGAGCCGCTCCAGCTGGCGATTGGAGAGATGATAACCGTCCATGGGAACGACCTGGACCCGCTCACCCAGCGCAGCAAGCAGTGCCGCCGAAAGCGTACTCTTGCCGGATCCCGGGGCACCGACCAGCCCGAGAATCCGGCGTCGAGATGAATCGATTAAGCGGCTAGCCGCCTCCAAAACCTCGGGTGCGATATCAACAGATAACGCCCGAGTTTCTATCGTGGTTTTACGCATGAAATGAGCCGCGAAAAAGATGACAATTGCGCTATCGTAGCACGCTCATTTTATGCGGCAGAGTGAAAATTCTGCGACCCGACTTTTGTCGTAATTTTACTAAAACCGAGCCGAATTCACGTCTGAAATGATCGATAAAAGGATCAACAGATGCAATCATCACAACGCAAGACATCTGCCTTGATGTCGCGTTTCGACGAGATTTCCGAATCAGCGCCGATGCGCACTCGCGCCGACGTCTAACCGTCCATCATTTCCGCAAACGTCAGCGCACGATCCCCTGCTCGAGTGATGACCTGCAGAGACCAACGACCAAGATCCCGTAAGGCATGCCCCTGCATGCCCCGATAACGCAGCGGGGACACGTTCGATCAGCCGCGATCGCCGAGCCGACGTCGCAGATCATTCAGCTCCTCGAGCAGCTCCAGCGCCAATGCCGCGCCTGCCAGATTCACGCCCAGATCACGTTGTAGCCGCTGAACGGTCCTGACCCGATGGAGAGAGCCACCATAAAAACGCCACTGCTCCCGATGGCGTCCTTCGGGCGTGATGATGCCTTCATCGATCAGTTCGACGATCCACTCCGCATGAACGGTACACGCCCGACAAATATCGCCTAGCGTCATCACGGGGGCCTCATCGAGGTTCTCGACCCGTAGATGGGTGATATCTCGCGTCGTCATGATCGATCTCCTTCAGACTGATCCATCCATTCTGGCCGCGGGTCGAAACCGCTGACTTCCGCCAGCTGGCGGTAGGCGGCGGCGATCCGCTCGTCATCCGCCGCTGGCTGCACCGCTTTGAGCACGACGTAGCAATCTCCCGGCGACGCGCCCGGGATGCCGCGCCCTTTCAAGCGCAGCCGGCGACCGGCGGCTGATCCGGCCGGCACCTTGAGGTCGACCGCACCCTCTGGCAGCGGGACCGTCACCGTCGCGCCGAGGGCGAGCTCCCAGGGCGCGACGGGGAGATCGAGCGTGACGTCGCGCCCGTCGACCCGGAAGCGCTCGTGCGTGGCAAACTCGATCTCGAGAAATAGATCGCCGGCGGGGCCTCCTGCGGCGCCCGGCGCGCCTTGACCACTCAAGCGAATTCGCTGGCCCTGCTTGACGCCTTTGGGAATCCGCACTTTCAGCGTGCGTTGATGGGGTTCGAGATGCCCTGCGGCATCCCACTGCGCTGACTGCAGCGTCAGCGTGCGCGTGGCACCGCGGTACGCATCCTCGAGATCGATGGTGACCTTCGCATGATGGTCTTCGCCGCGCATTGAGGAGCGGCGGCGCGCACCGGCGCTGGCGCGCCCCTCGAATCCGCCGCCGTGGAATCCCCGCCCCTGACCGAACAACGACTCGAAAAAATCGCTGAACGCGGCGCTATCCTCCTGGGTGTAACCACCACCGCTGAACTCGAACCCGCTATCCCAGTCCGGGGGCGGTCGAAAATCTTCTCCCGCCTGCCAGTTGCGGCCGAGCTGATCATAGGCCGTTCGCTTTTCCGGGTCCTTGAGCACCTCGTAGGCCTCGCCGAGACTCTTGAAATGCGTTTCGGCGTCCGCTTCCTGGCTCACATCCGGATGGTACTTGCGCGCCAGCTTGCGATAGGCCCGCTTGATCTCTTCCTGGGTCGCATCACGCTCGACCCCCAGCACCTCGTAGTAGTCCTTGAACTCCATGCCGCACTCCAGCCCGTCACCGTCAGTCCATATGCATCCGTTTACTGGTCACCGTCGGTGTACTGGCGCTCTCGAGTGCCGAAGGCAGGCTGAATCACCGGGCAAGCCAGCATCGCCGAAACGGTTCGCCCTCTTTCACGGAGGGCGCTATTCAGTTATAGCACCGCTCGACTTCCGATACCGCGTGCGTCAAGGTCGCATGCCGACTCGATTCAGGCGCCGTTCACGGTCGATCACCCAGTGTTGCGCAACCCGGCAGCGATACCGGCCATCGTCACCATCAATGCCCGCGAGAGATCTGGCGGAAACTCGCCCCCGGCGTCCCGGTTGCGCTGCAGTAGCTCTGCCTGCAAGCCATGCAGCGGATCGATATACGGATTGCGAACGTCGATCGCCTGCCGGATCAGCGGTGTGTTCTCGAGTAGCGTCCGCTGATCGAGAATGTCGAGCAGAACCGCTTCGAGGTCCACCAGACGCTGGCGCAGCGACTGGCCCAACTCGCGAAGCGCCCGCGTATCGACCAGGCGCTCTTCGTAATAGGCGGCGATCTGCGGGTCCGCTTTCGCCAGCAGCATCTCGAGCATATCCAGATAGGTACCGAAAAACGGCCACTCCGCGCGCATCTCGCGTAGCCTCTCGAGCCCATCTGGCTGCGCGACCCTCGTGGCGAAAGCCTCGCCGCTGCCGAGCCACGCCGGCAGCATGAGGCGAGTCTGGGTCCAGGCGAAGATCCAGGGAATCGCCCGCAGCGTTTCGATCCCTCCCTGCTGGCGACGCTTCGCCGGACGCGAACCCAGCGGTAGCTGCCCCAGCGCCCCTTCCGGCGTCACGGCTCGAAAGTAGGGCACGAAGTCGACATTCTCGCGCACCACCTCCACATAGGCTCGATGGGCGGTCGCGGCGAGCTGGTCCATCTCCTCGCGCCATTCGGGTTTCGGTGCCGGCGGCGGCAACAGCGACGCTTCCAGCACCGCTGTCAGGTAGATCTCCATCGACCGCAGCGCGATATCCGGCTGACCGAATTTGAAACGGATCATCTCGCCCTGCTCGGTGACCCGCAGACTGGCATTCACCGACCCCGGCGGCTGCGACAGAATGGCAGCATGAGCGGGTCCGCCGCCTCGTCCCACGGTGCCGCCGCGACCGTGAAACAGCGTCAGCGAGACGTCGCGCTCGCGACAGAGCGCCACCAGCTTCTCCTGCGCGCGATACTGCGCCCAGGCAGCAGCCAGCTGTCCGGCATCCTTGGCCGAATCGGAGTAGCCGATCATCACTTCCTGATGACCGTCGATCAGCGCTCGATAGACCGGCAGTTCCAGCAGACGGGCGATGACATCGCCGGCGCGATCCAGGTCATCGAGCGTTTCGAAAAGCGGCGCGATCGGCAGCCTGACGCCCTCACCCGTTTCTTTCATCAATAGCGCGACCGCCAGAACGTCGGAGGGCTGCTGTGCCATGGAGATGATACAGGTGCCCAGCGTTTCGGGATGCTCGCGGCCGATGACCCGAAAGGTATCGAGCACCTCGCGCGTCGATGTCGAGCAGGTCCAGCGAGGCGGAATCAGCGGCCGCGGCGACCTCAGCTCCTCGATCAGAAAATCCTGGCGGCGCGATTCATCCCAATCGCGATAGCTGCCGACACCGAGCGCCTGCGTCAGCTCATCGAGGCACTCGGCGTGCCGCGATCCATCCTGGCGCACATCGAGCTTGGCCAGCGTCACGCCGAACACGGCGACGCGCCGCAGCGTATCGAGCAGCGCCCCGTGGGCGATCGTTTCCAGCCCCACGTCACACAGCGATCGATAGCAGGTCATCAGTGGTGCCACGAGCTGTTCCCGCGTCTCGATGATGTCGGCGGGCTCGGGCGTTTTGCCATCCAGACCTGCCCGAGCCCAGTCCCGCGTCGCTTCGAGCTGCACCGACAGTTGCTTGAGCAGCGTGCGATAGGGTTCGGCAGACGGGTGCTGGCCATCGCTCGCCGACTCGCCGATCTCGGCGCGCAGCGCGTCGCTCGCCTTCCACATCGAGAGCTCTGCCCGCAGCTGCTCGAGATCGCGCAGATAGAGATCCGCCGCCATCCAGCGCCCGAGAAGCAGCACCTCTTCGGTCACGACCGCCGTCACGTTGGGGTTGCCATCCCGATCCCCGCCCATCCAGGAGGCGAAGCGGATCGGCGCGGCGTCCAGCGGCAATCGCTCCCCCGCCGTCTCCAGCAACAGCGCATCGAGATCGCGATGAAACATCGGCACGGCATGCCACAGGGAGTTTTCGATAACGGCGAATCCCCATTTCGCCTCATCCACCGGCGTGGGACGCTCCCGGCGAATCTCGTCGGTATGCCAGGACTGGCTGATCAGCTCCTCGAGGCGATGCTGCGCCCGCCGAAGCACCTCCGGCTGCGCTCGGCTGGACTCGATGATCTGGAGACACTCATCGATCGCGTCGTACTTCTGGATCAGGGTGCGCCGGATCACTTCCGTCGGGTGGGCCGTCAATACCAAGTCGACCCGCATGGTGGCTATCGTTGCGACCAGTTCGCGCGGGGTGCGACCCGAGGCGACAACGCGTGAGAGCAGCTCGCCAAGATCCGGCTGGGTACCGGGCTTGTAGTCTTCGACGCGACGGAAGCGGGCACGGTAGTGCTGCTCGGCGATGTTGGAGAAGTTGAGAAACTGATTGAAGGCACGTGTGACCGGCAGGAGCTCGGCGTCCGGCAACGCACGCAGGTAGTCGATCAGCTCGCGCCGGTCTTCGGCTTCGGCGCTCTGCCTACCCTGCTTGGCTAGCGCCCGAATGGTTTCGATACGCTCGACAAACGTCTCGCCCAGATCGGCGGCGATCGTGCGTCCCAGGCTATCGCCCAGAAGACGAACGTTTTCCCGCAGCGACTCGTGAAGCGACTCCTCGAATGCACTCATGCTGCTCTCCCCATGCGCCTGCGTTCGTGGTGCTGGCTCGGCGAACGCGTTGCTGACGGCCGCGACAGAGGCCGTCATAACGCTTCAAGGGTTCAGCATAACGACACAGGCACTCCTGTCGACGAAAGCGGCATCGCCATTGGTCGAAGGCCGACATCGGGGAGCACGCCGGAAGGTCCGCGTTGGCGGCGTTAGCGGCGTTAGCGGCAGTGGCTCACTCGCGGCGCTTGGCTTCCTGCCAGTGTCTTTCCATCTCCTCGAGCGACGCCTCGGTCATCGTGGCGCCGGACGCGCTCAGCGCGCGCTCGACATGGCGAAAACGCGTCTCGAAGCGCGCGTTGGTCTCGCGCAGCTGCTGCTCCGGGTCACAGCCCAGCCGGCGCGCAAGATTGACGGTGGCGAAGAGTAGATCGCCCACCTCCGAGCGGGCGTGCTCACGATCACCCGCCGCCAGGGCCGCCTCTACCTCGCCGAGCTCTTCATGGATCTTGTCGAGAACACCGCGTTCATCGGGCCAGTCGAAGCCCTCACCGGCGGCACGCTTGCTCAGTTTGGCCGCGCGCGACAGCGCCGGCATCGCTCTCGGCACGTCATCCAGTGCCGAAACGGAGGCAACGCCTTCAGCGCGGGTCGCGCGTTCTTCCGCTTTCAATGCCTCCCAGCGCGCCTTGATCTCTGACTCTGGCAGTTCGCCGTCGTGGCGTCGAGAAGCCAGCGTGCCGTCCGGGAAGACGTGCGGATGGCGGCGCAGCATCTTGGCCGTCAGGGTGTGCACGACATCGGCGAAATCGAAACGTCCCTCCTCGGCACCGAACTGACTGTAGTAGACGACCTGAAACAGCAGATCGCCGAGTTCACCGGGCAATTCATCGAAGGCACGCCGCTCGATGGCATCGGCGACCTCGTAGGCCTCTTCGAGCGTGTGCGGCACGATCGTCTCCCAGTGCTGCTTGATGTCCCATGGACATCCGGCTTCTGGGTCCCGCAGCACGCGCATCAACGTCAGCAGGTCATCGAGATCGTGGCGAGTCTCTGAAGCGTCGCGAGACATCGGTTCACTGGCGGATGACATGGAGGCTCCTTTTGTAGGCGTCTAGGCGTCACGGCGAGAGTCGGGTGCCCGAAATGGCCGTCAGGACACCCGGGAAAATCGATGCGGACTCAGGACTCAACCCTGGCCCTGGCGCAGCCGCTTCACGTCGATCACGTTAGGCAGCTGCTGAATGCGGGAGAAGATGCGCTCGAGCGCCTCCAGCCCCTCGACCTCGAGATTGATGCGCATCCGGGCGATGTTGTCGTGCTTGTCGGTCGCGGTATTGACCGAATTGACATTGACCCGGTCGCTCGAGAGCACGTGCGTGACATCCCGCAGTAATCCCGAACGGTCCCAGGCTTCGATCTCGATATCGACCGGATACTGGGCGTGCGCCTTCTGCCCCCAGCTGACATCGACGATCCGCCTCGGCTCTTCGCGTCGCAGCGTCAGTACATTGGGGCAGTCCTGACGATGCACGGTGACGCCGCGCCCCTGCGTGATGTAGCCGATGATCTGGTCGCCCGGCACCGGATGGCAGCAGTTGGCCATCGCCGTTTTCAAGTTACCGACGCCGAGCACCGTAATACCGTCGTTCGACTCCCGCGGGTGATGGCGCTTGGGCTTGGTCAGCAGGCGATCGAGCTGCTCCTGATCGTCGGTTTCACCGAAGAGCTGCTGAGCCTGATGCAGCACCTGCCCGATCCGCAGATCGCCTGCGCCGATCGCGGCGTACATGTCCTCGGCGCTGGCATAGTTGACGGCCTCGGCGAGACGGACCAGGTCGACGCCTTCGATATCGAGCCGGCGAAACTCACGATCGAAGATGCCCTTGCCTTCGTCCAGGTTCTGGTCGCGCGCCTGCTGCTTGAACCAGGCCTGAATCTTGGCGCGCGCGCGGGACGTGCGCACGTAGCCGAGATTGGGGTTGAGCCAGTCGCGGCTCGGTGCGCTCTTGGTCGCGGTCAGTATCTCGACCTGTTGCCCGGTGCTCAGCAGATAGGTCAGCGGCACGATGCGGCCGTCGACCTTGGCACCGCGGCAGCGATGCCCGATCTCGGTATGCACCCGATAGGCAAAGTCGATCGGCGTGGCGACCTGAGGCATGTCGATCACGTGCCCGTCCGGCGTGAACACGTAGATGCGATCCGGCGCGACGTCGCTGACCAGCCCCTCGCGAAAATCGCCGACGTCGCCGACCTCTTCCTGCCATTCGAGCACCTGGCGCAGCCACGCGATCTTCTCCTCGTAGCTGCGGCTCTTGGGATCGAGATCAGTGCCCTTGTAGCGCCAGTGCGCGCAGACGCCGAGCTCCGCCTCCTCGTGCATGGCAAAGGTCCGGACCTGAATCTCCAGAACCTTGCTCTCCGGGCCGATGACTGCCGTGTGCAGCGACTGATAGCCGTTCTTCTTCGGGTTGGCGATGTAGTCGTCGAATTCGTTGGGAACGTGATGCCAGCGCGAATGCACCACGCCGAGCGTGGTGTAGCAGTCCGCGATCTCGGGGACCAGAATACGCACCGCGCGAACGTCGTAGACCTGCGAGAAATCGATCTGCTTGCGCTGCATCTTGCGCCAGATCGAATAGATATGTTTCGCGCGTCCGTCGACCTGGTAGCGCATGATGCCTTGACGCTCGAGCAGGCCTTCCAGCGTATCCACCACATCGTGGATATAACGGTCGCGGTCGAGACGCTTCTCCGCCAGCTGCTTGGCGATCGACTTGTACTCCTGCTCGTGCAGATAGCGAAAGGCGAGATCCTCGAGTTCCCACTTGATCTGCCCGATGCCCAGCCGATGCGCCAGCGGTGCATAGATATCGAACACCTCGCGCGCGACACGCAGGCGCTTCTCCCGCGAGGCATCCTTGACCTGGCGCAGCATGCAGGTGCGCTCGGCGATCTTGATCAACGCCACGCGAACGTCGTCGACCATGGTCACCAGCATCTTGCGCAGGTTTTCCTGCTGGTTGTGCTGCGAAAAGCCGTTCTTGGGGGCCTGAAGCTGGCTGATCGCCGCCATGCTGAGCACGCCCTCGACCAGCTTGGCCACTTCGTCGCCCATTTGCTTGGCAACGCTTTCCAGGCTGAGCAGACCGCGGCGCACGCTGCGATAGAGTACCGCTGCCTCGAGCGTCGGCTGATCGAGCTTGAGCTGGCTGAGAATGTCCGCCATGTCCAGCCCCGTGAGCAGCGTCTGGTCGGGCAGTGCCTCGATGACGCCGGGGGCCTCCCGCTCGCCGGCGCGATGCGCCAGGTCGCAGGCCAGCCGCATACGCGCGGGATCGCTCAATTCCACTTGCGTCTGCAGTCGCTCCAGCCAGCGGGTCAGATCCACGCCATCCGGCCCCAGTTCGGGCTGGTCTTCTCGTACCTTGACCATGCTTAGCGCCTATCTCTTCTTGTCGCGGCGGAATCGCGCCCACCGACCGCTGTGGCCGTGCCACGGGAAAACAACACCATGGACTCGAGGTGGGCGGTATGGGGAAACATGTCGGCGATCGCCAGACGCTCGAGACAAAAACCGTTCTCCCGCAGATGGGCGGCATCGCGTGCCAGCGACGCCGGATCACAGGAGACGTAGAGCACCCGAGATGCCGCGCTCGCACCCAGGCGGCGACAGATAGCATCGGCGCCGTCACGCGGCGGGTCCAGCACAACCACATCGTGCTCGGCAAGCCACGTCTCGAGCAGGCCATCAACAGTCGAAAGATCGGCCTGTCGGGCCTCGACGGTTTCGAACCCGTTGCATCGCGCGTTGTCGTTCAGGCGTTCTACCATTGCCTGACTGCCCTCGACAGCGGTCACGCGGTCGACGTCAGGCGCGAGCGACAGCGCAAAGTTGCCGATGCCTGCGAACAGATCGAGAAGCCGTTCACTGGCATCGAGCTCAAGCCACTCCCGCGCACGATCGATGAGCTGCTGATTGATCTCGGCGTTGACCTGGAGGAAATCTCCGGGCTCGAAGCCGAGAGAAATCGGCTGCCCACCGGCGTCGACCCGCGTGGTCAACGATGCTGGCGCAGCGCCAGGACCGCCCAGCCATCGTAGCACCGGCGCTTCACGCCCTTCACGCAGCGCCAGCGCCAGCCGCTCGCGCGTGGCGAATTCGGCCCAGCGTCGGGCGTCTTCGGGAACGCTGCGCAACTGCCGCACGATCACGTGTGCAGCGCCGTCGTCACCGGCCAGCAGCTCGATATGGCCGACATGACGCGGCGCCGCGAGCGACTGGAGCTGCCGCCGTAACGGCTGCAGCAGCGCCGCCAGTGAGGGCGCCAGCACGTAGCAGCTATCGATATCGATCAACTGATCGCTGCCACGGACGCGAAAACCGAGGTGGACCTCGCCGTCTCGCGACACCTTGACCCCTAGCCGGGCGCGTCGACGGTAACCCGCGTCACGGCCACTGAGCAGATCGACCGTGCGCGGTGGTTCGATTCCCTGACGCGCCAGCAGCTCGGTCAACACCTGGCGCTTGTGATCGCGCTGCGCCTCGATGGCCATGTGCTGTAGATCGCAGCCGCCGCAGCGCTCGTAGTGCTCGCACGGGGGCGTCACCCGCGTTGCGGCGTCAATCAGGCGCCGGCGAACGTGCGCCTCATCGAAGCGCCGTCGTTCGCGATGCACGGCAATCTCGACCTGCTCCCCCGGTAGCGCACGATCGACGAAGACCGTCTTGCCGACCACGCTGCGAGTCACGCCTCGCCCGTCGTGGGCGAGGCGTTCGATCACCAGCGCGCCCGGCGTGATCGCCTGAGGCAGCGGCGATTCGGCACCCTGCGAGCCCTGAGCACGTGCGCGGGTCGAGGGCGTCCGGCGTTTACCCAGCATCGCCATGATCAGGCGTCCGGTGCGTAAAGGCCGGTGGAGAGATAACGATCCCCCCGATCGCAGACGATGAACACGATCACCGCATTGTCGACCTCCTCGGCAATCCGCAACGCACCCGCCAGCGCACCACCGGAAGAGACGCCGGCCAGAATGCCCTCCTCGCGTGCCAGTCGGCGCATGTGCTCCTCGGCTTCCTGCTGACCGATATCCAGCACGGTGTCGACGCGCGCCGGCTCGAAGATGTCAGGCAGGTAGGCTTCCGGCCAGCGGCGGATACCGGCAATGCTGGCGCCGTCGGCTGGCTGCAGGCCGACGATCTGAATCGAAGGGTTACGCTCTTTCAGGTAGCGGGAAGTGCCCATGATCGTGCCCGTGGTGCCCATGGCGCTGACGAAATGGGTGATGCGCCCCGCCGTCTGCTCCCATAGCTCCGGCCCGGTCGTTCGATAGTGCGCCAGAGGATTGTCCGGGTTGGCGAACTGGTTGAGCGGCTTGCCTTCGCCGCGTCCGATCATCTCGTCGGCAAGATCGCGAGCACCTTCCATGCCGGCCTCCTTGCTGACACCGATCAGCTCGGCGCCGTAGGCTGCCATCGCTTGCTTGCGCTCGCTGGAGGCGTTGTCCGGCATGATCAGAATCATGCGGTAACCCATGACCGCTGCCGCCATCGCGAGCGCGATGCCGGTGTTACCGGAGGTCGCTTCGATCAGCGTATCGCCGGGCGCGATATCGCCGCGCGCTTCGGCTTCGCGCAGCATCGAAAGCGCGGGACGATCCTTGACCGAGCCCGCCGGATTGTTGCCCTCCAGCTTGGCGAGGATCGTGTTGTCACGCCCGGCGTTGATGCGCGCCAGTCGCACGAGAGGCGTATTGCCGACGGTCTGAGCGAGAGTGGGAAATGCCATCTGCGGATATCCTGATTGCCGTGGCCAGCCAGACCGCTTCGACGGTAGGCCGACGGAACTTCGGGTAATGGCTTTAGTATATCGAACCGCGCGCCCCCGGCGACAGCGCGAGGCGTCCTCGCCACCTATCACTGCGACATAAGTCGATAACCGTCTGTCACGCATTGCGACATTGTCGATCGCGATGTAAGACAAAGACTACGGTTTCGTCAGGAATTGCCGATACAATCAGTTGAATCCAACAATCGTTTCCTGGGCGGGTGCATCGATGTGCTCTTTCAGGCGGGCGCAAGAGTGATCCCGATGGTGGTACGCTGGCTGATCCGAACATCGATGGTAAGCGGCATTGCGCTGATGGGGGTGACCGGGTGGCACGCCTGGCAGCAGCAGGTCGCCAATGATCAGATCCTCGATCGCCGCCTGGAGAGCATCAACCGCGTCTTCACGCCCTCGCTGAGCCAGGCGGTCGAGCAGCGCAACCGGGAGGCCATCGATGAGCTGCTCGCGCGTCTGACACGCGACCCCGCCATCGTCACCGCGACGTTACGCAATGCCGACGGAGAGGTACTCAACTCCTCCGGTGACACGGCTTTGCCACCGCCGATGTCGCTGTCGAACGAGCTGTCGATTTCTACCACCGGCGATCTTCGCCGCTGGGTACAGCCGCTCTCCGCCTCGATGCTCGCGGCAACGATCGACCCCGTCTGGCTCGATCTGGCACTGGACTCGAGCCAGGCGCGCGCCGAACCCACCCGCTGGCCGGATCGCGTGGCGTTTCTGCTGTCGCTGCTGTTGCTGGCTGTCGCGGCGCTGGCGGCCAAGGTTCAGCGCCGTCGCGCGCGTGACAACCTTGCCGCCGACCGTGACGTCTCGGCCGCGCATGAGCCTCCCCCGTCCGATCGCCAGCTTCGCCACGCCAGCCACGAGCTGCGCGCGCCGATTTCCGGACTGCTCGGGTTCTGCCGCCTGCTCGAAAACAGTCCGCTCGACGTGCAGCAGCGGGACTGGCTGCGCCAGATACATCTGGCGTCCAGCGGCCTGCTGGATACCGTCGACGAGGTGCTGGGAGATCGACGACGGGATCGCGCCTGCCAGACCTTCGATATCGCCGAGCTGCTGTGGCAACTCCTGTGCCTGCAGGCGCCGCTGGCTCACGCCAGGAACCTGACGCTGGTCACCGTCGTCTACGACGACGTGCCGCCGCGACTGACCGGCCCGCAGGGCAGCGTGCGCCAGCTGCTGATGAACCTGATCAATAACGCGGTCAAATACAGCGAAGACGGCGACGTCGTCGTGCGGGTCGTGCTCGAGTCTCGCGGTGAAGAGAGCGTCCGACTGCGGCTGAGCGTCAGCGATGAGGGCACGGTAGGCGGGGGCGAAGACCGCCAGCGACTGGCGCGGGCACTGGCGGCACCTGACGACACGGACGGCCACGATGCCGAAGCGGGCGTCGGCATCGCCATCTGTCGGCACCTGGTCAGCGAACTCGGCGGGTCCCTCGCCCTCAGTCCCCGCCCCGAAAAGGGCACCACGATCGTCGCGACGATCGAACTCCAGGCCAGCCCGCCCTTCGTGCGCCCTGCCGAGTTCGATCTCGAGGGCGCCGAAATCGCTCTGTGGCAACCTCATGCGCGTCTGGCCCACCTGATCGACTACGCACTGAAACGCTGGAACGCCCGTCCGCGACAGCTGACCGAGCCCAACTCCGTGCTCTCGCTGGGTAGCCGGGAATCGCTGGCCATCATCGGTATTGGCCACGATGACCTGGCGCCGCAGAACAGCACGGTCTGGCAACGGCGCTTCGATGACATGAGCAGCCCTTGCCTGCTGCTGGTCAACGCCTCGCCGACGCAGGCTCTCGATTGGCGGCTTCCGGCCGGGAGTGAAGTGGTCCGGCTGCCCATGTCGCGCTATATCTTCGGCAAGACACTGGCCAAGATGCTGGCGCAGGAGCGTCGCGCCGCCAGCCCGCCCAGACCTCGGGTCCTGGTGGTCGATGACGACGAGATATCGCAGCACTATCTCGATTCACTGCTCTCGATCGCCGATATCGATGCCCGTGTCGCGGGCAGTGCCGTGGAAGCGGAGGCACTCGCCCGGGAAGGCGACGTCGACCTCGTTTTCATGGACCTGAACCTGCCGGATGCCAACGGTTTCGACGTCGTCTCGCGACTGCGAGGCCTCGGCGGCCGCTGGCGCCAGATTCCCGTTTTCGCCATGACGGCCGCGCCAGGAGCTCACCAGCATCGCTCACTTGCCGAGCACGGTATCGAGGAGCTGCTGGCCAAACCGCTCTCGGAACCGACACTGGCCTCGATTCTGAGGCGCCACCTGCCTGAAACCCAGGCCGAGAACATCGCCTCGCCCCCCTTCGAGATGGCGCGCCTCGAGGCGCTGGACACGGCAGCGGTACCCAATCACGGCGACCTGCCGGTCGTGGACCGACAGGCATCTCGGAAGGTGACTGGGGACCGAGAGGCGCTGGCCGAGGAGATGCGCAATCTGTTGATTGCGGAGCTGCCGAACTCTCGTCGTCAGCTCTATGCTGCCTGGCAGCGACGCGATCGCGAGGCGCTGCAGAATGCCGTTCATCAGCTTCATGGCGGATGCCGATACTGCGGCGTACCTCAGCTGACGGCAGCCTGCGAGACCCTGGAAAGGTTCTGTCAGACGGCGGGTGCGGACGCCGGCATGTCGACGTGCCGTGAGCCGTTGAGAGACGTGATCTCGGCCTGTGACCGCCTGCTGGCCTGGGCGGAGGATCGCCTGATCACCGAAACCTGACGCGCTCGTCGAACGCGATCAGTGGTCGTGGTCGTGATCAAACGTCTCGATCTGTGCCAGTAGCCCGGACTCCTGCCCGGCGATCATCAATCGCTTCATCTCTACGACCGCCTCCTTAAGCCCGACGAAAAGCGCTCTGGCGATGATACCGTGACCGATGTTGAGTTCATGAAGCCCCGGAATCGCCGCGACCGCTTCGACGTTATGGTAATGCAGGCCATGGCCTGCGTTGACGACGAGGCCCAGCTCGGCGGCAAACTCCGCCGCTGCCGCCAGGCGCTCGTACTCGACGTCTTGATCGCTGCCTGTCGCCTCCGCGAAGGCCCCTGTGTGCAGTTCGACGACCGGCGCACCGGCCTCGAACGCGGCCTGAATCTGGGCGGGCTCGGGGTCGATGAACAGCGACACGCGGCTTCCCGCTGCCGCCAACCGCCTGCAGGCCTCGGCGATCGCCTCGCGGCCGGCAATGACGTCGAGCCCGCCCTCGGTGGTCAGCTCCTCGCGTTTTTCCGGTACCAGACAGACGTCGGCGGGCCTGACGCGCTCGGCCAGTGCGATCATCTCCTCGGTGACCGCCATCTCCAGGTTCATGCGCGTGTTCAGCACCGCGGCGATCAGCTCCACATCGCGCTCCTGGATATGTCGCCGATCCTCGCGCAGGTGCAGCGTGATCCCGTCGGCCCCGGCCTCTTCGGCAAGCAGCGCCGCCTGGACCGGATCGGGATAGCGCGTGCCGCGCGCCTGGCGGAGCGTGGCGACGTGATCGATGTTGACGCCCAGCTGAATTCGGGTCGCGATCATGTTTCGGGTCCTTTTGAAATATATTGACGGTACGTGGCGGATTGACAGCTCAGCGCTCACCATGGCGTCGGGCGGCGAGGCGCTGCATCAACTCGCGCGAACGTAGCGGCTGCGATCCGATCAGTGGCGCCAACGCGGCGCGGGTCAGCGCCTTGCTCAGGCCGGCAAGCCCCGGAGAGTCCCAGTCGCCTCGGGCCAACAGCTTGAGGCTGCGACCATCCCACCCGGGTAGATCAGCCGCGACGGCCTGGAAGCGCCGTGGCGCCGCCAGGTAACCGTAATGGGCGCTCGGGTCGAGCGGTCGGTCATGTGTGTCGAGAAAGACCGGTTCGGCATCCAGCGCTTCCAGCAAAGTGATCTCGAGACGCCGCAGCGTCGGCGCGCGGAGTGCCGGCCGGGTCAGCCGCTCGATCGCCCAGGCGTAAATGGCGAAAAGCTCGCTCACGGGTAGACCGACCGGCAGGGCTCGCGTCATCAGCTCATTGGCGTAGAGACCGCAGAGCAGCCCTTCGCCGGCCAGTAACACGGCACTCTGCGTCGTCTCCATCATGCGCAGACGCTTGAGGTCGCCCTCTCCCACCCAGGTCAAATGCAGCGGCGAGAAGGGCTGCAACTTGCTGCGCGACTTGCTGCCCGAGCGCTGGACGCCCTGGGCCACGGCCCGGATGTGGCCGTGCTCGAGCGTGATCACGTCGACCAGGGCACTGGTCTCGCGATAGGGGCGTCGGTGCAGAAGATAGGCCGGCTGCGGTTGCATCAGGTTGGACTCGATTCGCTCAGCGGGCGTGAATCATCGGCATCATTCGAGGTCGTAACCGAGACTCTTGAGCGCGCGGTCGTCATCGGACCAGCCGCGCTTCACCTTGACCCACAGATTGAGCATCACTTTGCTGTCGAAGGCCCGCTCCATCTCCTGGCGCGCCTCGATGCCGATCTTCTTGATCCGGTCGCCCTTGTCACCGATCAGGATCTTCTTCTGGCCCTGACGCTCGACGAGCATCAGCGCGCTGATGTGAATCACCTTGCCCTCGTCGCGAAACTCCTCGATCTCGACCGTCATCTGGTACGGCAGCTCGTCGCCGAGCTGACGCATGACCTTCTCGCGCACCAGCTCCGCGGCCAGAAACCGCTGGCTCTTGTCGGTGATCTGATCGTCGGGGAAGTAGTGCACGCTTTCCGGCAGATGCTTGGCCACTTCCTGCTCGAGTTCCGGCACATTGGTACCGTGCTTGGCAGAGATCGGCAGGATGGCGGCAAAATCACGCCTGGCAGAAAGCGACTCCAGCCACGGCAGCAGCGTAGCCTTGTCCTCGAGCCAGTCGACCTTGTTCACCGCCAGGATGACGGGCGCTTCGACGTGAACGAGCTTGTCGAGCACGATCTGGTCTTCCTCGGTCCAGCGCGTGCGATCGACGAGAAACACCACGCAATCGACATCCCGCAGCGCCTGAGACGCGGCCTGATTCATGAACCGGTTGATCGCCTTGTTGCGATCCCGGCTCTCGATGTGCATGCCGGGCGTATCGACGTAGATGAACTGATTCTCGTCGTCCGTCTTGATCCCCATGATCTGGTGACGTGTCGTCTGCGGCCGCCGGGATGTGATCGAGATCTTCTGCCCGAGAATGCGGTTCATGAGCGTCGACTTGCCCACATTGGGCCGCCCGACGATGGCGACGAAACCACAACGTTGTGTCATCCGCGCTTGCCCTTCGATGGTTCGATTTTGGCCAATGCCAGTTCTGCCGCCTGCTGCTCGGCAATGCGCCGGCTGGCGCCTTCCCCCAGTGTGGGCTCGTCACCCAGCATCGCGACATGGCACTCGACACTGAAGGTCTGTGCATGAGCCTCGCCTTCGATGGAGATCACCTCGTAGCGCGGCAGTGCCTGCTGGCGCGATTGCAGGAACTCCTGCAGCCGCGTTTTCGGGTCCTTCTGCGTGTTGTGCAGATCGATCGATTCGAGACGGGTACCGAACCACGCCAGCACCCGGCTACGCGCCACGTCCATGCCGGCATCCAGGTAGATCGCCCCGATCACGGCCTCGAGCGCATCGGCCAGAATCGAATCACGACGATGCCCGCCGCTCTTCATCTCGCCGGAGCCCAGACGCAGACACTCGCCCAGCTCGAACTCGCGCGCCACCACGGCCAGCGTCTGCCCCTTGACCAGCCCGGCGCGGAGCCGCGAGAGCTGGCCTTCGCGAGCCACCGGGAACCGCTTGAACAGCGCTTCACCGATGACGAAGTTGACGATCGAGTCGCCGAGGAACTCGAGTCGCTCGTTGTTGGAGCCACCGACGCTACGGTGGGTCAGGGCAAGTTCCAGCAGGCTGGCATCGCGAAATTCATGCCCGATACGCCGACTGAAGCCCAGTAGAGGATCACTCACGTCATTCCCATTGATCGTTATGTTCGATTCTATTGTATAAGGCTTTACCGAAACACGGCGGACGCGGGTGAACCCGACGCCCGCCGTGGGATAGGCCATAATGGCCCTGTCCAGTAAGGCGCCGCCGGGTCAAGCCCTGCGCGCCTTCCTGACGAGGCCGGTGTCGAAACTCAGTCTATCTGGCGTACCGTGCTGAAGCTAGGCAGCCCACCGTCCCAATGCATCCAGACCGCGAACGCCTTGCCGACGATATTCTTCTCCGGCACGAAGCCCCAGTAGCGGCTGTCGTTGGAGTGATCGCGGTTGTCGCCCATCATGAAATATTCATGATCGGGCACGACGATCTCTCGCATCTGCGGTCCCGGGCTCTGCGGATTGTTGAAGATATGATGCGTGACGTCACCGAGCTGCTCGTCGAAGAGCTCCTCTTCCGGCGCCTCGGCGGGGCTGTCGTCGATCATCGATTTCGGCACCGGCTTGCCGTTGACGTAGAGCTGCTTGTTCTCGTAACGGATGTGATCTCCCGGCAGACCGATGACACGCTTGATGAAATTGACCGACGGATCGCGCGGGAAACGAAAGACCATGACGTCACCTCGTTCGGGCTTGCCCACATCCGCAATCTCGGTATTGGTGACCGGCAGGCGCAGGCCGTAAGCAAACTTGTTCACCAGGATGAAATCGCCTACTTCAAGCGTTGGCCGCATGGAGCCGGAGGGAATCTGGAACGGCTCGATAACGAAGCTGCGCAGGATCAATACCACCAGCAGCACGGGGAAAAAGGAGCGCGCGTAATCGACCGGCCAGGGATCCTTGTAGGTCGACGATTTGGCCGCCGCCGCGTCCTCGCCCCGAGACTCGGCGGCGGCGCGCTGGCGTTGACGACGGCCGCGGCGCCAGAACAGGCTGTCGAGTAACCAGACAAGCCCCGTGATGGCAACTGCCAACACCAGTAACAATGAAAAATCCATCGGACGTAGTTCCTACTCGTTCACTTTGAGGACGGCCAGAAACGCATCCTGGGGAATCTCGACACGCCCCACCTGCTTCATGCGCTTCTTGCCGGCTTTCTGCTTCTCCAGCAGTTTCTTCTTGCGGGTCACGTCGCCGCCGTAGCACTTGGCGGTCACGTTCTTGCGCAGTGCCTTGACCGTGGAGCGCGCCACGACATGGCCGCCTATCGCTGCCTGGACGGCCACGTCGAACATCTGGCGGGGAATCAGCTCTTTCATCTTCTCGACCAGGATGCGTCCTCGCGAATGCGCGTGGTCGCGGTGGATGATCAGCGCCAGCGCATCGACCCGGTCACCGTTGATGAGAATATCGAGCCGCACCAGCTTGGCCGCCTCGAAGCGCTCGAAGCTGTAGTCGAGCGAGGCATACCCCTTGGAGATCGACTTGAGACGGTCGAAGAAATCCATCACCACTTCGGCCATCGGCAGCTCGTAGACCAGCTGCATCTGGTTGCCGAGCACCTGCATGTCGAGCTGCACGCCACGACGGTTGACGCACTCGCTGATGACGTTGCCGACGAACTCCTGGGGCACCAGGATATTGGCGCGCACGATCGGCTCGCGCATCTCGTCGACGTTGGCGAAATCCGGCAGCTTCGACGGGTTCGAGATGTAGCGTACCTCGCCATCGTCCATCAGCAGCTCGTAGATGACGGTCGGCGCCGTGGTCAGCAGATCGAGATCGTACTCACGCTCCAGACGCTCCTGGATGATCTCCATGTGCAGCGTGCCCAGGAAGCCGACCCGGAAGCCGAACCCGAGGGCGTCGGAGTTCTCCGGCACGTAATCGAGCGAGGCGTCGTTGAGTGCCAGCTTCTCGAGGGCGTCGCGAAAGTCCTCGTAGTCGTCGGAGCTGACCGGGAACATGCCGGCGTAGACTTGCGGCTTGACCTTCTGGAACCCGGGCAGGCGAGCGACATCCTTGGTCTTGGCGTGAGTGATGGTATCGCCCACCGGCGCGCCGTGAATGTCCTTGATGCCGGCGATCACGAAGCCGACTTCCCCCGCCCGCAGGATGCCGCTGGAGTGCTGCTTGGGCGTGAAATAACCGATATCGGTCACTTCCCAATCGCGACCCGTCGACTTCATGTGGATCTTGTCGCCCTTCTTGAGCGTACCGTCGAAAAGCCTTACCAGGGAGACAACGCCTTGGTAGTTGTCGAACCAGGAGTCGATGATCAGCGCCTGCAGGTTGCCCTCGCGATCGCCCTTGGGCGGCGGAATGTCACGTACCAGTCGCTCGAGCAACTGGTCGATGTTGAGACCGCTCTTGGCCGACACCTGGACGGCATCGTGCGCCTCCAGCCCGATGATCTCCTCGATCTCGTGGGCGACCTTGGCAGGGTCGGCCTGCGGCAGATCCATCTTGTTGAGCACCGGCAGCACTTCCAGATTCTGCTCGATCGCGGTGTAGCAGTTGGCAACCGACTGCGCCTCGACGCCCTGGGCGGCATCGACCACCAGCAGCGCCCCTTCACAGGCATACAGCGAACGCGAGACCTCGTAGGAGAAGTCGACGTGTCCGGGTGTATCGATGAAGTTGAGCTGGTAGGTGTGACCATCCTGCGCCTGGTAATCCAGCGTCACCGACTGCGCCTTGATGGTGATCCCGCGCTCGCGCTCGAGATCCATCGAATCCAGCACCTGCTCTTTCAATTCGCGATCGGTCAACCCGCCGCAGAACTGGATGATGCGATCGGCCAGCGTGGATTTGCCGTGATCGATATGGGCGATGATCGAGAAGTTGCGGATGTACTTCAGTTGCTCGTTGCTTTCAGCGTCTGCCATTGAAACCTTACCGGTCTTAGCGCGCGCCTGATGCCGCTCATGGGACGTGCGGGACCGCGCGGTGGAATGTCGATTGAGGCGCATTGTACCGACATGCCCTGATCATGGACAGCAACGGCGGCGCTCGGCATGCTCAAGATCGAAACAGCCCCGCCGAAGCGGGGCTGCAGGGCGAACCGGAGGGCCGGTTCGTGATGAATTGGCTGTCACGCGAAGCGATCAGTCATCCTTCGCTTTGAGGCGCAGCGCCACGAACAGCGAATTGCCGTCACGCATGATACGCACGGGGATCGCGCGATCCTCGTCGGCGTTCTTGACCGCGTCGATCAGCTGATCGGCGCTGTCGACGGCTTTCTGATCGAAGCTGACGATGACATCGCCCGGCTGAATGCCGGCGGCTGCCGCGGCACCGCGAGGATCGACGCGACGCACCATCACACCGTTGTCGATCTCGAGCTGCTGCTTCTGATCATCGGTCAGATCACTGATCGCGATTCCCAGTTTGCCCTGATCATCGGCCGACGGGCTGGACGGCGATCCATCCGCCTGCAGGTTTTCCGGCCAATCACCGACGGTCACGTCGATACTGCGCTCATCACCGCCGCGCATGACCTTGAGCTTGACATCGTCACCCGGCGCCACTTTACCGATGAGGCGTGGCAGCGTGGTGGAGTCTTCGATCTTGTTGCCATCGGCGCTGATGATGACATCACCCGCCTGAAGGCCAGCTTTCTTGGCCGGGCTGTCGTCGGAGACATCCGAAACCAGCGCGCCGGCGGTGTCATCCAGACCGAACGATTCGGCCAGATCTTTGGAAACCGGCTGAATCACCACGCCAAGCCAACCGCGGCTGACATGACCTTCCGTACGCAGCTGATCGGCCACGTTCATGGCAACACTGATCGGAATGGCAAAGGAGAGCCCCATGAAGCCCCCACTTCGGGTGTAGATCTGCGAGTTGATGCCGACCACCTGACCATCGAGATTGAACAGCGGACCGCCCGAGTTGCCCGGGTTGATCGCCACATCCGTCTGGATGAACGGCACATAGGTATCGCTCGGCAGCGTGCGGTTGATCGCACTGACGATGCCGGCGGTCACCGAGTGGTCGAATCCGAACGGCGAGCCGATCGCCGCCACCCATTCGCCGACTTGCAGGTCATCGGAATCACCGATCTTGAGCGTGGTCAGGTCGTTGGCGTCGACCTTCAGCAGCGCCACATCGGTACGCGGGTCCGAACCGACGAGCTTGGCCGGCAGTTCACGGCGATCGTTGAGGCGCACCATGATCTTGTCGGCATCCTTGACCACATGGGCATTGGTCAAGATGTAGCCGTCCTTGCGGATGACAAAGCCGGAGCCGAGCGACTTGCGCTCCTCGTCGCCACCGGGCATGCCGGGCATTTCCGGCATCTGATCGCCGAAGAAATGCCGAAAGATCTCCGGAATCTGCTGCTGACCGTAAGGGCCGTCAGAGGCACTGACGGTGCTGGTCGTCGAGATGTTGACCACGCCGGGAGCGGCCTGTTTGACCAGTTGGGTAAAGTCCGGCAGATCGCGCGTTTGTGCGGCCTGCGCCGTCTGTACGGCGAACAGCGCGAAGGCCATTAGCAGCCACGGCGCAAACCATCTTGTCATGCGTTCCATTAAACACTCCTGACACCACATGAAGACTCGTGAGAGCCAAACGTTGAGAGATAGGCAGGCAAGGGATAACGCTACCGATTGAACCTTGCCAGGCACCAATGAGCCGCCAGCGCCATTCGACACTTACATGGCGACCACTTTCATTGATACGGAAAAGCCTGAAGAGTTCAACGGAGTGTAAAGATTCTTTGTTGATCATGTCCGTTCACCCCCGCCAGCGCGCGATCAGTGCATTCGGCCGACGCTGAGGCAGCGTGCTCGAGCCAGCACAGGACTATCGGCCGTTACCCGAGAGGCAGCCGCAAGATCACCCATCAAGAATAACCCAGACGTGGCGTGTCAGCGGGGATAGCGGTAGTTGAAAGTCGGCGCGGATCGGCCATTCTGGCTAGCACTGGCTGCGGAGAAGCCATCGGTTCAGGCCTCTGATACGACGGTCCCTGATGCGATGGCCCCTGACGCGAAAAACAGGGACAGACTAGCGCCTGGACGGCGGACAAGGCGGCGCAAGCGGGGGGAATCAAAGCTCGGGCCGGGCGCGATGCACCCCGACCCGGAGAGCCTCTCAGGGTGTGCCGGAGGCGTCGATTTGGTGAAGCGGGCCGGCAAAGTTACCGGGGCTTCGTAACAACGGCATGGCGCCGTCATAACTGGCTTCGCCGGCGCGATGCTGAAGATACGCCTGCAGTGCCGGTGACTGCTCCGGCGTACTCTCGCCACCCCCGAAACCGGCACCGGAGAACATCGGCTGCATCACCGGTTCGCTGACCGTCATAACACCGTTACCACTGCCGACGCTGAACATCGGCAGTCCGCCCGACGCCGGCGCTTCCATCGACGCCGGCGTAGCGCCGCCCTCCATCGCAGGCGTCGCATCGGCGAAGCTCGCGACCGCGCCCGTTCCATCACGGGTAGACGCCACATCGGATGTCCCTGACTCACCGCCGAAACGCCCGTTATAGACTTGAACGCCAGAGATGACCATGAGCGATACGGCCGCGGCGACTGAAGCCCCTTTCATGAAGGAAAAGGAGTGCCGTTTACCGCCTTCGGCAGTCGCAAGCGGTTCGGGGCGAGGCTCGTCAGCAATGGCCGCAAAGACATCTGCCGAGATGTCGGCATCCACGACCGCACTCCGATCTCGCTGCATCATGCTCCGCGCCAGATGATAGCGACGCCAGGTTTCGCTCTGCTCCGGCGAGGACTTCATCGTCTTGAGTACGCGGCGAAGATCGAACTCATCGGCTTCGTTATCCATCAACGCGGAGAACGATTCATGTACCTGCTTCATAGTCACACCCTCACACTCGGCCTTGCGGCTTGCCACATGTTGAATGATGGCACCTGTCTCGGGAATTCCATCCGACCGGCGATTCACGGCCACCCGCGAAATCGTCCGGTATCGGCGGCGCCAGACTGGCATCTGTCGGCGATTCAAGACATCCCGATTCCTGCCTGCCCCTCTATGACGACAAAAAAACCTGACAGTTCATTTTCGATTCATCTTTTCTCGCGACTTTCGATATCGCTTCGAACGCAATGGCAGTCACGAGGCGGGTCAAAGTGCGCACTTCGCCACGCCATGACGACCGGACTGACCCGACCCTCGCCTGCGTTATCGCTTCAACGGCCACGGCATCGACAGCTACGACATCGCCGGCTACGACTCGTTCGCCGCATCCTGCGAACTGCGCTCCATCAATGGCTGAATGTGCTTGTCCACCGCCTCACGCGCGCGAAAGATACGTGACCTGACGGTGCCGACCGGGCACTCCATGATGGTGGCAATATCTTCGTAGGAAAGCCCGTCGAACTCACGCAGCGTGATCGCCGTGCGCAGATCGTCTGGCAGATTCTCGATCGCCTCGAACACCGCTGACTCGAGCTGGTCGCGAGCAATGGCGGCCTCGGGGGACTCGATGTCCGACAACCGGCCGCTCTGGTCGACGATCTCGGCATCGCTGATATCGAGATCGCTGCCGGGCGGACGGCGCCCCCGCGAGACGAGATAGTTCTTTGCCGTGTTGATGGCAATACGATACATCCAGGTGTAGAAGGCGCTTTCCGAGCGAAAGCTGCCCAGCGCCCGGTAGGCCTTGATGAACGCCTCCTGGGCAACATCCTGGACCTCCGCGTGGTCCTGCACGTAGCGACTGATCAGGCCGAGAATCTTGTGCTGATACTTCTTGACCAGAAGATCGAAGGCACGGGTATCCCCTTTCTGGGCGCGTTCGACAAGTTGCTGATCGGTCTCGCGCGCACCCATTCAGTTCCTCCCCATGCGACGACGCTCGGCAAAGGCGCCAGGGTGCTGGACGACAAAGTCATGACAATGGTGACGGGAAGACAATACGCTCATGATCCAACCTGGAGCTCTCTGGGCTCACGATTCAATGACAGGCGTGCAAGTTATACTAGAAAGCGACAATAAGCACGCCTGGGGACAGGCGCCGGTCAACGACGGCCGTCCAGTTTTCCGGTTTTTGGCGTGCCCATCAAGTCGTCATCATAATGCCCGAAACGATCATCGAAGTTGATTTCTTCCCCACCGAGCCGCCATAGTACGCGCTCCACGCGCAGCCAACTGAAGAGTCAACGGGCCCCAGCATGTCGCAACAGCAGGTCAACAATCTCAATGTGCTTTCGCAGGACGTTCTGATCACGCCGGAAGCGCTGAAGCAGGACATCCCTCTTTCCGAAGCCGCCGAGCGTACGGTCGTCGACGGCCGCCAGACCATCCAGCGCATCCTGAATCGCGAGGATCCCCGTCTGCTGGTCGTCATCGGTCCGTGCTCGATCCACGACCCCGCCGCCGCCATCGATTACGCCAAGCGTCTGCGACAGCTCGCCGATGCAGTCAGCGACAGCCTCTATATCGTGATGCGCGTCTATTTCGAGAAACCGCGTACCACCGTCGGCTGGAAAGGGCTGATCAACGACCCGCACCTCAACGACTCGTTCGAGATCGAGGAAGGCCTGCATATCGCCCGCCGTCTGCTGGTGGATCTCGCCGAAATCGGCTTGCCGCTCGCGACCGAAGCGCTCGACCCGATCTCCCCGCAATACCTGCAGGACTGCATCAGCTGGTCGGCGATCGGCGCGCGCACGACCGAGTCGCAGACGCACCGCGAGATGGCCTCCGGTCTCTCCGGCCCGGTCGGCTTCAAGAACGGCACCGACGGCAGTCTCGATGTCGCGGTCAACGCGCTCAAGTCAGTGGCCAGCCCGCATAACTTCCTCGGTATCGATCAGGCTGGTCAGGTCGCAGTCATCCGCACCCGAGGCAACGCCTACGGTCACGTCGTGCTGCGCGGCGGCAACGGCAAACCGAATTACGACAGCGTCAGCGTCACGCTGGCCGAGCAGGAGCTGCACAAGGCGGGTCTCCAGGCCAACCTGATGGTCGACTGCTCGCACGCCAACTCCAACAAGGATCCGGCGCTGCAGCCGTTGGTGATGGAGAACGTGACCCATCAGATTCTGGACGGCAACCGCTCGATCATCGGCCTGATGATCGAGTCCAATATCGGCTGGGGCAGCCAGAAGATTCCCGAGGATCGCAGCCAGCTGGAATATGGCGTCTCGATCACCGATGCCTGCATCGACTGGCCGACCACGGAACGTGCGCTCTCGCAGATGGCCGAACAGCTGGCACCCGCACTGGCGGCTCGCCAGCAGAAGGCAGACTGAGCGCCATCGTCCTTTCTCGCCCGATACCTGCGGTATTGGGCGTTTTCGTTTACTGCTCAGGCTTTTCCAGTCTCACACCTCGGGAAATACTGAATAAATCGGCGAGCAGGAGGAATCGCAAGGCGCACGGAGCGCAGCAGCCGGAGCATATGGGTTTATATGTGAGGATTGCGAGCACCGCGCAACGCAGCGATTCGCCTGCGCAGCCATTTATAAAGTGTTTGCCTCGATTTCGCGCCGAAACGGCGGCAACGCATCCAACAACGCCTTGCCATAGCGCCGCGTGAGTACGCGGCGGTCGAGCAACGTGATCCGGCCGCTGTCGTTCTCCTTGCGAATCAGTCGGCCACAAGCCTGCACCAGCTTGATCGAGGCGTCCGGTACCGAGATACGCATGAACGGATTGCCTCCTTGGCTCTCGATCCACTCGGCCAGGGTCGCCCCCACCGGATCGTCCGGGACCGAAAACGGCAGTCGCGTAATGATCACGTGGGTCAGATAGCGCCCCGGCAGATCGATCCCCTCGGCAAAACTCGCCAGCCCGAAGATGAGACTTCCCTCGCCCCCATCGACCGCCGCACGATGACGCTCGAGCAGTTCCCGCTTGGGCAGTCGATCCTGGGCCAGCAGACGCGATGCCCAGGGCTCGCCCAGTGCATCGGCGACGCTTCTGAGCTGTTTGCGTGAAGAGAACAGCACCAGTGCCGCCTCGTCCTCCGCAAGCCGCTCGATGAACTCGACGATAGCGCGGTCATGGCCTGCCGCGTCGCCGGGGTCGACGGCCTCCCGGGGAATACTGAGCGTCGCACGGGAGTAGTCGAACGGACTCGGTAAACGCTGATAGCGATAGCGGTTGGCAAGCCCGGCACGCTCCTGCAGGCGTTCGAAGCGATTGAGCGCCGTGAGTGTCGCCGAAGTGACCACCGCCCCATAGCAGCTCCCCCAGAGATGCCGCGCCAGCGTCTCCGCTGCCGATACCGGACTCGCCGAGAAGGTCAGCTCCGGATCGCCGCCGAAACTCTCGAAGGTGAGCCAGCGAGCCTGGGGCGCCCGCTCGGCGGCATCCGAGGTGGCCATCGCCTGCCACAGCGCGTGCGCCTCGAGCGCACGCCCGTGCAGCAGCGCCATCAGCGGTAGCCACGGCGCGGCCTGCTCGCGGGCGAGCCCGGTCGATTTGTCCGGGTCCAGACTCTCGCGCAGGATCTCCGTCATGGTCTCGAGGTCGCGCGACAGCTCGGCGAACGGAATCACCAGCTGCTGAGCGAGCTGCTGCAAGGGCTCCGGCGCCCGCCCGTTAGGAAAGCGAAACTGCTGTTTCTCGTCGCCCGCGCCCTGGTCGAGCCCGGCAATTTGATGCCCCATCGCGTAAGCATCGCCCAGGCGTGGTTCCAGCGCCGCGATGCGCTCCGGGAAGGTCGCCAGCAACCGCGCCAGCGTCGGCTGTGTCGCCAGCGCGGTATTGAGCTCGGTCAGCGACTTCTTGAGCGTGCGCAACCAGCGCAGCGTCGCGTTGACGCCGAAGCGGTGATAGAAGTGATCCAGCGCCTTGTCGGGCAGATGATGCCCCTCGTCGAAGATGTAGATGCAGTCCTTCGGCGAGGGCAATACCATGCCGCCCCCCAGCGCCAGATCGGCCAGCACCAGGTCGTGATTGGCGACGACGATGTCCGCCTGCTCGAGGTAGCGTCGCGAGCGGAAGTAGGCGCAGGCGCCGAAATGGCCGCAGCGACGATTGGTGCACTGGCGATGGTCGACGGTCAATCGCCGCCAGTCACGATCCTCGATCGCCACCGGCCAGCTATCGCGATCCCCCTCCCACTGCCCCGAGGCGTAGGTATCGGCCATCTCCTGAACCAGCTGCGGAAAGTCGCCGCCGGCATCGGTGGCGATGGTCTGCTCGAACAGCGACAGCGTCGGATTGGGTTCGGTGCCTTCCAACGCCTGATCGAGCTTGGCCACGCAGAGATACCGTCCGCGCCCCTTGGCCAGCGCGTACTCGAAATCGAGCCCGCTATGCTCGCGCAGCTTCGGCAGATCCTGATTGAGCACCTGCTCCTGCAGCGCCACCGTCGCCGTCGCTACCACCAACCGCTTGCCGCGCGCCTTGGCGACCGGCAACGCCGCCAGCAGATAAGCCAACGTCTTACCGGTGCCGGTTCCCGCCTCGAGCACGCAGACATGCTCGTTGGAAGTGCGTCTCCCCTGATCATCGCGCTCGATCGAGGCCAGCGTTCGCGCGATTTCGGCAATCATCAGGCGCTGCCCGTAGCGCGGCGTCAGTTCGAGGCCGTCGAGGACCCGACGGTAGGCGTCCTGGATTTCCTGCTTGAGCGTTTCGTCGAGCATGTGTTTTCCGGCGCCGGTCAGAGAGGAGAGAGACAGAGAGGAGAATCGGTCGCGCTCGCCCGCCCCGGATGGGCGGACGAAAGATGCCGGCAATTCACGACAGGATCGATTCAGGACATCATCGATTCCGGCGGCTGCTCGCAGGGTAGCTTGTCGTTGATGTAGGTCTCGATCTCGGGCAGCGAGAACGCATCCTCTTCACCGACGAAGCTGATCGAGACACCTTTGGCGCCGGCACGGCCCGTCCGGCCGATACGATGGACGTAGTCCTCGGGATCTTCCGGAAGGGTGTAATTGACTACGTGGCTGACATCCTCGATATGGATGCCGCGACCCGCGACGTCGGTCGCGACCAGCACCGTCACCTCACCCTCACGGAAACGCTCGAGCGTGCGAATGCGCTGATTCTGCGGCACGTCGCCGGAGAGCATTGCCACATTGATGCCGGCCTCGCGCAGCGCCTGATCGAGATCACGCACCAGGTCGCGTCGGTTGCCGAACACGATCACACGTTCCATCGACTCCTGCTTGAGCAGATTGATCAGCAGCGTGCGCTTGTCGGCATCGCTGACCAGATAGACGCGCTGATCGATATTGGCGGCGTTCTCGTGAGTCACCTCGATCTCGACATGCGCCGGCTTGACCGTCCACTGCTCGGAGAGGTTGAGAATGTCCGGGGTGAACGTCGCCGAGAACAGGAACGTCTGGCGTTCCTCGGGCTTGGGCGTGTAGCGAATGATGCGCTTGACGTCCGGAATGAAGCCCATCGACAGCATGCGGTCCGCCTCATCGAGCACCAGCACCTCGACCTGCGAGAGGTCGATGTCGCGCTTCTGCTGGAAATCGAGCAGACGACCCGGCGTCGCCACCAGCACGTCGATATTCTTGGCCAGCGCCGTGCGCTGCTTCTGATAATCCATGCCGCCGACGACGCTGGCCACATTGAGTGAGCTGAAGCGTGCCAGGGCCTTGGCATCCTTCTCGATCTGCAGTGCCAGCTCACGCGTCGGGGCGATGATCAGCGAGCGCGGCGTCCCCGGCTTCTGGCCATCCGGGGCCTCTTCCTCCATGAAATAGGCCAGCAGCGAGATCAGGAAGGCCGCGGTCTTGCCGGTACCCGTCTGCGCCTTGCCGACCACGTCGCCACCCAGCAGCGTCTGCATGAGCGCTTCGGCCTGGATCGGCGTGCAGTACTCGAAACCCTCGGCCTGGATAGCCTGCATCAGCGGCAGTGGCAGGTCGAAATCGTGAAAACGCCAGCGGCCGGCAACGGGCTCGACGGGAAACTGTTTCAGTGACCAGCCTGAAGCGTTGCGCGATTGCGATTTGCGAGGCTTGCGCCGACGCCGCTTGGGTCTACGGTTCTGTGCCGGGGCCTGGGTATTGTCAGACTCACTCATAGTTACGACGGATGTCCGAATTCGATTGACGGTTCGACTCGCGAAGGCGAGCGCCTCTCGAAGCACATGACGACGGAATCGATGGTCGGAGCCGAGAGGAATGATACGGCGCATGCCCCGTGGCGAAACACCACGGACCGCACGGCCGGCAACAGTGTATCAGTCCAGCCCGCCAACGTCGCCCGCCCAGTGCTCCACGTCGCCCGCCCAGTGACGCAGGACACACCGCGTCGCGGTTCAAGGGCAGGATTCTTTGCCAGGCACGCCGACCATTCTTCTTCTGCAAACAGCACAGACGACGAAAAACGTAACCCGTCGAAACCGGCTCGCCAGATGGCATGAGCATCGCTGGCTGTTAAGATAACGCCCCAATTCCACGACAGATTCGGCGGACGGCCTCGCGCTGCCGCGACAGGTAACCGAGGTTCACCATGACTCGCAGAAAGAAGACGCGCTCGCTGGCCGACAAGGTTCAGATTCGCACCGGCAAGCGCAAGGATTATCGCCGCTGGCGCCACGACAATCCGGACGAGGTGACCTCCTCGCGTCGCTACGTCGACAAGAAGACGAAGGAGCGTCAGGCTCAAGCAGAGCGCAAGCGTCAGCGCCAGAGCGCCCCGCCGCTGCCACTTCACAAGTCAACGCCGAACGACAAGGACTCGGACTGATGCGACTGGTCTCTTTCAACATCAACGGTATTCGCGCGCGCCTGCATCAGCTCCAGGCCCTGATCGACACGCATGCCCCGGACGTCATCGGCCTGCAGGAAACGAAGGTCCAAGATAGCGAGTTCCCGCATGAAGCGGTAGAAGCGATGGGCTATCACGTTCACTTCCACGGTCAAAAAGGTCACTACGGCGTGGCAATGCTGACCAGATCCGCGCCGACCGAAGTCCATTATGGGCTGCCGGATGATGCTGACGACGCCCAGCGACGCTTGATCGGGGTAACCTTGAGACTCGCGGACGGCCAGCCGCTGACGGTCTACAACGGCTATTTCCCGCAAGGGGAAAATGTCTCCCATCCGACCAAATATCCCAACAAGCGCGCGTTCTACGCTGGCTTGAACGATCTGGTCGCGACGCGGCACGCGCCGAGCGAGTGCATCGCGATCATGGGCGATTTCAATATTTCACCGGAAGACGCCGATATCGGCATTGGCGAAGACAATCGCAAGCGCTGGCTGCGAGAGGGCAAGACGAGCTTTCAGCCCGAAGAGCGCGAGTGGCTGGAGACGCTAAAATCCTGGGGGCTCAAGGACAGCTACCGGCTCTGCTATCCGGATAGTGCCGACACCTTCAGCTGGTTCGACTACCGCTCAAAGGGGTTCGATCGAGAGCCGAAACGCGGTCTGCGCATCGACTATATCCTGGTGACGCCACCGCTGGCCGAGGCGACGAAAGCCGCCGGGATCGATTACGCACTGCGCGGTATGGAGCGGCCTTCGGATCACGCGCCGGTGTGGAGCGAATTCGCCGTCGATTGACGGCGGCGAATCAACCCGTACATCCCCGGTTGCCAGGCGCCGCGCTCTGCGAGCCTCGGCGCGCGTTCGCTTGAGGGAGTCTGGCGGCGCTCAGGACGCGAGAGAGTCCAGCCACTGTTGCGCCTGGGCTTCTCCCGCTCCCTTGGCCTGTTGGAACGCCTCGCGCGCGCTCGCCGTGTCACCCAACTGAGCCGCAGCAATGCCTTTCAGCAACCAATCCCTGCCGTCGACATCACCGCCAGCCGCCGCTAGCTGATCGAAGGCATCCCGCGTGATCTGCCACTCGCCCCAGCCATAGGCGGTCTCGCCCAACTGCTGCCAGTCCTCGGGGCTTCCCGATTGCCGGGCCACGGCCTGCCAGGCAGCCAGTGCCTTGTCGTGGGCGCGCGCCGCGGTCCAGGCCTGGGCCAGCAGCCGCCGGTTGGCGGTATCTGCCTTCAGCTGGCCCGCATCGAACCAGGCTTGCAGATGTTCCGCCGCGCGCGCCGGCGTGCCGCCGGCGATATGCAGTTTGGCGAGTTGCAGCAGATCATCGGTCGATGTCAGCACGCCGCGCCGCCAGCCGCTCTCCCAGATCGCCGCGGCGCGGCCATTGTCACCGGCGCGCTGCGCCAGACCGGCGGCGCGCCGCCAGACATCCGGTGAGGCCGCATCGCCGCCCAGCAATGCCAGCGCGTCGTCGAATCGCCCCGCCCGCTGGTAGACAGCGCTGGCAAGCTGCAGGCGATCGCCTTGCCACGCGGGCGCCCCCGGCGCCCGCAGCCGGTCCAGAGAGGCCGCAGCCTGAGTCCACTCACCCAGTGAGGCACGCGCCTGAATCAGCTGCCAGCGCGAGGCGTCGTCACCCCCACTCTGCTCGACCCAGGTCGTCAGCAGATCCGCGCCTTGCTGCGTCTGCCCCGCACGCAGGCGCAGACTCGCTTCCTGACGTAGCCAGGCCAGTTGGCGATCCGCCGGCACGCCCGAGATCGTTCGCGCTGCCGCGAACTGGTCGGCAGCCGCCGCATCATTGCCACTGCGCGCGTTGGCACTGGCCGCGATCTGCAGAAAAAGCGCCCGCGCCCAGCGGTCGGCGGCGTTGCCGCCCTCGAGCCTGGCCGCGGATGCCGAGGCGCGACCGGCGACCGCGTCGGCGTCTCCGGAGGCGAGCTGCGACTGCAGCGACTCGAGAACATCGATGGTATCGGCCGACAAGGCAGGACCCTCGGCGTGGGCCGGCAAAGCCGCCATGCCCAACAGCGACACCAGCGCCGCCGCTGCCAGACGACGACGTGTGGATGGCATCGATCGAATCGGCATCGTCCTCACCCCTCCAACTGGAACTGGATGCGCTGAGTGGCGCGGCGGACATCGTCGGCCGGCGGGAAGTGCCACTGCGAAACCGCCTCTTCGACCGCCTGGTCGAAGACATTGGCAGGATCCGCGTCGATGACGCGAAGGCTGCCGGCGTCGACACTGCCATCGGG
This sequence comes from Salinicola rhizosphaerae, assembly GCF_014652715.1. Lineage (GTDB taxonomy): Bacteria > Pseudomonadota > Gammaproteobacteria > Pseudomonadales > Halomonadaceae > Salinicola > Salinicola rhizosphaerae. Next base: position 241,616 of record NZ_BMZI01000001.1, on the reverse strand, counting down.
CTGGATGATGAAGCTCACTTCGACGTAGCCCTGGAGCCCTCGGCGACGCGCGCGCATCGGATAGGAGGGATTGACCCGACTGGTCGGCTGCAGCTGGCCGACGTCCCGCGGCGCCGCCCGCGTGCCCTGCGGCGATGGCTCGGCCGCCGGCTGCGGCGTTGGCTGCGCTTCGGGTTGAGTCGACGCTTCGCTCGCGCTCTGCTCGGCAGGACTCGGCGAGGGCTCGGGCCGTGGCTGCGGTGCTGGCTCCGGCTCAGGCGCTGGCTCGGGCTCAGGCTGCTGTTCGGTCAGCGCCGGGAGTGAATCGTCGAGCGCGACGTCCGGCGTCTGCATTGGCGGAACTTCCGGTTCGGGGAGCGAGACCTGACTGGGCGCCTGGGCGGCCGGCGGTGGCGCGGCCGCGGGTGGCGGTGGTGGCGCGCTCGGCGGCGGCGGTGGTGCAGGCGACGATGTCTGCTGCGGGCTAGGCTGCGCGGGCGCCTCGACCATCGAGATCGCCTGTGGTGTGACGATCTCGGTGCGGTCCGGCGCCGGTGGTGCCACCAGCAGCGCCAGCAGATAGAACAGAATCAGCGCCAGCAGCGCGCCACCCGCCAACCCGAACACTCTACGCATCAGCCAGCATCCCGGCTTGCCGCCACGGCGACATTCTCGACACCGGCCTTGCGAATTCGATCCATCACTTCGATCAGTTCGCCGGTGGTCGAGCGCCTGTCAGCCTGGACCACGACACTGCCGTCGTCGGAGACCAGGTCGGCCACGCGGGCGCCGACACGGTGCGCGTCGACTGCCTCGCCGTCGACCCATACGGCCCCTTCGGCCGTGATGGCAACCAGCACTTGCGTATCCGGTCGCGCCGTCGCCTGGCTGGATTCGGGACGATCGATCTCGACACCGCTCTCCTTGATGAAGCTGGTGGTCACGATAAAGAAAATCAGCATGATGAAGACGACGTCCAGCATCGGGGTCAGATCGATGCCGGTCGAATCGTCGCTGGTGTCTCGCAAGCGGCGCCTACGCATGTGCATCCTCCACGGCACGGGCCATGCGGTCGTGCAACCGCTGGTCTTCGCGCCGAATGATCTGTTCCAGACGGGTGACGAACAGCAGGCCGACGACCGCCACCGCCATGCCCGTCAGCGTCGGCAGCGTGGCTCTTGCCACACCGTCGGCCATCGCTCGTGCCTGCCCGCTGGCCGTGAGCGACAGGCTGTCGAAAACCTGGATCATCCCGGTGACGGTACCCAACAGCCCCAGCAGCGGGCAGATCGCGATCAGCAACTTGAGCCAAGGCACCGGCAACCGCAGGCGCTCGATGAGCTCCCGCGTCCAGACCTCGCGCAGCGTAAGGGCGCTCCAGCTTGTGTGATCACGGCGATGCACCCAGGCATCGATCAGCACACGACGCGCCCGGCGATGCGTGAAGCGCCAGTAGAACCAGCGCTCGAGCGAGATGGCGAACAGCGTCATCGCCACCAGCATGATCAGTACCAGTACCTCGCCACCGGCGTTGATCAGCCAGCGGATCGGTTCAAGCGTGAGCGCCATGGCGCGACTCCTGCGCGGCGGGTCTCGCAGCATTCATGCTCATGCCGGCTTCTAGGTGCTCCGCCAGCACCGCGCTGGCGCGTCCCTCGAGCAGACCGACCAGTCGACGGCTACGGCTCGAGAGCGCCGTATTCACGAACAGCAGCGGCACCGCCGTGATCAGGCCCAGCACGGTCGTGACCAGGGCCTGACTGATCCCCCCCGCCATGAGCTGCGGATCGCCGGTCCCGAACACGGTGATCGACTGGAACGTGACGATCATGCCGGTCACGGTCCCGAGCAGGCCCAGCAGCGGTGCGACGGCAGCGATCAGCTTGACCACCGGCTGCGCTCGCTCGAGTCGCGGCTGCTCTGCCAGCAGCGCTTCATCCAGGCGTGCCTCGAGCGCCTCCGGTGCGTGATCGCGACCCAAGGCAGCGAATCGCTTCAACACGCGCCCAAGCGGATTGTCGTCCGAGAGCGTTTCGGGATTCTCGAGCTGTCGACGCATGCGCATCCCGACCAGCGTCAGGTAAAGGTACTGGGCGATCGCGACCAGCAGACCAACGATGCCCAGCGCGATGATCACATAACCGACATAGCCGCCCTGCTGGAACCGCTCCCAGAGGCCGGGCTTCTGTGCGAGCGCCTGCAGCACATCGCCATCGGTCGGGTCGACCACGAACCGGTTACCGTCACCCTGCTGGAACGCACGCAGCGCATCGCTGACGTCGCCGGGCGTCTGCGGGAACACCGCCAGACGCCCCGCGTCGCCGGTTCGCGTCAAAAGTTCGCCGTCGCTGAACGCCACGCTGTCACCCAGCCGCAAGACTTCCCGCCGGGTCACGTCGCCGTCCCCTCCCGCCACCGGCGCCTGGAAGCGCACACCCCGACCGCTTTCGGCGATCAGGGCGGCAAGGCTGCGGTTGACCTGCTCGAGCGTGGGGATATCGATCAGCCCTCGGTCGTCCAGCCGCGGCGGCAGTGTCGCGTTGCCTCCCACGGTCAGCCAGCTATCGGTGCCGAGTGCATCGCGAATCTCGCTCGCCTGCTGTTTGACGATGCTCGATACCTGATCGATATCACCGGCCTCGTCTTCGCGGCGCTGCTGCAATGCCTGGAGCTGCTGATTCTGCTCCGTTTGCTGCGATTCGAGCTGGTCACGACGCTCCTGCGCCGACTGCAGACGCTGCTGCGCCGCTTCGACCGCCTGATTCAGCTTGTCCTGATCATCGAGCAGGCTCTCGAGACGCTCGGTGTCCCGAGACTCGGCGGCCTGCGCATCGGCCTGGAACTGCTGCACCACCTGCTGCAGCGAATTCCCGCCGGCGTCTTCCGCGCCACTCTCACCTTGCGCCATCGCCGAGATCGGCATCAGACCGCTTGCCAGCCAGACCCCCGCCGCCAGCAGCAGAGATGTCGATGTCGGACGACGGGGAAAACGGCGTCGCGCGGCGCCGACGTTCAAGGCGTTTCTGCCAGTACTCATCCCTGATCCTCCGCATTGGCGCCGGTCGCATCGGTGGCAGGCGCGTCAGCAGCAGCGGAATTCTCGCTATTGGCCATCGCGACGCCGTTCTCGACGCGTACCGAGGCGGGAAGATGCAGCAGCGACGGCGCGCTCTGATCTTCGGCAATACGGATACCGCGGCGCACCTCCCGGATGTCATCGCCATTAAGCGCTTCCCACTGCTGGTCGGCATCGCTCCAGACACCCCCGGCACGATCATCGGGCGTGACGTAGTACCAGCCGCTGCGGCCCACGCGCAGGAAATCGACTTCACGGGTGTACTGGCTGTTACGACTGGACTCGGCAGACTGGGCGCCGTCGAGCGGACCGCTCCACTGATCCATCTCACGCCCGTAATCCAGCTCGGTTCGCCACACGCTGTAGATCTGTTTCAACTTGTCGGAGGGCGAGGCCTGATCGCTCGCCAGCAGCTTGTCGAGATCGTCGACGCGCGCCAGGCGCTCCTGGCGCAGAAACGGCATGTCGGCCTGAATCATCTGTCGTAGCTGCTCGACCATCTTGCGCATCTCGCCCGGCAACGCTTCCCGCGTGACCGAGATCTGCGCGAGCGCCTGACGCTGCGTCGCGAGCCGCTTGGCCTGACTCTCGACAACGGGCGCGAGCTCCTGGTTGTAACTCTCCAGGCGCGCCGCCTGCTGATTGGCCTGACGCAGGGTCTGCAACGCCTGACGTGTCTTGTCATCGGCGCTGTCGATCCGCTGCTGAAGTTTTGCCTGTGCCTGCTGCGCCTGGATGCTGGCTTGACTGAGGGAGTCCTGGGCGGCGGCGTCGTTCGCCGCGGCGGCCAGGCTAAAGGCGGCGAGACCGATCAGCATCAGGCGACGCCCCGAGTCTCGTTTCCGCGGAAATGGGAACTCCACGCTATCTCCTTCCGAGTGAGCGATTGACCACCGGTAACGGGTATCGTGCGACACGTCACTACCACCGCGAGGCGCGGCGTGACGGGCAGATTTCGAAGCGACAAGCTAATACAAACAAGAACAATTATCAATCCGTCTAACTTTCCCCTTCCTAGGCCTTTCGACTCATGGCTGATAGGGGCAAAAAAGCAAGGGCAAAAAAGCAGGCGCAAAAAAACCGGCGCACGAAGCGCCGGCTGGTTCTCTCGGGGTAGACGATCTAGAGGATCAGAGCTTCTGCTCGAGCTCCGGCAGTAGCTCGAAGAGATCACCGACGAGCCCGTAATCGGCCACCTGGAAGATCGGGGCGTCATCGTCTTTGTTGATCGCGACGATCACCTTCGAGTCCTTCATACCGGCCAGATGTTGGATCGCGCCGCTGATCCCCACGGCAATGTAGAGCTCCGGCGCCACGATCTTGCCGGTCTGCCCCACTTGCATGTCGTTGGGCACGAAACCCGCATCCACGGCAGCGCGGGAGGCACCCACGGCGGCACCGAGCTTGTCGGCGACCGCGTCGAGCAGCTTGAAGTTGTCACCGTTACCCATACCGCGGCCGCCGGAAATGACGATACGCGCGTTGCCGAGCTCGGGGCGATCGCTCTGCGCCAGATCTTCACCGATGAAGCGTGATAGCGTGTTGTCGGCGACGAAATCGACTGCCTCGACACTGGCACTTCCGCTGGCGCCGACCGGCTCGAAAGCCGTGGTTCGCACCGTGATCACCTTGAGGGGATCGGCGGACTGGACCGTGGCGATGGCATTGCCGGCATAGATCGGTCGCTTGAAGGTATCGGCGCTCTCGACATCGAGGATGTCAGAAATCTGGTTGACATCCTTCAGCGCCGCGAGACGGGGCAGCACATTCTTGCCGGTGGTCGATGAAGCTGCCAGTACATGGGTGTAGTCATCGGCCAGTGACACCAGCAGGTCGGCCAGCGGCTCGGCCAGTTGATGTGCGTAGGCCGGCGCATCTGCCACACGCACGCGGGTCACACCCTCGAGTTTCGCGGCCGATTCGGCCACGCCCGTGACATGGTTTCCCGCCACCAGCAGATCGACATCGCCGCCGATGGTCCTTGCAGCGCCAACCACGTGGGCAGTGGCGCTCGCCAACTGGCCGTCATGATGTTCGGCCAATACCAGAATGCTCATGCAATTCAGCTCCTGTACAAAGTGCCTTGATCGAAGCGGATCGATCAAAGCACCTTGGCTTCATTCTTGAGTTTGTCGACCAGTTCGTCCACCGAGGCCACCTTGACGCCACCCTTGCGCTCCGCTGGCGTCTCGACCTTGAGCAGCGCCGGCGCCGCGCTGACGGTGAGACCGAGACTCTCCGGCGTGTGTGTCTCGAGCGGCTTTTTCTTGGCTTTCATGATGTCCGGCAGCTTGGCGTAACGCGGCTCGTTGAGGCGCAGATCACTGGTGACGACCGCCGGCAGCTTGAGCGCGACGGTTTGCAGCCCTCCATCGATCTCGCGGGTGACCTCGATTTCACCCGCTTCGATACCGATGGCCGAAGCGAAGGTCCCCTGAGGCAGCCCCGCCAGCGCCGCCAGCATCTGCCCCGTCTGATTGTTGTCGGTGTCGATCGCCTGCTTACCGAGAATGACCAGGTCCGGCTTTTCCTGATCGACCACGCCCTTGAGCAACTTCGCCACACCCAACGACTCGACTCGCTCGTCGGTCTCGACGTGGATGGCACGGTCGGCGCCCAGGGCCAGTGCGGTACGCAGCTGCTCCTGCGCGGCTTTTGGACCCACCGTCACGGCAACGACTTCCGTGGCGATGCCTTTCTCCTTCAGGCGCACTGCCTCTTCGACGGCAATCTCGCAGAACGGGTTCATCGCCATCTTGACGTTGGTAAGGTCTACGTCGGAGTGATCCGGCTTGACGCGGATCTTGACGTTGTAATCGATGACGCGTTTGACCGCGACGAGTACTTTCATGAGTGTCCTCGCAGACTGATGACAGACCGACTCGACGGTCGAGAAACCGTGACCGCCGGTCGCAGAATGACCGCCGCCGTCACAGGACGGAACCGTCCTGCCAACCGTCTTCACGGCAGAAGAGCGGCCCTGGAATCGACTTCCGCACCGACGCCCCACATGGGTGCATGGCGGGACACCGCCGAGCGAAAAATGCGATGATAGCGCATCATGGCGCTGCCGCCGAAGCGCGCCTTCGCATAAGGAAAGCGCCCAACGGCATAACACCGCGCCTCAACCTGACATTAAGCTATAAGGAAGCGACGATTCAACGTCGTTCGTTCGAGGCCATGCGCGGTCGATGAGCCGCTGCAACGCTAGCTAGGAGATACAGTTTGGAACGTGATTCGATGGAGTTCGACGTCGTCATCGTGGGCGCCGGTCCCAGCGGGTTGTCTGCCGCCTGCCGATTGATGCAGCAGGCCAATGCCGCCGAGCAGGAGATCACGGTCTGCGTGGTGGAAAAAGGCTCGGAAGTGGGCGCGCACATCCTGTCCGGCGCCGTGCTCGAGCCGCGCGCGCTGGATGAACTGTTTCCGGACTGGGCCGAGCGCGGCGCACCGGTGACGACGCCGGTCACGGCCGATGAGCTCTACCTGCTCAAGGATGCCGAGAAAGCGCAGAAAATCCCTGGGGCTCTGGTGCCCAAGTCGATGCACAACCTTGGCCTCGGCGCCGACAATTACGTCATCAGCGCCGGCAATCTCTGCCGCTGGCTCGGTGAACAGGCCGAAGCGCTGGGCGTCGAAATATTCCCCGGCTTCGCCGCTCAGGAAGCGATCGTCGATGACGGGGGCGTCGTGCGCGGCATCATCACCGGCGACATGGGTGTTGCCGCCGACGGCAGTGAAACCGCCAATTATATGCCGGGCATGGAGCTGCGGGCGAAGTACACGCTCTTCTGCGAAGGCGCGCGCGGCCATATCGGTAAGCAGCTGATCGAGCGCTTTGGCCTCGACGCCGGTCGTGATCCGCAGCACTACGCGATCGGTTTCAAGGAGCTGTGGGACATTCCCGCCGACAAGCACGAACCGGGCCGCGTCATGCACGGTTCGGGGTGGCCGCTCGATCAGGCCGGTGGCGGGGGCTGGTTTCTCTACCACGCCGAGAACCAGCAGGTCGTCGTCGGGCTGATCGTCGATCTCGCCTACCGCAATCCTTATCTGTCGCCGTTTGACGAGTTCCAGCGCATGAAGCATCACCCGCTGCTGGCAGCCCACCTCGAGGGGGGCACGCGCGTGGCCTACGGCGCTCGCGCAATCACCAAGGGCGGCGCCAACTGCCTGCCGAAGATGACCATGCCCGGCGCGCTGCTGCTCGGCTGCGATGCCGGCACGCTCAACTTTGCCAAGATCAAGGGTATCCACACCGCGATGAAATCGGGCCTGCTGGCGGCCGAGAGCGTCTTCGAGGCGCTTGTCCGCAGCAACGAGGACGGCAACGAGGGCGGCCAGGATCTGACCGGCTTCGAGGCGGCATGGAAGGCGAGCTGGGCGTGGCAGGAGCTGGATCGGAACCGCAGTTTCGGGCCCGCGCTGCACAAATATGGCTCGCTCAAGGGCGGCGCCTACAACTTTCTCGATCAGTGGATCGGCGGCAAGTTACCGACCCTGCATGATACGACACCAGACTATCAGCTCAAACGCGCGAGCGACGCCCAGCCGATCGAGTATCCCAAACCGGACGGCAGGCTTTCGTTCGACAAGCCCTCGTCGGTGTTCCTGTCGAACACCAACCACGACGAGAACCAGCCCTGTCATCTCAAGCTGAGCGACCCGTCGATTCCGATCGACAGGAACCTGCCCGAATACGCCGAGCCCGCGCAGCGCTACTGCCCGGTCGGCGTCTACGAAGTGGTCGAAGAAGGCGGCGAGCCTCAATTCCGGATCAACTTCCAGAACTGCATTCACTGCAAGACGTGCGATATCAAGGACCCGGCACAGAACATCACCTGGGTCGCGCCGGAGGGCGGCGGCGGGCCGAACTATCCCAACATGTAAACTCGAAGCTGCTATCTACCGCGCGCCGAGACCGGCGCGGTCGAAGCTCGAAAGCCAATCGCCCCCGGCAAGCGCCTGGGGCGATTTCTTGTGGTCGCCGCTTACTGACCGGTCGCGACCGGCCGCGCCGGATCGCGAATCCAATCGCTCCAGGAACCGACATAGAGCCGGGGTCGCGGCAAGCCGGCGACGGCGTAGGCCAATATCTCGTGGCAGGCCGACACGCCGGAGCCGCAGTAGGCGGTCACCTCATTAGCCTGAGGGAGCGCCTGAGCGAGTTCGACCGCCGGCTTGAAACGCCCGTCGGCCTGCAGATTGGCGCCGGTGGGACGACAAACGGCACCAGGGATATGACCGGCGACGGGGTCGATCGGCTCCTCTTCGCCGCCAAACCGCGCCTCGCCGCGGGCGTCGACTCGCAGCGAGGCACTCGCCAAAAGATCGGCTGCTGTCAGCCACTGGCTATTGTCAAAGCGCGGTTCCCAATCGCTGCCTGCCGGCGTCGCGGGCACGCTCGATGTCAACGGGCCGGCTAGCGCCTGCCATGCCGGCAGCCCGCCATCGAGCACCCGGACATCCGGATGGCCGGCCCAGCAGCCGATCATCCACCAGGCACGTGCCGCCGCGAGTTGACCGCCGCGATCGTCGTAGACGACCACGCCGCGTTCGGGCGAGATGTCCAGTCGCCTGAGTGTCGCCGTGAACGCGTGCGGCGAAGGCAACGGATGCCGACCGCCCTCACCGGGTGTTGCGGCGAGGTCACGATCCATATCCAGGTGATGACTGCCCGGGATATGCCCCGCCTGCCATAAGGCAAGCCCCGCGTTGCGGTCATCGAGTCGCGCGCGACAGTCGAGCACGATCGGCGGCTGGGGTTGCGCCAGCGCCGCTTTCAAACCTTCAGGATCGATCAGTGGCGACATACTTCACCTCCTGGTTGGTCGTTGTGTCGGATGCGCGACGAGCAGACCCTGTTCATGCCAACCGCTCCAGCGGCGCGCGCGTGGCGATGAGCCGCCGACGGCCGGCGCCGTCGAAGCGTACCTCGATCACCGGATTGGCGGGATCACCTTCGACCACGACGATCTCGCCGGTACCGAAATTGGCGTGGCGCAAACGATCGCCGACCCGCCATGCGCTATCCATCGCCGGCGCGGGCGAGATGGAATCGACGGTCAGCGGCAGCTGCCGCCCGACCGCGGCCAGGTAGCGCTCGACGATCCGCGGATCACGAACCGCGACCGAAGCCGAATCGTCGCGCGCCAGCGCACCGGCGATACGATCGCACTCCTCCACCGAGGTCTCGGCGATGAAGCGGCTGGGGCGGTGGTCACCGCCATCCTGTATCAGCAGTAGCCGCTCTCGGGCACGCGTGATCGCAACGTAGTAGAGCCGGCGCTCTTCCTCCAGGCGCTCTGGAGACAGGGGATTTTCACGGCTGAAGTGCGGAAAGTCCTCTTCATTCAATCCCCAGACGATCACCAGTGGCCACTCCAGCCCCTTGGCGCCATGAACGGTGCTGATGAGCACGCCATCCGGGCGGTTCTCGACCGGATTACGCAGAAGCTCGATGAACCCCTCGGGATCATTGGCCAGTTCGCCGGCCTGCTCGATCAGCACATCGAGCAGCCTGACATCCTCGTCGCCTTTCTCGCGCCGGGCCGCCGAGCGCCTCAAGACCTTCTCGGCGTCGATCGCATCGACCACGTGTTCGAGCAGTTTCGCCGGCGACCAGGCTGCCAGCGAAGGCAGTTCGCAGAGCAGCTGCCAGCGCTTCTTGAGATTGCGCCGCTGCACCGGCTTCAGCCCCTGCAGAACGACGCTATCCTTGCCCGGCCAGGTTTGCGTTCGCGCCAGGGTCTCGACCAGCTGCTTCAGTCGTTCCTGGGCGACGAAGGTCGTGGGCTGCGAAAACAGCAACAGCAGATGCGCCGGGTCCTGAAGCCTTCGAGGCTCGCGCGCCAGCTGGAGGTAGCCCGCCAGCGCCTGAACCAGCGGCAGGCGAAAGACGAATCGCTCCTCCTGAGCCAGCCGAAACGGGATTCCCGCACGCAGCAACTGCAGCTGGACCGATACCGACAGCGACCAGCTGCGCACCAGCACGCAGGCGTCACCGGTCTCCCTGCCGGCGTCTCGCCAGCGCTCCAGTGCCGCCAGCAGTGCGGCGGCACCGGTTCCCGAGCCGAGACGGGTAACCGGGTTCTGCGGTGCCGCGAGACACAGCTGATCCCGCCGCGCCCGATTGCCACGAATGGCATAATTGGCCGCCAGCGCCAGGCCATGGCCGTGGCGAAACGTGACGGATAGCGGATAGTCGCTGGCCTGGCCGAAAAGGCCCTCGAATCGCGCCAGCATGGCGTCCGGCCGAGCGCCTCGCCATTCATAGATGCACTGGTTGGCGTCTCCCACCGCCATGACGCGCGCCTGACTGCCGGCCAGCATTTTCAGCAGCCGCAGCTGCGCCTCGTTGATGTCCTGGTATTCGTCGACGATGACATGACTGAGAAAGCCCTGTACCCGCTGGCAGGCTTCGGGATTCGCCTCGAGACAGCGCAGCGGGCGGCACAGCAGGTCGGCGTAGGTCATGCTGCCGGACGCCTCGAGCATCGTCTCGACGATACCGAAGGCGTCGACGAAGTGGCGCTCGCTACCGGCGTACTCCAGCCGCTCGAACAGCGCCGCCGGTGACGTCATTTCCGCCTTGACCAGATCACAGAATTGACCGAAGGCCTCGATGCGCTCCGACTCCAGCGCGCTTTCCCGCGTTTCGCTATCACCCGCCTCGAGGGCTTGCATGATCGCCTGTCGCAGCAGCCGCTCGCGCTGCCAGTCCGCCTGCAGCAGCTGGCGCGGCGCGAGAAAGCCCCAGCGCGTGAGGCTCTGGGTGAGCCGATGGCCGATGGAGTGGAAAGTGCGTACGTCGGGGAGCTGACGCGCCGGCGGCGCCAGCGACTGGAGCTTGGCACGAAAGTCGTCACGCGCGGCGCGATTGAACATCAGTACCAGCAAGCGCTTGGGATGCTCGCCACTCTCGAGCAGATGCAGCACGCGTCGGACGAGCGTGGTCGTCTTGCCCGCGCCGGCAACCGCCGCCACCCGCGCGTGCCCGCCCTGATGCTCGACGACGGCAAGCTGCTCCGGGGTCAAGCCGTCGCAAGTCGCCTGAACAGGGTGATCCGTGGGCGCTGCATCGGCGTTCGACGGCTGGCCGCCGTGAGAGAGCGACTCGAAACCACTCACGCGTCGTACAACCTGCCGAGCACGTGCCATACCCCAGCGCTCCAGAGCCCCAGCTCGCCCTCTTCCTCCGTCGCCGCGTCGATCAGACGGTAGAAGAGATTGCGATGCAGCCTGGCTTCGAGGCCATGTCGAACCGGCACAACGGGTAGCCAGTTGCCCTCCGGCGTGGGGGCGAGCGTCATACGGTGTTCGGCATCCAGCAAGAACCGATCACCGTCGGCGGTGGCAAGCTGCCAGCCTTCACCGGTCCAGTCGGCGTCGATCACCATGAGCGGCCGATCTTCGACGGCGATTCTCAGCTTCTCGCCAGGCGTCACCAGATAGTAATCACCGTCAGCCTCGCGACGCATCACGCGACTCAGGAGGCCGACGAGCCGCGGCCGCGTTATCGCGGTGCCTTCGTGTATCCACTCACCGTTGGCGGCGATCACGAGGTCCATCTCGCCACAGATCGCCGGGTGCCAGCGCTCGAGTGGCGGGAGCGTCTGCGCGTCGAGCTGTTGAAACAGCGCATCCAGAGTCATCGATGCTTCCACACCTTACCGTCAGACGAAGGGATTGGCAGTCTGCGCCTCGGGCGCACAGCCGGGGAACAGACGATAGAAGTTGGCCCGGGTCTGCATGGCGACTTCGTCGACGGTAATCCCTCGCTCGGCGGCGATGCACTCCGCGACTTCGACGACCCACTGTGGCTCGTTGCTGCGACCACGATGCGGCACGGGCGCCAGAAAGGGGCTATCTGTCTCGATCAGCATGCGGTCCAGCGGCACCTGCCGAGCCACGTCTCGCAATGTCGATGCGCTGGCGAAGGTGACGATACCGGAAAACGAGATCATCAACCCCAGGCGAACGGCTTCTCGCGCCATCTCCAGATCTTCCGTGAAACAGTGAAGCACGCCGCCGACGGCGGGGTCGAGGTGCTCCCTGATCAGCGAAAGCGTCTCCTCACGAGCCTCACGGGTGTGGATGATGACCGGCAAAGCGAGCTCTCGGGCCGCCTGCATATGCGCGATGAAGCGCGCACGTTGGATCTCACGGGGGATGCCGTCATAGTGAAAATCGAGGCCGGTTTCGCCGATGGCGACGGCACCGAATCGCTCGGCGGCATCCCGGATCGCCGCCCTGTCCGGCTCGGCGTCGGCTTCTTGCAGCGGGTGTACGCCTACGCTCAAGTCGACATCGGCATGCGCACGCGCGATTGCCGCCACATCCGGCGCGCTTTCCAGCGACGTGGCGATCGCCAGAAACCGCTGGACACCGCGCGCTCTCGCCGCATCGAGCGCTCGCCCAAGGCTACCGTCATGGGGCGTGAGGTCGAGACGATCGAGATGGCAGTGGGAATCGACGAACATGGAAATTTCGCTATCTCTGATGGGTTGTCCAGGCGTGAGCGCCCGGGGATACTTTGCAGCGCAGCTCGGCTACACATGATCATAGGGTGTGGCTAGGCGTGCCCCGTGCCGGTGGTCGACCCCCCAGACGCGCCTCGATACGCTCGCGAAGCCGCCGATCATCGGCACCGAAATGCACACCAATTCCGGCGGTACGGTGGCTGGCGCCCGGCGGCGTGATCCAGACGACCTCGCCGTCTACCGGCACCCGCTCTTCCTCGCCAGGCAGCGCCACGAGCAGGTAGACCTGCTGACCCATCGCGTACGTCTGTTCGGTCGGCACGAACAGACCGCCATGCTCGAGCCAGGACATGTAGGCGCTGCGCAGCGTCTCGTCGTCCCGAATCGTCAGAGAGAGCGCTTTCTGGGGGCTCATCGTCCATCACCTCGTGCTGAATGGGCATTGGCGGTCGGCGAATACCATGCCGCTTTCCGAAGCCGTCTTCTAGGACCGCAACAGCGCCGACCAGCGCACCAGCCACGCTTCCATGACCAGCTGCGGATTGGGGTTGCCGCCCGATGCCAGCAGACGACGCTGCTCACGGGCGTAGTCGAGCAGCCGGAACCAGTCGCGCACGCGAGCATTCTTGACCGCCTGACGATAGAGCGGCAGCAGATCGCTGTTGCGCACCCGCGCCGCATCGCCGGAGAGCCCGAGCCGAATCAGATCCTCGAGCCAGGCGATGCCATACCATAGCACGCGGTCCAGGGCCTGAGCATCGAGCCTCGCGGCCTCGCCGACGGGCTCACCGCCGCGCACCAGCGAGTCGAAAAGCTCGCGCAGATCCTGGCGCAGGGCTCGCGCGTCGGCGCCGGCGAGCTCTTCGGCCAGCAGCGGCAGGCCACCGGCCACGCGTAGCCAGAAGCGTGCCTCGTCACCGTCATGCAGTTGCTCACCCAGCCACGACTGGGCGCGAGCGCCATCCGGTATTGGCAGATTCCAGTGCTGGCAGCGTGACCGGATGGTCGGCAACAGCCGTGATGGAATATCCGCGACCAGCACGAAGAGCGTGCGCTCGCCCGGCTCCTCGAGACTCTTCAGCAGCGCGTTGGACGCGGCCACGTTCATGGTCTCGGCGGGCTCGATGCGGATCACGCGGTAGCCACCCTGCTGCGCGGTCTGCGAAACGAATCCATTGACCTGGCGGATCGCGTCGATGCGGATCTGCCGGGACTTCTCTGCCGGCGACACGCTGAGCAGGTCGGGATGATAGCCGGCGGCCAGCATGCGACAGCTGTGGCACTCTCCGCAGGCAGTGTCACCCGGCTGACGGCAGAGCGTGCGCGCCACCAGCGCATCCGCCAGTGGCTGCTTGCCGATACCGCGAGGCCCGGAGATCAAGAGCGCGTCCGGCAGTCGACCACGATCCTGCAGTTCCGTCAGCTGCCGCCACTGCGACTGCTGCCACGGCAGTGGTTTCACGACCATGCAGCCAACCTCTGCGCTAGGCAGGCGCCGATATCGCGCTGCACGGCGTCCAGCGCGGGCGCGGCATCGATGACCGCGATACGCGGGCACACCGCTGCCCGCGCCAGATAAGCCTCGCGCACCGATTCGAAAAAGCTGGCGCGTTCTCGCTCGAACCGATCGAGCCTGGCGCCGCGACTCGTGACTCTATCCCTCGCCAGCTCCACCGGCAGATCCAGCAGTAGCGTCAGGTCCGGCTGCAGCTGCTGCTGCACCAGCGTCTCGAGCGTGGCGATGTGCGCGACATCGAGCCCGCGCCCGCCGCCCTGATAGGCGAACGTCGCATCGGTGAAGCGGTCGCACACGACCCAGGCGCCCCGAGCGAGCGCCGGCCGGATTTTCGCGGCGAGGTGCTGCGCCCTGGCGGCAAAGACCAGCAGCAGTTCAGCATCTTCGCTCCAGGCTTCATAACGATCGGGATCGAGCAGCAGTTCGCGAATCGCTTCCGCGCCGGGCGTTCCGCCCGGCTCTCTCGTGCGGACCACCTCGATGCCGCGGGCCTCGAGCCAGTCGCAGACGAACGCGACATTGGTGGTCTTGCCCACGCCTTCGCCGCCTTCCAGCGTGATGAATCGCCCCGGAAGCGGCGCCTGTTTCCCTTGCTTCATGCGATGTGATCTCGTCGGTGACTGCGCGCACTCAGGCATCCGGTGCGTCTTGAGTTCAGGAGTCCGGGCGTGCGTCAGCATTCCGGTCGAGGATGTAACGCCTGACGGCGGCGTTGTGCTCCGATAGCGTGCGCGAGAATTGATGCGAGCCGTCACCCTTGGCGACGAAATAGAGCGCATCGCCGGCCGCGGGATGCACCGCCGCTTCCAGCGAACCTCTGCCCGGCATCGCGATCGGCGTCGGCGGCAACCCCGGAATGACGTAGGTATTGTAAGCGTTCTGGCGCTGCAGGTCGGCCTTGCTGATATTGCCGATATAGCTGTCGCCCATGCCGTAGATCACGGTCGGATCGGTCTGCAGACGCATGCCGCGCTCCAGCCTGCGCGCAAACACGCCGGCGATTTCGCCTCGCTCGGCCGGTACACCGGTTTCCCGCTCGATCAACGACGCAAGAATCAGCGCTTTATAGGGCGTGTCGATCGGCAGATCATCGTCGCGTTCGGCCCAGACCGCTTCGAGCGTCTTCTGCATCCGGTCGTAGGCACGCGAAAGGATTTCGAGGTCGGTTACGCCTTTATGGTAGCGGTAGGTATCGGGAAAAAACTCGCCCTCGGGGAAGGTATCGCCGTGTCCGAGCGCCTGCATGATCTCGCTGTCGCTCATCGCTTCGGTGCGGTGAGAGAGCTTCGGCGCGCGATCGAGTACCTGGCGCATCTGCTTGAAGGTCCAGCCCTCGGGAATGGTGACGCGGTAGGTCACCACATCGTCGCTGGCGAGCTTGGCGATCAGTTCGCGTCCGCTCATGCCCGGCTCGAGCTCGAACTCGCCGGCGCGCAGCCCCTGCATGGTAGCGGGCTCCACTTTCGCCAGCACCCGATAGGGCCAGGCCGACTCGATCACCCCCTGCTCGGCAAGCTCCCGCATGACCGGCAGAAAAGCCGCCCCGCGCGGCACCTCGTATACCGTGGGCTTCTCGAGCGCGATCGGCCCGTCGAGCTGGGCTTGCCAGTACCGATACCCCGCAAACGCCGCCGCCGCGGCAATCAGCAGAAGCACTGCCAGAATCTTGATGACACGCATGCTGAATCCTTGATCAACGGTCTGTGCTCAGCGCTTGCCGATCCATCGACCGTCGTGAAATGAGAAAGCCAATCGCACCGGGGTCACTTCGCAACGAGATCACGGAGATCTTCACTGCCGGGATACCCTAGCAGCGAGTGAGCGGCGGATTGCAGCGAGTCCTGCCGCTCGAGCGACCAGTCCTTAAGCCGTGTACCCTCAGCGCTGACCAGTCGGCGCAAGGGCCAGACTCCCTGGACGCTATTGAGCACCCAGGCAGCATCGGCCTCCCGCAGGGCGAGATCGCTGGCCTGGACCCGATGAATCGGCAGCCGCTCGCCTAGCGCCTCGAGCAGCGTGCCGGCCACCCCGCAGCGATCCAGCCGCGGCGTCTCCAGCACACCGGCTCGACGCCAGATCAGGTTCATGGCCGTCGCCTCGACCAGATTGCCGTCCCCATCGCAGAGGATACCCTCGGCGATATTCTCGTCCTGCCACTCCTGGCGTGCGAGCACGTTCTCCAGCCGAGCGAGGTGCTTGATACCGGCGAGCCGCGGCTGCCAGCTCAGACGCAGCTGACACAGGCGGACGACGACGCCGTGCCGCCAGCGCTCGGGCTGCGGCGCGAACGGCGCCACCGACCAGCGCCAGCGTGGCTCGGCAACGCCAGGAGGACGGTAGCCTCGCCCGCCGCTGCCCCGGGTCACGACCAGCTTGAGCACCGTGAGCCCCGGACCGCAGCGCGCCGGGAGAGCCTGAAGGGACGCGGGATCGGGCAGCTCGAAGCCGAGCCGCTCCGCCCCGCGTTCCAGGCGTTCCAGATGCGCCCGCCACAGCAGCGCCTGCCCGTCGCGGACCAGCACGGTCTCGAACAGGCCATCGCCGTAGGCGAATCCGCGATCATCCAGCGGCAGCGGCTCGTCCAGCATTGCTGACTACACCTTGGCGAAGATCAGCGAACCGTTGGTACCGCCGAAACCGAACGAGTTGGAGAGCGTGGTGCGGATCGGCATCTCACGCGCGGTGTTCGGCACATAATCCAGCGTGCAGCCGTCGCCGGGATTGTCGAGATTGATCGTTGGCGGCGCGACCTGATCGCGAATCGCCAGCACGCAGAAGATCGCCTCAACCGCCCCGGCGGCGCCCAGCAAATGCCCGATCATCGACTTGGTCGAGCTGACCGCAACCTGCTTCGCGCCGTCGCCCATCACCTTCTCTACCGCGCGACTCTCGGCGACATCGCCAGCCGCCGTGGACGTCCCGTGAGCATTGATGTAATCGATGGAAGCCGGATCGATACCAGCATCGCGAATTGCATTGGCCATCGAGGCAGCCGCACCGCTGCCGTCTTCCGGCGGAGACGTCATGTGGAAGGCGTCATCACTCATGCCGAAGCCGGTCAGCTCGGCGTAGATGGTCGCCCCACGGCGCTTGGCGTGCTCGTACTCCTCGAGCACCATCACGCCGGCGCCGTCGGAGAGCACGAAACCATCCCGATCCCGGTCCCAGGGCCGGCTGGCCGCCTGCGGGTCGTCGTTACGAGTCGAGAGAGCGCGCGCGGAGGAGAATCCTCCCAGGCCCAGCGGCGTCGTCGCCATCTCGGCGCCGCCGCAGAACATGACGTCGGCGTCGCCATAGGCAATGGTTCGCGCGCTGTAACCGATGTTATGGGTCCCGGTCGTGCACGCCGTGGTAATGGCAATGTTCGGTCCCTTGAAGCCGTACTGGATCGCCAGGCTGCCCGAGATCATGTTGATGATGGAGCCGGGGACGAAAAACGGCGAGATTCGCCGTGGCCCACCTTTGTTGAGTGCGTCATGATTACGCTCGATCATCGGCAGACCACCAATGCCCGAGCCGATCGCCACGCCAATGCGGTGTGCATTCTCCTCCGTGCATTCAAGCCCGGAGTTGCGCAGCGCCTGGCTGGCAGCCGCAACACCATATTGAATGAACAGGTCCATCTTGCGGGCATCTTTCGGATTGAGATATTCGCCGATATCGAAATCCTTCACCGCCCCGCCGAACCGGGTATTGAAACCGGTCGTGTCGAAGCTCTCGATCGGCGCGATCCCGCTCTTGCCCGCGAGGACGCTTTTCCAGCTCTCCTCGACCGTATTGCCGACAGGGGTCACCAGCCCCAACCCGGTCACCACCACTCTTCTGCGTGGCATCGAATCTCCTCCGAACTTCCTGATGGCCGACCCGGCAGCACCGACACTGATCGGCAAGCGGCGTCTTCAAGCGATGCGCTTGCCGGGTTCCAGCGTCGATCTGCACCGGGCTCGGCCGGACTGGCGCGGATTATACCTGAACTCGGCCGGCGATGGGCCATGCCCCGGGACTCGATGCCAACAGTCGCGCCCCCAAAACGCAGAAAGCCGCTCTCATCGAGAGCGGCTTTCGAACATCGGCGTTTCAGCCAGCAGCGTGACACCCCGTCAGACGGGGCGACGCCACCTTACTGATGCGCGACGATGTAGTCGATCGCTTCCTGAACGGTCGTGATCTTTTCAGCTTCTTCGTCGGGAATTTCGGTGTCGAATTCCTCTTCGAGCGCCATCACCAGTTCGACGGTATCCAGCGAATCCGCGCCGAGGTCTTCAGTGAAGGAGGAGGAGTTCTGGATGTCTTCTTCCTTGACGTTCAGGCGTTCGGCAACAACCTTCTTCACGCGCTCTTCGATGGTGCTCATTATGTCGTTACTCCTAGTGGTACGAATCCGCCAGCTCAAAAGCTGCGGGTAGTTTATAGACCGCCCCCAGACGACGCAACCCGCGCCGCAGGAGGATTACCGCATGTTCATGCCGCCATTAACCTGTAGCGTTTCGCCGGTAATATAACCGGCTGCATCGCTGGTAAGAAAGCCGATGGCCGCCGCGATTTCTTCCGGCTGACCGAGTCGAGCCAGCGGAATCTGCCCCAGAAGCGCCTCACGCTGCGCCTCCGGTAAAGATTGCGTCATATCGGTATCGATGAACCCCGGCGCTACCGCATTCACGGTAATCGCCCGCGATGCCACCTCTCTTGCCAGGGCGCGGGTAAAACCCTCCATCCCGGCTTTGGCAGCAGCATAGTTGGCCTGCCCCATATTCCCCATCATCGCGACGACGGAGCTGACATTGACGATACGGCCGAAACGCGCCCGAGTCATGCCCTTCAGGCTGGCCTTGGAAACACGATAAACCGACTTCAGGTTGGTATCGAGCACCGCATCCCACTCATCTTCCTTCATGCGCATGAGCAGATTGTCGCGCGTGATGCCGGCATTGTTGACCAGGATCGTCGGCGCTTCGAAAGTCTCGGTGATGCGCTTGAACAGTGCATCTACACTCGCCTGATCCGTCACATCCAGTGCCAGTCCGAGCCCTTCGATGCCATGCGCCTCGAGATCCTCGTGGATACTGGCCGCACCGCCTTCGCTGGTTGCCGTTGCCACGACGATGCGCCCCTGACGGCCCAGTTCACGAGCCACTGCCCGGCCGATGCCACGGCTGGCGCCGGTCACCAGCGCCACTCTGCGTTCGGTCATGTTGTCATCCCTTCTCAAGGTTCCAGAACGTCCAGCGCATCTCGCGCCAGCTCCAGCGCGGAAGACAGGGTCTCCGGATCGTTGACCGCCAGCCCTTTGGCCTGGCGTTGAATGCGTTTGCTCAGACCGGTCAGCACCTTGCCGGGACCGCACTCGATGAACACCCCGGCGCCATCCTCGAACATGGCGTTGACACAGTCGGTCCAGCGCACCGGGCGATAGAGCTGCTCCACCAGACGCTGACGCAGCTGCTCCGGCGTCTCTGCCACCTGTGCATCGACGTTCTGATAGACCGCGTAGCGCGGCAGCTTGATATCCATCTCGGCCATCGCCGATTCGACACGCACTGCGGCAGGCTGCATCAGTTCGCAGTGGGAAGGCACCGATACCGGCAGCGGCAGCGCACGCTTGGCGCCGGCTTCCTGACACAGGGCAATTGCGCGATCGACCGCAGCCTGATGCCCGGCAATCACTACCTGCCCTGGCGAATTGTAGTTGACGGCAGCCACGACCTCGGTCTGGGCAGCATCCCGGCAGGCGGACTCCACAGCCGCATCATCGAGACCCAGGATCGCGGCCATCGCGCCGACACCCGCCGGCACCGCCGCCTGCATCGCTTCGCCGCGGAGCCGCACCAGACGCACCCCTTCGGCGAAGCTCATCGCACCGGCGCAGACCAGCGCGCTGTACTCGCCAAGACTATGGCCGGCCATCATGCCTGGGCGAGGGCCTTCGAGCTCCTGCCAGACGCGCCAGATCGCGACGCTGGAAGTCAGCAGCGCTGGCTGCGTGCAAGCGGTTGCATTGAGCTTCTCTTCGGGACCTTCCTGAACGACGTGCCAGAGGTCATAGCCCAGCGCCTCGGACGCTTCATCGAAGGTGGTCCGTACCACGCTGTAGCGTTCGGCCAGTTCCCGCAGCATGCCAATCTGCTGTGATCCTTGACCCGGAAAAACCAGTGCCAGTGATTGCGTCATCGCGCTCACCCTTGAAGTGATGAATCGTCGGTTCCCGTCACATCACGAGACCCGCTATCCACTCGACCGTTCGATCCGGCCGACGAGATAGCAGGCTCCACGGCATTCTGAAGCCACGCCGCGCGCAGGTGGTCGGGCAACCCGACCTCGACTTCTCGAACGGCGCGCTCGATGGCAAATGCGAACGCACGCTCGCTGGCATTGCCATGGCTCTTGACGACGATCCGGTTCAACCCGAGCAGGCTCGCGCCGTTGTGTCTGACCGGATCGAGCTGAGCCTTGAAGCGCATCAGCGCCGGTCTCGCCAGCGCGCTGACCAGGCGGGTCGACCAGTGGGACTCGAACATCTCCTGCAGCCGCTCGAGCAGCATCTGCGCGACACCTTCACTCGCCTTGAGCACGGCATTGCCCACGAACCCGTCGCAGACCACGACATCGGCACGTCCGGAGAAGATCGCATCCCCTTCCAGATAGCCGACATAATCGAACTCGAGAGACTCGCGCGAACGCAGCGATTCGTCGGCTTCGCGCACCCGAACGACGCCCTTGCCAGCTTCCACACCCATGTTCAGCAGCGCCACGCGCGGGCGCTCGGCGCCGTCGACCACTTTCGCCATGAGCGCACCCATATCGACGAAATCGACCAGGTGCCGAGCATGCGCCTCGACGCTTGCCCCCAGATCGAGCAGATAGCAACGACCGCCGTCTCGCGTGGGCACCGCCGTACTGATCGCCGGTCGCGAAATGCCGGGCACCGTGCCAAGTTCGCGTCTCGCAAGCGCCATCAGCGCACCGGTATTGCCGCAGGTAACACCGGCTTCGGCATGCCCGTCACGAACGGCAGCGAGCATCGCCAGCAGGCTGGTACCATCGGGATCGTCCAGCACCTTCATGGGAGAGGCACTCTGCAGCACCGATCGCGGCGCATCGATCAACTCGAGACGCCCGAAGACATCCTTCAGGCCGTGGGCAGACGCCTGTTCTGCCACGACGGACTGAATATCGTCGCGCGGTCCGAAGACAAGGAGATGTAGCTGAGGATGACGAGCGAGGGCCAGACACAGCCCCCCGATAGTAGCGCGGGGACCTAAGTCCCCGCCCATGGCATCAATGGCGATGCGCATCGCTCGATCTGACGTCGAAGGTCTTGTCAGACGTCGACGACCTTGCGGCCACGGTAATAGCCGTCCGGCGCGACATGGTGACGACGATGCGTCGTGCCGGTTTCCTGATCTTGGGACAGCGCCGGCGAGCTCAGTGCGTCGTGGGCACGGCGCATACCGCGCTTGGAACGGGTCTTACGGTTTTGTTGAACGGCCATGATATGACTCCAACGTCAGTGTCTGTCGAATTCCGTCTTGCGGATTCAGAGTTTTCCCTTCAACGACTTGAGCACGTCGAAGGGGTTGTCGGGGCGGGCCTGCGTGTCAACGGAGGCATCACCGCTACTCAATTGCTCACGGGAAACGGCACAATCCGCTTCGTCGTGATAGACCACCTGGGGCAGGCTGAGGATCAACTCGTCCTCGATCGCCCCGAGCAGGTTCAACTGTTCATTGTCGACCAGCACCGGCTCGTAATCGCTCGGCACGTCGGCAGCCCGCGCATCATCGCTGACGATGGCCAGCCGGAACTGACTGGAAACCGCCACGGGCATGGGCTGCAGACAGCGTCGACAAGGCATGCTGAGATCGGCGCGCAACTCACCATCGATCAGATGACGGCGCTGCGCATCGATATCGAACTGCAGCATGACTTCTACCTGCCCACGCTGCGCGCCGATCTCTTCCTGCAGACGCGCCAATTTCTCGAGGTCAACAACCCCCTCGAGACGTTCATGATTGGCGGCCAGCCGGTAAGGCTCAACGGTCGCGGGAAGTCGTCTGGTCAACATAGGCGCGCCATCATAGGGATTCGACACGAGTCTGTCAAAGCCGTCGAGAGACGCTATGCTGTGGCTGACGATGGTGCTCGGCGATGATCTGCAGGATGCCAAGCGCCCACCGCACCGGTGATCGCAACTCGCGACTAGTCACACGCTCACGCACCCACCACTCACCCCATCTGCTCAAGGAAGATCCATGCCACGTCTGGTCCTCGCTTCGAGTTCCCGCTACCGTCGCCAACTGCTCGATCGGCTCGAGATTCCCTACGCCTGGTCGGCGCCAGATATCGACGAATCACGGCGCGAAGGCGAGGACGCCGTCACGCTCGCCCACCGCCTTGCGCTCTCCAAAGCGCAAGCGGTCGCCGAGGAGTATCCGGAGCACCTGATCATCGGTTCGGATCAACTGGCGCTGTTTGAAGACGACATTCTGGGCAAGCCGGGAGATTTCGCCACGGCCTGCGCCAACCTGGCGCGCTTTTCGGGCAAGCGGGTTCGCTTCATGACCGGCCTGGCGCTGATCGACACGGCAGCCGGGCGCCATCGTGTCGTGCACGATACCTATGACGTGCTGTTTCGAAACCTGTCGAGCTCAGAAATCGAGAGCTACGTCTCTCGCGACGAGCCCTACGACAGTTCGGGCAGTTTTCGCATGGAAGGGCTCGGGATCGCCCTGTTCGAGCGCTTCGAGGGCAGCGACCCCAATACACTGATCGGCATGCCGCTGATCAAGCTATGCGAGCTGCTGCGAGAGGCCGGCGTCGATCCATTGACCAAGACCGGCAGCCAGTAAGCCGCCGCTGCCACGCCCGCCCCGCCAACCGGCAACAGCGACTTGTCGTGATTCAGGACGCGGCAAGTCGCCTGACGCGATCACTCAAGGCAGCTGGTAACGCAGAGGCGAAACGGGATCGCTCAGACCTAGCCAGTGTGCCGCCGTGCTGGTGAGCTTCTGGGACAGGGCCGACCAGGGATCGAGCGACGGCGTGTAGTCTTTCAGCCGAACCTCACCGAGGCGCTGGCGAGAGAGCTGTTCCAGGTTGGCGATATCATCGACGAGCCCCAGCGCCCTGGCCTGCTCGCCGGTCCAGACCAGTCCGGAAAAGAGCGCGGGATCATCGCTCAGGCGATCACCCCGGCCGGCTTTGACGGCATCGATGAACTGTCGATGCGTCGTGTCCAGCACCGACTGCCAGAACGCCTGCTGCGAAGGCGTCATATCGGAAAACGGATCCATGAAGGCCTTGTTGTCGCCGGCGGTGAATACGCGACGCTCCACGCCCACCTTGTCGATCGCCTTCTCGAGACCGAAACCCGCACTAATGACGCCGATCGACCCGACCAGGCTGGCCGGAGAGGCGTAGATCTGGTTCGCCGCCGATGCCATGTAGTAGGCGCCACTCGCGCCGATATCCTCGATCACCGCGAGGATCGGCTTGTCTCCATGGGACTCAAGGTAGCGAATCTCGTCGTAGACTCGCTGCGATTGGACCGGACTGCCGCCAGGGCTATTGATGTGCAGCACGACCGCTTCGGCATCCGGGTCCTCCCACGCCTGCTGCAACCCGTCGATGATGCGCTCGGCGCTGGCCTGGCTCTTGGCATCGATCGGCCCATTCACTTCCACCACGCCAAGATGCGGCTGGGAGTCCGCCAGGTCAGGCACCTGCGTGAAATAGAGCGTCAACGCACTCAACGCGAGCCCGGCCAGCACGATCATCGCCAGCAGTAGCCGGAAGAAGATCTTCCAGCGGCGTGAGCGCCGCTGCTCCTGCAGCACCCCGCCAATCCAGCGATCCAGCATGCGAATCTCGGCGAGGCGGGCCGTGTCGGGGTCGCCTGCCACTGGTTCGGAGGCCTCGCCCGAGCTCACCTCGGGGCCTTCGGTCCAGCGATCGTGTCGGTCATCGCGCATTGCGGGCTCCTCGCTCTCTCGGCTGCCATCAGCCAGTCCACCACATCGGGAAACGTATCGGCGATCAGGCTCGGCTGCGATGCCATCAAGCGTTCGCGAGCATGAACGCCGTAGGTAACGGCAACCCGGTCCATGCCGATGACTCTCGCCATCTCCAGGTCGTATTCGGTGTCGCCGATCATGACCGCATCAGCCGCTGCCACGCCACTCTCGGCCAGCAGCTCTTCGAGCATTTGCGGGTGCGGCTTGGAACGCGTCATGTCGGCGGTGCGACTGTGGTCGAACCACCGACCGCAGTCGACATGCGCGAAGGCGCGATCCAGCCCCCGGCGACTCTTGCCGGTAGCGACCGCCAGCCGGCAGCCCCCGGTTTGTCGAAGACGCTCGATCCCGGCCTCGACCCCTAGGAAGAAAGGCGTCGGACGGGAATCTGCCTGACGGAACAACTCACCGTAACGCGACTGCAACGACTGGCGATCGCTGAGCGAGCGCTCGGGATAGAGTGCGGCCAGCGCCTCCGGCAGCCCAAGACCGATGATATCGCGAATGGCCGCGTCGCCGAGCACGCGCCATTTTAGATCACGCGCCGCAGCCTGCATGGCCGCCACGATCCGCGGCGCCGAATCCATCAGCGTCCCGTCCCAATCGAAGATCACCAGCTGATAGCGACATCGCTCGTCGGAGAGGGACTCGACGGGTGCCGCCTCGGTCCGATCCGTGGCAGCCGAGTTCTCGTTCTGCACGGCGCCTGCAGACGAGGCAAGCGCGCGAGAGCCATCAGACGACTCAGCTTTCACGGCGCGCACGCTCCAGTACCGCCTCGAGCTCCTCACCCAATGGAGCCCGCACCTGAACGGGCCGGCCGCTGCGCGGATCCGGAAAGGTCAACGTCAAGGCATGCAGAAAAAGCCGCTCGAGTCCGAGCGATCGGGCCAGGCGCACGCCTTCGAGCGTCCCGTACTTGTCGTCACCTAGCAATGCGTGACCGGCATGCGCCGCATGGACACGGATCTGGTGCGTGCGCCCGGTTACGGGCTCGGCATCGATGAGCGTGACGCGCGGAAAGGTTTCGCGCACCCCAAAGCGCGTGCGCGACACCTTACCTGCGTCGTCGACGCGCACTCGGCGCTCGCCGTTCCCGGCATCGAAGCGTTCGAGCCTGGCGCTGACATAATCGCGGCGGGCCGGCCAGCGCCCCTGCACCAACGCCAGGTAGCCCTTCTCCATTCGCCGCTCGCGCATCGCCGTGTTCAACGACAGCAGCGAATCACGGTTTTTCGCCAGCAGCAGACAACCGGAGGTGTCTCGGTCCAGACGGTGGACGAGCTCCAGAAAGTCGAGGTCTTCGCGAACCTGCCGCAGCGCCTCGATCAGACCGATCTTGACGCCGCTCCCGCCATGCACCGCCAATCCGCAAGGCTTGTTGATCACCAGCCAATCCGGGCCTTCGACCAGTACACTGCCTGCGAGCAGATTGCGCAGACTCTCGCTGGCCTCCTTAACTGCGCTCTCCGGCGACAGCCGCAGCGGCGGCACGCGGACGATGTCACCGCACTGGACGCGATAGTCGGCCTTGATTCGCTTCTTGTTGACGCGAACTTCGCCTTTACGAACGATGCGGTAGATCAGCGATTTTGGAGCTCCTTTCAATCGGGTACGCAGAAAATTGTCGATCCGCTGCCCCTGCTGCGATTCGCTCACTTCAATAAACTGGACTTCCTGGCCTTCGGCCATGCTCGACTCCTCGACCGCCTGCAGTCACGCTACCATCGCGCCACCGGGCGGCTATTCTAACGCACCGTCCGCCCGGCGCGACCTCAATTGCCGCTCACGTCGCATTACTGTTATATTGCGGGTTCGCTCAATGAGAGTGTTCTCATTCTGGCGCCGACCCCTGGACATGTCGGCCAGAGCGACAAAAAGTCTCGATCTTCCAGCAAGTTAACGAAGCGCGAAGCCCACGACTGCTGAGACGATCAAAACACGTTTGGAACGCCAGGCCCCCGAAGTCGAAGCCATGACGGCAACCCCGTCCCTTCGTCTCGCGGGAAACCCACAAGTACCCGTGGAAGGCGTCGCCGAACCGAACAATGCCAAGTGACATGGACGGCAGTCTGCAGAACCGGATGCGCCACTGAAAACGCACCGTGACATGTTCTGCCACCGTTTCGTACTCGATTCATGTATGTGCAGCACCCATAAGCAGGTAATGACAGCAGAGATGTAATGGTCATGAGCAAGCACGCCACAGGGCTCGACGAGCGTCGACCTGAACTCGCCTCGCCGGCCGTACTGCGCCGGGAGACAAGCGGTTTCCGGACATTCCCTTCGAGTCCCTGACGCGGGATCTCGCACGAGTTTCACGCGAAGCTCGTTCTGGCACAGGCTGCGCTCATTGATTCTGCCGGGTGGTTTCACCTATGTGCGCGAGCACAGCACGACCGCTTGCGGTTCGTCGTCGCCAATTGCAGCACGCCTTCCATGGGCACGCTCAATCAGCGAGACCGTATGAAAAGAATGCTTATCAACGCGACCCAGCCCGAAGAGCTGCGCGTCGCACTCGTCGATGGACAGCGCCTCTACGACCTGGATATCGAATCCGGTGCCCGGGAGCAGAAGAAGGCCAATATCTATCGCGGCAAGATCACCCGCCTCGAACCCAGTCTGGAAGCCGCCTTCGTCGATTTCGGCGCCGATCGCCACGGCTTCCTGCCGCTAAAGGAAATCTCGCGCGAATACTTCTCCAAGGAGCCATCCGGGCGCCCCAACATCAAGGAGGTGCTCAAGGAAGGCCAGGAAGTGATCGTCCAGGTCGACAAGGAGGAGCGTGGAAACAAGGGCGCCGCGCTGACGACCTTCATCAGTCTGGCGGGGCGCTTTCTCGTCCTGATGCCAAACAACCCTCGTGCCGGCGGCATCTCTCGGCGCATCGAGGGTGAAGAACGCTCCCAGCTCAAGGATGCCATGGGGCAGTTGACGCTGCCCGACAAGATGGGCGTCATCGTACGCACCGCCGGGATCGGCCGTTCGCCCGAAGAACTGCAGTGGGATCTCGACTACCTCGTCCAGGTCTGGGAAGCGATCACCACCGAGGCCGTCAAGCGACCCGCGCCCTTCCTGATCTATCGCGAATCCAATGTGATCATTCGCGCGATGCGCGATTACCTGCGCCAGGACATCGGCGAGGTCCTGATCGATCTCAAGGACGTGCATGAAGAAGCGCTGAGCTTCATCCGTCAGGTCATGCCCTCCTACCAGCAGAAGATTAAGCTCTACACCGACGAAGTGCCGCTCTTCTCGCGCTTCCAGATCGAGTCCCAGATCGAGACCGCGTATCAGCGTGAGGTCAAGCTGCCCTCCGGCGGCTCGGTGGTGATCGACCATACCGAAGCTCTGGTCTCGATCGACATCAACTCCGCTCGCGCCACGCGGGGGGCAGACATCGAAGAGACCGCACTCCAGACCAACCTGGAAGCGGCCGACGAGATTGCCCGCCAGCTCCGCCTGCGCGATATCGGTGGCCTGGTGGTCATCGATTTCATCGACATGTCTCCGGCCCGCAATCAGCGCGAAGTCGAGAACCGCATGCGGGACGCGCTCAAGCTCGATCGCGCGCGCGTGCAGATCGGTCGCATCTCCCGTTTTGGCCTGATGGAAATGTCGCGCCAGCGGCTGCGGCCTTCCCTGGGCGAGACCAGCGGCGTGGTCTGCCCACGCTGCAACGGTCAGGGCACCATTCGTGACGTCCGCTCGCTGGCGCTATCGATCCTGCGTCTGATCGAAGAAGAGTCGATGAAGGAACGCAGCGCACAGATCCGCGCTATCCTGCCGGTTCCCGTCGCGACCTATCTGCTCAACGAGAAGCGCAGCGTACTGGCCGATGTCGAGCGTCGTCAGGGCGTTCGCGTCGTGCTGCTGCCCAACCCCGACATGGATACGCCGCACTACGACGTGCAGCGTCTGCGTGACGATCACGTCTTCGAGGAAGGCGACGACACCAAGTCCAGCTACGAGCTGTCGGTCGAGAGCGATGCGATCAAGGAGCCGGAGACCACGCTCGCCAAGCCGATCCAGCGCACCCAGGCCGCCGTGCAGATGGTGCAGCACAGCGCACCCGCCCCTGACTCCCTGCATCAGGAGCCCAGCGAATCGCAGCCAGCCAAGCCGGCGGCTACGCCGCAGGCGCCTTCCAATGCTGGACAGGCAGCCGCCACGCCCGCCGCACAGGCGCCCAACGGTGGGCTGATGCAGCTTTTCCGGGGGCTCTTCGGCCGGCGTCGCGCCGACGAGGAAGTGCCACAGCCGGCCCGCGATTCCGGCACAGCACAGCGCTCGCAGTCCGGCAGCCCGACCGCTCAACCGAGTCAGCGCAGCGGTGGCAACCGCGGCGATTCCCGCACGGCCTCCGCGCGCCAGGAGGGCAAGTCAGGCGACGGTAGCCGTAGCGATAACCGTGGTGAAAACGGCAATCGCAACGACGGTAGCAACCGCAACAACAACCGTCGCCGCCGCGGTGGCCAGAACGATCGACAGAGCAGTAACGACTCTCGTAGCGACGGCCGGCAGAACTCGCGTCAGGACTCTCGCAGCGATAACCGCCAGAGCTCGCGTCAGGAGCCCAGCGGTGACAACCGTCAGTCCAATCGCGGCAGCAAGGGCGACTCGCCCAAAGCCGACCTCGGTCGAGCCGATCAGACGACGAATGAGCCGCCGAAGGCCGAACGCCAAAACGGTAACGGCAAGTCCGGCGGCAAGGACAAGCGTCAGGAGACCGCTCGCTCGAATGAGGGTCGATCCGGTGACACTCGGCCCGCCGACAACCGCTCCAGTGACGACAATCGTTCCAGTGACAACAAGAGCAACGACGCTCGTAAAGATCAGGCGGAAAGCCGTCAGGATGCGGCCCCGTCGACCGAGTTCGTCGCCGACACCAAGCCCAAGCGAACGCGCAATAATCCGCGCAAGCGCTCGCGCAAGCAGGCGCTGAATCCGGCAGCCGTCGCCGAGCAGCAGCGCCTTCAGGCCGAAGCGACCGACGCTCCAGCGACCACGCCGCAGGCCGAATCGGGCGCCGCGGAGGATGCTGCCAAGGTCAAAGCGGCAGCCACGGATGCCAACGCAACCGCGACAGCGAAGGCCGAGAACGCGTCAACGCCTCCGCGTGACGCTGCCACGGCCGAAACCGCCACCGATTCGGGTGCATCGGCCACCGCGGATGCGGCGTCGAGAGCGGACGACACTGCGCCCCGCTCTGCCGATGCGGGTACCGTTGACGCCAAGCATGCTGACGCGAATACGGCAGAGAGTGGCCCGCAGGATCGGTCCGCGCCGACTGCCGATGCGGACAGCAACACAGCCGCGACCACACCGACCCAGGCTGCAACGGCGCAGCAGGAGGAATCGGCTAGCGCGACAAGCAAGGCGCAGCACACCGACGCCCCGACCCACGAGCCGGCGGCCGACGTCACGCCCGCAGCCGAGCACTCGGTAACGTCCGACAACGCGGTTTCCGACGAGGCGACCTCAGCGGCCCCGCAGGACAACGAGGCCGAATCTTTTGGGCACCGCCCTGGTGACGACGCGGTGACTTCGCGCCAGTCGGATGTCAGCGACGCGACACCGGCAATCAGCGAAGAGGGTGCAGTTGCGCCCCCGAGCTCCCGCCCTGCTGCCTCTCGTGAAGTCACATTGAGCGAGGTAACGTCTGGCAAACCGGAAGACGCCAGCGTCGACAGCGCACCCGAGCGCGAGACTAAAGCCGAGGCCGGAAAGGCTGAAGCGACGGTCCCCGACGCCGCGCAGGCCACCACCAGCAGCCCTGCGAGCGTACCCGACGAAAAACACGCCCCGCAGGACGTGACGTCGACATCCGTAGACGAGCCGGCAACGGACGCCTCGATGCAGACGAGTGCTTCGCCTGCAACGGCAGAGGTCGATGCCGACGACGGCGCTTCGGAAACCGCCGGGGGCGAGCCTACGCGCTCGACGCGTCGCCGACGCGCGCACAATGACCCGCGTGAAAAACGCCGTCGCGAGCAAGGCGAAAGCTGATCTCAAGCTCGCGCCAAGCAGAAGCGCAAAGCCCGGATTCACAAGAATCCGGGCTTTTTTGTGTTTGACCGTCGGGGAGACATTGTCTTCGCGGCGATCTGCCGGCCAGCGCCCATGACGACTCGCGCGTCTGGCGAGCCGGCTCGACGCCAAGCCGAGTGCGGGCCATGAGGGTCTTGCCCGGGGTGCAGAACGGCAGATGCCGAACTCCGGCGGGCGGTTCGACGACGCCCTGCTACTTCGCGACGACCTGCTATTTCGCGATGCCCGGCTCTCGCTCCAATGTCACGCCGAAACGCTGACGAACGTCGACAACGATGCGCTCAGCAAACGCCAGCAGTCCAGCGAGCGTCCCGCCACCAAAGTGGACCAGCACCAGCGCCTGACGGTCATGCACGCCAAAGGCTCCGTCCCGCGCCCCTTTCCAGCCGCATTGATCGATCAGCCAGCCCGCCGCCAGCTTGGCTCGGCCATCGGCGAGCGGATAGTGCGGCATGTCCGGGGTCTCGGCGAGCAGCGCATCGCAGGCTGCACGGTCCACCACCGGATTCTTGAAAAAACTGCCGGCGTTCGGCGTCGTCACGGGATCGGGAAGCTTCTCGCGTCGAATCGCGCAGACGGCCTCGAATATTTCTCGCACGCTGGGCGTCGCGGAAACACGCTCACCCAGTACACCGTAATCGAGTCGGGGCGTCGCTCGGCGCGACAGTTGCAGCCCGAGACGCGTGATGACCGCAACGTCTGCCAGTGCGCCCTTGAACAAGCTGTGACGATACCCGAGCTCGCACGCCTCGGCCGACACGCGGTGCGTCGAGAGATCCCTTCGGTCGATGAACTCGACCCAGCTCAGCACGTCGCTCAATTCCACGCCGTAGGCGCCGATGTTCTGGATCGGCGCGGCGCCAGTGCAACCGGGAATCAAGGCCAGATTCTCGACGCCCCAGAGTCCGCGTTCGACGCTGGCGGTGACGAATTCGTGCCACGACACCCCCGCACCGACTTCGACCTCGACCCCATCGTCAGGACCGCTGTCGAACGCGATGCCGTCGATCTCCGGCCTGATGGTCAAAC
This sequence comes from Salinicola rhizosphaerae, assembly GCF_014652715.1. Taxonomy (GTDB): domain Bacteria; phylum Pseudomonadota; class Gammaproteobacteria; order Pseudomonadales; family Halomonadaceae; genus Salinicola; species Salinicola rhizosphaerae. Next base: position 210,473 of record NZ_BMZI01000001.1, on the reverse strand, counting down.
CGGGGAGAGATGGCGGCAGTAGCGAATTGCTGCCGCCCCCCAACACCCGCACCGGCCAGCCGCGTGCCGCCGCGAAGCGCAGGCCAGAGACGATCTCGTCAGCCGTGCCGGCACGCAGCAGCCAGGCTGCCCGGCTGGGCAGCGCCAGCGTGTTGGTCGAGGTCAGGTCACAATCGGGTTCGAGGCGCGGCTCGATATCAACCATCGAAGGCCACCAGCCGATGTTCCAGCGAGTCGACCAGGCCATCGACCGCGCGCGCCAGCTGATCCAGCACATGTTGAAAGCCGGCCTCGCCGCCGAAATAGGGGTCCGGCACGTCGGCATCCGGCTGCCCGGCGTAGCGCATCAACCGAGACACCTTCGCCCGCGATAGCGCTGGAGCCAAGGCCATCACGCGCTCAAGGTTATCCTCGTCCATCACCAGAATTTCATCGAAGTTCTCGAAATCCTGCTGCGTCAGCTGGCGACCGCGCAGGGTTCGAATATCGTAACCACGCGCCAGCGCGGCTTTGATGGCCCGCGGGTCCGGCGCCTCGCCCACGTGCCAGGCTCCCGTGCCGCAGGAATCGACATCGACACGCTCGATCAGCCCTCTTTCACCGAGACGCTGACGCAGCATACCCTCCGCCGTCGGCGAACGGCAGATATTGCCCATGCAGACGAAGAGGATATGGAGATCCGGCGTTCGCTCGCTCATGCGGTCTGCTGCCGCGCGAAGTGCTCGCGGACCCGATCCAGGTCTTCCTGGGTATCCACGCCGCCAGGCAAAGGCGAGTGAACCGTGGCGACCTGAATGAAGTGCCCGTGCTGAAGCGCCCGCAACTGCTCGAGCTGCTCGAGCTGCTCGAGGGGGGCCGGCGCCCAGGTGACGTATTCTTCGAGAAAACCTGCGCGGTAAGCGTAGAGTCCGATATGACGCAGCCAGGCGTCGGTCTCGAGCAGCGTCGGCGGCTGCGTCTTCCAGGCGTTGCGATCCCACGGGATCGGCGCGCGGCTGAAGTAGAGGGCACGCCCGCCGAGATCGGTGACCACCTTGACCACGTTGGGATTGAACAGCGTATCGACGTCGCCAATCGGTTCCGCCAGTGTCGACACCGAGGCGCGTTCGTCACCCGCCAGCCGCTCGGCGACCTGGTCGATGACCGCGGCCGGCAACAGCGGCTCATCCCCCTGGACGTTGACGACGATCGTCTCCGGCGCCAGCGAGAGCTTGGCCGCGACCTCCGCCAGCCGGTCGGTCCCGGAGGGGTGATCGTCTCGGGTCATCACGACCTCGGCACCGAACCGTGCAGCCGCCTGCTCGATGCGCGGGTCATCGGTTGCGATCACGACGCGTGAAGCACCGCTCTCGTTGGCACGGGCCCAGACGTGCTGAACCATCGGCAGACCGCCGATCTCCATGAGCGGCTTGCCGGGCAGTCGGCTGGAGCCATAGCGTGCGGGAATGACAACGACGAAATCGGTCATGGTGCCGGCGCCGCCTTGCCGAGCTTCTCCTCGGTCGACATGGCGCGAGCTTCGTTCTCGAGCATGACGGGAATGCCGTCACGCACCGGATAGGCAAGGCCGCTGACCGAGCTTTTCAGCTCCTGGCGCTCGCGGTCGTAGGTCAGCGCGCTGTGGCTGACCGGACAGATCAGCATCGCTATCAGCTCTTTGTCCATGTCGACTCCTCGGGTGGTCGGTGATGATTACGATAATCTTTGGTGACAGCCTTGGCAGACTGACTTGGGGAACCGTCTCGCGAGTCAGTCTCCCGAAACAGGTTCGAGGGACGATCTCGAAAGACGGCCTTGAAAACTGGAAGCCCGGACGCGACTCATCCGGATAACGCGGCCCCCACTGTGACTCATCATCGCGTGTTCGGGCCGACTGAACCAGAGGCTTCCTGTAACGGCGCCGATCTGCTGGGTGATTCGCCAGGCGTGGCATCCGCGCCAGCAGGCGCCCCGCCGTGTTGCCATGACTCGACCTGCTGCTGCCACCAGGTGATGAAGGCGCGATCGGGCGAGGCTTCGACATCGAGTACCCAGCAGCGGCCGTCGGCGAATTCGCGACATTTGACGGCGTCTTTGGCGGTCATGACGATCACGTCAGCCGCCTGGGGGAGATCACTCGCGACGAAGCGATGATGGTCGCTGAACACATGCGGCGTATGAGCCACCCCCAGCGCCGTCAATGTCTCGAAGAACCGCTGTGGGCGACCGATGCCAGCTATCGCGGCAACCGAATGCCGCAGCGGAAAAGGTGCCGAGTCGACGGGGAAACACTCGCCGCTCTCGAGGTGGCGCCAGGCGCTTGGCCGGATCGCCATCGAAAACCTGGGGATACCGACACCGTCGCTCTCCTGCAGCGGCGCCAGGCCGCCATTGCCGATCACCGCATCGACTTCACTCAGACGCTCCAGCGGCTCCCGCAGCGGGCCGCGCGGCAGACAGTGACGGTTGCCGAAGCCACGCCAGCCATCGACGACGACCAGCTCCAGCGATCGCCCCAGGGCGTAGTGCTGCAGACCGTCGTCGGCGAGCAGCACATCGCAGCCGGCGGTATCGATCAATAGCCTGGCGGCGGCCGGACGGTCGGGAGCGACGGCCACCGGCACGCCACACTGCTGAGCCAGCATCAGGGGCTCGTCGCCGCTGGCGGCAACCGGCGTGTCGGCATCGACGCGCAGCGGATAGCTGCGGGCCTTGCCACCGTAACCGCGAGAAACGATCCCCGGGCGCCAGCCTCGCTCGACCAGATCCCTGGCCAGCCACGCGACCAATGGCGACTTACCGGTACCGCCCACCGAGAGGTTACCCACGACGACGAGAGGCACCGGCGGCTGCCAGACGGCGCGACGACCGCTCCGATAAGCCAGTCGACGCCGACGAACGACCCGCCGATAAAGACGCTCCAGCGGCGCCAGCAATGACAGCCAGCGGGCATCGTGATACCAGGCGCGCTCGACTGGCGTCACGCCTCCTCCTGAAACTGCAGCTGATGCAGCGAGGCGTAAGCACCCTCCTTCTGCAAGAGCTCCGCATGGGTGCCACTTTCGATCAGATTGCCCTGCTCCATCACCACGATTCGATCAGCTCGCTCGATGGTGGAAAGACGGTGGGCGATGACGAAGGTCGTGCGGTTACGGCAGACCACCTCGAGCGCACGCTGGATGTAGCGCTCCGACTCGGTGTCCAGTGCCGATGTCGCTTCATCAAGGATCAGCACGGGGGCATCCTTGAAGATGGCCCGGGCGATCGCCAGGCGCTGCCGTTGCCCGCCCGAGAGCATGACGCCGTTGTCACCGACGATGGTGTCGTAACCGTTCGGCAGACGCTCGATGAACTCGTGTGCGTAGGCCGCACGCGCGGCCTCTTCGACCTTCTCACGCGGCGTATCGGGCCAGCCGTAGGCGATATTGTCGGCGATCGTGGTGTTGAACAGCGTTACCTGCTGGGAGACCAGCGCGATCTGCTGGCGCAGCGGTGAAAGCTGATAGTCCTGGATATCGACGCCGTCGATCAGGATGCGGCCTTCGGTCGGCCGATAGAATCGCGGAAGCAGGCTCATCAGCGTCGACTTGCCGCTACCCGAGCGGCCGACGATGGCCACCATCTGCCCGGCCGGCACCTCGAGCTCGATCCCCTTGAGTACCTCGGGCTGATCTTCGGCATAAGAGAAACGCACGTTCTCGAAATGGACGTTGCCCGCGAAACGATGCGGCGCCAGCGTCCCCTCGTCGACCTCCGCCGGTCGGTTGAGCAGGCCGAACAGCTCCTGCGCGGCGGAAAGCCCCTTCTGGATGATGCTGTTGACGTCGGTCAGCGAGCGAATGGGCTTGGCCATCAGCGAGGCGGCGGTGATGAATGCGACGAACTCTCCCGGCGTCATCGCCGCCATCAGCTCCGGCGCCATCGCCAGCCAGACCAGACCGGCCAGCGCCAGCGCGATCAGCAGCTGAATCACCGGCGTGCTGGTCGCCTTGGTCATCGCCTCCTTGATGCTCTGTTCGCGATTGTAGGCGCTGGCCGCCTCGAAGCGACGCTTCTCGTACTCTTCGGCGCCGTGAGTCCGAACCACCCGGTAGCCGGTGAGCGCCTCGGAAGCGACGTGAGTGACCTCGCCCATCGAATTCTGGATACGCCGAGAAATCCGCCGGAAACGCTTGCTGGTGTAGCGTACGACCAGGCCGATCAATGGCGTCACGCCCAGGAAGATCAGCGTCAGCAGCCAATTGGTCCAGAGCAGATAGCCGATCAACCCGATGACGAAGAGCCCCTCGCGCAGGATGACCGTGATGGCGTTGGTCGCCGCACCGGTGACCTGCTCGACGTGATAGGTCACCCGCGAGATCAGATGGCCGCTCGAGTGCATGTCGAAGAACCGCCCCGGCAGGTGCAGCATGTGGTTGAACACCTGACAGCGCAGCTTGTGCACCACGTTACGCGCGACGTTGCTCATGAAGTAGGTACCCAGAAAGGTACCCACGCCGCGGGTGGCGAACATGAAGATCACGAACAGCGGCAGGAAGTAGCGAAACGACGCGTCCGGATGCTGGATGCCATCGATCAGGCGTTTCATCATCTCGGCCAGTGCGGTACTGGACGCGGCGTAGATGGCGTAACCGACGACCGCCAAGGCGAAGGAGCGCCACTCGGACTGCACGTATCCGAGAAGGCGCTTATAGAGTGCCCAACTGGAAGTTCGTGACACGTTGACTCCGTTCGAGGGGTAAGAATCTCTTCCGCCCACGGCAGGTTCGGGCGGTTTCAGGGGCTGGATTCTACCCCAACAGCGTGGGCGTCGACAGCCATGCGGCGCCCCCACCCTGGATGACGCTGGGACTGGACCCGGACGCCATCGGGCGAGAGCGTCACACGAATGGCGCCATCGTAAGCAGTATTCCAGACGCGGCTGCCGGCCGCGATGAATCGGGCCACTACTGAAGGCGCGGGGTGGCCGAAGGGGTTGCCACGACCGCTGCTGAATACCACTTCCCGCGGCCGCGCCGCCTCGACCAGCAGCGGCGAGGAGCTGGTCTCGCTGCCGTGATGCCCGGCCACGAGCAGGTCGACCGGCGACCCGAGCCCCGGCGCGAAGATCGCCTCGCGCGCCGCGCTCGCGTCTCCGGTGATCAACACGCGGTGCCCTCCGATCGTGATCAGCATGACGCAGGAGCGATCATTGCGCTCGAGCCGTTCGGCATGCGGCGGCGGTGAAAGAAACTGCCATGTGCCATCGGGATCCTGCCACTGCTCGCCGGCGAGACAGCGCTGCGAGTCGATCGCCAACTCGTTGCCTCTCGGCGCCCACCAGCGGCTGACGTGATGCTCTCGAAGCAGCTCCTCGATGCCACCGGCGTGATCGATATCACTGTGTGTGACCACGACATCGTCGAATTGCTGCCCCGGCGGCCACTGCAGTGCCGCCGGCATGAAGCCCGACACGAATCTCGGGCCGGTGTCGATCAGCACTCGGCGGTAGCGCGTGCGCAGCTCGACGAGCTGCCCCTGCCCGACATCATGCACCGTCACGATCAGTGTCTTCTCGCCGAGCCGCGGCGGCTGCAGCGTCACCATGAGCACGATGAGCATGAGCGCCGGCAGCAGACGCGTCCGCAAGGCCAGGCCGGGCACCAACCAGATCATGCCCCAGATCAATAGTCCCGAAGCGACCGGCCAGCGCCACCACGGCGCCGGTGTCCACAGCGGCGCCTGCGTCGAGACCCACGACAGGAAGGCCGCCACGACCTGGACCAGTTGATCGAACGGCCACCACGCCCAGGCTGCGATCGCCGGCCACGGGTTCGCCAGCCAGCCCAGAAAACCGAGCGGCACCATGACGCTACTGACCAGCGGCACCACCACGAGATTGACCAGCGGCGAAATCGGCGCCAGGCGCCCGAACGCCAGTAGTACCGCCGCCGCCATCAGCGGGGCCAACAGCCATTGTGTCCGCAGCAGTGCCAGTAGCCATCCACGCAGTCCGCGCGGTCGAGGGCGACCCGACCAGGCGATGATCAGCACCGCAACCGCGCCGAACGAGAGCCACAGACCCGGCCGCCAGGGCGCCAGCGGATCCGCGATCACGATCAGCGCGAGTGCCAGCCACCAGGCCTGCCACCAACCGGGAGCGTGACGGCCACTGGCCGCCCATAGCCCGACACAGGCCATGATCGCCGCACGCAGCGCCGGCGGCCCGAACCCTGCCAGCGCCGCGTAGCCGAACGCTGCCGCGCCGGCGCCCCACCAGGGCCAGGCAGCCATTCGCCAGTGCCATGGCGAGACAAGTCGTGCCGCCCGACGCAGCAACAGCAGTGCAAGCGTCGCGATCAGCCCGATATGCAGCCCCGAGATCACCATCAGGTGCGTCGTGCCGGTGGCGTTGAACAGCGCCCAGTCCTCATCCGTCAGGCGGTCACCCGCGCCAAGCGTCAGCGCCGCCAGCCAGCGCTTCGCGCGGGGCGACAGGGAGACTGCCTCGAGCTGGCCGAGCGCCTGATGGCGCAAGGTAAAAGACGCTGGCGCTTCGCGCTTGGCGGGCGGCGAATCACGCACGTAGCCGAGCGCCTGGATGCCCTCTCGCCACAGCCAGGCGTCATAGTCGAACGTGTCCGGATTGGCGAAGCCCAACGGCTCGCGTAGTCGCGCACTCAAGGCCCAGCGCTCGCCGTTCACCAGCGCTGGCGCGCCGTACCAGGAGAGTCGCACCAACGTGAAAGGCGGGCATACCGCCTCCTCGTCGAGCGCACGGCACGCCCGAACCCGCAGCCGAAATCGCGAGCGGCGCGCATCGACATCGAGCTGCTCGACAGTGCCGACGAGGCGGAAATCGTGACCAGCCAGCGCGGTTGGAACCCGGCCCGCGGAAGCCGCTTCGACGCCGTGAGCGCAGTGGAAGGCGGCGATCATCGCCAACGCGGGCCAGGGAGCCCGCCGCCACAGCGCCAGCAGCAGGCCGACGAGCGCCAACGCCTCGAACCCCAGCAGGGTCAAGCCACCGACGGCGCCGCAGCCAACCCCGAGCAGTGCCGCCAAGGCCATTGGCATCGCCCACCCCGCGCGCCGACGCAGGTCGGCGAGGCGTCGCCAACGCGCTGCCCGTCGGCGTACCAAGACCGTCAGCTCCTTGCTCCCGCTATCACGGTTGCCTCGAGTCGCAAGATGGCGAGCCCTCCACGTTGTATGGATAATGGGCGCTCTTCGTGCAGCGAGCCGCCACATGTCTCGTCGATGGTTACAGCGCTACATACCCAGCCGGGAGAGACTGCAGGGCACTCGCTCCCTGCGGTTCATGCACCACATGCTGGGCGACCCGGCCCTGTGGGTGCTCTCTCGTCGCAGCGTGGCCAATGCCTGCATGGTCGGACTCTTCGCCGCGATGCTGCCGATCCCGTTCCAGATGGTGCTGGCGGCACTCGGCGCCTACTGCTTCCGCGGCAATCTGCCGCTCGCCGTCAGCCTGGTGTGGATCACCAATCCGCTGACGATGCCGGTGGTGTTCTATTTCAACTACCGCATCGGTGCCTGGGTGCTGGACTCTCCCGCCCATGAGGTCCCGGGTCATATCACGACGGGATGGATCGCCGAGCAGATGGCGCATATCGTCGTGCCGCTATTTACCGGTTCGATCGTGGTCGGCCTGGTTCTCGCCATTGCCAGCAACGTGCTGGTGCGCCTGATATGGCGCTGGCAAATCTACCGCAGCTGGCGCCGACGGGCGCGCCATCGACGGCGTAGACAGAGTCATTGAGCCGGGCGCTGCCGCCCTCTGAGGCCCGATGACGCCTGCAAGACCCACTCAAAAGCACGCCGCCCTGAACGTTTCATCGTCCAGGGCGGCGCGAGCTTTAACGAAATGTCGTGTAACGAGGGGCAGTAACAGGGCTAGACCGCGCTGAGCCGGCCCTTGTCGAGCTTGAGCGTGCGATCCTGATGCGCCGCCAGCGAAAGGTCATGGGTGACGACGACGAACGCGCAGTCGGTCGTCGCCGCCAGCTCGTCCATCATCGCCAGAATGCTGCCCGCCGTCGTCTGGTCCAGGTTGCCGGTCGGCTCGTCCATCAGCACCAGGCTCGGGTCGGTCACCAGCGCGCGGGCAATGGCAACGCGTTGACGCTCGCCGCCGGAGAGCTCGCCGGGTTTGTGCTCGCCCCGCGGCGCCATGCCGACTCGCTCGAGCAACGCCCGCGCGCGTTCGACCGCCGGCCCGCGCTTCTCGCCCCGAATGATCAGCGGCAGCGCCACGTTCTCGGCGGCGGTAAACTCCGCCAGCAGGTGGTGAAACTGATAGACGAACCCGATGTAGCGATTGCGGAAACGCCCCAGCGCGGCTTCGTTGAGCCCCGCCAACGACTGCCCACCGATCACCACTTCACCAGCGGTCGGGCGGTCGACGCCGCCAAGCAGATTGAGCAACGTCGTCTTGCCGGAGCCGGAACTACCGACGACAGCCACTCGCTCACCGGCATGCACGGTCATCTCGAGGCTGTCCAGCACGGTGAGATCCTGCGGGCCTTCGCTGTAGACTCGCGTCAGTCCACGACAGTCGAGCATAACGTTTCGCTCGCCGGCCGGCGATGACCGGGACGGCAGCGGGGAGCCGGATGAAAAATCACTCATAGCGCAGCACCTCTGCCGGTTGAATGCGAGCCGCACGCCAGGCGGGATAGAGCGTGGACAGGAAAGTCAGCACGAAAGCACTGGAGACGATCACGCCCACATCGCTCCATTCGAGCCGCGAAGGCAGATAGCTGATGAAATAGACATTGGGATCGAGGAACTGGATACCGGTCACCGACTGGAACCAGGCGATGATATCGGACACCGAGAGTGCCAGGGCAATACCCGCCACAACGCCGATCACGATCCCGATGATACCGATCGCCAACCCCTGCACCACGAAGATGCCCATGATGGATTTTGGCGTCGCGCCGATAGTCCGCAGAATCGCGATATCCGCGTGTTTGTCGGTTACCACCATGACCAGGGTCGAGACGATATTGAAAGCGGCTACCGCCACGATCACCATCAGCAGAAGACCGATCATGTGCTTTTCCATCTGGATCGCCTGGAACAGATTGCCCTGGGTGTAGGTCCAGTCCAGGCCGCGGTAGCCAGCGCCGAGGTTCGAGACGATGTCACGCGTCACCGAGCCGGCCTTGAACAGATCGTCGAGTTTCAGGCGAAGACCATCGACCTTGTCGCCGAGCCGCGCCAGCGCCTGCATATCCTCGATATTGGCATAAGCCAGATTGCCGTCCAGATCCGCACCGACCTTGAAGATACCGCTCACGGTGAAGCGCTTCAGACGCGGGAACACCCCGCCCGGCGTGATCGAGGCTTCGGGCACCAGCAGCGTGACCCGGTCACCGACCCCGACCCCGAGATTGCGTGCCAGCAGCGAACCGAGCACCACGTGCCAGCTGCCGGGCGCGAGGTCATCAAGGCTGCCCGCCTGCATATGCTGGCTGATGATCGACACCTGGCGCTCATAATCCGGCTGCACGCCGGTGACGAGCGCGCCCTGTGTGCGACCGCTGGCCGAGAACATGCCCTGTTGCTGCACGTACGGCGCGGCGGCCATCACATCGCGATGCTGATCGAGTTTTTCGGCCAGCGCTTTCCAGTCCTGCATGCCGCCCTGCTGCTCGATGCGCGTATGCGGCACCATGCCCAGGATCCGCGTGCGCAGCTCGTGGTCGAAACCGTTCATCACCGACAGCACCAGAATCAGCACCGCAACACCGAGGGACAGACCCAGCATCGATGTCAGGGAGATGAATGAAATGAAGTGATTACGTCGTTTGGCCCGGACATATCTCAGGCCTACCAGAAAGGGTAAACGGTCAAGCATCAGGTTCGCTTCCTTGTCAGCAGCGGCTCATGTTACGGGTTTTGTCCGCCGCCGCAAACGGCCCATCGGACGGGAATATCAGCGGCTTGTCAGCCGCTTCACGCGCGCTACACTGGCGCCGGACGGCGGCGGCGCGCGAACATCGAGCCGCCAGCCTGTCGGCGGGCCAATTCCGCTTGCATGCTCGCCGCCCGGCTCTACAATGCCGCGTCCACCAACGCCCCCTGTTGCGCCCGGTGTCGGCCGGAGACACCGACCGACATCGCAACGCCTCGCCATGGAGACCACCATGACCGCTCGTCTGTTCCCCGAATGGCATCCGCAGGACGCCATTCAGCTGACCTGGCCGACACCGACCAGTGACTGGGCGCCGCTGATCGACCATATCGAGGCGACGCTGGAAGCGCTCGTCTGCGCCATCACGCGCTACGAGCCGGTGCTGATCAGCGTTCACGACGCGGCGCAGAGAGCGCGTCTCACGACCCGCTTCGACGCTCTGCATGTGCCGGTCGAGCAGCGCCACTTCGTGGTCGCCGACAGCGACGACACCTGGGCAAGGGACCACGGGCCAATCGGCGTCGAGCGAGACGGTCGACTCGAGCTGCTCGACTACGTCTTCACCGGCTGGGGCGGCAAATTCGCCGCCGAACGCGACAATCGCCTGACCGAGACCCTGGCCGGCCTCGGCGTCTACGGGGCACCGCTGGCGACGCGCGAGATGGTGCTCGAGGGGGGCGCGATCGAAAGCGACGGCGAGGGCACGTTACTGACAACCAGCGCTTGTCTGCTCAATCCCAATCGCAACCCTGAGCTCGGACGTGAAGCGGTGGAAGCTCGCCTGGCGGCCGATTTTGGCGTTTCTCGCGTACTCTGGCTGGAGAACGGCCATCTCGAGGGCGACGACACCGACAGTCATATCGACACGCTGGCGCGCTTCTGCGATCCGGCGACCATCGCTTACGTGCGCTGCGACGATCCCTCCGATCCGCATTTCGACGCGCTGGCCGCGATGGAGGAGGAGCTCAAGGCGCTTCGTCGTGAAGATGGCTCGGCGTATCGACTGCTTGCCCTGCCCTGGCCGAAAGCCTGTTTCGATCCTGATGACGGCCATCGACTTCCGGCCACCTATGCCAACTTCCTGATCATCAACGGTGCCGTGCTGGTGCCCACCTACGCCGATGCCGCCGACTTCATCGCGCTCGAGGTGCTCGCCGGTGCCTTTCCCGACCGCGATATCGTGCCCATCGACTGTCGCGCCGTGATTCGTCAACATGGCAGTCTTCACTGCCTGACCATGCAGTTGCCGCGCGGAATGCTGAATCCCGCACTCTCGTCCTAGCCGCGCGCTTGGCCGCATTCTCCCAACCCTCTGGAGGGAACCCATGCCCAGAACATTGAAAGCCGGGCTCGTGCAGCAGCAGGCCTGGCCCGAGAAAGCCAAAAGCCTGGAAGTCAGCGAAGCCGGCATTCGGGATCTCGCCGCCCAAGGCGCCGAGCTGGTGATGCTGCAGGAACTGCACGCGACTCACTATTTCTGCCAGTGCGAGGACGCCGAGCTGTTCGATCTGGCAGAGCCGCTGGACGGCCCGACGGCCACCAGGCTCGCCGCGCTCGCCAAGGAACTCGACATCGTCATCGTCGGCTCGATCTTCGAGCGCCGCGCTGCCGGCGTCTATCACAATACGGCCGTGGTGATGGACCGGGCCAAAGGCCGCGTCGGGTTCTACCGCAAGATGCATATCCCCGATGATCCCGGCTTCTACGAGAAATTCTACTTCACGCCCGGGGACGGCGATGCTCGGCAAGGCTTCGAACCGATCGATACCTCCGTCGGCCGCCTCGGCGTGCTGGTCTGCTGGGATCAGTGGTATCCGGAAGCCGCAAGACTCATGGCGCTTGCTGGCGCCGAGCTCTTGCTCTACCCCACCGCGATCGGCTGGCATCCGCCCGACGACCAGGCCGAGAAGACGCGCCAGAAGGATGCCTGGACGCTGATCCAGCGCTCCCACGGCGTGGCCAACGGCATCCCTGTGATCGTCGCCAACCGCGTCGGCCACGAGCCAGACTTGACCAACGTCAGCGAAGGCATCGACTTCTGGGGCGGCAGCTTCATCTGCGGGCCGCAGGGTGAGCTGCTCGCGCATGCCGGCGAGACGAGCGAGAACCTGCTGGTCGAACTGGACCTCACGCGCAGCGAGAACGTGCGCCGCATGTGGCCCTACCTCCGCGACCGCCGAGTCGACGCCTACGGTGACCTCACCAGACGCTACCGCGACCGCTGATTCGGCCGCATAGAGCCCTGGGCTCGTGGAACCGACACGAGCGACACGAGTGACTCATCAACACCGGCAGGTCCGCCTGCCGGTTCCATACCCCGTCAAACTCTGTCAGCACCTCCATAGCAAATCTTTTCGGCTCCGTGCAAGATAACGGTATAAATCGGCCGCAACCAATCAAGGTGAATGATGGAGCTGCAATATCGGCTGCTTGCCGAGCTGGAAGCCGACTTCGATCGCTTGATCGAGGCCGTAGATCGCCTCGCCCAACGTTACGCGGCATCCCCTACGCCTGCCTGGGCGCTGGGTGACGCGCCCGTCGATAGCCACTGGCTACGCCGTGCTTTGACCGACTTCTGGTATCAGGATGGCCAGGACGGGCGCGAAACGCGCAACTACATCGGCGTGATCGTCGCGAACTCGGAGATGATGACAGGCGTGGCCGACGTCAATGCGGCCAAGGCGCGCTTCGCCACGACGCTGAAAACCATTCGGCAGTCGGCCCCGAGACTGATGCCCGAGATCAAGGCGGTACTGCCCTTCCGCCACCCTGCGCTGCACGACCACCTGCGCGGCCAGGGGTTGGCACGGCTTCACCTGAAGCAGTGCTGGCGCCAACTGCCGGTCGCCGACGCACCGATTTCTCGCGCGCGACTAGCCTGGTACACCAGCGGCCGCTCGATCAAGCGCCTGAGTGTCGAACAGGCCGCGGAGAAGCTGGGCCAGATGGACACCGCCGCGGCACATATCCGAATTCAGCTGCGAAAGCTCGGCGACATACCCGATGGTGAGCCGCTGGCACAGATTCAGCAGCAGGCGCCGGTCATGCGAGCCAATCTGTTCTTCCGCGAGGCGCTGGACGATGGCCGCACGCGCCGGGCGATGAACCTTCCACTGCCGCTATTCATTCCGGACCCCGATCTCAAGCTGCCGAGTATCAACGAGCCGCCGCTGCAGCCGCCACGCGAGCGCAAGCGCGCCCGCCGCTCGGACCAGAAACTCGAGGACGACGTCTTTCTACCGAGCCTGCGGGTCTATCGCTACCGCAACCCGTCGCTACAGCTGGCCGAGGAGCGGGAGAAGAAAGAGAAAGAGAGATCGAATCAAGCAGCGGCGGACCACGATACGCCGTCCGGCTGATCGCTGGCACCGGTGACATCCCGCCGATTGATTGTCAGGATGTCGCCGGCCACGCGGGTTAGAAGAGGCGATTCAGCCCGTTCTGTGCCGCGATGCGATAGGCTTCCGCCATGGTGGGGTAGTTGAAGGTGGTGTTGATGAAGTAGCGCAGCGTATTGGCCTCGCCCTCCTGCTGCATGATCGCCTGACCGATATGGACGATCTCCGAAGCCTCGGCGCCGAAGCAGTGGATACCGAGAATTTCCAGCGTCTCGCGATGGAACAGAATCTTCAGCATCCCGGCGGTGTCGCCGGTGATCTGCGCACGCGCGGTGTCCTTGAAAAACGCCTGGGCGACTTCGTAAGGCACCTTCGCCTCGGTCAACTCCCGTTCGGTGCGGCCGACCGAGCTGATTTCGGGAATGGTATAGATGCCGGTCGGAATCTCGTCGACGAAACGAAAGTCCTCGCCGAGAAATTCGTCGCTGGCACTGCGTCCCTGATCGTAGGCGGCGCTGGCGAGGCTGGGCCAGCCGATGACATCGCCCACGGCATAGATGTGGGGGATATCCGTCCGGTAGTGGTCATCGACCTGAAGCTGGCCACGGCCGTTGGGCTGCAGGCCGATATTCTCGAGCCCGAGCTGGTCCGTGTTGCCGGTGCGGCCGTTCGCCCACAGAAACGCATCGGCGCGCAGACGCTTGCCGGACTCCAGGTTCACGACAACGCCCGACTCGTCGCCCTCGACGCTGCGATAGGCCTCGTTGTGGCGAATCAGCACGCCATTGTTGCGGAGTTCATACGAGAGCGCGTCACTGATTTCGTCATCGAGGAAAGAGAGCAGACGGTCGCGGGTATCGATCAGATCGACCTTCACGCCCAATCCGGAGAAGATCGATGCATACTCCGAACCAATGACCCCGGCGCCATAGATGATCAGCGTACGCGGCGTGTGAGACAGGCCCAGAATGGTGTCGGAGCAGTAGATGCGCGGATGACGAAAGTTGACGTCGGCCGGACGATACGGGCGGGAACCGGTCGCGAGCACGAACTGGGGCGCACTGAGCTCTTCGACGCCTTCGTGGTTGTCGCGCACCACCACGGTGTGCTCGTCACGAAAGCGCGCCAGCCCGAAAAATAGATCGATTCGATTACGCGCGTAGAACTTCGTGCGCAGCTCCACCTGTTGATCGATGGTCACGCGCGAGCGTTCCAGCACCTTGGGAAAAGAGAACCAGCGCGGCTCACCGATATCGCGGAACATGCGGTTGGTATTAAACTGCATGATCTGCTTGACCTGATGGCGCAACGCTTTGGAGGGAATCGTGCCCCAGTGCGTGCAGTTGCCACCCACCGACGTCTGCCGCTCGATGACCGCCACGCGTTTACCGTGCTTGGCCGCGTTGATGGCGGCGCTCTCCCCTGCGGGCCCGGAGCCAATGACCACGACGTCGTAGTTGTGAACTGCCATTTGCTTCGCTGTCTCCTCGACTGATGACTGGTGAGATCTCGGACACGGGTTGGATGTCGGACCTCGGCAGGGCCGGTCGCTCGCCATCGGGCAAAGCTCTGGAGCTCTGCTCTGGCGCGAGCGCGAATCATCGGGCCGCCGCGAGCGCGACAGCGCCCGGTGTCTGAAGGCCTAGCGTTTGACCGCGTTGTAGCCCAGGTCGGCGCCGCGATTCTCGTCGCTACGGCGACGAGCACTGGTAACGTTCTTGCGGCTCTCCTCTTCGCAGACCTTGTCGTTGCCACCGCAGATTTCACAGCCGCCCTTCAACCCCAGGTTATTGAGGCCGCCACAGGAGCCGGCAATCGGTTTACGCCCCAGAATGACGCCGATGGCCATCCCGGTCATCAGCAGCAGCATGATGGCAAATACGAGAATCCAGATCGTCATGATGGAACCTCCTCATCGGAACGCTTGAGATACCGTTGGAAAGCCTTCGAGGCTTTCGCTTCAAAGCCTTGATCGGTCTTGACGATCAGATAGACCGCCAGATTTTCACGCTCGGCCATGTCGAGACCGCCCTGCGGACCGAGCACGTCGATGGCCGTCGCCAGCGCATCGGCCGTCATGCAATCCTTCGTGATCACGGTCACCGAAACGAGATGGTGCGTGATCGGCCGGCCCGTCCGCGGGTCGATGGTGTGAGAATAACGTTTGCCGTTCTCCTCGAAATAGTTGCGATAGTCGCCCGAGGTCGCGACCGAAGAATCGTCCAGCTCAATGATACGCTGCACGCTACGTTCGTTCGAGACCGGCTTTTCCACGGCAATACGCCAGGGCTTGTCACCGGGCTTGGTACCCTTGGTACGAATCTCTCCCCCGACCTCGACCAGATAGTGCTTCACCCCCTGTGCCTCCAGCGCCCTTGCGGCCTGATCGACACCATAGCCCTTGGCGATACCGGAAAGATCGACATAGACCGGCTTGGTCTTGGTCAGCTGATTGCCATCGAGCTTGAGCGATCGGTAATCGACTTCCTTCAAAGCCGACGCGATCTCGTCATCCGACGGGATACGATCCGGATGCTTGTCGGGGCCAAACCCCCATAGATTGACCGCGGCACCGACAGTGACGTCGAACGCTCCGCGAGAAATATCGCCGACACGAATCGCTTCGCGCACCACCTCCGCTGTCTCCGGCGAGAGCGTGAACGGCTCGCCGACCGGGGCCTGATTGAAACGAGAGAGCTCAGAGTCGGGCTTGTAGGTCGACATCAGGTGGTCGACCTTATCCAGCGACTGCTTGACCGCCTGCTCGATCTCGTCGAGCCGGGCGTCGCTGTAATCACCGTAGAAGGTGATATGGAAGCCGGTCCCGAAGATCGGCCCCTCGAGCCGGTAAGACTGGGCCTCTCGCTCACAACCCGACAACCCGACGAGCAGTACCGCCGCCAACAGCAGCAGGGCCAACCCCCTGAGGGTTGGCCCTGCCATCCAGCGTGTCTCCCGCGAGGTCATCCGCCGAAGTCATCCAGCATGATGTTCTCCGGCTCGACACCCAGATCGGTCAGCATCTTGATGACGGACGCGTTCATCATCGGCGGTCCGCACATGTAATACTCGCAATCCTCGGGCGCCGGGTGATCCTTGAGGTAGTTCTCGTAGAGCACGTTATGAATGAACCCGGTCGGCCCTTCCCAGTTGTCTTCTGGCTGAGGATCGGAAAGCGCAAGATGCCAATCGAAGTTGTCGAACTCCGCGGCGAGCTGATCGTACTCATCGTTGTAGAAGGTCTCGCGCCAGGAGCGAGCGCCGTACCAGAACGACATCTTGCGTGACGACTTCAGCCGCTTGAGCTGATCGAAGATGTGGCTACGCATCGGCGCCATGCCCGCACCACCACCGATGAACACCATCTCGGCGTCGGTGTCCTTGGCGAAGAACTCGCCGAAGGGACCCATGACGGTCACCTTGTCACCAGGTTTCAGACTGAAGACGTAGGTCGACATCAGTCCCGGCGGATGGCTCGAATTGGGCGGTGGCGTCGCGATACGGATGTTGAACTTGAGAATCCCCTTCTCTTCGGGATAGTTCGCCATCGAGTAGGCGCGAATCACCTCTTCGTCGTTCTTGTGGGAGACATCGAACAACTTGAATTTTTCCCAGTCGCCGCGGTACTCCTCCTCGATATCGAAATCGGAGAACTTCACGTCGTAGGGCGGCGCCACCAGCTGAACGTAGCCACCAGCACGGAAAGCCACTTCTTCACCTTCCGGCAGCTTGAGATTCAGCTCCTTGATGAAAGTCGCGACATTGGGGTTCCGAGTGACCTCGGTTTCCCACTTCTTGACGCCGAAGACCTCGTCGGGGACGCGGATCTTCATGTCCTGCTTGACCGGTACCTGACAGGAGAGGCGCCAGCCCTCCTTCTTCTCGCGCAGCGTGAAGTGAGACTCTTCGGTCGGCAGGATCGAGCCGCCACCGTCGGTCACTCGACACTTACACTGCGCACAGGAGCCGCCACCACCACAGGCAGAAGACAGAAAGATGCCATTGGCCGCCAGCGTCTGCAGCAGCTTGCCACCGGCCTGGGTCGTCACGGTATTGCCGGGGTCGCCGTTGATCTCGATGGCCACGTCGCCGCTGCTGACCAGCCGCGAACGCGCGGCCAGTATGACGGCCACCAGACCCAGCACGATCACGGTGAACATGACGACGCCGAGCACGATGATGGATGTATCGACCATGTCGGTTTTCCTATTCCCTGATTACGTTCGCGTCAAAGCTGAATGCCGGAGAAGGACATGAAGCCCAGCGACATCAGACCCGCCGTGATGAAGGTGATGCCGAGCCCCTGCAGACTGCCCGGGACATCGCTGTACTTGAGCTTCTCGCGAATACCGGCAAGCGCCATGATCGCCAACGCCCAACCGGCACCGGCACCGGCGCCGTAGATCACGGACTCACCAAAGGTGTAGTCGCGTTGCACCATGAAAAGTGAAGCCCCCATGATGGCGCAGTTGACGGTAATCAGCGGCAGGAACACGCCAAGCGCGTTGTAAAGCGCCGGCACGAACTTGTCGAGAAACATCTCCAGGATCTGCACGATCGCCGCGATGACGCCGATATAGCTGAGCAACCCCAGGAAACTCAGATCGATGTTTTCCGCCCCATCAAGGCCGGTCCAGCTCAGGGCGCCGGCCTTGAGCAGATAGTTCAGGATCAAGTTGTTGACCGGCACCGTGATGGTGAGCACCACGATGACCGCGATACCCAGACCGATTGCCGAGGAAATTTTCTTGGAGACGGCCAGAAACGTACACATGCCCAGGAAAAAGGCCAACGCCATGTTTTCGACGAAGACCGCCTTCACGAAGAGGCTGAGATAGTGCTCAAACATTGGCGGTCTCCTTGATCTTGGCCTTGCTGTTGGCAACGATGCGGTATTCCGTCTTCTCGATCTGGTCCGGGTTCAACGTACGCAGCCCCCAGATCAGCAGACCGATGACGAAAAATGCCGAAGGCGGCAGCAGCATCAGGCCATTGGGCACGTACCAGCCGCCATTCTGCACCGTCGGCAGGATGGTCAGGCCGAAGACGCTGCCGGAGCCAAGAAGCTCGCGGATGAAGCCCACCACCAGCAGAATGACGGCATAGCCGAGCCCGTTGCCGACACCGTCGAGAAAGCTCATGACAGGGCCGTTTTGCATGGCATAAGCCTCGGCACGCCCCATCACGATGCAGTTGGTGATGATCAGCCCAACGAAGACCGAAAGCTGCTTGGACATATCGTAGGCGTAAGCGCGCAGCACCTGATCGACCACGATGACCAACGAGGCGATGATCGTCATTTGTACGATGATGCGAATCGACGAGGGAATATGATTGCGGATCAGCGAGACGAACATGCTGGAGAACGCCGTCACGGCGATGACCGCCAGCCCCATGACCAACGAGACGCTCATGGAGTTGGTCACCGCCAACGCCGAGCAGATGCCCAGCACCTGCAGGGCAATGGGGTTATTCTTGAAGACCGGTGACAGGACGACGTCTTTGACGGAGTCGTTAGCCATCTTCACGCACCTCCTTGAGAATCGTCGTGGAATCGGGCGAGATACGGGGCGTAGCCCTCATCACTCAGCCAGAACCGCAACATATTGGTGACACCTCGACTGGTCAGCGAGGCTCCGGACAGCGCATCGACTTCGTATTCGCCGCTGGCACCACCCTTCACGAGTTGAATCTGAGGATCCTGATAATCCCCGTTCTCGTAGATCTTCTTGCCGTCCCACTTGGCTTTCCAGCGGGGGTTGTCCACCTCTCCGCCAAGCCCCGGCGTCTCCGACTGATCATAGTAGGAGAGCCCCACGATAGTATTGCCATCGCCGCGGACCGACAAGAAACCTTCCATCAGGCCCCAAAGCCCCTGCCCGCGAATCGGCAGCACGATCTGGTCGGGATTCTCGGGATCACCGACCAGGTAGACCGTGGAGAAGTTTTCCTGTCGACCGATGCCGGCGATGTCGTCATCACCCGATAGCGTACGCGAGGTTGCCGGATCCTTGGCCGCATCGAACTGATCAAAGGTCTGCGGATCGAGACTTTCGGAGTACTCGCCAGTCTCGAGATTGACGACACGCGGGGTGATCAGTTCGGCGTACTTCTCCTCGACGTCGTCACCCGGCTTGTAGAGCTGAGTGACCTGCAGGATATTGCTCTTGCGGTCTAGCTCCTGGTTCTGAACTTGGCGCGGCTTGAGTACCACGGCGGCCGACGAAACGACTACCGAGCAGATGACACAAAGCGAAAACGCGACGATGAGCGTCTTCTTGATCGAGTTGTTGCTCGCCATCAGACGGCCTCCTTCTCGGCGGGCATCGCAGCCGTGTCAGCCGGCGTCGCCGGGGCGACCGCAGCCAGGCGTTTCTGGCGCCGCTTGACATTGGCTTGCACGAAGATGTGATCGATCAACGGTGCGAACAGGTTAGCAAACAGAATGGCCAGCATGATCCCCTCCGGAAAAGCCGGATTGACCACGCGAACCAGCACCGTCATTACGCCGATCAGCGCCCCGAATATCAATTTGCCCGGGTTGGTCATCGAGGCCGATACCGGATCGGTCGCCATGAACACCATGCCAAAAGCGAAGCCGCCGAGCACCAGGTGCCAGTACCACGGCATCGCGAACATCGGGTTGCTGTCCGAACCGATGAAGTTGAACAGCGACGAAGTCACGATCATACCCAGCATGACGCCCGCCATGATCCGCCAAGAGGCGATTCGCGTGAGTAGCAGCACGGCTGCACCGATCAGAATGGCCAGCGTGGAGGTCTCACCCAGCGAGCCCTGGACGAAGCCGAAGAACGCGTCCCCCCAGCTGTACTGCTGATGCAGGCCATCCATACCGTTCAGCGAGGCATTGGAGAGCGCGGTCGCACCCGTGTAGCCATCGGCAGGCACCCAGACGCTGTCACCGGAGATCTGCGCCGGGTAGGCGAAGTAGAGAAAGGCGCGGCCGGTCAGCGCGGGGTTGAGGAAGTTCTTGCCCGTGCCACCGAAGATCTCCTTGCCGATCACCACCCCGAAGCTGATGCCGAGCGCCACCTGCCACAACGGGATGGTGGCCGGCAGCGTCAGCGCGAACAGCACCGATGTCACGAAGAAGCCTTCGTTGACCTCATGACCGCGCTTGACCGCGAACAGCACCTCCCAGAAACCGCCGACCACGAAGGTGACGAAATAGATGGGAATGAAGTAGGTGGCGCCCAGCACGAAGTTGGCCCAGACGCTGCCCGGATCATGGCTCCCGGCAAGCGCCATGGTGATCGCCTCGCGCCAGCCACCGAAGGCGCTGAATCCGTCGGCGATCGCCAGGTTTGCCTGATAGCCGGCGTTGTACATGCCGAAGAACATCGCCGGGAAGGTGCACATCCAGACGGTGATCATGATGCGCTTGAGATCGATCCCGTCACGCACATGCGTCATGCTTTTGGTCACGCTGGGCGGCGAATAGAAGATCGTATCCACCGCTTCGTAGAGGGCGTAGAACTTCTCGTACTTGCCACCCTTCTCGAAATGAGGCTCCAGCTTGTCGAGCGTGTTGCGAATCCCCATCATCAGGCCTCTTTCTCGATCATGGTCAGGTTGTCGCGCAGAATCGGGCCATATTCGTACTTACCCGGGCACACGTAGGTGCAGAGCGACAGATCCTCTTCATCCAGCTCCAGGCAACCGAGCTGCATCGCGGTCTCGATGTCGCCGACGATCAGCGAACGCAGCAGCTGCGTTGGCAAAATATCCAGCGGCATCACCTTCTCGTAGGCACCGATCGGTACCATCGCGCGCTCGGAACCGTTGGTCGACGTATTCGGTGCGTACTTGGGCAGCCCGAGAAACTGGGAAACATAGATACCCATTACCGAATGACGGTTGCGACCCGGCGAGAGCCAACCCATGAAGGCACGCTTGTTACCCTCTTCGATCAGCGAGAACTGGCGATGAAAGCGTCCGAGATACTGCCGGGACCCTTCGCACTGCAAACCGCCGAATATCGAGCCGGAAATGACGCGGGTATCGTCGGCGCGATCGATCTCGCCCTCGAGGAGCTCTGCACTGCTGGCACCCAGACGGGTGCGCAGCAGTCGAGGTTGCTTCGCCCGCGGCCCGCCGACCGCCACGATTCGCGTCGGATCGAACCGCCCTTCGACGAAAAGCTTGCCGATGGCGATCACGTCCTGACAGTCGAGATGCCAAACCTGACGCTGGAGCCCGACCGGAGAGAGATGGTGAATGTGCGTACCGACCAGACCTGCCGGATGCAGCCCTGCAAACCCTTCGGCTTGCACGCCCTCGAGATCGTCGCCCGGCAGCGCGGCGCTACCCTGCCGGCAGACAAAGACCTTGCCCAACGTCAGGTGCCGTATCACCTCGAGCCCCTGGCGGAAGGCGTCGCTCTCGGCTTCGATGATCACGCGCGGGTCGGCAGCGAGCGGATGGGTATCGATCGCGGTGACGAAAAGATCAGCCGGCACCTCGGACAGTCCCGGCGTGCGCGAGAAAGGACGCGTGCGCAGGGCCGTCCACAGCCCGGATTCGACCAGTTGCGCGACGACCTGCTCGCGCGTCAATGATGCCAGGGCGTCGGCCCCATGCGCGGTGTAGCTCTCGCTCTGCTCGTCGTCGTCGAGTTTGATCACCACAGACAGCAGGCGACGTTTCTCACCCCGATTGATCGCGACGACCTCACCGGCGCCGGGCGCCGTGAAGCGAACGCCCTCGACCTTCTTATCGGTGAACAAGACCTGTCCACGCTTGACGCGATCGCCCTCGCGAACCTCCATTGTCGGCTTCATGCCGACGTAGTCGGTTCCGAGCAGCGCGACGTGACGCACGCGGCGCCCCTCGTCGATACGCTGCTCAGGCGCCCCGGTCACGGGCAGATCCAGGCCTCGTTTGACTTCGATCATAGTCTCGCCCAGTTATCGAATCTGATGTACGCAAGGAAAGAGTCGATGGACGTCCGGCATCCAGCAGCATCGCCGTGGACGAAACGACGTCACGGTCTTCGAAAGCTTTACTTATCAGACCTGAAATGGATTCTGCGACCCATTGCCACATGGACCGCACCTAAAAATCGCGCTCCATTATAAAGATACGCGCCTCGAAAGACCACTCGCCGGCCAGGGCCATGCCCCTCCCGACCACGAAAAAGCCCCGGCAGAACCGGGGCTTATACAAGACTAAAGTCTAACGTTCGGCGGTGAAATTCGCTTCAAGGACTCAGTGGCAGATAGCGATGATGCACGTGCGACATCGATTGCAGGATGCGCACCACCTGGCAGCTGTAGCCGAATTCGTTGTCGTACCAGACATAGAGCACGGCGTTCTTGCCATCCGCGATCGTCGCCTTGGCGTCGATGACACCCGCATGACGGTTGCCAACGAAATCGGACGAGACGACCTCCGGGGAGTCGACGTAATCGATCTGCTTGTGCATCGGCGAGTGCAGTGCCATCTGGCGCAGGTACTCGTTGAGCGAGTCTCGATCGGTCTCGCGCTCCAGCGACAGATTCAGAATGGCCATCGACACGTTCGGTGTCGGCACGCGGATCGCGTTGCCGGTCAGCTTGCCGGAAAGTTCCGGAAGCGCCTTGGAGACAGCCTTGGCCGCGCCGGTCTCGGTCAACACCATGTTGAGCGCCGCACTGCGCCCCCGGCGATCCCCCTTGTGGTAGTTGTCGATCAGGTTCTGGTCGTTGGTGTAGGAGTGCACCGTCTCGACATGGCCATGAAGGATGCCGAACTCGTCGTTGACCGCCTTCAGCACCGGTACGATGGCGTTCGTCGTGCACGACGCCGCGGAGACGATGCGGTCATCGGCGGCAATATCCCCGTGATTGATGCCACAGACGATGTTTTTCAGATCGCCCTTGCCCGGCGCCGTCAGCAGCACCTTGGCCACGCCACGGGACTCGAGATGTTGAGACAACCCCTCCCGGTCGCGCCACTTGCCGGTGTTGTCGACCACAATGGCGTTATCGATGCCGTAAGCGGTGTAGTCGATCTCGGCCGGAGAGTTGGCGTAGATGATCTGAATGTAATGGCCGTTGGCGATTAGCGCGTGATTGTCGGTGTCGACATCGATCGAGCCGGAGAATGGCCCGTGAACGGAGTCGCGTCGCAGCAGACTTGCACGCTTCTCGAGATCGTCGCCGCTGCCGCGCACCACGATCGCTCGCAGCCGCAGCAGATTCCCGCCGCCGGCTTTCTCGATCAGGATACGGGCAAGAATCCGGCCGATGCGACCGAAACCATAGAGCACGACATCCTGTGGCTCGCCGCCCATGCCGCTGGCATCATGACGACCCACGATATCGGCCAGTTCCCGCTTGAGAAACGCCACCACGTCGCTCTCGCCGGCATTCTTGAAAGCGACACCCAGGCGACCGATATCGATGTGCGCCGGTCCGAGGTCGAGCTCGGTCATCGCGCGCACCATGGGCAGCGTATCCGCGACCGAAAGCTCGGTACCTTCGACCTTTCTCACGTAGCGGTGGTTCTTGAGAATGCGGGTGACCGAGCGATTGATCAGCGAGCGGCCGTAGAGCGACGGGATGACGTTGTACTGGCGGTAGAGTTTGCCCAGCAGCGGAATCATCTCCTCTGCGCGGGTTTCGTTGTCCTGCCACGCCTGGAAGACGTTATCGAGCTGTTCCTGACTCACGTTCGGGCCCTCGGATCATCGGGTTCGCGGGAATCGGTCGGATCCGTGCGCGGATCGTCTCGTGCAAAAACTGCCGTATTATCCGCACCCTATGAAAAGCGCCGCAATCTCCGCGTAGTCGCAAACGGTGTAGTTTCACTACAAAAGTCGAATATTGCCGATCCCCGCCCCGCCCGATGACGCTCGCGCCCCGCAAGCCCGCGTAGCCTGCTATCATCCGTGCACGCAAACTCGTTCGTCGAAAGGCCCATGTCGCACTTCACACCGCTTGCCCCGCCGCTGCCGACCGGCACGCGAGAGATCACCTATTGTCAGCTGCCCCACGGTAGTGCCAGCGCCCTGGCACTCGCGCGGCTGGCCGATGACGCGCCGCTACTCGTCATTACGCCGGACACCGCCAGCGCGCAGCGTCTCGAGAGCGCGCTGCGTTTCTATGCCCAAGTGCCGGTGATGCCTTTCCCTGATTGGGAAACGCTGCCCTACGACAGTTTTTCACCGCATCAGGACATCGTCTCTTCCCGTCTTCGCACCCTGCGAGAGCTACAGGAAGGAACCCAGGGCATCGTACTGGTGCCGATCAATACCCTGATGCAGCGCCTGCCGCCGCGCGATTACGTCGCCGGGCGCGTGCTGACACTCGCCACCGGCGACAAGCTCGACCGCGAGGGCTTTCGCGAGCGCCTCTCCCGTGCTGGCTATCGCGCCGTGGAGACCGTCTACGAACCCGGCGAGTACGCCATGCGCGGCGCCTTGATCGACCTCTATCCCATGGGCACGAACGCCCCGCTGCGCATCGACCTGTTCGATGACGACATCGACTCCCTGCGCCGCTTCGACCCCGACACCCAGCGCTCTCAGGAAAAGATCGAGCGAGTCGAACTGCTGCCGGCGCACGAGTACTCACTATCGCGCTCGGCCATCGCCTGTTTTCGCGAGGGTTTCGAAACCCTTTTCGACGTCGACCCGCGCCAGTGCCCGCTGTATGTCGACGCGATCAAGAGAATTCCATCACCGGGTCTCGAACAGTATCTGCCGCTGTTCTTCGAGGAGACCGCCACCCTGTTCGAGCACCTCGCCGACGACACACGCGTCGCCCTGCTGCCAGGCGTCTTCGAGGCCGCCGAGCATCATTGGCGGGCGATCGAGAGCCGTTATGACAACCTCGGCGTCGATCCCACCCGACCGCTGCTGCCACCGGTCAAGGCCTTCGTGCCGGTGGCCGAAGCGTTCGCCGCGATCAAGCGCCACCCGCGCCTCGAATTCATCCGCGATACCGACTCGAGGTCGACGCTGGCCAGCGCGACACAGCCGCCACCCGAAGTCGCCATCAACGCGCGCGCCCAGCGCCCACTGGATCGTCTCGAGCAGTTTCTCGACAGCCACCGCGATGTGCGCGTGCTGTTCGTGGCCGAGTCTCGCGGTCGGCGTGAAGCCCTCGACGAGACCCTGTCGCCACTACGGCGCCATATTTCGCACGTCGATGACTGGCAGACGTTTCTCGCCAGCGAGCTGCCGGTGGCGATCACCGAAGGTGCCCTCGATGAAGGCCTGTGGCTGGGCGACCCTGCGCTGGCGATCATCACCGAGACGGAGCTTTATGGCGAGATCGTGCGTCAGACCCGCCGCCGCGCCAAGGCGACCGACGACAACGAGCTCGCCGTGCGTCACCTTTCCGAGCTCAAGCCCGGCTCGCCGGTGGTCCACCAGCACCACGGCGTCGGCCGTTATCAGGGCCTCGAGACGATCAGCGCCGGTGGGCAGGCGGCAGAGTTTCTCGCGCTCGAATACGCTGGGGGGGCCAAGCTCTACGTGCCGGTCGATAACCTTCAGCTGATCTCACGCTACGCCGGCGCCAGCGACGAACTCGCGCCCCTGCACAAACTCGGTTCCGACAGCTGGGACAAGGCCAAACGCAAGGCCGCGGAAAAGGTCCGGGACACCGCAGCGGAGCTTCTGGACATCTACGCCCGCCGTGAGGCCCGAGAGGGCTTTGCCTGCGACGAACCCGGTGAGGAGTACGCACGCTTCGCCGCGAGCTTCCCTTTCGAGGAGACACCGGATCAGCAGGCCGCCATCGAGGCGGTCATCGCCGACATGACCGCCCCAAGACCAATGGACCGCGTCGTCTGTGGCGACGTCGGCTTCGGTAAGACAGAGGTTGCCATGCGTGCAGCCTTCCTGGCGGTCAACACCGGTCGCCAGGTGGTCGTGCTGGTTCCGACCACCCTGCTCGCCCAGCAGCACTATGACAATTTCCGTGACCGCTTCGCCGACACCGCCGTGCAGATCGAAATGCTTTCACGCTTCACCGGCGGCAAGGGAGAGAGCGACGCGATGCAGCGCATCGCCGAGGGGCGTTCCGATATCGTCATTGGCACGCATAAACTCCTGTCGAAGTCGTTCAAGGCGCCCAACCTGGGACTGATGATCATCGACGAGGAGCACCGCTTCGGCGTCTCGCAGAAAGAGCGCCTGAAGCAACTGCGCGCCGAAGTCGACATTCTCACGCTCACCGCCACGCCGATCCCGCGTACGCTCAACATGGCCATGAACGGTATCCGCGATCTCTCGATCATCGCGACACCGCCGGCACGACGCCTGTCGGTCAAAACCTTCGTGCAGCAGCGTAACGAAGCGGTGGTCAAGGAGGCGCTCCTGCGGGAGATTCTGCGCGGCGGCCAGGTCTATTTCCTGCACAACGAGGTCAAGACCATCGAAGCCACCGCCGACAAGGTGCGTGAGCTGGTGCCCGACGCACGCGTCGGAGTCGCCCATGGCCAATTGCCGGAGCGCGCGCTCGAACGGGTAATGTCGGATTTCTACCACAAGCGTTTCAACGTACTGGTCTGCTCGACCATCATCGAGACCGGCATCGACGTGCCGAGCGCCAATACCATCGTCATCGAGCGCGCCGACAAGTTCGGCCTGGCTCAGCTTCACCAACTACGCGGAAGAGTCGGGCGCAGCCACCACCAGGCCTACGCCTATCTGTTGACACCGCCGCCCAAGGCGATGACCAAGGACGCCATCAAGCGGCTGGAAGCGATCACGCAAAGCGATGACCTCGGTGCCGGGTTCACGCTGGCAAGTCATGATATGGAGATTCGCGGTGCCGGCGAGCTGCTCGGCGACGAGCAGAGCGGCCAGATGGAGACGGTCGGTTACAGCCTCTACATGCAGATGCTCGATCGCGCGGTGAAAGCGATTCGCGCCGGCAAGACGCCCAACATCGAAGCGCCGCTGGACGACGGCACCGAGATCAGTCTCAACCTGCCGGCGCTGATCCCGGACGACTATCTGCCCGATATCCAGCAGCGGTTGATCATGTACAAGCGCATCTCCAGCGCCGCCAACGAAGGCGAGCTCAAGGAGCTGCAGGTCGAGATGATCGACCGCTTCGGACTGCTGCCGGCGCCACTCAAGACGCTGTTCCGTCAGACCCGGCTACGTCAGCGTGCCGAACGGCTGGGGATCGCCAAACTCGAGGCCGGCGCCGAGCGAGGCCGCGTGATCTTTGGCGCCGACCCGCAGGTCGATCCGATGACGCTGGTCGAACTGATCCAGCGTCAGCCGGCACGCTACAAGCTCGACGGCGCCGACACGTTGCGCTTCACCGGCGAAATGGAGAAAGAAGAAGCCCGCTTTCAGCGAATCGACGAACTGCTCGATACGCTCAACCGCAAAGCCAAGGCTGCATGAGAAGCGGACTGCGTGTCTCACGAAGCCTCGAGCGATTCGGCAGGCCGCGCCATCAGCGCGCCCACCGCCAGCGCGAGGATCGACACCGGCAGGCCGACAAACACCGGATGCCAGCCGAAGGGCTGGCCAGTCACCTGCCAGAGTATCGCCACCGCCAGACCGGTCCACATTGACGTCAGTCCTGCCACGGGCGCCAGACGCGGCCAGACCAGCGCAGCGAGCACCGGCGCCAGTAGTCCGGATACCAACATGGCGGATCCGAGAATCCACATCTGGACCAGATTGGGTAGATAAAGCGCCAGTGCCAGTGCGATCAACGACATGATGACGACCGACAGCCGACTGTATCGCAGCAGTGTGCGCTCGTCGGTACGTTTGAGACGCGGGCGTATGATGTCATTGGCGATCGAGGATGCGCCCGCAATGAAAAACGAGTCCGCACAGGAGATCACCGTGGAGAGCAACGCAACGATCATCAATGCCACCAGCGGTAGCGGCAAAACCTCTTGAATGATGGCGTAATAGACAAGGCCAGGATCAGCGAGATCCAGGTCCAGGCCGACTGCCCCGAATGTGCCCAGCACCACAACCACGGCACCGGTCAGAAACGCCACGATGAGCCCGATCCAGTAGGCCCAACGAATTGTGGGAAGGCTCTTCGCAGCCCAGATCCGCTGCCAGAGATCCTGGCGTACGAACTGATAGGCACCGATGGTAAGAAACAGGACCGCCAACTCCTGCATGGGAATTCCACTCCATGCCAGCATGTCGGCCTGTCCTCTCGCGGCTGCCAGGCTTTCGATATCGCTCCAGCTTCCCAACCGGTGATAGACCACTACCAGCAGCACGACGACCGCGATGGTCTGCAGCGTGCCGAGCACCGCGTCTGACCAGATGACCGCCTTCAGCCCCCCAAGATAGGTCTTCAGCGTCAGCAGTAGCCATGCGATCAAGATTCCCATGGTGGTGCTAAGACCAAAAACGAGATGGAGAATCGTGGCGATGGCGACGAACTGCATGCCGGTAATGGCGCAGTAGGCGCACAGGATGCTGATGATCGTCGGGATACGGGCGCCATTGCCGAATCGCAGTGCGGTGAAATCCGCGATCGAGACCATGTCGTGAGCGTCCCCCACCTCGCGAATGCGCCGCAGAAAGAAAACCGCCAACAGGATGCTGGTCACGGTGAATGACCCCGGTAACCAGATCTGCCCCAGGCCGCTGACATAGCCCTGGCTCATCGCCCCCAGCAATACCGAGCCACCGATCGCGGTACCCACGATGGTCAGAATCATCGGAAACAGCGAAGCCGAGCGGCCTGCGACGTTGTAATCGGCGTAGGTCTTGGTCGAGCGATAGAAGTGCGCCGCATAGCCGATCAGCAACAAAAAACAGATCGTCACCACCACGCCGAGAACCCAGCGCTCCGTCGAATCGAACATGATGTCATCCTTTGTCTTTATCCTGGATTTAACGTCATTTCGATGCGTGCCCTCACGTCTGCGCGATGGACGCACCTTCCGCCTGCCGCAGGCGTATTCGGGTAATTTCCGAGGGCGCACCGAGACGCATCGGCGGTCCCCAGTAACCCGTCCCGCGGCTGGTGTAGACCCACATTCGCCCTTCTCTGCCCAGCCCGGCGAGAAACCGATTGGCGCGTCTGGCCAGAAGGCTCCAGGGCCAGATCTGGCCGCCGTGGGTGTGACCGGATAGCTGCAGATCGAAACCCGAGAGCGCAGCCGCGGGCGCGGAGTTGGGCTGATGCGCCAGCAGAATGCGAGGGATGCCCTGCGGCATGCCCTCGGCTGCCTGCGTCGGGTCGCTGCGGTGACGGTCGACGTAGTAGCCGGCGGTGAGGTCGGTGATACCGGCAACCGCCAACTGGTCTGTATCGTGTTCGAGGAGCGCGAATTCATTGACCAGAACACGCAGCCCGAGACGGCGAAACGCGGCGACCCAGGCCTCCGCCTCGCTGTAATACTCGTGGTTTCCGGTGACGCAGAACGTGCCATGACGCGCCTCGATGCGCGACAGCGACTCGAGCTCGGGCATCAATTCATCCACCCGCCCATCGGTCAGGTCGCCGGTGATCGCAACCAGATCCGGGGACAGCGCGTTGGTGCGCTCGATGATTCGACGGAGATGACCGCCCTTGATGGTCGGCCCGATGTGGAGATCGCTGAGCTGCACGATCGTGAAGCCGTCTAGACCTGCGGGCAGAGTTTCCAGCGCCACGTCGACTTCGACCACCGGGGGCAGACGCCGGCCCTGCCAGAGCGCGTAGCCAGCCAGCATGAGCGTTGCCACGAGCACCAGCCAGGCGCTTGAAGTGAGGATGGCGGTCGATGGCGACCCCGCGACGGCCCAGACGCCCAGCACGACATCACGGACCAGGGTAAAGCCAAGCAGAAACGAAAATAGCCCAGTCATTATCGCCACGGGCCAGGCGAGCCAACGCCCGTTGAGCCAAGTGACCCGTACCACCAGCGGAATCAGCAGCGCACTCGCTACCAGATACGCACCGAGAAGCGCCGAACCGATCGTCCCCACCGCCAGATCCGGAATCAGGCGCCAGCCGACGTAAAGGTGGAGGATCAGCAGCAGAAGGCGAATACGGAGAAACGATCGGTGGTGTCGCACGCGTGGGCAGTCCTTGCGATAGATGATGAGCGTTGCGCTCCAGTGTGGCGCGATGCAGCGCAAACCTGAACGCTTGGCGTCAGGTTTTTGAAAATCCCTCGAAAAATCTCCACGTTGTTGCAAAGCGTTACCGACGCCTGGCGTCGGCCCGGTCACGATCAACGACCTGTCAACGAACGTGGTTTGCGATTTTTCCACTTTTGTTCAATATCAATTAAGGCTCAATCGCGATCTACGCCCCTGCGAGACCCTCGCGTTGAACGTTCACGACAGCGTGGCATAACAACAAGGAGATCGACATGACGCAAACCTACCTTGTCGGCGTCGATGGCAGCGAAGGGAGCGCACGTGCCGCTCGCTTCGCCGCCGAGCGGGCCAAGACGATGCCAGCGAAGCTGGTGGTGCTGTACGTGATCGACTGGTCGCCCTACAAGATCTACACCGCGCAGGAGGCCGATAGCCGAAGCGCCGATCGCAAGCGAGAAATGGCCGAAGTCGACACGCGCATCATGCAGCCGCTGCTCGCAGGGCTGATGCAGGAAGGCGCCGACGTCAGTGGCGAGATTCGCTACGGACACCCTTCACGACTGTTGATCGATTATGCCAAGGAGATCTCCGCCGACGAGATCTATGTCGGCCGGCAGGGGCGCTCGCCGCTCAATCTGATCTTCGGCAGCACCACCAGTCACCTGGTTCAGGTCTCTCCGATTCCCGTCATGGTCGTGCCCTGAACGGGCTCGCCTGCGACGACACCCAATTGCCGGCGCCTCCGCAGAAGAGGCCAGGCCACGCTTCGACGCACGCCGCTCGACAATCACAACTCAACGAGCAGGAGTCTTCCCATGCTGCGAATGGTATTCGCTCTTTTCCTGGCCTTCGGCTGGGTCCCCATGGCCCATGCCCAGGAAGCCGAGAGCGGCATCGATGCGGCCATCAATGCCATTATCGGGCCGGTGGCGAACACTGTGGCCGCCATCATCTTCTTTTCGGTGCCGGTTGCCGGCGTCGACCTCCCCTTGATCGTGGTGTGGCTGGGCGTCGCGGCGGCCTTCTTCACCGTCTATTTCGGCTTCATCAACCTGCGTTCGTTCGGCCACGCCTTTCAATTGCTGAGAGGCACCTACACCGACCCGAAATCGGCCGGTGAGATCTCTCACTTCCAGGCCCTGGCAACGGCGCTGTCGGGCACCGTCGGGCTTGGCAATATCGCCGGTGTGGCGGTCGCCATCTCGCTCGGCGGGCCAGGCGCGACGGTGTGGATGATCGTCATGGGGCTGCTCGGCATGAGCAGCAAGTTCGTCGAGTGCACGCTCGGGGTCAAATACCGGATCGAGAACGAAGACGGTTCGGTCTCTGGCGGCGCCATGCGCTATCTCAGCCGCAATTTCGCACGCCGGGGCATGCCGGGATTCGGCAAGTTTCTCGCCGCCTTCTTTGCGCTCATGATCATCGGCGCGGCCATCGGCGGCGGCAACATGTTCCAGGTCAACCAGGCCTACCAGCAGGTGCTGGCAGTGACGGGTCAGGATGCCAGCTTCTTCGCCGACAAGGCATGGCTATTCGGGATCATCGTCGCGGCGCTGGTGGCAATCGTGACGATCGGCGGGGTGAAGCGCATCGCCAGTGTGACCGACAAGCTGGTGCCGGGCATGGCGATCATCTATCTGCTGGCGGGTTTCGTCGTGCTGATCATCCATTATGATCGCATCCCCCATGCCGTCTCCGAGATCATCGGCGGCGCGTTCTCTCCCGAAGGGGTCGCCGGCGGCTTCGTCGGCGCCCTGATCCAGGGCATTCGTCGCGCCACGTTCTCCAACGAAGCCGGTATCGGTACGGCTGCCATTGCGCACTCCGCGGTCAAGACCGACGAACCGATCACCGAAGGCATCGTCGCCCTCCACGAACCGTTCATCGATACCGTGGTGATCTGCACGATGACGGCGCTAGTCATCGTGGTCTCGGGTGTTTATGACGGCGCTGGCGATATCAGCGGCGTGCAGCTCACGTCCCAGGCCTTCGGTTCGGCGCTACCGTGGTTTCCGCTGGTCCTGGCGATCGCGGTCGTGCTGTTCGCCTTCTCGACGATCCTCGCCTACTCCTACTACATCGTTCTCGCCGGCAATTATCTGTTCGGGCGGACGCCCCGGGTGAGCCTGATCATGCAGATCATCTTCATCATCTTCACGGTGCTGGGCGCGACCATGAGCCTCGGCGCGGTGGTCGATTTCTCGGATGCGATGCTGTTCGCCTGCTCGATCCCGAACATCATCGGCCTCTACTGGTTTGCCAGCGAGGTGAAGGCGGATTACAAGAGCTACATGCGGCGTCTCAAAGCCGGCGAGTTCCCGCGCTTCAAGTAAGACCCGCGCGGATCGGCTAGCGGAGGTGCGACAGTTTGTCATCCTCGCACGCTGGTCTATGCTGGACGGCCGCGGTGGCTTCCACCGCGACCGTCCCAGCCAGGAGCCGATATCCGCATGATCGATACCAAGGGCCTTTCTCGCCTGCCCTCGCGCAATATCACCTTTTTCAGCGTTGCCTTTCTTCTTGTCGTCTCCGTCATCGGGCTCGCCTTCGACGCCGCCTGGCGTTTGGGTGTCGTGATATTCGGCGGCCTCTTTCTGCTCGGCCTGCACGACATCCGTCAGAGACGCCGGACGATCAGCCGTAACTACCCGATTCTCGCCCACTTCCGATATATTCTCGAATCGATCGGCCCGGAAATCCGTCAGTACTTCATTCAGTCCGATCTGGACGAACGCCCCTTCTCTCGCGAGCAGCGCGCCGTTGTCTATCAGCGAGCCAAGAACGAGAGCGACAAGAAGCCGTTCGGCTCGTTACTGGACATGTACGCGCCCGGCCACGAGTGGGTCAATCACTCGCTGCGCCCGACCGATATCGACAGCCACGACTTCCGCATCACCGTCGGTGGCAGCCTCTGCAGCCAGCCCTACTCCGCCAGCGTCTTCAACATCTCGGCGATGAGCTTCGGATCGCTTTCCGCCAACGCGATCGAATCGCTCAACGCCGGCGCGCGTAAAGGCGGCTTCTATCACGACACCGGCGAGGGCTCGATCTCGCGCTATCACCGGATTCATGGCGGCGATCTCGTCTGGGAGATCGGTTCCGGTTACTTCGGTTGCCGTAATGACGACGGCACCTTCAACGAAGAACGCTTCGCCGCCAATGCGCGCGACGAGCAGGTCAAGATGATCGAGATCAAGCTCTCGCAAGGCGCCAAGCCCGGCCACGGCGGGATTCTCCCGGCGGCCAAGGTGACGCCGGAGATCGCCGAGGCGCGAGAAGTCGCGATGGGTGAGGATGTCGTCTCCCCAGCCGCGCACAGCGCGTTTTCCACGCCACTGGAGCTGATGAGCTTCATCGGCCGGCTGCGTGAGCTGTCTGGCGGCAAGCCGGTTGGCTTCAAACTGGCGATCGGTCACCCGTGGGAGTGGTTCGCGATGGTCAAGGCGATGCGGGAAACCGGGCAGCGACCCGACTTCATTGTCGTCGATGGGGGCGAAGGCGGTACCGGCGCGGCGCCGCTGGAGTTCATCAACCGCCTGGGCGTGCCGTTGACGGAAGCGTTGATGCTGGTTCATAACACGCTGCTGGGTGTCGGGCTCCGCCAGGAGATTCGCATCGGGGCCGCGGGCAAGGTCACCTCCGGGTTCAACATCGCACGGACGCTGGCGCTCGGTGCCGACTGGTGCAATGCCGCTCGCGGTTTCATGTTCTCGCTCGGCTGCATCCAGGCCCTATCCTGTCATTCCGACAAGTGCCCGAGCGGCGTCGCAACCCAGGACCCGAAGCGCAGTCGGCACCTGGACGTCAGCGACAAGAGCGAGCGTGTCTACAACTTCCACCGCAACACGCTCAAGGGGCTGGCCGAGATGCTCGCCGCTGCCGGGCTGCAGCACCCGAGCGAACTGGGTCCTGAGCACATCATCCGGCGGGTCTCGAGCGACGAGATCCAGTCCTACGACAAGCTCTTCACCTTTCTCAAGCCCGAGGAATTGCTTGGCGGCAACAGTCAGCACACGGTATTTCAGAACTACTGGGAAGAGGCCCGCGCCGACTCCTTCCTGCCGCCGGCTCACGTGGCCGAGCTACGGCTGACCAAACTGCACTGACGGCATCCGCAACCGTGCCCCCGCCGGCAAGATCAGAGACCGGCGGTGGGCGCCGCCCAACGGCTTTCCGCCGTGAACACGGCATCGACGACGACCGGGGAGATCAGCGACCTCACGCCGGTATCGAGCCGTTCACGAAAGCGATCGGCAGCGGCGATATCGAGCGACGCGCCCTGCTCGATCACCACGTGTACCGTGACGTAGAGCAGCCTGCCCGGCCGCACCATGCGCACGTGCACCGCCACCGGCGAAAGCGGCGCGAGAGTCGCCTCGATGCTGGCACGAACCGGATCGGCCAGCGCGGCCGCTGGCGCCCGATTGAGCAGCTCTCGCAGCGCGCGCCGCGCCATGCGCACCGGTACGCCCAGACATAGCAGCACGACCACGATCACGAGCAGAGAGTCGACATAAGGCACGACCGGGTCCCAACCGACCCAGCGGGCGACGGGGATGAGACAGAACGCCAGCAGCACCGATGCCGAGATCAGCGCGTTGACCTGCCAATTTTCGATATCCGCGTCGACCAGCGGGCTCGCCAACCGATCGCGCACCCGCCGCAGCACGAGCGCGGTCGCAGCACAGCCGAGGGTCGCCGCGAATGCGTAGACAATGGATAGCCCTGCCGAAATCGCACTGCCACCGCTCGCCAGCGTCACCCCGGCGTTGTAGAGCGCCAGCACCGACACGCCGAGCATCAGAAGCCCTTTGACCGCGTTCACCAGGGACTCGAAATAGGCATAACCGAAGGGATAAGTGTCATCGTCAGGTGCCACGACCATGCGCCCGACACGTAGCGTGAAAATCCCCACGACGGCGTAGATGGCGTTGAACAGCCCGTCCAGCAGAATTGCCTGAGATCCGCTCAGCACGGAAACCGTCAGCGCTACCGCGCCGATCACGCCAGCGACAGCCGTGGATAGCCTAAGGGCACCGCTCTCGGTTGCGGGCCAGGCATGTTCAGCCCGCGAGGTATCGCGCATGCTCGCGCCTCCTTTTACCACGTTAAGCGTCAGCAGCCCTGAATCGAGCGTCAATCGCACTGCATCGAACGTCAGCGGCGCTGCAGCTCGCGCCATGACCTGTATAATGCCGCCGACCCATTCGGTCATCTTGCCGACGATGCGAGAGCCTGTTCATGGTCCGTCACACTACGGTTACGGACCGGGCCTTGCGTTCGCCAGCGTCTTTTTCGAAACAGGAGCCCCACCGCCGATGGCCAATTTTGCTTGGGTAGTTTCGGTACTCTCCATGACCATCGCGTTCGCGACGTTCTTCACTTTCAGCGCCACTCGACGACGCGGACTGCTGATCACCGCTCTGACGACACTCGCCATCGCCATCATCGCTGCGCTGGTCGCGGGCCTGACGCAGTAAGCCGAAACCATCGAGGTAGATCAGGTGGATGCGGTAAGCGTGTAGCGCAATGGGGACGACCAGCGCCGCCATGGAAACCGACTCAGCTCGCGAAATCGGAGCCGGTTTTCGCTAGCCTGCGGCGAACGCTCGCGAGATGCAGCCGCGCACTTTCGGCATCCTCGGCGCGGATCTGTGCCGCTGTCCGCTCCGCCAGTGCTCGAGTGACGGGAATTACCTCGCGCCCAGAGCTCATTGCCTTCAACTGCACCTCCGCAGCGCGCTCGAGATAGTAGAGATCGTCCCACGCCTCGGCGATCGTCGGGGCGGTCACCATGACGCCATGATGTCGCATGAACAGGATATCCGCCTCCCCCATTGCTTGTGCAATGCGATCGCCTTCGTCAGCATCCAGCGCCAGTCCGTTGTACGTTTCGTCCACCGCCGTGCGGTCGTAGAACTTCAATGCGGTCTGGCCCGCCCAAAGCAATGGCTCCCCGGCTGTCATGGTCAACGCCGTGGCATTGGGCATGTGCGTATGGAAGGCGACTCTGGCGCTCGGCTTGCCCAGATGCAGACGCGCGTGAATGAAGAATGCCGTCGCCTCGGGCATACCGTCCCCTGCGACCACGTGGCCCTCGAAATCACAGATCAGCAACGAAGAGGCCGTCACCTCATCGAATGAAAGTCCGTAAGGATTAACCAGGAACAGGTCGTCGCGACCGGGCACGACAGCAGAAAAGTGGTTACAGATCCCCTCCCCCATGCCAAGGCTCGCTGCCATGCGAAAACAAGCGGCCAGATCACGGCGCGCCTCGACAATGGCATCGCTGTCGAGATCGATCTGGGTCGACCGTTGTGCGTTTTCCAGTTGGTGCGCCATGAGACTCCTCTCCCGGTTTCCGTGGCATCGGGTATTGTTGTTGGGCGGTGGAACGAGTTGGGCTGTGGAAAGAGTAGCGAGCTGCCGACGCTCTTCGAGGCGCAGGCCGAGGGACAACTCGTGTGTGGTCACCAGGATGACCGAACGTCGAGCAAGCCACGTCAGTGGACCGTGGTGACCTCATCGAGGGCGCCGTCATCATCGTCACCTTCCCACAGGTGCGAACGCGTGATGGCGTGATCGAGCATCTCGCGAGCCACGTCGAAGCGGCTGCGTCGCAGCAGCTCGACCGCTTCTTCCGAGAAGCGGATCGATACCAGTGGCTCGCTGCTCGCCTCGGCCGGGCGCAGCACCACCTCTCCATCGGCAAGTTCGACGATTTCCAGAATCGCGGTATCTGACACGTTTGACCTCGCTTGCCGTCGACCCGCCGGGCGAGAAGACGGCGTATGTAAAAATGAATGACGCCGTGAGAGCGCGCTTGAGCAACGTGAAAAGTCGCCCAGGCAAGAGGCGTGGATAACGACAGTCGCAATAAAAAACGACCAAGGCGCGCACGCCCCGGTCGTTGTATGGCTGTTCTCAGGCTAACACGATCGACCGAAGCCGGTCACCACTCCAGGCTGCCCTCGCGCAGGCTCGGCAGCAACGCCTTGAACTCGCGATGGAACCAGCCAAGCTGCTCGCCGAGAGGCGGCGCCGATGCACTCGCGATGAGATCACGGCGCGCTTCGCGACGCGCCGCACCGTCGTCGCCATGCAGCGCCTCGAGACGCGTGAGCAAGACAGCCAGCCAACTCTCGGGCGCACTCGCCAGACCGCGCAGGCGCTCGAGCTCCGCCACGTTGACGTCGGTCGAGAGCCAGTCACGAAAGCCCCGGTGGGAAAGATCGGTATGTCCGGTCACTTCACGCGCCAGCGCATCGAGCGCCAGCTCCAATTGACCGAGCGCGGCTTCCTCCAGCGCCATGCGACGAGCCACCGCGTGCTCGTCGTTCCCGACAGTCTGCTCCAGCAGCAGCTCCACCTGATAGAGCAGCTGATTGGTTCGTGCAGCAGGGTTCACTTGCGTTTATCCTCTACCTGCCAGCGGCCGCCCTCGAAGGTTGCCTTCCAGCCGGTTGCCTTGCCGTCGTCGTCGGTCATGACGTACTGACTCTTCGTCTTGCGCGAGAAGCGGATCTGCGCGGGCCGGCCGTCCGGGTCTTCGCTTGGCGCCTCGAGCAGAAAGTGATATTTCTCGGGCAGCTCCTCCGCGTGCGATTTGAGCTCCTTGACCAACGGCGGGCGTGTCTCGCGATTCTTGGGAAACTGGCTCGCAGCCAGGAACAGTCCGCTCGCGCCGTCGCGCAGCACATAGGTGTCATCCACTTTCTGACACTTGAGCTCCGGCATCGGAATCGGATCGATCTTGGGCGGCGCGACCTCCCCGCTCTTGAGCAGCTTGCGCGTATTGCCGCACGCCTCGTTGGTGCAGGCAAAGTACTTGCCGAAGCGCCCGCTCTTCAGCTGCATCTCCGAGCCGCACTTGTCGCATTCGATCACGGGACCGTCGTAGCCCTTGATGCGGAAGCGACCCTGCTCGATCTCGTAGTAGCCATCATCGTCGTTGCTGAGATAGAGCTTGCGCGTCTCGTCGATGAGATAGCTATCCATCGCGGTGCCGGTGTTGGGATTCCGGCGCTTGGCGCGCAGCGCATCGGTCTCCGCCGCCTCATCGGCATCCGCCGGCACCGCCTCTTCGCCGGGAATCAGATCGATCGTGGTCTTGCAGCGCTCCTTGGGCGGCAGGTTGTAGCCGGAGCAGCCGAGAAACACGCCGGTCGAGGCAATTCGAATCTGCATCGGTCGGCCGCAGGTCGGACAGGCAATATCGGTCTCGACCGGCTCGTTGGGCCGCATGCCCTCGTCGCCCTCGGCGTGATCGAGCTTAGTCTTGAAGTCGGCGTAGAAGGCGTCGAGCAACTTCTGCCAGTTCTCGTGACCGTCGGCGACCCCGTCGAGGCGATCTTCCATTCGCGCGGTGAAGCCATAGTCGAGCAGGTCATTGAACGACTCGACCAGGCGGTCGGTGACGATCTCGCCGAGCTTCTCGGCGTAGAAGCGACGATTATCGAGCTTGACGTAGCCTCGGTCCTGAATGGTCGAGATGATCGCGGCGTAGGTCGAAGGCCGTCCGATGCCGCGCTTCTCCAGCTCCTTGACAAGGCTTGCCTCGGTATAGCGTGCCGGCGGCTTGGTGAAGTGCTGCTGCGGATCGAGCTTGTCGAGTTCGAGAGTGGCGCCCGTCTCGATGTCCGGGAGCTGCGCCTGTTCGTCTTTCTTGGCCATCGGCTTCATCACGCGAGTATAGCCGTCGAACTTCAATACGCGGCCGCGCGCCTTGAGCTCGAAGCCGTCGGTCTCGATGGTCAGCGTGGTCGCGAGATACTCCGCCGGCACCATCTGACACGCCACGAACTGCCGCCAGATCAACTCGTAGAGCCGTTGCGCATCTCGCTCCACCGGCAGATCGTCGGCACGCTGCGTGACGTTAGACGGACGGATCGCCTCGTGGGCCTCCTGCGCATTCTGCTTGCTCGAATAGCGGTTGGGCTCCTCGGGCAGGTAGCGCTTGCCGAATTCGTCGCCGATATAATCCCGCACGGCGGCCACCGCGTCCTGAGACAGATTCGTCGAATCGGTACGCATGTAGGTGATGTACCCACCTTCATAGAGGCGCTGAGCCAGCGTCATGGTCTTCTTGACCGAGAATCCGAGCCGGCCGCTGGCGGCCTGCTGCAACGTCGAGGTAATGAACGGCGCATTGGGCTTGGAACGGGTCGGCTTGGTCTCGCGATCGGTCACGCTGAACGACTTGCGATCCAGCGGCGCGATGCGCGTCATCGTCTCCTGCTCGGAAGTCGGCCGGAAGGTTTCGCCGTTCTGGCGCACGATCTCGAAGCGAATCGGCTCGCCGTCGGCGGTGACCGTATCGGCGTGGACGTCCCAGAACTCCTCCGGATTGAAGGCGCGAATTTCACGTTCCCGATCAACGATCAGCCTGACCGCCACGGACTGCACGCGCCCGGCGGAAAGACCGCGCGCCACCTTGCTCCAGAGCAGCGGCGAGACCATGAAACCGACCACGCGATCGAGAAAGCGCCGGCTCTGCTGCGCCTCGACACGGGAAATATTGAGCGTACCCGGCTGCTTGAACGCTTCCTGGATCGCATTCTTGGTGATTTCGTTGAACACCACGCGTTTGTAGCGCGAGTCGTCGCCACCGATCGTCTCTTTCAAATGCCAGGCGATCGCTTCCCCCTCGCGGTCCAGATCGGTCGCGAGATAGATGGTGTCGCTCTTGTCGGCGAGCTTCTTGAGCTCGTCGACCACCTTCTCCTTGCCGGGCAGCACTTCGTAGTTGGCACGCCAACCGTGCTCGGGGTCGATGCCCATGCGACGCACGAGCTGATCCCACTGCTTGTGCTTCTTGTACTCGGCCTTTTCGTCCGGCGACATCTTGCGCGTCGCTGCCGCCTGACGCGCTCGCTCCTTGGGATCGCTGGCCTGCTTCGACGAGCCGCTGGTCGGCAGATCACGAATATGCCCGACACTCGACTTCACCACGAAATCGTTGCCGAGATACTTGTTGATGGTCTTGGCCTTGGCCGGCGACTCGACGATAACCAGAGACTTGCCCATAGCGCTCCTGCTTCTTCTATCTTTCTCTATATAGGATGTGGCGGTTCCAGCCGATGGCGTGCTCGACGGCGCTGACATGGGACCCTGCCGTAAAATCCGCCTACCCTACCCCAGCCATTCGGATGGCGCCAGCGATCCCTCTTTCCGCTTCCGTGATCGTGTGCCAGACCGACTCACTACCGTGACGGCGCTTGGCAGGCCTTCCTAGATGGGTTTGCGGTCGCCGATTCCAACCCGTTGGCGTGCAAATTCTCCGAGCGAACTACGACTTTCGTCGATGTCGGGCCGACGCCAGCCGCGCTACACTCGAGCCAGGAAAGGCAGCGGCCGAGCCAGGACAGACAGAGACAACGTCTTCACGTCATCGTAACGACATGCCCATGCGGTCAACATGCACGCGACCGACCGGACAGAACTTTTCCCTGTCGATCGTCGCTCTTGATGGAATAGCGCAAGGTCGCGTTTCGGACAAGTCCCCTGCCTTGTTGTAAAATCACCACCTGTCGGTATCGCACCCGATGTCGAGTGCGTTCAGATACCTCACCCAGTTGCCAGGAGAATTTCCATGCAGCACGCGTTTCACGGCCCGATCCGCCGCACCAAGATTGTTGCCACCCTCGGTCCCGCCACGGATCGCGAGGGCGTGCTGGATGCCATCATCGAAGCCGGCGTCGACGTCGTCCGTCTCAACTTCTCCCACGGTAACCCCGACGATCACCGTCGCCGGCTGCAGGCGGTTCGCGAGTCCGCCGAGCGTCATGGCCGTGCGGTAGCCGCACTCGGCGACCTGCAGGGGCCGAAGATCCGTATCGCGCGGTTTGCCGCCGAGGGCGGCGTCAAGCTCGAAAAGGGCCAGAAGTTCGTGCTCGATGTCTCGCTCGAGCGCGATGCCGGCAACGCGGAGCGCGTCGGTTGCGATTACAAGGAGCTCGCCGATGACGTGAAAGCTGGCGACGTGCTGCTGCTCGATGACGGGCGACTCGTGCTCGAGGTCGATCGCATCGAGGGTCCGCAGATCTTCACCACGGTCAAGGTGGGCGGCAAGCTCACCAACAACAAGGGCATCAACAAGCAGGGTGGTGGCCTGTCCGCCTCGGCGTTGACCGAGAAAGACAAGGAAGACCTCAAGACGGCGATCGAGATCGGCGTCGACTACCTCGCCGTCTCCTTTCCGC
Organism: Salinicola rhizosphaerae; assembly: GCF_014652715.1. Classification (GTDB taxonomy): domain Bacteria; phylum Pseudomonadota; class Gammaproteobacteria; order Pseudomonadales; family Halomonadaceae; genus Salinicola; species Salinicola rhizosphaerae. The sequence goes on along the minus strand of NZ_BMZI01000001.1, from coordinate 168,998 downwards.
GTAGCGGCGCCGACATGCAGTATGCCCGCGAGCTGCTGGGCGAGGCCGGTGAGGATATCGGTCTGGTGGCCAAGATCGAACGCGCCGAGGCCGTCGCCGACCCGGAAACGCTGGATGACATCATCCGTGCCTCCGAAGCGGTCATGGTGGCACGCGGCGATCTCGGCGTGGAGATCGGCGATGCGCAGCTCATCGGGGTCCAGAAACGGATCATTGCCCGCGCTCGCACGCTCAACAAGGTCGTCATCACCGCCACTCAGATGATGGAGTCGATGATCGAGTCCCCGCTGCCGACGCGCGCCGAGGTCTTCGACGTCGCCAACGCGGTGCTCGACGGCACCGACGCCGTCATGCTCTCGGCGGAGACCGCCGCCGGTGACTACCCGGTCGAGACGATTCGCGCCATGAACCGTCTCTGCCTGGGTGCCGAGCGTGAGCGCAGCGCGCAAGAGTCGAAGCACCGCATCCACGAAGGCTTTACGCGCGTCGATGAAACCGTCGCACTCTCCGCCATGTATGCGGCCAATCATCTGTCCGGTGTCGTGGCGATCGCCTGCGTCACAGCCACCGGCTATACGCCGCTGATCGCCTCGCGTATCCGTTCGGGGCTGCCGATCGTCGCGCTGGCCGAGAATACGCAGGTACAGCGCCGCATGGCGCTCTATCGCGGCGTCGTTTCGCTGGTATTCGACAGCTCGCGCTTCCCGCTGACCGAGATCAATGCCGGCGCGATCAAGGAGCTGGTCGACCGTGGTCTGGCCAAGCGCGGCGACCACGTGATCCTGACCCGCGGGGATCACATGAACGCCCACGGCGGCACCAACACCATGAAGATCATTCAGGTCGAGGAGTAAGACCCAGGCGCCGGGAAAGCCCCCGGCGGCCAAGTCAGGGCCAGCCCGCCTCTGAAACGACAAACGCCACCGATACGGTGGCATTGCTGGTTGTCGATCCCCGAAAATGCTTCCTTGCGGAGGCGACGCATATCACTCGGGAATGCCGCCCTCGGTCAACTTGGCGGGGTCAAGCAGCCGTTCGAGCTCTTGACGGGAGAGTTCGGTCTCTTCCTCGGCCACATCGATGATCGGACGCCCGGCCTGGTAGGCTTTCTTGGCGACCGCCGCGGCCGCGTTGTAACCGATCACCGAGTTGAGCGCGGTGACCAGAATCGGATTCTTGGACAGCGGCGCCTCGATGTTGTCGCGGCGCACGTTGAATGTCGCGATCGCGCGATCCGCCAGCAACCGGCTGACGTGGGTCAGTAGCCCGATCGACCCCAGCAGATTGTGCGCGATCAGCGGCAACATCACGTTCAGCTGGAAATTGCCGCTCTGCCCGCCGACCGTAATCGCGGCGTCGTTGCCGATGACCTGCGCGGCCACCTGCGCGGCCGATTCCGGTATGACCGGATTGACCTTGCCCGGCATGATCGAGCTGCCCGGCTGTAGCGCTTCCAGTTCGATCTCCCCAAGCCCGCCGAGCGGCCCGGAGTTCATCCAGCGCAGATCGTTGGCGATCTTCATGACCGTGCAGGCGTAAGTCTTCAGATGCCCGGAAAGCTCGACCGCCGCGTCCTGCGAGGCCAGGCTGGCGAAAAAGCTGTCATTGGGACGAAACTCGAGCTGCGTGTCACGCGCCAGCTTCTCCGCGACCTTGACCGCGAATTCAGGGTGCGCATTGACACCGGTGCCCACCGCAGTGCCGCCAAGCGCGAGTCGCGTTACCCGCTTGAGCACATCCTTCAAGCGATCTTCGGCCTGGCCGATCTGACTGGACCAGCCGCCCAGCTCCTGGCTCAGGCGAACCGGCATCGCATCCATCAGATGCGTGCGTCCGGTCTTGACCACGTCGTCGACCGAGGCTGCCTTTCGATCGACGGCCGCGCGCAGATAGCCCAGCGCCGGCAGCAGCCGCTCGTTGACCTCGACCGCGGCGGCGAGGTGAATCGCGGTCGGGATCACATCATTGCTCGACTGCCCCATGTTGACGTGATCGTTCGGCCCGACGTCGAGTCCGTCGCGACTGGCGAGATGCGAGATCACCTCGTTGACGTTCATGTTGGTCGAGGTGCCGGAGCCTGTCTGAAAGACATCGATCGGAAACTGATCGACGTGCTGGCCTGCGATGATCTCGTCGGCGGCGGCGACAATCGCCTTGGCGCGAGCCTCATCGAGCAGCCCCAGCGCCTGATTGACCTCGGCCGCCGCCCGCTTGATTCGCGCCACCGCGGCAATGAACTGCGGCGGCAGCGGCTGACCGCTGATCGGGAAATTGTCGACGGCGCGCTGGGTCTGGGCGCCATATAGTGCGCTCTCCGGGACTTCCAGTTCGCCCATGCTGTCGCGCTCGATGCGAGTCCGTGTCATGAGATTCTCCTTGGCTTACCGAGTGAAACACCGGCCGGAGTGCGCACTGAGCGCGACGCCGGCGCGGCGGATGAAGTGGCAAAGGACTCATTCAAGACTAGCAGTCGGTCACGGCCGTGCATCGTTTCGCACGGGAACGCACCCGCTTCGCGTGGCGGATGTCGTTGAAACGACATTCTATCGCGTCCCTCCCACGCGTGCCGCCATTGCCTCAATCGAAATCGATCACCTGGCGGATCGCCTGGCCCGAGGCGAGGCGCTCAAATCCTTCGTTGATCTCGTCGAGCTTCAGCCGGTGCGTGAGCAGGCGGTCGACCGGCAGTCGCCCGGACTGATAGAGCGCAATGTATTCGGGCACGTCGAGCGCCGGCACGTGTCCGCCAAGGTAAGACCCCTTGAGCGTGCGCTCCTCGGCGACCAGTCGCGTCGGAGAGAGCGCGAAACGCACATCCGGATGGGGCAGACCGGAAGTGACTGTCGTGCCGCCGCGTGCGGTGGATTCGTAAGCAAACTCGAGCGCCTTTGCAGCACCGGCGAATTCGGCCGCGATATCCACGCCGCCGCCGCTGACCTCACGCACCTGCGCCAGCGCATCGGGGTCGCCACTGTCGACGACGTGCGTTGCCCCTAACGCCTTCGCGGTTTCCAGCTTGTCCGGGGAGAGATCGGCGGCAATGACCTGGCGCGCGCCGCCGGCCAGGGCACCGATCACGGCGGCCAGACCGACGCCACCGAGGCCGACGACCAGTACCGACTGCCCCAGTCGAAGCCCTGCGGTATGCACCACGGCGCCTACGCCCGTCAGCACCGCGCAGCCGAACAGCGCGGCGATGTGAAACGGCAGCGCCGGATCGATCCTGGTCAGCGAGCGGCGCGAGGCGACGGTGTACTCCGCGAACCCGGAAACGCCGATGTGGTGATAGAGTCGCTCGTCGCCTCGATGCAGCCGCATGCCACCGCCGAGCAGATGCCCCGCCGTGTTGGCCACCTGCCCGGGACCACACAACGCCGCCCGCCCGGAGAGACACGACGGACAGGTGCCGCAGCTCGGCGCGAACGAGAACACGACGTGATCGCCGATCGCCAGATCACTGACCCCTTCGCCAATTTCCACCACTTCCCCGGCCGCTTCGTGGCCCAGCACCATCGGCAGCGGTCGCGGTCGGTCGCCGTTGATCGTCGAGAGATCGGAGTGACAGAGCCCGGCGGCCCGCAGCTTGACCAGCACCTCACCCGGGGCAGGGCCATCGAGTTCGACCTCCTCGATCGTCAGGGGCAGAGACGCCCCGTAAGGTCGAGGCTTTTGCATCTCTCGAATCACTGCCGCGCGTGTTTTCATGACTCCCTCCCCGGGTATCGAAGATTGAAAGAGGCGACCGACAAGCATCGCCTCGGTACGAGTCGTGCTTACGCCGCCATGAAGCGGCGCCACGCGGCCACGCTGCGAGCGATCTCCGCATCCAGCGCCTGCCGCTCGGCCGCGGTTCGCGGCGGATTGCTCGGGGTCAGCGCCGGTAGCACCGGCTCGACGGCGACGCTGCCGCGGAACCCGGACTCGACCAGTGCCTCGTACTGCGCACGGAAATCGATATGTCCGCTGCCGATCCCCCCGCGCCCCGAATCCGAAATATGATAGATCTCGGTCATGGCGCCGTGATCGCGCAGCACGCGCAGTGGATCGGCCTCGTTGATATTCATATGGAAGCTGTCGAGAACTAGCCGCATGTTGTCGCCGCCCACCTGCTGGATCAGCGCCTGACAGTCTGCCGCCGTGTGCATCAAAGGCACTTCGTAGTGATTGCACGCTTCATACAGCGTCGTAACGCCCCGCTGCTGTGCGTAATGGTCGACCGCTTCGCAGCATGCCAGAAGCCGCGCCATGGCCGACTCGCGATCGGGACAATTGCGCGTCCACTGCGACAGCCCCTGCAGCGTCACAGGTGCACCGCCAGCATCCGCCGCGAAGTCCACGACACGTCGGTAGTAGGCGATGGCGGCTGCCTGGGTGGCCTTCTCAGGGTCGGGAGGGCCGGCATTGAACGGATCTACGGCAAACAGCCGAAGGCCGGCCGCATCGAGGGCCTTGCGCAACGCGCTACCGCTGCAGTCTCGATAGTCGCCGGCGTACTGGACGCCATCCAGTCCCAGCGACACCGCCTTTCGGGCCACCGCTTCAGGCTCGGTCATGCCCAGCGTCCAGGTCACGATGCCGACATCCATCCTGACTCGATCTCGACTCGCCGAACCCGATTGTGCCCGGCTCTCGGGCAGGTAACCGGCCAGTGCGACCAGGCTCGCACCGGCAGCCGCCGCCTTGCAGAATTCACGCCGTTTCATGCAGAGATCCCGCTCCTCTCGATCAGTGTTCGACAACAGACCAATGGTCGACAACGGCAAATCGCCTGCCGCGCGTCCCTCGTCCGATAGTGAAATCAGACTAACCCGCCGGACGCTTTCCAGACGTGCGACTTTTGTCGGCTATCGCGCCCAATCCAGGTCAGCCCGATCGCTCGACGTTTTCTGGCTAAACGCTCGAGGCTGTCTGTGGTGGACGCTCCGGGCCGTCTATCGTCGACGCTCAAGGCTGTCTATCCTGACCCCATATTCATCGACTACGTCAGGAGCGCGCCATGTGGCACCGCCAACAGTTTTCACTCAAGCCCCGCTCGCGCGGGTTTCATCTGGTCACGGACGAGATTCTCGGCACCATCGACGAGATGCGTTCGATCAAGACCGGCCTGCTGCATCTGCAACTGATGCACACCTCCGCTTCACTCACGCTCAACGAGAATGCCGACCCCGACGTACGACACGACATGGCCCTGTTCGCCGACAAGCTGGCGCCGGCAAACCTCGCCGGCATGCGCCACACCCTGGAAGGGCCGGACGACATGCCCGCCCACGTGCTGGCGAGCCTGTTCGGCACCGAACTGACACTGGCGGTCGAGCGGGGGCGGCTGCTCACCGGGACTTGGCAAGGCATCTGGCTCGGCGAGCATCGCGAAAGAGGCGGTGCCAGAAAAATCACCGCCACGTTGATGGGCGAGTGACGAAAGCGTCTGCGCTCATTCATACAGTGTTAAAAATTGGCTCCCAGTACTCATTTACACCCTCGTAAACTGGTGCGTCAGCCCGGTCCGCCTGGTCGCCAATTTTTGCCTTGTCTGAATATCGCTCGAATGCTTTCGTGCCCTCCGGTTGAATTCGATTCTCTATCAGTTCAATGCGAATGGCGTGGCACCTCACTCCCCCGGCAGCCTCTCAGGAAGTCGAAGTCGCAGCCCTCGTCGGCCTGTAGCACCCGCTCGATATAGAGCTGGCGATAACCGCCGCTGCGCGCAATCTCGTTCGAGGCCGCCATTGGATCGGCCTGCGCCAGCCGCCGGGCGATCTCGGCATCGTCGACCTCGAGATCCAGCGACCCGCTGTCGCAATCCATCGAGATCCAGTCGCCGTTCTTGACTGCCGCCAGCGGGCCGCCGGCAGCGGCTTCCGGGGCGACATGGAGCACCACGGTGCCGTAGGCGGTGCCGCTCATGCGGGCGTCGGAGATGCGCACCATGTCAGTGATACCCTGCTCGAGAATTTTCGGCGGCAATCCCATGTTGCCGACCTCGGCCATACCGTGATAGCCGCGCGGCCCGCAGTTCTTGAGCACCAGAATATCGTCGGGTTCGACGTCCAGATCCGGGTCGTTGATTCGAGCCTTGTAGTCATCGAAATTCTCGAACACCACCGCACGACCACGATGCGTCATCAGCTCGCGCTTCGCCGCCGAAGGCTTGAGCACGGCGCCATTGGGCGCCAGATTGCCGCGCAGGATGCACATGCCGCCGTCTTCGCGCAGCGGGTTATCCAGCGGGCGGATCACGTCGTCGTTGTAGTGCGGCGCGTCCTGCACGTTCTCCCACAGCGTCTTGCCGTTGACGGTCAGCGCATCCTTGTGGGGAATTCGGTCGGCCTCACCGAGACGACGCAGCACGGCCGGCAATCCACCTGCGTAGTAGAACTCCTCCATCAGGTAGCGACCGGAGGGCTGCAAATCGACGATCGTCGGCGTGCCACGGCCGATACGAGTCCAGTCATCCAGCGCAAGGTCGACGCCGATACGTCCGGCAATCGCCTTCAAGTGAATGACCGCGTTGGTCGAGCCACCGATCGCCGCGTTGGTGCGAATCGCGTTTTCGAACGCTTCACGCGTCAGAATCTTCGAAAGCCGCAGATCCTCGTTGACCATCTCGACGATGCGGTTGCCCGAGAGATGCGCCAGCACGTAGCGGCGCGAATCGACGGCCGGGATCGCGGCGTTGTGCGGCAGCGAGACGCCCAGCGACTCGGCCATGCAGGCCATCGTCGAGGCCGTGCCCATGGTATTGCAGGTACCCGCGGAGCGTGACATGCCGGCTTCGGCGGCCATGAAGTCGTGAATCGATATCTGCCCGGCCTTGACCTGCTCGGACAGTTGCCACACCACGGTGCCGGAACCGATATCCTTGCCCTCATGCTTGCCGTTGAGCATCGGCCCGCCGGTCACCACGATCGCCGGGATGTCACAGCTCGCCGCGCCCATCAACAGCGCCGGCGTGGTCTTGTCGCAGCCGACCAGCAGCACGACCGCATCGATGGGATTGCCGCGAATCGCCTCTTCGACATCCATGCTGGCGAGGTTGCGAGTGAACATCGCCGTCGGCCGCAGATTGGACTCGCCGTTGGAGAAGACCGGGAACTCCACCGGATAGCCGCCGGCCTCCAGCACGCCCTTCTTGACGTGCTCGGCCAGCTTGCGGAAGTGCGCGTTGCAGGGCGTCAGTTCCGACCAGGTGTTGCAGATGCCGATGATCGGCTTGCCCTGGAACTCATGGTCCGGAATGCCCTGATTTTTCATCCAGCTGCGGTACATGAAACCATTCTTGTCGGCGGTGCCGAACCACTGCGCCGAACGCAGCTTGCGTGAACCTTCTTTCGAATCGCTCATTCTCTTTCTCCTCGAGCCGCCGGTGGGCGGCAGCGAACCGTCACGGTGATGGGTGGTCACGGCGACAGCGAGATGGCCGTCGCCCGAAATGCCTTACAGCAGCGAAAACGCGAGCCACGACAGGCCGAATGCCATCAGCGAGATACCGATCGAGACGACCGTCCACGTCTTGAGCATGGTTTTGGTATCGACGCCCAGAAAACGCCCGACCAGCCAGAATCCGGAGTCGTTGACATGCGAATAGCCGATGGCGCCGGCCACGATCGCCACGGTGACGCAGGCGGCCGGCAGGCCGACCAGCGACGGATCGCCCAGTACCACAGGTGCCATGATCCCCGCCGCAGTGGTCCCGGCGACGGTCGCCGATCCCTGCGCGATTCGAATGACCGAGGCGATCACGTAACCGGCGACGATCACCGGCAGCCCGAAGGCCTGCAGACTGTCCGCCAGCGCCTCGCCAATGCCACTGGCGGTCAACACGCCGCCGAACATGCCTCCCGCGCCAGTGATCAGAATGATCGAGCAGACCGGCGACAGCGCCTGTTCGACGATCTCGTTGATCGAATCCATGGCGCCGCGTTCGCGCCCGCGAATCACCAGCAGCCACATCGCGATACAGGTGCTGATCAGCAACGCGATCGGTGTTTCGCCGATCAGCATCAGTGCCGATACCAGCGGGTTGTCGCCGTCGATGGCACCGCTCTGGCCCAGCGTCGAGAGGCCGGTATTGAGGAAGATCAGGATGAGCGGCAGCAATAGCACCAGCAGCACCGTGCCGAATGCCGGGCGCTTCTCGGCGGAAATCTCGTCGTCGTCTCCACCCATGTAATTCGGTACCGGCTGAAAAGGCGCACGATTGGCCAGCAACAGCGATAGCCGATAACCCATCACATACCAGGTGGGCAATCCTACGCAGAGCGCGACGAACAGGACCTGACCGATATCGGCCTGCAGGAAGACCGCTGCCGCAACCGGGCCGGGGTGCGGTGGCATCAGCGCATGCATGACCAGAAACGCACCGGCCGCCGGCAGACCGTAAAGCAGCAGTGACGCCTTGAGCTCACGGGCGACCGAATAGATCACCGGCAGCATGACCACGAAGGCGGCATCGAGAAAGATCGGGAATCCGAACAGCAAGCAGGCAATCGACAGACCCAGCGGTGCGCGATCACGGCCGAACAGTCGAATCAGGGTATCGGCGAGCACCCGCGCCCCGCCGGAAACCGCCACCAGCCGCCCCAATACCGCGCCAAAGCCGATCAGCAGCGCCACGTTGCCGAGCGTCTTGCCGAAGCCACTCAACAACGTCGGCAGGAGGTCGGCGACTGAAATGCCGGTAGCCAGCGCCGTGCCGATACTGACGATCACCAGCGCAAAGAACGGATGCAGACGTACCCGAATGATCAATATCAGAAGAATGGCGATTGCCGCCGCGGCGATGCCCATCAATCCCAGCGTGGACATATCCGCTGCGGCCTGTGTCGTCTCTTGCATGGAATCTCCTCACGGTTCCGCGGCACTCAAGCTGGCGTGCTAGCCGCGAATGCGCAGACAGTAACCGGGAGAATCGATAACCGATAATCCAATTTTATGGAGCCATCGATATCGATATAGTTATCGAAAAAACGGACCGTGGCAGAAGACAGGCGCTGCAGGACGGCTTTACGCCTTCGTCTCAGAGACCAAAGTTGCAGCGCGATCGTGATGGCGCTTATTACCCGCTGCCAGCCCGCCGACTCTGTTTCCAGCGATCGAACATCACCGCCAGCAGTAGAATCGCACCGCGTACCAGGTACTGATAGAAAGTCGGCACATTCAGCAGGCCCATCGCGTTCTGCACGCAACCCATGATCAATACGCCAACCAGCACGCCGGTTATCGACGCCACCCCGCCAGAGAGTGATACCCCGCCCAGTACACAGGCAGAAATCACCGCAAGCTCCAGCCCTTGCGAGGTATTCGGATCTCCCAGCCCCATTCTTGAGGTGAGCAAGACGCCGGCGATGCCGGCAACCAGCCCTTGAAGGGCGAAGACGGTGATCTTCAGACGCCGCACGTTGACGCCAGCCAGACTGGCTGCCTCGGCATTGCCGCCAGTCGCCAGCGTATTGCGACCGAAAGCCGTCATGTTGAGGACGACGCCAAATACCACGAAGCAGCCGATCATCGTCCATACCGGCAGCGTCAGCCCGAGAAACGAGGCGCTGCCAAGTTCGAAAAACCCGGGAACGGTGATCATCACCGCATCGCCACCCGAGGTGATGTAGGCCAGACCCCGTACGAACTCCATGGCGGCCAGCGTGGCGATCAACGAGTTGATGCCGAAGCGGGCGACCACGAAACCGTTGAACGCCCCGACGGCAGTACCGGCTGCGATACCGACCAGCACGCCGATGGCGACGCTGCCGCTGGTCGAGGTCACGATCGCCGCAACGACACCGGCAAAGGCGACGATGGACGCCACGGACAGGTCGACCTCACCCAGCGCCAGCACCATCATCATGGTGGTCGCGATCGTGCCGATCAGCGTCACCGAGAGCAGCAGGCCAACGATGTTGCGCCCCGTCAGAAAATCGGGGACGAGCACGGACAAGCCGATGAATAGCAGAATGAAAACGGCGATCAGGCCCGACGTATCGAGCAGGGTTCGCAACGGTTTGGGCAGCCCCCGTCGCCCTTGGACGGGAATTGCCGTGGAATTGACGACCTTGTCAGTCATGGTTCGGAATCCTCTTGCGATTCTCGGTTCTGAATGGGGAAGGAAAAACGCGATCTCAGCGCATGCCTCGCCGGCATCAGGCCGGCAGCGCCAAGCCAAGCAAGCGCTCGGGCGTCGCCTGATCGCGCGATACGATGTCGATCAACTCGCCGTCTCGCATGACCCCGATGCGATCGCAGATCGAGCTGACTTCCGCCAAATCGCTAGAGATCACCAGTACGCCTTTGCCGCGTTCGGCGAGCTCGTAAAGCAGTGAGTAGATATCCCGTCGCGCGCCGACATCGATGCCGCGAGTGGGCTCATCCATCACGAACAGATCGATCTTCTCCGCCAGCCAACGCGCCAGTATCACCTTCTGCTGGTTGCCACCGGAGAGGTTGGCAATGGGAGTCTTCGGTCCCGGCGTCTTGATGCGAAGCTGGCGAATGTAATCTTCGGTATTCGCCGTCTCGCGCTGCGGATCACGGAAGCCACCCCAACGCCTGAAGAAACGACGGCAACTGATATTGAGATTGTCCGAGACGCTGGCGACCGGAAATATCCCCTGCGATTTACGATCCTCCGGGCACATGGCGATACCGGCCCGAATGGCCGCCTGGACAGAGCCAAATCGGCAAGTCGCGCCGTCAAACAGGACTTGCCCACCAGCGGCGCGTTCAGCACCACAGACCAGACGCATCAACTCGCTCCGCCCGGCGCCGACCAGTCCGAATAGCCCGAACACTTCGCCGCGGTGCACTTCCAGACTGACGGGCGCCTTGACGCCTCGCCCCTCGATCGCTTCTAGGCGCATCAGCACATCACCATGCGGCCGAGGTCGGTAACCGTAGACGTCTTCGATTTCACGGCCGACCATTTCGCTGACCAGCGTGTCGTGGTCGAGCCCGTGTAGCGTTTCGTGCGTGTGAATATGGCGGCCATCTCGGAAGACCGTCACCGCGTCGCACATTTCGAACACTTCTTCCATGCGGTGCGTGACATAGAGCACCACACGCCCTTCCTCACGCAGACGCGAAACAATTCGCTTGAGATGCCGGATTTCCTGGACGGATAGCGAGCTGGTCGGCTCGTCGAAAGCGATGATGCGGGCATCGCGCAACAATGCCCGACCAATCTCGATCATCTGCTGCTGGCCAATCGACAGTTCGCGCACCTTGGTCGAAGGATGAATATCGCCTTCGCCCAGTTCCTCCAGAATGGACATCGCCCGCTCTCGCAAGCGTCGCCGATCGAGAAAACCGCGCTTGACCGGCAACTGCCCCAACAGCAGATTTTCCGCTACCGACAGATTGGGCGACAGCGTCAGCTCTTGGTAGATGATCGAAATGCCTCGCCGCAGCGCTTCCCGCGCGTTATCGAACACCGTCGGTTCACCGTCGATCCACAGTTGGCCGCCCGTGACACGATTGACGCCGCTCAACACCTTCAGCAGGGTCGACTTACCCGCCCCGTTCTCACCCATCAGCGCGTGCACCTCACCCGCTCGCGCCGCGAAGCTGACGCCGTCCAAGGCACGAACGCCGGGGAACTCGACCGTGATGCCGTCGACGCGTAAATACGCCTCGCTCATCCCTGTTCTCCTCGAAGACCCATCGATTGCCGACTCTCGTGGCGTCGGCGACGCGTTATTGCTGCGCTAAAGGCCCAGGTCTTCTCGTACCTGTTCCCAGTTGTCGCGGGTCATCAGCGTTCCCGTGGTTTCGGTATTGGCCGGCGGCTGCTTGTCTTCGGTGATCCAGGTGTAGAGATTGTCGGCACTCTGGCGCCCATGCATGGTGGAACTGACCGCCACGGTGCCGTAGAACCCGGTCGGCTTCTGGCGGGAGAATTCGGCGAATGCCGCCCCGGAGCCGTTGATGCCGATACCAATGACCTGATCCGGCGCCAGGCCATATTGTTCGCTAGCGCGCACGCCACCTAGCACGCTCTCTTCATTGAGCGCGTAAATCACCCAATGCTCGAAGCGACCGTTCTTGGAAAAGATCGGCGACGCCGCGGCAAAGGCACTACTGGTATCCGTATTCTGCTGCGGCGCATCGAAGATGTTGTCACTGACGAAGCCGGCGTCCAGCAGCGCATCGGTCGCGCCATCGGTCCGCTCCTTGGCGGTCGGCAATTCATTGTTACTAATGCGCAGGGCTGCCACGCTCTGCGGCTCCCAGCCTCTTGCCTTCATTTCCTTGGCAATCGCATCGCCGACTTGACGGCCGATCTTGTAGCCGGACATACCCAGGTGTGGCACCTCGGCCATCGGCTCCCCGTCCGGCCCCAGAAACTGGTCGTCGACAGTCACGACCTTCATGCCGTACTGCTGGGCGCGGTTGGCGATGGCCGGTCCCAGGCGCACGTCAGGCGGACAGATCACGAATCCCTGCGCGCCCTGAGAGTTAAGATTGTCGATCGCGCTGAGCACCTGCTGGCCATCTTCTCCAGAGAGCCGAACGACCTCGAAGCCTTTCTGCTCGCCGAGCGCACTCGCCGCATCCTGTTCATTGATGAACCAGGCCTGCTCGGGCTTTTTGACGATAAACCCGATCTTTACGTCGTTCTGTGCCAGGGAAGATCCGGCGCCCATGCCGAAACTGGCCACTCCGAGTACCAGCAAAGACGATTTCAGGAAGTTAATCACGGCTGCCTCCAGCTCCACCGGGAGCGTGTGGTTGTTATCGGATGACGTGCAGGTCATGGCTGATACGTGCGATGCACCAGTACCCGCTGTTTTTGCGGTGAGGTCACGGTATGTAGCCGACCGATAACCGACAAATATCGATACGATGGTGGAGTGATACGGTAGTTGCTATTGGCCGATAGGCAGTACAAACGGAGTGCGGGAAAACCGGATAGTCCCAGGTGTCTCGTCCCGACTAAAGTCGTTTCAAGACTTTGGTCAAACGGACGTTTTATCCCCAAAAAACCGCCACGATCCATGGCGGTTTTCATACGCTTGATTGCGCGACTTGCCGTTAGATTAAAAGGGAGCGAAGCCAGGCAGATCCTGCGTCGTCGAAAACCGGTAAACGGTTTGCGAATGGTAAGTCTCGCCCGGCTGCACGATCGTCGAAGGGAAGTTGGACTGATTGGGAGAGTTCGGGAAGTGTTGCGTTTCCAGCGCCAAGCCGGCGTGTAGAGTGTAGGGTTGTCCACGTTTCCCGATCAGAGTGCCATCGAGAAAGTTGCCCGAGTAGAACTGCAGCCCTGGCTCCGTGGTCGAGACTTCGAGTACGCGACCACTCTGCGGTTCGATGACTCGGGCCGCCAGCGACGATTGCCCGGCTTGACCGGGATTTCTGGACAGCACGAAATTGTGGTCATAGCCCTTGGCATAGGCCAGCTGCGTGTTCTTCTGCCCCATGCGCATCCCGATGGCAGTCGGCTCGCGAAAATCGAAAGGTGTGCCGCTGACGCTGGCGATTTCTCCGGTCGGAATCAGCGTGTCATCGATGGGCGTATAGGCGCTGGCGTTGATCACCAACTGGTGGTTCATGATACTGCCGTTGCCTTCTCCGTGGAGATTGAAATAGCTGTGTTGCGTCAGATTGACCGGCGTCGCTCGCGAGGCCTTGGCCCGATAATCGATGGCCAGTTCGTTGTCGTTGGTCAGCGTGTAGCTCACGCGCGTCGAAAGCCTACCGGGAAAACCTTGCTCGCCATCCTCGCTAGTGTAGGTGAGGACTACCCCTCTCCCCTGAACGGAAGAGAATGGCTCGGCATGCCACAGCCGCTGGTCGAAACCGACATCGCCGCCATGAAGTGTATTGGGACCGTCGTTCGTGGGCAGTCGATAGGTTTCACTTCCCAGCGAGAAACGGCCATTGGCGATGCGATTGCCGTAGCGACCAATGAGGGCACCAAAGTAGGGGTTGGCCTGACGGTAAGCATTAGAGAGATAATCGTCCAAGGCGTTGAAGCCCAGCACGATGTCATCAAGATCGCCGCTTCGATCGGGTGTCTTAAGCGATACGATGATGCCGCCATAATTGATGACTCGCATCTCGAGACCGTCGTCGTTGGTGATTCGATAGCAGTCGACCTCGCGACCGTCCGGTAAACGCCCGAAGATCGACCGCTGGACACCGGCTGGCAAAGCGTCGGTCGTCGATGAAGACATCGGCTCGCCCTGGGCCTGAGCTTGCACCTGAACCATGAGCATGGCCGGGGTGAGCATCAATCCCAGAAAACGTAATGGAAAAGCAAAGACATGGCGCGTCATCACAGACTCCTCATGATCGTATGCTCGACTGGAACCTCTAAAACGTAGCCCGGAGCCCTCAATCTGACTATGCGACAATACCTCGTTATGCCTCATCAAAACGTCGCACGCCTTGAACCCCGCCCGTGATGAGATCGCGACCCGTGGATTTGCTGTCTCCGGACTGGTTCCTGCGTGCCAGGCTCAAGTTTCGACATCTTCAGCTGTTCGTGGCGCTGGACGACTGCCGCAATCTCCATCGCGCGGCAGAACGCTTGGGCATGAGCCAACCGGCGGCCTCGAAATTGCTCGGCGACATCGAGCGGCTACTGGGCGTGCCCCTCTTCGAGCGACATTCTCGAGGCGTGACGCCCAACTGGTATGGCGAAAGCCTGATCCGACATGCGCACAGCATGCTCGACGCGCTCAATCAGGCAAGCGAGGAAATCAACGCGCTCAACGAAGGCAATGCCGGTACCGTCTCGATCGGAACCGTGCAAGCGCCCGCCGTGACCCTGATTGCCAGCGCCGTCGAACAGGTTCACCGCGAAAGCCCGAATCTTAAGGTCAATATCGATGTGGATGTCAGCGGCAAGCTAGTGCCGAGATTGAGGAATGGCGAGCTCGATTTCGCCATTGCGCGAATTCCACTGGGCACTCCGGCGAGCGACTTCGTTTTCGAGGAGATCGGCGAGGAAAAACTCTGCTTCGTCTGCCGCGCTGGCCACCCGCTCGCACGATCCCGAGCCGCCGCACTGGAGGAAATGCGACATTATCCCTGGGTGCTGCAGCCTCCGGGCACGCTGATGCGACAGCGGGTGGAGCATCTCTTTCTGCATCACCGCATCGCGATGCCCGCGCGCGTCATCAACACGCCGGATATCTACATGTCGCTTGCCATGATCGACAAATCAGAGGCAGTGACCGTCACGACGCGGGAAGTCGCGGACCTGCTCTGCGCGCAGCCCCGCTTCTACCGACTGCCCACGGCTGACGCGCTGAGCGTGCAGCCCTACGGGCTGATCAGTCTGCGCGAACGGCGTCTATCGCCAGGCGCGGCCAAGTTGATGAGCACGCTGCATCGCTTGATCCGCGAACAGCGCACCCTCACCACTCGAGCGCCTGCTTGACGAAGGGGATGGTCAGCTTGCGCTTGGCGGAGAGCGATTCGCGATCGAGCCTGGCGAGTATCTCGGAGAGTCGGTCGAGCTGACGCGGCCCGCGATGCAGGATGTAACGCGCGACTTCGTCGGGCAACTGCATCCCTCGGACGCGCGCCCGCAGCTGCAGCGCCGCCAGCCGCTGCCCGTCGTCGAGTGGTTGAACGTGAAACACCACGCCCCAGGTCAGCCGTGACGCCAGATCGGGCAGTTTGACCTCCAGCTGACGCGGCGAGCGATCCGCCGCAATGATCAGCCGCTTGCCGGCATCCCGTAGCCGATTGAAACCGTGGAACAACGCCTCTTCCCAGCGCTTGCGGCCGACCACCAGTTGCAGATCGTCGATTGCCAGCAGGTCGAGGCGTTCCGGTTCTTCGAGAATATCGGGGGGAAAATGCCCGAGGGCATCGAGCGGTAAATAGAGCGCGCGCTTGCCTTCGGCATCCGCGTTGTGACAAGCGGCCTGCAGCAAATGACTGCAACCCACCCCTTCACCGCCCCACAGATAGAGAAACGGCTCGCCGCCCTCACCGAGCTGCTCGTCAAGATGGGTCATCAGGGAGGCGTTGGCGCCGGGAAAGAAGTTGGCGAAGGTCGCATCGTCGCGTAGACCGACGCCGAGCGGCAGCTGTGAAGAGGTCGGGCTCATCGGTCGCCCTCGCGCTTGGCAGTGACCGCCGCGGTGGTGCGAACTCGCTCGCGATCGTAGAGCTGGCTATTGCGGTAGCGCTGATAGACGTAGCGCAGCAGGACCATGATCACGGCCGCCACCGGCAGCGCCAGCAGGATGCCGGTAAAGCCGAAAAGTTGCCCGCCCGCCAGCACGGCGAAGATCACCGCCACCGGATGCAGGCCGATCTTGTCGCCAAGCAGCAGCGGCTGCAGCAGTGTGCTTTCGGCGATCTGACCGATGCCGAAGACCACGAGCACTCCGACCAGTGGCAGCCAGGTATCGAACTGGAAGAACGCCACGACCAGCGCCGTGAGGATACCGACGATCATTCCCAGGTAGGGCACGATACTGGCCAGTCCCGCCATCAATCCAATCAACAGCCCGAAGCGCAGGCCGAGGACACTGAGACCGATGGCGTAGATCACGCCGAGGCTCAGCATGACCAGTAGTTGCCCGCGCAGGAAGGCCGAGAGCACCTCGTCGCACTCGGTACTGAGCGCGGTGACTCGTGGCTCGATATGACGCGGCAGCATGTCTTGCAGATAGCCCTTGATCCGATCCCAGTCCAGCAGCAGGTAGAACGTGACGACCGGAATCAGGGCGATGTTGCCGACCCACACCGCGAACGCCAGCCCGGAGCGCGATGCCTGCGCCAGGAACGCCGCCGCATAAGTGCCCGTCTCGCGCCAGTTGCTCATCAGCGCTTCACGCAGCTGATCGAAGTCCGCGGTGAAGTCGATGCCGGTCAGCGACTGGATTTCGGGCAGGATCGTTGCCTGCACCCAGTTGAAGACTTCGGGCAAGGCTTGTATCAGCTGGCCGATCTGGCGTCCCAGCACCGGCACCAGAATCACGATGGCGCCGATCACCAGTACGCTGAGCAGCAGGAAAACGACACTCACGGCCAGGCGCCGCGACAGCCCCCGCGCCTCGAGGCGATCGGTGATCGGGTCGCCCAGATAGGCCAGTATCATGCTGACGAAAAACGGCATCAGAATCGGCTCCAGCAGCACCAGCAACCAGAGTGCGATAACCGCCCCGACCACTCCCCAAATTTGTACTCTTGTCATTGTGCGCTCGTCGTCCTTCGACTGCCCCCTCGATGAAGGCAATGCTACAATGCGCCCCGCTCAACATCATCCCTATTCATCGGCTCCGCGAGAAAGGTCCATCTATGACGCGCTCCACTTCCGACAATCCGAACGCGCCCCGTTCGAACGGCGCCAAGCCCATCACCTATCGGGACGCCGGCGTCGACATCGATGCGGGTAATGCGCTGGTCGAGCGCATCAAGGGAGTGGCCAAGCGCACGGCAAGACCGGAGGTCATGGGCGGCCTGGGTGGTTTCGGCGCCCTCTGCGAACTGCCGGCAGGCTACCGCCAGCCGGTACTGGTCACCGGGACCGACGGCGTCGGCACCAAGCTGCGCCTGGCGATGGACCTCGGCCGTCACGACACCATCGGCATCGACCTGGTCGCCATGTGCGTCAACGACCTGGTGGTCGCCGGCGCGGAGCCGCTGCAGTTCCTCGACTATTACGCGACCGGCAAGCTCGATGTCGATATCGCCGCCGACGTCGTCACCGGTATCGGCGAGGGCTGTCACCAGGCGGGCTGCGCGCTGGTCGGCGGCGAGACCGCCGAGATGCCCGGCATGTATGAAGGCAGCGACTACGATCTCGCCGGTTTCTGCGTCGGCGTGGTAGAAAAGTCCGAGATCATGGACGGTACCAAGGTCGCCGAGGGTGACGTACTGCTGGGCCTGGCCTCTTCCGGTCCGCACTCCAATGGCTACTCGCTCATCCGCAAGATTCTCGAGGTCGGCGGCGGCAAGCTCGACGACACGCTCGACGGTCAACCGCTGGGCGACCTGCTGATGGCGCCGACGCGTATCTACGTCAAGCCGCTGCTGTCGCTGATCAAGGAAAGCGGCGTCGACGTGCACGCCCTGTCGCATATCACCGGCGGCGGCCTGCTCGAGAACGTCCCGCGCGTGCTGCCGGACTCGCTGGCGGCGCGAATCGATGTCTCGAGCTGGCAGCGCCCGGCCGTGTTCGACTGGTTGCAGACCCAGGGTAACGTCGAGGAGCGCGAGATGTACCGCGTACTCAACTGCGGCATCGGCATGGTCGTGGTCGTGCCGGCCGCACAGGCCGAGGCGGCGACCCGGCATCTGGAAGCCGCCGGCGAACAGGTACATCGCCTCGGCGAGATCGTTACACGCAACGCCGGCGCGGAAGCGGTGCAGCTCGAGAATCTGCCGGCATGAGCGGTGACATGAACGATCAAAGCGACACGCTCAACGACTTCGAAGCGGCGGCGGCGGAAAAACCCCGTGTCGTCGTGCTGATCTCCGGCAATGGCAGCAATCTTCAGGCGCTGCTCGATGCCCAGCAACACGACGAGCTCGGCGGCGAGATCGTTGCCGTGATTTCCAACAAGGCGGATGCGTACGGGTTGAAACGGGCGAAGGACGCCGGCGTCGACGCCGTCGCCCTGCCCCACCGGGAGTACGACTCCCGCGACGCCTTCGACGCCGCGCTGATCAAGGTGATCGACCGCCACGAGCCGAATCTGGTCGTGCTCGCCGGCTTCATGCGCATCTTGACGCCGGCCTTCGTCGACCATTATCGCGGACGCATGCTCAATATTCACCCGTCGCTGCTGCCCGCCTATCAGGGGCTGAATACGCACCAGCGCGCCCTGGCAGATGGCGTCAGCGAGCACGGCGTCAGCGTACATTTCGTGACCGAGGAGCTTGACGGCGGCCCGGTGATCATTCAGGCGGTCGTGAATGTCGAGCCCGAGCAGGATCTCGACGCCTTGATCGACAAGGTCCACGCTCGCGAACATCTGATCTACCCCATCGCGGTGCGCTGGTTCCTGGAAGGCCGCGTCAAATTGACGCCGGACGGCCAGGTTACGCTCGATAGCATGACGCTGCCGGCGACGGGCTTGCGCATGTCTCACGCCGATGCGGCGGAAGAGCTCGACGAGGATCTCGACCCCGACGAGCAAGACTGAGGGCCGCCGCCTGGCCGCTCTCCCGTGGGCCAAACCCATTCTCGATGGCGACTCCTGCAGAACCGTATCGCAGGAGTGGCCTCTTGCTTCGGCGCCCACGTCCGCGGTTCTTGCGCTCGACGCCATCCTCTCGCCCTCCGTTACTACCAGTCCTCAAGCTTGTCGTGGCGCCAATCTTTGCCAGACTGATTCGAGCCCGGTCCGCGTCCAGCGTGGCACGCCGGGCACCTTCAATCGCAGCGCCAACTCAGGGAGGAACACGATATGGATTATCGTCCGCTTGGCAATTCGGGCCTGCTGGTATCCCCGCTCACGCTCGGCACGCTGACCTTCGGCGGCGACAATGGCTTCGAGAAGACCGGCAAGGTCGACGTGACCGGCGCGAAACGCCAGTTCGACATCGCCTTCGAGGCGGGTATCAACGTGGTCGACACGGCCGATCTCTATGCGATGGGGCTGGCCGAGGAGATTACCGGCAAGGCGCTCGGCAGCAAACGCAACGACATCATCCTGGCGACGAAGGGCCGCAGCCCCATGGGCGACGACCCTAACGCCTCGGGCTCGTCGCGCTATCACCTGATACGCGCGGTCGAGGCGAGCCTGAAGCGACTGGGTACCGACCATATCGATCTCTATCAGCTGCACAATTGGGACGGTGTCACGCCGATCGAGGAGACGCTGGAAGCGATGCATCATCTCGTCGCCAGCGGCAAGGTGCGCTACTGGGGCACCTCCAACTACAGCGGTTGGGAGATGATGAAGACCCTCGGCAAGGCCGAACTTCACAATCTCACCAAGCCAGTGAGTCAGCAGATCTACTACACCCCGGAATCGCGGGAAGCGGAGTACGAGCTTATGCCTCTGGCGCTGGACCAGAACGTCGGCTCGCTGATCTGGGGCCCGATGGGTGAAGGGCTGCTGACGGGCACCGTTCGTCGCGGACAGCAAACCCCGCCGAATACCCGCCAGGGCGATGGCTGGCCGGAGCCCTATGTTCACGACATGGCGCGTGCCTACGACATCATCGAAGCACTGGTCGCCATCGGCGAGGCACACGACTGCTCGGCGGCACGGGTCTGTCTAGCGTGGCTCAAGGATCGTCCCGGGGTGACCTCGCTGATCGTCGGCTCGCGCAGCGAGGCGCATCTACGCGACAACATCGCTGCTCTTGAGCTCACGCTCACCGAATCCGAGACCCGGCAGCTCGAACGGCTGACCCGGCCGGCACCGCTCTATCCCTACTGGCACCGCATCGTCGCCGGCATGGATCGTCTCGACCCGGCGGAAAAACCGTTTCTCGATGGCTACGCCGAGACCATCAGGGATCGCACCGACGACCGCTCGGCATAATGTCGTCATTGGGAGCGATTCAATCACGAACAAAACGGGGCGCCGATCGATCGGCGCCCCGTTTCATGGCCAATAAGATTCAACACCAATACCATTCAAGGCCAATACTGGGTTCGTTTGGGCTCGTTCGGCTTCAGGTTCGCGGCAGGGTCACGCCGCGCTGCCCCATATACTTGCCACCGCGATCCTTATAGGAGACATCACACTCCTCGTCGGACTCGAGGAACAGCATCTGCGCCACCCCTTCATTGGCGTAGATTCTCGCCGGCAGATTGGTGGTGTTGGAGAACTCGAGCGTCACGTGCCCCTCCCACTCCGGCTCCAGCGGCGTCACGTTGACGATGATGCCGCAACGGGCATAGGTCGACTTGCCCAGGCAGATCGTCAGCACACTGCGCGGAATACGAAAGTACTCGACCGTGCGCGCCAGGGCGAACGAATTGGGCGGAATGACGCAGACATCGCCCTTCACGTCGACGAAGCTCTTCTCGTCGAATGACTTCGGATCGACCACCGCCGAGTGAATATTGGTGAATACCTTGAACTCATCGGCACAGCGCACATCGTAGCCGTAGCTCGAGGTGCCGTAGGAGATGACACGCTGGTTGTTCACGTGACGGACCTGATCGGCCTCAAAGGGCTCGATCATGCCTTGCTGATCCGCCATACGGCGTATCCACTTGTCGGATTTGATACTCATGCAGGGTCCTTGAAACCGGGCGCTCGACCGGCGATATCTCGAGATCGAATGATGTAAGGGAGATGGTGCGACATCATAGCGGCGCGACCTGACTGCGGTCCATCGAACGCGCCACCCAAATCGCGTGGATGACCGTCAGGACGCTTGCCGTGGCGATAGTCCGTGTATCTGACGCCTCGCCGTTTGCCGCCTCGATGCAAGTCTGCATTAATCGCTGAACGAGATGCTCGGACCGCTGGTGTCCTGGCCCACCACGCCACTGGCGACCGCCCGGGCTACCTGGCGGAACGTCTCGGCGACCTGGCCTTGGGGTTCGGCGACGACGCTCGGCTTGCCGCCGTCCGCCTGCTCGCGAATCGAGAGCTTGAGCGGCAGCTGACCCAGCAGCGTCGTCTGGTACTGCTCGGCGATGCGCTCACCACCGCCCTCGCCAAAGATCGGTTCACTGTGCCCGCAGTTCGAACAGACATGCAGGCTCATGTTCTCGACGACGCCGAGCACCGGCACGTTCACCTTGCGGAACATCTCGATCCCCTTCTGGGCATCGAGCAGCGCGATATCCTGCGGCGTGGTCACGATCACCGCGCCATCCACCGGCACCTTCTGTGCCAGCGTGAGCTGGATATCACCGGTGCCCGGCGGCATGTCGATGAACAGAAAATCGAGATCGTCCCACAACGTCTGGTTCAGGAGCTGCTGAAAAGCACCGGAGACCATCGGCCCACGCCATACCATCGGCTGGCTGATATCCACCATGAACGCCATCGACATCGCCTGGATGCCGTGCGCCATGACCGGCTTCATGCTCTTATCGTCGATCACCTCGGGCCGGGTGCCTTCCGCCAGCCCCAACATACGTGCCTGACTCGGACCGTAGATGTCCGCGTCGAGCAGGCCGACTCGATATCCTTCCGCTGCCATCGCCAAGGCCAGGTTGGCCGCGACGGTAGACTTGCCGACGCCGCCCTTGCCGGAAGCGACGGCCACGATATGCTTGATGCCCTCGATCACTGAATGCTCCTTGACCTGATACCGATCCGTTCATGTTGCCGCAGTATAACGAGCGATGGCGCCTATACCCTAGCAGGACAGTCGGATTACGTTATCACGGTATGACATCGACGTTTCGGGCGGAACATCCGCGATCGCGGGACACGCATTCAGGTGAGGCCTAACTCCTCCTTGACCGCCAGTTTGGTACGAATGAAATCGCTGTGCGTCACGTAGAGCAGATCCGCCAGCCGCCGAATGCGATGCTCTTCCAAGGGCGCTAACTCGTTATCGATGTAGGCCAGCCGCCACATCTCCGCAATCAGCTCGACGCGCTGGTTATAGGTGAAGTGTTCATTGAGCAGCGAAACATAGCGAAAATGATCGACCGCGTGCTCTACCTGGGCTTCGGCCTTCACGACCAGCGACTCGACGCTGGCCTCGTCCAGCCCGAATCGCCGCGCCAGAAACTGACGCATCGCCCGCTCTTCGGCCGGGTCGATATCGTAGTCCGCGCGCAGCACTTCGCTGAGCAGTGCCGCCACGGCAAGCTCGGGCGTTATCGCCTCGCGCCCGTCGCCTTCAGGCACGGACAATACCCGCTGAAAGAACTGTTGAACGGTATCGAGCATCATGATGTCGCCCTCGCTGACCGGCGGTGAATAAAGGTTACCGTTTGACACCTTTTCAGTGACAAGTTCGCTCCCGGTGACAAGTTCGCCCTCAGTGACTAGTTCATCCTTACCGATGAACTCATCGCGCGGACGAGCCGATGGTGACCCGAGCGACATGCCCGACGAGGCGTCCATCGAAAACCCCCGCAACAAAAAACCCGCGACTTGAGGGCCGCGGGTTTTCGTCACGCATCGAATGCTCGGCAGATGACGCGATTCAGGCGCCGTGCGCGGCGAGGAACTCCGGCGTCAGCTTCAGTTCGCTGTTGGAGTTCACGCCGATGCCGCGCGAGGTGACGTTGCGCGCAATCTGCTGCGCCTCGTCCAGCGAGTGCATGCCGGCGGTACCGCACTGATAGATGTTGAGCTCGGGGATCGACTTCTGATCGGTCAGCGCCAGAACATCTTCCATCGATGCATTCCACGCCGCGCCGACGGCCTTTTCGTCGACCTGCCCGATCAGGCTCATGTAGAAACCCGTGCGGCAACCCATCGGTGAGATATCGATGATTTCGACACCGTCACCGTTGAGATGCTGGCGCATGAACCCGGCGAACAGATGCTCCAACGTGTGAATGCCGCGCTCGGAGAGGATCTCTTCGTTGGGTACGCAGAAGCGCAGGTCGTAGACCGTGATGTTGTCGCCGCCAGGCGTCTTCATCTGCTTGGCCACGCGCACCGCCGGTGCATTCATCTTGGTGTGGTCGACCATGAAACTATCGAGTAATGGCATATCGTGCCTCCTTCTCGGCGTGTCCGAGAGCCGAGCCTGCATTGGCTCGACCCGATGTCGTAACTGCCTACTTTAGCACGCTAAACGCCGTTGTCAGGTGCCGATTACCCGGCATCGCCGATAGCCGCGGCGGTGATCGTCGTCACCTGTCCAGCTCGGGATAGTGACGAAAGATGCCGCTTTCGTTGAAGTCGAGCCGTCGATCGGATGTCAGGTAGGCCGCCACGCGAGGCCGCTGACTGACCCGGTCCACCAGCGCCGTCAGCATCGGCAGTTCCGGCTCCAGGCGGGACATCGCTCGCGGAAAGGCGTAGCGCAATCCCGTGACGACCTGAAATAGCGACAGGTCGACGTAGCTGTGGGCGGTCCCGACGAGATACGCCTCGTTGCCGCCATTGGTGGCCAGCACCCGTTCAAAATAGTCGAGAAACTTCGGCAGCCGTTCCTGCACGAAGCCTTCGGCCCGCTGCACGGCGGCGGCCTGCTGATTTTCGTAGTAGAGCGAGACCCCGATCGGATGATGGGTGTCGTGAATCTCGGCGACGAAATCGGTCAGCGTCAGCTGCAAACCATTGGCCCAGGCCCGGCTGGCCTCATCCGCAGGCACGAGATCGAGCCGCAGCGCCAGGTACTGCAGAATATTGGCGACATGCGAGACCACGAGATCACCCGCTTTCAAGATCGGCGGTGCAAAGTGCGGGTGCCCGATCTCGCCACCGTGCAGAAATTCGCTGACCGCATTGGCACCGCCGTCGGCACCGGCCCGTCTGCCGACGTCTTCGTATTCGGCACCTGCGTCTTCAAGCGCCAGCCGCACGAATTCGCCGCGTCCGGGAATCCCCGGCCAATAGTAGAGCTGATAGATCATGCGTCGTCCCTCCAGACAACCGGGAGAAACCTTGAACATAGCAGCCAACGGCTCGCAGCGAGAGATCCCGGCGCCGCTGGGATATCACGCTATTTCGCGTGACCCTGGCAAGCAAAGACAAAGCAGACGATAGTCGGCGGGAAGCGCCGAGCCGGATTCTCGGCTCGGCAAGATGACGCTGAGTACTGGACCGAGGCACCGGTACGTTTGATGCGCTGTCGAACACACCGGCGAGGCACTCAAGACCTGATTATCGGCACGGCACCGCGCGGCGCAGCGTGCTCTTTACCCACAGCCGCTGGTCATCGGGTGTGCGGCCCTGATCGTTCCACTGCTGCGTAGTCTCGACGCAGAACGAGCCCAGGTCCTCGACGGCAGGTGCCGTCGCGTCCGGGCGATCGCCGCCGATGCGCAAGATATCGGTATTGGTCGACTGATAGTTCGGTGCAAAGGTGTTGGACGCACAGCCGGCGGTCAGCGAGACCACCCCGCACGCCAGCAGGAAACGGCGCAATGCCATCTTGAAAAGATCCTCGAAAGGTACCGGCACGATTACCGGCAGCGCTAGATAGCACCCAATGCAAACCCGGTCAACGGAATTTGTCCCGAGCTCGAAACCCCGGTTACGAGAACAGGCCGAGCTGCTGATCGATCAGGCGCGAGAAATCGTCACCCACGAACGGCAGAATACCGTCGGCAACCGGTTGGAGCTGTCGACTCACGTAGTGCTGATAGTCAACCGGCGAACGCCGGTTTTCCAGCGGCTCAGGACCAGCCAGCGTGATCACGTAGCGAATCCAGCCACCGTTCTGGTACTGCAGCGGGCGTCCCATTCGCCGGTTGTAGTCATCGGCAAGTCTGGCTGCGCGCACGTGCGGCGGCACGTTACGCCGATAGTCGTCGAGCCTGCGCCGTAGCCGCTTGCGGTAGACGAGCTCGTCGTCGTGATCGCCGGCCAGCGTCTCCTGGACGATCCGGCGCACGTAATCCTGATAGGGCTCGCCGGCGAAAACTCGCCGATAGAGTTCGCGCTGGAACGTCTTGGCCAAGGGCGACCAGTCTGCCCGCACGGACTCCAGACCCTTGAAGACCAGACGCTCGTTACCGTCGTCTTCACGAACCAGTCCGGCATAGCGCTTCTTGCTGCCCTCCTCGGCGCCACGAATCGTCGGCATCAAGAAGCGGGAGAAGTGGGTTTCGAACTGCAGCTCCAGCGCACTCTCGAGCCCATGTGCTTTGGCCAGATGCTCGCGCCAGAACGCATTGACCCGCGCCACCAGCTGCCGACCGATCGCGCAGGCCTGCTCGTCATCGTGCGCGCCGCCCAACCACACGAAAGTGGAGTCAGTGTCACCATAGATAACGGTATAACTTACATCACGGTATTCGTCTTCGATAAGCTCCCGCGTGCGGCGCATGATCTCGTGGCCGCGCATGGTAATCGAGGACGCCAGCCGCGGGTCGAAGAAACGGCAGCCGCGGGAACCGAGCACGCCGTAAAAGGCATTCATGATGATCTTCAACGCCTGCGCCAGCGGCGCGTTTCCCTCTCGCTTGGCCGCCTCGCGGCCCTCCCAGACCTGCTCGACGATAGCCGGCAGCGCGTGGCGGGCTCGTGAGAATCGCGCACCGAGGAACCCGGGAACCGAGGCTGTATCGCTCGGGTCCGCCAAGCCCTCGACGAGCCCTATCGGGTCGATCAGATACGACCGGATGATCGAGGGGTAGAGACTCTTGAAATCGAGCACCAGCACCGAGTCATAAAGGCCGGGCCGAGAATCCATGACGTAGCCACCCGGGCTGTCCTCTCCATCGCGACTGCCCAGCGTCGGCGCCACATAGCCGAGCCGATGCATTCGTGGCAGGTAAAGATGCGAGAACGCGGCCACCGAACCGCCACTGCGATCCGCAGGCAAGCCGGTGACACTCGCGCGCTCGAGCAGAAAATCGATGATTCGCGTGTGCTCGAAGATCCGCGTGACCAGCTCACAGTCCTTGAGGTTATAGCGGGCCAGCGCCGGTTTGTCCTCGGCGAACATGCGATTGATATCGGCCATGCGCTGGTAGGGGTTGTCGATCGCCTTGCCCTCGCCAAGCAGCGTCTGGGCGACGTTCTCCAGGCTGAAGGAGGGAAAACTCCAGGTCGCCGACTTGAGCGCTTCGATACCGTCGATCGCGAGTCGTCCGGGGATAGTGACGAACTGGTGGTTGGGCTGATGGCCGTGGGCGCGCCATTCCATCAGTGTCTCGCCGCGACCGAGGGTGAGCGGCACGCCCAGTCGCTGCGCGTGCTGTTCCAGTTTGCGCAGATCGAACTGGATCACGCTCCAGCCGATGATGGCATCGGGGTCGAAGCGGCGAAACCAGGCATTCAGCGCACGCAGCAGATCGGCGCGGGAATCGCAGTAGACCAGCTCGAAATCGCGAGCGCGGTCCGCTTCGCTCCCCTCACCCGCCGGCGGCCCGAGCATGTAGACCACGCGCTGGCCGCAGCCGTGCAGACCAATCGAGTAGAGCTCGCCACGCTCGCTGGTCTCGATATCCAGCGAGCAGAGACGCAATGTCGGCCGATAATCGGATGCCGGCCGAAGTTGAGCTTCGGTAACTGCGCCGTCGGCCGCGATCGTTCCCTCGAACGTCACCCCTGCAGTGATGAAGCGCTCCATGAGATAGCGATCCGGCGGTCGCACGTCCGCTTCGAGCAGGTCGATGCCTGCCTCCCGCAGGCGACGTTCCAGATTCATCAATTGACGATGGCTGGCGCAGTAAAGGCCCAACACTTGCTGCCGGTCGAAATCGCACAGCTCGAGCTCGCGCAGCTCGACGCCCCGCTCTTGTGTCAGCAGCGACTCCACACGCGCACGCTGCGCACGGCCGACGAACGCCACCGACGTCTGCACGCCGAGCGCTACACGACGCGGACCCGCATCGGTCGCCAACCAGAACCAGACCGCCGTGCCGGCGGGCGTATCCTGCCAGTGGCGCGTAAGAATGAAACCCTGTCGATCCACGATGCGCTCTTGGCAGCCAGACGATCATGCCGATGGTAAGGCCTGTGACGCATCCTGTCGCGGCGCCGTCTGTCGTGGCATCAGGCTGTCGCCGGACCGACCGCACTCACCCCATCTTGCGAATAGCGCTCTGGGCCGCCGCTCTCAACCATGCGAACCGACGCCCCAGAAACGATCGAGATCTCGACGCTCCGACACTCCTGGAACTTGAAGGCACCAAGCCGACTCTCCTTGATGGCTCTGCGACGACAGCCGACCGATACGCAGGTTGGCGACTATCGGATACCGCGCTGCCAGCCGAGGTCACGACGTGGAGTGCATTACCCGCTGTCCTGGTGGCGACCTCCGCGCTGCCCTCGGACTGGGCGGGCGATGATTTCGAGACGCTTTCCCCGGCAGGCGCAGCCGGTATGGGTGTCTCGGACGCTGGTGCCGCAACGGCCTGGCTGGCGCTTGCCCAATGGCGGGTTCCCTTCAGTGCCGTGACCGCCTGGTCACGTTCGTGCGTGGCGAGCATCGACTTCAAACGCACGACCGCTCTCTCCGAGCGATTCAGGACCGCGCGGCGATCGCGCTCGATCAAAGCCCGCGCCCCTATCTGCTTCATGAACGCCGACCGTTTGCCGCGATAATCCCTGAACGCCTCGCGCGGCCACGTATTGCGCCGTTTCACGTCAACGTTTTCGTGCGAGCGATAGGCCCGCCGATTGGTCTTCAGTTCCGACTTGCCGGAGGGGCGCCCCCGCAGCAGCAGCGCAAGATACTCATCTTCGGAGCGGAACATGCGATGGATCACATACGCACTTTTGGGCGCGATCACCGCGCTGGCCGCCAGCTCGGGCTCGTCTTCGCGGAAGGCCATGGGTTGGCCCTCGGCATCCAGCACCACCACAGCGTCATCGAATAGCGGGCAGTGAATTCTGACCTTGCGAATATTCAGCGTCTGAATCGGCGTCAGCGTCTTCAGGTGAGACGACAGCTCGTAGCCAGAGCCGTTGCTCAACGGCGTAAAGGCTTCCCGCTGACCTAGCTCGCAGTGCCATAGAAAGGAGATCGGGCTCGGCGTCTCCAGGTTCATCCGCGCGATGAACTCACCGATCGGCGTTGCCAGATCCCGAGGTGTCCAGAATTCGTCGACATCGAGAAACATCAGCCAGTCGACGCCCGCGCGTCTCGCCTCGTCCAGTGCCTTGGCGTAAGCGATCGTCTGCAGTTTCTTGCTGACGCCGGGATCGCAGACATCGATCCAGTCGATGAATTCGAAGGTGACCTGAGGATAGTGTCGCCCGATTCGCTCGAGCAGCGCGGCCGAGTGGTCCGAGGTGCGATTGAGAATGACGTGAATCTGATCGAACCCCAAGTGCAGATGGTGAAAGACCCACTCTGCGAGATAGGGGCCCTCATCCTTGGCGACCGCACAAAGTCGCGTCAATAGCGTGGTCACGGTTGTTCCTCGCCCGGCTGGGCTGACTGATGACGTCTCATCGGCGGCGATGCCGACATGAACACTCAGCGTAAGGTAACGTTGCGTAACGCTCAATACGGTTTATTTCACACGGAAGGCTCAATCTCGAGGCACGGGCGTCCTCACCGAAAGCGGTTCATCTTGCCGGGAAGGGAACAGGAAAGGCCTTTTCTCACCGTCGAGGGTTCATGATCCTCTGGCCATCTCGACGTGTTCGACTCCCGTGATCGCCGAAACGAAAGGCTCGCCGACAGGCAGGAAGCCCTCGTTTCGGTAGAACGCCGTCGCGTGACACCTCGCATTCAGTCGGATGACACCGCCTCCTGCCCTGACCGTCGCGTCGATCAGCTCTCTCAGTATGAGCCTCCCGACGCCCTGCCCTTGGCACGCTGGAGCCACGACCATCTGCGAAATCAGCCAGCTGCCATCCGGAAGCTGGTTCAATCGCCCATAGCCCAGCAGATCGCCATCCCGCACGGCAGCGAGATGCCAGGCAGACGCCTCCCGTTCGTCATCCATCACCGACTCGGGCAGTCCGTGATCGGCAAAGAACAGCTGATATCGCAACTCGCGGGCCTGCTTCCAAAGAGTGCCGCCAAGATCAATCAAGGTAATCTGAGGTGTCGAAGCCGCGGCTGATGAAGAATTCATGATGACTCTCGGATCCCGGTCGATCAGGGAAATACCTTCTCGAAATACTCGAGCAGTAACTCGGCGTCTCCCGTGAAAGCGATATTCAGCTCGGCGGCCTGACGACGAAAGAAGCGAAGGTGTTCGCGATGCCACCACGAGTAGGAGCCATCTCCCTCGCCTTCGAGCGTCGCAAATTCAGGAGATACGTCGTCGAAGCGACAGATGTCGATCGCGGTCAACCTGATGATGCAGACCGGCAGTTCCGCGCTATCCAGCACGATCGTCAGCTGGCCAACTTCAGGCAGCGGCTGTTGTCCGGCGCGATATACCGCCAGCCAGCTGCAACTGGCTCGCTTGATACCGGCGTGAATCAGCCGCGCGCACTCGTCGATCAATACTGGCCGATCTCCAAAGCACTCTGCGACCACGCCCGGCATTTGGGCACCATCGATCATTTCTGTCGAGTCCCGGTAACGCTGTAGAAAGTCCGATTGCGCCGGCGTCAAATTCATGGAGACTTCTCGCGAGCGTCAGCTCTACCGGGCCCGATATCACCGCCAGCACGCCGGGACGTTTCTCCACCAATGCCGTTTTCAGCCAGCGCCTGCAACATCATCAACGCGCCGGAGCGAGCCAGCAGCGTCTCCCGAGAACCTGCTCCCAGGTCCTCGGCGAACCTTGCCGCGAGTGCCGTATACACCTCGCACCAGCGGGGAACGGCATGGGGCTCACCGGCGCACAAGCGGGACTCCATGCGTGAAATGGTGTCGAGCAATTCCGTGTCGAGAAGTCTCGCCTCGAGGCTATCGCTCGATGGAGACGCAGGCACCAAAGGCTCACCCCACTCACTGCGCAGTACTCCGTAGCGAAGGGAATCGTAATACTCGCCCTGATAAAAGCGCACCTTGCGCAGCCGCCCTTCCAGCCGATAACCCGCCTTGAGCGCGCAGGTCATCATGCCGGGATTGCCGGACCAGGTCGTCAGTCCGACACGTTCGACTTCGAGGCGTTCGAACAGGCGGGTCGTCCACTGCTGCAGGGCCCGGTGACCAATCCCCCGGCCCCAAACGCTGGAGTCATAGATCGCGATCCCGGCCTCGAGCCAGCGCGTGCTTTCGGATTCCCAGTAGAAACTGACTTCGCCTACCGGGCGCCCTTCCAGAAAGATGACTTGGGCGTCGTCGCCGGCCTGTAATCGCTTGAAGCGTCTTTCCCGAAACTCATCAAACGAAGGACGCTGATAGCCGAAATATGGGCCATTATAAAGAGTCCACGTCTCATCCGCTGTCATCAACTTATACAGAAGTTCTGCCGAACCCGGCGGGGCAACGTCCAATGTCACTTCCAACAATGCGCTGTCCTTTTGCATAGAGAACCGTTATCGGAAAATGGATACCCAGATGCACATGACGTGATGCACTGAGATCACAGGCGATTGGATTGCGGTCCATTCAGCCACCTGAACATTTGATGTGCCGTCAAAGCAGTAATCGAGAGACTATGTCACAGCCACGAAAGCGGAGGGGTGTCCGCGAGCAGTTACCCTTTGCTAAGAAAAGCTTCGCGATATACCCGCCTCTATCTGCTGGACCGCCGCAACCAACAGTGGCTCCGTCGATACAACGATAACGTATCGCCAGTCCGAGTTAAAAACCGCCACTCACTGCCTGAAACCGTTGACTACGACGATGAGTCCCCTGCGGGGTTAGCCAACTGGCCCGCCGAGCGCGATGCCCTCGAAACGTTCGGGCAGCCCAACCGAGTAAATCACATACGGCGCATCGGTATCCGCATAGGCCGCAGGCGGCGTCTTGACCGGAATATAGAGTCTTCGGTCATGACTGATGAAGCTTCCGTCGGGGCGCATCAAGTCAGGATCGTCGACCAAAGTGACCTGGCGCCGGTCGCTCGTGAGCAACGTAATTCGCCCTGTCGTGGTTTCCGAAAGATAGAGATTTCCTCGACTGTCCATTGAGCAGCCACTGGAGAAAGTGATATCTGCAACAGGCTCGACGTGAGCGAGCAATGCCTCGTCATCGAGGCGCTCATCTTTCAGAAACGAGGTGCGGATGCGATAGAAGGGTCCGGTGGGTGCGGACCAGTAGAGCCATTCTCCGTCTCCGGTTACTTCAAGGAAATCGCTGTTCGGCGGATGAAACTCGCGACCTTTAAGACGGCTCGCCAATCCCGCCGGCATCTTCCCGGGGATTGCCAACATTGGCGCCATCCCGGAAAGCCTCCGAAGCGTCTTGCCGCTTGTCTGATCGTGCACGATCAGCGCGCCGAGCCCGGAGTCGGTCACGTAAAGCGTTGATCCATGTCGCCGAATGTCATTCAGTTTGGCGCCTTGCGGAAGGATCGTCGGATCGAAGCGCAGAACATCGATGACAGCCCCACTCTCGGCATCCAGCTGGACGATT
The DNA here is from genome assembly GCF_014652715.1 of Salinicola rhizosphaerae. GTDB lineage: Bacteria > Pseudomonadota > Gammaproteobacteria > Pseudomonadales > Halomonadaceae > Salinicola > Salinicola rhizosphaerae. The sequence goes on along the minus strand of NZ_BMZI01000001.1, from coordinate 137,048 downwards.
TTCCTGGCACGATCATCCAATGCCGCGTTGGCGTCGGCGGCCCCTTTACCGCTCAAGATCCCCTGATCGACACACCATACCGTGTCATCGGCAAAGATATGCACCGAGTTGATGTAAACGAAGGCGTCGATGCCATCGTCGCCGGGCTGCCAGGCATTCCAGCCTCCGCCGGGAAATGGCCTCAGCGATCCGTCGGACTCGCGTCTCGCGACCGAAGGCGTCTCGACCGCGAGTTCATGGCGAGGCAGCCCGAGAAACAGTCGGCCTTGACTCGTGAGCGCAACCTGATTCGCCAGCCACGGTGAGCGCACGGCGACTTCCAGTGGCAAGGTCGGCGCAGGCGACTTTGCAAACAGCGACTGAGCATTGCTCAATGCTCCAATGGTGGCCAGGGCCTTGACGAAGCGGCGACGAGAAATGGTCACGAAGGGAAATCCTATCGGCATGCGAAGACAGCGCTTACCTGCCACAGCCACATAGCAGGCAGGTCGGGTAGCGAGCGATAAGTTGTCCCACAAGGCAGAAAAGCATGCAATCTCAGCCTGCCTGCCTCGCTGCCTGCACCAGCCCGTCGAGCCACTCTTGATGGCCATTGATCATAGGATTGGGCACGGTCTGAGCGAGCTCTTTTGCCGGATTGCCGTTCTGGGTTTCCTGAGTGAGGATCCGCACGCGACCCGCGGAGAGGTCTTCGATCAACCAAGCGTGATGGACATCCAGTCGGTCGTCAGCGCCCTCATTTCCGAACCAGCCGTGCCAGGCAAGCCGCGCAGGCTGCCCTTCGACTGGAGGTACGTATTCGACACAACGCGATTCGACCGGAAAGCCAAATGTTTTGAAGAAAAAGCGGGTTCCGTGCTCCAGTTCCGGCCCCGTACCATCATGAATTTTCACACTGGAGGAATTTTGGTAGTAATCAGGCCAGCGCGTTGGATTGGCCAGAAAGGGCCAAATCTGCTCTGTGGTGAGCCCTTGCACGATTACTTCGTTCGAACAGAAATTGTCCGTGAATCCGGGTACAAAACCTTGGGGCCAAATAATATCGCTCATCGTCTGTCTCCCTGCTAAAACATGCTGAAAGAAACGTGTTACCACATCAGTGGGATGGCAATATGGCCGCAGGCAAGATATAACGCCAATTAGAATAGGATATTTCAGGTATCAGCTTGAGCAATATCTCAAAGATCGATCTCAATCTTCTGAGGGCGCTGAATGCGCTGCTCGAAACCCAATCAGTCACCCGCGCTGCCGAGCGATTAGGCCTGACGCAGCCCGCCGTTAGCGGCATGCTGGCGCGCCTTCGCGATACCTTCCAAGATCCCCTGTTCGTTCGCACTCAGAGGGGGTTGCGACCCACGCCACGGGCCGAAGCGCTAACCGTGCCACTGGCATCCGTGCTGGCCAACGTCGAGCATTTACTGAAGCCCGAGGACTTCGACCCCGGTACTGCCGAGACCACGGTTCACATCGCGGCTACGGACTATGCACAGCACGCCATCATAGTGCCTTTTCTGAGCGCGCTACGACGGGAAGCTCCGGGAGTGAAAATCGCCGTTCAATCGGTAACCAGTGCCAGCTTCGCTCGCCAGCTCGAAGATCGCGAGTTGGATATGGCACTAGTGACACCCGACATGGCACCGGACACATTACGAGCGCGAAAACTCTTTGAGGAAAGCTACATCGGGGTCGTTCGCCACGGGCATCCTGCACTTTCCGAGGGATCGCTATCACTGGAAAGCTTCTGCAGCCTTGACCACGCCTTGATGTCCCATGATGGCACGCATTTTCAGGGCGCCACGGATGCGGCACTGGCCGCAAAGGGGTTGACCAGGCATGTCGTCGCGACAGTGCCCAGCTTCATGATTCTTCTCGAAATCGTTAGGAATTCGGATGTTTGTGCGCTGGTGCCTGGGCGGCTGCTTGAAGACACCTCTGGATTGACCGCGTTTCGCCCCCCCATCGCGATCGAGGGATTCACGAAGCTGCTGGTCTGGCACGAGCGCGTTCACAGCGATCCGGCTCACATCTGGTTCAGGGATCGTCTGGCTCGATCACTGCCTGGCCGTGCCTACGGCGCCTGATGCGTCGTTCGCTGTCGCAGTCAGCCGAGATACGTAATCAGCCGAGATAGAAGGCGATCCAGCGGACTTCGCCTGACTCAAGACAAATCAGGCCCAGAAGCAATCTGTCGGCTTAGACTTTCCAGAACACGGCGTGTTCTAGCGGTCAACGGCCACTCGGCACGATGAATCAGCCACAGCGTATCAATGATTGGCTTCTCGTAGGGAAAGACCTTGATAGCTGCAGGCATGTGAAAGGCCTCTCTCGCGTAACGGGGCACGACGGTGAATCCGAACCCTCTGGCAACGGGTTCCAGGATCAAGCCGATCTGGTTGATGAAGCCATGTTTGGGCAGCTTGTCGAATCCCGGGTTACCCGGGAAACGCCGGGCTAGCAGCCGAGTAGCCATCGCTTTGCCATCAGGATGATCGATGAACCCCAAACGTTCGAGATCCTGCCAGGTGCTGACGTCGGCATTAGCGGGCAACACTAGCTCCAAGGCCTCTTCGAGAAATGGCGTCGCCGTCAAGCTCTGGTCCTCCGGCTTTAGCGTCACCAGTCCGAGCTCGAAGCGGTTGTGGGAGACAGCATCAATGACTTCGTAATCCGGCGCAAAGCGATGTCGAATCGCGATATGGGGCTGCTTGGCCTGTAGATCGAGCAGGATGGGATACAGGCGGAGTCCCACGCTGCCCGGCGTAATGAGACTGATTTCTCCACTGTCGGTGTCGCGATCTTCCAGTTTCACCTGTAGTCGCCGCGCTGCCGCGTCGATATCCCGACAATACACGAGCATCGCCTCACCAGCCGGCGTCAATTCGAGCTTACGTGACCGACGAAGCAACAATGGCCCCAAATGCTGCTCCAAATGACGGATATGCTGGCTGACCGCGGCCTGCGTGAGATCAAGATGCGCCGCAGCGCGAGTAAAGCTGCCCTGCTCGACCAACGTGGCAAAACTAAGCGCCCACTGGGGATTAATCATAACGAATTCTTATAATATGTATTAACCACACCTCGTTTTCCTTATGCCCGTGCAGATCTAACATCGATGGAGTTCTCACACACAAACGAGGGATTCTTTCATGCCCGTATTTCCCAGAGCATTTTCGCACATCGGTCTTTCGGTTACCGACCTCGAGGCGGCGGTCAAATTCTACACCGAAGTGATGGGCTGGTATCTCATCATGCCGCCAACCCAGGTCGAAGAAGACGATAGCGCCATCGGCGTCATGTGTTCCGATGTCTTCGGCCCGAACTGGGGGTCGTTCAAAATTGCTCACCTCTCCACGGGTGATCGCGTCGGCGTCGAAATCTTCGAGTTCGCCAACGCCGAACGTCCGGAGAACAACTTCGAATACTGGAAGTCCGGCGTCTTCCATTTCTGTGTCCAAGATCCCGACGTCGAGGGTCTCGCCGAGCGCGTCGTGGCCGCAGGCGGCAAGCAGCGGATGCCAGTTCGCGAGTACTACCCCAACGAAAAGCCATATCGCATGGTTTACATGGAAGATCCGTTCGGCAACATCTTCGAAATCTACAGCCACAGCTATGAGCTGACCTACTCAGCTGGTGCCTACAACTAAGGAGCCTCGTCATGCCAACACTTTTCGACAGCTACGATCTAGAGGGATTGAAGCTAAAGAATCGCGCGGTGATGGCTCCCATGACCCGGGCACGTGCCCCGGGTTATGTCCCCACCGCGGAGATGGTTCGCTACTACGGCCAGCGAGCGGGTGCCGGCATGATCGTCACCGAAGGTACGCCGATCTCGCGGGAAGGTAACGGCTTCGTCGACTGCCCCGGATTATGGAACGCCGATCAGATCGCAGCCTGGTCCAAGGTCACGGACCGCGTTCACGATCAGGGAGGTTCCATATTTACCCAGATATGGCACGTCGGCCGTATGTCTCACGTCTCGTTGCAGGAGGATGGCAAAGCACCGGTCAGCCCGACCAGCCTCCAGGCCGAGAACTCTTCCGCTTTCGGCTACGACGAGAATGGCAACGCCGGATTCGTTCCTGCCAGCAAGCCGCATGCGCTGACCACGGCAGAAGTCGGACGCGTGATCGAAGACTTCGCAAAAGCGGCGGAAAACGCGGTGGAAGCTGGTTTCGATGGTGTCGAGATTCACGGTGCGAACGGCTATCTCGTCGAACAGTTCATCAATGGCGCCATCAATGACCGATCCGACCAGTATGGCGGTGATACTACGGAGAACCGTGCCCGGTTCGCTCTGGAGGTTGTCGATGCCTGTATCGCACGTATCGGTGCGAGCCGCGTCGGTATCCGTTTGTCGCCGTTCGGCCGCCTTCACGACCTGGGTGACTTCGACGGCGAAGAGGAAACGTTTCTCTACCTCGCCAAGGAACTGGGTCATCGTGGTATCGCGTTCATCCACATCATGGATCAAGCTAGCCGCGGCGCACCGGCCATGCCGGAAGGCTTTCTGGAACAGTTCCGCAGCTCTTACGATGGCACGCTGATTCTGGCTGGCGGCTTGAATCTGGATAAAGCGAACGCCCTGCTCGACGCCGGCACGATCGACCTGGCCGCCTTCGGCTCCCCTTATGTCGCCAACCCCGACCTGGTCGAGCGCTATCGGCATGGCTGGCCCGTCGCCGAGCCTGACATGGCGCTCTACTACGGTGGCGACGCTCACGGCTACACCGACTATCCGCCATATTCGGGCAGAAAAGCCGACGTCTAACCAGGCAGCCGTAATGATCAGGAGGAATTTGTATGGCCAAAGCGCTAAAACCAGTTCTCATTGTCATGACGAGTCACGGTACGAAGGGTGAAGGTGGCGGCCCAACCGGATTTTATCTTTCGGAAGTCACACACCCCTTGGCCGTTTTGGAGGCCGCGGAAATTCCTGTTCGCTTTGCGTCGATCTTCGGCGGTGAGCCACCGGTCGACGGGCTCGATCTCGACGACACGACCAACGCGCGTTACTGGCAGGACGATACTTTCCGTCAGTCTATCCGCCAGACGCTGAAACTTGCTGACATCGTGCCTTCAGAGTACTCGGCGATCTTCTTCGCTGGCGGCCACGGCGCGATGTGGGACTTCACCAACAGCGCCGCCGTCGATGCGCAGACACGTGCGGTATGGGAGCAAGGGGGAGTTGTCGGCGCGGTTTGCCACGGCCCCGCCGCGCTGGTCAACGTCAAGCTTTCGAGCGGCGACTATCTCGTCGCGGGTCGTAAGGTCGCCGCGTTCACCGATGCGGAGGAACGCGCCGTCGGCCTGGAAGAGATCGTGCCTTATCTGCTGTCCTCGACACTGGCGAAACGCGGCGCGTTGATGCAGCCAGGTCCCGAGTGGACACCGCAAGTCGTCGTTGATGGCAGGCTGATCACCGGTCAGAACCCTCAGTCCGCCACAGACGTCGCAAAAGCGCTCAGAGATCAGTTGCTCGATGCCGGATGAGTCGTTATTTGCCAACTCTCTCCCTACCCGCCTTTCACGGCGGGTAGCTCGTTGAAGGATGCTTAATGATGTGGTCCTCGGATCAAACCATTCCTGAAACCTACTCTGCCTGGGTGCGCGGGTCCGGCGGCAAGCCTGAAGAACTCCATCTGGAGGACCTTCCCCTTCCGCAGCCGGAACGCGGCTGTGCACTGATCGCCAACGACGTCATCGGCCTCAATCCGGTCGACTGGAAACTGCTCGGCAATGCCTCGCCTGGCCATACGCCCGGATGTGACGGCGCTGGTCGCGTCATCGCGGTAGGTGAGAACGTGCCGAAGGCGTGGATCGGACAGCGCGTTGCCTACCACACCTCGCTCGGTCGCCCCGGCAGCTTCGCCGAATTGACGCCGGTGCCGGTACGCGCCTTGATGCGCGTTCCGCCGGAGCTCGATCTTTTTACCGCAGCAACCATGCCTTGCCCCGCCCTCACCGCGTGGCAGGCAGTGCATAAGATTCCTGACCGCAAGGACGCCGAAATACTGATTTCCGGCGCGGGCGGTGCCGTTGGCCTCTATGCCCTGCAATTCGCCCGTGCCAGAGGGTTTTCCGCCAGTGTCATCTGCGGTCAGCGCCATCACCTCAGAATGAAATGGATGGGCGCCGAGGGCGTATTCACGACAGCTGACGACGTCGTCACAGAAGGCTTGAAACATCAGTTCCACGCCGTGATCGATACCGCAGGCGCGGAGGTTGCCCAGCAGCTCGCGCCCTGCCTAAAAGCCAATGGCCACTTGGTCTGCGTTCTCGGTCGGGTCGAGCAATGGCCCAGCGATCCATTTTCACAGACGTGGTCACTACATGAAGTCGCCCTCGGTGCACTTCACAATTTCGGTGACGACCGTGATTGGGCCGACCTCACTCGCGCTGGCGAGACCATCCTGACCGAGTTGGCCGAGGAAAAAATCATTGGCGAAGATGTGGTGATCAAGCCTTTCTCGGAACTGCCGCATCACCTCGAAGCGTTACGCGTGCGCAGCTTCAACGGCAAGGCTTTGGTGAGAGTGAGCAACGGCTGAACCTACGGTGGCATGCACACCTGCCGGGCGGGAGACAACGGTCGGAAGCGGCATCAGACGGCCCCTCCCATCCGGACGTCGCGAACGCAAAGTCACCGCCATCGATGCTACAATCTTCGGCCACGTTTTCAGCCTATCCATCCCGTGACGTCAGCGCCATCGCGCGTCGCGGGTATCGTCACGGGAATCGCCACGTCACCATGTCGAACAACGCCTCGCTCTCGCGCCAGATCCTCGTCACCAGCGCGCTGCCGTACGCCAACGGCTCGATCCATTTGGGTCATCTGCTGGAGTACATCCAGACCGATATCTGGGTGCGTTTCCAGAAGAGCCGCGGCCATGACTGCCACTACGTCTGCGCCGACGATGCTCACGGTACGGCGATCATGCTGCGTGCGGAGCAGGAAGGCATCACGCCGGAGCAGCTGATCGCGAAGGTCAGCGAGGAGCATCAGGCGGATTTCGCCCGGTTCGGCGTCGCCTTCGACAATTACCATTCGACGCATTCAGACGAGAATCGCGTTCATAGCGAGCGCATCTATACCGCGCTGCGCGATGCCGGCCATATCAGCACCCGTGATATCGAGCAGATGTACGATCCGGTCAAGGGCCTGTTTCTGGCCGACCGCTTCATCAAGGGCACCTGCCCGAAGTGCAAAAGCGAAGATCAGTACGGCGACAACTGTGAAGTGTGCGGCGCGACCTATACGCCAGCCGAGCTGATCAACCCGGTCTCGGCGATCAGCGGGGCCACGCCGGAAGTGCGCACCTCGACCCACTACTTCTTCAAGCTGCCGGATTTCGAGACGTTTCTGAAGCAGTGGACCCGGTCGGGCCGCGTGCAGCCACAGATCGCCAACAAACTGCAGGAGTGGTTCGCGGCCGGTCTCAACGAGTGGGATATCTCTCGCGATGCGCCCTACTTCGGCTTCGAGATACCCGACGCGCCGGGCAAATATTTCTACGTCTGGCTGGATGCGCCGATTGGTTACCTCGCCAGCTTCCAGAACCTGTGCGAGCGGACAGGGATCGACTTCGACAGCTACTGGAAGGCTGACTCCACCGCTGAGGTATATCACTTCATCGGCAAGGACATCGTCTACTTCCATGCACTGTTCTGGCCCGCCATGCTCGAAGGCGCCGGCCTGCGCACGCCGACCGGGGTCAACTGCCACGGTTTCGTCACCGTCAACGGCGCCAAAATGTCGAAGTCGCGCGGCACTTTCATCAAGGCGCAGACCTATGCCGAGTATCTGAATCCGGAATATCTGCGCTATTACTTCGCCGCCAAGCTGACCGCCGGCGTCGACGATCTCGACCTCAACCTGGCAGACTTCGCCGCTCGGGTGAATTCGGACCTGGTCGGCAAGGTAGTGAACATCGCCAGCCGCTGTGCCGGATTCATCAAGAAACTCGGTGGCGGAAAGCTCTCGGCGCAGTGTGCCGAGCCAGATCTCCTCGCGCGCTTCATCTACGCCGGCGATGAGATTGCCGCAGACTTCGAAGCGCGTGAATTCGGCCGTGCGATGCGCCGGATCATGGAGCTCGCCGACGAAGCCAATACCTACATTGCCGACAAAGCCCCTTGGGTGCTGGCGAAGGAAGCCGGTCGCGAGCAGGAAGTGATCGACATCTGCTCGGTCGGCATCAACCTGTTCCGCACCCTGATGGTCTATCTGCAGCCCGTGGTGCCGGCAATGGCCGAACAGGCGCGGATATTCCTGCAGGTCGATTCGCTCGACTGGGAAAGCCGTCAGCATGTGCTCGAAGAGCACGAGATCGGCAAATTCAAGCCGTTGATGACGCGCGTCGAGAGCGACAAGATCGACGCCATGATCGAGGCCTCGAAAGAGGTGCTCGAAGAAGAGAAGAAATTGACCGGCAAGGCCTCTGCCGACGATGCAGCGACTTCCAGCCCGCTGGCCGATGATCCGATCGCCGACGAGATCGCCTTCGATGACTTCATCAAGGTCGATCTGCGTATCGCCAGAATCGCCAAGGCAGCGCACGTCGAGGGTTCCAACAAGCTGCTCGAGCTGACGCTCGACCTGGGCGGCGAGACGCGCACGGTCTTCTCCGGTATCCGTAAGGCCTATGCGCCCGAAGCGCTCGAGGGCCGCCTCACCGTCATGGTCGCCAATCTCGCGCCGCGCAAGATGCGTTTCGGCGTTTCCGAGGGCATGGTACTTGCCGCGGGCGATGACGGGGGCATCTACCTGCTCTCACCGGATAGCGGCGCCCAGCCGGGTCAGCGAGTGACCTGAGCGTCCGGGTTTGCGGAGTTCTTTCGCTCGCGATGCGGCGTGATGTTGCGGCCGCCTCTTTCGCGAGCAAAGCTCGCTCCAACAATGGCATCGGTCATCGGTTTGGTAGGAGGGAGCTCTGCTCACGAAGGGGTTAGCGGCGGGTTGACGCCTAACGACGTTGCGCCTGCGGCATTCGCGAGCGGAGCTCGCTCCAACAGTGGTCGCTCGCTCTCGCGATGATGCCGGTGATTGGGGGTAGGAGAGAGCTCTGCTCACGAAGAAATGATTCAGCGTGGTTTTTCGGCCGCCTCTTTCGCGAGCAAAGCTCGCTCTCAAGATGGCGTCTCGAAGCACTCACGGCGAGACGTTATAATGCCAGCCGTTTTTTCGCCCTCGGGAGCCGTTCGTTGCCTGCCGCCCATATCACCGTCGAGCGCATCGATGCCGAATTGCCGCAGACACAGTGCGGCAAGTGCGGTCATGACGGCTGTCGTCCCTACGCGGAAGCGATTGTTCAGGGTGAAGCGATCAACCGATGCCCTCCCGGGGGAGAACGTACGCGGGATCGCCTGGCGGCAATCACCGGGCAACCGGCACTTGCCCTGATCGAGCCCGCGCAGACACCGCTGATGGCGGTGATCCGCGAGGCCGAATGTATCGGCTGCACCAAGTGCATTCAGGCGTGTCCGGTCGATGCCATTCTCGGCGCGGCAAAGCAGATGCATACCGTGATCGAAACGGAGTGCACCGGCTGCGAACTCTGCGTGGCCCCCTGTCCCGTGGACTGCATCGATTTGATCGAACATCCGCAATGGGCCGAGGCGACCAACGACGAACAGCGCCAGGATTATCTCGCCTTTAGAGCTGCCAATGGCCGCCGGCGTTATGAGGCTCGCGATCGACGCCTCGCGGCGCTTGAATCGGAAAAGCGGCGCAAACGCGAAGCGCGAATCGCGGCCGCAAGAGGTAAGCCGCACGAGAGCGAGTCGTCCTCCGCCGCCGGCTCGATGCCCCCGGCCACTGTCGATCCGACCGCGCTGAAAGCGCAGCGGGCAACCATCACCGCCCGCCTAAAGCGCCTCGGACGCCAGCTCGAAAAGGCAGATGACGCGCAACGAAGATCACTCGAAGAGCGTATCGCGGCGTTCGAGATGCAGCTGGCCGCACTCGATCAGCAGCTCGAACAGCCGCGCGCTGGCGAGTTGAAGCATGAGCGTCAACATCAGCACATTGCGGTGGCGGCGGCGGAGCAGGCGCTGCGCAAGGCGCGACAGGAGCTTGCCCACTTCCAGCGCCAGCAGGACTCAGGCGGCATCGAGCAGGCAGAAGCCAAGATCCGAGAAGCGCAGCATCTGATCGCCTCGGCCAGCCAGACGCCGGAAGGAATCAATTCATGAATGCCGAAAAACGCGCGCGCATTTTCGCCAGGCTGCAGGAACACAACCCCAACCCGACGACGGAGCTGAACTGGACAACGCCGTTCGAGCTTCTCGCCGCCGTTCTGCTCTCCGCGCAGGCGACAGACGTGGGCGTCAACAAGGCGACGGCGCGGCTGTTTCCCGTCGCTCATACGCCGCAGGCGATCATCGATCTGGGCATCGATGGACTCAAGTCGCACATCAAGACGATCGGCCTTTACAACACCAAGGCCGAGAATCTGATGAAGACCTGCCACATTTTGACGGAGCGCTACGCCGGCGAGATCCCACGTACCCGGGAAGAACTGGAAGCGCTACCCGGCGTCGGACGCAAGACCGCCAATGTGATTCTGAACACGGCGTTCGGCGAGCTGACGATGGCGGTCGACACTCACATCTTCCGCGTATCCAACCGCACGCGGATTGCCCCCGGCAAGAACGTGCTGGAGGTCGAAAAGAAACTCATGCGTTTCGTCCCCAAGGCGTATCTCAAGGACGCCCATCACTGGCTGATTCTGCATGGCCGCTACACCTGCCTGGCGCGCAAGCCCCGGTGTGGCAGCTGCGTGATCGAGGACCTGTGCGAGTTTCCCGACAAGGTCGAGATCGCCTGACGAGTTCCAGCGGCCTTCCAGGCGCGCGAATTCGCTAGGGGGCAGATTCCGGCTCCTGGGCGGCGGCGCCATCGTCCGATTCACTCGGCACGGGGTCACCGCTGGATTCCGGTAGTTCGTCGCCCGGAGCGTCATCCGGCTCGCTCATCTCGGTGGCGCCATGACGGCTGTACACCACTTTGCGCGTGCCGCCATCGCAGCTTCCCACGACCTCGGCTCCGGCAAACGCTTCGCCAGCCCTAACCTTTCCATCTTCGATCTGCGCGTTATCGACGACCTCGAGCAGGAAATGTCGCGCTCCGTTGTCACGGATCGTCTGGTCGATCTGCGCCTCGAGCCGCTCGCAGGCCAGCCGCGTTTCCGGCTGGTGATCGAACGGCGACTCGCCCGTTTCGCTTTGCGCCCAGGACACCGTCGCGCTCAGACAGAGGCCGACTGCTCCTGCCAAAAGCGTCATTTTCGTCTTTGACCAGCCCATGGGCCTCTCCCTTGCCGTGTGTTTCGCGCCCGGTCATCAAGACTGGCCCGCGCTCGCCTGGTTGGAGCCAGTGCTCTTCGCGTTAAAGACGAAACTCACCGACCTTCTCGATCATTCGTCGATAGCCGGGTCTCGCTTGCATCCGCGCCAGCACTGCCGAAATCCGCCGATATCCCGCCAGATCCGCGCGACCCGCTGCGGCCAACACCGGAAAGCTCATCTGAATATCGGCAGCGGTGAAGCTATCACCGCAAAACCATTCACGCGTTTCGAGCTCACGCTCCCAATAATCGAAATGCAGCCTAAGCTGCGGGTCGAGATATTGCCGATGCGCCCCACGGGACATCAGCTTGCCGATCGGACGAAGCGGCAGCGGGACTGAGGCTTTGCCGAGTCGAGAGAATACCAGACTCATGACCAGCAGCGGCATGGCCGAGCCTTCGGCATAGTGCAGCCAGTAAGTGTAGCGTCGCTTCTCGGGCGTTCCATCCGCTGGTACCAGTGCCGGCTCGGGAAAACGCGCGGTCAGGTATTCGATGATGGCGCCCGACTCCGCAATGGTAATTTCCCCATCGGTAATCACCGGCGACTTGCCGAGTGGATGGACCGCTTTCAGCTCAGGGGGAGCGAGCATGGTACGCGGGTCACGGCGGTAGGTCCGGATCTCATATGCCACGCCGAGCTCCTCGAGAAGCCAGACGATGCGCTGGGAACGCGAATTTTCAAGATGGTGCACGACGATCAAGGTATCGTCCCTCGGCCGAGTTTCCTGATTCACGATAGGCATTTATCGTCATTGCCGCCAATTCTCGCAGCGCAAGACGCCAAGCCTTCAGCGAGAATCGGCCAAAAGCACCGCCGCATAGCGCTCTCGCCAGTGCGACCACTGCCAGACCGACGCATCGGGGAGATCGGGACGCGAGGCAGGTTGATGCAACCAGCGCTCGAGGCGCTCGGCCAGGTCCTCGACGCTGCCGTCGTGACGATAGGCGCTGGCGTAAAGCTCGGGAAAGCAGAGTCGATCCGGTACCAGCGGCAGGCAGCCATGGGTCACGGCTTCCATGATCGCCAGGCCCTGAAACTCATGATGGGTTGTCGACACGACGATATCGCAGGCCGCGAGCATCTCGAGATAACGCGCCCGTGGCTGCTCTCCCCAGCAAATCACGCGCGCGCCCAACCATTCGCGAGCCTGAGTAAAGACCGCAGGCGATTGTCGAAACTGCTGCCCCATGACAGCGACCTCGAAATCGATCTCCCTTGCCACAAGCCGCTCGAGAGCCGCAAAGAACGTCTCGGGGTTCTTGTCGTACTCCCAACGATGATTCCAGAGAATGCGCTGGCCGGCGCGCGGGGGCAGCGGCGTGCGTTCCGGTAGCGGCACGGGCAGTATCATCGCCCGCTCGGCAAGTCGATCGAGCCAACCGTCGAGCTTTGGCCGATCCGGCATACGCGACAGAAAGGCGTGCACGCCTGCGATGAAGCTGTCGCGGTTGTAGGCGCTATTGAATGCCACGACATCCGCGGCCATCGCGGCGTAAAGATTGACCATCAGGGACTCGGGGCGCAGAGGCTGGCCGCTCGCGAGCGGAAACGCAAATTGATTCTCGTGGAAATAGACCACCTTGCGCGCCCTGGCGAGCGACGGAAACAAACCCACCAGCGTCGCGAGATCGACCATCGACGTGGCCACGACCAGGTCGTAATCACGCGACAGACGATCGGGCGCCTCCTGCCACCACAGCAGCGGATTGGCGCGGATACGCCAGGAGAAATGGCGCGGTGAAAGCTCGAGTCGCTCCCATTCGACCTCGGGAAATTGCTCGATCAGATCGTCGGCCCAGATGCGGTGGCTGACCGCGGCATAGGCCGAGAGCAGCAGCGCTCTCATGAGGGCCCCCTCGTCGGATACGAAAACGGCGCCCGCGGGCGCCGTTATGAAGCGAAAGCGTTCGAGAGACTCAGTGCTCCTGCTCGAACATTCCTTCACCGATATCGTCGATGTAGCGCTGGCTCTTGGCGATCGTCAGTTCGACGCAGGCGTCTTCTCCGGGAACCACGTCGGAGCGCTCGAAGCGACGCTCACGCATCTCGCCACCGTCGACCGGCTTGCGAATCCAGCCGCTCACACGGTGCTGGCCGCCGGCCTCCTGCGGATCGGGAACGATCAGGAACCCCTTGTACTCGACCGGCTCGCGTTCCTTCTGCGGCGACTTGTCACTGGGATCACCGCCACCCAGCAATCCCGAGAACAGTTTTTTCAACATGCTCGACTCCTCTAGCGCCTGCTTGAGCATCTGCCGACCGCACGGCCTCCCGACGACTACCGCCCGAGACCGTGACAGCGCGTCAGCTGGCCGAACGTCCCTTGCCCGCCGCAATGCGCAGGCGCAGTGCGTTGAGCTTGATGAAACCCTCGGCGTCTTTCTGGTCGTAGGCGCCAGCGTCATCTTCGAAGGTCGCGATCGATTCGTCGAACAGCGACTGCTCGGACTTGCGACCGACCACGGTCGCGCTGCCCTTGTAGAGCTTCATGCGCACCGTACCGTTGACGAATGTCTGGGTCTCATCGATCGCCGCCTGCAGCATCCGGCGTTCCGGGCTCCACCAGTAGCCGTTGTAGATCGTCTTGGCGTACTTCGGCATCAGTTCGTCTTTCAGATGCGCCGCTTCCCGATCCAGCGTGATCGATTCGATCGCGCGGTGGGCACGCAACATGATCGTGCCGCCCGGTGTTTCGTAGCAGCCGCGGGACTTCATGCCGACATAGCGGTTCTCGACGATATCGAGACGACCGATGCCGTTGTCGCCACCGATCTTGTTCAATCGGGAAAGCACCTCGTGCGGCTTCAGACGCTCGCCGTCGATCGCGACGATGTCGCCTTTCTCGAACGACAGCTCGAGATAGGTCGGCTCATCCGGTGCCGCTTCGGGCGAAACGCTCCAGCGCCACATGTCCTCTTCGGCTTCGGCCCACGGATCTTCGAGAATGCCGCCCTCATAGGAGATGTGCAGCAGGTTGGCATCCATCGAATAGGGGGACTTCTTCTTGCTCTTGGAGAAGTCGACCGGGATCTCGTGCTGCTCGCAGTAATTCATGAGCTTTTCGCGCGAGGTCAGATCCCACTCGCGCCACGGCGCGATCACCTTGACGCCCGGCTTGAGCGCGTAGGCACCCAGCTCGAAGCGCACCTGGTCGTTACCCTTGCCGGTCGCACCGTGCGAGATGGCATCCGCGCCGGTCTCGTTGGCAATCTCGATCAAGCGTTTGGCGATCAGCGGACGGGCGATGGAAGTCCCGAGCAGGTACTCACCTTCGTAGATGGTATTGGCGCGAAACATCGGGTAGACGTAGTCGCGCACGAACTCTTCGCGCAGATCCTCGATGTAGATCTCCTTGACCCCGAGCGCCTGCGCCTTGGCTCGCGCGGGTTCCACTTCTTCACCCTGACCGATATCGGCGGTGAACGTGACCACTTCGCAAGCGTAGGTTTCCTGCAGCCACTTCACGATCACGGAAGTGTCAAGGCCGCCGGAGTAGGCGAGGACGACCTTCTTGACATCGGACATGCGAGAGCTCCTGTTGTGAGGGTTCTGAACCTTTTGGCTCGACCGTGACAGCCAGACGCTGCCACGTCGGCCGTGGGATGCGGCGATTATAACGCCCCGAGAGCCCGCCGAACACCGAGCAGCAGGACGGCCAAGGCCGAAACTGCTAGACTTCGCCAGATCGAAACAGCGACCACGGTCGCCCGGTCTCACGCGGTCAGAGTCGCCAGTGTATCGATCATGTCGACTGGATCGCGACCACTTCACAGGGATGGGAGTCATTGCATGTCGGACGCCAGCACGAGGGAGCTGATGGCGCAGCGTTTTCGCGGGTATCTCCCGGTGGTGGTCGATATCGAGACGGGCGGCTTCAACGCCGCGACCGATGCCCTGCTCGAAATCGCCGCCGTGCCGCTGACGATCGATGAACAGGGCAATCTGTTGCCGCTCGAGACCGTCACCTTCCATATCGAACCCTTCGAGGGCGCCAACGTCGAACAGTCGGCCCTGGATTTTACCGGCATCGATCTCGACAGCGCCTTTCGCAAGCAGGTCGCGGTGAGTGAGCGCGAGGCGCTGGACGGCATCTTCAAACCCGTGCGCAAGACCATCAAGTCGCACGGCTGCACCCGCGCCATTCTGGTTGGCCACAACGCCTCGTTCGATCACGGCTTTCTCAACGCCGCTATCAATCGATGCGCGATCAAGCGTAATCCGTTCCACCCCTTTTCCAGCTTTGACACCGCGACGCTGTCCGCACTGACCTATGGCCAGACCGTCCTTGCCCGTGCCTGCCAGGCAGCCGGCATCGAGTTCGACAATGCCTCGGCCCATTCGGCGAGCTACGACACCGAACGCACCGCCGAACTGTTCTGCGCCATCGTCAATCGCTTCAAGGATCTCGGCGGCTGGCACCTGGCGCTCAAGGAGCAAGGCGTCGACGAGCCCTGAGATCGCTCCTGCTCCACGCAAAACGCCCCGGTCAGCTTTGCACTGACCGGGGCGTTTGGCATTCCGGGACCGGGATCAGCTGTCGCTGGAGGTCTCGGCGGCTTTCGCGGCATCTTTGATCATCGGCTCGAGCTCACCGTTCTGGTACATCTCGACGATGATGTCGCAACCGCCGACCAGCTCGCCGTTGATCCAAAGCTGCGGGAACGTCGGCCAGCTGGCGTACTTCGGCAGCTCGGCGCGGATGTCGGGGTTATCCAGAATGTTGACGAAGGCGAAACGCTCGCCACAGGCCATCAGCGCCTGCACCGCCTGCGCGGAGAAACCGCACTGAGGCAGCTGCGGAGTGCCCTTCATGTAAAGCAAGATCGCGTTTTCGCCGATCTGCTGCTTGATCGTTTCAAGGGTATCGCTCATGAGACGTCCTATACGGGAGAAGCCGGCATCGCCGCCCTCTCGCGTCATTGCGAAGTGGAATGACCGTAACCCCATTCTACTGATGACATCGGGCGAAAACACCCCCGGGGCCATCATCGCCGCCGTTGCGCCGCTCAGCGCCTCTGCGTAGGATGGTTCTCTTTCGCAGGAACCGGCCAGGCAACACGTCTCGGCCCGTTCAGCGCCGCTTTACCGAGGACCGACCGGCTCTCGGCTCGTGGCGCTTTTTTCGTTTTCTAGCCCCGCCGGCGATTGCGCCAGCGGGAACTCGTCGAGGTGGTGCGCGACTCACGGATGCGTGCTCCCTCTGCTTCGCTTTCGCGTCATGACAGGACATCATCGATGAGCGCACGTCACTTTCTTACCCTGCTGGATCTCTCCGCCGACGAGCTGGCGTATCTGATTCAGCGCGGCATCACCATCAAGAATGGCTTGAAGACGCACGGCCCGACCTACACGCCGTTTTCGAACCGCACGCTTGCGATGATCTTCGAGAAGTCCTCGACGCGGACGCGCGTCTCGTTCGAGACGGCAATGGCGCAGTTCGGCGGTCACGCGCTGTTTCTATCGCCGCGGGATACCCAGCTGGGCCGCGGCGAGCCGATCGGCGATACTGCCCGCGTCCTCTCCGAGATGGTGGACGCCGTCATGATCCGGACCTTCTCCCACGCCGGACTCGAGGAGTTCGCCGCGGCCAGCACGGTGCCGGTGATCAACGCGCTGACCGACGACTACCACCCCTGCCAGCTGCTCGCCGACGTCATGACCTGGACGGAGTGTCGCGGATCGGTCAAAGGCAAGACCGCCGTGTGGATCGGCGACGGCAACAACATGTGTCATTCGTGGATCAATGCAGCGCGCCAGTTCGGCTTCAACCTGCGCATCTGCTGCCCGGAAGGCTACGATCCGCGCCACGACATCCTGGAAGCCGCGGGCGAATGCGTCACGCTGGTGCGCGACCCGGCCGAGGCCGTCAAAGGCGCCGACCTCGTGACCACCGATGTCTGGGCTTCGATGGGACAGGAAGAGGAGCAGGCCAAACGCGAGAAAGCGTTCGCCGGTTTTCAGGTCACCGAAGCCCTGCTCGATCTAGCAGCCCCGGATGCCATCTTCCTTCACTGCCTGCCGGCACACCGCGGTGAAGAGATCAGCACGACACTGCTGGACGACCCGCGCGCCGTGGTCTGGCAGGAGGCGGGCAATCGCCTGCATGCACAGAAGGCACTGATCGAGTTCCTGTTGCTCGGCAAGGTCGACTGATCGCCACTCTCTCTGCGCCCTATGTCTGCGCCTCATGATCGCCGCGCCCGCCCTCATCGGGCGCGGCGACATCAAGCGGCCGCGACACGCAGCCGTCGGCGTCGCCACCCCGCCAGCAGCACCGACGTCAGAAGCAGTATGCTGATCGCCACCAGCGCCAGCCCGGCGCGACCCTCCAATGCCGACTGGCCCAGCACCACGAACGCGGCACCGTAAGGCCCGGTGGTCAGAAGCGCCGCCGTCAGGTAGATGCGGCAAGGCACGCCAAGTGCCCCCAGCGCGTAGTGCTTGAGGAACATCGGCACCCCCGGTATCAGCTTGACGCAGAGCGCGAATCGCCAGGCATCGCCGCTCGCTTCGTGAAGGTCGCCGAGCCGCGGAAAGCGACGCGCCAGCCGCCGTTGCAGCAACGGGCGCAGCCTGCCGCTGGCGAGGGCGTAGCAGAGCAACAGGTTCAAAAGCGTGGCCGCCGCCGAGAAGGCGAGCCCGGCGGGGATACCGAAGCGCAGCCCGGCCAGCACGTAAAGCGGTGTCATCGGCAACCCCAGCGCCGGCAATCCGGCCATCACGGCAAAGAGCGGCAGCGCGGGCAACGTCTCGATAAAGGCCACGGGCGCGTCGCCCCAGCGTATGACCACTACCAGGGCGACGCCGGCCAGCACGAGAGCCATCATCGGGCGCCAAGGCACGACAAGGCCGCCCGCCTGGCGAGGCCGTCGGCGGCCATGTCGAGAAGAGACGGGTCTGGGAAATTCGGGTCGCATACCGCCGATAAGAACCGACGGTGATGACCGAGTGATGACAGCCCGGCCATCTCGCCCGACAGGAGGTCAGGTTCATACCCCAGAGGGCGGCGGGAGAGCCGCCCGAGAACGTCTAGCGAGAAGAGGCGCTCAATTCAGATTGTCGAGCCCCTTCTCGGCCATCGCCACGGCACGGAACAGCGCCCGACGCTTGTTGAGCGTTTCGTGCCACTCGTCGTCCGGATTGGAGTCGGCGACGATGCCGCCGCCCGCCTGAACATGTAGCTCGCCGTCTTTCAATACGGCCGTGCGGATCGCGATCGCCATGTCCATGTTGCCATGCCAGGAGAGATAGCCGACCGCGCCTGAGTAGACACCGCGCTTGACGGGTTCCAGCTCGTCGATGATCTCCAGCGCGCGGATCTTCGGTGCGCCGGAGAGTGTGCCCGCCGGGAACGTGGCGCGCAGCACGTCCATCGCGGACATCCCCTCTTTCAGCTTGCCGGTGACGTTGGAGACGATGTGCATGACGTGGGAGTAGCGTTCGATCGCCATCTTGTCGGTCAACTCGACCGTGCCGGTCTGGCTGATGCGGCCGATATCGTTGCGCCCGAGGTCGATCAGCATCAGGTGCTCGGCAATCTCCTTGGGGTCGCCCAGCAGATCTTCCTCGAGTGCCTTGTCCTCCTCTGGCGTCGCCCCGCGATGGCGGGTGCCGGCAATCGGACGAACCGTCACCTCCTCGCCCTCCAGACGCGTCAGGATCTCCGGTGAGGAGCCGATGACATGATGATCGTCCAGATTGAGGAAGAACATGTACGGCGACGGATTGAGGCTGCGTAGCGCGCGATACAGATCGAGCGGCGGCGCCTGGTAAGGGATCGACATGCGTTGCGAAGGCACGCACTGCATGACGTCTCCGGCCAGCACGTACTCCTTGATCCTGGCCACCGCGTCCTTGTAGCCCTGCTCGCTGAAGCTGGCGTGGAAGTCGTCCTCGGCGACATCGGCACGACCGGTGCCGGGGCTCAGCGTGTTGAAGGTTGCGCTGCGCAGCTTGAGCTCAAGCACCTCGAGACGCTCGACGGCGTCGGCGTAGGCATCGGCCTGCTGCGGATCGGCATGCGTCCAGAGCTGCAGCCGGCCGGAAAGGTTGTCGAACACGACGAGATCGTCGCAGACCATCAGCAGGATATCCGGCACGCCGATCGGGTCCGGCTTCTCCGCCGCCAGCCTGGAGCGTAGACGCGGCTCGATATAGCGGATGGTGTCATAGCCGAAATAACCGACCAGCCCGCCGTCGAAGCGCGGCTGATCGTCGAGGATCGGCACCTTGAAGCGCGACTGGAACTGCTCGATCCAGGTCAGCGGATCCTCGACCTCGGCAGCGCCCTGCTGCTCGCCGTCGACGATGTGGCGCACGGTAAAACCACGAACCTCGATGCGCTCCCGGCATGGTAACCCGATGATCGAGTAGCGCCCCCACTTCTCGCCGCCCTGCACGGACTCGAGCAGAAAGGTCCAGGGCGCGTCGGCCAGTTTGAGATAGGTCGACAATGGCGTATCGAGATCCGCCAGTACGTCACGCGTGACGGGAATACGGTTGTAGCCGGCCTGAGCCAGCTCGGCAAAACGTTCAGGGGTCATCATGGTACCGGGCTCCGACGATCGAATTCAGCGAAAGGATTCACAACGGCTGAGGGTCACCATCGCCAGCGCTTGACGTGACGCATCAGGGCGCTGGGGCAAACAGGGCGTTGGCTATCCGGTCGCATGTCGGGCTCGGTCCAGAAACAGAAAAACGTGGGTGGGAAAAGCAACCGACGCCTTCGGCGTACAAGGCACGGTGAGGCTGTCGGTGACGAGGTGTCGGCAAAAACCCTAAACGAGTTCCTCGAGCGATTCAACAATGCCGTCAGGCCCGCTCTCGGCCACGGGTTCGCCGTGATTGTATCCGTACGGCACCGCCAGGGTGCGAAAGCCGGCCCGCTTGCCGGCTTCCACGTCGTGGCGGGAGTCACCCACCATCAGCGCGTTGGCCGGGGCGACGCCGAAATGTTCGGCCATGTGAAGTAGCGGCGCGGGATGCGGTTTCTTCTCCGGTAGCGAGTCGCCGCCCAGCGCCAGCTGAAAGAACGATGCCAGCGACAGCCCGCGGAGCAGCGGGTCGATGAATGCCGCTGGCTTGTTGGTGATCAGCGTGACGATGATGCCGCGCTCGTGAAGGCGCTCGAGTGCTTTCACGACCCCCGGATAGACTCGAGTCCGCGCGCACGGGTCCTGGCCATAAAAGTCCATGAACCGCGCGAGTGCCGCATCGGTCTCGGCTTCGGCCGGCTCGCGCAGGCATGCCCACTGCAGGGCGCGCTCGACCAGCTTGTGCGAACCATTGCCGACCCAGTCTCGGACCCGCGCCTCTCCGGCGGCGGGCAGCCCCCGCTCGGACAGCATCGCGTCGACCGCCGCCGCAAGATCCGGCACGGAATCGATCAGCGTGCCATCGAGATCGAAGGCGACGAGTTGGATATCCTCGAGCATCGGGTGCATCGGCCATTCCTTGAAAGAGTGAAAATATGCGCCAGCGTCCATTACCCACGACCGCGACGGCCAGCGCAACACGCGGATGCCAAGTCGACCTCATCGGCGTATCCTGAGGCACATTCTTTCGTCGAACCGACGGGTGCCCCACGACGTGATTGCGCCGGACTGTCACATTATAAGAGTACGCACACTACAAGTACGCACACTTTACCCGTACATCGCATGCCTCAGCGCTTCCGCCTCTTTCCTCGTGCGTGCGCTATCTTCTGTCGCGCCCTGTTTTGCATCCTGTGACGCGGCTGGTTCCCGAGCCGCACCTCGCGTCTGGCGCCCCGAAGGGTTAACACCGGTCTTGAGCGGCTTTCAGTCCCTGTTTCGGTTTCAGCCCCTGTTTCTTCGGTTCCGATCCCTATTTCGCTTTTCGTCTCTTTCCTTTCACGATATTCACGGGAGTTTTCCATGACCACCCCTCGCATCGTGGTCGTCGGCGGTGGCGCCGGCGGTCTCGAACTGGCCACCAAGCTGGGCCAGAAGCTCGGGAAGCGCGAGCGCGCCGATATCACCCTCGTCGATCGCAACTCGACCCATATCTGGAAGCCGCTGCTGCACGAAATCGCCACCGGTACCCTCGATTCCGGCCTGGACGAAGTCTCTTACCAGGGTCACGCCAAGCAGAACGGCTATCGTTTCCAGCGCGGTACGCTGAGCGGCATCGACCGCGACGCGCGCACGCTGACGCTGGAAGCGATTCATGACGACAAGGGCGCGGTCGTTCTGCCGGCCCGGGAGATCGACTACGACTACCTGATTCTCTCGGTGGGCAGCGTCTCCAACGACTTCGGCACGCCGGGGGTGGCCGATCATTGCCACTTCATCGACAGCCCGCAGCAGGCTGAAGCGTTCCGTCGCAACATGCTCAACACCTTTCTGCGCTACAGCGATCCCGAACATCGCATTCGTCCCAAGTTGACCGTGGGCCTGGTCGGCGCCGGGGCGACCGGGGTCGAACTCGCCGCCGAGCTGTTCGGTGCGTCGCAGATGCTGCACAGCTACGGCTTCACCTCGCTGGACAGCGGCAAGCTCGAGGTTCACCTGATCGAAGCCGCACCGCGCATTCTCCCCGCTCTGCCGGAGCGCATCAGCCGCGCCGTCCACGGCGAGCTCGAGCGGCTCGGGGTCAAGATCCACGTTGACACCCGCGTGACGGAAGCCAATGACAGCGGCTTCATCACCGCCGACGGCGAGCCGTTGGAAACCGATCTCAGCGTCTGGGCAGCCGGCATCCGCGCGCCGGCATTTCTCTCCGACCTGGGCATCGCGACGGAGCGCAATCACCAGATCAAGGTCAACCAGGATCTGACCAGCGTCGACGACGACCGCATTTTCGCCTTCGGCGACTGCGCCTCCTGCCCGCAGCCGGACGACAAGCGCGTGCCGCCGCGCGCCCAGGCCGCCCATCAGCAGGCAACGCACTGCTATCACAACCTGCGTGCCGCAATGGCCGGCAAGCCGCTCAAGCCGTTCGTCTATCACGACCGCGGTTCGCTGATCTCGCTGGCGCATTTCGAAGCCGTCGGCAATCTGATGGGCGGGTCATCGGCGCGCAGTCTATTCATCGAGGGGCGACTGGCGAAGCTGTTCTACGCTTCTCTCTACCGCATGCACCAGATGGCGATCTACGGCATCTTCAAGACCGCCATGACCGTTATCGTCG
The DNA here is from genome assembly GCF_014652715.1 of Salinicola rhizosphaerae. Taxonomy (GTDB): domain Bacteria; phylum Pseudomonadota; class Gammaproteobacteria; order Pseudomonadales; family Halomonadaceae; genus Salinicola; species Salinicola rhizosphaerae. Next base: position 114,548 of record NZ_BMZI01000001.1, on the reverse strand, counting down.
ACGGTCTCAATCGCTACCTTCGCCCGAAGATGAAGCTGCACTGATCGCTCTCGAACGGTCAACGCCAGCGGAATACCATCCTGACAACGGGAGATGAACATGGATCGTTTCTACAACGCACCGGGCGCGGTGGTCGACGAAATACTGCAGGGCGTCGCCGCCAGTGCCCGACTGCGGGTCGCCGAACCGCAAAGCGGCCTGCGCATACTGATTCGCGCCGACTGGCAAAAGACCGAGCAGGGTCGGCGTCAGGTCGCGGTGCTCTCCGGCGGCGGCGCCGGTCACGAGCCCGCTCACGCAGGCTACGTCGGCGACGGCATGCTGACCGGTGCCATCTCCGGCAGCCTGTTCGCCTCCCCCAGCGTGGAAGCCGTGCTCGCCGCGATCCGCGAGGTTTGCGGCGAGGCCGGCTGTCTGCTGGTGGTCAAGAACTACACCGGTGATCGGCTCAACTTCGGACTCGCCGCCGAGCGCGCCCGCAGTGAGGGGCTCGATGTCGCGATGGTGATCGTCGCCGACGACGTCGCCATCGCCGACGCACCGCAGCCGCGCGGCATCGCCGGCACGCTGCTCGTGCACAAGCTGGCGGGCTATCTCGCGGCCCGCGAGACGCCACTTGCCGATATCCGAACGGCCGCCGAGTCGCTCTGCCAACGCATGGGTTCGCTCGGCATGGCGCTCAGCCCTGCCGCCCAGCCGGGTCAGGCTGCCGCCGACCGCGCGCCGGAGCTGGGTCTCGGTATCCATAACGAGACCGGCACGCGGGAAGTCGATCCACAGAGCGCCGACGAGGCCATGCAGATGGTGCTCGGCCCCTTACGCGACGCGCTGGCCGCACGTCAATGCGAAGGGCCGTGGATCGCGATGCTCAACGATCTGGGCAGCTGCTCGACCCAGGAGATGGGCGTGCTCGGCGCCGCGCTGCTGCACGAGCTCGGCGTCGAGCGTCTGTCGCATCTGATCGGCCCGGCCCCGCTGATGACCTCGCTCGACATGCACGGTTTTTCGGTCACGCTGGTGGCAGCCGACGAGACGATCGTCGCCGCGCTCGAAGCCCCCACCAGCGCCCCAGCGTGGCCCGGCCTGCGGGCGATCGCCAGACCGGAGACCTTTACGCCGGATACGCACCAGGACCACGAAGCGCTGGCGGAGAACGCGCCGCAGGACGCCGAGACGACCGCCAGGCTCGAGCGCATCGTCGCGGTCCTGCGCGAATCGCGTCAGGCGCTCGACGCGCTCGACGCCAAGAGCGGCGACGGCGATGCCGGCGCCAGCATGGAGAGCGGCGCCGACGCGATCGCCAAGGCCCTGAGCGCCAACCGGCTCAACACCCAAGCGCTGCCGTTGATGTTCGCCGGTATCGGCCAGTTGCTCTCGCGCGACATGGGCGGCTCCAGCGGTGTGCTGCTATCGATTCTCTTCACCACCGCCGGTGCGTCGCTCGACCAGCGTGGTGATCTCGTCGCGGCGCTCGCGTCAGGCGTCGAAAAGATGCAGGCCTACGGTGGCGCCAAACCGGGCGACCGCACCATGCTCGACGCGCTCATTCCCGCGATCGACGCGCTGAAGCGCGGCGATTCGCTGGCCCAGGCGGCGCAGGCCGCGCGCGACGGCGCCCAGGCCACCGCCACGCTGACCCGCGCCAACGCCGGTCGCTCCGCCTACGTGCCGGAAAGCGCGCTCAAGGGCGTGGTCGATCCCGGCGCCGAGGCGGTGGCCAGGGTGTTGGAGGCGCTGGCCAAAGACTGATCGCCGGATACCGCTATCCATCGAAGCGCGGCGTGGGCCACCAGCTCGGCAGCAGCGCCTGCGCTTCGCGACGAGCGAAACGGTCGTCGAGCAGGTGGATCACGCCCTCGTCGGTGCCGGAGCGGATCACGCGGCCGGCCGCCTGCACCACCTTCTGCATGCCGGGGAAGAAGTAGGCGTAGTCGTAGCCCCGCCCGTAGAGCGTCTGCAGTCGCGCACGCATCTGCTCGTTGACCGGGTTGACCTGCGCCAGGCCTAGCGTGGCGATGAAGGCCCCGATCAGGCGCTCGCCCGGCAGATCGATACCCTCGCCGAAGATGCCGCCGAGCACGGCGAATCCCACGCCCTCACCGTCCGACTCGAAGCGAGCCAGAAACGCTTCGCGGGCGCTGTCATCCATGCGTGAGGCCTGCCGCCACTGAGGCACCGCCGGAAAGCGCTCGGCGAGGCGATCAGCGACCTGTTCGAGATAGGCGAAACTCGAGAAGAACGCCAGGTAATTGCCGCGTCGGGCCTGGAACTGGCTGGCGATCCGCTCGGCCAGCGGCTCGAGAGAGGCGGCCCGATCGCGGTAGCGCGTCGACAGCCGCTGCGCGACATGAACCTCGAGCTGCGAGAGGTCAAACGGCGAGTCCAGCGCCAGCCAGGGGGCCTCGGCAGGCAAGCCAAGCAGGTCACGATAGTAGGCCTCGGGTTCCAGCGTGGCGGAGAAGAGCGTCCCGCCGTGCGCGGCGGCGAAGCGTGGCGCCAGGAACGGGGCTGGCACGACGTTGCGCAGCGTGAGCTGCGCGCCGGCATGGCGCTGGCGCCCGCGAGGTGGCTGGCGGGTCATGTCGAACAGCGAGTGATCGCCGAAGGTCTCGGCGATGCGGCAGAAGTGCTGGGCATCGAAGGCAAATCGCTGCAGCTCGCTCTCGAGCGCGATCGGCTGCTCGCTCTGATACTCGACGATGGCGGAGCACGCCTGCTGCAATGCGCCGATCAACTTGCCGGGCAAGGTCTGCATCACCCGATAGTCGTCGTTCTCGCCAAGCCCGCCCTCTTCGGCCAGCGCCTGCCATGCGCTTGCGACGCGCGACATCGGCCGCTTGAGCGGCGCCGGCAACGTCGGCTTGAGCCGTCGAAACGCCGCATGATCGAGCGTGGCGCTGTACATGCCGCGGCCGCGCTCGACGAGGTTGTGCGCCTCGTCCACCAGGACGCCGACCTGCCACTGCTGCTCCCGGGCGAGCGCAAAGAGCATCGCATGCATATCGAACCAGTAGTTGACGTCGCCGACTACCAGGTCCGTCCAGCGCGCCATCTCCTGGCCGAGATAGTAGGGGCACACCTCATGGGCCAGCGCAATCTCCCGCAGCGTTTCGCGGTCCAGCCAACCTCGCGTGGCGGCAGCCTGACGTGCGCCCGGCAGTCGATCGTAGAACCCGGCGGCCAGAGGGCAGGACTCGCCGTGACACGCCTTGTCCGGATGCTCACAGCTTCTGTCGCGGGAGGTCAAAACGAGGACGCGAAGCGGCAAGGCAGCCGCTTCTTCGGTACTCCCAGCCGGCCGCGCGCCGAAACGTTCGAGTGCATCCAGCGCCAGACGCTGCCCGGTATTGCGCGCGGTGAGAAACGCGATCTTGTCGAGCGGTTCACCCGGCATCGCCTTGAGCATGGGAAACAGCGTACCCAGTGTCTTGCCGATGCCGGTCGGCGCCTGCAGCATCAGCCAGCGCCGGGTGTGAATCGCCTTGTAGACCGACTCCGCCAGCGGCCGCTGGCCCTGGCGAAAGTCCGCGAAGGGAAACGAGAGCGCCCTGAGCGCCTCATCGCGCCGACGGCGATGCAGCAGCTCCTGCTGCGCCCAGGCGAGAAAGCCGTGGCACAGACTGTCGAAATGCTCTCTCAGTTCCGCAGCCGAACGATGCTCTTCGATCAGCGTCTCACGCTGGCTGACGATGTCGAGATAGACCAGCGCGACACTGATCTGATCCAGGCCGCGTTCGACACACAGCAGGTGCGCATAGACCCGCGCCTGGGCCCAGTGCAGCGCACGCTGGTTGGCGGGCTGGCGCGCCAGGTCGCCACGGTGCGTTTTCACCTCCTCGAGCCGATTGGCGCGCGTATCGAAGCCATCGGCGCGGCCTCGCACCTCGAGCTGGCGATAGTGGCCAGCGAGCGATATTTCGCTTTCGTAGCCCTCGCCACGCCGCTCGACGATCAGTTGGTGCCCGGCGATTCCCTCCAGCGCCGTCGGCGACGGCGTGAAGCGCAAGTCCAGATCACCGGCCTTGGCCGCGAACTCGCACAGCGCGCGAACGGCGATCCGATAGCTCATTCGGCGCCTCCGCCGGCGGCCTCTTCAGCCTGCCAGACGACGTAGCAGACGCTGATCGGCATGTCGTGCTCGGCGCAGAACTCGAGCCAGCGCTTCTGATTGTCCTGCAGGCGATCCCCCGGCCCTTTTACCTCGATCATGTGATATGCGTGTTCGGCCTCGTCCGCGCCGGGGCGAAACTGGATCAGGTCGGGCATGCCAGCGCGGTTGGCGCGAATATCGGTCAGGAGACGTTCGAACCAGAGGCGCAGGTGCCGTGCCGGTATGCAGGCCAGCGCGAGCTCCAGCAATGACTCGTCGAGCCCCTCCCAGAACACGAACGGTGACTGGATGCCGTGTTTCTCCCGATAACGGCGACGGATGACCTCGGCATGATCGCCCCGCTCCAGTGCTGCCAGGCAGGCATCGAAATGCGAGCACCTTCGGCTGCGAAAGTCCGGTTCGTGCAGGTCCACGGGGCCGACATGGAAGGGATGAAAGAACGCACCCGGCAGCGGCGCAAAGATCGCCTCCCAGCAGAGCAGCCCGAACAGGCCGTTGACGAGCACGTTCTCGACATAGCAGACCGGCGCATCGTCACGGGAAAGATGCTGCGCCACCGCTCGTTCAACGCTAGAGGCGCGCGGCAGCTCGAGATCGAGTCGCGCCGGCCCGTTGCCGGGTCGACGAGCGATGGCCGCGCCGCCCTGCTTGCGGCGCAGGCGCGGCAGGATTCGCGCCACCGCCTGGGCCTCGGCCGCGCTGGCCGGCGCCCGCGTGGCGGCTTCCGCCAGCGCCTGCGCCGCGGCATATCGCTCGAGTGACTCCAGCACGCGAATTCGCCGCAGCCGGGCGTCCGGCGCCGTACAGCGTTCGTAGAGCGCCAGGGCATGCAACAGCTCACCCAGGCGTTCGAGTCGATAGGCGACCCTGTAGATCAGACGCGCACGCCGCCGCTCCAGCCAGTCATTATCGAACGCCGACTCCGGCAACTCGGCGAGAATGACCGCCAGCGGCTCGTCCGCCTCGAAGCGCTCTCGCAGCTTGTGCAAGCGATGATAGGCCTCGAGCTCATCGCGACGGGAGAATGCGCGTGAGCGCTGGTCCAGCACGACGGTCTCGAACCGAAAGACGCCCAGTTCCGCGAGCACGAATTCCGACCACTGCTGGCGCAGATTGCCGAAAAACATCAGCCGGAAGCGCTCGCACATCGCGTCGACCGCGAGCCGAAAATGACGATCCTCGAGTTCCGGCAGCCAATCGGATAGCGGCCTGGGCGCTGGCGAGCAAGCCCCGAGTGCCTCGAGCCAGACGCCCTTGCCTGCCGCGCGGGGCACACCAGACTCGGCCAACCGATCGGCCAGGCCGGCAGCCAGCTCGGCTTTGGTCGTCAGCGCGAACAGCGCCTCGAGCGCCAGTGCGCTCCCCTCCTCGACCCAGCCGGCGTCGATCAAGGGGCCGACGGCGTCACCGGGTTCACCGATCTCGTCATAGCGCAGGCGAGATGCCCGGAAGTCGACGCCCTTACGCATGACCATGCGCACCAGCAGCGCCTGCGACGACTGCGGCAAGCCCTCGAAGCGAGCGATGAAATCCCGCTCATCGTCGCTCAGCAGATCGGCATAGCGCGCCGATAACCAGTCGAGAACGGTACGGAAATTGACGAGATAGTAGAAAGGATCATCGAGCGTCGGGAGCGCCATGGAGTCGAATCGCGAGCCGGAAATGACTGGCTAAGTATACAGCCCGCGCCAGAGCCTCGAAATGCTCTGCATCAAAGCCGGACGTCAGCCGGGCGTTGCTCAGCGATCGATCGCGAGCTCTGCCTTCAGTTCCGCCCAGAGCCGACGATAGGCCAGCGTGGCGGGGCTACGCGGCGCGAGATCGGCCAGGGGGCGACATTCCAGACTCATGCGCTCGACCACGCTGGCGTAGGGAATCCAGCTCGTCATGGGCGAGCCGATCGCCTCGGGGGGAGACTCGAGCCACTCGGCGTGAAGATTGCGACGCCGGTCGACGAGGTTGAAGAACGGAGAAAGCCGCTCACGCTGGCGCTTCTTGAGATCGAGATGCTCGATCATTCGCGAAAAAGCCTGCACCGACAACGGACTCGGGATGGTCGGCACCAGAATGCGATCGGCCGCGCGGATCAACTGATCAGCAAGCGTGGAGAGACCCGGCGGGCAGTCCAGAATCAGCAGCGCATACTCTTCGCCGAAAGGCGCGATCAGCCGCTTGAGATGCTTATCGCCATTCGCCTTGTCGTTCAGCAATCGATCGAGTTCACGCAGCCGAATGTCGGCGGGCAGTAGATCGAAGCGCTCCCACGGCGTGCGCTGCACCTGCTCGCCCAGCGGCGATTTGCCGGCAAGCAGCTTGGAGATCTTTTTACCGAGGCCGCTCTCGCCACCGAGAATCCAGGTCGAGGCACCCTGCGCATCCAGATCCCACAGCAGCACGGGAAGCCCATCGCGGTGGGCTTCCCGTGCCAGGTTGACCGCGGCCGACGTCTTGCCGACGCCGCCCTTGAGATTGTGCAGTGCAACGACCTTCATGTGATTGAAATCTCTGAGAAGTCAGTTGCTGCCCAGTTTACGCGGTGGGCTCCGGAGTGAGCGTGACAGTTTCATGACAATCGGCTGGCCGCCCCGCCAGCCAGCGCCGCTTCTCCTCGGCCCGCAGCCGCTTGATGCTCGCTTCGAGCCTCAGTGCATCACCGTGACTGCCCACGCGCTCGGCATGGCGAAGCGTCAGCGGACCGCGGCCTCGCAGCGCTCTGGCCCCGCGGCCGGTCCGATGCTGCGCCAGCCGTCGCTCGACGTCGGTCGTGATCCCCGTGTAGAGCGCACCGCGAGCCGTCTCGATCACGTAGAGATACCAGACACGCGGCACCTCGTCCGGGCCGATCGCGGCATCGTTGGCGACGGCGCCATCATCGGACACGCCAATCATGCCTCGGCCAGCGCGCTGCGCATGCGTCCGAGAATGCCATCATAGCGGTTGGCGTCCTCGAGATTGCGCGCCTTGAAGATCGACGAGCCGGAAACGAAAGTGTCCGCGCCGGCCGCGGCGATCTCGGCGATATTGTCGGCGCTGACGCCGCCGTCGACCTCGAGGCGGATGGGCCGCCCGCTGGCGTCGATACGCCGGCGCGCCTCGCGCAGCTTGTCCAGCGCCGCCGGAATGAACGACTGCCCGCCGAACCCGGGGTTGACACTCATGATCAGGATCATGTCGATCTTGTCCATGACGTAATCGAGGTACGCAAGCGACGTGGCCGGGTTGAACACCAGCCCGGCCTTGCAACCACGGCTCTTGATCAGCTGCAGCGAGCGGTCGATATGCTGGCTGGCTTCCGGGTGGAAGGTGACGTAGTCGGCCCCGGCGTCGATGAAGTCGCCGATCAACTGATCGACCGGCGTCACCATCAGGTGGCAATCGATTGGCGCGCTGACGCCGTGCTTGCGCAGCGCCTCGCAGACCATCGGTCCGATGGTCAGATTGGGCACGTAGTGATTATCCATGACGTCGAAATGGATCATGTCGGCGCCGGACGCGAGAACGTCGTCCACTTCCTGACCGAGACAGGCAAAGTTGGCGGAGAGAATCGAGGGGGCAATCTTGTAGTCACGCATGACAACGAATCCTTGTGAGGAACACCAGCATGAGGTTCATTCTAACGTAGACGTTCAGCCGGTGCGGTTCACACAGTAAAACGCCCCGCCGGTCGAGCCGGCGAGGCGCTGAGCGACAACGATTTTCCTGACTGAAGATTCGATACGGAAGCTTCAGTGCACCCTTCAGTCCTGAAAATCCGGCTTGCTGCTCTCCTTCTGCTCGGGCAGGTTATCACGCACGTGAGCGACCTGATCCGCGGTCACCTTGTCGCCGTGATTGCCCCAGGCTCCGCGCACGAAGGTCGCCAGCTGTGCCGCCTCCTCGTCGGAAAGCCGCCAGCCGAAGTCCGGCATCGCCAGCGCTTCCGGCTTCTTCGGCGTGGAGGGCAGTCGGGCGCCAGCGAGAATCACATGGAGCATACCCGACGGATCATCCGCATTGACCAGCGAGTTGCCGACCAGCGACGGGAACACCTGAGGCGCGCCCTTGCCGCTGGCGAAGTGACAGGCAGCACAGTTGTCCAGATAGAGCCTGGCCCCCGGTTTACCGTCGACATCGGCGGCGGTGAGCATCTGCTCGGTCTGATCCGGCGTCGTCTGACTCTGCTTCGCCTCGCTCTCTTCTGCGGCCGGCTGCAGCGATTTGAGGTAGGCGGCTATCGCCTGCAGATCGTCATCGGTCAGATGCGAGGTGCTGTTGGCGATGACCGAGGTCATCTCGCCGGTCACGGCGCTGTGGGCATTGCGGCCCGTCGCCAGATACTCGGCGATATCGTTGGCGCTCCAGCCCTGCAGCCCATCGCTACCTTCACCGCTGCCGCGCAGGTTCGGCGCCCACCAGTCGCCAAGCGCCGCGCCGCTGAGATAGGCGTCATCGCTACCGTCGAGGGCTGTCTCCTGATAGGCGAAGCCGCGTGGCGTGTGGCAGCTACCGCAGTGGCCGAGCCCTTCGACCAGATAGGCGCCTCGCGCGACCTCATCGCTCTGGCCCTGCTCGGGTTCGAACGCGTCGGCGTCGGCAAACACCCAGTTCCACAGGCTGATACCCCAGCGCTGATTGAACGGAAAGCTCAGGTCGCTTTCCGGCGCCTTCTCGGACACCGGCTCGACGCCGTTCATGAAGTAGGCGTAGAGCGCGTCGATGTCCTCGTCGGTCAACTTCGCATAGGAGGGGTACGGCATCGCCGGGTAGAGATTGGCGCCGTCGGCGCGTTTGCCTTCGCGCAGCGCCGCGGCGAACTGATCCCGCGTGTAGTTACCGATGCCGGCGTCCGGGTCGGGTGTGATGTTGGTCGAGATGATGGCCCCGAACGGGCTATCGATCTTGAGCCCGCCGGCGAACGGCTTGCCATCAGGCGCCGTATGGCAGGCGACGCAATCTCCCGCGCGGGCGAGATACGCGCCACGCTGCTCTGCCGTCTGCGCCGGGGCGTTCGAGTCGGCGCTTTGCGAATTTGCCGCCATCGCGGCGCCTGTCGCACCCAGCAAGCCACAGCCGAGGAGCGCATGAAACCAGATTCGATGGGTCATGTTCACTCTCCTCAGGCTTGGACCAGCGGTCCAGGGTTGGGCAGATACTGCTCGCGGATCGCCTTGGCTGCCCAGTAGGTCAGGCCGCCGACCATCCCCGTCGGGTTGTACTGCAGGTTCTGCGGGAAGGCGCTCGCCCCCATGACGAAGACGTTGTGCACGTCCCACGTCTGCAGGTAGCGATTGAGCACGCTCGACTTCGGGTCGCTGCCCATGATCGCGCCGCCGACGTTGTGCGTCGTCTGATACGGGCGCACGTCGTACTGGGAGTCGAAGTCCTTGAACGACAACTTGTAGTCGTCCGGCCCCAGCGCCTTGGAGAGCGCATCGATCTTCTGCTTCATGAATTGGGTCATGCGCACGTCGTTGTCCTTCCAGTTGAAGGTCATGCGCATCAGCGGACGGCCGTGATCGTCGGTGTAATTGGGGTCCAGATCGAGATAGCAGTCGCGATAGGCCATGTTGCTGCCATGCGAGCCGATGGTCATGGTATGACCGTAGGTCTCCTGGACCGCCTGCTTCCACTCGGCGCCCCAGCTCGGCGCGCCTTTCGGCAACGGCATGTTGCGAATCGGCTGGCCGTTGGTCATCGCCGCGTTGAAGTAGGAACCGCCGATGAAACCTTCCTGGCCGAAGTCGATCTGCTCGACGCCAAAGTCGTTGAGCGTCTCGCCGTTGGCCCCGGCGCCGATGAACGGATTGAAATGCTTGTCCTTGAAGTAGAGCGTGGCGCCGCCGTTCATCTGGTAGGCGTAGTTCTTGCCGACGACGCCCTCGCCGCTGATCGGATCGTAGGGCTTGCCGATGCCCGACAGTAGCAACAGGTGCACGTTGTGCAACGAGTAGGCGCCCATGATGACCAGATCGGCAGGCTGGATGACCTCGTCGCCGTTCTCGTCGATATAGGTCACACCAGTGGCGGTCTTGCCATCGCTCGCCAGATTGACCTTCATCACCTCGCAGTTGGCACGATAGGCGAAGTTCTTGCGCTGCTTGAGCGCGCCCAGCACGCAGGTCTGCGGCGAGGACTTGGAGTAGTTGAGACAGCCGTAGCGCTCGCAGAAGCCGCAGTAGTTGCAGGGTGCCAGCTGCATGCCGTAGGGGTTGGTATAGGCTTGCGAGGCATTGGCCGCCGGCAGCGGGAACGGATGCAGCCCTTCCGACGCGGCCATGTCGCGGAACAGGGTGTCGTTGAGCGTGCGCTTCATCGGCGGTAGCGGATAGTCGTCCGAGCGCCAGCCCTCGAACGGATTGCCGCCTTCCTGAATCTCGCCGTTGAGATTGCCCGCCTTGCCGGAGATGCCGGCGACCTTCTCGAAACGGTCGAAGTGCGGCTCGAGCTCATCGTAGGTGACGCCGTAATCCTGGATCGTCATCTCGTCGGGAATGATATCGGCGCCGAAGTTCTCCTCGACGTAACTCTTCAGCCGCAGCTCGTTGGGCTGCGGGCGCCAGGTATGGCCGTTCCAGTGCGTGCCGGCACCACCAACGCCATTGCCCGGTAGAAAGGAGCCGAGACTGCGATACGGCACGGCCAGGTCCTGGATGCCGTGGCGCACGGTCAGAGTGCTCTTGGCCGGGCGCTGCATCAGCTGATAGCGCACGCCGTAGGTCAGTTCGTCGGCCATCTTGGGATAGGCGAAATCGGGCACCGTGTCCTGATCCGGGCCGCGTTCGAGCGCCAGTACGCTCAAGCCTTCGTCGGTCAGTTCCATGCCCATGATCGAACTGGTCCAGCCGAGTCCGATCATGACGACATCGACGTGTGGATTGGTCTTTGCCATGGTTTATCCCCTCTCCCCTGTCAGACTGACCGGACCGAGCGGATAGGCCTTGTCGCGCTGGTCGACCCACGCCAGATAGGATGCGCGGGCGCCCGGAAAACCGATGAATTTCCACGACGCCATATGCTTGTTGCCGCCGTGAATCGGATCGGCAAAGTAGCCTTCCTTGGTGTTCTGCAGCAGAAAGGCAAAAAACTGCGTGGCGGAAACGTCGTCGAAGGTGATGTCGCCCTTCTCCAGCTGCGTCAGCACCTGTGTCTGGAGATCATGGTCGAGCGCGGCGAAAGATTTGCCATGCTGTGCCTGACAATACTCCTGCGTCGCTTCGATGCCCTTGCGGTAGACCTCACGCGGCGTCAGCGGCGACTGGTAGCCGAACAGCGGCGAGACATCGGGATGGAAAGGCGGCTTCATGTACCAGTCAGCGGCGTGGCCGAATTTGCCCTCCATCTGCTTGTCGATGAAGATCGGCACGTTGGTTTCCAGCGCGCCCGGCCCATCGCCATCGCTCGGGATCAGGCGATCGCAGGCCGCCATCACGAAGCGCCACTCGTCGTCGGTGAAATAGGTGGGCTGGTAGTCAGCGAGGTTGGCAGGAGGTTCGTCGGCCTTGGCGGTCAGCGACACGCCACTGCCGACCGTCACCGCCGGAATCATCATCAGGGAACCCTTGATGAACCCGCGGCGCGATGCGTTATCGAGCTTGGCGCTCATGGTCAACTCCTTCACGGTCCAGGTGAAGCACAGCGGAACCCGCTCGATGGGCGGGCGTTGTTGTTGGCCGGAACGGCCGTCAATGGTCGACCGACCGCAGCTATTGCCGGATGGCAGCGGCTGAAAACCATTCATCTGTATGACACGTGCGACAAAATACCACACCCATTACTTGTTAGCACAAAAACGACAAGCGGGCTTACAGATGTCTTTTGCCCTTCCATCCCTATACTGAGGGCCGATCACCCGCATCGCCTCTGCTCGCCGCCGACAGCGTCGGGGCGAACGATCGCCAATGAGGGGCTCGCGGCTGACGACATTCGCCCGTTACCGCGTACTCGACAACAATCGCTCAGCAAAGGATGCCTACCATGACGAGATATCGACTCCTGCGAACACTGACGATCACCATCGCTCTCTGGAGCGGTAGCGCGGCGAACGTCGTCATGGCCCAGTCCTCGGCGATTCTCGAAGGGGAACGATTCCATCCGGTCGTCGGCGAACACGGCATGGTGGCCACCAGCCACTATCTGGCGTCCCAGGTCGCCCATGACGTGCTTGAAAAAGGTGGCAATGCGGTCGACGCGGCCGTGACGGCAGGGTTTGCACTGGCGGTGACGCAGCCGCGCTCCGGCAATATCGGCGGTGGCGGGTTCATGCTGATTTCCGACGAGAAGAGCGGCAAGGTCATCGCCATCGACTATCGCGAAAAGGCGCCCGCGGCGGCCTACGAGACGATGTTCCAGAACGAGGCGGGCGACGCCGTGCCGCGCCTGTCACGTTTCACCCACAACGCTTCCGGCGTGCCGGGCACCGTCGCCGGCCTGGCGATGGCACTGGATCAGTTCGGCACGATGACGCTGGCCGAGGCGCTGGCCCCCGCGATCCAACTCGCCGAAGACGGATTCATTATCCCCCCGCGTTTCGCCGAGGGCCTCGCACAGTCTCGGGATCGGCTCAAGCAGTGGGCATCGACCCGCAAGGTGTTCTACAAGCCGGACGGCTCGCTGTATCGCGCCGGCCAACGCTTCCGCCAGCCGGATCTGGCCGCCACGCTCAAACGCATTGCCGCCAAGGGCCCGCGCGAATTCTACGAGGGCGAAACCGCCCGGCTGATCGCCAAGGAGATGAAGGCCCACGGCGGCATCATGACCGCCGAAGATTTGGCAGCGTATCATCCGTCGATTCGCGAGCCGGTACACGGCACCTACCGCGGCTACGATATCTACGCCATGAGCCCACCCTCTTCGGGTGGTGCGCACATCGTGCAGATGCTCAACATCCTCGAGGGCTACGACATTCATGCCATGGGCTTCAACTCGGCGCGCACGATTCATGTGATGGCGGAGGCGATGAAACGCGCCTACGCCGATCGCGCCAGGTATCTCGGCGATACCGACTTCGTCGACGTCCCGCTGGCGGGCATCACCTCGAAAGCCTACGCCAACGAGTTGCGCGCCGAGATCGACCCTAACCGCGCCACGCCCAGCAGCGAGATCGCCGCCGGCCACCCGCTACCTTACGAATCCAACGAAACCACGCACTTCTCGATCGCCGATGACAGCGGCCTGGCTGTCTCCAACACCTACACCATCAACTTCAGCTATGGTTCCGGCATCGTCGTCGATGGGGCCGGTTTTCTGCTCAACAACGAGATGGATGATTTTTCGGCCAAACCTGGCGCGCCCAATGCCTACGGCCTGATCGGCGGTGAAGCCAACAAGGTCGAGCCGGCAAAACGCATGCTCTCGTCGATGACCCCGACCATCGTCAAGAAGCAGGGCAAGAACTTCCTGATCACCGGCAGCCCCGGCGGGTCGCGCATCATCACGACCACACTGCAGGTGGTCATGAACGTGATCGATCACGGCATGAACATCCAGAGCGCCGTCAGCGCGCCGCGCATCCACCATCAGTGGCTACCCGACGAGATCCGCATCGAGGATGGCATCAGTCCCGACACCATGGCGCTACTGGAGGCAATGGGCTACGAGGTCAGTCAGCAGGAGGCGATGGGCGCCGCGCAATCGATCCTGATCGAGGATGACGGCACCTTCACCGGCGGCGCCGACCCCCGCCGCTCGACCTCGTCGGCCATTGGCTTGTGAAAGCGCCTGCAAGACAGCCAATGACGGCAGGATCGCGCCTCGCCCGGCTCGCATTCGGCCTGACGCTTGCGTTGGCAGCGACGAGCGCCCTGGCTCAGACGTCGACGTCCCTCATCCCGTCATCAGCGTCACCGCCGGCCGGCAATCACTCCCGGCTCGTTCAGGGCAGCCTGAGCGGTGACGAAACCGCGACTTATCCGGTCACGGCCAACGCGGGTCAGATACTTGCCGTCGATCTCGACAGCGCCAACGCCAGCGTCAACTTCAACGTCATATCGGCGAGCGACGGTCATTTCCTGTTCGCCGGCATGGCGAAGGGCAGCGTGGCCGATATCCCCGTTCCGGCCGATGGGGAGTATCAGGTGCAGGTGTTTCTGGTGCGCGCCGCCGCCAGACGCGACGAGTCGGCAAGCTACTCGCTGCGGATCGAGACGCGCCCCGCGGACCGCTCGGCAGGCGCCAGCGACGACCCGGACTTCTGGCAGGTCTCCCTGGACGACGCCGAGGGCCACCTCAACGTCCGCGCCGGGCCCGGTGCCCGCTATACCGTGACCACCACGCTGGACAACGGTGCGGTGCTCGCCAATCGCGGCTGCCGCCCGAGCGGTGGGACGCGCTGGTGCCAGATCCGCGAGAACGGCTCCGGCGTTCGCGGCTGGGTCGCCGGCGATTTTCTGGTGGAAAGTCACGCGCCGGCATCGCCGCCGACGCCAGCGGACCTCCAGGGCAATGGCACGCCATTCGATGCGACCGGCGAGCTCGAGTGTACGCTGACGCCGGGGAAGCCGACGCAGCAATGCCCCTACGGCGTCGTCCGCGAGGGTTACGGCAATGCCGGCATATGGATCGGCCTGCCCTCCCGCCAGGAGCTGCATGTGCTTTTCGAGAGCGGCATGGTCGTCGCCGTCGGCCAGGGCAACGACTATGTCGCGCGCAAGATCGAAGATCGCTACGAGATCGACTCCGAACAACGCCACTTCGTGATTCCCGAACGAGCCGTGCGCGGTGAGTGAGCGTGTCCACGCCGTGTCGTTACCGGCCTCGCGCGACCGAGCGAGCGGCTCGGCTCGCTCGCCACAGGGATGAATCCACGTGCCCATCGTCGTGCTCGCCATCGCCGAGTGGTTCGGCACCGCGCTCTGGTTCACGCCGAACGCCGTCATCGACGATCTGCAGCGGCTCTGGTCGCTCGCGCCGGGAGATATTGGCTGGCTGACCGGGGCGGTTCAGCTCGGCTTTCTGCTGGGTACGCTGACCATCGGCCTCTCCGGCCTGGCGGACCGCATCGATGCCGCTCGCCTGTTCACCGTGGCCTGCCTGATCGGTGCCCTCTCCAACGCACTGCTGCCGTTCGCCGGAGGCCTGGAGACCGCCAGCGCCCTGCGGATGATGACCGGCCTGGCGCTGGCCGGCATCTACCCGATCGGCATGAAACTGATGGTCGGCTGGGCGCCCGGTCGCGCCGGCCTGGGGCTCTCCTGGCTGGTGGGCATGCTGGTGCTCGGCACAGCCATGCCGCATCTACTGGCCGCGCTCGCCGATATCGGAGTGACCCAAGGCGCAAGCCCGGCAACCGACTGGCGCTCGACGCTGTGGCTGGCTTCCCTGCTGGCACTGTTGGGTGGCGCTGGCGTCTGGCGACTCGGCGAGGCACCGCGAAACCGGGGTGCGGCGCGACCTCACAACGCCTCGACCAGCGGCCTGCGTGCCTTTGGCATCGCCGATTTTCGCCGTGCCGCCGGCGCCTATTTTGGCCACATGTGGGAGCTCTATACCCTCTGGGCCGCGCTGCCGCTGCTACTCGGCAGCGCCGTCGAATCACTCTCGCCGCGCGCCCTGGCGCTGACGAGCTTCGGCCTGATCGCCATAGGCGCTCCCGGCTGCTGGCTGGGCGGCTGGTGCAGTCAACACCTCGGCAGCCGTGCCGTCGCGCAAGCCGGGCTGATCGGCTCGGTCGTCTGTGCGGCGCTCTATCCGCTGCTCGCGCCGCAACTCGCTCCCGCGTGGCTGATAGCCCTGCTCGCGTCGTGGAGCCTGTTTGCGGTCATCGACTCGCCACACTTCTCCGCGCTCTCCGCGAAGGCATGCCCGCCACCTCTGCTGGGCAGCGCGCTCACGCTGCAGAACGCAATCGGGTTCGGCATTTCCGCCTTGTCGGTCGCGCTACTGCTTCCTCTGCTGCCATCGCTGGGCCCTTGGCTCGGGTGGTGCCTTCTCCCGGGCCCGCTGCTCGCGCTTCTCGCCTTGAAAGCGCCCCGTTCGCGCAGGTCGTGCCCACTCAGATCGCGGCCACGCGGATCGCGGCCACGCTAGGCTTATAGAAAGACCCTGCAAGTTTATTCCCCAATGTTCTAAACGACGTTATTGTCATTCCATATCGGTTTATCTAGCCTTGCGCCAACGCTGGCGCATTCGATGCCTCGATCGCTCGATAGGCGCCCGCTCGATAGGCACCCAAAGGGAAAGAAAAATCCAAGGGACACAACACAGGGGAACCGATTGATGAACTGGTTGAACACATCGCGCTCGCTGCTCGCCGCCTCCGCCATCGGGATGACACTCGTGCTTGGCGCGGTCTCGCCGGCTCAGGCTCAGGACGAGCGGGAGCTGCTCAATTCATCCTACGACATCGCACGCGAGCTGTTCGCGGCGATCAACCCCAAGTTCATCGACTGGTGGCAGCAGCAGCACGACGAAACCGTGAGCGTGAAGCAGTCCCACGGAGGCTCCTCGACCCAGGCGCGTTCGATCATGCAGGGCCTGCGCGCCGACGTGGTGACGTTCAATCAGGTCACTGACGTCAACGTGCTGGCCGACGCCGGTCTGGTGGCCAAGGACTGGCAGCAGCAGTATCCCAACCACGCCTCGCCTTACTATTCGACGACGGCCTTCCTAGTGCGCAAGGGCAACCCGAAGCACATCGAGAACTGGGATGACCTCGCCCGCGACGATGTTTCGCTCGTCTTCCCCAACCCGAAGACGTCCGGCAACGGCCGTTACACCTATCTCGCCGCCTGGGCGTACGCCGACCGGGAATTCGATGGCGACAAGTCCAAGATCGAGGACTACATGAAGACGTTCCTCGGCAACGTCGAAGTGTTCGACACCGGCGGCCGAGGCGCGACGACCACCTTCGTCGAGCGCGGCATCGGCGATGTGCTGATCACTTTCGAGTCGGAGGTGAATAATATTCGCAACGAGTATGGCAAGGACGACTACGAGGTCGTCGTGCCGCCGGTCAGCATCCTGGCCGAGTTCCCCGTCGCCGTGGTCGACGAGTACGCCGAACGCAACGGCAACGAGGATCTCGCCAAGGGCTATCTCGACTACCTCTACACGCCGGAGGCTCAGCGTCTGCTCGCCGACTTCAACTATCGGGTCAACGACGAGAGCGTCGCCGCCGAGTTCAGCGACCGCTTCCCGAAAACCGAACTGCTGCGCGTCGAGGATGTCTTCGGTAGCTGGCCGGACGCGATGGAAACGCATTTCGCCAGCGGCGGCGAACTGGATCAGCTCCAGCGCCGATGATCGCCAACGCTTTCGCCATCGGCCGCCAGCGCCGCGTGCTGCCGGGCTTCGGCCTGTCGCTCGGCATCTCGCTGACCTTCGTCTCGTTGATTCTGCTGCTGCCCCTGACCAGTCTGGTGGGGCAGCTGTCGCAGCTGAGTTGGTCGCAATACTGGTTTTTGATCAATGACCCGAGGCTGCTCGCGAGTTACGCCGTCACCCTGCTGGGGGCCGGTGTGGCGGCGCTGTTCAACGCCGCCTTCGGCCTGCTGATGGCGTGGGTGCTGGTGCGCTACGACTTCCCTGGCAAGCGTCTCGTGGACGCGTTGATGGACCTTCCCTTTGCCCTGCCGACGGCGGTGGCCGGCGTGACCCTCGCCACGCTCTATTCGAACAACGGCTGGGTCGGGCGCCTGCTAGAACCGCTGGGTATCTCGGTCGCCTATACCTGGGTCGGTATCGCGCTCGCCATGGCTTTCACCAGCATTCCGTTCGTCGTGCGCACGGTGCAGCCGGTGCTCGAGGATCTGCCGGCCGAAGTGGATGAAGCGGCGGTCACGCTCGGCGCCCGCGACGGTCATGCGTTTCGCCGCGTGATCCTGCCCCACCTCTGGCCGGCACTGGTTACTGGCACGGGGCTCGCTTTCGTGCGTTCGCTGGGTGAGTTCGGCGCGGTCATTTTCATTGCCGGCGGTAAACCCTACGAGACGGAGATCACCTCGTTGATGATCTTCGTCAAGCTGCAGGAGTACGACTACGCCGGCGCGTCGGCAGTCGCCTCGATCGTGCTCGCGACGTCGCTGATCCTGCTGCTTGCGATCAATCTCTGGCAAGGTCGCTTCATCAAGCGGCTACACGGGGGACGCCCCTGATGATACGCATCGGTGACGCACCCGCCGTGCGCCGCGTGCTGATCGGCACGGCGCTGGTGCTGACGGCGCTCTTTCTGCTGCTGCCGCTGGTGGCGATCTTTGCCCAAGCGCTGATGAGCGGGCTCGATGTCTACTGGCAGAATCTGAGCGATCAATACACGCTCGCCGCCATCGGGCTGACGCTACTGGTCACGCTCGCGACCGTACCGATCAACCTGGTCTTCGGCGTCTTCCTGGCCTGGCTGGTGACGCGCTTCGACTTTCCCGGCCGCCGCCTGCTGCAGACGCTGATCGATATCCCTTTCGCGGTCTCCCCCGTCGTCGCGGGCCTGGTCTACCTGCTGCTCTACGGGCGTAATGGCTGGCTCGGCGGCTGGCTGGACGCTCACGACATCCAGATCATGTTCGCCTGGCCGGGCATCGTGCTGGCGACGATCTTCGTCACCTGCCCGTTCGTCGCTCGCGAGCTGATCCCGCTGATGCAGGCCCAGGGGGCGCGTGAAGAGGAAGCCGCCGTCACCCTCGGCGCCTCCGGCTGGACGATCTTCCGACGCGTCACGCTGCCGAAGATTCGTCATGCGCTGTTCTACGGCGTGATTCTGACCAACGCCCGCGCCGTCGGCGAGTTCGGCGCCGTCTCGGTCGTCGCCGGCGCCATTCGCGGCGAGACCAACACGCTGCCGCTGCAGGTCGAGCAGCTCTATCAGGACTACAACACCGTCGGCGCCTTCACCAGTGCATCGCTTCTGGCGCTGCTGGCGCTGCTGGCGCTACTGACGCTGGCCGCCAAGGCGGCCCTGGAGTGGCGCGCCGCGCGCCGGGAGAACGCCTCATGAGCATCCGTATCGCCAATATCGCCAAGACCTACGGCCGCCCGGGGCGTGGACGCACTCGCGCCCTCGAGCCGATCGATCTCGATATCCACGATGGCGAGCTGATCGGTCTGCTCGGTCCTTCGGGTTCAGGCAAGACCACACTTCTGCGCATCGTCGCCGGGCTCGAGCAGGCAGACAGCGGCACGATTCACTTCGCCGAGCGTGACGTGACGAACGTGCACGTGCGCGACCGACGAATCGGCTTCGTCTTTCAGCACTACGCGCTCTTTCGCCACATGAGCGTCTACGACAACGTCGCTTTCGGCCTCAACGCCCTGCCGCGCCGGGAGCGGCCCTCGTCCGCGGAGATCCGCTCACGCGTCATGCAGCTGCTGGAGATGGTTCGTCTACAGGCGTTCGCCGAGCGCTTTCCCGCTCAGCTCTCCGGCGGCCAGCAGCAGCGCGTGGCACTGGCGCGCGCGCTGGCGCTGAAGCCGGACGTACTGCTGCTCGACGAGCCTTTCGGCGCGCTGGACGCCAAGGTGCGCCAGGAGCTGCGGCGCTGGCTACGTCATCTGCACGAGGAGCTTCACTTCACCAGCCTGTTCGTCACGCACGATCAGGAAGAAGCACTGGAGCTGTCGGACCGCGTGGTGGTGATGAGCGATGGTCGCATCGAGCAGGTCGATACGCCCGACGCGCTCTATCGCCAGCCGGCCAATCGCTTCGTGTTCGAGTTCCTGGGGGACGTCAATCGCCTGGAAGGCGACGTGCGCGATGAGACCCTGACCTGCGGCGAGGCTCGTCTTGCCGTGCCCGGTATGCCGGACGGCCGTCATGAGCTGCTGCTACGCCCGCACGAGATTCATTTGAGCGAACGCGACGACGCGCGCGCCCACCTGCCGGTCAGCGTCTCGGCGGTCGTCCCCGTCGGCGCCGAGGTGAGATTGGAGCTGGAGGCCGACTGGCTCGGCGAACCCTGGCTGGCCAGTGTCGGCCACGAGACGTTCGAGCGTCTCGACGCGAAGCGCGGAAAGCGTCTGTTCGCCCATCCGGTGCGCCTGCACCGCTTCGACGCCGAGCGGCCGCAGACGCTCAGCCCCGTGTGCGCCTCGTGACCCCTGTTACGGATCGTGGTCAGCGGCGTCTATAATGAGCGCGCCGTCTTCCACCCGTTCGTGACACGAGAGGTAAGCTTTTATGCGTCAGTGGTTCATGTTGAATCGATGGTTCCCGTTACGCCCAGGCTCGGCAGCGAAGGGCGCCCTGGCCCTGCTGCTGCTCGGCGTGCTGGCTGCGTGCGCCCAGAGCCCCCAAATCCTGGCGGTGAATCCCAAGGTCAGCGGCGGATTCCCGCATACCGGCAACGGGCAACCCGTCACGCTGGAAGTCGTCGATGGTCGCGACGATAGCGTCATCGGCACTCGCTCCGGCGAAACGGCTTCGACATCGACGATCACCGTGGAAGCGCACGACGTGATTCCCAAGATCCAGACCCAGGCCGAAAACGCCCTGCGCAGCATGGGCTTCACGCCCACCAGCCAGCGCAATGGCGCCCCCGTCCTGACGCTGACGCTGGCCGAGCTCGACTATGCGCGCGGCAATGCGGATGAACCCCTGCTTGGGGCCTCGGAGCTTCAGGCGATCATTCAAGCCAAGGTCGATAACGGCACCAACACCTACACCGGTCGCTACACCGCGAAACGCAAGCAGAGCTACGCGTTCAAGCCCGACTGGGACACCAACAACCGCATGGTCAGCGAGCTGTTGAGCAACGCGCTGGACCGCACCTTCCGCGATCAGCAACTCGCCAACCTGCTGGCGCAGTAATCACGACGCCTGCGTTCGCTCCAGCCGGTCGCTAGCCGCTCCATCGGGCCGCGACCGGCACCGAGCGATTCACACCCGCGGTCCTCGCCGCGTCAAAGCCCAGACGCTCTCGCGCAAGCCATCCTCGCCGACGGCGCTCTCCAGCGGTTCGATCTCGAAATTCGGTACCAGCAGACGCTCGACCTCCGCGGCATCGACGCTGTACGGCGGGCCACGCTCCGGGTCGTCGTGGGCCAGCGTGATCAGCAAGCCGCGCACGCCGGGCAGCAAGAGCTGCGCCAGATGGTGCGCGTAGCGCTGTCTCGTCGGCGGCGGCAGCGCGATTAACGCGGCGCGGTCGTAGAATCCCCCCAGCTCGACGGCGTGGTCGACCTGGAAGTGAAAGAAGTCGCCGCACCAGAGTTCGATACGGCCCTGACGCGTGCAGTCGAAGCCGTCTCGCCGATAGCGCTGGATGGGCAGGTCATGCTGGGCAACGAACTGTTCGATCGCCAGGGGCGAAAGCTCGACACCCATGATCGGGTGGCCATTCGCAGCCAGCCAGCGCATGTCTCGACTCTTGCCGCACAGCGGCACCAGCACCTTGGCATCCTCGGCCAGTCCGAGGCCGGCCCAGTAGCGCTCCAGCGCCGGATGGACCGCCTCACGGTGAAAACCGATACGCCCTTCGCGCCAGCGCGCTAGCCACTCGTCAGCGCTCATCGCTGTCTGTCCTCTCGGAAATCAACGCGCCAGCAAGCGCCAACGTCTTGGAATCAGCACCCCGGACCCAGCGTCTCGGCACCGGCATCTCGGAACCGGCGCCTCAAAATCAGTGCCTCAGAACCAGCGGTCACGCTTGCGACGACGACGCGGCAGATGCGGCACGATCAGCCCGACGACGAGACCGGCGCCGGCAATACCGCCCCCGTACATCAGGTAGCGCAGCAGCAGATCCTGCTCCTGCGTATCGAGCCGCGCCTGCATGCTGCGCATCTTGGTCTCGGCCTCGGAGTAGGACTGATTGAGCTGGTTGTTGCTGCTCTGCAGCTCATCGACCTGGGCCTGGCGACTCTTCAGGTCGCTGCGCATGTCGGCAACGCGCTGGTTCCACTCGTCGTCGATGCCATCGAGACGCTGGGTCAACTGAGCGACCTTCTGCTTGAGCGCGGGCAGCTGGTCCTGCGCACTGGGCGTGTCCTGCACGAACTTGGACTGGATCCACACCGCGTCACCGTCGGGGCCGCGAACTTCGGTGTAGTCGCCCTGGGTCTGCAGCACGGTCACGGGGTCGCCGCTATCGAGCGTGCCAACGATGCGATAGCCGTCGGTCGGGCCACTGCGCACGAAGGTGGGCAGCTTGTCACTGACCCAGTGCCCTTCCTGAGCGAAGACCGAGGCGGAAAACAGGGCGGCGCTCAGCGCACACCCCACGGCAAGATTTCGAATTTTCAACATATCGTCGGGATCTTAATGGCTAATCGGTAACGGTTTTCGGGTTCACGCGACGATGAGAGGCCGGTTGCGTCCTGCAAAAGGCCGTTGACGAGACCGAAGGCTCGGGATACCGCGAGAGCGGCACCGTCTGGCGAAGGCCAGCCCTTCGATCCGTCTTCGTTTCATCACTCATCCACACATTCTGTGGATAACCGTTGGGACAACCTGCGAAGCGTCGTCGCCATCCGCCGACATTCTCGGCACCGGCGACAGATTGGTGAATTTCTGACCAATGCTCGCAACGCGTTCATTCCCCGCAACTTTTCAAAACTGTCAACCTGAATTTCGGGCCATGGCCGCCCCGCCGGGCTAGCCGTCGTCTCGCGGCGGCCACGCCATCGGCCGGGGAAACTCGGCCACATTGCCTTCGGCCTTCACCGCCTTGGCCGCCCCGCCGCGTTCGACCTCGTCGATGCGCACGATAGCGTTGTACGGGATATAGCTCCGGTTCACGCCATCGAAGGTACGCCGGAGTTTCTCGGTCGACGGGTCCACGACCACTTTCGACTGATCCTCGAACACGAACGCTTCCACTTCGATGAAGCCCCATAGATCGCTTTGGAAGATCTCCTGGGCATAGAGTTCCCACACTTCACCCTGGTTGTGAAAAACGACCCGATAGATCGACTTGCTGGGCATAAACGAACGACTCTCTGGCTGCGCGCGACGCCCAAGGGAAAAGGCGAAGCAAATAGGCGCAAGGGTATCACAGCCTTTGCGCTTCGCGCGCGGCGCCGGGAATGTCCGCGACGCAGGCGAGAGGTTGGCTGGTGAGCATCCCGACCCGTATAATGTCGCGTTTCCATTTCGGGTGCCGCTTCATCAGCCCCCTCGGGCCCGCCGCTTCGGGTCTCGTCGGGCGAGCGACACCGCCTGGTTTCCCCCTTGGCGAATCTCATGAGTACCGGTGACGCGCGCATGGCCGCAACGCAACCAATGACGAAGAAGCTCTTCATCAAGACACATGGCTGTCAGATGAACGAGTACGACTCCTCCCGCATGGCGGACCTGCTCGGCGAGTCTCATCGCCTCGAGCTGACCGACGACGAGGGCGAAGCCGATGTCATCCTGCTCAATACCTGTTCCATTCGCGAAAAGGCGCAGGAGAAGGTGTTTCACCAGCTGGGGCGCTGGAAGAAGCTGAAGGCGGCCAAGCCGGACCTGGTCATCGGCGTCGGTGGCTGCGTGGCCAGCCAGGAAGGCGAGAACATCCGCAAGCGCGCGCCTCACGTCGACATGGTCTTCGGGCCGCAGACACTGCACCGCCTGCCGACGATGCTCGACGCCAGAGCGAAGAGCGCCACGCCGATCCAGGCGGTCGACGTGACGTTTCCGGAGATCGAGAAATTCGATCACCTGCCCAAACCGAAATCCGATGGCGCCACCGCGTTCGTGTCCGTCATGGAAGGCTGCTCGAAGTACTGCACCTTCTGCGTCGTGCCCTACACGCGTGGGGAAGAGGTCTCCCGCCCGTTCGAATCGGTCATGGAAGAGGTCGTGCACCTGGCGGAACAGGGCGTGCGCGAGATCAACCTGCTCGGGCAGAACGTCAATGCCTATCGCGGTCTCGATGACGACGGTGACGAGATCGACCTGGCCGAGCTGATCGCCTGCGTGGCCGCCGTGGATGGCATCGATCGCATCCGTTTCACGACATCGCACCCGGTCGAGTTCTCCGACAGCCTGATCGAGGCCTACGGCGAGATCCCCGAGCTGGTCAGCCACCTGCATCTCCCGGTTCAGTCCGGCGCCGACCGTATCCTGGCGGCGATGAAGCGTGGCCACGGTCGCGACATGTATATCGACAAGCTCGAGCGCATCCGCGCACTACGACCGGATATCAGCTTCTCCTCGGACTTCATCATCGGTTTTCCCGGCGAGACCGACGAGGACTTCGAGCAGACCATGGATCTGATCCATCGCATCGGTTTCGACGCCTCGTTCAGCTTCATCTACTCCAAGCGTCCGGGTACGCCGGCGTCTTCATTGCCCGACGAAACGCCGGAAGCGGTCAAGAAGCAGCGCCTGGCGATTCTGCAGGACCGACTCAACCAGCAGACGCAGCAGATCAGTCGACGCATGGTCGGCAACGTCGAGCGCATTCTGGTCACCGGTTTCTCGCCGCGCGATCCGGGCCAGCTCTCCGGGCGTACCGAGAACAACCGCGTCGTGAACTTCCGCGCCGACGACCCGACCTCGCTGATCGGCTACTTCGTCGACGTGACCATCGTCGAGGCCTTCCCCAACTCCCTGCGTGGGGAGCTGGCGTCCAGCGAGCGCCACTGAGCGCTTGCCGAGCCCAGCGCTTGTCGAACTCAGGAGCGTGCCACACCATGACGCGCTCTTGAGTTCGCCGCCAGCGCCCTCACCTACTCCCATGAGCCACGCCGCCGAGCAAGAGTCCTCCCCTGTCGTGATGCCTTCGCCGAAAGACACAAGCGATGACATTGCCCAGCCCGGAGACGGCGCAGTAAGCTGGCGACAGAACGATAAGCGCCGCGCTCATGGCGCCGATCGACGAACCGTCGGTCGAACATTCTCGCCGCGAACGGCTATCGCGAATTCCTGTTTCACGAACCGACGGATCTCTTTGCGTTGACCCAAGACCAACAGTCCGACCATCGCGTCGTTTCACTGACGCTAGAACCCAACGACCCCATGCGCCTGGCCAGCCTCAGCGGCCAGCGCGACGAGCATCTCAGGCTGATCGAGAATCGCCTGGGCGTGACGGTGCGCAATCGGGGAAACCTTTTCCAGCTCGCCGGTCCCGACGCCAGCGTCAAGGCGGCGACGAACGTGCTCGAGCATCTCTACCGCGAGACCGAAGCCGAGGAGCTCCTGCCGGACACCGTGCATCTCTATCTGCAGGAGTCAGGTATCGAAGCACTCGAGGAAGAGACGGGCGATGTCGAAGGCGGCGGCCTGATCATTCGCACGCCGCGAGCGATGATCAAGCCACGCGGCTTCAACCAGCAGGGCTACGTGGCCAGCATCCGGCGTCACGACATCAACTTCGGGATCGGGCCGGCCGGTACGGGCAAGACCTATCTCGCCGTCGCCGCCGCGGTGGAAGCGCTCAACCGTCAGGAAGTCCGTCGCATTCTGCTGGTGCGCCCGGCCGTCGAAGCCGGCGAGAAGCTGGGTTTTCTGCCCGGCGACCTGGCCCAGAAGATCGACCCGTACCTGCGCCCGCTCTACGACGCGCTCTACGAGATGCTCGGCTTCGAACAGGTCAACAAGTTGATCGAGCGCCAGGTGATCGAGATCGCGCCGCTGGCCTACATGCGCGGTCGAACGCTGAACAACGCTTTCATCATTCTCGACGAGAGCCAGAACACCACCCGCGAGCAGATGAAGATGTTCCTGACGCGCATTGGCTTCGGCTCGACGGCGGT
The DNA here is from genome assembly GCF_014652715.1 of Salinicola rhizosphaerae. Classification (GTDB taxonomy): domain Bacteria; phylum Pseudomonadota; class Gammaproteobacteria; order Pseudomonadales; family Halomonadaceae; genus Salinicola; species Salinicola rhizosphaerae. The sequence goes on along the minus strand of NZ_BMZI01000001.1, from coordinate 88,852 downwards.
GATTACCGGCGATGCCACGCAGGTCGATCTGCCGCGTGGCTCGAGCTCCGGGCTCATACACGTGCTGGAAGTGCTGCGTGACACGGCCGGCATCGGCATCACCCAGTTCGCGCCGAAGGACGTGGTCCGACATCCGTTGGTGCAGCGCATCATCGAAGCCTACGATCATTTCGAGGCCAACGAGGAAGCGGCGCAGCGCCAGCGTCGTGAAGAGCGCAAGCAGGCGCGGCTCGATGCCGAAGCGGCGCAGCAGAGCGCCTCGCGCGGCGACGCCAGCTCATGAACGTCGAGATCGACCGTCAGGTCGCGGTGGAAGCGGTGCTCGAGTCGCAGCTGCCTTCTCAGACGGATCTCGAGCGCTGGGTTGCCGAGGTGCTGCGTGCCGAGAGCGATCCTCGTCACGAGCTGACGATTCGCTTCGTCGAAAGCGAAGAGAGTCGCCAGCTCAACCGCGACTACCGTGGCAAGGACAAGCCCACCAACGTGCTATCCTTCCCCTTCGAGACGCCGCCAGGCATCGAACTGCCTCTGCTCGGCGACCTGGTCATCTGCCACGCCGTAGTCGTCGACGAAGCGCTGGCACAGCGCAAGACGCTGCTCGACCACTACGCCCATCTGGTCATTCACGGCTGCTTGCATTTGCTGGGCCATGACCATATAGATGAAGCAGAAGCCGAACAGATGGAAGCGCTGGAGCGCAGCCTGCTCGCACGCTTCGACATTGCCGACCCCTATCGAATCGACGAGCTGGACGCCGACGACTAAGCCCATGTCATTTTCGATACCCGTGTCGCTCTCGACACTCAGGTCATTCCCGATACGCCAGTCATCGTCGATGATGGCGTCATTCGCGACATCCGAACCCCGCCGGCACCGCGGGCCGAGCGCTGCCGTTCGGTCGAATATTACCGTTCGGTCACGCGTCAATAGCACCTGCGATGCAACGCCCGATCACGCCCGGGGCGGGACGCGTTCCCCGACCCGGCTTTTCGACGAGCCTCCGCCACGTCATCGGCGGACGGTGACTCTTTTTCTCCGACTCGCCAACCTTGCGAGTCGGCTTTCTCTCCGTGCGCTATCCGAGGACAAGAGACCCCTGTCATGAGCGAAGACCGATCGAGTAGCCAGAGTCGATCCTGGTTGGAAAAACTGATCAGCACCTTCTCGAGCGATTTCGACGAACCCAGCTCCCGCGAGGAGCTCCTGACGTTCCTGCGTGAGGCTGGCCCCCGCCTCAATCTGGATCAGGATGCGCTGACGATCATCGAAGGCGCGTTCCAGATCAGCGATCAGCAGGTTCGCGAGGTCATGATTCCCCGCTCCCAGGTCACCGCCATCGCCGTCGATCAGCGCCCGGAAGACTGCCTGCCGATCATCCTGGAGACCGCGCACTCCCGCTACCCGGTCATCGACGACAACCTCGATGACGTGCTCGGTATCCTGCTGGTCAAGGATCTGCTGCCACTGCTCGAGCGCAACCGCGAGCAGCGCGACGCCTTCTCGCTGCGCGACGTCCTGCGCCCCGCCATGTTCGTGCCGGAGTCCAAACGTCTCAACAGCCTGCTCAAGGAGTTCCGCGACACGCACAATCACATGGCGATCGTGGTCGATGAATACGGCGGCACCGCGGGCATCGTCACCATCGAGGATATCCTCGAGCAGATCGTCGGCGACATCGAAGACGAGCACGACACCGACGAAGAAGAGGACATTCGCGATCTGGGCGACGGCAGCTTCGCCGTGCGCGCCCTGACGCCGATCGAGGATTTCAACGAGCAGTTCGACACCGAATTCTCCGACGAGGAGTTCGACACGGTGGGCGGCCTGATCATGCAGCGCTTCGGCCACCTGCCGCGACGCAATGAGTACACCGATCTCGGCGACTGGCGCTTCACGGTTCTCAATGCCGACAATCGGCGCATCCGCCTGCTGCAGGCGCAGCCCGTCCCGGTCGAAATCGAGGACGAAGCGGAGCCTCGCACCGAAAGCTGAATGCGCCGCGGGCATTTCTGCCATTACGCTGTTAGCGGACGCATTTTGATCCGATCTTTGTTATAAGGAGCGCTTTTCCCCTGGAGCGCTCCCATGCCCGCCGCCCATTCACGGTCTGCCGCCAAGCCTCTGATCTCGGCGAATCGCCCCTGGCCCGGCTATCTTGCCGCGCTGATTGCCGGTGGCTTCTCCACGCTGACGTTCGCGCCCTTCCATCTCTGGTGGCTGGGTCCGGTTGCCGTCGCCCTGATGTATCTGGGTCAGCATCGACTGACCGTGGCTCAGGCAACGCTGCGCGGCTGGCTGTTCGGCGTCGGCCTGTTCGGCACCGGCACATCTTGGGTCTATGTCTCGATTCACGATTACGGCTATACCAGCGTGCCGCTGGCGCTGTTTCTGACCGCGCTGTTCGTCGGCACCCTCGCGCTCTTCCACGCCGTCATCTTCGGGCTCTACCGGCGCTTCACGTCGCCGACACTGGCGTTTCTCGGTTTCGCCGGCGCCTGGGTGATGGGCGAAGCGTTTCGCAGCTGGGCGTTCACCGGCTTTCCCTGGCTCTTGCTGGGCAGCGCCCACGTCGACTCGCCACTCGCGCCCTGGGCGCCGATCGGCGGTGTCTATCTGCTCTCGCTGATCGTCGCCCTCACCGGCACGCTGCTGGTCGAATTCTGCCGGCGACGCTGGTGGGCGGCCGCGCCCATCGCGGCGCTCTGGCTGACTCCGTTGGCGCTGCCCAGCCACTGGACCGAGCAGGCGGCCGATCCGCTGCGCGTCGGGCTGATCCAGGGCGATTTGCCCCAGCTCGCCAAATGGAGTGCCGAAGGCCAGCGTAACGCGGTCAATACCTACACCCGCATGACGCGAGAGCTTGATGACGACGCCGACCTGATCATCTGGCCGGAGACGGCGCTGCCGCTGTTTGCCGATCAGGCCCGCCCGTTTCTCGAGCGGTTGCAGTCCACGCTACCGCCGGACTCCGCGCTGCTGACCGGTATCGTGCAGCGTGAGGCCAACGGCGATTACTACAACGCCATCATCGGCGTCGGCGCGACCCGCGGCGAGTACCGAAAATCACATCTGGTGCCGTTCGGCGAGTTCCTGCCGCTCGACTTCCTCCTGCGCGGCGTGATCGACTTCTTCAACCTGCCGATGTCGGACTTCGCCGCCGGCGCGGACTCGCAGCCGCCGATTCTGACCCACGGCATCGCCATCGGAAGCGCCATCTGCTACGAGATCGTCTATCCCGACCTGGTGGCCGAACGTGCGCGTGATGCCAACGTGCTGCTGACGATCTCCAACGATACCTGGTTTGGTCGCTCCATCGGTCCGCTGCAGCATCTGCAGATGGCGCGTCTGCGTGCCCTTGAGAACGGCCGCTACGTGGTCCGCGCCACCAGTAACGGCGTGACCGCGATCATCGACGACCAGGGCCGACTGCACGAGCGCGCCCCGCAGTTCGAACCGGCGACGGTGGTCGGCGACATCGTGCCGATGACCGGGCTGACGCCGTTCACTCGCACCGGCAGCTGGCCGACGTGGCTTGTGTCGCTGATTCTGCTGGTGCCGGGCGTCCTCGGTGCGCGGCGCAACAAAGCCACCCGACAGCGCTAGGGATCAAGGCTTAGCACGAGCCGCGCGCCGTGATTCACAAATGCGACGCGCGCTTTAGCGATTGGCCCCTTGGTTCACCTCGGCTCTTGTCAGCCTCGCGCGGTTAGCGTTGCATGGTGCTCTCACTTCCGTGATCGAGAGCGCCATGGCCCCGCCAGATTCTCCCTTCCGCCCTGCCGACTCACCTGACGTGCCAGTGCCATCCAGTCGGGTCTCTCCCGACGAGATTCGCGGTGCGTTTTCTCACGCCATGTCGGAGATGTACCGCCAGGAAGTGCCGCAGTACGGCACGCTGCTGGAACTCGTTGCCGACATCAACCGACGCACGCTGGACGCCGACCCGACACTGCTCCAGCGCCTTGACGCCGAGGGAGAGCTTTCTCGGCTCGACGTCGAGCGCCACGGCGCGATCCGGGTCGGCACCGCGGAGGAACTCTCCACGCTGCGTCGCGTCTTCGCGCTGATGGGCATGGTCCCGGTCAGTTACTACGACCTGTCGGAAGCCGGCGTGCCGGTCCATTCGACCGCGTTTCGGCCGGTCGACGACGAGGCGCTGAAGCGCAACCCCTTTCGCGTTTTCACGTCGCTCCTGCGCCTGGAACTGATCGAGGACGACGCGCTGCGCCGACAGGCGGCTTCCATTCTCGCCCGCCGCGATATCTTCACTCCCGGTGCGCGTGAGTTGATCGCGCTCGGCGAGCGTCAGGGCGGATTCGCTCCCGATCAGGCCGAGCGCTTCGTCACCGAGATCCTCGAAACCTTTCGCTGGCATCGGGATGCGACAGTGGACGAGACGACCTACCGCGCGCTGCACGATGCCCACCGGCTGATCGCCGATGTGGTCTGCTTTCGCGGACCGCACATCAACCATCTGACACCGCGCACGCTGGACATCGATGCCGCCCAGGCAGCCATGCCCGACTACGGCATCACGCCAAAGGCCGTGATCGAGGGCCCGCCCCAGCGCCGGTGGCCGATCCTGCTGCGACAGACCAGCTTCAAGGCACTCGAGGAGCCGGTCCGATTCGCCGCCGACGCCCCGGCGGAAGACGCAAGCGAGGGCAACCCGCACCAGGGCAGTCATACCGCTCGCTTCGGCGAGATCGAGCAGCGCGGCATGGCGCTGACGCCCGAAGGCCGCGCGCGATACGACGCGCTGCTGAGCCGCTCGCGCCAGGCGCCTGCCGCCAGCGACAATCTCGCGCATCAGCGTCATCTGAGCCAGGTCTTCGTCGAGTTCCCCGACGACATCGAGTCGATCCGCCGCGAGGGGCTGGCCTACTTCCACTACCGGATCAGCGACGAGGGGCGCCAGCGCCTGGCAAGGGGCGATGTCGCCGCGGGCGATGTCGATACGCTGGTCATCGAGGGCTGGGTCGACGCCTTGCCGATCACCTATGAGGATTTTCTGCCCGTCAGCGCCGCCGGCATCTTCCAGTCCAATCTCGGCGATGCCCAGCACCAGGCCTACGCCGAGCAGTCGAACCAGGCGGCCTTCGAACTCGCGCTTGGCCGGCCGGTCGTCGACGAGTTCACTCTTTACGCGCAGTCGCAGGCGGACTCGCTGGCGCGCGTGCGCCACCAGCTGGGGCTGGCCGACGACTGATCCTCTTTAACGTCCTTGAACACATGAGCGTCATTGCCCACATGAGCCGGCCTGCCTAAATCAGCAGAGCTGCCCGCATGAAATGGCTGGCCGCGCGGTTCTCGTGCGATCAGCCATGGTCGGGATGTCGCGGGGAGAACGCTCTCCGTCGCCCGAGCCACCGCCCCGCCCCCTCCGACGCCATAGGCTGGAAAGGCCAAGTGCTTTCCTGCCCCTTATGGCGTCAGAGGAGACAATTCGATGTCATCGCCAGAGTCCAACAATAACAATGCCCGTTTCGCTTCCGCCCCAACGACCGAGGTCGACAGCGCCACGCTTCGCAAGGTGATCGCCGCCTCGGCGATCGGCAACTTCGTCGAGTGGTTCGATTTCGCCGTCTACGGGTTTCTCGCCGTCGTCATCTCGCACCACTTCTTTCCACCTGGCGACGACTCGCTGGCCCTGCTGCAGACATTTGCGGTATTCGCCGTGTCATTCGCGCTGCGCCCGCTCGGCGGCATCTTCTTCGGCATGCTGGGTGATCGCATCGGCCGCAAGCGCATTCTCGCCGTCACGGTCCTGCTGATGGCCGGTGCCACCACCGTGATCGGTCTGCTGCCGACTTACGCAAGCGTGGGACTGCTGGCGCCGCTGGCGCTGGCACTGGCGCGCTGCGTCCAGGGTTTCTCGGCCGGCGGCGAATACGCCGGGGCCTGCGCCTTCGTCATGGAGCACGCGCCGCGAACGCGCAAGGCGCGATACGGCAGCTTCGTGCCGGTGTCGACCTTTCTCGCCTTCGCCACGGCGGCGGCGCTGGCCTACGTGGTCGGGCTGATCCTGTCAGAAGAGGCGCTGAGTACCTGGGGCTGGCGCATTCCGTTTCTGGTGGCGGCGCCGCTCGGCCTGATCGGCCTTTACATGCGGCTGAAGCTGGACGAGTCGCCCGCGTTTCAGGCGCTGAAGGCAGAGCACGCCGTCCCGCAGGCGCCGCTCGGCGAGACCGTCCGCAGTCATGGCGCGACCATCTTCTGCCTGAGCGCGTTCATCTCGGTGACGGCGTTGTCGTTCTACATGTTCACGACCTACTTCACGACCTACATGCAGGTGGTCGGTGGCGCCACGCAGACCACGGCGCTGCTGGCGAGTCTGGGCGCACTGATCTTCGCCGGTCTGCTATGTCCGTTCGTCGGCCGCTATGCCGACCGGGTCGGTCGTCGGCGTACCGTGATGAGCGCTGGCGTCAGCCTGATCGTGGCGGTATTCCCGGCCTATCTGCTGGCCGGCAGCGGAGCGTGGCTGCCGTCGCTGATCGGGGCGGCGCTGATGGCGATCGGCGCCGTCATCTGTGGCGTCGTCACGGCGGTGCTGCTCTCCGAACAGTTCCCGACCCGCGTGCGCTATACCGCCTCTGCGCTCTGCTACAACGTCTCCTACACCATCTTTGGCGGCACCGCGCCACTGGTCGCGACCTGGCTGATCGATCAGACCGGCAACAATCTGGCGCCGGCCATCTATCTGATCGCGATCACGCTGCTGGCCATGTGGGGTGGGCTCAAGCTACCGGAATCCGCCCATCGCGCATTGGACGCGGATGAGCGTGAATGGCGGCGAGAGACAGCGCCAGCGGCCCAGCCGGCACTTTGAACGCGGCGACGCCACGGATGTCAGAATCGGCGTCAGGGCTGGCGCGCATAGACGCGCGCCCGCCACTCGGCGACCTGATAGTCCGTATCGAAGTGGCACTTGCCGCCGTAGACGGTCGCTTCACGCGCCTCGCACTCCGCCGCGACGCGCTTCGGCGTCGGCTTCTGTCCCTGTTCCACCCAGCGATCCAGGGCCTCCAGCGCCGCCGCGTACTGTGGCGTCGATAGTGCGCTGTGTTCGGCTTCGTCGGTGTAGAGCTGAACCAGCGTATCGGCGGTGCCACTCCGCTCGCGCGCACGTCGGTAGAGCCACTCGTTCTCGACGAAGATGATCGGGTCGTCGATCGCGTGCATGGTGATGGTCGGCAGGTCGGTATCGCCGCTGAGACCAGCATCCTCCCCGAGCATCTTGACGGCCTTGGCATCCTCGTCGAAGCGCGAGATACCCGCATTCAAGGCGTCGTCATTGATCGAACCGCTGTACTTGACCCCGCGATTGGAGAACGGGCTGGCGCCGCCGAGGCGCTGCTCCACCATGTCCTGGAACAGGAACGTCGACCAGCGCATGTGCGCCTTGAGGGTCTTTGCCGGAATGCGAATCACGTCGACGATATTATCCAGCGTCTGCTGCTGCAGCGGGGTTCGCTGCTCGGGCGGTAGATCGACGCCGGTACAGGCATCGACCCGCGCGTTGAGCTCCTCGGGCGTCATGTCGCTGCCTTCGGGCAACCCCTCCCACAGCGGATATTGCGGCTCGTCGGGATACGGGTGATTGGCGCAGTAGTATTGATAGACCGCCCGCAGGTCAGCGCGAAACTGATAGGCCTGCGTACCGCCACCCAGTACGCCGCTGGTCAACAGCGCACCGTCATAAGGGGATCCTTGCGAGGCGTGATCTCCGGACTCATCACCGTCACCGTAGAGCTCCATCGTCTTGGCGGCGACGTTGCCACCCCATGACTGGCCGTGGAGATAGGTTCGCGCTGGCTTGCCGAAGCGCGCGGTGAAGATCTCGCGCAGGTGATCGGTATCGGCGGCCGCCATGCGCACGCCATAGCCGCCGCGGCGATAGCTGGACCCGGCCCAGGCGTAGCCCTCGCGCACCATCACATCGTATTGCCGCAGGTCGATATTCACGGGGTCGTCGGGCTTGGGCGCGTTGGGACGCGGGCCGCCGTGGCTGTGCAGCACGAGCTTGTGATTCCAGTCCGCCGGAATGGCGATCCAGTAATACGCCCCGTGAGTGTCTTGCCCCTTGAAACACTGCGTCTTCGCGGGTAGCCAGCCGGGGCATTCTGCATCACGCATGGCATCGGCGTCGTCGGTGGCGCTGTCCGCCAGCGCGGGCGTCGCCGACAGCCCCAAACAACCGGCCAGCGTGGCGCCAGTCAGCGTGGCGCCAGTCAGCGTGGCGCCAGTCAGCGTGGCGCCAATCAGAGAATGCCGGGGTGAAACGAACACACGCCCTCCTCGTTGAATGTGGCCTCACGAATGTCGATGAGACCAAAGTCGACGAGTAAGGTTCAGCGCGCAGCGAGCTCGAGGGTAGCGCGCAGGAAGGTCAAGGGGGATGTGTCACACCGCTGACGAGAAGTCCGTCCCTGGAACGCCGCCACCCCGAGGCTCATTCGCCGGCGCCGCCGCGCTCGCGCTGAAAATAGCGATGGCCGCAGGCGTGGCAGGCCTCCAGCCGCCCGACCTGGGCAAGCGTCACCCGTGATCCGCAGTGAACGCAGCTCATGACGCCAGGCATGGCGACTTCGCCCGCCGTATAATCGGCACGCGCCGCTTCCAGGTCGTCATCGAAGCGCTCGCGGTCGATGGTCGTGCGATCGGCAATCGAGAACAGCGCCTCCGAGACGCGTCGCGACAGCACGTCGAGATCGATACCCAGCCAGGTCGCAATGCCCTCACCGCCCTTGGCCAGAAACTGACGAAAATCTCGCATGTCGCGCTCGACCCAGGCGCGCAGCAGTGCCGCTTCATCCTTGGTGAACTCTTCAAACTCGGCCTCGAACGCTACCGCCTCGTCGAGCTCGCGCTGAAAGCTTTCCCAGGAGAGCTCTCCGCCGTTGTCCTTCAATCGTGTGAGCACGCGCTCGTACGCCTCGCTCAGGCGTGAACGCGGCTCGGCTGACGGCTGGGAATCCAATCGTGTATCGCGCTCGTCCATCGTTACCTCCTTGGCTACCGCTTGCCGGGCGTCGGGCTCATGCACCTGCCCCGGGCCCCTACCTGCCGCACCGGGTCTGGGGTATGCTTGTGGGCCTGAAAAAAATCGCCGGCCCCGCTTTCGTTTACCTGTCACGAGTATAGCTTTTCGCGGGGAATCTGGCGCTTCCACACGCCGAACGCAAGGTGCCTGACCGAACCGATGGACGCACAGTACAACCCACAAGCGATCGAAAACGCCGCCCAGCAGTATTGGAACGAACATCAGAGCTTCAAGGCCGTCGAGGACGCAACCCGCGAGAAGTTCTACTGCCTGTCGATGTTCCCCTATCCCAGCGGCAAGCTGCACATGGGCCACGTGCGCAACTACACCATCGGCGACGTGGTGACCCGCTTTCAGCGCATGCAGGGCAAGAACGTTCTCCAACCGATGGGCTGGGATGCTTTCGGCATGCCGGCAGAGAACGCCGCGATCAAGAATCGGGTACCGCCCGGCGAATGGACCTACGCCAACATCGACTACATGCGCGGTCAATTGAAAGCGCTCGGTTTCGCTTACGATTGGGATCGCGAATTCGCCACCTGCGATATCGACTACTACCGCTGGGAGCAGTGGTTCTTCGCCAAACTGGTCGAGAAAGGCGTCGTCTACAAGAAGATGTCCACGGTCAACTGGGACCCGGTCGATCAGACCGTGCTCGCCAACGAGCAGGTCATCGACGGCCGAGGCTGGCGCTCCGGCGCGCGCGTCGAGCGCAAGGAGATCCCGCTGTGGTTCTTGAAGATCACCGACTATGCCGATGAGCTGCTCGCCGATCTCGACAAGGTCGAGTGGCCCGAGCAGGTCAAGACGATGCAGCGCAACTGGATCGGCCGCTCGCGCGGGGTCGAACTGGCCTTCGACGTTGCCGGCAGCGACGAGCGCCTGGATGTCTACACCACGCGCCCGGACACACTCTTCGGCGTCACCTACGTCGCCGTCGCCGCTGGCCATCCGCTGGCCAGGCGCGCCGCCGAGAGCGATCCGGCGCTCGCCGACTTTCTCGTCGAGTGCCAGCAGGGTGGCAACTCCGAGGCGGAGCTCGCCACCATGGAGAAACGCGGGCGTGACACCGGCCTGCGCGCGATCCATCCGCTGACCGGTGATGAAGTGCCGATCTTCGTCGCCAACTTCGTGCTGATGGAGTACGGCACCGGCGCCGTCATGGCCGTGCCCGCCCATGATCAGCGCGACTGGGAGTTCGCAACCAAGTACCAGTTGCCGATCACCCCTGTGATCGCCGATGCCGACGGTGGCGTCCCGGATCTCTCGGCCGGCGCATTCGTCGAGCACGGCCAGCTTATCCACTCCGGTGAATTCGACGGACTGGCGTTCGAGGCCGCGTTCGACGCCATCGCCGGGCGGCTCGAGTCGCTCGGCCGCGGCAAGTTGAAGATCAACTTCCGCCTGCGCGACTGGGGCGTGGCACGTCAGCGCTACTGGGGCGCGCCGATCCCGGTCAAATACGACCCGGAAGGCCAGACCGTGCCGCTGACCGACGAGGAGCTGCCGGTCGCACTGCCACAGGAGATCGAAGTCGATGCCTCCGGCTCGCCGTTGAAGAAGATGCCCGAGTTCTACGATCTCGGCGACGGCTGGACCCGCGAGACCGATACGTTCGACACCTTCATGGAGTCCTCCTGGTACTACGCGCGCTTCTGCTGCGCCGACAACCCGGAGGCGATGCTCGACGAACGCGCCAACTACTGGCTGCCGGTGGATCTCTACATCGGCGGTATCGAACACGCGATTCTGCACCTGCTCTACGCGCGCTTCTTCCACAAGCTGATGCGCGACGAAGGCCTGGTCAACGGCGACGAACCCTTCCAGCGCCTGCTGACCCAGGGCATGGTGATCGCGGAAACCTTCTATCGCGAAGAGGCCAACGGCGGCAAGGAGTGGTTCAACCCGGCGGACGTCGAGGTCGAGCGTGATGAAAAGGGTCGACCGACCAGCGCGACACTCGCGAGCGATGGCCAACCGGTGCAGATGGGTGGCATCGAGAAGATGTCGAAGTCGAAGAACAACGGCGTCGACCCGCAGGCGATGATCGACCGATTCGGTGCGGACACCGTGCGTCTGTTCATGATGTTCGCGGCACCGCCGGAGCAGTCGCTCGAGTGGTCGGACTCCGGTGTGGAAGGCGCGCACCGCTTCCTCAAACGGCTGTGGAAGCTGGTCGCCGATCACACCGAGGCCGGCTCTCCGGCAGCGCTGGACGTCGCCGCACTCGACGATGTGCAGAAGGACCTGCGCCGCAAGACGCACGAAACGATTGCCAAGGCCGGTGATGATATTGGCCGCCGCACGACCTTCAATACGGCGATCGCAGCCGTGATGGAGCTGACCAATGCGCTGGCCCGCTTCGAGGACACCTCGCCACAGGGGCTGGCCGTCGCGCGCGAGGCCATCGAGGCCTGTGTGCTGCTGCTGGCGCCAATCACCCCACACGCCTGCCACGCGCTATGGCAGACGCTGGGCCATGAATCGCCCGTGATCGACGCCGACTGGCCGACGGTCGACGAGAGCGCGCTGGTGAAGGCGAGCATCGAACTGGCGGTGCAGGTCAACGGTAAGCTGCGTGCGCGTCTGGACGTTCCCGCCAACGCCGACAAGGCAGCGATCGAGCAGCAGGCAATGGCAGCGGAGAACGTTCAGCGCCACATCGAAGGCAAGAGCATTCGCAAGGTCATCGTGGTTCCCGGCAAGCTGGTCAACATTGTTGCCAACTGACCGTGTCGCTAACTGACCGTGTCGCTAACTGGCTTTGTCGCCAACGGATCGCGCCCGACGAGCGATCATGCTGCACATCTGCCCGGCGCCACCGAGTTGGCGCCGTCATCGGACAAGGAGTTCTCTCATGATGCATCGCGCTTTTTCGCGTCGTGCGCGTCAGGCCGTCGGCATCGGCCTGGTTACGCTTGCCGTCATCACGATGGCGGGCTGCGGTTTTCAGCTGCGCGGCATGCATCAGCCGCTGCTGGGCATGTCGGAAGTCGGTCTGAGCGCCAACGTCTCGCCGTTCAGCGAGACCGTTCGCCGCGCGCTGGAACAGGCCGGCACGGAGGTCTCCGACGACGCCGATCTTCGCGTCAACCTGGGTGACGAGCGCATCGCCTCGAATCGACTGACGCGGGCGGACTCCGGCAGCCGCGAGACGGAGATCACGCTGACCGCGCCCTTCTCGGTACAGCGTGTTGCCGACGACGCCTACGTGCTCAATCAGCAGCAGCTGGAGACCTCGACGACGGTGCTGCTGTCGACCGATGACATCTATGCCGGCAATCAGGTACGCGACGAAGCCGTACAGCGCCTGCGCGAACAGGCGGCGGACCAGTTGATCGACCGGCTCGGTGCTCTCGAGACCCCATGAAGGTCTTCCCCGACAAGCTTCAGGCCTCGCTGGACAAGCGGCTGCCACCGGTGGTGATGGTGGCAGGCGACGAGCCGCTGATCCACATGGAAGCCTGCGATGCGGTGCGCCGCACGGCCCGTGATCGCGGTATCGAAGAGCGCGAGATTCTGCATGTCGAATCGGGTTTTCAGTGGACCCAGCTACTCGAGTCGGCAGCCAGCCTGTCGCTGTTCGCTTCCAGCAAACTGATCGAGGTTCGTCTGGGTAGCCAGTCGCCCGGTCAGGAGGGCAGCAAGGCGCTGGAAGCCTACGCCGAACAGGCCGGCGACAGCGACAACGTGCTGCTGCTCTCCAGCCAACGCCTGGACCGCAAGGCGCAATCCAGCAAGTGGTTCAAGACGCTCGACAAGCTGGGGCTGTTCGTTCCCGTCTGGCCGGTGGATCATCAGCGCCTGGGGTTCTGGATTCGTGACCGCGCCAACCTCCACGGACTCAACATCGATATGGAGGCCGCTCGCCTGCTTGGCGAGCGCACCGAAGGTAACCTGCTCGCCGCCGATCAGGAGCTGCAGAAGCTGGCGTTGCTGATGCCACCCAACGCTCGGCTCAGCGTCGACACCATCGCCAGTGGCGTCGAAAGCAGCGCTCGCTATGACGTGTTTACCCTGACCGATGCCTGTCTGCGCGGGGAACGGGATCGCGTGACGCGTGTCGTGGCTGGCCTGCGCCAGGAAGGTGTCGAAGCTCCGGTGGTGCTGTGGGCGCTGACGCGGGAGCTGCGCACGCTGCTATCGATCTTTCAGCATCTCGATCAGGGGCAGAGCCTGGACCACGCCTGCAAGGCGCAGCGTCCGATGATTCCCGAAAAGCGTCGCCCCGGCTATCAGCAGGCGCTCAAGCGTCTGCCGCAGCGCCGTCTTCACAAGCTACTGATGTTCGCCCAGCGCATCGATCTGGCCATCAAGGGCGCGAGCCCGCTGCCGGTATGGGACTGCCTGCAGGACCTGGCCCTGACGCTCGCCGGCGGTCGCGGGTTACTGGCGGAAATGGCGTACGCCTATCGCACGGCCTGATCGCCCACGTCAGTTGTTCACCTCAGCCCCGTTGACGTCGAACCCGGGACCTCAATTCCGGCATATCGCCGAAAGTTGAATATGATAGCTGGCGTCAATATAGTTGACGCCTTCAACTAACTGCCGAAGCCGTCATCATCTTCATGTCTCGCACCTACTCCGCTGCACTGCCTTTCGTCCTGGCCATGACCATGGCGCTGGGCCCCCTGTCCATCGACGCCTATCTACCCGCTTTTCCCTCCATGGCCGAGGCCCTTGGTACCGGTATCGGCGAGGTTTCGCGCAGCCTCTCGGTCTACATTTTCGGTCTGGCCGTAGGCCAGCTGGTCGGCGGCCCGCTATCGGATCGAATCGGCCGCAAACGCGTCATGTATGCAGGCCTCGTCATTTTCATCGCGGCCTGCGTTGGCGTCAGCCAGGCTGCCTCACTCGACAGCCTGCTGCTGTTCAGGGCGCTGCAGGCCTTCGGCGGCGGTTGGGTCATGGTTCTGGTTCCAGCGCTGGTGCGCGACCAGGTGCAAGGCCGTGAGGCGGCCAAGCTGTTCAGCATGATCGGCCTGATCATGGTGCTGGCCCCGGGCATCGCACCCAGTATCGGCAGTGCTCTGCTCGCCGTCGGCGGCTGGCACGTCATTTTCTGGTTCCTGGCGATCTACGCGCTCTGCCTGATTCCGATCCAGACCATCTTCGTGCTGCGCCACTCGCAGGATGGCAACGCCAATCACCATGCCGACACGCTGCTCACCCGCTACCGCGCGGTCTTCTCGACGCGACCGGCGCTGCCGTTCATTGCGCTGCAGGCATTCGGTTTCTCGGTGATGATGCTCTTCATTACCCATGCATCGTTCATCTATCAGGCGCATTTCGGCCGTTCGGAAAGCGTCTTCTCGCTGCTGTTCGGCGCCAATATCGTCATAATGCTGCTGGTCAATCTTACCAATCGTGCCCTGCTCAACCGCTTCAGCTCGCGCCAGATCCTGATCACCTGCCTGAGCGTGCAGTTCGTCGGCGTCCTGCTGCTGCTCCTGATGACCTGGACCCATGCCTCGGTGTGGCTCTTCCTTCCCGCCATGATGATCACCATCGGCGCCCAGGGCGGCGTGGTGCCGAACAATCAGGCCTGTTTCATGGAGTACTTCGAGCATCACGGTGGCACCGCCGCCTCGCTACTGGGCGCCTGTCAGTTCGGCATCGCCGGTGTCTTGAGCGCGCTCTCGACCCTGCTGCCGGAAACACTCGGATTCGTCGTCGCCTCGATGTTCGCTTCTTCACTGGTCTGCATGATCGTGATCATTGCCGCGCTAAAGCCACTTCCGTGGCAACGTCGGCAAGTGAACTAGCGCAACAGCGGCCATCGACGACGGCAAGACAATCCCGAAGCGCCCGCCAGAGCACTCGCAAAAACCGCCGTGAAGCCCGCAAAAAAGCGCCGATGGATACCATCGGCGCTTGGAGGTTCAGGCAATAGCTGCCGCGCGGGCGACAGCCTGCCATTCAGGCGATGGTCGTCGTATCCGGGTTGTCATCCACGCCGGCCACCGCCACATCGTCGTCCGGCGCGAAGACGTCGGCAATCGTCTCCAGCATGGCTTCCGTCTGATCGCTGACCGACGCCATCATCAGACTCATGACGCTGGTGGATGTCGTCGTTGCGGCCGCCTCCGGCGTCAGCGTGAACGACTGCAGGTTCATCGCGCCGCCGTTGAACGTCAGCCGCAAGGTCTGCTCGCCGGCCGCCAGATCCAGCGCGATGCCATCGTTCTGCTGGTAGTTGGTCCAGCCGCCGGTATTGGTCACCGCCTGCGGCGACGCACTGGTGTACTCAACCCCGTCCTGCTCGACACTCGCCGTCACGGTTCGGCCGTTGGACATCGTCGCCGCCGCGAACGAGAGCTGGTAGGTGCCGGCTTCGGCCACGTCGATCGTGTACTCGACCCATTCATTATCGGCAATCCAACCAATCGACTGACCATCGTCGCGAAGATCGACGCCTTCACCGCGGGTATCCACGCCGAGCTGATCTTCGCTGCTGTCCTGGTAGGCGATTTCCGGGCCGCCGACGTCGTAGTCCGCCGCATCGATCGTCAGCCCCTCGCCGATCTCCCAGGGCGTGCCATCCTCGGTGAATGCCGTCTGCGTTGCTTCGACGAAGGAGAACGACGCCACGTTCATCGAGCCGCCGTTGAAGGTCAATCGCATCGTCTGCTCGCCCGCCTCCAGTACCACGTTGCCGGTATCCGTCGATTCGTAGTTGCTCCAGCTGCCGCTGTAATCGACGCCCACCGTGGTGGTTTCGTAGTTACCGGCGTCGGAGGTGAAAGAGGCCGTAATCGACCTGGCATTCCCGCCAGAGGCACCCAGAGCCGTCAGGAAAGAGAGATTGTAGGCACCGGCGGTCTCGACATTGATGGTGTACTCGACCCACTCGCCATTCTGGATATTGCCGATGGCATCGCCCTCGCCGACGATATCGACGCCGGTATCGCGAAAGTCGCTGCCGAGCTGTGTTTCGCTCGAGTCATGGTAGGCAACGTACGGGGCGCCTTCGTCGAACAGCGCCGCATCCAGCGTCAGCCCGCTCTCGTCCAGCGCCCAGGGAGTGCCCGTGTCGTTGAACGGGGATCGGGTCGCAGGTTCGATACCCTGGATCAGATAGACGTTGTCCTGATAGTCGTAGTTGATGCCGTTGAAGTCGACGACCATGAAATACGTGTTGGCAATGGCATTGCCGTCGCTGTCGAGCGCCTGGATCATGCGTACCATGTAGCCGCGCTGCAGCCCCTCGTCTTCGGCATCGGGCGTGCCGATGCCGGCTCCGTTCAGTGACGGGTCGGAGGAGAAATTGGCGCTCGACAGCCCGAAGACGTCGTCGCCGAGCCAGCTATCCGGTATCTGGTCACGCGTGAGCGTGGTGGTCGCATAGGCACCACTACTCGTCAGGGGCAGCAGCGTCTGACTATTATCGCTGGCGTGGTTAAGCAGCACGGAGCGGGTCGACTTGTCGCCGGGGGCGTGAATCGCCATCAACGATCCGCCATAGCCGTGCAGCGCGGCCAGCTGCGTGATGGTCGCCGTCTCGACGCCATCGGCGATCTGCCAGTA
This sequence comes from Salinicola rhizosphaerae, assembly GCF_014652715.1. GTDB lineage: Bacteria > Pseudomonadota > Gammaproteobacteria > Pseudomonadales > Halomonadaceae > Salinicola > Salinicola rhizosphaerae. Next base: position 72,279 of record NZ_BMZI01000001.1, on the reverse strand, counting down.
ACGCGACATCACCTCCTCGTCGTTGGCTGCCTGGTAGAGTCCGGCGTCGGAGAGCGCAGACTCGCCGCCACCATCGAGCGTGGACAAGCCCTCGATGGTGTTGCCGAATCCGTAGACTTCCCACAGTTCGTTGAGGTTGGGTTCCCACCCGCCTTCGTCCCGCGCTTGCCAGAAGCCTGCCAGCTGGATCTCGGTCACGGGCTGGTCGGCATCGTCGGAGACGATCGTCAGCGCGCCGGTGAAGACGCCGCTGTCGGCGTTATCGGTGGGTGGCGTATACGCGTCGCGGTTGAACAGCACCTCGACCTCGACCGATGCGCCCGGGGCCAGCGTCAGATCGTCGAGCGCATCCGGATCGGCCAGCATGAACGGTCCGCTGACCGTGATGCTCGAGACATCGAGATCGCCCTCTCCGCTGTTGCTGATCACGACCGAGCCGCTGTCCTTGTACTCGCGAGGGCCATCGGCATTGCTCGTGGCGTCGTTCACCTCGAGGTAGTTGAACGCGATACGATCGGTGAAATAAGCCGGGTCCGTGCTGACGACATTGATGTCACCGTCGCCGAAGGCCGTGCTCGGCTCGTCGTCGATCTGCAGCGAGTCGATATCCGGCCCGACGCCGTTGGGGGCCGTCAGCGAGATCGTGTTGCTACCGGCGGCCAGCGTGACGCTGAACGTCTGCGTCACCCAGTCGCTGACCGTCTGGCTCGTTGCCGGAAAATTGACGTTTTCGTAAGCGGCACCGTTGACCGTGAGTCCCATCGGTCGATCCGCCTTGCCACTGGTCAACGAGTAGCGCACCGTCACCTCGTAGATGCCACTGGTCGCCGCATCCACCGTCCAGGTCACGCTCTGATCACCCGTGCCGACGAAGTCGACGAATCCGCTGCCGGAGGCCCCACGGTCGGTATCGTCTGAAGAGATCACCACCGCCCCGCCGTCGAGCTCGGCCGTCTCGGCCTCGTAGATCGCATAGCCCGGCGTCGTGTCCTCCTTGAGGATCTCCAGCTGATCGATGTTCGGGCCGGTATTGTTGACCGACTGGAAGGTGATCGTATTGGCACCCGCCACCAGTTCGGCCGGAATATCCAGCGTCTGCCAGGTGTTCCATGCGGTATTGCCGCTCGCGCCGACCGGTGGCGAGAACACGTAGGTGCCGATGCTCGTGCCGTTGACGAACACCTCGAGCGGGCGGTCGGTCGTACCGCCCGTACCGAAGCGCACGCGCAGAACGGCATCCCCGGCATCTGCAGCGCTGATATCGGCGGTGAAGGTGATGAAATCGGCATTGGTGCTGCCGAAGTCGGCATAGCCGCCGACGACGCCATCGCTGTCGTCGGTGTTACCATCCAGTCCATAGGCGCCAGGACGTACCCCGTACTCGGAACCGACGTTGGCGGTTTCAGGATTGTCGCCGTCGCGAATCACGATCTGCGCATCCGCCCCCGAAGCAATGACCGCCTGCGTCTCGTCTTCGGCCTGGATGGTCATGATCGACACCAGATCGACATCCGGATCGAGATCGATGGCGTCACCCGGAACGGGATCGAGCCGAATGACCTGGCTCTCTCCGGTGCTACGATTGAGCGTCATCAAATAGAGCTGACCGGTCAGCGGATTCTCGATGATATCGAGCGGGTCGACATACGAGATCACGTTACCGTCGACGTCTCGCAGCACGGTGTCCGACGAGACATTGCCGTCCTCGTCCAGCGAGATCCAGCGGATGTCGTCTCCCCCGGAGTACTCGACGAACAGCAGACTGCCAGCCAGCGTGGCACCGAAGATATTGCTGGTGTATTCGATGGCGCCGTTCGGGGAGCGGTTGGTTCCCAGCGAATAGACGTCATCGATCTGGTAGTTGCTGTCCGGATCGGTGCCGACCTGATACTCGTCGGTTTCGTTGACGTCTTCGCCGTCGGTCGGGTTGCCGCCGTTGAGGATATACTCGTCCCGCAGCGGATCGGGATGGCCGTAGTACCCGCCCTCCTCGACCTTGAACAGCCAGTCGTCCTCGATGCCGACGTTGATCAGCGCCTCGTCGTAGGCGGTCGACGGATCGTCGGGCGTGACGCCGCCGGCCGCCGAACCGTTGGTCGGCACGTAGAGATTGCCGTTGGAGTGCCATACCAGGTCGTAGCCGTTGCGGATGCCCGTGGCATAGATCTTGAGCACGGCATCTTCGGCATAGGGGTCGTAGTACTCGAGCAGGATATTGCCGTCCGCGTCCTGCATGGTCGCCGTGCCGTCCTCGGCGAATACCAGGTACTGTCCGCCACCCATGTCGATCGGGCCGTTTTTCAGATCGCCGTCGTCATCCGTATAGCGAGTGTTCGAGCCATCCGTCGGTAACGGTTCAGTAGAGACATCGAAGCCCCCCTCCGGCGCCTCGCGCGTCGGGTCGATTTCGAGAATCGCGGCGTTGAGCAAACGTTCGGGCCGATTGCCCCAGGCACTGTCGTCACCGCCCATGGCCGTGTTGGCGCCTTGGGAGACATACAGCAGATACGGCGGCACGTCGGGGTTGGTGACCGCGTCGTACTCCGGATTGGCATGAAAGGTGAGGCTGTTGGTGACGTGGTCACCGTTGGAGCGCGGCAACCCGGTGATATAGGTTTCCGCCGTCGCGGTGAACGTCTCGTCACTGTCGTCGATGGTGATCTTGCTGATACGACCGCTGAAGTCGGGCACGCCGTTATCGCGCCCGGTCAGCGGAATCGGGTAGTTATCCGTCACCCACAGCACGTTGGGATCGGTCGGATCGAAAGTCAGCCCGAGAATGCCTCGCGCGCCATCCTCGCCCTGAAAATAGTCGAGCGCGAGTACCTGCTCGTTGGAGAGCGCCCCCGTCGTCGCGTCGACGTCGTAGCGGATGATCTCTCCGTTCATCGTCGAGACGTAGATCTTGGAGTAGTCCGGCGACATGGTGATCGAGGTAAACAAGTACGCACCATCCTCCGCGCCGTTGAGCTCCACCGTCGTGTCGAACGCGACTTCGCTATCCTGAATCTCCGGCTCCGCGCCGGTCACGAAGGTCGTGGTGAACTTCTGGAACTCGCGCGTGGGCGCATCCGGGTCGGTGTTGTCGCCGCGATCCTGGAAGCCATCGATGACCAGCGTATAGCTGGTGTATTCGTCGAGTTCACCCACCGGCGAGATCGTCAGGGAGTCGAATCCGCCGGTGGTGTTGATGTTGAAGGCGACCTCTTCGCCAGTCACGGTGTTGAAAAGCCGCACCGAGCCATCGTTGAGGCTCTCGAGCAAGGCGCCGCCGCGCCCGTCGACGACCGAGATGCCGATGAAGAGATCCGATGTCGGATCGATACCCGTCGGCACGCTGCCGTCATCGGACTGCAGGTGCACCTCGACCTGCGATTCACCGACGCCCGCGACCGCGCGGGGATCGGTAAAGTAGGCGTAATCCTCCGGCGCCTCGCGATCGTCATCCGGCGTGAGGTCGGGAAGCGACTGAATCTCGATGTACTGGATCTCGGTGTTGTCGCTGTCCAGCCCGATCGAATCCAGCGTCAAACGCCCGTCGGTCACCTGGACGATCCGCGTAATCAGCGTCGAACGGTAGCCATCGCTGTCGTCGGTCGGGTCGTCGTCCGCCGGAAAGTCGTCCGGTCTCTCGGACGTCAGTTCACCGAACGACTCCCCCTCGGCGTTGATGACGTTGACGCTGTCATAGGCGCCGCCGCTATCGCCAATCGAAATGGTGACCTCGTAGTAACCGTCCTCGAGTTCGACCTCCCAGCCCGCGCTGTCACTGTAGCCGGGCTTGGAAAAACCGGCATAGGTCGCCTGGAGCGGGTCGACATCGGTCAAGGTGTCGCTTCGGTCACCCAGCGCGTCGGCGTCCTGGCCGGCAATCGCCATCGGCGTCGTGCCGTTGGCGGTACCATCGGCGATGGACTCTTCGGTCACCCAGCCGTACTGATAGGTCTGCCCATCGACCTGGAATGACTGTGTGCCAAAGGCCTGGCCGGTGTCGGCAATATAGCCATCCGGCGTGGTCGAGCCATCCGGCTGAAAATTGATCTTGATCGAGAAGCGATCCCCCGGCTCGACCGTGGGCTCTTCACCGGAAGCGTCGATCGTGTTCAGGGAAATCGCATCGATGTTCGGCCCGGTGCTACCGACGTTCGCCAGCCGGATCACGTTGTCACCGGCGCTGAGGTCGACTTCGATCGTCGTCTCGGTCCAGTTCTCCCACCCGGCACTGCCGGTACCGGTCGAGGCGAACGCCAGCGTGCCCTGATTGTCACCATCGACCGAGACCGCCATCGGCCGGTCGGCCGTGCCACTGCTGGCGTAGCGCACCGTCAACAGGTAGGTGCCCGCTTCGCCGACGCTGACGTTGAAGGAAGCGGCATCGCCGGCCTGGCCACCCATGTCGAGATAGCCGCTGCCGCTGAAGTCCCCCCACAAACCATCCGCACCGCCACCGCTGGTCTCGGTGTTGTTCGCGTCGCGCACGACCGTATCCGCGGCGCCGGTATCCTCGATGGTCAGCGCTTCGCCCTCGATCTGGAACACCAGTGTCGGGTCGTCAGGCAGTGCTTCGGCGTATTCGAAGCCGATCTGGTCGATATTGGGACCATTGGCAACGCCGCCCTGAGCTGCGGTAGGTAGCGTCAGCGTCACCGCGTTTTCGCCGGCGGGCAGCGATACGGAGACCTCGACCTCGCCCCAGGTATTCCAGCTGCCGGTCGGCGGAAAGGAGACCAGTACGGCATCGCCACCGTTGACGCTCAGCAGCAGCGGCCGATCGCTCGTGCCACCATTGGCGTAGCGAATGGTCGCGGTGTAGAGCCCGGCCTCGTCCGGCGTCACCGCCAGCGTCATCGCATCGCCGGCATCGGTGCCGAAATCCACGTAAGCACCGCCGATCGCCCCACCGCGCACGTTACCGAGCGCGTCGGGGTTATCGGCATCGACGACCCGAGTCAGCGTCTGGCTGGTGGTGGCGCCGCTGTCGTCGATACTCAACAGCGCCGGGTCCTCGGCCTGGATCACCAGCGCATCGTCGCCGTCATCCACGTCCGGCACGGCGGTCAGCGTCAGACTATCGATATTGGGACCGCCACCGATCACATTCTCGAGCCGAATCACGTTGGTGCCGGCGGAGAGCGTCAGCGTCAACGTGGCGTGCGCCCAGGTTTCCCATCCCGCCGTTCCGGTCCCGGTCGATGCCAGCGCAAGCGTGCCTTGATCGGTGCCATCGACGAGCACGTTCAGCGGGCGGGAGCTGGAGCCACTGCTGGCATAGCGGACATCGAGCTCGTAGACACCGGCAGTCTCGACATCGACCTCGAAATAGGCCGCATCGCCAACCTGCCCCCCCATGTCCAGGTAACCGCTGCCGCTATGATTGTCCCAGAGGCCATCGTCACCGGCCGCGCTGCTGCTCTCCGGATTGCTCGCATCGCGAATCACGGTGTCTGCAGTCGATGTGCCATCATCGGTCGAGAGCGACTCGCCCTGCAGCGTATAGACGCCATCCACCCAGCCCTCGCTACCGACGATCTCGACGTCAAAGGCCTGTTCGCTGTTGGCGAGCGGATCGCCGCCAGCGCCAAAACCTTCCAGCACGAAGCTGGCTATGCCGCTCTCCCAGGCCGGCGAGAGAGAAAACCGATAGGGGCTCTCTTCGGCGGTCTGCGTGCTTTCGACACCCGCCGCGTCGGTGACGGTCAGAGTCACCGAGGAGATATCGCTGGCCAGAAAATCCGCGCTATCGGTCGGCGTCGCCTCGAGCAGGTAGTCGTCGCTGAGCAGATCGCGTGCAATCGCGTCACCCGGTTCCAGGGTGTCGACGACCTCTCCCGTCAGCGCATCGATGATAGAAAACGTGAACATGGATGATTCCCCTGCGCGTGGTTATAGGTGTCTGGAAAAACCGTTATTGGAATTCAGGTAGACGGACGAGAAAGGCCGCTTCGGTTTTCGCCATCGACGGCAAATCGACCAACGTGTCGACCTATCGACAGATATCGCCTGCCATATCGGGGAGCTGCGGGGTCGAAACCGTCGGGCCGGAAAACTCGGGACTAAAGTCTACTGATGGCAAGCTAGCGCTTATCGTTATCCCGGCAAAGCTGAAACTTCTCCCACTCGGCCGGCCAAAATCACGAAGCCAACAAGCCTTTCAAAAAACGATGTAAACCAAATTTATTGCGTAATCATTGATTTATCTTCGAGTTCCGTCACCTCGTTATAAAACCCCTGATTACAAAAGTTTTCAAGGACGATAAAAATCAGACTCTGCCGGCTTTGTCGATGACAAATACCCGTCGCAACTTGGCCAGTCTCATTAGTCCATGACGCTACTTTTTCTCACCCACTTATCCGTTGGCGGAAAGTACCGAAGTCGAATGACGCACATAGATCATTGTCTATAAACGACTATTTTTCTATTTTCCTGCAACATCGCTTTGATCGGCTTGTTTTTGCCGTCTCAGAATGCGCTTGTAAATTTCTTCACAATTTACGCATCCTGCGTCAAGGATTTCCTCTTTCGCGCTTTTCCCTCCTTTTCAATCAGCGATTAAAGGATGCTTGACGTGAGCAAGCCCGACAATAAAACGGATCTGCAAGCCGCCCTTCGGACCAGCCGACGCGCGTTTCATTTTGTTCTGTTATTTAGTCTTTTCATCAATTTGCTGATGCTGGGTCCCTCACTCTATATGCTGCAGGTCTATGACCGGGTCATCACGACGCGCAGTGCGGAAACCCTGCTGATGCTGACGCTGGTCATCGGCTTTCTGTTTATCGTGATGGGCAGTCTCGATCTCGTCCGCTCTCGCATCCTGGTCCGGATCGGCAATCGTCTGGACATGCAGATCAACGAGCGCATCTACCAGTCGACTTTCAAACGCGCGCTGATGCTTCCCGGCAAACCTTCCGCCCAGCCGCTCCAGGACCTCACGACGCTGCGCCAGTTTCTCGGCGGCAATGGCCTGTTCGCCTTCTTCGATGCCCCCTGGATACCGGTCTATATCCTGATTCTGGCGCTGTTCCACCCCTGGTTCGGTGTGTTCGCGGCCGTGGCCGGTGTCACCCTGCTTGCGCTCGCCTGGATCAACGAAAGAACCACGGAGCCACTGCTCAAGGATGCCAATCGCGAACACGTGATGTCTCAGGAACTGGCGCAGAGTAACCTGCGCAACGCCGAGGTCCTCCAAGCCATGGGCATGCTGCCCAACCTGCTCTCGCGATGGAAACGCCAGCACTACGACTATCTGCTCCATCAGTCCCGCGCCAGCGACCGCGCCGGTACGCTGACCAACCTGTCCAAGACGCTGCGTACCGTCTTTCAGTCTCTGATTCTCGGTCTCGGCGCCTATCTCGTCATCGAAGGCAGCCTGACCGGCGGCATGATGATCGCAGGGTCGATCCTGATGGGCCGCGCCCTGGCGCCCATCGACCAGATGATCGGTGGCTGGAAAGGCTTCGTGGCGGCAAGGACGGCATACGGCCGGCTCAACGCGCTGCTGAATGCAGCGCCAAAAGAACCCGAGCGCATGCCGCTGCCGCCCCCGGTGGGAAGAATTCAACTGGAGGCGGTCACCGCCGCGCCACCGGGTGAGTCGCGCCCGACGCTCACCGAAATTTCACTGCAGTGCGAGCCTGGGCAGCACGTGGCCATCGTCGGCCCGAGCGCGGCGGGCAAGTCCACGCTGGCGCGGGTGCTGCTGGGCGTCTGGTCGCCGCTGCGTGGCTGCGTTCGCCTGGGCGCCACCGATATCGACCAATGGCCGCGGGAGCGACTTGGGCCTCATCTGGGCTACCTGCCACAGGATATCGAGCTGTTCGATGGCAGCATCAGCGAGAATATCGCGCGCTTCGGCCCGGTCGACCCCGCCAAGGTGATCGAGGCGGCTCGCAAGGCCGGCGTTCACGACATGATTCTGCGCCAGCCGGCGGGCTACGACACGCCGATCAGCGGCACCGGCGGCATCCTCTCGGGCGGCCAGCGTCAACGCCTCGGCCTGGCGCGCGCACTCTACGATAACCCGGTAATGGTCGTGCTCGACGAACCGGACGCCAATCTCGATGCCGCCGGCGAGCGTGCGCTGCTTCACTGCCTCCGCCAGCTCAAGCATCAAGGCACCACGGTATTCGTGATCAGCCACGCGCCCGGCATCCTCGAACATGTCGATAGGGTCATTGCTCTCGATGAGGGCCAGCTCGTTTCCTTCTCGCCCGTCAGAAAGGGGATTTCCTCACCGCACCACGAGTCACCGGTCAACGAGGCCTCTCCCAATGGCGCAACCGATAACCGAGAGCGCGGAGTCCACTCCGTCCGCCTGCGCGCACGCGGCCAGGCGAAACGCACCGACGACAACGCCGCCACGCCCCCTTCCTCGCCGGAGCAACCGACGTCATGACTACCCATTCCCACGCCGCAGGCGCCCTGGTATCCAGCGGCGCTCTGGAGCCTCGTCTGCCGACCAGCGATGCCAGAAGTCGCCGCTTTGGCCTCATCATTCTCGTCGTCGCCGTGGGCGGGTTCACGCTCTGGGCGACCACCGCCGAACTGGCGGTCGCGGTCGTCGCCCCCGGCTCCGTGACCGTCGAGAGTTCGACCAAGAGCGTGCAGCACTTCGAGGGCGGCATCGTCAAATCGATTCTCGTCGAGGATGGCGACACGGTCTCGGCCGGCGATCCGCTGATCGTGCTCGACGACACACAACCCCTGGCCAAGCTCTCGATAGCCGAATCGGAGTATCGCATCGCCCTGGCCAGCGAAGTGCGCCTGCTGGCCGAACAGAGCGACCGCGAGACGCTGACCTTTCCGGACGTTCTGCTCAACGACACCTCGGCCCGCGTGCAGGCCGTCGTCGACGTCCAGCGTCGTCTGTTCCAGGTCCGCCGACAATCGCTTGCCGATGCGCTCTCATCTCTGGACGAGAAGGCGCGACAGATGCAGGAGCAGATCGACGGGCTCGAGCGGCTGCAGAAGGTCAATCGCTCGAAGATCAGCTCGCTCTCCGGCGAAGCTAGCGACTACCGAACCCTGTTCAACGAAGGGCTCGGGGACAATCAGCGCCTGCGTGAACTCGAACGCCAGAGCCTGCAATTCCAGGGCGAGAATGCACAGCACAGTGCCGAAGTCGCTCAGTTGCGATCCCAGATCAGTCAGAACACCCTCGAGAAGCAGATCCAGCTGCAGAAATATCACCAGGAGGTGGGCGAGGACCTCAAGGATGTCCAGGCCCAGGTCACCGATGCCCAGGAGCGGATGACAGCGCTGAAGGATCAGGTTCAGCGGACCCAGATCGTGGCCCCCGTCTCCGGCACCGTGGTCGGTCTGCAGGTCCATACACGCGGCGCGGTCATCCGCTCCGGCGATACGGTCATGGAGATCGTCCCCTCCAACGACGGCTTTATCGTCGAGGCGCGGGTGGCCGATCGCGATATCGACAACGTGCATGCCGGCCAGCCGGCTGAGATTCGGTTCAGCGCCTTCAACCAACGCCTGTCGAACGTGATCGAGGGCGAGGTCGTTCACGTCTCCGCCGACAGCTTCGAGGACGAAGCGACTCACGCCCACTACTACAAGGCCCGAGTCAAGGTGACCGACGTGGGTCATAACGAGATGACCAGCAGCATGCAGCTACTCGCCGGCATGCCGGCGGAAGTGATGCTGCAGACCGGCGAGCGCACTTTCGCAAGCTACCTGTTCAAGCCGTTCAGCGACATGCTGGCGCGGTCGATGCGAGAAGAATAATGTCCAGACTGTTTCCCCGGCTGCTGGCGCTGAGCCTGCTCGGCCTCTCTCATTACGCCTGTGCGCAGGCGCTCACGGCCGGTACACCGCTCGCCACCGCCTCGCCGGTCGATGACTTGCCTGCGAGTGCGGACCAGGCCAACCCGCTTCCCTCACTGACGTCACTGGTCGCGCAGGCGCTCACCTACGACAGCGGCCTGCAAAGCCAGCGCCTGGACAGCCGCTCGGTGGCACAGGAGGTGCCCATGGCGCAGGCCAGACTGCGCCCTCAACTCGATGCCACCGCCGCCTACCGCTATCGGCAGGCAAACAACATCTATACCGACAACCCGGACGACTATCCCGACGAAGTCTATGACGATCGCGTTTCCGGAAAGACACGCGACCGAAGCTGGGAGGTCAGACTGACTCAGCCGCTTTTCAGCCTGGAGCGCTGGCGCCAGGTCGACAAGGCCCACGCCCAGGGCGATGCCGCCCTGCTCCAGGTGGCCGTCGCCGAGCGCGATCTCGCCGTCAAGGTGGTGGAGAGCTATCTCGACGCCTACCAGGCATCGCGAACGCTTGGCCTGCTGATTGCCCAGCGCGAGTCACTGGTACTGCAGCAGCGTCAGGCCCAACGCGCCTACGAGCTTGGCGTCGGCGATCGGCTCAATCTGCTGGAGTCCCAATCGCGGCTGGACCAGGCCGTTGCCGACCAGACCGCCGCGGAGAACGATCTGGCCAACGCCCAGAGCGATCTCGAGCGCCTGACCGGCACCCTGCTCGATATCGGTCCGGTCCAGCTCGCGACGCCGGAAGCTCTGGTCGTCGCGCCGGAACGGCAACCGCTCGATGCGTGGCTGGCGATGACCGCCAACAACGCGCAGGTTCGACTCGCCGCCGAGCGACAGCGCGTGGCCCGTGCCGATACCGACGTCAGGCGCGCCGGACGCTATCCCGAACTCAACCTCGTGCTGGGCTACAGCGATGTGCAGAGCAACGATGCGCTGCAGACCAGCGAGGATTTCAGCGCCAGCGTCGAAATGAACGTCACGCTCTATCAGGGGGGCTACACCTCGGCGAGCATTCGCCAGGGCGAACTCACCGCACTCTCCGGGGCCGCCGCCATGCAAAACGAGCGTCGACTGGCACAGCAGGAAGTTCGCAAGCGGCTTCGCAGCATGCAGGGTGATGTCCGTCAGCTCGAAGCGCTTCAACGTTCGATCGAGTCCGGCACGCTCTTTCTCAAGGCCGCGGAACGGGGAGAATCCGTCGGTCTGCGCGACCTCGTCGATGTCCTCGACGCGCGCTCCTCGGTCTACGACCTGCGCATTCGCTTCGTCAAGACCGCCTGCCTCTATCTCAAGGATCGCACCAACCTGGATGCCGCCGCCGGCCAGCTCGATACCGATGCCCTGCAGCAGATCACGGCGCTACTCGAGCGGATCGAAGGGGGCGACAGCCGGCAAGGCTGAAGCGACATCGGCCGCCAAAGACGCAGCTGGGTGCTACGCTGATGGCATCCGGCGCCCGTCGCCGATTGACGTCGCAACCAAGGAGCCTGCCACCGATGTCCACGCCACTCTGGTGTCTGTTGATCACCGCCCTGCTGCCATTCTGGCTGGCTTTCTGGGGTAGCAGCGTGCGCCAGCGGGAGTTCGGCAAGCTCGACAATCACCATCCCCGCCAACAGTACGCCCGGCTCGAGGGCAAAGGCGCGAGGCTCTGGGCAGCTCAGCAGAACGCCTGGGAGGCGCTGGCGCTATTCACCGCGGGCGTCGTCGCGGCGCAGTTCTCTGGCGGGGGCTGGCTTGCCGATATCGCCAGCGTCGTATTCGTGATCTCCCGAGTCGGTCACGCCCTGTGCTACGCCATGGATCTCGCCACCGCTCGCTCGGCGATCTTTGTCGTTTCTTTTCTTGGTGTGCTGTGCCTGTTCGCGACCGCGATCGGGTAATCTCCCGCGGGTTCACCAACCGCCACTCAATGCTCAGCGACTTCCGGCTCGGCTCTGTTTCGGGTTCGATCGGGAGCGACCCATGCCGACGGCGCGAAATCAGGTTTCGCCGCCATCCGACCTGGAAACCGATCATCGCGACGGCAAGCCCGCCAGATTCGGCTCAAGCGTTCATACGTTTGGCCGATACTGATCGTATCCGAGTCGATCTAGGATGACCTTGAGCGCTGCGGATTTCTCGAGAGATCCTTGTCATGCACAGCAACGACAATGCCGCCAACGATGCACCACCCGGGGCCGCCGGCCCGCGGGAGCGAGTGCCCTTGGAAGATGCCCTTCGCGCGACCGGGCAAGCCGCGTGGCACTGGCACTTCCCCGACGAGGCGATCCACTTCCATGGGTCGCGCCTGCCGGGCGGTGATGCCGGCGATCTCCAGCGACTGGTGTTGCGGGGACTGCTGCGTGTTGCCGATCCCCATAGCCGGGCGCAGCTGCAGCATCTGCGCCGCCAGATCCGCAGCGGCAAGAACGACGGTGATCTGACGCTGACACTGCACGGCCGATCGCCCGCCGAGCGCGTCCGCCTGAGAGGCGCGGTCACGGCACGCGATCACGCCGGTCAGCCCACCGCTGCCGCCGGCACCTGGGAGACACTGAGCCAGACGTGCCCGACGCCCCAGGCCCCGACGCCTCATACGGCGCCCCAAGCAATGGCCCGAAGCGCTCGCGTGCGTGCTCATGCCTTTGCGTCATCTCGCGACCCCATGCTGGTCGTCGATGCGAACTGGCGCATTCTCGAGGTCAACGATGCTTTCGTCGAGATGAGCGAGAGTGCCACTCAGGAGATTCTGGGGCGAAAACTCGACCACTACCTGGAATCGGCGACGCTCGATCACACGCCCGGCATGGTGGCTGCCGGGCCGCGCGCGCTGCATCACGAGGGGGCCTTCATCAGCGCCAGCGGTGTGCGCATTCCCATCGAGTTGACCTTGAGCGATTTCACCCTGGATGACGCGGGCGACATTCACTACATCGCCGCACTGCGCGACATCTCCGCGCGCAAGCGTTCGGAGCGCGAGCTCGAACATCTCGCCAGCATCGATACGCTGACTCAGCTACCCAACCGCGCCACGCTGCAGAGCAGCCTCAAGCATCGGTTGAAGCAGGTCACCGCCGAACGCGCCCTCGCCGTGCTGTTCATCGATCTCGACGGTTTCAAGCACATCAATGACTCGCTCGGGCATCAGGCGGGCGACGCGCTACTCAGAGTCATGGTCAAGCGGCTGCGGGCGACGTTGCGCAGCAAGGACCTGATCGCTCGCTGGGGTGGCGACGAGTTTGTCGTGATCGTCGATGTCGGCGCCGACGACACGCTTGCCGACCGGATCTCCCGGCGCCTGCTTGAGGCGCTGGCCCAGCCGATGGTGCTTGCCGGGCATCAGCTCAGCGTGACCGCGAGCATCGGCGTCGTGCACGCCCCCTGCGATGGGCAGGACAGCGAGACCCTGCTCAAGCACGCCGATGTGGCGATGTATGCCGCCAAGGACAGGGGCAAGAACGCCATCGTCGCCTACCACGACCAGCTGAAACATCACGATCTAGAGCAGATGTCGATGCTGACCCAACTGCGCGAGACGATCACCCGGCAAGCGCTCGATTTCGTCGTGCAGCCCAAGTTCGATGGCAGTCATCGGATCATCGGTGCCGAACTGCTCGCCCGATGGCACACCCCGACCTACGGTCAGGTACCGCCGGATGTCTTCGTGCCGCTGGCCGAGCACAACGGCATGGCGACGGCGCTGGGCAACCTCGCCATCGAGGCGGCGGCGAAGCATGCCGCCACGCTCGCGGCCAGTGGCCACCCGCTGCCGGTCGCGGTCAATGTCTCGGCGCTACACGTCATGGATGACGGTTTGTCCGACGCACTGCGCGAGGCTTGCCAGCGTCATGGCATCACCACGGATCAGATCGAGCTGGAAGTGACCGAGTCGGTATTTCTGGAGAACACGCGTGCGCCGGAGGTGCGAATCCAGCGTCTGCGCCAGGAGGGATTCCGGGTGGCGATGGACGATTTCGGCGCTGGCTACTCCTCGCTCGGCTACCTCAAGCGCCTGCCATTCGACACCATCAAGATCGACCGGAGCTTCATGCACGATCTCGAAGCGGACCCGCGCTCGCGCCACCTGCTGACCGGTATCGTCGGGCTGTGCAATCTGCTTGGCATGGAGACGGTTGCCGAGGGGGTAGAAACCGAGGCCCAATGGCAACTGCTCAGCGAGCTAGGTGTGCAGCAGTATCAGGGCTACCTGCTGGGCCGGCCGATGCAGATGTCGCAACTGATCGAGCGCCTGAAAGCCTAGCTCGCAGGCGCTCGGTCACGTCGTTCAGTATTCGCGCCCCAGCAACCGATCGTTGAACGGATAGCGTGAAAGCTTCTCCATTCCACTATCGGTAATGACGACTTCTTCCTCGAGTTTCACGCCATCGGCAGCGCCCACCTCGCCGATATAGCTCTCGACCGAGACGACCATGCCCGGCTCCAGCACACCATCGCTCGAGAAATCGTCGAAATCCATGTGATGGGCAACCAGCGGTGTCTCGCCGTGCATGCCAACGCCGTGAATGATCGAGGGGTAGCGACGATCGAGAAAGCGCTCCGGAATTTTCCAGGCTCGCTCGGCGATTTCGCGATAAGTGACGCCGGGCTTCAACAGCGCCATGTTGTGATGAACTTGATCGTAGGCCATCCGATAGAGGTGGCACTGATAATCGGACGGTTTGCCTGGGCCGACGTGGAAGGTACGAGAGAAATCCGAATAGTAGCCATGGCAGCCGATGGTATCGGTATCTAGCGCCACCAGTTCACCCGGGCGAATGACGCGATCGCTGGCCTCGTTGAACCAGGGGTTGGTTCGCGGGCCGGAGGACAGTAGCCGTGTTTCGATGAATTCGCCGCCCTGCTCGATCACGTTGCCGTACATGATCGCGAACAGCTCATTTTCGGTAATACCGGGGCGGATCGCCTCTTCGACTCTTGCCACCGCTGCCTCGCTGCCGGCCATCGACTGTGCCAGACAGGCGATCTCCTCCGGCGTCTTGATACGTCGGCAGTGCAGCGTGTCCTGCATGCAATCGAACACTTCGAGCCCCTGGGCCTCGAGAGAACGCGCCAGATTCAGCGCGCAGCGGTCCAGGCCAACCTTGCGATTGCCGGCGGCATGCGCCTGCACCAGCTCGGCGATCTCGATGCCGAAGGGATCGCTCGAGAGGTTGTCTCGCTGATTGACCGCCGACCAGACGACTTTTGACGTGCGCGATTCATCAATGGTTTCCAGCCAGGTCGAGACGTGGGCGCTGCCGGGGTACTCGAATAGAATGATCGGGCCCTCGAGCGGCACATAAATATAGCGTGTCGAGTTTCGCAGGAAGTAGCCAAACATGTTGCGCGAGCCGGTCGCATAGCGCTGATTGTTGGGATCGAACAGCACCAGCGCGGCATAGCCTTCCTCACGCATCATGTTGCGCAGTCGAGTCAGTCGTCCGGCGCGCAGCCTCACCGGATCGAAGGCCGTCGGAATGCTATCGCCATTGGCCATGGGTGCCGAGGGTACGACGGGTATCCGGTCCGGTTCGTGATCGGAAAGTTGTTCGAATTCAATAGTGCTCATGGAAAATCCCGATATCGAGTGATGGCGGTCGCTGAATACGCATGGCGCGTTGTTGGAAACACTGTCAGTCAGACAGCGCGTCGGATCGTCTGGCAGCGCCTTCGTGCAACATCCGTTCGTGAACCGACGCCATGCGCCCGAAAATGCGCTGGGCGCGTTCGGGACGACCGACGAACCCCGGCTCCTTGGCATAGGCAAAAATCACAGTGTGACGCTCTCGGTCGCCGACCACCGGCGTCACGCGATGCAACGAATAGCGGCCGAAGAATATCTGTAGATCGCCCAGCTGCAGCTCGAGCGATTTGAGCTGCTCTGTGTTGCCATCCAGCACCTGCTCGACGCCTTCGAAATTCTCGCCTTGCGGACTGCGGATGCCCGGCGCGTATTCGAATTTCCCACCGTCTTCTGGCTTGCGCGTCAGCAACGTGACGATGAATTCGTTGGTGTCGTAGTGCCACGGATGCTGACATCCCTCGCGCAGCACGTTCACTACGAGATCTGCCAGCGGGTCGGCGTACTCGTGAATCGTTTCCATACCAACGACGCTGGCAATGAAACGCTGAAACTGGGGATGCCGGTAGAGACGACGAATGATGGTCTGCTCGTCGATACGATCCCCCGCGACGAATCCATTCGTACGGTCATCGAAGCGATTTTTGGGGTGACTCTGCGGCAGCCTGTCATCACCGTTGGAGTTGTAGGGGTTAGTCTCGTTCTGGTTGAAATGCGCGCTGGGCGACAGCCGGTCAGTTTCTTCTTCGAGCTTGCCAAGTGCAGCCTGCGGTATGAACTGCTTGAGCACCACACATCCATCCTCAGCAAGCTGGGACCGGCACTCCGCAAGCAGACGCTGCCCCGCAGGGGCATCGAGATCGTCGAGAGGAAACCGTTCGAGATCGACCAGTCCCTTCAAAGAACTCGAAGACATATCGACAACGGAAGCGGCCATGACAACTCCTACTTGTTGTGAGTCAGTCTGGACAGGCTATGGATCGTCGTTCAACAATGAAAATGAATAGTTGGCATCAAATCCATTTCATCACGTCATCAATCGTCTCAAGCCATCCATCTGTTGGAGTCGTCGCTCATGGATCCTGACCTTCTACGTGCGTTCGTTGCCGTGGCGGAGTGCGAAGGCTTCAGCGCCGCCGGACGCATTCTCAATCGCACGCAATCCGCCGTCAGCCTGCAGATCAAACGGTTGGAGGATCGCGTCCGCGAACCGCTCTTCGAGCGCACTAGTCGCAGCGTCACGCTGACGCCCGCCGGTGGCCGCCTGCTCCCCTACGCGCGCCAGATCCTGAAGCTTCAGGACGAAGCCAAGCGCGTCATGATCAGCCAGCGCGAGGGGCGCCTGATACGTCTGGGCATCTCCGACGAGCAGGCGACCGCGTATCTGCCCACGCTGCTGCCGCAGTTCGCCGAGCGCTTTCCACACGTGCGCATCGAGGTGATCTGCGATATCAGCAGCAGTTTGGTTCAGCGGTTCCAGGAAGGGCTACTGGACATCGTGCTGGCCGTACGTCACGGGCCCACACAGACGGGCCAGCTCCTCGGCAGAGAGCGCATGGTGTGGGCAGTCGCCGATCACCGTGACGTCAGCGACTGGAACCCGCTGCCGCTGGCGCTCAATCCGGAAGGCTGCATCTTTCGTGCTCACGCCTTTGCCGCGCTCGGGCGAGAGGAGCGCGAGTGGGACGTGCGCTACACCAGCCCCTCGCCGACCGGCGTCAACGTCGCCGTTCAAGGCGGACTGGCGCTGACCGTCAAGACACCGCGCAGTCTGCCACCAGGCTGCCGGATCGTCCCCACCGACGCCTGCCTTCCGGATCTCGGGTATGTCGAGATCGAGCTGCATCGCTCGCCCGGCGAACTCAGCGAGGAGTTCGAGGCCTTCTGCCTGGCGCTCACCGATATCGTCACGCAGGCGGACTCGCTCGAAGAGGTCGAAGCGGTGGCGCCGGTCTCGGCACTGGCGTAACGTGCACTGGATCACGATGCCCCTCTGACACGGTTCCCGCGCTCGCGCGAGTATGGACCCGCACAGACCAGCCATAGACAGCACGGACGCCCATGTCATTGACCTTCAGCTTGATCGCCCCTGCCTCGTTCACCGATCCCGCCGTGCTCGATCGCGCGGTCGGACCGCTTCGTGAATTCGGCTTCGACGTCAAATTTCCCCATACCCTTCAAGCACCGGTGCGCTATCTGGCCGGCGATACGGCGCATCGACTCGAGTCGCTCTACGCCGCCTACGCTGATCCGGAAACGGACGCCGTCTGGGCCGTGAGAGGCGGCTACGGCTGCGCGCATCTGGCGACCGAGATCGACTGGACGCGACTGCCATCGAAGCCGCTGATCGGTTACTCGGATCTCAGCGTGCTGCTGGACCAGTGCCATCGGCACGGCCTGCCGGCCATTCACGGCCCGGTGATGAAGGAGGGGATCAAGCTCGGCTCGGACGAGGCCCGGACGCGTGACGCAGCGGAACGCGACCTGAATGCGCTGCGCGGCTGGCTGAATGGGGAGGCACCCGCACCGATTGCGCTGACACCGGTGGCGAGAGCGCCCGAAGGCGTCATCGAGGGGCCGCTGGTCGGCGGCAATCTGGCGACGTTTGCCAGCGTCGTCGGCACGCCACTGGCGTTTCGGGCGCCCCCCGGTGCCATCGTGATTCTCGAAGACGTCGGCGAGCCTTACTATCGCCTGGAACGCGATCTCTGGCAGCTGGTTCACTCCGGCGCGCTCGATGACGCCGCCGCCATCTGCCTCGGCACCTTCGAGAACTGCACGCCCTACGGCGACCTCAAGATCGAAACGATCTTCGACACCTGGCTCGCGCCGCGCGACGTGCCGCTCTATACCGGTTTGCCCATCGGCCACGGCCGCGACAACCTGCCGTGGCGCTACGGCAGCGCCGCCCGCATTGTCGATGGTCAGCTGCGATTTTCGAACTAGGCAGCGAGGCGGCTCACAGGCGCTCGAAGACCGTGGCCACGCCCTGCCCCATGCCGATGCACATCGTCGCCAGTCCGAGCTGCGTATCGTTCCGGCGCATGACGTTGAGCAGCGTGGTGCAGATCCGCGCCCCGGAGCAGCCCAGCGGGTGCCCCAACGCGATGGCACCACCGTGCAGGTTGACCGCCTCGTCCAGCCGGTCGAGCAGGCCCAGATCCTTGAGTACGGGAATCGACTGGGCAGCGAACGCCTCGTTGAGTTCGACCGTCTGGATGTCGCCGACCTTGAGCCCCGCTTTCTCGAGCGCTTTCTGCGACGCCGGCACCGGGCCGTAGCCCATGATCGAGGCGTCGCAGCCAGCGACCCCGGTCGAGACCACCTTGGCCAGGGGCTTGAGCCCCAGCGACTTGGCGCGCTCGTAGCTCATGACCATCAGCGCCGAGGCGCCCACCGACAACGCGGATGAACTCGCCGCGGTCACCGTGCCGTTCTTGGGATCGAATACCGGCTTGAGCGCCGCCATCTGTTCGAGACTGGCATCCTCGCGCACCACCTCGTCATGTTTGATCAGCGCGGCGCGATCAACGCTATCGTGGCCCGCAACCGGCACGATCTCGTTGTCGAAATAACCGAGGCGGTTGGCGTCGCTGGCGCGGCGGTGAGAGCGCAGCGCAAACTCGTCCTGCTGCTCGCGGGTGACGTTGTGCATCTTGCCGAGCAGTTCCGCCGTCAGCCCCATCATCATGGCGGCCTTGGCGGCGTGCTTGCTGGCCGCCGGGTTGACGTCGACCCCGTGAGTCATCGGCACGTGCTCCATGTGCTCGACACCGCCGATCAGATAGCAATCGCCCATGTCCGCGCGAATGTTCGCCACCGCGATGTGCAGCGCACTCATGGAAGAGCCGCAGAGACGGTTCACGGTCTGCGCCGGCACGCTGCGCGGAATGCCGGTCAGGATGGCGGCGTTACGCGCGATATTCATCGACTGTTCCAGGGTCTGGTTGACGCAGCCCCAGATGATGTCGTCGACGCCTGCCGGGTCCAGCCCCGCGTTGCGGGTGAACAGCGCCTGCATCACGGCGGCCGACAGGTTTTCGGCGCGCACGTGACGGAACGCGCCATTCTTGGCTTTGGCCATGGGCGAGCGAACGGCATCGACCACCACGGCATCTCTAGCATGCAAACTCATTGACGTGACTCCGATCGGTGGAAGATTCAGGCGCTGGGGTTGTCATCGGAAGGGACATTATCATCCGGATAGAAGCGCTCGCCGCGTTCGGCCATCGCTTTCAGCCGCTCGGTCGGTGCGTAGAGCGCCCCCAGCTCCCCGGCGAGGCGTTCGGCCAGCGCGACGAACGCCGCCGTGCCCATCGCGTCGATGTAGCGCAGTGCGCCGCCGCGAAACGGCGGGAAGCCGATGCCGTAGATCAGCGCCATGTCCGCCTCGGCCGGCGTGCCGACGATACCGTCTTCCAGGCAGCGCACCGTTTCCAGGCAGAGCGGGACCATCAGCCGCGCGACGATCTCGTCATCGGCCAACTCGCGCGACTCGCGCACGACGCTCTCGACCAGTCGATGCGCCTCGTCGTCATGCTGCTTGACCGGTTTGCCCTTCTTGTCTTCGGTGTAGGTATAGAAGCCCTTGCCGTTCTTCTGGCCCAGGCGTTCGCTGTCAAACATCAGCTCGATCGCCGACTTGCCCTCGTGCGCCATGCGATCCGGGAAGCCCTCGGCCATCACGTGGCTGGCGTGCACTGCCGTGTCGATGCCGACCACATCCAGCAGATAGGCCGGGCCCATCGGCCAGCCGAAACGCTCCATGAGCTTGTCGACTCGCTCGAAGTCCGCGCCATGTTCGACCAGGCCACTGAAGCCGCCGAAATAGGGAAATAGGATACGGTTGACGAGAAAGCCCGGGCAGTCGTTGACCACGATCGGCGTCTTGCCCATCTGACGCGCGTAGGCGACCGTCGCCGCCACCGCCGTGTCGGAGGTCTTGCTGCCCCGGATGACCTCGACCAACGGCATGCGATGTACCGGATTGAAAAAGTGCATGCCGCAGAAGTTTTCCGGTCGGGAAAGGTCGGCCGCCAGCCGGTCGATGGAGATCGTCGAGGTATTGGACGCCAGCACCGCCCGCTCCCCGACCGTGGACTCGACTTCCTTGAGCACGGCGGCCTTGATCTTCGGATTTTCGACCACCGCCTCGACCACAAGATCGACGTGGCCGAAATCGCCGTAGGAGAGCGTCGGACGGATATTGCCCAGCACCTCGGCGAGCTTTTCCTGGCTCAGCTTGCCCCGTTCGAGCTGTTTGACCAGCAGCTTGCGCGCCTCCTTCAGCCCCAGCTCGATGGCTTCTTCGCGGATGTCCTTCATCAGAATCGGCGTGCCTTTATAGGCGCTCTGATAGGCGATACCGCCGCCCATGATGCCCGCCCCCAGCACCGCTGCCTGCTCGATGGGATCGACCTCCCGCGCGTAACCCTTGGCCTTTTTCTTCACCGCCTGGTCATTGAGAAATAGGCCCACCAGGTTGTAGCAGACATCCGTCTTGGCAAGCTTCGCGAACGCCCGGGCCTCGATCGCCTGCGCCCGCTCCCGACCTTCGCCTGCGCCCTTCTGGATGACGCGAATCGCCTCGACCGGCGCGGGATAGTGCGGCCCCGCCTTGCCGGCCACATATCCCTTGGCCGTCTCGAACGCCATCATCTGCTCGACCGGGTTGAGCTTGAGTGGCGAGCCTTTCTCGACGCGACGGGCGCGATAATCGAAATCGCCGGCGTTGGCCTTGTCGATGAGGTCCCGCGCGGCGGCAGCCAGCGCCTCGAGCGGCACGACGGCATCCACCGCCCCGACCTTCAGCGCCGTGGCAGCATCGTTCTGCGTGCCGCCGCAGATCCATTCGATGGCGTTGTCGGCACCGATCAGGCGCGGCAGGCGCACACAGCCGCCCCATCCCGGCACGATGCCAAGCTTGGTCTCCGGCAGGCCGATCTGCGCCGAATCGGCCATGACACGAAAATCGGTGGTCAGGCTCAGTTCGCAGCCGCCGCCCAGCGCCAGACCGTTGAGCGCCGTGACGGTCGGGAACGGGAGATCTTCGAGACGGTTGAACAGCGCATGAACCCGCTGGTTCATCTCGACCAGGAACGCCTCGTCCTTGGCGAACATGGCGTGGAATTCGGTGATGTCCGCGCCGACGATGAAGGCTTCCTTGGCACTCACGACAATCAACCCCTTGAGCCCCTGCGCCTTCTCGATCTCGCCAACGGCTTCCGTGAGCTCAGCGATTACACCCGACGATAGCTTGTTGACCGATTCCGCCTTGAGATCGAGCGTCAGCACGGCAATCTCGCCCTGCTGACGCTCGACGTGAATGGCATCGCCTTGGTAGAGCATGGAAGTCTCCATCAACGAGAGAATCTTGGAAAGTCGCTCACCGCGACTGCCGCCGCGAATCATACGAGCGTTTGAACACGCCTCAGCTTGGGCTGTCGGCCCGTGAGCGTCAAGCTACACCTTGGTCGCTGGTACACCATCGGAAACGGATAGATAGCAAAGAGGATGAATGTCATGGCAACGCCACGCAGCCCGAGGCCGGCGGAGCTAGAATACTCATCATAAGCGGTCTGATCCGACTGACGTTTTACGTACCCTTTTCAAGGAAATTGGCTGGAGTCGATTCGTTGACGACACAAGAGACAACGCTGCCGGCGCGGCTGGCGTGGATAGAGAGAATCATCGCGCGGGTGCGCCCCTATCTCTGGCTCTGGCCACCGATCGCCTTCGTGCTCGGGCTGCTGGGGTTCTTTCTGGTCAACCGCCAGCAGTGGCTCGGCGCGGTACTGGCGGTGGGCCTGCTGCTGACCTGGGTGCTGCTGATCGCGGAGAGCCTGGTCAGCAAGTGGCTGTCCCGCCAGGGACGCGACTCCGGCCTGCCGCGCGCCGTCGCTACGTTCATCGCCCAGATGGTGCACCAGGAGACGCTGTTCTTCTCGTTGCCCTTCTTCCTGGCGACGACGATCTGGACGAGCGGCCAGGCGCTGTTCACCGGCCTGCTCATCGTCTGTGCGATTCTGGCGATTCTCGACCCGCTCTACTTCGGACTCTCCAACCGGCACCGCTGGCTCTACTTCCTGCTGCACGCGCTGTGCATGTTCGTCGTCATGCTGGTAACGCTACCGATCATGCTCAGCCTGACCACCGGGCAGAGTCTGCTGCTCTCCATTCTGGCGATGATGTTCTTCAGCCTGCCTAGCGTCATCGGCCTGCTCAGGCCCTCCGGGCTCGTCCGTTGGCTCGCCATGATCGGCTTGCTGGTCGTGCTCGGCGGTACCGCCTGGATAGGACGCACCTGGATTCCGCCGGCGACGCTATGGCTTTCCGGTAGCGCCCTGTCGCCGGCGTTCGACACACAGGCGCGCACGCCCAGCGGCAGAATGACGCTGACGCCGCAGCAGCTGACCTCACGCGGGCTCTACGTCTATACCGCGATCCGCGCGCCTCGTGGCCTGCGCGAAAAGATCTACCACGTCTGGCGACATGACGGCGAGGCCGTCGAGCGCATCGCCCTGATCATCCACGGCGGGCGCGATCAAGGTTATCGAGCGTGGACGCACAAGCAGAACTTCTCCGGCGACGTTGCCGGGCGCTGGCAGGTCGACGTCATGACCGCCACCGGCCAGCGGATCGGCAGCGTGCGATTCACCGTCGCCAAGGGCGACGACGCTACCGTCGCCGATGGCCACATTCATCGTCCGCCCGGCATTCCCGGCTGGAACATCCGCCACCTCCTCGGCGAAATGCGCCAGGGAGACGAGGGAGATTGACGTCTCATACCGATTTTCCTCGGACAATGGTCTCGGAACCCCGAATCAGCGGTTCGAATAACTTGCATTATCCTGCGGCCCTTTGGAGAATGGTTAGGACGTTCACGATTCAGGTAATCCGCTATGGGACAACATATCGGCTTTAAACTGGCACGCCTGCCGCGACTTTGGCGCGCTGTCATCGATGAACGCCTGGCGCCGCTGGGTTTGACCCAGACTCGTTGGGTGACACTCTGGAACCTTCGCAACATGGGCGGCGGCCAGGCCCAGTGCGATCTTGCGCGGGCCATTGGCGTCGAAGCGCCATCGCTGGTGCGCACGCTCGATCAGCTCGCCGAGCAGAACCTGATCGAACGCCGGCCGTGCGCCGACGATCGCCGCACCAAGCGACTGTTCCTGACTGAAGAGGCAACGCCTCTGCTCGCGCAGATCGAGGCGATCGTCAATGAAGTGCGCGACGAGATGCTGGCAGGGCTATCGCAGGAAGAGGTCGATCTCTTCGAAAGCTTTATCGATCGGATCGAGGCCAACGGCCTCAACCTTCAGCGTCAGTCCGAGCAGGCCAAGGCGAGCTGACCGACACCCGATTTCCCCCCGTATCGGCGATGTCCACTCCCCAGGGACGGGGATTGGCGGGCCATCCATAGCTTGTCTCCCGAGACCAGGCACTTCCGCTTCAGGGCGGACTTCCCGGCACTTTCAGCACGTCGCCGCTACCGGCCATTCGATCCCGCATGGCCATCCAACTTGCCCATTCCTGCTCGAACGTCTCGAGCGACGCCCGCTCCTGCCACCAGACGCACAGCGTATGCTGACGCGACTCCACGACCAGCGCGTCCTCGGGTAACGAATCCAGCCATGCCTCGAACGCCTGTAGTCGGTCGGCATCGAGCCTGGGTAGCGGCGCGCGCCGCCAGCGCCACTGCGGCGTGATCGACTCGAGCGCATCGCTCGCCACGACATCGCGTACGGCCACGAAATCGCTGCCGGTCTGCTTTCCCGGATAGCGCAGCCGATAGCCGACCAGGCTCACATCGGGCAGCGCCAATGGCGAACTCGCCGCGCTGCCACTGGCCGAGTGGCTGTAGTTCAGCTCCCCGCCTTGCTGTTTGGCGTGTTGGCGCAGTCGGCTGCGCAACGACTCGCCGCGGCTGGGGCGTAGCCAGACCATCGGCGACAGCACGAGCAGCACTGCCAGCAGAAGAAATCCCAATATCGCCATCGAATATCCTGGTTGCCCGATTGAATGCCGCGTGCGCTTCCAGGCGCGGCGTTTGCGACCAAGGTCTTAGTCGAGCGCGCCATATTACGCCCCGCCAGCCGTTGCGTCGTGCCACTTCATCGCGGATGATCGGCGTGCGGCAGCGTACCGCAGCCGGAGCGTTGTGACTTCACCGCGGCGCGCCTAAAGTTATCGATGTCACTTGTTCGACAGAGGGCCTTCCCGATGAGCAACGAATACCACCACGTCCTGGTTGCCGTGGACCTGACCAAGGATTCGCACAAGGTTCTGGAGCGTGCCATTCCGATTTCTCGCCGCAACCAGGCCAAGCTCTCGATCATCCATACCCTGGAGCCGCTGGGCTTCGCCTACGGCGGCGACATCCCCATGGACTTGACCAGCATTCAGGACCAGCTCGACGAACACGCCACGCAGCGCCTGGCCGACATCGCCGACCCCTACGACATTCCGCGCGAGGACCAGCACATCGTCGTCGGCATGCCGGATACCGAGATCCAGCGCTTTGCCAAGGAGAAGGACGTCGACCTGATCGTTGTCGGCTCCCACGGTCGCCACGGTTTCGCGCTCTTGCTCGGCTCCACCTCGACCGGCGTGCTGCACGGCGCTGAGTGCGACGTTCTAGCGGTGCGTGTCGGCAAGGATGGCGAAACCGAAGAGTAAAGCCAGACAGTCGGCTCGACGCTGCTTCCTTTGCCCAATAACGAAACCGCCAACATCGCTGTTGGCGGTTTCGTCGTTTTCGGTGGATCAGGATGGACCTGACCGAGCGCAGACAGTGTCACCGCCGTGAGCGCTTAACCCTTAGCCCTCAGCCTGCGCCTCCAGCTCCACCCACCGCTCCATCGCCTGATCGAGCTCGGCTTGCACCTTCGCCAGGGCGTCGAGCGTGGCCGTCACCTGGGTGCTCTCCTGCTGGTAGAAATCCGGCTCGCTCATCCGGGTTTCGAACTCGGCGATCTTCGTCTCGAGCGCTTCGATGGTCGCGGGTAGCGCATCGAGTTCGCGCTGCAGCTTGTAGGAGAGCTTCTGACGGCGCTTGTCACCGCCGCCCGCGGCGGGAGCGCTTTCAGGCTTCTGCTGCGCGGCAGCCTCCTGTTCCTGCTGCTTGCGTTCGGCCTTGCGCGCCTCTGCCACTTCCCACGGCGCCGGTGGCAGCTTGCCACCCTGGCGTATCCAGTCGGTGTAGCCGCCGACATAGTCCCGCACGATGCCATCGCCCTCGAACGCCAGCACCCCGGTGACGACGTTGTCCATGAACGCACGATCGTGCGAGACCAGCAGCAGCGTGCCTTCGAAGTCGAGCAGCAGCTCCTCGAGCAGTTCCAGCGTCTCCACATCGAGATCGTTGGTCGGCTCGTCGAGCACCAGCACGTTCGCCGGCTGGGTGAACAGCTTGGCAAGCAGCAGGCGGTTGGATTCTCCGCCGGAGAGCGCCTTCACCGGCTGACGCGCGCGTTCCGGCGTGAACAGGAAATCCTGCAGATAGCTGATGACGTGTTTATCTTTGCCGGCAACCGTGACCTTGTCGCTGCCCTGCGCCACGTTGTCGTAGACGGTCTTGTCGAGCTCGAGCCCGGCCCGGAGCTGGTCGAAATAGGCCACCGATAGATTGGTGCCGAGCCGGACCGCCCCCTCGTCCGGCGTCAGCTCGCCGAGCAGAATCTTCAGAAGCGTGGTCTTGCCGGCGCCGTTGCGTCCGATCATGCCGATACGGTCGCCGCGCTGAATCTCGAGCGAGAGATCGCGAATGATCGGCTCACCATCGTAGTACTGACTGACCTCGGTCAGCTCCACCACGCGCTTCCCGCTGCGCTCGCCGCTGTCGACCTGGAAGGAGGCCTTGCCCTGGCGCTCGCGGCGCTGCGAGCGCTCGCCGCGCATTTTCTCCAGCGCACGCACGCGGCCCTCGTTGCGGGTACGCCGTGCCTTGATGCCCTGGCGAATCCACGCCTCTTCCTGCGCCAGCTTCTTGTCGAACTCGGCACGTTCGCGCGCTTCCACCTCGAGCTCGTGTGCCTTCTGTGCCTGATAGGTCGCGTAGTCGCCGGGGTAGCGGCCGAGCCGCCCGCGGTCGAGCTCCAGGATCGCCGTTGCCAGCCGAGAGAGAAACGCGCGGTCGTGAGTGATGAACAGCACCGCACCGTCGAACGCCAGCAGCTGCTCCTCGAGCCAGGTGATGGTGTCGATGTCCAGATGGTTGGTCGGCTCGTCGAGCAGCAGGAGATCCGGCCCGGAAACCATCGCCCGGGCCAGTGCGACGCGACGCCGCCAGCCGCCGGAGAGGCTGCTCATCAGCGTATCGGCCGGCAGACCGAGGCGCGTCAGCACGGTGTCGATGCGCTGATGAAACGACCAGCCATCGAGCGCCTCGAGCCGCGTCTGCAGCGATTCGAGGCGGCGCATGTCCGGCGCCTCCTGGGCGATCAGGCGATGATACTCCGCCAGCAGCGCGCCGGTTTCCGGCAGGCCCTGGGCGACGACCTCGAAGATGGTCGCCTCGTCGGCATCGGGCAGCGTCTGCTCCAGCACGCCAATCTTGAGCCCCGGCGCGCGCCAAAGCTGGCCATCATCGGCCTGGTTCTCGCCCGAGATCAGCTTGAGCAGGGTCGACTTGCCGGTACCGTTACGCCCGACCAGCGCCAGGCGCTCTCCCTTTTCGATGACCAGATCGGCGCCATCGAGCAGCACATGATGCCCGTAGGCGAGTTGCAGTTGTTCCAGTCTTAGCAGCGCCACGGGTTACCTCGTCGTGGGTGAGTCGTTCCAATCACACCATTGTACTCGCTGGCGTCTGAGCACCGAAACGCTCCGGCTGCACCAGGCTGCTTTCCGCCTTACAATGGCGCCTTTTCGTCTCATCACCTTTGCCAGTCAAGGAATGCCGCTTGAGCGACACACCGCAAGAAAACGCGTTGCTGCCCGAGGCGCTGCGCTTCCAGTCACCGGCGCCATTGGTGGACATCGGCGCCAACCTGACTCACGAAAGTTTCGGTCGCGATCTAGAAGCGACGCTCGAGCGCGCCCAGGCCGCCAACGTCACCGCGCTCATCGTCACCGGCGCCGATCTCGAGGGTGCCCGGCACGCCGCGGCGCTGGCCGAACGCCATGCGCCGCTCTACGCCACCGCCGGCGTCCATCCGCATCACGCCAGCGCATGGAACGCCGAGATGGAAGCCGCGATGCTTGAGCTGCAGCGTCAGCCGAGGGTCGTCGCCGTCGGCGAGTGCGGGCTCGACTTCAATCGCAACTTCTCCGCGCCGCGCGATCAGGAGCGGGCGTTCGAGGCACAGCTGGCGCTCGCCGTGGAGTCCGGCCTACCGCTTTTCCTGCACGAGCGCGATGCCGGCAAGCGCATGCTGGAGATGCTGCGCGAGTGGCGCGATCATCTGAGCGACGCCGTCGTCCACTGCTTCACCGGTGAGCGCAAGACGCTGCACGGCTATCTCGATCTCGATCTCCACATCGGCCAGACCGGCTGGCTGTGCGACGAGCGTCGCGGGCACCATCTACGCGAATTCGTCGCCGATATTCCGGCGGACCGGCTGATGGTCGAGACCGACTGCCCCTACCTGCTGCCGCGTAACCTGCCGGCCAAACTCAAGGGACGCCGACACGAACCGGCTCTGCTACCTTGGATAGTGAAGGAACTGGCGCATTGGCGCGGCGAGAGCGAGGCCGAGCTGGCCCGGCGGACGACGCAAACGGCGCGACGTTTCTTCCGCCTGGACAACGTCCCCGATACGGGACGCCCCGGTAGCGCGCCGACAGGAGGTGCCAGCGCATGACACAGTTTCCCGGATTCATCGCCGTCGAGACCGGCGAAGACAACTCGCTGCCGCTGGCCATCGCCTGGGCGCTGCCGGACGGTCAGATCAAGCACACGCTGATCCAGCCCGATGAAGAGTGGCTCAACGACGAGTTGCTCTCGCTGAACGGCTACGATCTCGACGAGCTACGCCACCTCGGCGTCAGCCCGCTGGATGTGCTGCGCGAGCTGGAGGACGACCACTTCAACGAGACGCTCTACACCGCCGGCGTGCAGGATGACGAAGCGGCGCTGTCGTTGCTGTTCAACGATTTCGGCGTCGACCCGTTCGTCGAGCTGGCGCCAGCAGACCGGCTCTATCCGACGCTCGATGCCGGCGAATGGGCGCGAGCGCGCAACGAGCTGTTCGGTGAGATGGGGCTGGAGCCCCTGCGACCGGAGCATGAAGTGCAGGTGATGCTCTATCTGCATCAGCGCCTGACCGACGGGGGCGAATGACGCTCCGCCAGCGAGCGCCAGCGGGAAAGCGTCGATGCCGGTGAGAGATCAGAGCGCGACGGGCTCTGCGAGGCACTCGCGCCCGCGCGCAATCGCCGCCTCTCGACTCGCTCCCTCTCCATAGAACGCCGAAAGCGTAGCGATGAATGCCGCTGCCCGGCGCGGTGGCGTCTCGCTTCGGTAGCGCGCCGCCCGCGCCGCGACCTTGGCGGCAAAGGCGTGGCGATCCACCGCGACGCCGTCGAGATTGTCCACGCTGACCTGGAACGGCTTGCCGCACGCTTCGCTGAAAAGACTTTCCAGTGCCTGAGGCGCCACCTCGACCCGCTCGAATTCCGCCTGGCGCAGGCCATCGCGGCCATCCGGTTCATACCAGTAGCCGTAGTCTTCGAGCTCTCGTCGCGCCGCACCGGCAATGCACCAGTGGCTCACTTCATGCAGCGCGCTGGCGAAGAAGCCATGCGCGAAGACGATGCGATGGTGCGGCGAGGTCTCGTCCGCCGGCAGATAGATCGGCTCGTCTTCACCGCGCACCAGCCGTGTCCGGAAAGGTTCGGCGAAGACGCCGTCGAACAGCGTCATCAGGTCGTCGATATCGTGGGCCATCGAATCTCCTTGCCTACGGGTGCCCGTCATATCGGGTCGGCCGCAGTATACGCAAGTCTCATCCCGGGCGCCGAGCCAGCATCCAGCGAGCCTGATACACTCGCCGGCCTGCGCTGTTCGATATCCTGTCCACGCGGTCAAGGAGCCCTGCTTGCCACCGTCCTTCTCTCACTGGTTGCCCCGCTGTCGGCGTGAAACGGCGAGTCTGCTGCGCCTGACGCTGCCCATCTGCGGCGCGCAGCTCGCGCAGTCCGGCATGAGCGCGGCGGACGTGATCATGTCCGGCCGCGCCAGCGCAACGGATCTTGCCGCCGTCTCCGTCGGCGCCAGTCTCTGGGTACCGCTGATGCTGCTGATGACCGGCACGCTGATGGGCATCACCCCGCTCGTCGCGCATCGGGTGGGCGCCGGGCGGCACGACCAGGTTCCGGGCAAGGTGCATCAGGCACTGTGGGTGGCGCTGGTCTTCGGTCTCGCCAGCGCCCTGCTGCTGAGCGTCGGCTCCCGCGCGGTATTCACGTGGATGGAGATTCCCGACGACGTCGCCGCGCTCGCGCTCGACTATCTCGGCGCCGTGGCCTTCGGCATTCCCGCGGTCGCGTTCTACCAGGCGCTGCGAGGCTTTTCCGATGGCATGCACCACACCCGCCCCTCGCTCTGGATGAGCCTTTTAGGCCTCGGCTTCAACATTCCCAGCAACTACGTGCTGATCTACGGCGGGCCCGGGCTGGTCGCGCTGTTCGGGGATAGTCTGCCCTCGGCCCTGCAATCGCTCCCGGCGCTCGGCGCACTCGGCTGCGGCATCGCCACCGCGATCTCGATGTGGGCGATGTGTCTCGGTATGGCGCTCTACACCCGGCGCAGCCGCGCCTACGCGCCGGTGACACTGTGGCAGCGGCCAACGCCGCCGCACTGGCGAGAGATCGGCGAGCTGCTCTATATCGGCCTGCCGATCGGCCTGGCGATCTTCTTCGAGGTGACGCTGTTCACCGTCATCACGCTGCTCGTGGCCTATCTCGGCGAGGTCACCGTCGCAGCGCACCAGATCGCGCTCAACGTCACCTCGATCCTGTTCATGCTGCCGCTCTCGCTGAGCATGGCGCTGACGGTGCGGGTCAGCAACCGGCTCGGCGCCGGCGACCCGGTGGAGGCACGCTTCGTGGCCTGGAACGGGGTCGGCATCGGCCTGCTGCTGGCGATCTTCAACAGCCTCGCGATCTGGCTGCTCGCCGGGCCTATCGTTTCGGTCTACACCGGCAACGATGCGGTCCGTTCGCTGGCCCTTTCGCTGATTCTGCTCGCCATGCTGTTCCAGATTTCCGACTCGCTGCAGGTCAATCTTGCCGGCGCCCTGCGCGGCTACAAGGACACCCGCGTGGTCATGGGCATCACGCTGATCTCTTACTGGCTCGTCGGGCTCGGCGTGGGTCACTGCCTCGGGCGCGGCCTTGACGGGCTGTTCGACGCCCTCGGCATCTACGGCTACTGGATCGGGCTCAATGCCGGACTCACCTGCGCCGCGGGGCTTCTCGGGTGGCGTCTTCATGTTCGGGGTGAAAGAAACGTCCGCCGAGCCCGCCAGGCCGGCACACAGGGCACGGACGCCGCCAGCTGAGGCAAGAGTGCCGCCGGGTGCAACACACGCCGCAGGCGGCAGCGAGACGCCTGTCGGTACCGGCCGGATCACGCAAGGCAAGGAGGGATCGAAGATATTCGTCTTCGACGGGCGACAAGGGCTTAACAGCGGATTCCCGGCTGTGCTAATACTGGCCTTGCAAGACAGTGGCTCAAGCTGACGTAACGCCGACCTGGAGGGTAGCCATGGGTATCCCACTTTCCCCTCGCTCCGCGCAGATCATCGATCTGGAGACCATGAGGCATCGGCTGAGGGCCAGAAAACGCCTGGTGCGCCTCTCCCCCGAACTCGACGGGCTGGAGATGCTCTACTATCTCGCCTCCGACCCCGACACGCTCTACGGCATGCCGCTGCTGGCGTGGGGCCTGCGGGAGGACAACGAAGTCGTCGGTCTGGTGCCCTGGATGGCCTCGCTGGCGCCCTGCCACGAACTCGACGATCCGGAACATGGCCACTTCGTCGGCTACCGCGATCCTGAAACCCACGAGATCTTTCACGACGCCCCCGATCACAAGGCCGCCGAGCTCGAACACGCCGCGGCCTACTTCGACTACGAAGAGACCAACGACATCTCGCTGACCCAGCAGTTACCGGAAACCCAGGGCACCCACGCACTGTGCATGGATGACGACGGGCGCCCGTGGCAGCTCAAGCAGATCTACGCCTGGCACCTTTACAGCAACGGCGAGATCGACGCCATGCTGGTCGACGACAAGCGGGTCGAGTCGCTACCCGTGCTGGCCGGCGACGACTGCCTCTATCCGGGCCGCAGCCGCCACCAGACGCTCTATTTCTTCCAGCGCAACATCGCCAACCGCATCCGCAACGAAGACCCGGAGACGCTCGAAGCGCTGGCGCTGATGGTCATGCCGGACAACGAGTGAGCGATAATCACTGAGCTCTACAACATACTCACGATCTAGCGAGCTAGGTCTGGGCAAGGCAAACACAGGCGAGGACGGGATCGGACTAGCGCACCAGTTTACAGATTGTAAATGAGCAGTCCGAGCCTGTTTTTAACGCAGCACAGCCGACGCGCAGCAGATCGTGACCGGGGTCTCAGGCGCCGAGCCTGATCAGGTAGACATACTCATCCCCTTCCTGGGTCTGGTCGATCAGCTCATGGCCCAGGAAGCTACAGAACTTGGGAATGTCTCGCGTCGTCGCCGGGTCGGTGGCGACTACTTCGAGCGTCTCGCCCGCCGCCATGTCCCGCACCTTGTTGTGCATCATCATGATCGGTTCCGGGCAGTAGAGCCCGCGCGTATCCAGCGTTGCCGTCGCGTGATTGTCGTTGCTCATGGGTTGCCTCCCTGTCCGTCATTCACTGTGGTCTATTCCATTCTTCTCACCGCGCGTACGTGCCGTCCAGCGCTGCGCTTAAGCTTTCCAGCGCTTCGCTTAAGCTGTCCAGCGCTTCGCTCATGCTGGCCGGCGCCACGCTCAGCCGCCGATCACACATCGAGCTGGACGTGAACGGTGACCTCTTCGCGATCATGGTAGAGATGGCGACAGGCAATGTGCGCCGAGACGTCGTTGGCGGCCAGCGTCTGCTCCAGCCGGGCGAGACAGCGGCTCACCTCCTGCCAGCGCCGCTTCATCGGCAGCTTCAGATTGAAGACGGCCTCGCGGCACCAGCGTTTGACCAGCCAACGCTCGACCATATCGATCACCCGCATCGGCTTGTCGACGATATCGCAGACGAGCCAGTCCAGCCGGTACGGCGGCTCCCACACGAATCCGTCTTCTTTCAAGTGCTCGACCTGACCGGTCGCCATCAGCCCCTTGTCCATCGGACCGTTGTCGATGGCATAGACGAACATGCCCTTGCGCACCAACTGATAGGTCCAGCCGCCCGGCGCCGCGCCAAGATCGACCGCCTGCATACCGTCGGACAGTCTCAACGGCCATGCATCACGCGGAATGAACGTGTGCCAGGCCTCCTCGAGCTTGAGCGTCGAGCGGCTCGGCGCATCGTGAGGGTGGCGCAGCCGCAGCACGCCCCCCGGATGCTCGCTGCGATTGCCGGGAAAGCTGATACCGACCTGCACTTCATCGCCGGCCAGCCAATAGAGATGCAGGCGCCGCCCGCCCGCCTTGCGGCGCAGCGCCCCGGCGCGTTTGAGCGCGCTCTCCAGCGGCCGGCTGAGCGACTTCGCCAAACGCCCCAGGCTCTTGCCTTCGTTGGTATCCGGCGTCTCGTGCCAGACGGATTCGAAGCTCCAGCCGCTCGCCTCGACCAGCGCCGCGATGGCCGACAGACGATCTTCCCGGTCCAGGCTCAGCGGCGCGAACGCCACCAGCGACTGGCGCGCGAACACCAGACCGCCCAACGGAAGCGCACGATGAATGGCGTTGGCGGGTTCGTCATCTGCCGTGCGCCAGCGCACGAAGCCGCTGTTCGGCGCCGCCGCCGCCACCTCGCCCTCTTCGCCAATCAACGCGGCGCGGTCAGCGATCTCCGCCGCCAGATCGGCCTCGAAGCCGGCTCGACAATACAGCAGCCATTCGCAGGGGCGATTCACGCGGGTCTCTTGATTCACTCGTGGCTCTCGATTCACAGGGCTTGTCGTTCGTTCAGACATTTCATCCGCTCAGGCCGATCCTTCGCTCGCGGCTTTCCGATTCACACGGGGAGCTTGAGCATCACCGACCGAAAACGCAAAGCGCGACACGATATCACGCTGTGCCGTTTCTCGCGGCATCGGCAATGGCTCGCGAGCGGCGGGATGCAGGCCGCCTTATTCGATACGCCACTCCGGCGAAAGCCGAGCCCAATGCTCACGCAGAAATCGCTGGTGCGTATCCAGCATGGGGCTTTCTGCCAGCAGCCGCGGCCAGCGATCTCGCGCCCGTTCCATCGTGGCCTCCAGTGCCGCGCGCACCGCTGGCCACGGCGTTCCCACCGCCTGGCTCCAACCCTGAAAATCCTGCCAGCCAAGTTCGTACCAACGTTTGCTGCCATTCAGGTTGAGCGCGATTTCCTGCTCATCTCGCAACCAGGCTTGTGTAAACAAGATATCGTAGGCGGGTGACAGCTCGGGCGCCCGACCATCTCGATAGATCAGGCTCCAGTTCTTCAAGTGCGCATCACCGTTGCCCAACAGGATATTGACCAGCAGCCGACAGGCTAACGCCTGCACGGCGCTCAATCCGTCCTTGGCGTAACCTCGCAATATTCGCCCCAACTGCTCGTAATTGGCTTGCTCGTATTTCTGCTGGGGATAGCAGAACAGCACCTGAGCCATATCTTCGACATGAATTCTGCGGCCATCGGCTCGATCGTAACGCTTGATCGCATAGACCTGCTGCTCATCGAATAGAGAGGCATCGGGCAGCGCAATGTCAGGCACGGCATCCAGCTGCGATAGCGGAATCAGGCGAATTTCGGGAATCTCGATGCCCGCCGCTTGCGCCAAGCGCATCGTAGCGTATTCATTGGCCGGTACGCCGCGATGGCGTGTCGAAGGTGTTTTAACGATCCAGTCGCCGAGCTCATTGGCGTGACCAAAATGGAAGCGGCCTTCCCGCTCGCGGACCGAGAACTTCATTTGAACACCCGCCAACGAGAAACCGGCCCCGGTTCTCGATGCATTCACGATCGGTACGATGCTGGTGCGATAATCGAGAACATGCGCAGGCACGTCTTCCGGAAGCATCGGTTCGGCCATCACCGCGCCCGGCAAGTCACCCCCCAACTGAGCCAGAAGCGGAAACTCGTTATCCGGGTGCACTTTCAACGACTGAGCTAGCCAATCTCTCAACGCACCCTCAGGCAGGAGATTGGAGAGCCAGGGGTGCAATCGCTGTTGACGCATCCATGGCTTGGCCAACACCGCCTCGGCGCGAGGAAAACCGGCACCCGCCGTCAGCGTCAACGTCTCGCGGTCAGGATCGCTCCGCCACGACTCGTCGAACACCAGCACGTTGCGTCCGCCCCGGTATCCTGCCAGGTGCCCGAAGGGCCTGCCAGCGAGATGCAGCCGCAGTACGGAGACCGGCTCACTTTTCATCGCCGCCATCCCCAAGCAGACCACGCCAGGGGTCTTCGTCCGCAGAGGGTGGCTCGATCCCCGGACCCGAGGCCGTCAACAGCTCGCGAATGGCATCGCATTTTTCTCGCGGTATCAGCATGAGTTCGGCGTTCACACCCTCCGCTACGAGCATCAAGGTACTCAAGCGGGGATTGCCCGCGCTTTCCAGCCGCTGATATTGCTGGCGGGTCATGCCAATCCGGAACTGCATATCCTGCTGCGTTAGCTTGAGCGCTTTACGCCTTTGCTTGATCTGCTCAATGAGCGGCAATGTCAGAGCCATCGATCCATCCCGGTTTTTGAATAGCGAACGATAGCAACAAATATGGCGCTTTTTCGTCACCAAGGCAACTTTTATGCTGCGTCATCACGATGACTACCGATCGATCGGGTGGGCCGGCCTGTGGTCCAAAGATAGGAGAAACGCGTGAGAAACACGCGTAATGGAAGCCTCTCCGAGGGAACGACGCGGCAGCCGGCGCGTCGCCCCATCAGCGACAACCGACGTCCGTCAGCCGAGAAAGCGATTCAAGCGACCGATGCGATAGATGTCATGAAGGTAGACATCCAGCCGGGCAACGACATGCGTCAGCAGCAGAATCAGCACCAGTAGCAACAGCACGACGACGTGATCGTTCATCCATGCGAACGCCTCGCCGGGCACCTCATAAGCCACCGTGTACAGGCTGAGGCCGCCGAGGAACATCGCGAGCAGGCAATCGATCAATACCACGACCAGCAACGGCTGACGCCAATTGTGCGTTACGGGGCGACCTATCCAGCCTGGATAGCGAATCCGGATCTCGTTCTCCACCACCACACTCCGGCGACGCCGCAAAAGCGGCTGCGGATTGCGGGAAAGCGCCTCGTCCTCCATCGCCGCAGCCACGACACGCGCCGGAAACGCCGCCTTGAGTCTAGCGAAAGCGCTCTTCCCGCCATCCTGCGCCAAACTCTCATCGTCCTGAAAATTCTGCGCGTAGTAGATGTCGTAAACCTGATACACCGCAAACGCCACACCGACGAAGATCGCCGTCAACACCGCCACCGTCTGCATCACTGCCTGCCACCTCGCGACTCGAACCTCAGTTATCGCAACCCACCTTCCGGCATTTGCCACTGCCAGGCCGCGACGGAGATCGAAGCGTATCGCTTAGACGATAGACAGACAATTGATTGGATGGCTGTGATTTTGGTAGGAGAGAGCTCTGCTCGCGAACCCTGTGCGCCAAACCACCATGCCTTGGATCACCGCACGCCCTGCTCACGGTTGGATGGCCCTAATTGGTAGGAGCGAGCTCTGCTCGCGAACCCTGTGCACCAAACCACCATGCCTTGGGTCGCCACACGCTCTGCTCACGGTTGGATGGCCCTAATTGGTAGGAGAGAGCTCTGCTCGCGAATCCCCTGCTCCAAACCACCATACCGCTAGTCACCGCACGCGTTGCTCACGGTTGGATGGCCCTATCATTGGTAGGAGCTAGCTCTGCTCGCGATGAGAGTGGCGAACGCTCTCAACCTTATCGCCAAACAAAAGAGCCTTCCCGGTGCCGGGATCCAAACCCGGTCGTGGAAGGCTCTAAAGATTAGCCAGCGCCTGCGCGCCAGCCACACTTAAATGCGTTTTTGATCAATCACATGCCAGGAGGCCTGAGAATTCCGCTTGGCAGCACGCTCGTCTTCCCGAATCCGCATGCGCTGAAAGACGCGATACTGCAACCGATTGAAATAGCCGAAACCGAGGCCCGGCAAAGGCGAGAACGGATTGGTTCGTGCCATACCCCATAGCGCCAGACGCGAACTCCCCGGCTCCGCATGGCCGCGAGCGTGCACCCCGAACGTATTGGCGATCAGCAGCGTGTTCGCCTTGACCTCGAACGCTTGAATACCGGAATGCCCCAACCGCTGCGCCTCTTCTTCACTGACGCGGAAAGAACCTCGCGCGGTGTACCGGTTGGCGTGCGCCTTTGCCTTCAGGCTCATCTCGTACTCCCACTTCAGGCGCTCCCGATGCGGGCGGTTGGAGCCAGGGACGAACACGAACGGACCATTGCGCGCCGTCACGTCTTCCAGATAGAGCCAGAACTTCATCGTCGGCTGGAACGTATCGACGTGAAGGTGCTTCTGCGGATCGGTCTTGTCGCCATCGGCGCGGCCGCCGTTATGCACGTTCTCGATATGACAGATCGGCAGACGTGCGTGCCCTGCGCAATAACGAAACAGGCGCTTCAATGCAGGGTCTTCCAACACCGCCTGCACTTCGGGAATCTGACTCAATACCTCCGGCGCCAACAAGATCCGGTGCGTCAGCGTATCGCCCTGCCAGCACTGGCGAATCTCGCCCTCGTACTCGCGCGCGGCTTTCACCAATGCCTGGAACCGCGCCTCGGGCAGATAACCGTCTTTCTGCACGTAACCGTTACGCTGAAAAGACGCCCGATCCGCTTTCGGCACGCCCGGTGCGAACAACGCCATGCGAAACCGCGAGATCCAGTACGCCGACCAAACCCGTGCGGCATGAAGGCCATAGCGGTTCAATCGTTCACTGCCAATCAAGGGATTGGCCTTAAAGGATTTGGCGCCGGTGAAGAGTTCGCCAAGCCAGACTGGATATTGGAATACGCGTTTCATACTGGCCTCGGTTCCGGTGTCACAGTGCAGAAGTTAGTATCGAATTGGTTAGTTGATTTGAATAGATGGCAGGCTTTTAACCGTATCATCGATCGCTTTAATGTGAGTCAGGAACGGCTCGAGCAGATGCAGCGGCAGCGCGCTCGGGCCATCACACTTGGCGTTATCGGGATCGGGGTGCGCTTCCAGGAATAGGCCGGCCAACCCTGTCGCCATGCCAGCGCTAGCCAGCTCGACGACCTGCTGCCGTCGGCCACCCGACGCGGCACCGCCCGGATCGCGCTGCTGCAGCGCGTGGGTCACGTCGAAGATGATCGGCAAATCGCCGGAAACCTTTTTCATGACACCAAAGCCCAGCATATCGACCACGAGGTTGTCGTAACCGAAACAAGTCCCCCGGTCGCACAGCATCAACTGCGAGTTGCCCGCCTCGTTGAACTTCTCGACGATGTTCAGCATTTGTGCCGGGCTCAGGAACTGCGGCTTCTTGATATTGATCGGCTTGCCGGTCTTGGCCATGGCAACGACCAGATCCGTCTGTCGCGCCAGGAAGGCGGGCAACTGGATGATATCCGCCACTTCCGCCACTGGCGCGGCCTGCCACGTTTCGTGGACATCGGTAATGACGGGAACGCCGAATTCGGACTTGATGGCTTCAAATATCTTCAGCCCTTCCTCCATCCCTGGACCACGATAGGAATGAATAGAAGAGCGATTGGCCTTGTCGAAGCTCGCCTTGAACACATAGGGGATGGAGAGCTTGTTGGTGACCTCGACGTAATGCTCACAGGCCTTCAGCGCCATATCGCGGGATTCGAGAACGTTGATGCCGCCGAACAGGGTGAAGGGTGAATGGTTGTTCAACCCTTTCATGTCGAAAATATTACTCACTGGAGATTCCTATAAAGAAAAATTGCGCCATCGCCGGCTCGAACCAAGATCGATCTATGCGTCGAAGCTTTTCACTACGCCAAGCGGCTCTTGCCCTTCAGCGACAATCAGCGATGTCAGCTTTCGTTCCCGCATCAACTGTTCGCAGTCGTATAGATTGGCGTCGGGAGAGATCGTGACCGGCATTCTCCCCATGATGTCATTGGCGGTCAGATGCTCGGTCTGGCCTTGTTTCTCTATTGCACGACGCAGATCGCCATCGGTGACCACGCCGATCATCTCCCCGGCATCATTGATAACGCAAACGATACCCTGCTTGCCTCCGCTGATTTCATGCACTACCTCAGCGAATGATGCCGTGCATGATAAAGAAGGTACTTGGTGCATCACTTCCCTAGCCTTGGTCAGCAGCTTGCGGCCGAGTGATCCACCGGGATGGAAGCGAGCGAAATCGACTGGCATGAACGCGCGTCGATTCATCAACGCCACCGCTAACGCATCCCCCATTACTAGGGTTGCTGTAGTCGACGTCGTGGGAGCAAGATTGTTGGGACAGGCTTCCCGCTCAACAGCAACATTGAGATGGACATCAGCACTGGTGCCCAACGTCGAACTGGCATTACCCGTCATAGCGACGCTATGAGCCTCTATGTGGCGAAGATAGGGTAATAGTTTGACCACCTCATCGGTCTCACCACTATATGAGATCAAGATCACGAGATCGTTGCTGCCAATCATTCCCAGGTCACCGTGATAGGCCTCTCCAGGATGAACGAAGAAACTCGGCGTACCGGTCGAAGCCAGTGTCGCGGCAATTTTACGGCCGATGATGCCCGACTTTCCCATACCCGAGACGATCACCTTACCCGTGCAAGCGTAGATCAGCTCAACGGCTTCTAAGAACTCACCGTTGAGAGAGCGACCGATATCGCTCAATGCGCGGGATTGGTCTTCGAAAACGCCGTGCGCTAACTTAAGTAAATTTATACTTGTTGCTTCATTCATGTTTGACACACTCATCTCACCCACAACATCTTCCATTTATTTTAACTTCAACACAGTCAAAGCATGGGATTTAGCATTGCTCAAGAGAACACAGTTAACGCAATGCCACATCATGAGAGAATAGTCAACACTTCAACTCCAGTAATCACTTATAGTCAAGTCATTAAGATACTCTTCAAAAAAGAGAACATTGTCACTAGAAAAATATTTCCTAAGAACATCTTCAATAAATTCTCCGCAAACCACTGGAGGTTCTCCATGCTTAAAGCCTTTCTTAACCATAGTTCCAAGTTTTGCTTTTGTTCGTTTGGGGAGTCCTTTCGCTGAAAGCATGACAGCGTATGCTTCTGAATCTATGGAAGGATTTTCAATTTTATCAAAACTATCACTTGAAAAAACGTTTGACTCAAAAAAATCATTCAGATCATCAGCAAACTTTTCCGGACTCACTAACAACGATTCATAAGCAACGACTTTAAGAGTACACACCTGCGATATCGAAGAGCAAATTTCTGCCCATTGAGGTGTTGTTGCCTTTCTTGATTCAAGATATTCAATAAAGCTGAGCGAAGATGCACCCGAAAACACCACCTGAAGATACCATGACCTAAGAAAATCAAACATATTTCTAACGGTAAGAAGAACTTTAACTTCGTGCCCCTCCTCAACCAAGCATTCTATAAGGCGTGCAAGCTCAATTCTCTTTGGGTAAAAGTCACCAGCCATGAGTGGCTCACCAAGCAACCTTTCTTCAGATACCCAACATACATCCGCTGAAACAAACTCCTCCTTAAACAACTTCAACAAATCGCCAGAGTCCAAACCACGCCATACGCGATCAAATTGAGAAAATCTATAATCCTTAGGAGTAACAATACGTACCCCCTCGTTGTAACTGCGATTTAGAACAGACTGAACAGCAGTCGTAGCAGTTTTGTGAGCGCCAGGATGGATAAATATCTTAGCCAAAACGATATAACCCCAAGAAACAAAAACGACTTCCGGAAACAATTACAAGGCAACACCATTTACAGTAACGATACGCCAGACATCACAGTCTAAAAACTTTCCCTTATACCTACCAAAAAACCTCTTTCAATAAATATAAAATCAAAGAGAAGTACTAATATGCAAAAAATCTAGCGCTTGATAAACTGGATCTAACTAGCGTCCATAGTCACAACAGGACTCAAACTCGCCTTCACCCGACTGTATTATGTAACGCAATAACTCTGTCGTAAAACGCGGCATTAATTGTCCTGCAGTCCTCTAACGCTTCAGTATGGGATACAGCTTTTTGGACCTGCCTCTCCCATGTTTCCCACTTAGCATATGCGGGCGGATACTTAAATCCATAAAATTTAGATGAAAATGGTATGCAGACGACCTTCTTACCAAGCAACGTAGCCCAATAAACGCCATGGAAAGAATTCGTGACGACTGTCTGTGACCTACCAAGGAATTCTATTACTTCGTCAAATGGAGCTCTATTACTCATTTGAGGAAGCCCTTCTAAAGTTCCATCTTTAGTCTTTTTCGCATGCTTATAGAACACAACCTCTTGGTCAACCTCATACTTCTGATCAAACAATGGTGACATACAGCTTACACAGGGTACGTAATCCCCACCTTCTCGGTTGAGTTCTCTCACGCTGCATATATCAAGGTCGTTCACCAGCTCGCCATGGTCTTTAGTTCCACTTCGAGAGGTGCCAATAGCCCAAGAAACTTTCTTCTTTGCGTTTACGGAATCATGAATACGATGGACCCTTAAATATGGCTCTATAGCACCGCCACCATAAACGGCAACTTTACAGTCCGGGACTTTGTCGTCGACATGGAAATGTTCCGCATTGGGAAAGTCAAAATAAAGATAGGGAGTGCAAACCTGATCCCCTGTATTAGGGGTATTCTTAATATTAACAAAAGCAAAATCTAACATAGTTTTCACCAAAGAATTTGTAAGTTTTAGCTATTGAATTTTCAGAAAGCTAGGTCGTGTATTTTTCGCGCTTTGGCGCCCACCAACGGAATAATGCCAAAGCGCTATCGGAGAAATAAAGCTCTGGGTCACGGAGGTATTTATTGTACTGCTTATCCGTAGAGGTTTTACGAACAATAAAGCTTTCTAGTTTTAACAATCTTTCTCGTCGCTTAACTTCAGGCGCGCTCTGCTGTGAGACCTTAGAGTCCCCTTCTGTTTTAGCTCCGCCCCTAGGTTGTGTATTTGCGTTTTCACTCGAATTAGCTAAACCAGCGTTGAGAACCTTCTTACCTTGCTGCCAAACGGATTCCGGACCGTCGAGCGAAACAATTTTCTTTCCTACAACACCACCAAAGCTATCTTCGAATTCTAATTGACTAATAATTTCAGCGTCATGAACAGTGGGCGAGCTGAAATAATGACTAATCACTTCAGACGCTAACTCTTTATTTACTTGAACGAACTCAAGCGCGCTGCCGTAAAAATCAACAATATTAGTTGTATAAGCGACAGCACCGTAGTGCAAAACATCGATAAACTTGCGCCTACTCTCTGAATCTCCATCATCTTTAAAAACCGGATCAAGGCCATCTTTTTTATAAGAAATGGACTCAAGACTTCGATCAGAGCAACACAATAAAAACTCTGTCAAATGGCGATTGTTTACAATAGGACAGGTCGTTTCTCCTCCTGCATATGTGGCTCCATAACTCGAGAGCTTGTTGCCACTAAGCTCCCACCTCTCCGCACCTTGAAGAGTAGCAAAATAGTAGCCACAAACAGGCTTGTCTATTAATTTAGACAAAGCGCCCTGCATGTTTGCTTTCCAGCCAACGTCAACAACTGCCGGATTTTGCTGATCTGCAAAACCTACTGAGGACAGGTACTCTAAGTAATGAGCTCTTTCTACTCTTGCAGACTGAATTATTTTGTCAGCCAGTTCCCTGCATAGAGCAACAAAGGAAACTTTAGTTTCATCCTCAGTGTTTAATGTATAGTCAAGCTGTTTGTGAGAGAAAAATCCCACATTTGTATTTTCCAGATCTGCTTTAGTTAAAAAATAACCGAATCTATCTTTGATTAGTTTAGACAAAGCAACACCAGCACTAAATGGCTGTGCTGCTATACTGATCACGTCATCAATGGATTTTATTGCCGCAACACGAACAGCACGACGGGAACAGTAAAGATAAAGAGTCTTTATTTTCACCTCACCAACATTCTCGTTAATGAGATCAAACACACTTTTGATCACCTTACCTTCCCGCGCGAGGAAGTAAAGCGTGTCAATTCCATCAGACTCTGCCTTACGTTTTAACCAAGTTGCATAGCCAAATAGTAAGGGGCCAAGCGCAGCATATCCAAGCCTGTAGGCACTTTTCATAAACAAAGTGCGCTCTTCATATTTCCCAGAGCTCTGATCGAACAAGCCATAAGACAACATGCCGGCGACTGCACTACGAGCTTTTTCGCCAGAGCCAACTCTTGGATTAAAAAGTTTTTTATAATACGGATTCCGTCGCATACGGTCGATTGACCTAGGAATACGAAATACGTCGCATCCTTTACTCTTAGGAATATCATGGTCTGCCGCTTTATTATCACCAACATGCAACATACGCTTCAGCGGATGACCCTGGGAGTTAATCTCATCAAAAAGCTCACCAGTCTTCTTTCTTTTGTTATAATTTGATGAAACAAACAACTCATCTTCATCAAACAAATAGCCACAGCGCGTCAAGACCTTAGACACAAACTCATGCGAATGGTACATATCCGATACGAAAATTATATTCTTCGCGGACTCTCGAGCGATGTTCCAAAGCTTTTTGCCAAAAGGACGAGCTCTTATTAACTGCAGCTCAAGCTCTATTTCGTACTCGGCTATCTCGCTAAGCGTATTCGCGTCTAATGAGTAGTGCTCTCCCACATAAGCATAGATATCATCTAGAGAAATTTCCCCTTGGGGATTGGCGGCTCGGGCCTTTAATTCACTTGAAATTCGAACTTTATAAAAACCCTCGAATTTCCAGCCGATTTTTTTGATCAATAAGCTTTCGAGAAAATTATACACATCGGCAGGAGTTTCCGTACCGCGACACACGAGCGTATCGAAGACATCAAATGAAACTATGTCAACGGTATTCTTAGCAACAGCTCTTCTAAATTTATTAAAGTCATTAGCTTCGGCCGCTTTGATCGGATTACTGTTCAACAGTGTTTTAGATACTGCATGAGGCCGGAATGACTCAAGCAATTCTTCATCATAACCAGCACAAACATCGGAGAAATTAATATATGATTTTTCTTGTGTTCCGGCTGAGGCCTTCGCCTCGACCAACTTTTCAAGAAGGTTTCTCAGGAATGCGTCATCCGTTGTAACCTTTGAAGCAAGTGGCTGGAGATATTTAAGCAAGATAGCCAAAAATCTATCAGAATTTCCATCTCCATTATTCAGATATTTTGCCACCTCTGACAGGTAGCTCCCTTCGAGCGGATAAATTTTCTTATCCCAGGCCAATGCTTGTATAAGTAGAGATGATGAAAACCCCGCCACCGAATCAATTAGAGGAAGAAGGTATTGAGATGAACTTCCTATTTCATCGAACTTTTTATCATAAATCAGATTTGGCCAATTCTTTTTTATTAGTGAGTACGTATTCTGATTCAAGGGCTGTTCTGAAGCATGGGGGGAAATATACTGAGTGACGACTACCCCTTCTTTGGGCTCACATTGAGCCGCAAATGAAAGCATTAACTCCTGTTGACTTTTCCACTTAGAATCAACTGCAAATGCATAGTGCGCAGAAGTTTGCAACGGCAATAGT
Organism: Salinicola rhizosphaerae; assembly: GCF_014652715.1. Classification (GTDB taxonomy): domain Bacteria; phylum Pseudomonadota; class Gammaproteobacteria; order Pseudomonadales; family Halomonadaceae; genus Salinicola; species Salinicola rhizosphaerae. The sequence continues at coordinate 28,027 of NZ_BMZI01000001.1, read as the reverse complement.
GTAAGGGTCTCACTATTATTTGTTCCTAAGCTCACAAGATCAAAAGGTTGGATTTCGTTAATTGCTTGTCGTACTTGATTTTTGAACTTCCTGACTATTTCAAGGTCAGTATCGGTGATCTCTAACTCAGTTAAATAATTAAAATTTGACGCAAGACTTGAATTTTTATACAGCCCCTTGACATCAAAGGCTACGGTATGAGGGTATGGAGGCCTACTAAAAAACCCTGGCATTTGATGTACAATTACGGCATTAGGATAGAGGAGCTCTAAATAAGGGACAGGGTTTTCCCAGAGAAGTATAACATCGTACTCTCCACTGAGCTTGGCAGTGAGAAACTCCGCGACATTGTTTATATATTTCTGAGCACCACGATAAAACTCTTCGTGAGGATCAACAAGCCCATTTACGACTTCAAGAGCTTCGCCGTACTCAACTTCAATATAATTGATAGATTCTTCCCTTTGCAGCCCCTGCATGAACCAAGCAGGAACTGCGACGTCCACATCAAAGCCGCATGCAGACAGCATCTGAGCTTGGGGATGGAGATGCTTAACAAAGCAGTTTTTAAAGAAAAAAGGGTCGTTTTGGGATTGCCAAAGCGAATTCCATACCAAGACCTTCATAACAATTCCTTTAGAAAATCTAACAATCCTGTGCTTACTTAATCAGAAAGCACGCCCCTAGTCGCGATGATCTTTTACAATCAAAATAAGCATATTAACTATTAATGTTATAAACAACGAAATTACTGAAAAAACTATTACATTATACAATCTTTCTGGCTGCTCCGGATATTGCGGCATCGTAGGGGATTGGAGCGTAGAGAGCTGTTTGAGCTTACGCGCCGCCTCGACCTGGGTGCTTTGCAGCGCAGATAGCGCCCCGGCGTAGCTCTCTTCCGCGAATTTTGCTTTCAGTTGGAGGCGTTGGTACTCGGAAGAGAGCGAGTTCAGCGCATTGCCAGATTGGGCCGCCAGTCGCTGTTTTTCTTTCTCGATCTGATCCTCCAGGGCGGCAATCTGACTGTTGATACGTACAATCTCCGGGGAGCTGGCACTCTGGAAACTGCTCAACGCTGTCTTCTGCGCCTTGTAGCTCGCCAATTGGCCCTCCAGCGTCGAAACGACGCCACTCAGGCTTTCGACCGTCCCGGTTGGTGAAACCAGCCCGTTCTCATTCTGGTAGTCGACCAAAGCCTGACGGGTCTGCTCGAAGGAGGCTTGAAGCTGGTCGACCTGCTGCCGCAGGAATTTTACCTGCTCTTCCGCCAAGCGCCGGCCCATATCGTTCATGTGCTGCTCGCCACGCTCGAGCAGCAGGTTGGCGATCAGATGCGCTTCTTTCGGATTGAATGCCTCGACATCGATACGCAGTACGCCCGCATATTCGTCCAGTTCCACCGAGACGCGCTTAAGATAATAATCGTGCAGTTCTTCCAGCGGTGCGTCTTCATCGCTGAGCCGTGTGAAGAAGTCACCGCCACCGTGCGCATAGTGTTCACGAAAATTGGCGTTCTCCACCAGGTACTGCAGCATGTCCACCGAACGCAGATAATCCCTGAGCAGGAGCATGTCCGCGTTGTTGGCCCCTCCACCGCCGGAAAGCAGGCTGCTGAAGCTCAGTTCCGGGGAGGCGAGCTGAGGACTTTCCAGCACCACGTGGGCGTGCGAGACGTAGCGATTGCTAGCCCAAAAAGCCCAATAGGAGCTCACAACCAATATACAGAATATGCAAATAATCCAATGCACATTTTTTAACGCGCGGACTCGTATTGCTTGGCTCATTAAATTCACTTAATAAAATTAAAATTCGACCTTGGAAAGGTTTTAGGCAGAAATGTTTTTCTCAATCGCTTTTAAATTTTGCAGCTTTTTTTTCACAGCTCTATGCAACCGATTCAAAGAATGCCTTTCAGCTTTAATACGTTCAATTTCATCTTCTTCTGAAGCAATGCTTTGACGATATTCGGCGATTATTTTTTGCTTTTGTATTTTAGTCATTTGTTTTTTTAATGACTTCACTGCATCTTCAAAACTAGCACCCTCAGCAAGGAGGACGCCCTCATCCTCAGACTCATCATCTTCATCTGCAACATCCGTAATCAATCCACTTTGCCTATGGTAAGCCTCGATGGCATCTTCGATCTTATCGTACCAAAACGCCTTGCCTTCATTGATAAGAATACCAGCCTCACACATTTGTCGCAGGCTAGCTTCTCCGTGAGAAACCATTATAAGGCTTGCACGGCCAATTCTTTTTTGGAAAGCCTCTCGGGCCTTGGCTTTGAACGCCCGGTCGCCGACGGCGGTCGCTTCGTCCGAAATATAGATATCAAAGTCAAATGCTAGTGAAAGCCCAAATGCCAGACGCGATCTCATGCCCGAAGAATATGTATTGACGGGATCGTCAAAGGCCTCGCCGATCTCGGCAAAGTCTTGGACCTCCTGAATTAACTTGGTAAGGCTTTTCTTGATACCATGCACACGGGCGACAAACTTGACATTCTGCCGCCCAGTCATAGAGCCTTTGAACCCACCAGCCAGGCCAATCGGCCAGGAGACGCGCCCCTTCCGGATTACTTTGCCACGATCTGGTGCATCCATCCCCCCAATCAGGCGTAACAGCGTCGACTTTCCAGCGCCATTACGACCAACAACCCCAACGCTAATTCCATCGGGTATAGTTAGGTTGATATCCTTTAACACCCAGCCGCCGCCATGAGGACCGTGATAACGCTTATAGAGGTTATGGATTTCGATCATCGATTCACCTTGCTTTTAGGCGCGGAGCGAAACGAACGTGCATTACTAGTCCTAGAGTAAGAGAGGCAAGAGCCCAGAACCATAGGTAAGTCATGTCGATACCAGGAATCGTATGATAACTGTCGAAGAAGCTGAGACGCATGCTTTCGACACCATGTACAATTGGGTTCCACAAGAGATACTGCTGATACTGCGCAGGAACGTACGTAACTGGAAAGATGATCCCAGAGATTAAAAGAAGCGGCATTGTTAAAATCCTAACAACACGCCCGACTTCTGACACCAGGCCTGAAGCAACAGATAGCAAAACTCCCAACCCAATACCTAACATCCACAATGACAACCAGTCCATCATCACACCTAAAGCATGATCTGGCATAAGATCTATCTTTAGCAGTGAACCAACAATTATAAATAAAAGCAAAATAAAGCTGCGAATCATTCCTTCAACGAAGCACCGGATCAGTACCGGGTCAATCGGTAGGATTTGTCGATAGGTGAATAATCCTCTATTGGCTTCGACTGCCCCCATAGGTCGTATCATAGCCTCTCTAAAGAGATAAAAACCCATCAACCCAACAATCATCCAAGGAATGAATTCCGCACCACTGATATTCCTTCCTCCTCTAATGTATACGCGTATAAAAATCATCACCGCTACGGTGGCAATCGGCTCGAAGATCATCCAGAACCAGGCCATGCGATCCGCCATGGTTCTGGCGATCATCTCGCGCAGGTACATTGCCGACCAGACGTCCCATGTGACTCGCAGGGGGTGGCGGGAGGAATCCGGAATCTGTTCCGTATTGGTTGCCATTTAACGATCCTGCGCCCGCCGACATGCTGTCGCGCGGGCGCTCATGCATTACTTGAAGAAAGGCTTAGAGATCCAGCGCGACCTTCGTCGCGACGGCCACCTGATAGAGAATCTGCGTGATGCTGCTGGCCAGCTCGATATTGCTGGTCGGCGCAGCCGGCAGGACCATGATTTCATCACCCGCGCGAATCTGGGTATCACCCGCATGGATGACGGCGCCGTTCTTGTGCACCACCAGCACCTGGTCGTCATCCGCACGCGGTGTGAACCCGCCGGCCTGATAGATGTAGTCCTCGGCGCTCATGCCCGGCGTGAAGACCATCGCCTGCGGGATGGTGACTTCCCCGCTCAGCAGAACGGAATCCGAGCTTTCCGGAATGGTGATCACGTCGCCATCTTGCAGGCGAACGTTGGCGATATCGCCATTGCGCGCGACCACGAGACGCCCCGTCGGTTTGACCTGGGAAGCCTTCTGCACGAACTTCTGAATCAGTTCCGCCTGGCGCACCTGGATCTCTGCTTCTTTCGCCGTCCGCGAGGGGTAGCCGAGGTAAGTCTGCTCGAGACGATGCAGACTATCCTGCAGCGACTGCTCTTGCTGCTCCGCTACGCTCTCACGGCGAATCGAGACATCCTGATAGCTGGTCATGCTCTTCGGCACGCTGATGGCGTTCAGGAACTCGCCCAGATGCGCATCGCGCGGGAGCACGTAACGAGACGGGCCGTAGTAGCTGCCTTCTACCTGCACGACAATGCTCTCAGCACGCTGGTCGGCGCTGAACATCACCTCATCGCCCTTCTCGACGTTCGCCGTGCGGAACTCGTCGAGCGTCAGATAGCGCGCCAGCGGGCCATCCGGGCGGTCACCGCGCAGCAACACGTGATTAACGCCGGACCGCAGCCTCGCCAGATCGGTGACATCCGCCCCCGTCAGCGTTTCACCCGCCAGCTCATAGCGGAACGGCTTTTCGACATCCCCCACCACGGCAACGGCCGGCCCGCGCTCTTCGACGACGATGGTGTCACCATCACGGAACTGCGTCTGCGGCATCTTGCCGTTGATCAGGAAGTCATAGAGATCGACGGTCTCGATCGTCTTGCCGCCACGCTTGACGGCTATCTGCCGGTAGCTACCCAGTGCCTGGTCGATGCCGCCAGCCTGGTCGAGAAAGTAAAGCAGCGAGTCGCTCGGCGTGCCGGAATAGCGCCCCGGATTGGTCACGTACCCCGTCACGAAAACGCCCACGGGCTGCACTCCCTGCAGGTTGGTGTAGACCTGCACGTTCTCCGGGTAGACCGACTTGATCGCAGCTGTCACGCGGGAATTCAGCTCGCTGTTGGAAGTCCCCTGAACGTTGAGCGGCCCGATGCCGGGCAGGAAGACATTGCCCTGAGAGTCGACCGTCAGCACGCTCTGCATCTCGGTGCCGCCCCAGACCCGCAGATTGATCTGATCACCCGGCTTGATGGTGTAGCCGGGGTTCAGGCCATCGGCCATGACCCCACGGAAACCACCGCTGAACAGGTTCGCACCGAAAGGCGGCAGCGTATTGGGGTCGACCGGCGGTTGATTGGCGTTGGCCGCGCCCTGATTCGCCGGGCCATAGTTCGCGCTGCTCCAATTGGCGCGCGGCTGGTCGTTGACTGCTTGCTGCGCCGACTGACCGCTAGTCTGCGTGGTCATCGATTGCGCTTGTTGATCCTGCGGGAGAATACCGCTGCCTGAGTCGAAAGACTGGGCTTGGGCGAGGCTGGCGTTCAGGCACGCTACCGCCACCAGACACCCGGCCCGGAAAAACGATGCTGCATGTTTCATGCAAAACTTCCTGTGGTGTTCATACGGCTTTCGCGCGAGCGATCTAGCGTCCCAAGACGATACACGCGGGGCTGCGCCCGAAAGCATGGGATTTTTGTTACCGAGTGCTGGCACCTTCCAACGTCTGCGTTACCAGACGCTGCGTGTACCACCCTTTGTCCTGCACCAGGCACGCCACCTGGGCACGGTGCGCAGATTGAGGAGTGCCTTCACGGGCGACATCGAGATGCGTGCAGAGCCGCCCGCTGGCGGCGAAGTAGCGATCCTGAACGATCACCGAGACATTGGAGCCCCAGGGGCTTTTCGGGAAGGAAGCGATGCTGCCGGAGGTGGCGTTATCGAGAAAGCTGGAGATCTGCGGGCCGGCTGGCGTTGCCCCTGGCATGGTGCCGACGACGCCGCTGCCGGGGTATCCCCCCTGTGAAGCACAGCCGGCGAGCGTGACGACCAAAGCGCCGATCTGCATGCAAGCACCTGCTTTGAAGCACTTACCCATACGGCCGATGCCGCGTGAAACCCCGTCCAAGACGTTTGACATTTTTTCGGTTCAACCCGGTTGACGTGAATCCTGAAGAGCGGCTCACGCCCCAGCGCCTGCGCATGGGTCGTGATTAACGCGGCCAATCGGTACGAGGAGTGCACGTTGCGTCTCAATGAACCCAGGGTTTTCACCTAGTCGAGCCATCCTTGCTCATCACTTTCATCAGTACCGATGCCTGGCCGAATCCTTAGCTCAGAGCCCCCGATTGTATGGTGCTGAATTAGCCTTGCCTACAACGAAAATGGCGCGCTTCTTAAACGCGCCACATGAGACCTCTCATCGTTTGGAGGCTCGTTTCATGAAATTACATCTAGCCGTTTGAGATGACTGACCAGAACCTTGACCGACTCTTCGACACTCAAATCACCCGCATCGATCTCGATCTCCGCCCGCTCGGGTGCTTCATAGGGAGAGCTGATCCCCGTGAAGTCCTGGATCTGTCCGGCCCGGGCCTTCTGGTACAGCCCTTTGGGATCGCGCTCTTCGCAGACATCCAGCGAGGTGTTGACGAAGACCTCGATGAACTCACCGGTTTCGACCATATTGCGAACCAGCTCGCGGTCCCGCTGGAACGGCGAGATGAAAGACACCAGCGTGATCATGCCGGCGTCGACCATCAGTTTGGCGACTTCGCCCACGCGGCGAATGTTTTCCTGTCGGTGATCGTCGGAGAAGCCGAGATCTCCGCACAGGCCGTGGCGCACGTTATCCCCATCCAGCAGATAAGTGCTGTAACCCATGCCGAACAGCTGACGCTCCAACGCATTCGCGGAAGTCGATTTACCCGCGCCTGACAGGCCCGTGAACCAGATGATGCAGGGTTTCTGATGATTTCGCTCGGCACGCCGCCGCTTGGTCACGGCCATATCGTGCCAGACGATATTACTGGCACTTAGCGTGTCGACCACCATGCCAGCGCCCACCGTGACGTTACTCATGCGGTCGACAACGATGAAGTTGCCGGAGTGCGGGGAGCGAACGTAGGGGTCCAGCCCGAGCGGTTGCTTGATCTCGATCTGGCAACGCGCGATACCGTTGAGCGGCAGGTTGTCAGCGGGGCGCCGCTCGAGCGTATTGACGTCGGTCTGATGGATGATGCGAGCGACGCGTCCGCTGACGACATTGGTACCAGCCTTGAGCTCGTATTCACGGCCCACTTCCATCGGCGTGTCGTACATCCAGACGACATCCGCGGTGAAAGCCGTGGTCGACTCCAGTTCGCTATCCGCGGCGACGATCATGTCGCCCCGCGAGATGTCGATCTCGTCTTTCAGCGTAACGGTGATCGCCTGACCGGGATAGGCAGCCTCAAGGTCGCCATCGTATGTCACGATTTTGTCGACGGTGGAACGCTTTCCGGAACCCAACACCTTGATGGCATCGCCCGGCTTCAGCACGCCAGCGGCCAAGGTACCGCAATAGCCGCGAAAGTTGAGATTCGGGCGATTGACGTACTGCACCGGGAAGCGCAGATCGCTCAGGTTGCTGTCGTGTTTGACGTCTACGTTCTCCAGCAGACGTAATAACGGCCCTTCCTGATACCACGGCATTTTCTCGCTCGGGTTGACGACGTTGTCGCCCTCCAGCGCGGAGATTGGCACAAAATGGAGATCGGCGTCGTTGAGCTCCTTGGAGAAGGCCTTGTACTCATCGACGATCTCGTCGAAGCGCGCTTGCGAGTAGTCGACGAGATCCATCTTGTTGACGGCGATCACGAGATGGCGAATACCCAACAGTGAACAGATATAGCTGTGGCGGCGGGTCTGCGTCTGAATGCCATGGCGCGCGTCGATCAGGATGATCGCCAGGCTGGCGGTCGAAGCGCCGGTCGCCATGTTGCGGGTGTACTGCTCGTGGCCCGGCGTGTCGGCGATGATGAACTTGCGCTTGTCGGTGGAGAAGAAACGGTAGGCGACATCGATGGTGATGCCCTGCTCTCGCTCCGACTGCAGGCCGTCGACCAGCAGCGCCAGGTCGACCTTGTCGCCGGTGGTGCCGCTGGTTTTCGAGGCCTGGGTGATCGCGGCCAGCTGGTCTTCGTAGATCATCTTGGAGTCGTGCAGCAGCCGTCCGATCAGGGTCGACTTGCCGTCATCGACACTGCCGCAGGTGATGAAACGCAAGAGATCCTTGTTCTCGTGTTCGCGGAGATAGCTCTCGATGTCGTCCGCGATCAGTCCGGATTGATGAGACATTTAGAAGTACCCCTCGCGTTTTTTCTTTTCCATACTGCCAACTTGATCTTTA
>NZ_BMZI01000001.1:0-19716 GCF_014652715.1 Salinicola rhizosphaerae | reverse complement strand
TGGATGATCTCGGGCAACGTGGCGGCTTTGGATTCCACGGCGCCGGTCAGCGGGTAGCAGCCGAGCGTGCGGAAGCGCACCCACTTCTCTTCGGGCACTTCGCCCGGTTCGAGCGGCAGACGCTCGTCGTCGACCATCACCAGCATGCCGTCGCGCTCGACCACCGGGCGCGGCGCGGAGTAGTAAAGCGGCACGATGGGAATCGATTCGAGGTAGATGTACTGCCAGATATCCAGCTCGGTCCAGTTGGAGAGCGGGAAGACGCGGATCGATTCGCCCTTGTTGACCTTGCCGTTGTACAGATTCCACAGCTCCGGGCGCTGGTTCTTGGGGTCCCAGCGGTGATGCTTGTCGCGGAAGGAGTAGACGCGCTCCTTGGCACGGGAGGCTTCCTCGTCACGTCGCGCCCCGCCGAAGGCGGCGTCGAAGCCGTATTTGTCGAGCGCCATCTTGAGCGACTGGGTCTTCATGATGTCGGTGTACTTGGCGCTGCCGTGATCGAACGGGTTGATGCCGGCGGCGCGGCCTTCCTCGTTGATGTGCTCGATCAGCTCCATTCCCACTTCCGCGGCCATGTTGTCGCGGAACTCGATCATCTCCTTGAACTTCCAGGTGGTGTTGACGTGCATCAGGGGAAACGGCGGCGGACCGGGATAGAAGGCCTTGCGCGCCAGGTGCAGCATCACAGAGGAGTCCTTGCCGATCGAGTAGAGCATGACCGGGTTGCCGAACTCGGCGGCGACCTCGCGGATGATGTGAATGGATTCCGCCTCGAGCTGCTTGAGGTGGGTCTGGCGTTCGGGGGAAATTTCGGTCATAGGGTATCCGGGAATTCAGGTTCAATGGCGATGGAGAGGTTGTTGACCTGGAAGCTGGAAGAGCGCCGCTTCGCGGCTGGAAGCTGGAAGAAAAAGCAACGGTAACCCCTTGATGTCATGGTGTTGATCTTGGGGTTTCTTCCAGCTTTCGGCTTCAAGCTTACAGCTTCAAACTGGCCCGAAGGGCCCTCTCCCACCGTTCGTCGCGCTGCCCGCAGACGATGAAGAACGGGTTGAGATAGCTCTCTTTTTGATTGCAGCGAAGCGGTGCCAGCGTATCAGCATCGAGCACCTCGCCACCGGCGGCCGTCACGACAGCCTGCGCGGCGGCCGTGTCCCACTCACAGGTGGGTGCGAGACGCGGATAGAGATCGGCCGCGCCTTCAGCCACGAGGCAGAGCTTGAGCGAGCTGCCCATGGAGACGCGTTCATGGGGCGGGAGCCCGGCACAAAACGCCTCGAAGGGTTCGGAGCCGTGAGAACGGCTGCCGACGACCTGCCAGGCTCCCCCATCGGCTTCCGGTAACGACCGTACACATATGCGCTGCTCACCCGCCGTGGTGATCTTGAAGGCACCGTTTTGCACATCTCCCCACCATGTCGTCTGCAGTACGGGGGCGTGCACGATGCCGAATACCGGCACACCCTGCTCGACCAAGGCGACATTGAGCGTGAACTCACCGTTTTTCTTGATGAACTCCTTGGTGCCATCCAGCGGATCGATGAGCCAATACCGCGCCCAGCCTTGACGCGTTGCAAATGGAATATCGTTACTCTCCTCGGAGAGGATGGGAATATCCGGCGTCAGACGTTCCAGCAGATCGCTCAGTGCGCGATGCGATGCCATGTCAGCCTGAGTCAGCGGGCTGTCGTCGGCTTTCGTCTCGACACCGAAATCCTGTTCGTAGATCTCGAGTACCTTGGCGCTGGCGCGAAGTACCCCTTCCAGCAGCTCGTGCCGCAACGTTTCATCGATGGTCATGGCAATCCTTATGCATAAACTCACGCCGTCATCTCGTTGCCTGTCCAACGGATTGGCTTCAGGTCTCTTCTCGGGACTGTACCAAGCCCCGCCGCCGATCACACGCGCTCTCAGAATGGCCAGATCATCGGGATCAGGAGCACAGAGACCGCGCCAACGATCACGCTCAGCGGAACGCCCAGCTTCAAGTAGTCATGCATGCGGTAACCGCCGGGGCCCATCACCATCAGGTTGGTCTGGTACCCAAGCGCCGTCATGAAGCTGGCGGAGGCCGCGACGGTGATGGCGATCACGAACGGCATGAAGTCGACACCCAACTGCTGAGAAACCGCCAGCGCAATGGGGAACATCAGCACCGCTGCGGCGTTGTTAGTGATCATCTCGGTGAACAAAACGGTCATCAGATAGATGAATGCCAGCGCCAGCCACGGTGAATCGATATGTCCGACGACTTGTTCGGCAATCGTCTGGGCTGCCCCGGAGTTCGTCATGGCGGCGCCGAGCGAGAATGAGGCCGCGATGACGACCAGAACGGAAAGGTCGATGTAGCGACGCGCCTTGCCCATCGTCAGACACCCCGTCATCAGCATGGCGCCCGCTGCCAGAAAAGCCGCTTCGAGAATCGAGAGAAGGTTGGTCGCGCTGAGAAGCACCATGACACCCAGGATGCCGATGGAAAGCGGCGCCTTCTGGAAGTTGGGCGGCGTCGAGTCGTTCAGCTGGCTGACCAGCAGGAAATCCTTACGGTAACGATACTGCTCCACGAACTCCTGGCCGGTTTCGAGCAGCAGCGTATCCCCGACCTGAAGTTCGATATCGCCCACCTTGCCGTCCAATCGCCTTCCGTGACGCGATATCGACAGAATGACCGCTTGAAACCGTGTGCGAAATCTCGACTCTCGCACCGACCGGCCAATACCGGTGAAGTCGGGGCTGATGACCGCCTCGACGAGACAGCGCCGGTGCTGAGCTACCGCGAGCTTCTGCACGTTGCCGTTGGCTGGCATCAGGCCGCGAATCTCCCGCAGCTCCCTGGCGCATTCCGGCGCACCGATGAAAACTAGGGTATCGCCCCCCGCCAGCTTGGTCTCCGGCGGTACCGCCGTCATCAGGTGATCGTCTCGCTGGATGTCAGTCAGATAGCCGAACTGCAGGTTGCGCAAGCCGGCATCGGCGATGTTTTTGCCCACCAGGGGTCCGTTCGATTCGACGACGACCTCGACGCTGTACTCGCGTACCTGATCGAGCTGAGCGCCCGTGCCATCGCGCTGCGGCAGCAGCCATTTGGCGAACAGAAGAATGAACGCGCCACCGATCAGGAGCAGCGGCAGACCAATCCAGGTCAATTCGAACATGCCGAGAGATATGCCTTCGCGACTTTGCAGCAGTCCGTCGACTACCAGATTGGTACTCGTCCCGATCAACGTGCAGGTACCGCCGAGAATGGAGATATAACTGAGAGGCAGGAGCAATTTCGAGGGCGGCAACCTCAACCGCTTTGACCAATCCTGGATGGCCGGTATGAACATCGCGACGACCGTCGTGTTGTTCATGAAGGCGCTCAGCACCGACGCAGGCAACATCACACGCCATTGCGCGCGCCTCAACGTGGAAGGCTGACCGAGGAGTTGACCCGCAATCCACTTGATCGCCCCGGTCTCCTTCAATGCGGCGGCAACGACATACAGCGCCGCGATCGTCATCACGCCCGTGTTGGCGAAACCTGCCAGCGCCTCTTGCGGGGTCAAGACGTTGGTGAAGATCAGGAAAGCCATCGCACCGACCAGAATGGCGTCCGGCGCGATGCGTGTAAAAACGAGTGTGCCCAGTACGGCCACAACGGTCGCGACGCTCAACCAGGCATCGACTTCCATATCTACCCCTATCCCCAGTGCCCCGGTCGGCCAGCGCGACGACAAATTCGGGACGCTGCCACCCGGGCCGAGAGGTTTCTCTGTCCACCGACCGAATGGCGACTCGCGTCTCGTCAAACGGCGCCGCCTCGCTTCCCGCGAGCGCCGCCGATGAATCGATCGTCATTCTAAGCCGTCGGTGTCAGCGACTTCCACTACCGACCCTCAACGAAACGTAAGAGGGCCGTTACCGCCAATAGCTGACTCAGCCGCGAATAGCAGCATCGAGTCACGCTAAATGACCATCGCCAATTTGGGTCCGGTTGGAGGTGCGCGGCGGAAAGCCCCTTGAGCCGGTCTTCAGGTGACGATACCGACGTTCCGTTTATGGGTTCTGGCAAGATCGTTGGTCCGCCCGAGGAGGTACGCCAGGCGTCGATCGCTCTCCGACCCGCTCCCGGCCTGCATCTGATCCAGACAGCTCCACACCAGCCACCCCTGCCGCAGGGTTTCATCATCACCCAACCAGGCCTCGGCGATTTCCGGGGGAATGCCGCGCAGCAGCCTGGCGAGGTCGAAGCCGAGTGGACGCAGCCCTGCGTGGTCCCAGTCGATGAGAACCGGGTTGCCCTGCTCGTCAATCAGGACATTATTGGCGTGCAGATCACCGTGAGAGACGACCTTGGGAAGCCGTCTCGCCATCCGAAGCAAACGGACGAGCCCTGCCCATTCGCTCGGTCGGCCGCGCTTGAGTGTTTGCCATACGGCGGCTCTTAGTGTCTTTCGGTAGGCGCGCCGCCCTCGCCGACTCTCTGGCAGGTCTTTCGGCCACACGGCGGCGTGATAGCGCCGCACGACGGCTATCGTCCGACGGTAGCGTGTCTCATTCTGACCATGGGTTGGCAGCGGCGCGCTGGAAAGGTACCGCGTGATGAGCTGCACGCCCGGTTCGAGCGCGGTTTCGGCGTCAGCCGCCGTCGACTCACAGGCGCCACATAGCGCTACTACCGGAACGTTCGCCGGCTCGAGTAGAGACTTGTGAAAGCGCAGCAGCCAGGCGGCTTCCGATCTCGCTCTCGCGGCATGCAGAATGAACCGCCCTCTCGGCGTCGCGACGGCGAGCGCGGACAACTGCCCCGACTGACCCAACAACGGTTTGAATGCAGAAACACGCCAACGCTCGGCGATGGGTGCCAGCCAGGGTTCGAAGATCGGCAGTCGGGCGAATCGCTCGACAGGGAAAAAGCCGTCGCCCGCGCCCTCTCGCATCGCGTCTTGCGCCGTCATACCGACAACGGCGAACCCGTGGGTGAGCAGATATCCAGCGTGGAGCGCACGCACCTGTGCGACATCGCCTTCATTCAGCGCGAGCGCCACGTCGAAACCGCACCGCTCGCTCGGCGCCGCGCCGCTGGCAAACACATCCGGTCGCGGCAGATCGCACCAGGCGCAGAATCGTTCCTCTCCATTGACGCTAATCAACACCGCCGAGGCCGCTAACCTCGACGTGCCCTTCGGTACGCTCTCATCCACGAACCAGCCGCGCAGGCCGGCCGTCGAGACCTCATCGAGAAAGCCTGGCATGAGCGATTCCTCGGCCATTAAGACGTTGCCAGTGATGCTGCCATAGCTGTAGGCGGAAGTTCGTAACGTCTTTCTGCGCCGGTAAAACTGGCAGGAAACACATCGGCACAAAACGTTTCATAACTCCTGCCACAAGTTCGCTCTCGATTCGGAATATAGGTGTAGCCGTCCTATTTCTTGCTCAATGACCGCTTGTCGCGATTGTCGTGTTCCCAATCACGCAGCCGGAGCCCCGCCGCGACAGAGTGAAACCACTTGCACTCAGGAGACTTCATGGCGTCCGATATCGATACCGACACACTGGAATCCGTGGTCTCGGCCATCAGAGCCGGCAGTGCCGGTGAGGCGGGCAATTCGGCGTGGCAAGCGTCACTCGAACTCGCCAAAAAGGAAGAGAAGTCAGCGTCTGGCGAAGAGGATCGAACCGGTGAAGACGAGCCCGTCATCGCCGATGAAGAGACCGAGGCGCCCTCCCTTGTCGACAGCAAGAACTTCAGTTGGGCGGTGGGTCACCAGGATGAAGAGGTCACCGTCGAGCGCCAGGATGGCTCGCGCGTGACCTTCTCGCGAGAGAAGACGCCCGAGGCCTTTGCCAAAGTACGGCATCACATGCAGGTGTGGGCGAAGATCCACGCTCTGGAGAACAATGAAGGCTACCGCCTTCGCAGCGCGGAGGCGGACATTCCGGTGCTTGGTGAAGGCGACAGCGTCAAGAGCGCCACCGACGAAGACGGCAATGTCATCGAGGGGCTGAAGCTGGTGACGGTCGACGACGAAACGTTCATCGTCGCCGACGAGCTGACCCCGGAGCACTTCTCCGCCGCCGAGTCTTTCCAACAGAGCGCCAGCCGAGACAGCGTCGACGAAGTGTTCGAGGACCATGGCCTGCCAACCGCCGAGGAGACCAATCTGCTCGGCCAGGAAACCACCGTGGAGAACGACGACGGCGAGGCGAAGACCGTCAGCGAACTCTACATGGACAAGCTCGAACAGAAGGTCGACGAGCTGAAGACCGGCCAGCAGGGGCGCCACCTCAAGATCCATGACAACGCGTTCTATCAGGCGCACAAGAAAGAGATCGATACCGTTCTCGAGCACTGGGACAAGTGGAACGGCAGCGACGATATCGTCAGCAAGAGCGACCTGAAGAAGATTGCCAACGGCCGCTGGTCGGAGGATGAGGCCGACGCGGCCAAATTCCTGCTCGATGACGACCGCAGCAAGAATCTGCTCGGCATGCTGGATACCTTCCATAAGGGCGACGGCTCGGACGGTAAGATCAGCAGTGCCGACATCGACTCCTGGATGCAGATGATCGGCGAGCGCCCCGTGACCGAGGAGAACCCGATCTTCGAACGTGGTGGCGACGAGGATATCCAGATCGACAACGACGAACTGGTCCGCGACGTCGATCAGGTCACGGTCGACAAGTTCGAGAAGACGGTGCGCCTGCTCAAGCTCAAGGGCCAGCTCGACGACGGTAGCTTTCAGTTCTTGCCCTATATGACCGTCAATCATGGCGGCGACTGGACCTACTACGGCACCGACACGCAGGGCATGGACCCGGCCGACCTGCGCGGCCTGATCGATGAAGAAAAGCTCGGCCAGGAGCTGGCCAAACTGCTCTCCGACGACGATATCGCCAAGTTCACCGACGAGGTGATGAGCGACGCCCAGAGCAAGATCGTCGATCGTGACGCGCTCGCCGACACGCTTTATGACTCGCTGACCGGTGACAAGGGCGCCGATTATCTGGAAGCGATGCAGACGCTGCGCGATCAAGGGCTGGGCGAGCAGGCGGAAACGCGGCTCAACAACGACCTCAATGCTCTGGCGGCGCTCGACCCGGACCGCGCCGCCGAAGCCCGCAGCAGTATCACCGCCGCTGCCTCGGCGCAGGATATCGAGAGCGAACTGGCCGACATCGATGCCGAATACGCCGCCGGTGACATCTCCGCCGACGACGAGGCAACCGCCGAACAGGTTGCAGCGGACCTGCTGCCGACGGTCCTGACGAGTGTCACCTACTCCACCTTCGGCGTGCAGACGAGCAACGATGTCTGGGAAGCGGTGAAGGCCACGCTGGCCGGCAAAACCACGGAACCCAAAGCCGCGCCGCCGACCGACTTGTCTCTTCAGGAGACACGCGCCTACATCAAGATCATGGGCATCGCCGCCGGCCTCAAGGAGGCTATCAAGGAGGCAGCACTCAGCGGCACGGACATCAAGACGGCGCTGAAGGGATCCACGGTGTTTTCCCATGTGATCGAGGCTGCCGAAAACGAGGTCAAGGAGCTGAGTAGGAATCAAGCCAGCGCCAGCAAGATAACCAGCGGCTTCCGGGAACAGTTCAAAGCGTTCATGGGCACCAACACGATGTTCACCATCGGCGGATTCGCGGCACTGGCCAACGCGATCTACCGCCGCTCGGGCGATGACTTCGGCGATACCGCCACCGAGCGCATGACGGTGGCCCGCGGCATGCTGGTGTTCATCGGCATCACGCCCTTCGCGCTCAAGGGGCTTACCGATGCGGTCAGCCCGAAGCTCACCGGCGACAAACCGTCTCGCCTTCAAACGCTCTTCGGCAACCGCAATCTCACCGAGGCATTGGGCCTGGACAAGAATCTCGGAGATGTCTTCAACGAGCGCTTCGGTAACGGTAGCGAGGATACCGGAGAGAACAAGCTCAACCCCGGTGAGCAGGCCCGTCAACAGCTAGCCCAGGTCAGTTCGGAGTTCAGCAAGCTCCAGGAGCTCGTTCAGAGCGACGGCTTAAGTCAAGAGCAGCTCGAACAGCGCATTAACGAGATCACTCAGGATATTCGCAAGCATTTGGAGGAGACAAACCAGCTGGTCGAGACGGAGTCAGGTCTCGACAGCGAGGAAAAAGCCCGAATCCAGGCGGAGATCAGTCAGCTGCAGGATAATGCCGATAGCCTTCTGGCAGTGAAGAGCGAGGCATCATCGACCTCGTCTCGTGAGACCTTCGCCACCGCATTGGAAGATATTTTCTACGACGCACAGAGTCACTTGAGCCAACTCTCAACCAATGCGAACCCCGGTGAGGTGCTCTACAGCCAGATCGACGACTTCGATCGGTCGGTAAGCGAGTACCGCGATCTGATGGACGCCTCCGGCAAGGGTAAGGGCAAGATGCCGGAGAACGCCGAATCGCTCTTTGATGGCCTGATGGATAAGCAGCGCTCCATCCGCTCGTTGATCGAGCAGGACCCGACGTTGAGCGAGGCGGATCGTGAGCGGCAGCTTAACCGAATGGATGATGTCGCCGGACGTCTAGAAGATGTGAGGCCATCGAACAAGGGCGCGGGGTTGGGCAATGCGGGTGACACCCTCGAGGCCCTCGACGAGTTGGAAAACGTCAGTGGAGACCTGCGTCAGCGCTTCAATCCGAATGGGGCGGAATCCTCCAGAGCGGCAATGGAGCGCTTGACCCAGAACCTAGATGAAGAGGCCGAGCGACTCGAAAACGGCAACGACTCATCGGCCGATAACGATGGCCGAGGCAACGGCGCCGGTGATGGCACGAGTGGCAGCTCGGGAGACGGGAAGAAAGGCAAGACCAACGTTTTCGGGCCGGCATTCAAAGGGATTGCCTTCATGACGGACTTCGCCGGCGGCATTCTGGATACCGTGGTCGCCGGCATCGGGTTGGATAAAGCGATCAAGAGCGGCGAGCCGATGGCAATCGCCGCCAGCTCCACGGGGGTCGCCTCGGGGGCGTTCTTTACCATCGGCGGCGCCGCCGAGATCGCGACATCGGTACAGAATACCTCACGAATCCTGACCAGCCTGAGCAGCGGCCTGCGCGCCGCCGGGCCCATCGGCAATCTGATCGGACTCGGCATCGGCTTTGTCAGCCTGATTCTCAACGCGGTAATGGCGCAGAAAAAAGGGGCGGAAACGGAAGCCAACATTCGCGATCAGTTCGAGCAGTTCGCCGACGACGGCGTCACCGAGTCGGACTGGGGGGAGAAGTTCAACTACCTGATCAATTCGAGCTACGGCTTCAAGGACATGGCTCGCGCCGACGACGAGGACAAGGAGCCTGATCCGCTATTCCAGGAATGGTTTCCCGAGGATATGGCCGCCTGGGAAGCGCAGCCGGAGCAGTACGACAAGTTCACTCAGGAGATCGAGGAGAACGGCAATATCGATGACTTCTTTTTCGATTTCGACGAAGACCAGATGCGCCTCAACGTCCACGGAAAAGCGTTCTACGAAGAGCATAAAGACGTTATCGATACCATCCTCACTAACTGGGATGAAGGCGATGGCGGCAGCGACTGGACCGCGGGCGACGACATCGTCAGCAAGAAGGATCTGAAGAAGATCGCGGCACCGGACAGCGATCACTCCACCGAAGAGCGAAAGGCCGCGCAGTTCTTGCTCGATCACGGAGATTTCTTCGATCTGCTCGACAATCTGCACAAGCAGGACAGCCCGGACGGCAAGATCAGCAGCGCCGACATCGACTCATGGATGCAGCTGATCGGCGAGCGCGCGATTACCGACGACAACCCAGCCTTCGAAGACGAAGAGAGCCTGTGGGACAGCCCGGCCTCAGCCAGGCTATGAAGCGACAGGGCCACGATCGCCGAATCCACGACCCCTTTCGCGAGCCAAGCTCGCTCCAACACGCCGCCCGCTGACTGGGGTTATGGTTGGATGACGCAGATCGGCTCATGCCCGGGCCGCGGCATCTGTAGTCATGGCGTCGAGCCGGGCCCGGGCCAGTCGCTCATGGAGGGCGGCTTCGTGGACACTGTCTTCGACATCTTCACGACGTTCGGGATGCAGCCCCAGCCGCTCGAACAGCTGCTGGTCTTGGCTCGCCTGGGGGTTGTCCGCAGTTAGAAGGCGCTCGCCGTAGAAAATCGAGTTGGCACCGGCGAAGAATGCCATCGCCTGCGTTTCATCGCTCATCAGTTCGCGCCCGGCAGCCAGCCGCACGTGGGAGCGAGGCATCAGAATGCGCGCGACGGCAATGGTGCGAATGAACTCGATGGGGTCGAGATCTTCGACATGTTCAAGCGGCGTGCCCTCGATCCGAATCAGCATGTTGATCGGCACGCTCTCGGGGTGCTCAGGCAGATTGGCCAACTGCTGCAACAGCCCCGCCCGGTCACTTACGCTTTCGCCCATGCCGAGAATGCCGCCGCTGCAAATCTTCATGCCGGACTGACGGACGTGATCCAAGGTCTCGAGGCGGTCGGCGTAGGTGCGGGTCGTGATGATCTCGCCGTAGTATTCCGGCGAGGTATCCAGGTTGTGGTTGTAGTAGTCGAGCCCTGCCTTACCGAGCTGCTCGGCCTGATCGCGGTTCAGCATGCCTAGCGTCATGCAGGTCTCGAGTCCCAGCGCACGGACGCCGCGAACCATGTCGAGCACATAGGGCATATCCCTTGCGCTGGGGTGTTTCCAGGCGGCTCCCATGCAGAAGCGGCTCGCACCAACTGCCTTCGCCTTACGCGCTTCTTCCAGCACGGCCTCGACCTGCATCAACTTTTCGCGCTCGAGACCGGTGTTGTAATGGCCGGACTGCGGGCAGTATTTGCAGTCTTCAGGGCAGGCGCCGGTCTTGATCGAGAGCAGTGTGGAGATCTGGACGGCGTTGGGGTCGAAGTGCTGTCGATGCACGCCCTGGGCTCGAAACAGCAGGTCATTGAACGGAAGGGACAGCAGCGAGACGATTTCGTCTCGCTGCCAATCATGACGAGCCCCGGTGAGGCTTTCGGTCGTCGGGTGACGCAGCATGGCTGTCAACTCTTATAGAAGATGAAGTCGACAGAATGTTGCCACCCCTTCATGTCAACTTCAAATACGCAAGAGGTTAACAAGGGCATTGCTGGGCCATCATCGAGCCATCACGCGCCCGCTTTCGTCACCTCCCCCGTTGCCGGTTCAGGCTTCTCCAACCCCCCGGAGAATTCGTCATCGAACTGTGAGGGATCGAGACGCTGCGACCAACCGATGATGGGAATGAGGTCGTTGTCAGGCCCGCCTCTGGTCGGCACCACGTATTCCCAGGCGATTTTGCCTTCGCGGGTCACCTCGACGAGCCGGCCACCATCGGATTCGCTGATCAGCGTATTGCCGTTGTCCAGCCGGTGTTGATCGCCGCGAATCTCGCTCTCCAGCGGATGCTCCGCAGTCCCGGTGTATTGCCACGCGATCCGCATCCTACGGGGGTCGAATTCGAGAATCCGCGACTCCCCTTCCGGCGTGTGGAAATGGCCCCGATTGTCGAACAAGGCGATATCACCATTGGGCAGCACGTCCGGATCATGCTGACGAATCCATGGGCCACGGGTTGCCCAGGTCAACTTCTGAGTGCGCGGGTCGAAGACGCCGATCGAGCTGGTCTCACGGAACGAAAGTAGCAGGTCTCCCTCCTTGCCGAACGCGAAGTTGCGCGCCTTGGCGGCATCGATGTAGTCCACCGCATTGGCGTGGATCGGATCGCCGAGCATGATGCCCGGCACGTTGTCGAGCAGCTCGCTGTAGGGTGAGTCATGAATGACCGGCAATAGCCGCGTGCGCTGAAGCTCCCTGCCGTCCGGTGACAGCACGACCAGCGAATCCTCGAGGCGCGGCGGCTTGAGATAGCTCAGCCCGGGAATCTCGTCATCGAAGATGCCATGTATTAGCGCGTAGACCTTGCCGTCACTACCGATGGCAAACTGGTGATGCGCGCGCCCGGCGTACCGCCAGATGACGTTGGAGTCCTTGTCCAGCTTGACCAGCCCGTAGCCGTATGGGGTATCGCCGTTGCCTTCGTAGAGTGCGATCAGATCGCCGTTCGGCAGCACCTGGGCGTTACGAAAATGGATGAATTCATCCGGCCGCGGATTGGGTACGCCGCCGCCATCAGGCCACACTTCGCTGTAGCGTTTGCGCCATTCGTGGACGACATTGCCGTTCATGTCGATCAGGTAGGCTGCCGGCTCGGTGCCGACGGTGTACAACGTCAGACCGTTGCGAGCCAGCTGCGGATCATACTGTGTCACACCCTTGGCATCGGTTCGCTGGGGTCGCCAGATATCGCCCTTGTAGACGTCGCTGTAATCGGTCATCTGGTGATAGAGCGCCTGCCCGGCCTGGTAGGCGTTTTGAATTTGCGGGCCGGGAAAGATGTCGGTCACCACCGAAAACGCGCCGATCACGAACACGATGACCAGTAGCGCCACGATCGACAGCGTCTTGAACAGCTTGTCGAGCCAGGTGTCCTGCTCGGCTGGCGCCGATCGAGAGGGCGAACGGTCCGGTCTGGCCTTGTCGTCGTCCATGTCGTCATCCTTTATTCATTCCATGAAATAAGCACGAACCGGTCGACAATCGTCTCGACCGGTCACGATCTCCATTAGAACGGAATGATGGCGACGAGGTTCAGGAGGGAATGGTAGTGATTTGTTGTGGCTGAAGCGCCTTTCGGTTACGTCGGATATCGGCCGTAAATCCTCTCACTACGACGGCCGCGGTTTATCCAGATTAATGTGCGTCAGCGCGGGACTGCTCGTAGAGGTCGAGGGCCACTTGGCAGAGCGCACCCGCCAACAGCTTGAGATCGTCGTCGGCGGCATCGTTGGCAACCACGACACCGAAGGTGCCATCCGGGCGCTCGGTCAATTCGACGCTGAAACGCTTGAGGTCCTGGGGCTGGGTCAGGTCGTTCATTTCAGTGTTCTCCGTTCAGGTCGAAAGTCCGAGCCATCGAGACGAAGTATGCACCCGCCATATGTCATTGGCGTGACAGATCGATGATATCGATGAATCAGAGAACGGAACGGGTTGCCGAGGGAGGCGTCTTGGAGAGGCGTTTTAGATGAACCAGCTATGGAAGCTGGCTCCCCGAACAGGACTCGAACCTGTGACCCAATGATTAACAGTCATTTGGAGGATTCTGAGCAAACCTGTGCGCTTCGCTTTCAAAGCCTAGCTAAATTTTAGCCAGTAGTGCTGGGGTCACGAACGCCCCTTCCCTGCACTACATTGGCATCAGCGATACTGGCCGCAAGCCATAGCCTTGTCAACCTTGAGAGGTATTTTGACTGAGCGGCCCCGCAGACCGCTCTTTTCTGATTAAAAGCTCCGCCGCTGATTGAGGGCTTGACGCATCGAGTCGACACTCGGATGGATGTACTCCATCGTAGTGCGAATACTCGTGTGATCCAGAATCATCTGCGTTACGCGTAAATTACGATCTGGATGCTCCATTAGCTCGGTCCCCAGCGTATGTCTGAATCTGTGTGGAGTAACCCGGGCGCCGCAAAATGCTGATAGCTTCTTGAAGAAGTGCTCTATTTGATTAATGTCCGTTTCACCGCGACGATGCCTACGGGAGAACCGGTTGACGTTGAACAATTGATCTTCTCGCTTAAAACCTGCGCGGTGAGCGGCCAGCATCATTCTAGCTATGAATGGGTACAATCCATCTGCTATTGGTACGACAGATTCTGAGTTGGTTTTAGATCCCTCAGCCGAGGTAATTATGATCATTCTCTTCAAATCGACATCTTTTGCCTTCACATGAAGCAGCTGATTGAGGCGAATTCCTGTATAATAAAAAGTTTCGACCACGACTTCCCAAAACCACGCCGGATGAACTTTGGAAGGGTCATCTTGAGCTTCTTCAAACCTACGACAAACGTCCATTACTTCCCGCACGTATCTCATCGTTAAAGGCTTAATAACTTTTTTAGGCTTACGCGGCTCACGAACTCTAACCTTATTGAAAGGATTCTCGCTCATCATTACCAACTGGTATTTAATACCAAAATTATACAACGCAGCAAGATGGCGAGCATAATTATTCCAGCTAACCTCGACAATTCCCTTAGGGTTCTCCTTTGACCGAAGAATGCTCTTCCGCCAGGCACACACCCTCTCACGGCAGAGCATACTTGGATATATTTCTTTTCCAAAATGCCTGCGCAAAGCCCTAACTGCTGAAGTGTAGCTATCGACTGATTTGGGTTTGAGATGCGTGTCAGCACAATACCTGCTCAACAATTCCATAAACGACACATCATTCACAAGTTTCGTCCTTCTGTCCTTGGGATTTCAATAGAGTCAACACCCAATTGTCAGGCGGTATCCGTTGACTCACTTCTCGCGGATCCTTGATCAAGTAACCCTTCAGTAGTCGGGCCTTGTTCGGTCCCTCGACGGAAACGTTATGAATATTTTGTCCGTGGCTTCTGAGATGCATGCCCAGCTTTTGGAAGCGTTTTTGAACTAATTTCCACTGATTTTCATCTCCAAGCGCTCTGCTGCTAAAGCGCTTGAATATGCTGGGGCTGACCAGAAAATAGGTGCCAGACACAGTATGGATAGGCGCTTTGGTGTCATTGATAAGGATAGAATGATCCGCAATCCCCATCTTCAGCCACTGCCAAAACCGCTCACCGAGATCCAAATTGCCCTTAGTCCCCTGTTGACCCGACTTTGGCCGAGAATCGGAATCTTCAGGAGATGGATTTGCCTCGCCCGAGCTTTTTAGTTCAGCAAAATCAACGCTCTTATGCTTATCTGAGAGCATCTCCGCCTCAGGATTCAACTCTGGAAAGAGTGCCATGATGTCGTCATCGAAAGCGTCATTGACAGTGTCAGTTTTAGAGGCAGGCTTTGAGTTGATGGTTTGCGGCGGCGGCATCGTGCCGGCCCGTGTCTTGTTCTTTTTGATCGATTCTGATCTGGTTAGTGCCACATCTTCCGAGGACGACTTATCTACTGTGACTGCGCCTACACCTCTAATCGTGATTTTCCCTTGAAAAGGGGCTGGTTTATCCTCTATCCCCCAGATCAACGTCGGCGGCACCTTGATCATGTTGAAGGACTGTTTCCAGTCCCCTTCCACAATCTCGCATTTCCACACCGATTTACCCTCGGTGACTTCCTCGATCAGCCCATGTGACTGCAGCTCACCGTACAGCTTGTTAAGGTCTCCTGGGATACTCTTGACACCCTGAGCATACAGGTGTGCTTTCAGTTCATTGACCGCACGCGGCGAAACCAGCCAGAGAGACTCTTCAGTCAGCCAAGCAACTTCGCCTTTCTTATTGAGTTTGAAATGTTCCTTGACCATGTACCGCAGGCCTTCTGCCAGCTTTCTCTGGATGGACTCCACCGGAGCTAAAAGAGCCTGGACCGGATCGCCCCCCAAAGCTTTGGCGACACTAGCGCGGTCCGCTTGATGAATCATCTCTGCAACGATTCCGCCTCGCTCGGTGTGCCCTGCGATTGTGTACATGAACATCGCGAAAAGCTTTGGCTGAGTCATCAGCCAGTCGAGCACTTTTGCCCCAAGGACTCGCTCGCACAACAACGGATTGACCGCAGAGTGGAGGTGATATTCTCGTCCCGCTCGGTACCTGACGCGGTAAGGTGCAGGAATCAGGCCGTGCCACAGCCTCCACTCCCTCCCATCCTCGAGATGAATTTCAACGTCGACCAGCGTCTTGGCGGCGTCGTGTAAGAGCGCACCGAAGACTATGGCGGCGCTCCATAGTTCACCCGCTGAGCTTTGGTCTTCGGGCTTCGCGCCAGGAGGCAAGAGATGGCGCTGGCGTAAACGCAGCCCGTAGCAAGCCATCTCTAAGGCATGATCGACCATGCCCCCCGGATAGGCATGGTGGTGTGATTCCGATGCGGGGAGCAGCTGTACCAGCTCGGCATAGCGACAGATCGGTGCGAGAAGGTATTCGTCAAAAACGCCCTGGGTCAACGACGTCGTATCCCACAGCATCTTGAGCATCTGCTGGCGACGCGGAGTATCGAGTATCACCTTTCCAGAAAGTGGATTGGTGAAACCTCTTGACGGACTGATTTTCTGGCTAGATCGCGGGAATAGGCATCGTAGCATCTGTAGATCCTTATCAATCACAGCGATCGACAGAATTGACACAAAGTTAGCAGATGGGATACGAAAAACGTTAACTCAATTTACGAATATTATTCGGTGCTTGGAGCTTGGCCATCTAAGCACAAAGGATACGCAAGCTACATGCATCATCCAGATCGTCTTTCAGAAATTCGATCGAGCCATCACTTTTTAGTAAAACCTCAAGCTCAGCAAAATATCGTGAGACCCAGCAAATGCTTTTCCACACCAGCCTAAAATGACTGCTAAAAAAGTAGATATGACCTGAAAAATCAAATCGCATCATCGAACTGGAAGCTTCTTCTTAACGATTTTCACGTATGAATCTAAAAAACCCCCTAGCCCGGGGAAAACGACTAGGAGGCAAAAACATCAAAGTTTTAAGGAGAAACGACTAGGCAAAAAAGATAGTAGATGGGTATATGGAAAAATGCTAGTGTTAAATTGTGTCTCAGATTACACAAATTTACTTTACTGTAGATTATCGCTCACCATGAAACTATAGGTGCAAACATTATAACTAACGCATCAACACCGAGCTATTTAAAACCAGCGCTTCATTTTACCTGGTGAGGCCAGGCACCACGTTGCCATACCAACGAACAGCGATGACTACAGAAAATCAATTGGTAAAATGCCTAAAAATAACAGTTTTAATGAAATCCAAATTCAACTCAACCAGTCAGTATATGTTTTTATTGATTTCAAGTCAGCCTATACCTGTCGAATTGCCATCCGAATACATGCAAGCTATCTGATGCATCGCAACCAGAGAAGCGATAATGCGCGCCATAGACTAAGCTTCAACTCTCCTAAATCTTAAGAAAGAGCTTGACAAATGGACTTTGACAAGGACGATGCGGAGAAGCTAGTCGAGAGCGGCATGATGCCCTACAGAGTTAGCTGGGAGTCTTCGGTACATGGGCTGATATTGGTCAGCGTCATCCACGAGTGTGAGGCGTTACCACGTAACATTCCGCAAGGGGTATTCCGAAATCAGCTCGCACTAGTGCGGTGGATCGATCTGCTTCGTTCTGAGGCGGAATATCGCTTCGGCCAACCATGCGGGATTTGGGAGGAAGGTGACCAGATCAAGTCCGTACGTATCGCCCGCCTCCCTTGACAAGCCTGCCATGCGACCAATGGCGAATGTCTTACATTAGATTAATCTGAATCGACGGCAGACTTGCTTTGCATAGATATCGCTCCCAACCTAATATTTTTGGCGCTAGTGACCCTCATCGCACCACCTTGTGCTCCTTATTGGCGCCTAAGTCGCCGCTTCACTCGATTAAGAAAGTTTCTCTCTCTTGACTTTCTTAATCGGGGTTTTTAGGGCAAAAATTTCGTCCTAAACGAGAACAAAATCTCCTTCTCAACTATACTGCTATTGCCAGCCCGCTCGTCAGGCTCCTTCGAAAATAATGCTTGGGAGCTCGATTAGATAAAGGTCATTGTCCCCCGCATAGTCGGCTGTCAATGAACATGCCTTTAGCGCGGGCTGGACCATGCGAGAAGTATTAAACGTAACTTCGCGATTGCTATATTCCATCTAGCCTTGCATGTCGATTGGTTGTCAGACACTCGCCAATACTTTTTAACCTCTATTACCTAATTTTCGCTTACGCAGCGACATTACATTTGACGCACACCCTCGACAGACTCTCGGCCGGTGCCGCAAAAAAGAAGTTTGATCGATCGCCCAGAGCGTATTGCGAAGGTTCTAATATGCCTCCGCGTTTAGATCCAAGAAGCCACAAATTCCTGAAGCGTCGTTCCGGACTAGGCCGCTATGGAAGAGCCCTAATTCTATGGGGTCTTAGAGGCTGGTGTTCCCAGGGTGTACTGTGATGGCGTCACCCCCATCTCTTTACGAAATACCGTAATAAAGCCGTGTAAATCCTTGTATCCAGCTTTGCGGGCCACAGCGATCAATGATCGCCCAGCAAGTATGGACTCCAATGCGACAAGCATTTTCAGCCGCCGCCGCCACGCAGAAAACGTGAGCCCAGTCTCGGAAATGAAAGCATCAGCAAGAGCCTCCGAAGTTACTCCAACATGCCTCGCCCAATATTCGATTTGCCTCCTGTCTTGCGGAGTGAGGCTGAGTGCACGTGCGACCGCAAGCGTCTTTTTGCTTCGCGGCATTGGCAACCCGACGTTCAGCCGGGGCACCGCCATGATCTCATCGAGGATAACACCAGCCAGCCGCTGCTGAGGCCCGGCCAACTCGACCTTCGACCAATCGAAACTCTTCTTCACCGCTTCGCGCAGCAATCCAGATACCGAAACGATGCAGGGGCGTGCGGGCAAATCCTGACAGGCGTTTTCGGCTACATAAGCTGCCCACCCTTGGTAACTCTGCGAGGACGAGAGCGCGTAGGGCTCTCCACTAGGGATCCAAACGGCAAGGCTGGGTAGTACCACCCACTGGTGGTGACCGACATCTACAGAGAGCATGCCGGTGTTCGTACCCAGCAGTTGGCCCCTCGAGTGGATATAGGGCGTGGTGTATCTTGGCGGCCCTTTCTCGATGCAGGAAGATAGGACAATCGGTCCCTGAGATGAATCCGCCAGGTGCTGTGGGATGATGGGCATGGGTTTTTCGTTCCAAGGCAACTATCGCAACAACCTTAAACGCATGGTACTAGCCACCCCCTGAGGATGGCCGGGAACCTGTCACTACTGAATGGCTCAGAGGTTACACTTCCCGAAAAGTTCCGCAACACAGACACCGGGCAAGGCAATATTTTAATGCCCTGGCGGCATATAGAGCGCTCTCCGTCATCGCGCTGCCGCCTGACCTACCTCAATGGCATCGGCGAGCTTCAACGGACGGTAGAAGAAGTAGCCTTGGCCGGTATGGCAGTTGTAGCGCTTGAGTAGATCCACCGTGGGCTGGTCTTCGATCCCTTCCGCGACGATCTCGAACCCGAAGTGGTTGAGCATTTGAATCAGCCGGAACACGATAGCCCGGCTGCCGGCATCAGTGGCGATATCACTGATAAGGGCTCTATCCAGTTTGATCACGTCCGCCGGGATCCTGCGCAGATAGTTGAGGTTGCTGTATCCGCTGCCGAAATCATCCAGCGCTACGCGAACGCCGAGCGCTCGTAGCTTGGTGAGCGTGTTCAGGGCCCGGGGGTCCTTCAGCAACTCTTCCATTTCCAGGCACTCGACCTCGAGCAGAGAGGCCTCGATCTGCTGCGCCTGCAGTATCGCGAGCAGGTCGTCGTAAAACGCCTCATCGATCAGATTCGTGGTGGTGACATTCACCGACACCACTGTCGGATGCCCAGCCGCCTCGAACTGCTGAATCGCGCGCGCCGCTTCCCGAATGACCCAGCACGTTAGCGGGTTGATCAGCGTTGTCTGGCTGATCAGGGGAATGAAGTCCATGGGCGGCACTTCTCCGTAGACAGGATGCTTCCAGCGCATCAACGCCTCGACACCGACCATCTTCCCCGAATGCAGATCGATTTTTGGCTGATAGAGCAAATAGAGCTGATCGTCGGATTCCAAGGCGGCGGATAGCCCATGGGTTAGCGCAAGCTGTCGCCGCTGGTCCTGATCGAA